>CAYLRR010000001.1:0-342400 GCA_964386295.1 uncultured Neisseria sp.
ACTCGCGACCCCAACCTTGGCAAGGTTGTGCTCTACCAACTGAGCTATTCCCGCAGACTTTTTTGAGCCTGCCAACGAAAATTTACTGGAGCGGGAAACGAGACTCGAACTCGCGACCCCAACCTTGGCAAGGTTGTGCTCTACCAACTGAGCTATTCCCGCAGACTTTTTTGAGCCTGCCAACGAAAATTTACTGGAGCGGGAAACGAGACTCGAACTCGCGACCCCAACCTTGGCAAGGTTGTGCTCTACCAACTGAGCTATTCCCGCAACTAGCTGAACTTCCTAGTGCCTCTTTTCGTCGAGGAAGTTATTATGCCACAAGGTTTCAGCGACTGTCAAAACTTTTTAGTAAATTTTTACTTATCCATAATTAATTATTTTCTAAGCGTTTCATTTAAAAGCCAATTTTGCTAAACATTTTTTTTGCCATTTTGTAAAAATAACGCAAAACTACCCTTACTTTGGAATTAACTAACGTTATTACTCACCATAATACAAATTAACCGAAATATCGGTTTCATTAAAAATTTAAAACCCAAGATACTAGCTTACGCTCAACCTGTGTTCCCTCTATATGTTTGGCAAGTAAATATGCACCATGTGGGTTTAGATGCCCAGAATCTGCATACAATAAATATCTATTATAAAAAGGATATGTCTCGATAGTTGAAGATACTTCTGATTCAAAATCAAAATAATGGATGTTTTCTTGGTCAGCTAGTTTCTTTATTTGCTTATTTTCAGCAATATTCTGCTGGCTAAGATTTACACCTGACAAGTCAAAACCATGCTTAAAACTATCTTTAATTATGGTCCTGCGTAGTATATAGGAAATGCTCCCCTCTGGGTAATAGGGGACGTCCCCTACCAAAATCACCTTTTTGCCATGTACTTTTAAATAGTTCAAAGTATTTGAAAACTCATTAAGAAAATCTTTATTTTTCATATAACCTGAATAAGCCCCAGCAATAATTATTGTCTTATAATCTTTGGCAAGGCTGGCAAAGCCAATTGCTGCCTCCCTACATTTAGTGTCAGTTAATTTAGTTGGGTCTAAAATTGGCGGGCAGCCCCGCGAAGTATGCACTGCCAGTTTAAACTTATTATGAATTGCCAATTCACTGATAAACGAGCCAAATGCTGCCGCATGTGAATCACCAAATAATAATACATTTTGCCCAGCTGTAGCTCCTTTATCACCAAACAGACAGCCATTGTTAGTGTATTTAGCATAACAA
Organism: uncultured Neisseria sp.; assembly: GCA_964386295.1. Classification (GTDB taxonomy): domain Bacteria; phylum Pseudomonadota; class Gammaproteobacteria; order Burkholderiales; family UBA11063; genus Aquella. Next base: position 1,242 of record CAYLRR010000001.1, read on the forward strand.
AAATCATCAGGGAGTTGGGTTTCTAATCTTAGCTGTTGTGATTTACTTATAATGCCGGAAGTAACAACTGCCGTAGCCAAGAGGATAAGCCCTATTGGTATTATACATAGGTAAAAAACAACCTGGACATAATTTAAAGATAAGGCTTTTAACGGTCGTTCAATAATAAAATAATTAATAATTGCAATACTTACAATTATAGCGAGTAAAACTAATGCTGAATTAAGGCTGATTTCACTTGCCGGATTTTCATAGTGGTATAGAGCAAGTATCGGCCAATGCCAAATATATAAAGCATATGAAATTAAACCGATAAATACCATATAACGGTTTGCCATTATTTTACTGACTAGATTACTAGGGTTACAACAACCGGCAAAAATGAATAAAGTTGCGCCAACTGAAGGTACTAACCCTCTATAGCCAGGAAAGATACTTGCCTTATTAATAAATAAGCTACTAACAAAAATCATAGCTAGTCCCAAAATAGCAAACCAAGATGACTTCCTGTAGCACATGTCTAGTAAGCCAATTCTCCGCTCTATAAATTTATCAGCGCCAATAGCTAAAATACTCCCCAGCAATAATTCAAAAGCTCGCGATGGAAGCATATAATAGGCAAATAGCCTATCGTGGTGCGAATAATAAATTGAAACTAGCAAAGATAAAATTGCCACCGTAACTAATACCTTGATAATAGTATGAGGCTTAATTTTACGTACACAGCAAAGCAGGATAATTGGAAAAACTATATAAAACTGCTCTTCTACCGCTAGCGACCAAGTATGGAGCAACAACTGCTGGTTCTCTGGATTATCAAAGTAACTATGCCCATTAGCTAATAAATAAAAATTATAGTAATAAAATAAATTAGCTTTTACTGAATTACATAGTTCAGTCGTATCACCTCCATTTGGCAATATAAACGCACCTATTATTAATAACGTTAGCAGCATAATATACAATGTTGGCAGGATTCTTTTTATCCTGCGGGTATAAAACTTCTTGAAAGAGAAAGCCTTGTTTTCCATTTCAGAATAAATGATCCGCGTTATTAAATATCCGGAAATAACAAAGAATATATCTACCCCTATAAATCCTCCTGGTAACAGCTTATTATTAAAATGAAACAGTATTACCATTAAAATCGCAACTGCCCTTAAACCATCAATATCCGGACGATAACTAAACTGATGCTTATAACCACTTAAACTATTTTGCTGAAGTTTAGTTACTACTCGTGAAACAATCAATTCCCACAATATAAGCAATGCCACAGAAGCGCTAAACGATATGCCAGTTATAATCAAGTAACCGGTCTTATCCAGTGTATTGATAGTTCCACTAACCTTTCCCGAATTATATTGGCTAAGCTTTATCAACGGCAGCTGCTTGGTTATACGTATCAGTTCGGTCATCGACGTTGCTATATTGGTATTGATGTTTATTTCAGGAATAATATTATTAGTTAATTCTACTTTATTTATAACCAAGTTGTGAAGTTCCGCTTGCTTATTATCTTCTGGCGGCTCTAACATTGATAATCGATAATTAATGACATATCCGGCATTTTGCGCGTTGCCTCCTTCGGTAGGGTTAACATATAAGATAATGTTTGAAAGAAAAGAAAAAATCACAAAGAAGATAAGTGAATTTATAATAAACAGATTACACAATCTGGATCTAGACGATAGTTTCATTAATGAGCTCTCGGTGAATAATTATTTGATTCGTTTTATAAATTAGTGCCGGATTATAATACTCATCAATAATTTATGGATGACTTAGCAGTCGAAAATTCGCTCTAGATCAGCTAGTTATCTAATATATTTATATCTTTCGATAATATCTGGAATATTAGCCACTATTAAAAAGCGGCAAAGTATTATAGCTTTGCCGCGCTTTAAATGATTTATTTAGTTTATTTAAAGTGTACCTGGATCAATTCCCCTTCCTTGTACTCATGGTTATAGCCTTCAATATGTAATTCCTTGTTCATATCAGCAAGATTGGTAAATACAATTGGCGTAATCATTGATGGCACTTTTGGTTCAATTTCCGAGCGATTAAAGCGAATTAGCGGCGTACCTTTTTTCACTTCGTCACCGGTAGCTACTAACGCCTCAAACCCAGCTCCCCCCAGATTAACAGTATCCATACCGATGTGAATAAGGACCTCAAAACCATCAGGCATACTAACTACACATGCGTGCTTGGTTTTAAAGAGCATGGTAACTTTACCATCAATAGGAGAAACCAATAAATTTGAATTTGGCTTAATCGCAAAGCCATCCCCCATTACTTTAGTCGAGAAAACCTGATCTGGCACCTCTTCCAGTTTGATCAATTCTCCACTAAGCGGCATAACGAAATTTGCTGTCAATCGACTAGGACTTTGCTGATTCGGGTTTAACTGACTCTCTTCAACATACGCTGCCTTAGCCGTTTGCGCAGGATGTGGCGGCTCTTTCTCTAGAGTTTTGCCTTGATCATTGCTAATTGGGGTTTTCAGCTGTACTTTACCAGAAATAATTTCCTGCATTTTGGTCTTGATGATTTCGGCACGAGTACCATATACCGCTTGTACACTATTACCTACTTCCAACACCCCAGCAGCGCCTAATTGTTTTAGTTGGGCTTTTTGCACTTTGCTTTTGTCTTTTACTTCAATCCGTAACCGCGACATGCAGGCATTTAAGGTAACTATATTTTCAATACCACCAAACGCAGATAGAACTTGGGCAGCATGTTGGTAGGCATCATTTTCCGGAGCGTGATGTTGCTCTAAATCATCAGGGTCTCCGGCTTCACGCCCTGGAGTTGCCAAATTGAATTTGCGGATTATAAATCTAAAACCAAAGTAATATAACGGCATAAAGAATAAAACGCCGATTATAATTACCCACCACCATGGTGTGCGGTTTGGCAGAATCCCAAATAGTACGAAATCAATAAAACCGCCTGAAAATGTCATACCAATATGCACACCTAATAAATGCATAACCATAAATGATAGGCCGGCAAAGATGGTATGTACAACAAATAAAAGTGGTGCGACAAATAGAAAACTAAACTCAATTGGTTCGGTAATCCCGGTTAAAAATGAAGTTAAGGCTGCTGAAAACATAAGCGCCCCAACCATTTTTTTCTTGGCTGGTGCCGCTTCTTGATACATTGCATAAGCAGCTGCCGGTAAGCCAAACATCATAAACGGAAACTTTCCTGTCATAAATGTTCCTGCTGTAAATGGCACACCATCTTTTAGCTGGGCAAAGAATATCGTCTGGTCACCGTGGACAATTTGCCCGGACTTAGCAACATAGTCACCAAATTGGTACCAAAAAGGATTATAAAATATATGATGTAGACCAAATGGAATCAATGCTCGCTCGATAATTCCGAAAATTAACGCGGAAAGCGTCAAATTAGCATTAATCATAGAATTTGAAAACCAATTTAACGCATTACCTATAGGTGGCCAGATAAAAGCTAAAATTACTCCAAGAATAATTGCGACTACCGCAGTCAGAATCGGCACAAAGCGCTTGCCGGCAAAGAATGCCAGGTATGGCGGCAGTTCGATATCATAATACTTCTTGTAAATATTAGCTGCTATTACCCCCATAATAATTCCGCCAAATACCCCCATCTGTAATGTCGGGACACCGAGGACAATTGCCAGCTTCGGATCTGGATGCTCAACTAACTCAACAATTCCAGGGACGTTACTTGCCATACCTACTACCACATTCATAATTAAGAAGCCAACAATAGCGGCTAATGCGGCAACTCCCTCTCCACCTGAAAGGCCAACTGCGACACCAACTGCGAATAAAATAGGTAAATTAGCAAAAACTATACCCCCGGCTTGTTCCATATAATGGGCAAGTTCTTGAACCCAATGCAAATTAAGTACTGGAATATAATGGATCATGGCTGGATTCTGAAAGGCATTACCAAATGCCAGCAAAATCCCAGCTGCAGGCAGTAACGCAACAGGTAGCATTAGGGATTGGCCAACCTGCTGCAGCACCGCAAAAAATTTCTTCATAATAACCCTTCCAAAAATAGAATAATCGCTAACTTTTCGAATGAATTAACACCCGTATATTATATTGGTAAATAAGCTACAGCTGTGTAAATTTATCATACAAAAGTTTAAACTTTAAATTACCCGTTTTTTTATGGCTATCACCAAATAAATTAATTCAAATAATTAGTCGCTTAAAATGAAACAAGGCATGCTCCTCCATAGCCCAGGATTACCCAAGCCAAGGTTAAATTTTGTTGCATTTTATTGAATAATGAGACTAGAAGAAAGTTGCAGATACTAAAAAGGAGGCACCCGTGCCTCCTTAAATTAGATAATATTTGATTTGCGGCTACTGCCAGCCAAACTTGCGGACATAAAAGCCTTTTAATGACTGGGTTAAGATCATATAACCACCCACTACCAGGATCAGGAACACAAAATAGCCTAATGGCAAAGCTTGCATGCCAACCAAGTGCGCTAGCGGCGACATCGGTAAAACGATTCCGATCGTAACTGCACAAGTAGTCATCAATAACATTGGCCATGCCGCAGTGCTTTGAATAAATGGGATTTTTTTGGTCCGAATCATATGTACAATTAATGTCTGAGTCAACAAACCTTCAATAAACCAGCCACTTTGGAACAATGTTTGGTGAGCCGCACTATCGGCACCAAATACATGCCACATCACAATGAAGGTAATAATGTCAAAGATCGAACTAATAGGCCCAAAGAAAATCATAAAACGACGTAAATCAGCCGGGTCCCAACGCTGCGGTTTTTCAACAAACTCGGCATCGACATTATCAAAAGGGATTACGGTCTGAGAAATATCATAAATCAGGTTTTGTAATAATAGTTGTACCGGCAGCATTGGTAAAAATGGAATAAATGCCGAAGCAACTAATACCGAGAATACATTCCCGAAATTCGAGCTTGCCGTCATCTTGATATATTTAAGCATATTGGCAAAAGTCTTACGCCCTTCTTCTACACCCTGCTCCAATACCATTAAACTCTTTTCAAGAAGGATAATATCAGCAGCCTCTTTGGCAATATCTACCGCAGTATCAACAGAAATACCGATATCGGCAGCACGTAGCGCCGGCGCATCGTTAATTCCATCGCCCATAAAGCCAACTACGTGGCCGCCAGCGCGAAGTAGCTCGACAATGCGTTCTTTATGTGCCGGGGTTAATTTGGCAAATACGGTAGTATTTTTGGCTATCCGGGTTAATTCCTCGTCGGATAATTTATCGATATCTGAACCAAGTAGCAGCCCTTCTACATCCAAGCCTACCTCGCGGCATACTTTTGCTGTCACCAGTTCATTATCCCCGGTTAGGATCTTAACAGATACGCCAAGATTGGCTAATGCATCAATCGCCGGACGGGTAGTTTCTTTTGGTGGATCAAGGAAAGCTACATAGCCAACCAGGATCATTTCTTTTTCATCTTCAACCGAATAACTTGGTTTCGGATTTGGATAGTTCTTTTTAGCTACAGCTACTACCCGTAGGCCATCTGCATTTAATTCAGCTGTTACCGAGCGAAGTTTGGCAAGCAATTCTTCGGTTAAGGGCATAATTTCATTATCATGCTCTGCATATTTACAGCAGCTAAGCATTTCTTCAACTGCACCCTTACAAATTAGAACATTACCACCGGAATTATCGGCTACTACCACCGACATCCTACGACGCTGGAAGTCAAATGGAACCTCATCAACTTTATTATATTTTTTAACTAACGAAGGAATATCACCAAAATTAGCCCGTTCCAAAACAGCCACGTCAAGCAGGTTTTTAAGACCGGTCTGGTAATAACTATTTAGGTAAGCATATTCAAGTACATCATCATAATCTTTACCAAATATGTCAGTATGTTTTTCTAGGCAGATTTTATCCTGGGTAAGCGTACCAGTTTTATCGGTACAAAGTATATCCATCGCCCCAAAATTCTGGATAGCATCCAGACGTTTTACAATAACCTTGCGCCGTGACATTACCACCGCACCCTTAGCCAGGGTGGAGGTTACAATCATTGGCAGCATTTCCGGAGTTAAGCCTACTGCCACAGATAAGGCAAATAATGCTGCATCTCTCCAGGCATGGGTACTTAGACCATTAATAAGAAATACGATTGGCGACATTACCAGCATAAAATAAATTAGGAGCCAGCTGACTTTATTGACACCTTTTTGGAAAGAAGTTTCTGCTACGTCTTGGGCAACTACTTTATCGGCTAACGAACCAAACAAGGTATTTTTACCGGTTGTCAACACAACAGCCAATGCAGAACCGCTAACTACATTGGTTCCCATAAAGCCGATATTTTCAAGTTCTAGAGCATCAGAGATATTCTCCTTGCCTTGTTTTGAAAACTTTTCGATTGGTAATGATTCGCCGGTTAATGCGGCTTGGGATACAAATAGGTCTTTTGCGGTCAATACTCTCACATCTGCAGGAATCATATCACCGGCAGACAAGGTAATCACATCTCCAGGTACTAGGTTTTTAATCGGAATCTCAGCCCGGTTTGCCATCTGCATTGGGTTGGAAGCTGAAATCTGTTTTTCAAGTTCGGCTATATGCTCATCATCTTCATCATCTTCATCGTCTTGGCGGATAACAGTCGCGGTAGTACTTACCATCTCTTTTAGTTTATCCGCAGCATTATTTGACCTGCGCTCCTGCACAAAGCGTAATACGGTAGAAATTACTACCATTACGCCAATTACCAAAGTACCAGTGGTATCATCAGTTAAAAATGAGACAATCGCAAGAACAGTTAATAGCAAATTAAACGGGTTTTTATAGCTTAACCATAAATGCTTATACCAAGATAGCTCTTCTTGCTTATCTATCTCATTATGGCCAAATTTTTCTAGTTTTTGCTCAACCTCAAACGGGGTCAGTCCATTTAAATCCGAACCTAAAGAAAGCAATGACTCTGCATTAGATAGATAGGCATGTTTAACTAGGTTTTGCGTGATTGTAGGAGGAGCCTTGCTTTTATCTACATGATAATTTTCATCCAAGAGGTTGGTATCGCCCTTAAATTGGCTTCGGCGCGTAAATCGGTTATCAAAAAAAGTTAATAACCTTACTTTAAAAGCTACCACAAACTTCATAAAAACTCCCAAGATTTTATTATTTACCACCCAGAATACTAAGAGGAAAGCCAACTACAGCTAATTTGCTTTCCTTATGAACATTCTCTACCAGTCTAGTATTATACTGGTTTTATAGCCGAATTTAATGCTTTTTATACAACCAAAAAAATATTTTTTTTAAGCATAAGTATATCAATAAATTATATGCTGACTTAATAGCGTTATCGCTAATTAATATAACTATAAAATTGTTCTATCCACTTAAAAACGAAGTGTCTTTTAAGCAGCTTTTAAAAAAATGAAAAAGAGCACCAATAACCGGTGCTCTACTATTCTTTATTCTTGTTTGGCAGCAATATTTGCAGTTAACATCTGCTCGGTTAATGCCTGCATCCCTTGCGAGGTATGCGGAAGTAATAAGGTATTAGTTTTACTGTTTGCACCGATTTCCTTCAAGGCATCAAAATATTGGGTAGTTATTACCAGCTGCATAACTTCTTTGGGGTCAACCCCACTGCCTAGCACTTCACGTAGCTCTAATATTGATTCGCGTAGACCGGCAATAATTTCTTTACGCTGGTCGGCAATCCCCTTACCTGCAAGCTTCATAGCTTCTGCTTCGGCCTCGGCTTGTTTTACCTTAATAATTTTTTCGGCTTCAGCTTTCGCTTGTGCCGCATCGCGCAACCGTTCCTGTTCATTAATTTGATTCATCGCATCTAGCACCCGCTTATCTGGATTAATATCGGTAATTAAGCTTTTAGTAACTATATAGCCAAAACTTGCCATTTGCTTAGACAACGCCTGCTCGATATTATTAGCAATTTCGTCTTTGCTTTCATAGACTTTATCCAATGTCATACTTGGTACTTGCGCGCGCACAATGTCGAATATATAGCTACGAATCTGGGAACTTGGGTTAGCTAACTTATAAAACGCATCAAATACATTTTTTTCATCAATAAGTAGCTGTACCGAAGTAATCAATTCAAGCGTAACATTATCCTTGGTTTTCGTATTGGTAGTAACGTCCAACTGTTGAATTTGGGTTGAAACTTTGGCGGCAATCGTCTCAATAACCGGTATCCGAAAGTTAAGCCCGGCAGGCGCGGTACGGTTAAATTTACCAAACCGTTCAATCACCGCCACCCGCTGCTGCGGAACGATAAATACGGATGAAAGTATGCCGATTAGAAGCAGTAATATAATAATAACAAAGATTATTAGGCCGCTCATGTCAAATTTCCCTTATATCAAAATAAGGATATTATACCTGAAAACATAGCGGTTATTGCGCTTGATTAAGGGTATTAAATTCTTCAAGTTGCAAACTTAATAGATAGTCTTCCTCACTAAACTCAAGCGTTTGGTTACTTTCTTGTATAGAATATTCAAGCCATATTTCGCGGCTATTGTCAGCAAAAACCCTAAAAATAGTGCATTGCTTTTTAGCAATGTCACTTTCCTTAACAAGACGATAACCTAATTCAAGAATTTCAATATAGCAGTTAATATTGTTAATTCGGCTATCAATATCGACTGGATACAGGCCAGCATCTTTACACCCCCGCAGATAACTTATATTTTTTAGAAGTTTATCGTTAATATTATCTTTTTCCCATATTGGCTGATAAGTTGTTATAATTTCAAGCTGGTGCTGCGTAATTGCTATTTCTCTTGCTAGCTCAGCTAATTCTATATTTTGGTTTATTTTATATGCTTCAAGACTTTTTCTATTTCCTGCCAAAGCCTCCCTAATTTTGCTACGTAGCACTTCATCATTGTGCCTCGGCTGAATTACAGTTTCTCTGTAACATGTGTTAAACTTGAAAGGCATATAATGCGTTGTATCATTGGCGGCTTCTTCCATTAATTTAAAAATTTTTTCATCATTTGCTAATTTATCTTCTTTTTTTTTGCACTTCTGGTTAATTTGTTGCAATTTATCATTCAGCATTCTCAACTTTTCGCTTGTTTCAAATGCGAGATAAGTCCAACGATTTTCGATAGAGGCCCCCCAAGCATCATTGATTCTATCAGCAAAACTTTCGTCAAATTGCTTCAATAAAGAAGTTCGTAGACTGCCATCAATCTTAAAATTATGCGCAAAACTCCAGATTCGCTTAGCTGAATGATATAATAAAATTTCTTTGCTATCCATAATTAAAAATAGATTGGGTTGAAGACTTTCTTTTGAATCAGTTATATCTTCATTTTTCGCAACTGGCACTGAAAGCTGGTTAAACTGCAATATCAGTTCAACCAATTGGTCGCTATCTTTTGCCAAAATAACTTCTTTTAATATCTGCGGTAGCTTATCATTAACTATTCCATACTGACTAAAAACTCCCTCAAGCTCTGCTAATACAGTATTAGTAGTGTCATTTTGATTGGCTTGTTCAGTTTGCGGTGTAATAGGATTTGAAATTACTCTACTTGATCGAGACCCCTCTTTTTGCTGCAAAGTTTCTACAGCAGGACTAGTTTCATCCCCCGTAGGAGTCACCTCCAGGTTTTTAACATTATTTTCAGCTTGAGAGTTTAAATTAGTAAATGTATTATCCAAAAACGCTTCTGAGATAGTCCCGTTTGCCAAATATTTTTCTATATTCTTGGTGCAGAAACTATGCTCTATTCCATTAAACGAAATTAGGCTTTTTCCATCAAGCTTTAATTCTATGGTTTTACTTAAGTCACCAGTTTGAACATCGACTGTTAAGCGTTGTTGGTCACTGCTTTCTAGGTTATTAATTATTCTTTTAAAAATTACTAAGCTATAAAGTGCTACTGAATTGGCATCTGGATTGGTTTTATAAGGAAAATTAAGGTTCTGATGAAGTTCATACCAGAAATTTTCTAATTTTGCCTTTTTAGATAAATCAAACAACTTTCGGCACAGATCTTTTAATCGGTCCCATACACCCATGTAACTTGCATCATCGATATTATTGGCTAAAACTAGCTTTTTTAGCCGACTTTCAGTCAGCGTAGTAGGATAATTGCATGGTTTGGTCTTATCGATTACTTTAAGTCTTAGCATGATTAGATTAATCTTTCATTAAAAATCACAATTAAAAGTACCCACCTACTTGAGTTTGATAACTGATGTTACACACTCTCACAAATTCTGATAAAAATATAGGATTTATTAGACAGGTTATTTGATTTATACGAACTATGGAGCTAATTAGATTTTGTTTGCGAAGTTTGCTAATTTGTTGATTTGTTTGAGCGAAGCGAGTTTATCAACAAATAGCAAGCGAGTAATACAAAATCTTATATGCGAAAGATTTGAGTTATAAATCAAATAACCTGTTTAATAAATCAGATAATACTTAGTGAAATTTTATTAGTTCTGTATCATCAGTCAATAAATAATAAATCCTATTTCTAGTTTTTAAGCTAAAATAATATTATAAATAACCATTTTATGCCTTTAACAAATTATATGAAATTCGACACTAATCCGAAAATAAAGTTCCTTATAGATAACTTTTTTATAACTTTTAATGGCCAAAACTTATTTTGCCAAGTGTGTGACACTCAAAATCGTTTAGTTTTCATTAATGATTATTTTATTCGCCAGCAATCAAATTTAAACCAGGAGAATGCACTTGGTCTGACTCTTGAAGAATTTACTGCTAAACATAGCTATGAATATTTTGCTGGTTATAACCAAAAATTAACTAACCTGTATGATTTAGTCCTCGAAACCCGGCAACGTAAAAGCTTCTTTGCCTATGCCAGGGACAAAGATAACCGGGAATATATTCGGCTGGCAAATATCTTTCCCTTATTAGCCGCTGATGGCGAATTACTTGGTACGTATACCCTCTCTTGGTTTGCCAACCCATTTAATTTCCTACTGAACTTTCAAAGTAATATGCTAATACCGGCTAGTGGAGTGGATAGCACAGTTAAAGATAGACCCAATCTAAGCAAGCGTGAGCATCAAGTATTATTCCTGCTTATTCATAACTTTTCTCAATACGAGATCGGCAACTACCTGGGTATTGCCCGCGGTACGGTACAGAAAATAATTAATGATAAACTTTGTGGCAAATTTGATATTAATCCCCCAAGTAGTGAATATTTGGTTAAAAAAGCCATTGAACTTGGATTACATATTTATTTTCCGCCAAGCTTACTTGGATCAAGAATAATTGAATTAAATAATGATGAGAGCAAAATTCGCTCAATCGCGGAATTAATAGCTAAGTAAAAGTTGATTATGTTAGGCATACTGACACAATAACACTTAATTAACTTATAGCAATTTAAATCAATATGTTAATTTAATTAACTTATTGGTCAAGTATATTGTCAGGTATAGCACAAAAAATTTGTGGCAGAAGTTCTAAAAAATCCCATACAGAAAATAGCTCAATATTAGCAATCTTAGATTTGCTAACATAGAGCTTATACAGAATTAAGCATCTATAAAAGCTAACTTATTAAAAATAATTCAAATGTCTCAATTTGTTTAGCCGTATTATCATAATATGCTTAATAAAATTAAAAATTTGTTCTTTTATAGAAAATTTTTCACATAGTCCTTCAAAATTTGGCAAGGAAATTAATATTGAGAGTAACTTTTCCCGATGAACACAATCTAATTTATATCTATATTTTCCTTTTTATCCAACACGCCGTAAAACCATCTTCTCTACCTTCTTACAATATAAGGCGTTAAGCTAGCGCAGCTATTCAGGTGCTTTCTGTATTGTCAGATAATACCAATTGGAGCATCACTGCACGAAGCAACGCAATAGCTAGGCGACCAAAGAAAATCGTTGATAAATTTTTTTAACCATGATAACTGTATGTTATAATTCAATTATCAAATTATTTGATAATGAAAGATTATAAAATGATTAGCGGTAGAAATATTGCAGTCCTGTTAAAAATAATAGCAATGAAAAGTAAGCCATGGAATCAGCAAATGCTTTCTGCTGAATTAGAAATTCCACAATCTGAAATTAGTAATAGCTTAAAAAGATTAAGGCACGCGAGATTACTTATTAAAACAAATACAACTGATATTGTTGCCTTATCAGCATGTGAGGATTTTTTTGTACATGGTTTTAGATATGTTTTTCCTTTAAATCGTACAGGAAAAGGCAAAGGAATTCTAACTAGCTATGCAGCTCCAATCTTTAAGGATGAATTTGTTGTTAATGAGAATAAGCCTGTATGGATTAATGCGTTGGGTAGTGATGAAGGTATTGGAATTGAGCCATTATACGATAGGCTACCTGATGTAATAATTAAAAATCCCGATAATGAGTTTTATAATTTATTAACTACGGTTGACGCATTAAGAGAACAACGAGTAAGGGAAAGAAATCTAGCTAAAGAAAAATTTAAAATTGCATTGGATGATTATGCAAAAGAACAAAATAGTTACAATAAAGCTCATTGATGTAGCAATTGAGAATCTTGGGGATATTGCCAATGACATGTTATTTGTTGGTGGTTCTATTGTTCCACTATTATTTACATCGAATGACAATTACTTTCGGGCAACAAAAGATGTTGATTGCGTAATTGACGTAGAAGCATTAGTTGATTACTATAAATTTATTGATAAGTTAAAGCAAGTAGGTTTCAAAGAGGTTAGTGAAGATGGTGCCCCTATTTGTAGGTGGTATAAAGATGACTGTTTAATTGATGTAATGCCTACTACTAATATAATTGGCTCTACTAATACCTGGTATGCTCAGGCATTTAAACACCCAATTATTTATTCTGCTCTTAATGGCGTAACTGTCAATGTAATATCCCCAGTGTATTTTGTTGCTACTAAATTAGAGGCTTTTAATAATCGCGAAAATAAAGATTTTATGGCTAGCCATGATATGGAAGATATTATCAGTGTAATTGAATGTCGTCCAAGTGTCGTTGATGAAATATTGAATGCCGAACAAGGCGTTAAAGAATTTATTATTAATCAATTTAAAATATTTTGCCAGAACCCTAGATTTTTAAATGATGTTATAGGTCTCTGTAATCCTGATTCTATAGATACTCAGAATATAGATAAAGTGCAAAAGCGTATTTTAAGTATAGCTCAAATTGATTATAAATAAGTATAGTGATTAGATTAAGATTAGCGGTAAAATAAAGTAAATTTAGATGAAATTCTGGAGATTATAATTTTGCTTAATAACAAATAAAATTTAGGATTATTGCCATAATGGATTATAAGGCACAGAAGCAAGAATATATCTTAAAGTTAAATGGCCTTACTGGTATAATTGCAATTAACAAGATAATAAGGCATGGAGTGTCCGGTATTAAGGAACTATATTTTTGTAGAATTTGTTAGTATATCCATTTTGGAACATTAGCAGCCTGACCTTAGTTGGCTATAATTACTCCATATGATTTTGACATAGAGGAGTATTATCATGGAAAATACCATATCCGAAACTAAGGGGTTAAGTAAGGGGCAATTAAATACCAAATTATTCACATATTTTGCCCTATTAGCCACGCTATTATCAGTTTCTTCGACTGATATCTATATCTCATCATTACCGCAAATGGTTTTAGACTTTAATACTAATCCGGCAACAGTTAATCTTACTATCTCGGCTTATACTCTGGGTATGGCAGTTTCTGTACTTTTTACTGGAATTTTAAGTAACCGTTTTGGCCGTAGAAGCATTTTACTCTCTGGTATCGCAATTTATATGCTCTCTTCATTTTTAATTGCAATTATTCCTTCAATTTGGCTAATTATTGGTCTAAGGGTTCTACAAGCATATGGCTGCGCCTGCGTATCTATCGTTGCCCGATTAGTTTTTAAAGATACAATGGATCCTAAAGAGCAATTACATGCATCTGGGATTGTAGTAATGGGAGTGGTTATTTCTCCAGCAATAGCTCCAAGTATTGGGGCTTTCCTTGCCAAATTCTGGGGCTGGGAAAGTTGTTTTATTCTAAGTGGCATATTTGGCATGGTGTTACTTATGTGGGGGTTAGGCATTATTAAAGAAACGAATACAACACCAACTGTTAAACTAAATAGCATTTTAAGTTATGCTAAAGAATATACAAATCTACTTACCGATAAAATCTGTTTACATTTTACATTAGCTATCGGTTTTGCGTTTGCTGCATATTTTCCCTTTATTGGAATTTCAAGCTATCTTTTTATAAATACCTTGGGCATGACACCGCTTATTTATTCTTATCTTTTTATTATTATTGCTAGCGGATATTTTATTGGCAATACGTTAATGATGATATTAAACCGCAACCAAATGGCGCCCATAAAAATTATGACTATCGGCGTTTATATCAGTATCATCGGTTTTTTAGCATTACTGGTAAGTTTATTCATTAGTCAAAAGATATTATTAATTTCGCTATTAGTTCTTGGAATTATAATTATGCGTTCAGCTTCGGCATTGATAATTACTCCAGCCCAAGTTAAACTAATGGAACACTATAAAGATAAAGGAGGTCTAGCGCTTGGGCTATGTTATTCGGCCGAATTCGGATTATCTAGCTTTGCAGTTTGTCTGGTTGCATTATTCCATAACCATCCGCTAGGTGCACTAATTGGTGTAACCGCCTTATGCTTTGCGCCTGTTACCATGGTAATGCCCCTTTTGAATAAAAGTGTCCGCCATTAAGTCTTGCTGGTTATTTATTACAAAATATACTCGCCATTAATTGCTTTAATCGGTTCTGGGATCGCTTCCTCGCCCAATTCTTGGAGTAAATTAATTTCAATATTTCGCGTAATGCTATTTAATGGAATGCCTGATGGATTATGCTCAAACGGGTTCATCAGGTTCATGCCATTTAAATGGATCGTATTAAAGACTAAACCCATCATCCACCCTAATATAATTGATGAAGCCCCAACCAAACTAGAAGTAGAAAGGGTGATTAGAGCAATAAACAGCCAGATAAAAATTTTGGTAAAATAGATATAGTTGGTTGGGAAAATAGTATTGAGGATTCGTTCGGATTTCCCCATACTTTCACAAAAATTTTGTATTAGCCCGTTTAAGTTAGCAAATTCAAATTGATCAATTTTATTTTCTAGTTTAAGGGTCTTTAATTCATGAGCTTGTATTGTTAATAACTTATTAGCTACATGTTTACAATTATCTAATTGTAATAAATCTGAATTGGATAGGTATTTATGAAAATCCAAATCTGAATATTTACGTAAAGAAGTTCTTAGCGCATATAAAAATGCGATATGGCGATAAATCATGCGCTTGGTTGCATTATTATCTTGATTGTAAGCAATTAAATTTCGCGCCCAAGAGCGGGAGTCATTTACAATACCGCCCCAAATTATGCGGGCTTCCCACCACCGGTCATAAGCCTGGTTATTATTAAATCCGACGAAAAATGCGATGGCAGTCCCCATAAGAGCAGGAAACGCAATCGGCAGCATAAAATGAGGCAATAGTTTCGCATCTATTAAATAAATTATAGAGCAAAATAGCAACATTAAAATATCGGCCTTCCAGGTAAATTTAACGATACGGAATAAACTTAGTGTTTTGCCAAGTAGCATCTAGCTTAAGCCTTTTAAAAATCCAATCACTTTTTAAAAAATGCCAAAAATTTTCCGTCGCTTTGCTTTAACATCGCCAAGAGGTTCTGGCTCTATAGGCTCGACGGACTTTATTGGCTCTTCTCTTTGCGATTTAGGCTGACCTTCTAGCAAAGAGTTTGTACGAGTTTTAACATTATTCGCTGGATCTATATGCTGTTTTGAATCCTTAGCAGCCAATTGTTCTTTTAGTTCCCGGTTTTCTTTCACTAAGGTTTTAAGTTCATTGGCAGCTAAGAGAGTATTATATTTTTTCTCCCACTGCATTGCCTGCTGGCTTAATTGCCTAATTTCTTGTTTATACTGATCTAATTCGGAAGTGTCAAGCTTTTGCTCTAATAATAGTGTAGTGTTATCAAATTTACCTCTAAGCCATTCATATTCGTCATTTTGCCGTTCAAGCTGCCTTTGCAAACTGGCAATCTGATATTCAAGATTCTCAATTTTCAGCTGTTTTAGTTGCAGTTCAACCATTGGATCAGGGTGAGTGCTTGTTTTTGCTACGCGTACGCTCGGAAATACGCGGAGAAATTCGGATAACTCAATAGATTTTTCACCATTTTCTACACGAACACTAATTATACCGCCATCGATATATTTGCTATTAAATTCTTCTTTGGATATTCCGGATAAATCTACTGCCTCAGCTATCGTAAGATAATTTGACATTGATAAGCCTTTTTAATTCTAAAGTTCGAAAGTCCCATTTACGGTTAATCTAATCTTGCCTAGATTATGATTATATCATTGTTTAGTTTAATACTGTTTTACTTGTTGGAGTAAGCAAATACTAAGATAAACCATCCTCTATGTTAAGATATTAAATCAGTTTTAATCCTTAGACGACAAGTCTACAATATCGCGCACGAAGGTCCAAAATCAGGTTAAAATAACAACTCTTATTTATGGAGCTTAATTATGAAGAAACTACTTATTCTTTTGTGTATTTCAAGCATCTCTCTAGCATTTGCCGATGAGATTGATTTAATTAATACCAAAGTTACCTGCGGTAAATATTCTCTTACCCCATCAAGCACTGCCGATGAAATAACCAAAAACTGCAAAATGGAAGAAATGAAGAATAAAAAGCATTTAATACGTGATAATTCTACTGAGCTGGAATTTTCAACAGATCAGTATCAACTAGTTAAGTGTGAATTTAAGAATAATAAACTGGATGAGTGTAAAGTTAAGAAAAAATAGCTTAACTTAATTAGCTATGCAACTTAGATAGATTAGTAGATTTAAGTTGCATTACAAACTAAGTCACATCCAACAAAAATCATTATTTTTGCCTGAGACCATATCAAGGATGTATGCCTTAGCCTCAAGTTTAGATATGAATCGATTAGGCATTTTTTCAGCCATTTCAAATTTATAATATATTTCCACCTCAGGATTACCCAAGGCCACTTCGTGCATTACTGTATATAGGCCTGATGGCAGCTTTATTAATAAAGCAACTCCATATTGTTTTACGATCATACTCTTAATTAATGAGCAATTATATTTGTCATATAAATATGGCGCAATTTTTTTACGTACTTTTATCTTTAGTGACCTGCCAACCAAGTCTTACTCCTTTTAACCATAAACCTTGATACCTGACACTTAAATAGATAATATTGTAAAATAACGGTTGCACATATTATCAAATTAAAAATGTCGAGTATTGAGACCATAATCACCTATTTGTATGCCAGGAGTTTATCATCAATTTGTAATATTTACCTTATAAATTACTCCGAATGTTGCTACCCAAAATGGATACCCCAGATTAAGTTGGTAAAAGACACAATTATGATATTCAAAGTCACTTATACGAATTTGCAAGTTATATAAGTTTAGGCCCGCATCATAAAATTATTTACCATGAATAACTATACTTAATAGCATAAACCTGCTGACTTGTCGTTAATTGGCTAACATTAAATCCACCCTGGTTATACGGCGCTGCCGCTGAACTATTTGGATTATTCGCAGTATATACAAATTGGGTATATGGAATGATCGCCTGATGCTCGGTAAATTTATATGCCAATCCAAATTCAGTTGTCAATTGATATTGCAGTACACTTCCGGTAAATTGCTGGTTAGGATTAGGCCCCTGGGTTAAATTTCCAGTAAGGTTAACCTGAACCAGACCACCGTAAATATCAATATAAGGGTTAAGTTTTGGAGACAGCTTGAAGGTTTGTTTAAACCCTGGCAATAATGCATAGTTTGTTGAATTTACATAATTGCCATTATTATCCGCATAAACAATCGACATATTATTGCCAGCTTCAAGCCTTAAATATGGAGTGATGTCATAATCATCAGTAACGTGGAAATTATAACCTAATTTAACTACTCCTTTATACCCTGGCGGATTATTTTCTTCTGATGGTTGAATATTAGGAAATGCTGGATTCTGTGTAAGCATATTGTATTTGGCATATAAACGCCCTTCATAATAAAAGCCATTTGCTAAAGTTTGCGTAAAAAAAGCGTATATTTGTGGACCAGACTGTGTTTCCTCAAGCGCCGCACCAGTTGCTGAGACAGTTTTATCTTTTGGTGCCGTACCAGGAACACCAGAATAGTTATTTAGTTTAGCTTGCTCGGCTAATTTCTTTAAAATTTTAAGCTCTTCAGCGGTAATTGTTATATTAGATTCTGTCTGGTTTACAATTTGGCCGGATTCAGTAGACAATGAAGTATTAGATTCTGTCGCATAAGCACAATTAATGATACTTCCACAAGTTAAGATAAAGGTAAGTTTCCGCATACTAGCTCCTATTTATTAAAAACAGGAGCTAGTTTAAAGACAAGCCCTTAATAAAGCTAATATTTCAACACATGAAATATATTTTTTGAAAATATCTAAGAGGTACAACTAATTGCAGGGAAAATCCTTAAAAATAATTTACATAAAATTAAGCCAGTAAATTTCGGGTTTTAAACAATTAGCCACTCTAGCTCGATAATTTTCGAGAGAATAGGCAAAATTATTCTTTTCCAAAAAATTTATGCATTGCCAAGGGAGCATCATTTTTAGCTAAATACACTTCGACAAAGCGCAAATAGCCCTGATATTCTTCCAACTCTTTGCCAAGTAATTCTAGCTGTTTAAAATCCCGGATTTTCCAAGTTTTTACTTTACCAGCAAAGCTCTCGACTAGTTTACTATAATCCCAGTCCGCAATATCATTGTAATGCCTGTTCTCACCATGAATATAGCGTTCAATAGTATAGCCATCGTTATTAATCAAAAAGATTATCGGAGTAAAACCATTGCGTAGCATAGTCGAGACTTCTTGGGCTGTTAACTGAAAAGAACCATCGCCAATGAATAAATACACATTTTTCGATACAGAAGAAGCTAGTACGCCAACTGTTGCACCAAGTGAATATCCGATCGAGCCCCATAAAAGTTGCGTAATTACCTGAACTTTCTTGGCAAGTTTCATTTCAAGTACACCAAAAATACTTGTCCCGGCATCGGCGATTATCGTTGAATCAGGTTTAACTATAGCCTGGGCCCACGACCAAAAGTTAGCATGTCTTAGCGTGTTTTTAGATAATTGTGGAGATTTATTTTCTTCTTTGGCTACAAGCTTATAGGCTTTGTGACTATAATCTGCTAAATGTTTTTCTAGAGATTTGCAAAGTTGCAATCCATTGGTTTTGTAAACTTCATTTTCAATCACTAAAGTATCAAGATTTAGCTTTATTACAGAGTTATCCTCATGATGCATAGTAAACCGTCCTGAATTAACGTCGGTAATAAATTGCCCGCACCATAAAATTAAATCAGCGTCCTTCACATAATTGATCAATGCAGAATTGCTAAATTCGCCAAAATAGTTACCGATAAAATTGGGTAAATCCTCATCTATCATCCCTTTAGCCATAAAAGTAGTAGCAACCGGAAGCATTGTTGTATGGATTAATTCTTTCAAAATAGTAATCATTCCATGATTTCGGCATTTTCCATCTATAATAATTAAGGGTTTTTGAGCTTTTATAAGCCGCTTGTAAATTGAAGAAGCCTGACTCTCAATTTGCTCAATATCAACGTAATCAAGAGAAAAATCCAATTTAGTAGCTGGAAACGGGACTAAATGCTCAAATAAATCGACCGCAACGCCAATTACTACAGGCTTCTGATTTTCCCAGCACGAAAGTAGAGTCTCATCAATTGCATTGTCTGCATTATCTTTGCTAAGAATTGTGGCCTTGCTAGTTACCGCTTCTTGCATGTGTATAAATTTATTATAATCCCCATCGGCAAATGTATGATGATTTGGTAATTTCTGTTCCTGAACCACAGTTGAAGGCATGCCGACAATGTGGATTAGTGGAACATTTTCAGCATAACTGCCGGCAAGCCCATTGATAGCAGATAACTCCCCTACGCCGCCGGTAGTTACTAATGCTCCAACACCGATTGACCTGGCATAGCCGTCAGTAGCATAAGCAGCATTTAATTCGTTACAGTTTCCTATCCAATTAACTAGCAAGGAATCTTCTACATAGTCCAAAAATGGTAAGTTGTAATCGCCAGGAACGCCAAAAACATGTTTTACCCCCATTTGCGATAGTCGTAAAATTAAATATTCACTGATAGTAATATTTGATTTTGTCATGACTGCTCCCGAGTTATATAAACCTGCGGGCAGCTGCCTGGTCGAAACCAAGATAAGATCATCTCTAGATCTGAGCGTCTCATGGCGATACAACCTTCAGTACCTTTGCCTCTGGCGCGCCAAATGTGAATAAATATTGCGCTGCCCTTGCCCGCAACTACTGGTTCCATATTATAATTTATGACAATCCCCAAATCATATAAATCATCATCACGATGCATAGTCTCATAACTTTTGGCGCTAGTTTCACCATTAACCCAACAATTATAGTCAGGGTGTTTAGGGTCATCGATAAATTTATCTTGATTATTAAGTTCTCGATAATCAAGTTTTAGATAATCTGGTTTTGGGCCGCGGCCAAAAACTGTGCCAAGCGGAAAGAGCCCTAGCGGGGTTTTATTGTCGCCCTCAACCTTATCGCTGGTTACCCCTGCCTTGCCAAGAACTACCCTGATAACCGGTAGATCTTGCGACCAAGCCCCATCACTACAACACCTGAAAGCTAAAAGATGCCCATCTACTTGAGTCTTGCCAGGCTCAACTACCAGTATCTGAGAAACCCCTTCAGGAACAATAAGATCTTTAATAAACATAGGATTCCCCATAAAAAATTATCAATTATTTATACATCATCTAACTGTAATACACAGTTTGGCCAAATTACTTGAGTGTTCGCTAAACAAGATTTATTGTTTGGTCAGCCGAAAATTTATTTTATCTATAGATTCCTTATCCCAAGGCACTACATCCGAGAGTTTATATTGGCGGAGAACTTTAACAAATTGGTCACTAGCCTTATCCAATACTGATTTAAATTCACATAGCCCTGACATTGGGCATGACATTTTACTGCAGTTAATTACATTAAACGATGGTTCAAATTGGGAAATGATTTGATCTAAGTATAAATCATAAGTGCGCGGATTAATTCGCATACCACCACGGGTACCCCGATAAGTAACAATGTAGCGTAATCGAGCAAGTTTGCTCACTATTTTGGTTAGATGATTGCGAGCGATATTAAATTTCTGCACAAATTCATCAACTGTAACTAATTGCTTATTTTCCATAATAGCCAGGTAAATCAATACCCGTAAAGCATAGTCAGTTTGTTTGTTTAATTGCATTTTTGATGGCTCTTCTCAAATTTCTCTTTTCGATAATCTTCAATCAAAATAAATTTCGAAGCTCCTAAATATTATCATAAACAAACTATCAATATCATACATATTAATAGCTGAAATCGTGCTCTCTTTCAAGTTTTTATAAATATAACTGATTTATATTCAATTTCGCAGTAATACATAACAAACATAAATTAGTAAAATGGCAACGAAAAATCCCTACATCTTTCTGCTAACTCAACATTTTATGTTCTTACTATGAAACTTTGTTAAAATCAAGGCTTATGACATTTGGCGGAGAACTCCATGATTCATCAATATAAACTGAATAAAGAAGAGAAAAAAATAGTCGGTTTAGCAGCATTAGGTGGCATGCTAGAATTTTATGATTTTATAATATACGGAATTTTTTCCGTTTATTTTGCTCACCAATTTTTTCCTAGCGGCAATCAACTGCTATCGGTAATTGAAAGTTACGTAGTATTTATTTTGGGTTATATTGCTAGACCGGTAGGTGGGGTTCTATTTAGCCATGTAGGTGATGAGCACGGGCGGAAAAAAGTATTGATTATTACCATCATATTAATGGGTGCATCATCACTTGGCATAGGACTATTGCCAACCTATAACCAAATTGGTATTGCTGCACCAATCTTGTTATTGGTTCTTAGATTGTTGCAGGGATTTGCACTTGGCGGTGAACTACCTAGTACCTACGTTTATATAAGTGAATCAATGCCTGCTAAACGCGGAAGCGGCTTTGGCTTAACTATGACCGGGGTCAATTCAGGACTATTACTTGGTATGCTAATTAACCAGCTTCTAAATTTAACTTTAACGGTTAACCAATTAGAAAGTTATGGCTGGCGGCTGCCTTTTATTTTTGGCGGTGGATTATGCTTAATTAGTTATAAAATCCGTAAAACCTTGCAAGAGACTGCCGAATTCAATAAGATTCATGATAAGCCGGAGTTTCCGTTAGCTTATCTCTTTAAAACCCATTTATTTGAATTTATTGCAGGAACTGCTACTACTGGAATAATGTCAAGTCTGGTAGTAGTTGCCATAGTTTTTATGCCAACCTACCTCCACGAAATATTGAAGATCGATAACAAACTAATCAGCCATATCATGCCAATTGTAATGTTGTTTAATGTAACTGCAATATATTTAACCGGGAAACTGGCTAACCGCCTAAGCCCATACCAGATATTATTAAACCTATTATTACTATCATTAATATTGGTTCCTTTAAGTTATTGGTTTATTGTTAATCAAGTTATGATTCCCGGATTGATAATCCTCGGAGTTTTAGAAGGTATTGCCGCAATGATTATTCCTATGTTAGTTAGCCTTCTATTTCCTGCCAAGATCAGGTTAACTGGGGTTGCCATGTGTTATAACGTTGGATTTACAATTTTTGGCGGACTTGCTCCAGTTATTATTACCTCTAGCATCAAATGGGGCTATGGGATAATTGCAACTCCAATAACGTATTTACTATTCATTATAGCAATATGCGCTATAGGCTTGTTTTATGCTAAAAAGCACAGTTTTGAAAGCATTAATTAAAAATTGTTCCCTTTAATAGCTATATCATAATACACAAGGATTATAAAATTATACGAATGCGGGAGAATATTAGACTTTGTTTATGAATTGGCGTTATTATTTGAACTCTTGGAGTCTCGCGAGGCATCAACAAATAGCCAATAAATACAAAGTCTTATATTCGTAATATTGAGTTATAATTAAGCTTCCCTCGGAATAAATCTATTATAAAAGGTATGCTTTTACCAATACATACTATTAAAAGGTCCGGTATTGAGATGCCCCTAGATATTATCATTCTTCATAAATATAAGATTTCCAAGCATCAATTGTCCTAAGAATTTACGTAATAGTTTTCATTTGAGCAAATTCTCTACTATTCCCTATAATCCTCAGATCGACTCTAGAAGCAATTATACTTTTTAAAGAATAAAATCGAAGATCAGTTAATCTTATCTATCGCCTTGGATTATGAAAGAGAACTATGAAGAAAATACGACCTATCCTACTTTTCTTATTAGCTAATTTAACTTATAACCCAATATGGGCAGACCAAATCCCTAAATCCAATACTTCAGTTACTACCGATTTAAGTAGCCGCTATAAAAATCTTCACCCAGTCATACCAGAGGTGCTTTTAGGCCGAATAAAAGATAATATCAAAACAGTCTATGGTGAAAGTCAAGTTATTTACGTTTATCCCAAAGTAGTCGACATTATTCGAAATACGAAAAGAGCTAGAGGACTGAATCTTCGCGAAATTGACATCAGTGAACCTATAACGTGGTATCAAAACCAAATAACTTATATGTTTTATGCAGATAACTTCGGCTTAGTAAATAGAGGAATCCCAAATAACTTTCGTGATACTGCTAAAATGATCCCATATCTGAAGGAACTCGGCATTACGAATGTATATATTTTGCCCTTTCTTGATTCCCCAATGAAAGACAGTGGATTTGATGTAAAAGACCCGAATAAGATACGACCAGAATTAGGCACTCTGGCTGATTTTAGAAATTTTGTAACCCAACTCCATAAAAAAGGGATACGGATAACCACAGACTTAGTACTAAACCATTTGTCCGACCAAAATGCCTGGTATCAGCAAGCTCTCCAAGGAGACATGGATAAGGTTAATTATTTCGTACATAAAGATTATTTACCAATCGAGTCAAAATATCAAGACCCTATCAAGGGAGTGCTAATGAAATATCAAAACCGGGATGGAAGTATTACTACACGCCGCTTAATTTTTCCCGAATTATCTGATAGTCATTATCGTAAAGAAGTGATTAATGGCAAAAATTTCTATTTTTACCATACATTTTACCCATCCCAGATCGATCTAAACTGGAAAAACCCCAAAGTTCTCGATGAAATGCTAAAAATCATTGGCTTTTGGTGTAACCAGGGAATTGACATATTTAGACTGGATGCTATCCCATTTTTAATAAAAGATGACGGCACTATGGGAGAGAACGACCCGAAAACCCATGCCATTGTCAATATAATTAGCTCATTTATTCAAGCCAGTTGTCCAAATACAGTACTGCAAGCAGAAGCCGGACAATCGCCCAAAGCAATTTTACCCTATTTCGGTAAGGAGCAAAGCTATACCTATACTGACTTAAACCAGTCGATAGATATGGTGCGAACTGAAGAAGTACAAATTGCCTATAATTTCCCATTAATGCCGGCTCTCTGGGCAAGTATGATTTTTAGCGATAATACCTACTTCTGGAAAACATTTCAAAGTTTACCAACGCTACCAAGTACAGCAAACTGGGCCAATTTTCTTAGAGTACACGATGAACTTACATTGGAAACTGCTGATCCAGGCATTAGGAATGCGCTACATGATAAATTGATAAAAAATGGTAGTGATTTTAGAAAAGGAATCGGTGTAAGTGGTAGAATGGCGAATTTCCTAGATAAAGACTACCGGAGAATTAATCAAGCATTTGCAATTTTACTTTCGTTACCTGACTCCCCGGTTATCTATTATGGAGATGACATCGGTGCATTGAATAATTGGGAATTTGCCCGCCAAAAAGCTAAAGCGCGCCAAAAAGCAGCCCAAAAGAAAAATCCATCAATCTCCTTCTTTGATAGTCGCGACATTAATCGCGGACCTATTACATTGCGCAGCTTTGAAAATGCGCAAAAAAATCCACAGTCATATGGGGGACGTATTTATTATCCACTTAAACATGATATAATGCTTCGTCGAGAAAATCCACCCTTAAGTAGCAACAAGGTGGTAAAAGTTGATACTGATCAACCCCAAGTATTGGCTTATCTGCGGGGACAATATCCTGATAGCATACTAGTAATAAATAATTTAAGCCCGCTTCCGGTAACTACAAAAATCAAAATAAATAATTATCAACCGCGTACAAAGTCTACATATATTGACTTACGCTCTAATAAATACTATTATCTAAATTTTAATAAGGCTCAGGCATACATACTACTATTACCATATCAAACATTGTGGCTTAAAAACTCATATAGTTCAGGAGCCCAGTGGGAGTCTTTATATTCACGGTGATAACTGATGGCCATAATACCTGACTTTTTTTATCTGAAACTAGGAGCATTAATTAAATTCCACTTGATTTATTAAGTATGGGGTGCTAGAGCAATAATTTAAGCATCCCGCCTTATAAATCAATTTATGAAAAATATGCTTATTGACTATATTAATAATAATAGTGCCCACTAATTAGAGCAAAATTAACTCAAAATTTTTTATTTTAACATGTTCAAAAATCAATCTACAATCTACAAATTTCACATAAATAAATCGCTTACTATCGATAAAAATTAAATTTATATAATAAGCTATAATTTGCAACGTTAATAAATTCTGTTACAAATTTGACTAAACCCATACTAAATTAAAATACTAAGCTTGTTTAAAGAACTTTTGCGCTCAGTTTTATAAAGAGTCTTCTTCACTAAAAAAAGTAACAGAATTCATTTATCTTACAAAACATAACTCTACTATAGGCAAACAAAATGAGCTCAATATATACAAAGCCTTATCGGCCTTCTGACTCTTCTTTTCACTTCCATAAAATTTCGCTGAGTAATTTAGTCCCAGCACAAAACAAATTAGAGAATCCAACGTCATTAAAAGAATCATACTTTGCCGAGCTGCTAAAAATGGCGGATGAGCACTTTGCATTCCGGCAACGCTCTTGGGGAAATGCAAATAATTTCTTTGTTGACTATGAGAATCAAATTGAAAAAAGTAAGGATGTTGGTTTAGATCAAGCTAAACAATGGTTAAATAAATGTATCAATGCTTATTTAGAAAATAAAGAGCTATTACCAAATCAAAATGATAGCAGTTTAATATATATATCTCGCTTTAAATCATATGGAAAATTCAACTTTTTAGTTGATAACTGTATTACTCGTTGTATTAGTTGGCTTTTCTATTTATCAAATTCCACTCGCGGTTGGCATAAAGCAGTTAGCATTGCCTATATTAAAGCCTTGGAAACCGAAGCTTTCGATAAAAATGGCTACCTTAGAGTAAATGAATGTAAGAAATGGTTAGCTAATAATGCTCCAAGTGAGCATAAGGCCCTTTTTAAAAAAATGAGCACAGCTTATTTAAAAAATATTCGTCTTGTAAATGGTAAAGTTAAATTTGGCAAAAGTGAGTATACAAACGAATGGATAGATCCGCGGTTTAGCACTAGCTGGTTCTCAGCAAATAAACAAGATAACAGTAAACTGCCCCAAGAGTTTCCAGCCCAAAATTATGAAACAACAGACCAAATAGAACCACAACAATTGATAAGCGAGCTAAATAAATTTCCAAATCTAACAGAAATAACTAACTACTTTGAATATGAGCAACCAAATTTAATTAGCATAAAATACGAACCTAAAAAATCCAGGCCTCAAACAATTCAATATCAAAGAAGTTTTGCATTGCAAGTAAATAACTTTAAGGGAACTATTGTTAGATTATTATTATTCGGAATAAAATATGGTCTGATGAAGTTTACTGAATCTGATCTAAAAATTTTTATCGATTGTTTTCAAGAAGAAAAGAGGATAATGGATGAAGCAACGCTTTACTTACCTGAAGGCGTAGGAGGTACGTTTAGAAGCATAAAAGGTTTTAATGAGTATATATACCAATGGCAATCGAATAAAGAATATGCTAATAAGTTGGAGCGATTGGTCGCTAATGCAGTTTACCTTGTTAACCCGCTAATAGAATCGATTGAATTCATTGAATATAGCGACTCTAACAAATTATTAACTAATAGTATGCTTGCATATATAAACTTAGTTCATAATTTGTCAGCGCTCAAGAATCAATATGGTACACCAATCTGTAGATTTAGTAAAGTTGTTGAGATTATGCCACAACAAGGTCAAATAATTGACTATGACGAATACTTAACTCTTTTAAATACAACTAACCTAGATCAATATAATGAAAATATAATTAGTCGTTATTTAGAAAAAGGAATGTTTGCAGCCAACTCGGCATTTGGCTATTCTAAAGAAGGCTTAACTAATTGGCAAAAATTCTATTTTGAAAACTATTATATTTTCCGTATTAGTTCAGAAAATCAGCCTGGATTTGAATTAATCTCTTGTCCAAAAGTAATTGGAACTAATGATAATCTTAAATCCGAATTGGAAAAACAGCGGCTTTGCTGGGAAATTCGCGCTAATTTAATAATTGGAATTGAAGAATTACAACACAAACTGAATAATAATAATCAAGAGTTACTGAAATCACACAAAATAATCGGTCAAGCTTTAACAAAAACTGACTATACAGAAATCAATTACAATGAATTTTTTAAACCGATTAATAATCTTAAAAAAGTTTTACAGGAAAAAGACGCCTTAATTAAATACAACCATGCACTATGCCAGTCTAAAAATCTGGTTATAGAATTGGAAGAGTTGACTCAGAAGCTTGTTAATGACATTAACATAGCGCGAACTAAAATTATTGAAGTTTTCAATAGTGCAATAAATTTATTGTGTACTAAATTAACTTTAATCAAGACGGACCTAAATACTATACGCAGTGAAATGGCTACTCACGCTAGCAGTAAGTCCACTAGTGAACGTGACAGCTTTCTTAGCAGAATAAGACCTAAAATAAGCAAAATTAACGATTTGATTAACAGATACCATACAGGCTATGAATATTTAATAGTAAATTTTGCCAAAGTCGCTGATAATGTAATTGCTAAAAAGGCAATTAACTTTAGTCAATATGAAGAAATTAACCATGAGTGTAAATTAGTACTAGAAACCGGCGACATTACAAATAATTTATATATGTTGCAAGACCACTTTTTCATTCCGATTTTTAGCCACCCGCAAAAGGCATTATGCGTATCCGATTCTTCTGAAAGCTTCAAAATCAACTTAAATAATGGAGTTTTTGATTTCTTGCAAAAATCTTACACTTATTTGCTTGAAAATGTTGAAAGCTTAACGTTGAAGGAAGAAGAGGTGAAAAAGGAATTTATAAGAGAAATAAATGGCTTAACTTTTAATCCGAATATGGATGACTGCGTTCTAGAAATATTTAAATCATACTCGCGACGAGAACAGGGCTTTTCGTTTCGTTCAGGTGACTTCGCTATTCAATTTAAAACAAAAGATGGGTCTATAATAGCTGCAAATTTTGATAGCCCCTCTAAGATTCATGATAATTTCGAATATTATACGATATTACGGAAAACATTTAATCCACATACTCAGGCTATGGATAATACTTGCAAACCGCGTTTTGACGATCTTTACTGTGCCCGCCATGCAATGATTAGTTTTGTTATCATACTCTCTAGTAGCCTAGGATTCAAGTTTAATCCTAGAGAAAATCGGTACTACCTCCCGTTATTAAACCATCAGCCATGCCCTTTTTTAAATAAGTTAATGGCCTGCCCTCACAGCATGTATATTAAACCTAGTGACCCCCAAATCCCATATTCAATTTCGGCAAATGGCGACTGTCACCCTGTAGCATTTGTAATGTCACCATTTGATAGCCTCAAATACTCCTTTTTAAGTTCAAAATGCCTTAAGTCTAGTAAAGAGGGGAAAAAAGTAAATAATCACTATTTACTTCAATATTTAGAATATTATGAATTGTGGGGCTGGTATATGCATTCAAAAGAGCAGTTTGCAGTTATCTCAAATTTAAGCTTAGAGTACCTTGAATGTAATCAAGAGAGAGGAAGTAATATTGGCGGGTTTTTCAGCATTGAAAATGGCTGCGTCATTATTGAAGGTAAAAAGCCATTGCTCTATGTTGAGCAAAACATTGAGGGTATTGGAGATATTGTAATTTGGCTTATAACCAATGGTTTAGCCAGCCACATAAATGAAGATAATAATTTATTTTCTCAACTGGTAAAAGTAAGTCAAAGCGATCACCAAAAGTTTATAAAACACTTTAAAGATCAAAAAATCAGCAACGGAGAAAAAGTCGATGATACGGCAATCCCAGTGCCAAACAATAATGCACTTATAGAATTAGTGAAAAAATCAATGGCAAAAAAATTGATATCATCGCAATCTGAACCAGACCAAAACATCTAAATTTTTTTTGTAGCCCCAGGAAAAATATATCAAGAAAATAACAATAGATATAAGCGAGCCTAAATTAATTAAACTTACATTTAAAAGTCTTAGGCTCACCTAAACCAAAGCATTTGAATTAATTTTTAGGGCAACTAACATCTTCAGGTAACTCAGCGCTTATCCCATGAGGATAACCGCGGTAATTTATAGCAAATGTATCATGAAGGTAATTCAAGTAACCATATTTGCCACAACCAAGGCGGATAGCTAAGCTTTGCCAATTAGGTTTATGATTAAGGTTAGTAATTGTAGGTCTTGCCCAAGCTGCCTCGGCAAGGCCAGTCATTTTCGGCAAGGCCATATAATAAAGATGGTCGGTGCTAGGAATATTTTCTGACCATAAAGCACCTTCTAACCCAACAATATTCTGCGGATTTTTTGTTGATTGTGTTGTTCTATCTGCGCTATCAGCAATTGTAAGAGCTCGATAAGTATCAGCAAAATTGGTAGCCCAAGTAAAGCCTGGTTCATACATGCTTGGCGTATAGGCTAAATCAAAGTAAGTTTTGTCTGCATAAGCAAGTACAGTTGGATAATTTTTGTTAGCAAGCATACTTGCTGCTTTAATTCCATTGTTCGAAGGGTCCCATACCCATACATGCCCAGTTTTGCCTGCAGCGACTGCATTTTTGCTAATACTGTTATCTGGGTTTTGGACAAATTGTTGCCACCCTGAAAGTAACAAGCCGCTATTAACCTCAGACAGTTTACTGAAAAATAAATGGGATTTCTCTATTGCAGCTAAACTCCCCCACTCATCACGGCAGCTTGTATCATTATCCCAGGCATGGCTGCTTACTTCATCACCTCCAATACTAATTTCATTACTTTGAGCATAAATTGTAGTTTGGTTGTTAAAAAGCGTTACGGTATCATTTAAGATCCCGTTGATATTAGATGTAAATTGGCTACCAATACTAATATCAGTATTATAGGTACAAATTGGCAGCACATCATCAGTATATCCTTGGATAGAGACATATTGCGAATTATCATTTGGATCCACCATTACTTCTGGCATAGCCTTAATAAGCGCACGGGCATGGCCTGGTAAATCTAATTCGGGGATAACACTAATTTGGTTTAAATTAGCATAAGCAATAATTTCTTTAATATCTTCAGGCGAATACTGGCCTGAATATGGTGTATTTGCAACAGGATATTTTAGTTCTGTAGAATTCGTGTTATCTAAATTATTTTGAATAAGTAAATTGGGGCCAATTGCTTGGCCAAGCCCACGAGTTGCACCAATTGCGGTTAGCCCTGGATAATTTGCCAAGCTAAGCCTAAACGCTTCATCATCACTCAAATGAAGATGCAAGGTATTTAATTTTTGTGAAGCCATTACGTCGATTAACTTTTCAATATCAGTTACACTAAAATAATGCCGTGCAGTATCAAGTAATATTCCCCGGTATTTATAACGAGGATAATCTACTATTGATAATGAAGGCAGTGATTCTCTGTTTTGATACCATAGCTGGCGCAGTGTCTGAAAGGCATAATAAGCACCGGTAGAAGTTAGGGTTTCTATAGTAATATTATTTGAATTAATAGTGAGCCGATATCCTTCAGGATTATTATTTATTACTTTAGGGGCGGTTAAGTCGGTAATTATAATACCGCTAGTAGCATTAACATCATTATCAACAGTTATGTATTTCTTCTTGATATGTAAATCGTCCGAGAGAATTTGAGCCCACTGGTTTACTACACCATTATCAGTATTCAATTGATTGTGAATTACTAGTTTTTTGCCAAAGGCAAAGCCATTTTGATCTACTCCTGGGCTAACAATAACCGGACTAGGAACTATTCGGTTATACGGGCTTAAACCATTAAATTGCTGACTATTTTGCCAATTTTCAGTGAGCTTAGCCTTAATTGATTTCTCAGTATCTTCATGATTATATCCAAGTATGGTGTAATTTAATAATTCAGTATTAAGCGTATAAATTTTGGGAATATCATTACTTTTATTTGATGGTTCAACTATAAAGAAACTTTGTGGAAGTGAGGAAATATTAGCAGGCGCCCATTGGTTACTATGTGATATACGGATATAATAGGACACATCTCCCGTTAGCGGATAATTATTTAAAGGTTCTAACAACGTAAAATAGCCTTCGCTTAAATCATTGTCTGCTACACTTGTAGCTTTAACATAGCGCAAATTACTACACTTACTTGAGGTATCACAAATTTGCATCTGTAAGTCGGGATTTAATTTTTGTAAAGCAAACCCATATAAACTTCGCGGCATATAAAAACCAAGTTGCCATTTTTTTAGCGTGCTTCCAGTATTTTTAAAGTTTATTAATATTGAAAATTGTGAGGGACTCGTGTCTTGATCCATCTTACCAACTTGAATATTATCAACCACTAAGTCTGATTTAGCTACATTGGCTGCATTAGCTGAAAAAATACATATTCCAAATAAGATTATTGCCAGTTCTTTTAACCGCATCCTTGATTCCTTTAATTTTAATTGGTTCAATGTAATTATTATAACAACCCTCCCACTGCAATAGCCATCACGATAGAAAAATAATCGACCAAATGCTATTATTTAATCTATAATTCGAGCTAGTTAAATTATGTTTTTCAATTGAGGGAATTGCTTAATGGATAGAGATATTGCAAAACTTGAACCACAAATCGTTTGGAATTACTTTCACCAACTAACTCGGATTCCTCGACCATCAAAGAAAGAAGAGAAAGTTCGCCAGTATTTAATTGATACAGCCAAATCTCTTGGATTAGAATTTAATGTTACAAAAATTGGTAATGTTGTTATTCGTAAAAAAGCAACAGACAATGACCAGAGTCGTAAAAAATTAGCCCTGCAAGCACACATGGATATGGTCCCATCAAAAACCAAGGAATCCCAACACAACTTTGAATTAGACCCAATTGATGCTTATATTGATGGCGAATGGGTAACTGCTAAAGATACTACCTTAGGCGCAGATAATGGCATGGGAGTTGCTATGGCTTTGGCAGTATTGGCTTCAAATAATATCAAGCATAATGATATTGAGGTCCTGATAACTACTGATGAAGAAGCCGGCATGAGCGGAGCATTTGGCCTTGAGGGGAACGAACTTAATGCCGAAATTCTACTAAACCTTGATTCGGAAGAGGATGATGAAGTTTGTATTGGCTGTGCTGGCGGCATCAATACCAATATCAAATATCATTATAATAAAGTGGCTGCAAATTTAAATTCAGTTACATTTAAAATTGAACTTAAAGACTTATTTAGCGGGCACTCAGGAGTTGATATTCCACTTGGGCGGGCAAACGCAATTAAAGAAATTGCCCACCTATTAGTTGAATTAAAGAATTCTATTGATTATGATCTAGTATCAATTAGTGGTGGAAAATTACGCAATGTAATACCCTCATACTGTGAGGCGGTAATAAACGTTACTGAAAAGGATGTTGGCAATCTAGAAAAATTTATCTTATCCTATCAATTAAATTTACAACAAGAATTTGCAGAAACAGACCCGAATTTAAAGTTACAACTATCTGAACTAGCCAGAGCTGAATCAGTTATTAACCCAGCTAATGCCAATAAGTTTATCTTGGCATTAGCAAGTGCATTTAACGGCGTTTGGCGGATGAATAACAAGCTGGAATTGCTGAAACTTCCAGCAACATTGGTGTCGTTGCTACCCATGAAGATTTTTTAGAAGTTATCACATTACAAAGAAGCGCCCTTAATAGCCCAAAATTGAAAGTCGCAAATAGTGTGGCAGCTGCATTTAGGCAAATAGGGGCACAAATTGAGCACTCTGACAATTATCCAGGCTGGCAGCCAAATACCGATAGCAAAGCATTAAGGGTTGTCAAAGAAGTATATCAGGAGCTATTTAATGAAGAAATTCATGTAGGGGCAACTCATGGTGGCTTAGAATGTGGCTTAATTATGGATAAGTTTCCGAATCTTGATGCCATTTCTATAGGGGCAACCATCCGTTACCCACATTCGCCAAGTGAAAAAGTTAATATTAAATCTGTAGCTAAAACCTGGCGCTTACTCACCCAATTAATTGAGAAGCTTTAATCTAGTAATTTTCTGTCATAGACAGAATTTATAGTTATAACTTCATTAATACAAACTAAGATCCGCCAACTTAGAATAATAGGACATTTAAAATGTACTAAAGCTGAGTTGGCTTATTCCTAAATAAAGATAACCATTTATTTAGTAGATGAGAATTAACGTTCCAAACTTCCTTCGTAAAGCATTCGCGTTGAAACATTATCACAAGCATAAGCCAGCAAATTATAATACTTATCTTTATAACGCGGTTCTAAGGCATTAAACATATAGCAATATTTTGCACCATAGTCACATTCTTTAGTTAGCACCATTTCATCATTAGCGACATCAAAGCAATGCGAGTTGGCTGCCAAAGAATATACTTTAAATGGTGAATAGTGGGCAAATTTTAGTTGATAATATATCTCTGGCTTAACATCTCGTATTTTATAGGCGCTTCCAGTTCCACAATACTGGAAGATTTGATAATTCATCGATTCAGTATATTTTCGCGCATCAGCAAATTTTAAATAGATACAGTTATTTAAAGAAGTAGGGCCTGCTTCAATCAATTTCTCGAAATTGCCAACTTCACTAATAAGCTCTTTGCGTTTAGGCCCTATATCTAAAATTGAATAAATCCAGTCACCTTCAACATTTTTAGCATCAAGAACCAAAACGATCTGGTTATTGGCAAGTTCAAACTTATATAAGACTATAGGATTTGCAATTTGGCTAATTGGTAATTGATTATAAAAAAGTGTATATAAGCCATTCGAGCGATCATAAATTGCGTGTAATTCACCCAAAGGCGTATATAAAATCTCCTGGCCTAGATTTAAGGCTTCTTCTTTCTTTGACGGTTCAAACATAACTACCTTACGATTGGAAGTTGTTGGATTACGTGAATCAACTCCTAAATACGTATCGGTAACATCCATACTCTCAAATGCAGTAGCCATAATAGACTCAGCCACTAATTCCGGCTTTAGGAATTTTTGTGATTCTTGTTGGAAATTAAAATACCTTTTCCCCATTATTATAAATACTAATAGCCAAATAGAAATAATTGCTATATATAACCAAGGGATTCTCTTTATGCGCTCTGTAACTTTGCTTATCTTTATCATAGTTTTAGCCATTTTATACAAGTATTTATTTTCTATGAGCAATTAAATCCATTATCACTAATGCATCACCCACTAATACAAAATAATTTTTATTCTTTTAAAAAAAGATACAATTAACCCGTAAAATAAGCTCTGCTTCTTTTACTGCCAATCTCAATTATGATTCAGGAGAGGAAAGTTTTTATTTACTTATAGGTATGAATTTTACCGCACTAAACTAGCAGTAAAATATAAACAAGCATAAAAAATATCATTTAGACAAGAAAATTTTTATCATCACGCAAAAAAATGCAGCATTTTGTAACGGACACCACAGCTTATATAGTGATGCTACGCACTTTAATACCATTAAAGCAGTCTATCAGATTTCCTGTTCCGACTAAATGGTAGCATCCTGGTTAATACTTGGCTTCTATCAATAAAATGGTGCTTTAGGGCTGCTAGAATATGAAGAGCTACTATAGCCATAAAGGTATAAGCAATAAATCCATGCAGCTTATTAAGTAGTTCAATGGTTGATAGCGGCTGCTTAGATACTAGTACAGGGAGATTTAATCCAAGAAATGTAATGGTGTGACCTGAAGCATTCGACATCACTATGCCTGAAAGCGGCATAATTAACATAAATATATATAAGATCAAGTGCCCAAATTGAGCCAATTTCTTTTCATGAGGTAAAAGCGATGCAACCATTGCAGGATAGCTATGCGTCAATCGCCAAAGAATGCGTAAAAATGCAAGACTTATTACAGCTACGCCAATTTGTTTATGTAAACTATACAAACCGTTCACGCCCAGTAATAACCCTAAAATAAAATTAAAAATTATCATTAAGGCAATTGACCAATGGAGAAATTTTGCCATTTTGCTATACCCAGGGCTTGTTGTGCGGTAGTTCATCTAATAAATTTATTCCTAAATGAGATGTAATCATGAATTTTATTTATTATAAAAATTTATAAGCAATGTTACGCAACCAAAATTCACGATGGCAGCTCCATTTGTTGATTTGTTTGAGTGAAGCGAGTTTATCAACAAATAGCAAACGAGTAATACAAAATCTTATATGCGGAAGATTTGAGTTATAAATCAATTAACTTTTTAATAAATCAAATAGAATATTTTAAATTTTAATAGTGCGTAACATCAGTTATTAATTAAATCTAACCTCATTATAAACGATTTTTTTGTTGAGCTGCTCTTTTATGATCAAAGATTTTATTTAACATAACTAGTTCTATAAATTCTGATAAAGGAATTATTCCAGTGATAATAATACAACTAAAAATTTTTAGCTCGCTAACATTCTAAATGGGTAACAATATTGCCAGTTACTAAACATAATATACTTTAACGAATATTCTTGTAGTTTAAGTCACGAAGTCATTCGTTTGAAATGTAGAAAGCATAACTTATAATAACCAAAACCATATCATCTTTAAAATACGATAAAGGGGAACTACAAAATGAAAAAAGGTTATATTTTACTGATACCATCGTTAGCGATTATGTTAAATGCTTGCTCAAGTGGAAGTTCAGGAAGCTCAAATAGTTCAAATAACGCAGCATTTACTTTTCAAGGAATGGCTTGCGCAATTAACGGAAATCCTGAGACTGGGGATTTAAATACTTATATAAACAATTCGCCAAGCCTTACCATTAATCCCGACCCTGCTACTTCAGTTTTCTTACCAATTCCAACATCCCAATTATATAATGGGCTTGCAGTGATTTCTGGTAGCCTTACCATCAATGGGCAAAATCTTAATGGTACCACAATTGCTTATTCAGTCTTATCTACGCCTCAATATATTCAGGGTAACCCAGCTGCGGCATTAATTTTTGTTAATGGTACCATAAATGGCCAAGCCGTACAAATTCCTCAAAATGCTTGCATGACTGGAATGTATCTTCAAGCGTCTAACGGTATAATAGAATCCGCAACTGCAACACTAACTAATTGTAATTATCAGCCAGCTAGTGCCGGCCAAATATTTAACTTTACTTCGACATATAATATTACAGCCAATGGCTCTATTCCTGCAGCGTCTGGTAGTTTCAACTTTAGCTGTACTCCTGAAAATTAATAAAAATCAGGTTTATATCAAAGCGCATCTGTGAAAATTGTTATTAGTGTTAGAAATTGTAGTTTTATTGCTGTAATAACAAGCCAAGGCCGCTAGTCCTAATCGTCTTATTTACAATTGCAGCTTCAATAGCTGCAATTGTTGCAAAAAGAGTAATGGAGGTCCTAGCTCGTGTAACTGCAGTATAAATTAATTCTCTACTTAATAATTGCTGCTCTTCACTTATGCTAATTTCAGGTAAAACTATATTTACATGATCATATTCAGAGCCTTGCGACTTATGGATCGTAATTGCGTATGCTAAGCGGTATTTAGGTAAAACTTCTGGAATATATTCGAGGTTATTGTCAAATATGATGCTGGTTTTACCCTCTTTACATATAGCAATCCCAATATCACCATTGAATATACCTAGCGAATAATCATTTTCAAGAATTATTATGGGACGTCCAGTATACCATTCCTCATTAATGGCTAGGATTCTTCGTATCGACTTTTCAATTTGAGTATTTAGGTTTTCGACTCCAAAGACACCTTGATTAGTCAAGCACAGTATTATCTGCTTGGATAACCTAGAGAATAATTCACTAGGCTCCATGGATGTAGAGTCAAATAACTTGGCATAATTTAGATACTCAATTACTGAATTCGGCTTCGAAGCCAAAGTTTCACGTATTATATGTGGCAGCCTAATTTCATGTAAGGATATCGCCTGAGAGTTTGCAAGTAATTCAAAAACTTTAGGAATATCTTCTTTCAAAATTGCTTGGGAGAGTTTCCCAATATCACCTTTATTCCGGTTACTAATTACAAGTTCACGTAAAATTGATGGGGAGATTTCGCTAAATAAGTCATATTGAATTGGCATAAAAGCATTTTGGCTACTTTCAACAAGTGATGCAAAGACATACCCTTCTTCAACAGAAGATAATTGGTTACGGTCGCCCAAGAATATCAAATGCTTGATACGGCCAGGATTAATCGCATTTAACAATTTACTAAATAATGGTAAACCGATCATTGACGACTCGTCAATAATTAATACATCCAAGTCTAATGGATTTTTTTGATTGTGTTTAAAATGAATGCTATTTGCCTGATAACCCAATAATTTATGTAAAGTTGAAAAATTACCGCTATCTGCTAAAAGGTTTTCTAATAGACTATATTCAAGTGCAAGTTGCTTATCCTTGAAGAATCTGATGCTATTTCGTATTGATTCCTGTACCCGATTGGCAGCCTTACCTGTCGGTGCTGCTACTTTAATCTTGAGCTCTTGGCCGTAAATTTGCCCCAGTAACCAAAGTAGTAATGTAACTGTCGTAGTTTTACCCGTGCCTGGCCCGCCAGTAATAATACTAAACTTTTGCTTGGCGCTGTTTTCTATTGCCTGCAATTGCTCCAGGTTAGGTAAATTATGTTTTAAGCTAATCTCATGCAACAGTCTGATAGCATTGATAAATTGTAAGTTTGTCTGAACTTCACTATATTCACTAGTTAATTGATGAATCTTATTACTAATTGCTAATTCATAATGAAGGTACTTGGTGATATATACCAATTCTTTGTTTTTTAGTTTAAGAATCGTTAGCGGCATAGGGGCTAATCCGCTTCCTAACTCATAAACACTTGCTAATTTACTTTTAATAAGTAGAGCTATTATTTCTTTATTGCTCAATTGTAGACAATGACAGATATTTCTTAAGTCCACGCAGCTATGCCCATGATTAAGTCCCGTGATTATCAAGTCAGCAATAATCGTAAAGTATTCTCGTTCCTCTATAGATAAAAGAGGAGAAACAAATTGAGTTAAATATTTACTTATGGGAAGTATTTCGCTCTTCATCACTAACTCACACTTTTTAATAACTTATCAATATCTGCCACAAGTTGTTGGCATGAATCATCCAAATAAACACCTTGGTTTTCTTCTAGATGATCAATATAAATGCCACGCACATAAAAGTATATAGTGCCACCGATTAACCCACTTGCATCTTGGATCCCAAGCCTTCTTTCTAAATAGCGCTTCACTGCAACCAAGTATAACAGATATTGTAAATAATAATGATGATCCGCCATAGATTCAAGTAACGAGTTGATATGCCTGCTATGGCAATCTAGAACTGCAGAATAATCGTCTAAAGTATTAGTCTTATAGTCTAGTACCCAATACTTGCCATCATAGGCAAAAAATAAATCGATAAAACCAACCAAAAAACCTGACTCTATTCGGCCCAAGCTTTTAGCAGCCATACTAAAGGGATGCTCTTTTCCGAAATGATTGCTAATAAGATTGGCTATTTCATGGCCAATTTCGACATTACTATTTATTAATAGATTAAATTCTAATTCATGTTGGCTATTTGGTAATATGTAATTTAAACTTAAATTATTGATTAATTTGTAGTTAAATGACTCTTCAAGCATTAGCTGCAATTCATTTAAATAGTTAGTCTTGACACAGTCTATATTGTGCTTTTGTAGTATATTACTTAACTCTTCAGAAGATAAAGGGTATTTTTCACATAATTCATGGAATAATATCCCAAAAGTTGCACCTTTAAGGTTCTTATCATTTAAAATGTTAAAACGATAAGTATATTCTTTCACTGGCATTGGCTCATTAGATTCAAAGTAATTTCCGAGGCTGAAAGGATCATTTTTCGCAGTTTGACTGGTAAGAGCTGTATAACTTTGGCGAAGATAAGCGGGCTTACATGCAAAAAGCTCATCTACGCAAGCGAAGTTGCTTGCTTTTACTTCTTCATTAGCAAAGTTTGCCAAGTTAAATTTTGCTAAATCAGTCAAACTCAAATAATCTCGACTATATGCAACCACACCTGGCAGTTTGCTAGGGTTCTTTATGGCTAAACTAGGTTCCGCGCTAAAAAATTGTGGGTAATTGAATAAAGGATGGGAGGTATCACTAGGATCGTCTTTAACATAACCAAATAGTTCAATTAACTTATCAGGCCTCTCATTTTGGTTATATTTACCAGTTGCTTTATTAAAGGTATTTTGTTTGAGATAAATATATAGCCTACTTTTGGCTCTGGTTAATGCCACGTAATTAAGCCGGTGCGCTTCCTTGTTATCATTCTCTACAATAGATTTCCCAAGCAAAGGATCCATTACTAAAGCGGCTTTAGGGGCATTTCCTGAACGGAAATTACTAAAAAATGGCCGTCGATAATTGAAATCATAATTACCGTCAAGTTGGTTACTGTTTTTGAAATAGGGACAAAATAGAATTTCGAATTCCAGTCCCTTGGATTTATGCTGGGTTGTAATAACTATCTGCTCATTATCATTGTCAAGACGGACTAGTTCTTCATTTTTTCCATCGATATCGGCAGCAAGGTTATTATTAGCATTTTTGATTTTATTTTTTAACCAAAACAGTAGCTCAGATTGATTAGCCATTTTCCTGCTTTGTTCATTGATTAGCTCTGCGAGCTGCCAGATATTAGCTAATTCACGATTAGTTAAAGTAGTTTTTTTAAAATCATCATTTACTATATCATTAATCAGTGAATATATTAGAGAAATAACTCCTTGTCTATCCCAAATTTGTTTATAATTAAAGAATCTCTGCAAATACTTCTCAATAAGCTGATTATAATTACTAGCCCCCGGGTCAAGTTGATCTAATTGGATATTTAATAATTTACAGCTTAAAGCTTGAATAAAATTACGCCGATTGGCAAGATCGACCATCGACTTTAGTATCAAATACAAATTATTTGCTGTCTCAGTAGCATAGATATTGCCAAGTTTTAACTCCGCAGCCCTAATCCCATAGCGGCGCAAAAATTTTACAATTTCTGCGGCTTCCTTATTCTTTGTTACTAAAATTGCAATTTTCCCGGTAAGGCTAGGATCCGCATTAAGTAAAGCTAGTATCTCAAAAGCTATAGTAGCAAGAAGCCTATTCTGACGTTCAGGTTTAGTAGAACCTTTTATCACTACCAATTGTACTGAAGCGTCATAAAATTCCTGAGTTACCCCTCGCTTAACAGCTAACTGCTGTAACTCTTTGGCACTAGGCAGCTTTATCTCAACTTTGGCACAGGCATTAACATTGTTATGCGTAATTCCACTACCAAGAAAACTCGTCTCAACCGACGACTGCTGATTGGATAAATCAAATAATTGGTTTATAAAATTCATGATCTCAGGATGAGAACGGTAATTACTATCTAATTGAAGGTAGTTTTTAATTTGTGCGCGTGCTTCCAAATAGGTTTCTACATCAGCTCCCCTAAAGCGGTATATCGCCTGTTTAGGGTCTCCGACTACCACTACATTGCCACGCATGTGAGTATCCAAATGATAGATTTGGCTGAATATTTGCCACTGAAGTGTGTCGGTATCTTGAAATTCATCAATAAATGCTACCGGAAAGCTATTAAATATCTTGTCTCTGAGTGTATCCGAACTAATCAAGGCATCAGCAACTTTTTGGATAATTTCGTCATAAGTCAACTGATTTAGGGCATATGACATTTCCCGATACTTTATTTCTAAATAATTGACAAGATAAGCTAAAAATTCGGCTTTGACAAGGCGCATCTCTTCTCCATCTAGTTCTTTTTGGATTAGCTTGTCTAAACATGGTGAAGAATTAAATTTATACTTAACTATTAGCTCTTTTTGCTCAATTTTAAATAAATCTGAAGGTAGCTTCTGGGCGATTCGTTCGGCTAAAGTTAGTTCTAAATTATCTGAAGCAAATAATTTTTCCAGATTGGTATACACTTCATTAATATAAGGTTTTAGAAAGGGATTATTAATTATCTCGCTTCTCAGAAAATTTAATACTAAGCGATTATAGATATCTACTTTACTTGAAACCAGCTCAAATTCAGGGTTAACATTGCACTCGAAAGGAAAATCATGTAGGATTTTATTGCAAAAGCTATGAATTGTAAAAATGGCAGCCAAGTCGAAATTCTGCAAAGCACGACTAAGAACTGTAATATCCTTACGGAAGTCATTATTTTTTATGCGATTAAATAAATATATCTGAAATGGATCCAGTTCACTAAACTTTATATTATCTAAGCCCAGGTTATGCCAAAAAATAATTAGATTGACACTAGACTGCATTTGCTCTTGGATCCTTTGCTTGAGTTCCTCCGTAGCATCATTAGTAAAGGTAACCACTAAAATATTTTCAAGTGATATAGGAATTTCTTCTACACCATAGCGAGTAGCTTCAAGTAATGCTTTAATAAATAGACGCTCGATTGTCCAGGTTTTGCCGGTACCCGCACTAGCTTCTACTACCCATGCCGAATCACTTATACTAAAACTAATCTGTGTTAAGGGGTGATTACTCATTAAGCTCACTTAAATAACATTAAAATATAATTTGCCGATATTATATCAAGCTTAAGTAATTTTCTTGAGGGTAATTCCCCTTATCACAGTGCCTTCTACTAAGAATAGCAAGTGTTTTTAACCTTAGTTAACCGCAGCTAATTTTTTATTAAGTCAATAAAGTAAACCAGGTCCTCTTGAACTAGCGCCCTTTTACCCAATAGTAGCTCCGAGATACTTATTTGCTTGTCTTTTGCTAAAGTAAAAATTTTTTCTTCAATTGTGTGTCTTAAGGCTAGTTGGTATAAAATTAAAGGCTCTTTTATATGATTGATAATTTCATGGTATAAATTGCTATAGGTAAATTCAATTTCAGTTAAAAGGTTAACAAAAACTACATAACTTACCTTAGATACCAATTTCACGAACCCCTCGGTGAGACCTGAAACAATTAATACTGAACTTTGAATTGAAAATTCTTCTATAACCGTATTCCCAGTTGGCTCTACTTGTGTTAAATCTAAAACTTGAAAGCTAAGGTTATTTTCGTTTAAGCGGCTAGTTAGTATTTCCAAATTACATTGGACGTCACAGATAATCATGCCCTTCTGGTAGTTTGCACTTTCACGGCGAACAATTGAAACGACTTCAGCAAGGCGGCTATGTTCCAAATTAACTTCTGGGTTAATTAATAGCGGGCTGACATGAGATTGATAAATTTTTTGAATTTCAGTTAAAAAAGCTTGGCTGTCAAATTTCTCTTGGTCTTGTTTTATTAGATTGCTAAGAGCCTGTTTACGGATTAATTCATAAAAGGTGTGTTCAGCCGGCGTTGGTTCAATAAATTTGGGAACTGTAAGTACTTTTGGAAGTTCTTCACTGACCATAAGTTTTGTTCGTCTTAATAAAAATGGTCGGACAATATGTTCTAATGCTGTTTGTGCAAATTTATTGCCACTATGGATAGGTTTAATAAATTTTGATTCATAGTGAGCAAGATTGCCAAAGAGCTCAGGGTTTAAAAAATGGAAAACCTGCCAGAGAGTTTCTTGCTGCTTAGCTAAGGGAATACTACTTAATACGATTTTATGCTGGCAATGTAATGGGGTAATCAGCGAGATGCGTTCGGCTAGCTTGTCACTATTTTCTTGAACTTCGTCAAGTATTAATACATTCCATTTAATTTTTGTAAGTAAATCTGTTGCATTCTCTAGAAAACCATAGCTACAAATCACTAAGTCATATGCTGCAAGAGAGTCAAAAATAAATCTCTTATTGGTAAAGTGTTGCGTTTCAATAATCTTGAGATTTAATTCAGGAACGAACCTGGCAGCAAGGTTTTGCCAAGTAATGCATTCATTAGCAGTTGCCATAACCAAGCTAGGACCAGATTTAGCCATTTCAATAAGAAGCGCTAACCCCTGGATGGTTTTGCCAAGCCCAGTCTCATCTGCTAAACAGGCTCCATATCCGTTTCTAAGCAGATGATACATGAAGAG
This sequence comes from uncultured Neisseria sp., assembly GCA_964386295.1. Taxonomy (GTDB): domain Bacteria; phylum Pseudomonadota; class Gammaproteobacteria; order Burkholderiales; family UBA11063; genus Aquella. The sequence goes on from CAYLRR010000001.1 coordinate 45,014, forward strand.
CACACCAGTTTCTTGATAGCCCCTTAATAAACGTTTAGCAGTCAATTGCAATCTCAAATTTGGCAACTGTATATTGCCGAAATTAGCTATCAACTTAGTAGCCAATTCATCACAATATACTTCACTTGCTAAGTCAACAATAGGCTTTAATAACGCATAGTGCAAATAATGCATTGTTAAGCCATCATCGCTAACGGTTGTTAATTGAAGCAGCTTGTTTTTAAAGCCTTCGCTAATTGCAATATGTTCATTACTAGCAAATTCAATAAACCTGCTATTTGCTTGGCTAATGTGCTCAAGTAATGACTGTAAATTGATGATAGCCTCACTGCCCAAAATAAACTGCCCCTCAAACCTAAGCCATTCACGCTGTGAATCTATATTAACTACTAATTTACTTTTATCCAGATTCGCTTTTAATTTAACCGAAGGAGTTTCTGGCCACTCGAGTAATACTAGGCCGTTATCCTCAAAACACTTAATTTCAGAAAGAAATTGTAAGCAAGTTTCTTTATCGTCAAATCTCCATACATACTGGCTTATTTGTGAAGTAAGTAAAACCGGGCACGCATCAATAACTTTCTTGGCAGCTTCTAACTCTTCTTTTAAATTACGAACTATTTTACGTGGAAAAGAAATATTACTTTGTTCAATTATCTTAGCCGGTTCACCATGTCCCGGATAAAATTGGGCGTCAGTAGCTCCAAAAGGACGCATAATCAAGTTTACTTCGTACTTGGCTTCAATATATCGGACCAAGAAAAATAACTGTCCATTTGCCTCTTCTTCTACCAAATTATCCTCAGCCAACTCAATCTGGATTTTAATTACCTGGCTATTACGCGCAATAACTTCCATTAACCTACTTTTAGCTTCTCCGGGAATAATTAAACCGGAAGTACCTATTAATTGAGATAAAGATACTAATTGTGGTGACCAATTAATTACCTTATATTTACCAGCATTTACCTTCTCTACATAAACTCCGCTTTCCGCAGCAACATGTGATAGGCTAAGAAAATAGTCATTGCCAGATTGCTTTATGTAAAGTTCCGGGGTATCAATATAAAGGTCTATTGGAATTTCTGGATTGCTATATTCAAAAACGCATGGATGGCCTACCAAGTTCATAATTAATCGTGAATGATTCCACTCATAACTGTTTTTGCGCTCATCATCCGTTTCTAGTGCTAGTAATGCTTTGGTATCATACTTTTCGATATAATCAAGGTCAATTCTTCTAGCAAGCCGGCTAATTGGTATTTCCTTGCCGGCTTCCCATTGTCCATCTTTTGCCAATATTTGCTCAATTATTTGAATCTCCAACGTCAGCGGATCAAGAAGCCATGCTAAACGGCGGTTTTTAAACGCATCCGGTTTGGTTGAGGCTCCAGCAGATAAAAGTGCAGATAAGTTATCTAAAGTATACTCCCAATCTGCTTTCACTGTTATCAACTGAGTAATATTTAGACCTTGATACGGCGACTTGGCATATAGCTCCTGTGCTACCTTATCGTCAGAAAAATGGTATAGGATTAATTCTGCGCTAATTGCTAAAGCTAACGGGACATCTAGAAGGCTACATAATTCGAGGTTTTTCCGGACATTAGACCAGCTGACCTGTTCAGGGAGGATCTTGCTTAGCAGAAGTGAAAATAAGGCAAATTCGGTTAAATCGCGTGATGTTACTTGCTCATTACTTTCCTGAAAGCTTGCTTGGATTTTATTCAAACATTCTTTGGCTAAATTAAGGTTATCACAAGCTATCGCTTGGAATGCTGATAATACCAATATAAACCGTTGATGCTGTTCCAAACGCTCTAGTCTACTTATAATTGAAGTTTCTATTTTAGTTGGCTTGTTGTCGCGGATTAAGGTAATAGTATATAAAATTGAGGCCTCAGTTAGCGAAAACCAATAGTCCCGTTTAGTTAAAGTACTAAAGTCACGTACGGAATTATCATAACAACGGTAAGCCTCACTATATTCTCCTCTAAGCAAGGCCTCTGTCGCTAAATAAAAGCTCTCTGACCAAATATTACGGCTAGAAGGCTTACTTATATTATCATATTTTGCATAAGCTATGTTTAACTGGTTCTTTTGCGCTTCTAATAATGGGAAATTTGCAAACTGCAATGAAGATGCAAGGGTATTGAAATATCGCCGCCAATTCATATGATCCGCTAATGGTTGTAGATTAAGACCAAGGTCGCGGCTTAATTTTACAACACATATAATGGCTTGGAATATTGGTTGACGCGAACGTAGCCATTCGCTATCTATATCAACTGAATAAAAAATATAACGGTAGGCAGTAATTATCTTAAGCTGCTCTTCACTTGTCCAACTTTTTTCAAAGATCGATACATTATTGGTATGAATCGCCAAATTAAGCCCGCGAAAATCTTCATGCTCTATAGAGCGGTAGTCATAAATATCAAATTTCCGCCAACTAGTAAACTCAGGTATTGGCTTAAAGCGCTCAATCATAGTAACAATACCCAAGTTAACTTTTAAGTTTTCAGGCCGGCAGGCAATTTTGCAAATGGGAAAAACTAATGCAGGATGGCATTCACCTTCCTTATTAAGAAAACCTTCGCGAGCCAAGGAATTGACCATTAAAATCATATCCCTCTCACTTATATTGCGTCCTCCGTTATCAGTAGTTAATTGAGAAAGTAATTTTTTATGTAACCCTCCATGGGCATAAAGTATCGAGCTACCTATATAATATCTTTCAGAAATGATATTATAAGCCAATGCCGTAACTTGTAAAATCCGTTGCCTTAACTTATCAAGGGTATGATACATATTCATCAAATCTGGCTTCATCGTCACTGTTCCTTAGCTAATTTTAATCGCTAAGATTATATCCAAATTTTATTGATTTAGCCTAGTTAAAATTTCACCAATTTTTATGATATCATTGACTCCGCCAATACTTTTTATAAACTCAAAATAATCTTCGGCAATTCCAGCAAAAATCATATCTTGTTTTGCCCTGTCCAAATCATAATTTTTATAATCCTGGAGATATTTCGCTCTTGCTCTAAGAATGCACTGATCCAATGTGTTTTTGCGGTTTCCTGCACGATCAGTTTCCAAACTTGATTTAGCAAATTCTTCTATTGCGGCTTTATGAATTAATACCGGATTAGCTAAACTTCTTAAATAATACTTTAAAATATTTTCGAAGATATTTTTTTCTACTTTCGCAACAATAAAGTCTCTTTTCTCACCTTTAATATTAATTTGCCTGATGATAACCTGATCAATCTGTCCGTCAATGTCCTGGAAACTTGGCTTAGAACCGAGAATTCCGGCAACTATAAGCGCTTTAAATTTTAACGCATATGGGATCTCTTCCATTTTACTCGCTAATTGTTCGCCACGGATAGTCTCAAAATTATCCGTAATAATAACTGCATTACCCTCTACCCATAAAGCATCTTCAATTTCTATTAAAATAGGTTCATGGTCCCGGCTGATAGTATATTCAAGTTTAAAATTTGCCAAAATCAATCCACGGTTAGCCTTATACCCCTGGTAAATATTGTAATAATGCTCAAATTGTAAATTCCCAATATGTTCATAACCCAAAATACCTTTTAACTTCAAGAAAGTTTTTAATTTTTCCTGGTTAACTTGGGCATTGCCAAGGTAAAATTCAAAATATTCATAAATCGTCGCGGCTAGACTACGATTGTATAAAGTGAGGCTTTCATTATCATTAAGCTCTATTTCGTCAGTGAACTGACTAATTCCCAATACCCGGTATAAATTGGCATTAGTAAATAAAAAGGTAGTTAATAACTGTTTTACTGTTATCCGGTAAAAGAGTAACTTCTGTTGCTCAGTCAGATAGATACGGCTGGTTTTACTGAAATCCCAGCGCGGGAAATCCTGCGTATCATTACAAGATTGTGCAATTTTATGCCATAAAGCTGAATAGTTAACTTCACGGTTATTATAAAAGGGATGTAAAGAATGTTGGACTAAAATATTTGCAAAATGATATTTGGGTTTACTTGGGTCATTATTGTCTTTAAAATCTAAGAAACTTTGTCCGAATGTACGAATAAATAACTCCAAGATAGGTGAAGGTTTTATAATGCTATTATCAGTCTCTTTACGACCAATATAACTGAAAAAAAGTTGTTTTTTTGCCGCCAAGACTATATCTAGGAAAGCTTGTTTATCCTCAATATTATAATTCCGATCAGCAAGATACCAGTCTCGAGCCAGGATGCTTAATTGATTAGGGTTATAATTACTAGGAAATTCGCCAAAATTTAGGCCAAGAACATAAATATAGTTAAATGGGATATTCCGCATATATTGCATAGAAGCACAAGTTATCGTACCATCAAACCTGATTTTTTTCCTTGAAGAATCAATATAACTATTTAAAATCAGATTGAGTATTGGCAAAGTAATAGTATTGGCTGTATCTAAATTGAGTAAACTACCTAAAAACTCATCAAAGATTAGCAAGTCTGCATCATTTATGATTAAAATTTCTTTTAGATTATTTAGTTGATTATGGATTTCTGCAATGCAAAATTCTCGAGGTATATTGGCATCTAAATAGAAAAATGTCCGTAACTGCTCTAATATTGTAATAAGATTAATTAACTTATTGCACAGCTCAATTTGATTACTATCAAGGTTATCATATGGAATCTGCACTTTATTATTAATTCTTAAGTACGGTAAAGCTTGGCTATTAATGATTAATTCATCATTTAGGCATGCACCGAGTACTAAATTATTTAGAAACTGTTTAAAGCTATGAACCGAATAATTGGCATAGCCATATTCCTCGTAATCCTCACTAGTATATCCGAAGTTAGTGGCATTATCTGATAGCCAAGTTTTCACTAACTCGATATCGCGTGCATCTAGCTCTAGATTATGCTGGATTTCACTTTGCATTAAGATTTCAATAAAGTAATTTACAGTTAATAAATAAGGCGCATTTAAAATAAGCTTTGTAGTTGCAATTATCTTATAATCTTTATGAAGACGATTACCAGTAATATTATAAAGCAGCTTACAGCTTTCACCATTAGATTTTAACATTATCTCATTATCAAATACTGCAGTGATATATGATGCGTAATTATCAATATCAGGAGCCGTAATCAAGATTTGGTCAAGAGTTATTTTAGGATTTTTATCAAGCAGGGCAACCAACTCATTAAACATTACCTGTACTTCGCGCATTTTATTATGGCATATATTAATTTTTATACTAGAGAGTTGGTTTTCTAAGTCATAAAATGACTTTGCGTCCGCATTACATATTCTGATAGGGTCAGCATAAAAACGGTTATCCCTTTCTAACCTAAACAAGGGTTCTATGCGATATTTTATTTGGCGAATGTCATCTTGAATAATGCTTAGATAGGTATTAGCGGTCTGTCGGTGATTTTGCTCTGGCTTAAAACTATATACTTCGATATCATTAGCATTCAATAATTCAATAAATTCTCTAGATTGTTGGCCAAGATTGGCAAGAAGAGGATTACCATCGGTAAGATAAAGATCATCTAAACTTAGTTCAGGCTTACGCAGTAGTTTTTTTTCAAGCCTAGCTCTGGCTTTAGTTGTCAAAAGATCACCATAATATTCAAAGGAGCAGGTTTGATGATACCAAAAGATATTAATTTTATTAGCTAGTTTCTTGATAATTTGTAATTGTGACGGATATACGCTAGTTAAACCAAAAATAAAAAGCTCATCTGGTAATTTTAGCTTGGCTTGCTCCAAGTCAAGCGTTGCAAAGTACTTATAAATATCTAAAAATGTTTTATGCGGGCTAATTTGCCTAAACAGATAATTTAATGTTTGCTTTTGCCAAGTAGGAAAGTTGGAATTAGATAGATTAATCAGGTCTTCAGTTCGCAAGTAGAGATATTCATGAAAAATCTGTTCTAACTGGCATGCAAGCTGGAAAGCCCTAAATTTATCAACTTGATCATCAACAATTATATACTGGTTAATTTCTTTAGCATCGCTACTTTTAAATGGCATTGAAAGCAAATAATCATAAATTATAAATTTTGCTTTAGAAAATTCAAAAATTACTTCACCTGGATTATTTGCAATATAATAATTCTGCAATACAGGACCCAAAAGTACTACAAAATCGAGATTTGCACAAATGCCTTCACTTTTAGCTACCTGATCTTTAAGAAAAATTGCCATTGCTTGGTTTGGAACTACAATTTGCAATTTCTCAAAAACATTTTTATTGGTTGAATTAGCCAGCTTTGCATAAAGTATATTAAATAACCCAGCGGCTTCATCTGCACCTCCCAGGAAGGTTGTTTGAAAAAAAATAATATTATCTTGCATATCTATTCGACAATTACCATTCAAAATCGGCATAAAAGCTTGATTTTACTTAAAAGTTATCCACCGTTAATTTGTCAAGAACTATTTTATTTTTTTATTTTTCTTGACAAAAGACATCATATTGTTTTTATTTAATATTTTTAACTTAAACCAATTAACTAATTATTGTTAAACTCTTGTAATTTCAATGTTTTAGAAAGATTCAGGCAAGTTTACCCACAGAGTTATCCACAGGTTTTGTGGATAAGCAAAAAATCTCTAAATATATCGTAACTTATATTTAATATTAAATTTTCGGAAATGTAAATTTGTGGTTTACATTAATGTTAACGATAACTTTTTGCAAAAATTATTGCATTTTTACCAGCCTAAAATTCCATCAGCAAGGTTAACTAATCGCTTAAAGCCGTGGGAAGCCAAAAATTGGCAAGCCATTTGGCTACGTACTCCAGCTTTACAATATACAATAATTTCTTTGTCAATAAATGTTTCAAGCTCACTATATCGTTCTGGCAATTCATTTAATGGTATCAGAAGCGAGTTAGGAATATGAAATTCGTCATGTTCATAATTTTGGCGGACATCCAACAGAACTAAGTTTGCCCCTTCATCAAGCCTTTGTTTTAATTCTTTAGCTAATATTTGCTTAAACATTATATACCTTTTTAATAATCAGGATTAGAATTTACTATCTCAATACCGGACAATTTTATCACTACAGATTAGTTAATCGAGTTTTATTATAAACCAATTTATTCTTAGGAATACTTTAACTATTACTCAAATATGAAGGATAGATAAAGCATTCCTAAGAATAAATTAAATCTACTTAAATCCCGATTGAATAAAAGTAAATATAATAGTGTCCGGTACTAAGATTCCCTATAAGCCCGGGCGAACAATTTTTATTTCAATGTATAAATAAATTAACGCGATTCTACACTTCTTCTAAAATGAGTAGACTCGCGTTATATCAGCTAACTAGAGGTTATGCTTCATTAAGGGGGCAACTATCAGTTACTAGTTACCTCCTAGACCTGCAGCTGCTTTGGTAGTTTTATCAACATATGATTTTGCCAGAGTTTGGAACTCTTCAGGAGTATTTACTTCGTTACGGAATTTTTCACCGTTAATAGTAGCTACAGAAGCACCTAAAAGCTGATTTGATTGGCTATCGGTTATTTTACTTGCAATTTCTAGTACTGCGTGCTTGTTATCATAACCTGAAGCCATGGTTGCCAAATGCAGTACTGCAGAAATTGGTATCAAATAACGTGGTTTAAAACCATCTCCCTCAAGTTCGGCTCCGGTAATTACAACTTTTAATCGAGCAACTCCAGGACCAGGAGTGTTAGTTACATTAAACCTTTTACTAGCTTCACCTCTTAAGTAATTATCAAGAGCATCGCGGGTTTGTGCCAGTACTTCTGGACGAACACCGCTTTCTTCAGTGTTCTGATTAATTACTACCGGCTCTATAATTACAGCATGATAATCACTACGTTTAAAATTCGGATTTACGTAACGAAAAAGCTTTATATCATCAGAATCAGTTGCGACAGGTTTTAATAAACTATAATCATCAATAAATCCCGGCACAGCTTGCCGTTGACTTGGCTGATTTTTGCTCATAGATGAAGTAGCACATCCCGCTACTAATACAAGTGCTCCACTTAAAAGTGCAAGAAGTAAGGTTTGCCGCATTTTTTTCTCCGTTAAATACCAAGATTAATAGATTAATTATAGGTCTGATAGACACTGTAAAATTTCATTATGGGGTATAAATTTTGCTATTAATCAAAATTATATCATCTTACTCGGTTATAAGATTCACTGATTATGGAGAACAGACTTAAAAAACCATAATGCTAGCCTTGGGTGTTGCTGTTAGCCAGTTTGGTAAATGAGTTAAACATATTCGGTAATGATGAATTTATTAAAGCTACAACTAAGGTTATCGCCAGCAATAAACTCTTTGCAAATATGATTTTAGCTAATTCAGAAGATCAGGAAATATTAGAAAGTAAGCGCTTGGACATTGAGATTGAGCAAGTGGTAGACTTAGACTTTGCTAATATCTGAGATTTAGATATTTCTAATGCGCAAAACCTTGATATAGATAAACCTAAACCGTACAAAAAACAAGAATTAGAGCGAAGAATAGATAAAATTTGGAGTATGGGTAGGTAGTTATTTGACAGACTCTACATTAAGGAGTATAATTTAGTACGATAAAAAAGGGTGGCTATGTTTGAGTGGGATGAAAATAAAAATCAGAAAAACTTTGAAAAACATGGAATAGCTTTTGATGTTGCTGTAGAGGTCTTTTCTGATAAAGATGGGTACGAGGTTAATCGAATTGTTGATAATGAAATTCGGATAAAGTATGTTGGTTCACTCGATGGTATTGTTTTGTCAGTTGTTTACACAAAACGAGGAAAAAAGTACAGGATAATATCTGTAAGATGTGCTAGTAAAACAGAACGGAGGTTATACCATGAAAACAAAAAGTAGAGAAGAACAATTAGCTTATTTAAGAAGCTTGAAAGATGAAGACATTGATTACAGCGATGATGCAGAGATAACAGAAAATGAAATAAATTTGATTAGACCAAATCCATTGTTTTACAAACCAGTAAAGAAAAAGGTTAGCTTTACATTGGATATGGATATTATTTCATGGTTACAGAAACATAAAAATGCAAGTAACTTTTTAAATGAGCTATTAAAAAAAGAGATATTAAAACATGTTTAACATTTAGAAAGGATATTTGTGTGTTATTCGGGGAGATTATAAATTCAAGTTTTGTTATAATCTGTGTGATCCATAATTCATCATTTTAACAAAAATTAATTGAAACGATGTCTATGATTCACACATATAATCACACAAATCAGTTCTAGTCAATTTCCCCTTCATTTGTTATGCTCTCCCTTATGTGATGTTTAGTGCCATCGTAAATTGGGTAGCGTTTAACGGCTTTTTCCGCAAATATTGGCTGGTTATTAGCTAATTCGCGCTTATAGCCAGCTAACTGACTTAATTTCCCATAAGCACTACTGTTGGTACCATTAGCGAAGCTTTTAATCACATCATCATAATTATTAGCAACCTTGTTAATACTATGCCCTAAAATGGTCATTCGCTCTAATGTTAAACGTAGCTGGTCAACTAAATCATAAGCTATCTTCAAAATCTGTAGTATTTTTTCTTCAATTTCGTGGTTTTGCCACATTCTTTCTATCATTGCAAGTAATGGTAAAATTGTTGACGGACCGGCAATAATTATTTTTTGCGAGAAAGCGCTCCAAATAACCCCGCGATTATCTAATTTACTGTCTTGCTCAATCACCAGGTTAAATAATCCTTCATTTGGTATAAACATAATCATATAATCAAATACCGACCACCCAGTTTGGCGTTCTGTCTCTTCTACGTACTTTTTATTAGCCAAATTTTTTATGGTAAGCTGAATTGCATCGTTAATAGCTTTTGTTTTATCAATGCCCTCATTTAATCCTTTATAATATTCACCAACGATATTCTTACTATCCACAATAATCGCGCGCTCTTCCGGTAGACGTATCAAACAGTCCGGCCGTAAGTTTTTACTGTCAGGTTTTTCTGTTGTTAAATAAGTTTGCTCTAAATAACTAATTTTATCTTTAAGCCCAGCATATTCAAGAATATTCGCAAGGATCATTTCGCCGAATTCTCCTTTCTTTTGGCTGTCACGGACTAATGCTTGAGTTAAATTATTTGCTTGCTCACTTAAGCTGGCTGATTTACTACTAATATCTTGAGTTTCTTTACGAAGGCTAATAATTTTCTCATCAAGCTCACGAAGTCTCTTTTCCAAAGGTTCAACAACGCTTTGTTTGCCAATTGTTAATAAAGTATCATTGGCTTTTGCTTGAAGCTCATAGATTGCGCGCTCTTTTAAGGAATTAAACTCAGAATTTAATTCAAGACGCAATTTTGCGAGCAGCTCCTCAAGTTTGTGATACGCTTCTTTTAAGCTATCATTTTCAGAACTTAACCTTGCACAATCATTTACTAATTGCATTTTGTCAGTATATAACGTCTTTTCTATCGCTTTTAATTCAGCCAAATCTGTTTCTAAGCTTTTTATTTCTAGAGTTAATTTTGTCTTTTCCTGCCTTACGAATTCTGCTTCACGTTCAGCAAGGGCCAATTTTGTCACTAAGTTATTAGTTTTATTTATTAATTCATCATTTTGGTATTGGTTTAATTTTTGGATTTTTAAATAAAATATTAGCAGTGCAGCTATTACCAAAATGGCAATAAATATGAAAATTATTGTTGTTTGCATCTCACCTCAACTCAATCATTTAGAAATATTAACTGATGCTTGTTATGCATTTAATAAATTTAACTAAGAACTATCTGATTTACTAAACAGGTAAATTGATTTATAACTCAAATCTTTCGCATATAAGATTTTGTATTGCTCGTTTGCTATATGTTGATAAACTCGCTTCACTCAAACAGATCAACGAATTAAGCTACCATCGTAAACGAAATCTAATAAGCTCCATAGTTCGTATAAATCAATTAACCGTTTAATAAATCCTATTTTTTTACTAGAATTTGTAAGAGCGTGTAACATCATATATTAATTATTTTCTATCTAATTCCGGACTTATCGTTTTTAGATTTAAGTGGGAACTTACGTATTATATACTACTTCATAGCATGAGCAAATCTTTAAAACCGAGTAAACTAGGCTTGACCTTATTGGCGTTAGCAAAGCATAAAACAAAAACTGGATTAACAGGAGATAATTAGATTTAACTCACCAAATATGGCAAAATTGAGCAGTAAGCAATTTGCAATATAAACAAAGCCAAATCCCGGCTATAAATTAGCCGGGATTTGATATCTAGGTTTTAAATATCAATTTAAATATAAAACCTGGCCAACTTCAATTTTATTATTGACAATATTATTTAATTTTGTCAATGTATTAATAGATGTTTTCGTCGCCTGAGAAATAGAATAAACAGTATCGCTTGCAGCAACTATAATATAATTACGGCCTTTTGAGTCAGTCCTTACCCTACCCTCAATTGCAGCTAAGCGTGCGCTACGTGCAGAAAAATGAACCGTATTCGTATCATTACTAACACTTGCAGATTGTGTAGCTGGCGTATCATTGTCAGCCTTAATATTGGTCATTTGAAATGAAGGTGGCATTCTATCTGAATTAGCAGGTGATCCTGCTTGCTTAGCTACTGAGCTTCCCGGCCCATTAACGGCTACATTATTATTAACTATACTTGGTTTATTTATCAAATTATTGTTCGGTTTAACTGCAACCTGGCTAGCTGCAACATTATTATTTAGTTCTGCTTGTGAGGCAGGACTTCCTGCTAATTGAGCATATCTAGAATTTAATGTTGCTAGTTGGGACTTCAATTTATCCTGATCTGAATAATTACTATTTGCAATCAAATTGGATAATGCTTTAATTTTCATTTGCAGCGAATCGTTAGTATCTGGACCGGAATATAATTGGGCATAGTAATTTGCTACAGGGAAATTACGTTGTTTGGCATATAAGCTTGAAATACCGGCATAAGATGAAAATGGTGCATTATCATAGCTTAGCGCCTTGGTATAAATATCTATAGCATTATCATCCTTGCCCGCTTTAACTAGGCAGTTTGCAAAGTTATCATAAAATTTGGCAGGGTTAGTAGATTTAATACTGGTATTATCGAGCATGCTAAAAAAATAGATTGCAGTATTATAGTTACCGCTATCACATAAAAAGTTTGTATACTCTGCTTTTAATTGAAGGTTATTGGATTCGGTTCCGCCAAGAAGGTATTGATAATCAGCCTTGGCTAAGTCTGATTTATTAAGCTTTGAATATAACCTTGCACGTAATAAATAATAATTTGCATTTGGATTTTTCTCAATTGCATTTGTAACAGCATTTAGTGCAGCAGTATTATTTCCTTGATTGGAAAAGTTTATGGCTTGTTGATAGTATTGGTCTGCTTGGGATTGATTAAGTGATGCACAACCAACTATTAATATTATTAATACTAGGAGATATATTTTTGTTTTCATATAATTTCTTCCACTGTACTAAATATCAGATAAATGGTTCATTTTATAGAGTTTAAAATCAGCATTGGAAAATGCAGTTTTGTAGTTTAGTTATAGAGTGAATTATAAATCAATAACAGATTCGAAAATGCTAAATTAGTTTTAAAGTTAACCTAACGCCAAACCTGTTCTATAAAAAACATGAACGAATTAAAATTCAATTAGTCATTTATTAAATATTTAGTGTTTATAATTTATAAAAATATCTGTATTCCTATTTTTTTAATTTTACAGCCTATTATATCAATATCAACCTTAACAATCAAAATATTTATGTAAAAGATTGTGCGATAAATTTATTTAAAAATACTAAGTTTCTTTCTAGTGTATTACGTCAGTGCAAAATACTTATTTAAAAATAACCAGAAGTAGTATGTATCTAAACCATACATTAACATTAAAACTTATTGCCGATCAGAAAGGTTTTGTGACAACCTCACACCTAGAAACCCCGCAACAGATCACATAAATATTAACGCTATAAAACCATCAGGAATAGTAATTATTTTATTGCTTGACTAGAATTTTAGCATATAATTTACCCAATTTTTACGACAGCATCCGAATCTCATCAAAATTATAACCCATTAATTTATTTATCGAATATATAATATTTATTACATAATTAAATAAATAATATAATATTATTGGCTGCATATATTAACTTGGCTAAGGAGTCCTTTGCCGCCTAATCCTCAATACCGGACACTTTTGATTCTAATACAATTAACATTAATTAATTCTAATATGCATAAGTTTGTTGCGAGCTTTCAATTTTTTGGCAAGATAATAAGATTTATTAAAATGGTTAATTGATTTATAACTAGTTATTTAGTACATTAGATTTTATTTACGAAGGCAGCTTAATTTGTTGATTTGTTTGTGTAAAGTGAGTTTATCAATAAGTAGCAAACGAGCAATACAAAACATTATATGCGGAAGATTTGAGCTATAATTTAATTAACTTTTTAATAAATCGATAGACTAAAATAAATTAAATAAAATTAACTGTTGCAATAGCATTAATACATAAGTGTCCGGTATTGAGGGTATTATGAACTGCTATTTTCCGGATATTCGTAAATATCACAAAAATGGTGGGTTCGCTAAAAAAGAATTAATATGCTAAAATCACGAGCGCTCAAATTCTTTATGAAGATAGATTATATTCATGATTAAGCATTACCTATTTACACCTAATTACAAAAAAGCGATTAAGTTGCTTATTTTTGGTATTTTCTTGTCGCTATTTACTGTATTATACTTAGATTTAAAAGTTTATCATTTGATAAGTTCAATCTTAAGTGCCCATTTGATTGTTCCGGCGAATTATAAACATCCTAGTAAACTTTTCCAGCTACTAACAGCTGAAACGTCACTTTTTCTTTTTGTTTTAATCGCAATAGGCATAATCTTCGGCTCGGCTATTCATTTACGCAACAATTTGGCAAAGCGCGTAGTGTTTATTTTTTTCTTATACCAAACTATTAGCCTAATAACACTAATTTTAATTAAAACCGAGCTAAAATACATCTTTGGCCGCTGCGTTCCCGAGGTTTGCTTTTTAAGCAGCAACGCCATCCCAATTAACGATTATGGATTTAGTTGGTTTAATTTAGTAAGCGGTTTTGCCAGTTTCCCTTCCGGCCATTGTATCCTAATGTCATATTGTTTAGTATGGGCAAGAGTAACTAACCCATCGCTTAATAAATTATTTTTTTCAATTTTCATCTTACTTTTTAGTGGGTTGACGATTTTCAACTTTCATTTCCTAGGCGATTGCATTGCTGGAACAGTTATTGGCGCTTGTTTTGCCATAATTTCAATTTTCATATGGAATCAAATGGTAAAAGGATACCTCTTTTTGCGCCCGACAAAAAAACGCCCGAAGGTTTTGCCAAAATGAATATAAGGAAGTCTTTTGGTTTTATTTGCCTAGTTGTAAGCTATTTGGTAAATGCGCTACCAAATCCTAGCAAACCAGGCCCAAAAATTCGTTCAATTAGCGAATGGGCTTACTGTGATGGAGTCCACGATGACCGCAACGCCCTTGCAACGGCGATACAGCAAGCCAGGCAAAATTCATTTACTTTACAAATAGATTGCCCACTTTTAATTAATATTGGCATGGATATCGCTAAACCAATTTTCATTGATAATCAAACTAAAATCAGCGGCACCCCAAGAGGACGAATTTATGTTAATAATGAATTGGTGCCGGCATTTGTCATAGCCAATACTCATGACGTAACTCTTGCCAATCTGAATTTTATTTACACGGGTGAAATACCATTATCAAATATGGCCCCCGGCGGCTATTTTAATAATGGTGAATTTATAAAATCCTCATCAAAGACGCCGCCGGCTTATGCCTTTAATGATATCACTTTAAAAAATTGGTTAATCACCAATCGCTCAATTAACTTTGATCACTCTTCTTCATTTTGGACCGGTTTACCGGATCCTTTTGCTATGTTTTATATTAAAGGTGACTCATATAATATTGTTTTTTCCAACCTCAAAATTGCAGCAAAAGCTAAAGTTGCGCCTAACCATTTTATTCCAGAGGTAGTAGCACTCGTTCCTGATTATAAGTCTAACCAGGACATCAATAACTTTAATCTGTATTCAGCACCGATGGAAGTGCCGCACAAATTAACATTTAACAATATCTATCTAGATGGTTATCTAATGGGTTGGCACGGCTCTGGCCAATATCTATCGTTTAATAATATCGAAGCCAATCGCTACAGCGTGTTACAAGATGAATTTGGCAATAACCCTGGCGGAATTAACAAATGGTTTTCACCACCACACCTATTTTACCTTAATTATTCAGCAAAAATTGAATCAAGCTTAGAGAATAGTTTTATTACTCTTAGCAATGTAACCGACCATGGTATTAAAATCGGCAAAGTAGAAGACCAAGAATCAGATGCTGCTATTGCAGGAAATGCTGCATCATTAAAGCTACAAGCTCATCAGGTAAAGGTAAATAATTATGTTTCAATGCGTCCTGATGGTTTTCTAGATTTAATGTCAAGCCAAGATGTTGTTTTTAACAATGTAAAAGCGATCTATGATTCTGAATATCTCGGATACCTATTCCCAATTATTCGCTTCCCATGTATCGGCTTACCATATACTGGCTATCAAGATATCAAATTTATTAATCTTAACTTAGCTGATAAGGCTGCCATTACCCACATGCCACCCATTACCGGCAATACTGATAAAAGAAATACAAATATTATTTTCAAAAACGTTACGGTTAACTTAAACCAATGGAATAGCTATGTGTTACCGTTTTCGCCAACGGATAAAGCAAACCCAACATATTTTACTGGTGAGAACAATCAATTTGATGTCAAACTAAATTATATCCAGCGTTATGGTGATGTTCATACTCAGGGTATTAGTATTGAACGAACGAATAAGCCAAATAATACCTTACAAAACATCCCTTTAGGTAGCTTTGGACTATTTTCTATCCAAATCACTAATAAAAATCCGTTTAAAAGTACGTTTATTTTCCCAAATAGCTCAGATTTTCCTTTAGACATGGGCTATGCAGCATCATATACAACTTGCAAATTGCCAGAAATGGAATTGGCGCCCAATCAAAGTTGCATAATTACACTTAAGTATGAACCTCAAGCTTTAGGCGGTAGTGGTGAATTTAAGTTTCAAATAAAACCAAAAAACAATTCCAAAACCATTGTACCGCCTTTGTTAATCCCCTACTCAACTCGTAAGGAGATAATATCCCATAAGAAGCAGTAAAGGCCAAGCATACCCTTAGATTATTTAATGTCTTAATTTTATTTGATATTTCCATAAAATTTATCTTGTCAAAGCATTGCTAAATATACTAAAATTATGCATTAAAATTCTCATTCTAGAATAATAAATTAAAAATATAATTATAGGCGGAAAATGTATAATCCAATTAAATTTAAAAAAAGCATCTCTACTCTATTTAAATCATTAATAACCACTTCTATTCCATTTGTACTACTTAGCTGTAATGCAGGAGTAGCTTCGAATTCGACTAACTCGCAATTGGCTCCGGATAGCCTTTCAAATAGTTTAACCTTAGTAAGCAGTTATTCAGAATTTAGTAAAAACGATTGTATAAAAGGGACATTTGACAGTAAAGGTAATTTATCTTTAAGCAATATTTGTTCTACGCCACAAAGTTTTTCGCAAGCGATCTTAAAATTCGTTGCCCAGGATAATAATGGCAATGGGGTTGCTATTGATGGCCTTAGTTACTCAGATGCATATTCATTCAATGTAAATACTGCTGGTGCAAATGTAGCAGTTGGAACTTTATCAGATGTAAGCAAGGATCTTACTCTTCAGCCTCTCCAGACTATCCAATTTAGTGCATCAGTTAATGGCAATTTACAAAATGGCTTTAATAATCTCCTTGCTAACCAAACTTTTGAAATTGATGGGATATTCAACAATAGCAATACAGCAATTGCACCCTTAACACAAAGCACTTCTTCCAATGATACAACGGCAAGCTCAAATGGCCCTATTTCTAAAGCGGCGCTCCAAGCTACTGCAAATACAGGAACGCTAAAACTAAATATTGACACCAAAAATGCCGGCTGTAATAAATGGGCCGATTGTTCCAAAGTAATGGTGCAGATAAATGACAGTTTGGGCGCTGCAGTGGATAGCGTAAAGCTAACTTCTGGCAGTTTTGGTAAAACATATAGCACTAGTGTCGATTTACCTGTTGGCAAATACACAATAACCTTATCGAATGTGCCTAATACAACTAGCCAAATTGATGCTACAACTGTTGACATCACGAATGGCAAATCGGTAACGAGCAATATTACCTATAATACTACTGTGGGTTCTGTTAAGGTAACTGTTGATACCTCTAAAGCAGGATGTACTGCAACTAGCTGTAAAAATTTGGCAATTAATGTAGTGTCTGTATTAAATGGAATTTCTGCTGGGGGCTTTACCGTTCCTGAGTCGCAAATAGGCAAATCTTCTTATAACCAACAAATTGATGGTATCCCTGCCGGAAATTACCAAGTAGTTGCAACGCCTGCTGCAAATACAGTCGTGACTTACTCGGATAATGGCGGCAAAGTAGCTGTAGCAGCTGACAAAACAGTTTCGCAGAAAGTGACTTATACTGCTGATGCTAATTCTGGCAGTGCGCAAATTTCATTGGGCACTTTAATTAGTGGCCGACAAATTCAATTACCGCTGACTATCATCAACCCTGCAAATAATAACCAGGTAGTGTATAGCGGAAACATCGCTCAAGGAGGTTCTGTTAGTGTATCAGGCCTCGATAGCCGATTAAATTTTAATGTTTGCATTCCTCAAGGTTATGCTGATCCAGCACTTGGCAAGTACTTTGTCCAGACTGCGTGTCAATCACTTAAGATTAATAAATCTAAAACTACCAATTTAGCAATAAATATGGTAGCAAGTAGCGCCACAATGGTACAAGTTAACCTGCAAGTTAGCGGCTTAACTGCTGGCGATAGTGCCCAAACCACGTTTGGAGATGCAGCAAATAAATATATTTATGCTCCGTTAAGCGGCGTTACTAATAATAAATATCCATTAACATTTGAAAAATCAAGCACTATAAGTTTATCAACTAAGGCTTTGGCCGCGTCAACTGTTTATACCGTAAATCCATTAGTATATAATGCAACGCTGAATTTACCGGTTACTATTAATCAAGCGTTTTCAACGATTACTATTGGTGCATCTTTAGATATTGCAACTAGCTATAGTTATGTAAATAATACCTTAATTAATGTTCCGGTTGGCAGGTTTGGTTTAATTTCATATGTTGTAACCAATACCTCAAATGAGATAGAATCAGCAATGACATTCCCATCGGCTAGCAGTTACCCGCAAGATGTAACTATGGATGTGACTAGAACGACTTGTATGTGTAAAACATGTTCGCCGGTTAGAAGTGTAGCTAGTTTAAACCCAGGACAAAGTTGTATCGTAGTGTTTAAATATCAGCCAACAGCTTATAGCACTAGTGGTACTTTTAACTACAGTATGGGGTTCACTGGTACTACTAGCAAAAAAACTTTGGCTACACCAATAATTACGATCCCATATTCGTCACGAAGCAAATAAACCGTCTGATAGTAAAAAACTGCAGGAGAAAATTCCTGCAGTTTTTTTTTATTTTTGTCGCATAAGCCAAATTGGCTTTTGATTAGCTGGATTTAGACACGAACATTAAGCACTATATATATTGCTTGCTTTACATCTAACTTTCTCTCAGCCATGATTCTTTTTACTTCCGCCAATTTTGCATCAACTAAATAACGGTACCAAAACCCCTGCAAGAAATGAAAAGAAAATCCGGCAGCGCCATCGAGAAAGCCTAATGCAAAGAAGTAGCGGAAACAGAAGTACATAAATGCCCTAATCCCGCTTGGTAACTTATAATAAACGTTTTCTTTTAACCAGCGCTTAATGCCAAATGGTGATTCAGTATTATGTTTTGCAGAATCAGGCTGGATAAAATTATATTCTTTATTCAAGATATCAATGACTTCACGCGCAGAATAGCCATTATGTTTTTCCACCCACCAACTTAACGGGTTTAAATTATGATCAATTATATAGCCGCGAAAATAGATTGCCTTACCAGATAATTTGATGTGCTCATCCATCCAACGTGTTTCC
The DNA here is from genome assembly GCA_964386295.1 of uncultured Neisseria sp. GTDB lineage: Bacteria > Pseudomonadota > Gammaproteobacteria > Burkholderiales > UBA11063 > Aquella. Next base: position 64,212 of record CAYLRR010000001.1, read on the forward strand.
ATGGCACCTTTGGCATTACGCCATAACCGTAACATTGTAATATTTACTGCACCAAATCTAATCATTCTACCCTGAAAAAACCGTCTTAATCCGCAGTAAACTCCAGCTATATCATCGCCTAAACTCTGCAAACGGTTTTTGATATCTTCTCTAAATTCATCAGATACATACTCATCGGCATCTATCCGCATAACCCAATCACAATCAGCAGGAACTTGTGCCATTCCCCATTTAAATTGGTCAGAATAATTAACCCATTTACGCTGATAGACTTTAGCGCCTAAATTAGTAGCTATTTCGACAGTACGGTCATTAGAGTAACAATCAATGATTATACATTCGCTAGCTATATCTTTTAGTGCATTCAAACAACGCTCGATATGCTTTTCTTCATTATAAGTTAAAATAATTGCTACTATCTTCAATTCTTGTGGCTCCATCAATCACAAATAACAAATTCTGGCGTAGTACCACCAGTTAATACCCACTGATAAAGATCAAACATTTTTTTTGCAATTTCAGGCCAAGAGAAATCTTGTTCCATTAAATCGCGTCCCCTTTGCCCCATACTGGCAAGCTCAGAACCAGATAACGCCATAAGCTTAGCAAGACCTTGATATATCGCATCAGTCGAAATATCTGTCCAGCAGCCGATATTAAGTTCTTCAATACATTGCCAAGGTGCACCTTTAGTAACAACCACTGGTACCCTTGAGGCCAATGCTTCAGCAACCGACATGGCAAAATTTTCCGAATGGCTTGGCAGTACAAACAAATCGGCATTATGATACTCCTGCCATTTGGCATCTTGGTATAAAGGCCCGTTAAAACTAATTCTTGTTAAATTTAATTCACTAGCTTGGTTTTGAAGTTTTGCTAAATGCCCATTATAATCTGGCCCAACAATTTTAAGTTGCCATTCCGGAAACGATTTTTGCAGTTTCTGCCAAGCAAAAAGTAGCATGTCCAACCCTTTTATCGGGTGTACCCGTCCCAGATACAGCAAAGTACGCAGACTTTGCGGCTTTTTAGTAAAGCCAAAAGGTAACTCTATACCATTAGGTATTACGGCTACAGGTTGTCGATAGCCCATTTTACGTATATCAAGATATTCACTTTCAGCGGTAGCGTGAAAACAAATCGTCGGTTCCAGGGCTGGCTTTTGTAGCAGCGGCCAAAATATCTTTTTAACTATTGAGCCACTATTCCAAGCTGCTGTGGCAAAAGTTCCACGCGGAGAGGTAACTAAAGGCAAATTGTACTTTCTTGCTATTTTACCCGGATAAACATTCGGCATCATCCATAATCCATGATTATGAATTAAACTAATTCCACCTTCTTTTGCTTTAGCATTTAGGTATCTCCACATCTCAGGAGAACGTCCCAGCCTGGCAGGACCAGTGCCTGGATGTAGGCTTACTGAGAATGGTAATAGATTTACTTCTGGTTTATAATCGCAATCAACTAGTTCAATATTTTTATCAAAAGAATAAATTTCCCTGTATAGCTGGCGAACTGAATAGGACGGGCCTTTAGCTTCGTCTGCTATAGAATGGATCGTTGCAATTATATTTGCACTTTTTGCCATATGTCTATTTCTTTCTTTATTTATGCGCTCTTAAGTGCTCACCATGATCATAGATTAAGCTCTGGATCCACATTACAATTGGGATCAGCCGAACCAATAAAACAATCAAGGCATCCATATTCAATTCAGCAATGGATGAAATCATGATAACCGTGCTCATCGAAACTAGAGCTCCAGCGCTAGTCTTCCATGGTTTGGTTAGTTCCCGGGTTAGGCGCTGCAAACCACCAATAAAAAGGAATCCCGCAAAGACAATCAGGTAACCACCACCTATGTATAAATAAGTCAAAATCCCCATTGCAGTGGAAGAAAATGAATATTTTAAGTTCATTACTACTTGAGTATACCATAAGCCTATATTTTGTAATGTCTTACCTGACCAAATAAACCTTGGTATCCACGAATATAAGGGAGAAAGCATCACTTCAGTGATAACTTGCGGGCTTCCAGGTGGAAGTACTTCATTATTATCATAAAATTCAACACCTAATGAGCCAACCTTAACCATACTAGTTCGGGCCATTACTTTCAAGTATACCGGAGCATTACCCTCATCATCTTCTTCGTAAGAAGCCTTTTCCAACTGTTCATCAGTTGGTAGTACCATTATCTTTGTCATCGCAATTAATGAGTTACTTGGAAAATGCTGGTCCATCGAATTTCTAATGGCCCGGAATCTCTCTACTACCGGATAGGCGATATTAATAAAAAGAACAATAAAAAAAATCCATTTTATTGAAAACTTCCCGGTTCTTGCATACTGGCATAGAAGAACAACTATAAAAGGCAAAATTACCATTTTCTTGAAACCAGTCAAGAAACCGCCCAAAGTTAACTCTATAAACATAATTACCATAAACCAAATTTTCACACGAAGTGAAGGATGAGGCCCATAATATTCCAAGGCCACTACCACAAGTGCAATCTTGCCAATATAACCTAACAAATTAAAATATTGTGTATAAGCTGCAGCCCGAATATATGCATCGTAGCTGCTCGCATAACCATATACCCCCATATCTATTTGCAAAAGCCGGCCAAGAACGCTAATTGCTACCAAGAAGAAAATAACTCGATCTTTTAATTTAGCATCATAATTAAAAAATTTGTTAGATAAATGCTGGCAATAATCCGTATTAACTAGCCGCTGTACTGACTTAGACCAATAACCAATCCACATCGCGCCGGCACCAATTATTGCCATTAGTTCTAATTTGCACATCGCAAGTGTTATGCCGGGGGTAATCCCAAGTGAAAAAAGAATTTCCTTGGGAAGGTAATAAAGAACATTGGTAATACCATAATAAAGCCCAAAAGTCATCACTGCACAAAGAAATGTTGGATTAATTAAAAAACGTCGATTATCAAACCGATAAAGTCGAATAATTTCAATTAATAAATAAACTCCCAATATAACACTAAGTAAAAGCAGGCTTAATCTTGGGCTAATTAGCGAAGCTAAGCAGGCATAGTAAGCGCATCCTCCACAGATAATCGCAAAAGAGGCAACTAATGGTACTGAAATTCTTAGCTTGGCCGGCCGATACATTATTATGTAACCTTTATCTCTGGTAGCGGGAATCCATTTGCCAAACCATCCAAGGTTGCTAATAGCAATTGCAATCTATGTTGGTAGGTGTGTTCTTTATACGCCCGATCTTTACCTGCCTTAGCAATGGTTGCTCTTTGATCCGGGTTTTTTATCCAATAATCAATCTTGGCATGTAAATCAGTAACACTATTAAAACTCACTATCTCTTCGCCATCACGAAATAACTGCTCTAAACCAGGCCGCCAATTAACCATTTGAAAGGCCCCAATACCTGCAGCTTCAAATGTCCTGACATTTAAGCCCCAAATTTCCCCATAATGAAGATTATTCAATACAATTTTAGCCCCTAAAAAGGCTTTGGCCTTTTCACTATTATATACCATTTTATTTTGGAACATTTTAGCCACATTATCTTTGGACATCCATATAGGTGCCGGTGGCCCCCAAACTTTTACTTCATAATTAGCAAGATGTTGGTAAAAAGCCACACGCCATGAGTGAGCATTTCCAGCAGTAGTTATATCACATAAATACTGATCATCAATTTTTGTTCCTTCCGGCAAATTATGTAACGTAGGATTAAACGCCTCAGGCAAATAATAAACCGGTGAACGTAAAACTTCCATTAACGTATATTTAATAAATGGATCCTTGAAAAATAATGCGTCATAACAAGCGTTCATGAAATAACCCTTGTGGAAGTTAACTAACGCATCAGGAAACCAGAGGGCAATTTTTGCATTAGTTATCTGTTTTAGCTTGGCTACCTCTGCTGGCTGTAAAAAATCATGACATACGATTACATAGTCTATTTGCTGATTTTTAACCAACTTCCACAACCCCTCTATATGCTTGGACCTAAATTTAGGTACTGAGTCAAATGCCTGCCAAATAACACGCCGTGCTTGATTGATTCTATGCCGTAACACTCCGCCACCCTGCGGCGCATTTACCCCAGGCGTAAATCGAAACACCCCATAGCCCATTTCAAGAAGAGTTTCAGCGATGTGTAATCCAAATGCCTCGGTCGAGAATTTTCCAATAACTAAAACATTTTGCATGTTCTATCTTTACTCCAACAGTTTAAAAAAACCAAAAAAACTTCTATCGCTTAACTCTTATTATTCTTAATATACGAGTCTTAACCTCTAGATTTAAATCATTCCAGGAAAATATCACGCCTAATATTAAACAAAGAACAGTAGCCATATACCACCACCAGGAAATTAGTGGCAGATAAGCCGATACAATCAAAAAACCGACTGTTGTACCAAAGCATAAATAGTTATACCAGGCAAAAAGCCTAATTTCATTAGCGCCAATTGATTTTAAGGTTTTTTGCATATAGATTTTACTATTTACAATTAATAAAACCAATTCAGCAAGAAACACTGCCCAACCAATTCCAGCTATTCCAAGACTACTAAAATATAGTAGCAAATAACTTAGAAAAAATACACCTCCACGGATAACACCAGAAAAAACTAAATAAGCTCGCTCGTTTAAACCGGTAAGAAAAGTATTAAATAAGGAATTCAAGGCATAAATTGAAACGCTTGCCATCAGTAATAGCATCAGTGGCTTATTAAGCGGTAATTTACCTCTTGTCCAAAATAGATAAACTTTATCGATCAGAGGATATGCCACTAATAATGATAAATTTACAATTACACTCATTAGTAATGTATGTACCCGATGTACCATCAGAAATTTGCTATGTTCGTTGGTAGAATGATAACGCACAATATCAGGCAATAATGGGGCTGTCACAATATTAGTAACGGTAGTCCACAAATTACTTAATGTCCGCATGGTCGAATAGATAGGCACCATTGCCGCACCAAGGATTGCCGAAATAAGAACTACAAGGCCGCTATTTCCTATTTGCTGGACAAAACCATTAATTGTCATTGGTAATGAATTAAATATTTCCTTAAGGCCAATTTTCATATCTGTGTTTTTTAGCCACGGGTAGAATTTTGGTAATTTACATCTTATATATATTGCAGAAGATAGATAAACGATAGCCTGGGATACCGCAAAAAATATTGCAGCCATAATAACATCTACTTGCATATAAGCGGCTAAAATCAGCGCAAAACTCTGTGCAAGTTGCAAAAATAGCATCCACCATAATAACTGGTAGAGCATACCTACAGGAATTAAGAATCGATGCAAAATTCCAGTATAAGAACAGACAAAAGTCCAAGTAACGATCATGATTAGCAAACTTAAACCGGCATTTTTCGCTGTCAGCGTAGTTCCTGCCGTGTTGCCTATCAGGATTCCCATGCTCTGAAAATAATAAAGAAAAAGTACAATTAAAAGTTGGAATAAGCCAATAGCTGCTACCCCCCATACCCCTGAAGCCATAATTTTTTTCATATAATCCTGATCTTTATGATACAGGATATTGAGTTCGTTGCCAACATATGACGTATAGCCGCCATCAATAGTTCTTAACATTGTAAACGCAGCCGATATTGCCAGCCATGTACCATACATTGTTTTACCCCAGTAGCGCAGGCAAATTGGTACACTTATTAGTTGGATAATGATGGATAGACCGGTTGATAAAAATGATACTGCCGTAGTTTTAATTACCCGGTTTTCTATATTAGCATTTGCATTCAATTATTTAATCTCTAGTTAGAATTTTTTTATATATATTTATGTATTTTTCAGCAACCGCCTCAGGGGTATAATTTAATACGTTCTGAGTGCCTGCCGCAATTAAAGACTCACGTAACTTAGAGTCACTAGAGACTTTAATTATTGCCTGCCGTATTTGCGTAACTGACTTAGGATCAACTAGTAATGCCCCTTTACCGGCCGTAGATTTCATGGGAGAAAGATCAGAAGTAATAACCACACGGCCAACAGCTTGAGCTTCAATGATCGGTACTCCAAACCCTTCAGATAAAGAAACAAAGGCTAATATATCTGCATCAATATAACTTTGGTAAACTTCATTTAAGGATAAATTGTATTTATTGATATAATTAATCTTAAATTTTTCAAGGCAATCTTTTTGCGACTCTGTAAGTTTACCAATAATTGTAAGAGTACAATCAAACCCGTTAAGCGCTTCTGCTAATCGAGACAGATTCTTGTTGCCTTTGGTTCCAATTTGTAATATATTTGGCTGGTGTACATTAAACTCACGATAAACAGGTTTAAATAGGCTTCTATTATAACAGTTACTTATTACCGACGGGTATTCAGCCATTAGCTTCTGCGCCACCAAAGTTTCTGCAGTTTCTGTAGAAATCGTAGTGATATACTTGGCTTTAGATATAGGCAACGACAGGTAAATAAACTTATAAATCTTTTTCTTGAAGCCTTTTAAGACATCGCGAAAATAATTAATATCATGAATAGTTAATACCGTCTTTTCTTTTGGTAACCCAAGTGCAACGTAATGGACTGCACCGGTAATATGATAAATATCAGCATCAAATTGCCGTAGGGCTTTTAGGTCTTGCAAGAGTGTAGGCTTACTACCTAGCTGATATTCAATTACCTCAAATTTTTTCCTAAACTCAATTGCCAAAGTTTGAAAGAGTTCTTCAATGCTATTGGCACCTTCTACTCTTTTGCGATAAATCAAAACTAATTTTTTCATATATACTATCCTTTGCTATTAAGTTATAGAATTATATGAATACACTGATTTTAAAAAGGGCTTTTCAGGATGGTTATAGATTATGCAAGACAATTTTATATTTAAATTAGCGAAACCTTGCGTCATGAGCCCAATCATCTTAGTATTATCTGATGGCTGGCAAACTAAAATATTTTCTTCGGCCAACTGCGCTAAATTCATAAAGATCGGACAATCGAGAGCTCCTGGCGTTTCAATAAAAATACAATCGAAATAGCTACATTTATCAATAATCTGCCGCATATAATTAAGTTCAATCCCATGCTGGTTATTAAGAATTAGTTCAGCTAACAAAGTCTGGTTAGGATGGTTTGAATCAATTAGATGATTATCACTATTAAATCTGCCAGCAGAGGTTAATACATTAAAGTATGCGTGAGGATCTGCGGCTACATCAGTAACTTTATGATCAAATTCTGACCAGCCAAAACGGATAACTAATACCTTTTTACCTTGTGAAAGCAGGTAATCTGTTACCTTTTTAATTATAAATGATTTACCAGAACTATCTTCCAGGCTTCCAATATTACAGAAATAAGTCTTTGGAGAAACCTGATTTATTTGCTGTATAAAGTAGGAATAGATAATGTTAAATACCGGGTGGTTACCTGCAATATTGCCTTTTTTGTCGCGTAGGAAAGGAATAATACCTAAGAGTTTACTTTCAGTTGCATAAGCTATATATTCTGGATCGCTAGGACTCCAAATTGTCAAATATAAAACAACCACTATTTGTAAAAACAAAATTCCAATTAAAGAGGATAATATAACTTTAGGTGACAGTGGCGTAATTATTGGAGCTACATCCTTAGTTGCATAAGATAGTACTTCAACCGGGCTACTTAATCCTGCATATTTGATTTTCAGATCCTGCTCTTTATTCATTAAAAGCAAATAAAGCTGCTGGTTCACATCTAGAGTTCTTTTAAGATTTATAAATCCGGCCTGCTCCTTTGGCAATTGCCCTAATTCGGCTTCAATTGTTGAACGTTTTTGCTTAATAATATCAATTTCTCTTTTGAGGGCAACCATAAGAGGATGATTAGGTGTATATAATACCCGGTACTGTTTCTCCAATATCTGTTTTTCCATCAGTTGCAGATCGATATTGGTTAACTGATTCAAATCATTTCTGGCTTGGCCATCAACGTCCACTACGCCATGCACTGCCTGATACTTAACTAGCGATTCTTGCGCCTCTTGCAAATTACTTTTTGCCAATGCTAGCTGGTCATCAATAAATTCAATTGATTGCTTAATATTTTGGCGTTGGCGCTCCCAGGTCTTCTGGCGAACTTCATCTATAATATCATTGATAAGGCGTGATTGTTTTTCAGGGTTAACATCTGTCAAAGAAATGGTTACAATCCCGGTATCACTTTGTTCGGTCTTCTTGATAATAACTACTGGAGTAATATTAAGTTTTTTTACCAAACTGGCAACTACAGTATCCATAGTCAATTTCTGGACCAGATAACTAACATTTCCCTTCCCTTGGTAACTTGAGATCAGTAAATAAATTTGGCTATTTTGAAAAGGAACGCCAACTTTTCCACTACCAAGCTTATAGTAATTTAGGTAAACATTAAAATCTGACTCATTTATAAATTTGATTACAAATTGTTTGTTATATAAATTATCGCTCACTTCCAGAATAGGAATTTCCGGGTAGACGACTCGTTCCTTTGGCTTAAGAAAGTTTGTATAAATTTTTTTAATGTCACGAACTTGTTGAAATTGAATATCTATATCCAATTTATTTTTCTTGATTACATTGTTTAAAATATAATCTGTAGTGAGAAGTGAAGTTATTGTCTCACTATTTGAAGCGACGCCACTACCACTTATGGTATTACTATCTTTAGCAGTATCCAATGATGGAAGGGAATCATAAGTAAGCGGATACAGATTATTAATTTGGATCGATCCGCTGGTTGTAAACTTTTGAACTTGGCGTTTATTAGAAAAAATCATTAGACCCATTACAATAATGACTAATGGGATAAAAAGAATTAAGATTTTGCCCAAATTCAAGCGGATATTTTTTAGTATAGTCTCGAGACCGATATCACGAACATACTGTTTTGTCATATGTTACTTTCTTACTTGTTCTAGTTTATAATTTTAACGTTACTAGGTACCAGGTTAGTAGTAAACCATAATGCTTGCGCAGCCAATACTAACGAAGAAGCTACTCTACCGAATTGAGCTACTCCTGCCGTACTTACAAATACTAAATCATCTGTTTGAAGGACAAAAGCATTTGCCAATAACAATTTTACGGGCGATGAAGCATCCAGCTGATATATATTAATCTGATCTGACTTCACTCGCCGTAAGACATAAATACTCTTAACATCTGCAGCACTTAAGTTTACCCAGCCAGCTAAGCTTAAAGCTCCAGCCAAGTCAAGGGGCGTATCGTTTAAATAAATCGCGTAAGGCTTATTCACTTCACCTAAAACATACACTAATTTGCTGCGGTAGCCTGCCATTCGGATACTGACTTGCGGGTTTACTACGTAAACTGCCAGTCTCTTAGTCAGTTCGCTACGAACTTGATCAATTGTCATCCCTTCAACTTTTACCTTGCCAATCATGGGTACAAAAATATTTCCGTTTTCATCAACCGTATAGCTGGTAACTCCCTTATCCACAGCATCTTTCGAGGCCAAGGTTGCTGAATTACCCCCATCGGTTATCACCCCTGGCAATAACGGATTATTATCTGAAGTAAATGACATTCCAAGTGGCGAGCTAAATTCTGGGTGCCCCCATACATAAATGATAAATTGATCTCGATTACCAATTTTATAAGCGTAACTAGTTTTATTACTTTTAGCTAAAACTACATTATCAATTGGATATAAATGTACTGAATATTTACCATTTGTCATACTAGATTCAAACACCACACCAGACTCATTACTAAGTAATGTCCGTGGTAAAAGTGCACATGAATCTAGTTGTAGAGTGACTAGTGCCGCTACAATTAAATAAATTATCAGCATCCAATTTTTTAATTTATGCATTTTTGTTCAGTTTAAAACATTTTCATTTTAACGAATTATTAAATTTAACTATTACTATAACATAGATTAAATCTTATAATGTTAAATTATCCTAGTAGCCAAGTATAATATACTATTGCCACTGCACATAGAATTGGCATAGTTCCTTACCGGTAGCTAAATGACTGGTATTGAAATTATATACAGAGGAACTGGAACTCCAAATAATTGACTTGCCATCATTCGTAATCAAAGAAATATCATTATAATAGCCATCAGTAGTAATAACTAACCTATTATCAGCCGGTGCATAATTACTATCAGTTAAACTATCCCACAAGTATAAATTTGCTCCAAGATAGGCAATTGAATCCTCAAATAGAGAATATTTACCCTTATTAGGCCCGTGCTGTAATTGGGCAAAACGAAGCATTGGAGTCGTTGGGATACCAATCATCTTCGAGTTATAATAAGGTTGCGAAGTACACAATTCCAATGCATCTTTATTGATAGAAGATAAATACTCATCAAAATGCACCCCTTGGAATGGTATCCAAAATGAACCGGCGCAGTTTGGATCTTCCCTAAAATCGCACGCATCTAAGTTTGTTTCTGGAATATAATTGCCAGTAAATTTTAAAACACTAATAAACTGATGATCCTGATCGGTAACCATTAAACATTCATTTGGCCGTAACATGAATCCACGTGGCACTTCATATGGGCTGGTTTTGACATCATCAACCAAGGTACAACTAATTGCATTAACAGTAATCTCTAAATCGTCAATTGTCATATTTGGGCTTGTTGCTTTAACTATAAAGTTTCCTTGGCTATTACGTTCGGCTTTTACAGAAAATTCACAGTTTGTAACTTTGCTGTCAAATATACATTCATTTGTTGATAAGGAAACTCCATTGGCACTTAAGTTAACCTTGATTGGACTACTAATTAACGGTCCAGTATAATTCAATCTTACAGTTTCACTGTAGCCACCAATTGTTGAAATTTTATTTTGCGAAAAGCTAATCTTTGCTTTTGAAGCTATCCGTGAACTGTATGGAATATTCTTGATATTACTTGTATAGGTAACACCTCCATTAGTAACTGCCGAAACGCTAAAATTGAATGAGGATTTTTCCCCTTCAACTTTTGGCATGTATTGCAGCACAATCATACAAGAACCTTGCGGGGAAAGAGTTTGCTTATTATTTAGTGCACAGGTTGTCCTAAACTCATTATATTGTATATTTTCAGGCAGGTTATTCGGTAATTGTAAATTGAATAAACTTTCAGCCAGATTATTCGTAACCAAGATGCGCTTTAAACCAAATTTCCCAACCGGAACATTTTCTAAGGTGTCATTATATTCTACAGGTGTATTCATATCACTTATTACTAACCCGGTCTCTTGACCAAATAACAATCCACCTAAGTCATTTATCATGGCTTTAGTAACCGAAGTACCAGAATTAGCACTGTCCTTTGTGACACTGCTACTACCGCTAACACTATTACTGCCACCACTATTACATGCCGTTAGAATTAACGTCATTAAGAAACTTAAAAAGAACAATAAACACTTTGGTTTTCTCAACATATAATTTCCGCCCTATATTTGGAATATAATTTATATAAAATCAGCTATTACCTAATTTTAAATTTGAAATTAACAGAGTTTAACTTTTTAAAAACAAAACTGCTATTCACTTTCATTTAAAGCCATTTAAAAGTGGTAATTCAGTGCAAGTCAGTTCTTTTTAAATCTATAAAAGGCAGACTCGCATTTATACACTTATTTTATATTTAAGTATAATTATTATTTAATAAGCGGCAAGGATCTAGATGTAAGTGTAGTGATAACATTGTGGAGCATTAGATTTCTCATAGATAGTCCAATGATGGCTCTACTTACATATTTAAATTAAGAATATTGGTAATTCCCAAGAAAGGAATCGAGATAGAGGGTGCCGCTATTTATTATATACCTCTATATTTAATGTACAACCATTCAATAATTATTTTTTTATGTTATATTCATTAATTAACTGGTCAATATGATCTTGTAATGATCAGATCAAGGACATGATTTTGCCACAAAAATTGCCATTTTGGCAACATAACATGGCTTCTAGAGTACCATTTGGCAATAATTTTTTTTATTCCAGATCAAAGGCTAATTAGCTGCTTGATTTATACCATTTTGCTTAAATACGACACTTGGGTAAAAAAATAAGAAAATATTATTTACCACGCATAAACATGGCATCAAGCTCCTTCATTGAAAGTTTAAACCATGTTGGTCGTCCATGATTACAGTAATTAGAACGTTCAGTTTGTTCCATTTCACGTAATAACGCATTCATTTCAGATAGGGTTAAATTATGGTTGGCGCGAACTGCACAATGACAAGCCATGGTAGATAGAATTTCTTCTTGATGCTCATTTACCACGTTTGAATGGCCAAAGCTTGCTAATTCATTTAATACATCAATTACTAATTTCTCGGCCCTGTTTTCGTCAAGCAGCAAAGGGATTGCTCTAATAGCTAGCTGTTGTTCGCCTATTATATCAACTTCAAAGCCGAGCAATTCAAGTTCGCTTTTATGTTCAGCCAATGCTTCTACTAATATCGGAGTCACAGTGACAGGAATTGGCATTAGTAACTGTTGGACAGCAATACTATTATTGCATAACTGCCGCTTCAAGCGTTCAAGGATTACTCGTTCATGGGCAGCATGCATGTCTACAACTACCAACCCTTCTCTAGTTTGAGATAAAACATATACACCATGCAGTTGGGCAATAGCAAAACCTAATGGCGGCATAGTATTATACTCGTCTACTTCGCCACTTGTGGTTTCAGTTGCAAATAGTTCGGTATCCTTGAGGCCGCCTTTATTTGTTGACGGAATTGGGCCTAGCCATTCGCGCACCAACTCCTGGTTAGCGGTTTGGTTAAGTTTAAATTCAGGATAAGTATTCCCGCTGCGGTTATAATTGAATGTAGGTTGCTCATAAGATCGGTTTAGCTCAAAGGTATTCGACCTAGCACCAATATTTTCAACAGTTTCAAACCTCCCAGAAGAGATAGTTTCTCCGGCAAAAGCATTCTGCAGACTACTTGACTCCTCGTAAAGCGGCACTGCCAGTGCTTTTTTTAATGAACGACTGATAAAACTATGAATAGCACTAGAATCTTTAAAGCGCACCTCACTTTTACTTGGATGCACGTTTACATCGACATCACTTGCTGAAATTGATAAAAATAAGACATAGTTGGGTGAATGTTCATGATGAAGTACGCCACTAAAACCTTGCTTTACGGCATTTTGCACAACCTTATCGCGTATAAAACGCCCGTTCAAATAAAATAATTGAACGTTCTTATTATTTTCCAAATAAGCAGGGTGATACACATAGCCAGATAAACTGAGTTCCTCCCCAGCTATCTCAGCAATTGGGAAATATTTCTGGGAATATTGAGCACCATAAAGTTGGCTTACCCGGATTAGCAGGTCCGTTGCTGGCAGAGAATAAATCTCTTTGCCATTATGCGATAATCTGAAACTAATCTCTGGATGAGACATAGCAATACGTTCAAATACTGACTTACAATGCTGATATTCAGTAATTTCACTTTTCATAAATTTTTTACGCGCTGGTATATTATTATATAAATCTTTTACTTCAACAACTGTACCGGGATTGATGGCGGTTGGCACTACTGGCTTAATTTTGCCAAAAATATTGGTAATTTGATAGCCGATATTGCTATCTAAAGTACGGCTGGCTAAAGTAAACCAGGAAACTGAGGCAATTGACGCAAGCCCCTCACCGCGAAAACCAAGAGTGTGTATGCTATATAATTCATCTTCAGCACTGATTTTACTTGTTGCATGACGTTCTATAGCCAGGGGCAAATCTTCCCCTTCAATACCCGCCCCATTGTCAGTAACCTTGATTTGCTTTATGCCCCCTTGCTCCAATTCAACATTAATTATTGCTGCTTTGGCATCAATACTATTTTCAAGTATTTCTTTAAGTGCAGAAGCCGGCCGTTCAACAACTTCACCAGCACATATCCGGTTTATCAGATTATCATTTAATTTATGTATGCGCAATGCCATAGCTGATTACTACTTCTTAAATTTAGTATCCCAAATCATTTTTAATGCCGGTAGAACCGATACAACCATTACCGCTAAGATGATTAATGACATGTGCTCTTTTACGGCTGGAATATTACCAAAGAGGTAACCGCCAAATAGGAAAATAACCACCCATAATAAAGATGCCGCCAGACTAAACCCAAGAAACTTACGATAAGTCATCTGGCCAAGCCCAGCTACAAATGGCGCAAACGTACGAACCAATGGAATAAACCGGGCAATAATAATTGCTTTTTGCCCATGGCGTTCATAGAATTCATGGGTCTTATTCAAAATATCTCTGCGAAAAATTTTTGAATTAGGGTTTGAAAATAACTTTTGTCCGACAAACTTACCGAGAAAGAAATTTGTGTTATCACCTAAAAATGCAGCAAGTATCAATGTAATAGTAAGAAGTCCGAGATGTAATTGCCCAGCACCGGCAAATGCACCGGCAACAAATAAAAGTGAGTCTCCTGGCAAAAACGGTGTTACAACTAAGCCCGTTTCACAGAATATTACTAAAAAAAACAACAAATAAAAATAACTATGATAATTAGTAAGTACTACTCCAATATATTTGTCCAAATGAAGTACTACATTAATCAGATCCATCATTTACTTGACACCTCATAAAATTAAGGGCGCTTTAAACGCCCTTTTGCTTTGTTTTTATTCAGGCTTAAATAATTAAACCACTGCTTCTTCTTTACGTTTTACCGGTTTAACCAAGTTTTCGCGTGAGACGCCCAAATACATAACTATTGGCGAAGCAACAAGTACTGAAGAATAAATACCGAACAAGATCCCGATTGTCAGAGCTAAAGCAAAGTAATGTAGACTTGCGCCACCAAAAAACAGCATTGACAACACCATCATTTCAGTACAACCATGAGTAATAATGGTCCGGCTCATAGTCGAAGTAATTGCATTATTTATAATTTGCGGCACACTTCCCCCACGGATAGTTCTAAAGTTTTCGCGGATCCGGTCAAATACAACTACAGACTCATTGACAGAATAACCCAATACAGCCAGGATTGCAGCTAAAACTGTCAGCGAAAACTCCCATTGGAAGAAGGCAAAAAAACCAAGAATAATAATAACATCATGCATATTGGCAATAATAGCTGATACTGCAAAACGCCATTCAAAACGTAATGCCAAGTAAACCATGATTCCAATACACACAAAAGCAATTGCCATCAAGCCGTTATTAACCAAATCTTTACCAACTTGCGGGCCGATATATTCGACACTTTTTAGCTGAACGTTTGGATTATCAGCTTTTAATGCGCTAAATACATTATTAGATACCGTAGCAGTGTTCATATCTTTCTTGTTAGGCAAGCGCAGCATTACATTCTTGGAACTGCCATAAATTTGTACAGTAGCTTGATCAAGCCCTAATCGATCCAAATCGGTACGGATTTTATCGACATTAGCTGCTTCAGTATACTGCACTTCCATTAAAGTACCACCGGTAAATTCTACTGATAAATTTAGGCCTCGGCTAAATAAAAAGAATACCGCTAAAATAAAAGTTATTAAAGAAATACTGGTTGTCAACTTCCCGTAACTCATAAACGGGATATCTTTTTTAATTCTAAAAAATTCCATAACTAATAATCCCTCGCTACGTTAAATCGGAAGTTTTTTAATTCGGCGATTTGCATATAAGTAGCCGGTAATTCCACGCGACACTAATACTGCACTGAACATTGAAGTTAAAATACCCAGACAATGTACTACTGCAAATCCTTTAACCGGGCCAGAACCAAACGCTAGTAATGCCAAACCGGCAATCAAGGTAGTTACGTTAGAATCAAGAATAGTTGCCCAAGCGTGACCATAACCGGCTTCAATTGCAGCATGCGGTTTTTGCCCGGCACGGAGTTCTTCTCTAATCCGCTCATTAATAAGGACATTCGAGTCAATTGCCATACCTAGGGCCAAAGCGATAGCGGCAATACCCGGCAACGTCAGGGTTGCTTGCAGCATCGATAATAGCGATATGAGCAATAGTAAATTAACCCCTAATGATATTACCGAAATTGCACCGAATACCAGATAATAAATACACATAAATACCGTAATAGCTACAAATCCCCACAATACTGAATGGAATCCTTTGCTAATATTTTCCTGCCCTAATGATGGGCCGACCGTACGTTCTTCAATAATGTTCATTGGTGCAGCAAGGGAACCTGAACGTAATAATAACGCTACATCATTGGCATCCTGGACACTCATAGAACCAGAAATTTGCACTTGGCCGCCACCAATTTGCGTGCGAATAACCGGAGCTGTAACTACTTGGCTCTTACCATGGTCAACCAAAACCATTGCCATTCGTTTACCTACATTATCCCCAGTTACTTGTTTAAATATACTGGCACCAGTACTATCTAAGCTGATATTTACTGCAGGTGCTCCGTTTTCATCAAAGCCCGGCTGCGCATCATTGATATTATCGCCAGTTAACTCTACGTCTTTACGCACTAAAATCTTACTTGAGGTACCATCATTATGAACTTCATCCAAAAGCTCATCGCCTACCGGCACATTACCATTTAACGCCTGGTTAACCATATCACGGTCATCATCAACCATCCGCACTTCCAGTGTTGCGGTACGGCCAAGAATATCTTTGGCACGCGCAGTATCCTGGACCCCTGGTAGTTCAACCACGATCCGATCAGGACCTTGCTGCTGAATAATTGGTTCAGCTACACCAAGTTCATTAACCCGGTTATGTAAAATCAAAATATTTTGTTTTACTGCATCTTCTTTAATTCTCTGTAATTCATCAGGAGAAACTACAACTTTCACATTCGCATCCCCTGAACGTTCAAGCTGTAATTTTGGTAAGTCTTTTCTTAATTGACTTACCACCACATCAGCAGTGGCACTATCGCGTAATTGGATAAGTACGGAACCACTCACTACCGCCACAGATCCATAACGAATTTGGTTATTCCGAAGATCACGGCGAATGTCGCCAACATATTTATCTAAAGTCTTCTTAACCGCAGCATCCATATCCACTTCCAGCAGGAAATGTACTCCACCACGCAGATCAAGCCCTAAAAACATCGGGTTAGCATTAATCTTACTCATCCAATCAGGCGAGGCAGAAATCAAATTAAGCGCCACAATATAGTTTTCACCTAGCGCCTGAGCAATAACATCCCGCGCCTTTAATTGCTGATCCGGGGTAGTAAATTTAAACTTTAATGTCTTACCGTCAAAAACTTCGCCAACCGGCTCGATATTAGTTTCTTTTAATGCATTTGTGACTGCCTGTATGGTATCAGGGCCAACTTGAATGGCCGAACGCACACCGGAAATCTGCACAGCCGGAACTTCACCATAGAAATTAGGCAGGGTATAAATAAAACCCACCACAACTGCGCACAAAATGATTATATATTTCCACGCTGGGAACTTACTCATTTGCTTATCACCTGTAAACAAAAATTATTTATCTTATATTAAATAGACACATTATCCCCAAGAACCCTTTTAGGTTTTTTAACCGTAACCAGAAAATCAATAACTTAGATACAATTTCATATAATTTTGAAATAATAGCAAGCACTTAACAAAAATATGTGAAATTTTAGCCACTATAGGCAATTTCTTAGTCAGTTTATACATTCCAAACAGGTTCTAAGACAAATGGCTGAAATATATTCTCAGCCATTTGTTTTTAGTTCGCTTTTTCTTGCGAATTCTTATTTATCTTGCCAGTAATTGCACTACGCTGGAACGTCATAACTACCCCATTAGCTACTTCTAACTCCACAAATTGATCATCTAGCTTTGCGATTTTACCAACGATCCCGCCATTAGTTAACACTTCGGCACCCTTTTCAAGCGATGCTAGCATTTGATTATGCAGTTTCATTTTCTTTTGTTGCGGACGAATTAATAATAGCCAAAACAACGCAAATATCACCACCATCGGCAAGAAAGACATCAAATTACTTGCACCACCGACAGCAGCAGTAGTTCCATCAGCAAAAGCATTAGAAATAAAAGCCATAAATAACCTCAATAAAAACTGTTTAGTAACTAAATATTATAATACAAAATTAGATTTAATACGTAGCTAATTCATAAGCAAATAGCTTTTAACAATCCGAAAATTTAACCTATCAGTTTTAGTTTAAACAATATTCAAGCTTTTAGCAAGCCTACTGATAGTAGCTTCTATTTCAGCTGGGAGAGTACCTACTTGCTTGACAATACTACGCACCTGAGTTAAGACTTGGCTAAATTCTTCGCTGGAAACTGAGTATTTTCTCAATTCAATTTCAGCTTGTTCTTTATTATAAGCAACAACCATAGCTTCTTTACGGATAGTTTCCTTTAATAGGCTATCTGGGGTTTCTGGAGCCATTTCCCTGGCTGCCGTTAGTAAAATCCTGGCAACACGCTCTGATAGTGACTTATTATGATAAAGGATTAAACAAACTATTCTAAATAGTGCTTCGAGCTTGGTGTTAACAGGCAAATTCTGAATGATAGTTTCAGCTATTTGTTTATCTACTTGAGCCCGATCAATTTGGGTTATGGCCGGAATATAGCGTGGCGCCTCTAAGTCGGTTCCCCAAAATTTTTGGACTAATGGGTTTCCCCAAACGAGGAAAAACAGCTGCTCTTGTACATTATCACGCCAGGCTTGATAATTTTCAATTTGCAGAGAAACTGCTGCTGCCAAGGTTTCCTGTAGCTGTAAAAACGGGTTTTTGTTATCTATCTCAATCCGCTTTTTGCCGATTTCGTTGGCTTGAAATTCAAAGATCTTCATCCAAGGATTGACCGCCTCAGAAAATAACATATAGCTTAACCTTAACGGATTAAAGTTGTTAGCCCAGCTGGTATAATGGCTATTCTTCGTGATTTTGAACCACGGATGGACAAAAGCTGTATAAACAAAATCAATTGCCGAAGATGCCTCTGCAACAGTTGCAAAAGCGCGGTCATCCTCAAGACTATTATAACCAAGATTTTTTATATCATTTATAGTCCGTGCCTCATAACGTGACTCTAAATGCCCGCTTTGTTCCATCCCCTCCGGGGTTTCTAGAACTAGCTCATATAAACCTGGTGGCAGCATGTCGATCGTATCCATATTTTCAACAAACATTTCATCTTCACGCCGCCCAACTTTGGTTGCAGTGAATATTGCCAAATGTCCCACTTTATGGTTAAGGCAATAAACAATCGTTTTGCCCCTGGCTTCGATTTCCTTCTCATCATGATATAAGTCAGCAATCCAGCCGGCAGACTGGCTTGGCGGGCTTATATTGTCCCCATCAGAAATAAAGGTAATTATCGGCGAAGTAATCGCCCGAGGGTCTAGCCGAATACCGTCTTTAGTGATTAAATTACCAGTCGTTAATTGGTTGCCGATAAACAGCTTGTCAACAAGCCAGGTAATTTCCTGGGTATTAAACTGAATAAAGTCACCCCACCATTTTTCAAATTGCAAATACCGATCAGAATCCTTATCGATATTAGCGTATAAATCGTACTGCTTACCCCAAAGAAAGTTGGCAAGATTCAATAAATCAAAATTCAATATCAGATAAGTACCATCAAATCTGCCGCCGCCTAGGTCGCCTAAATATGAATTTATCCATACCCCGCCAACCAATCCGCCCATATAGCGCATTGGATAACGCCCGCGAGTGCCGTTCCAGTAAGATAATGGCGAACCGGCAATTAATATCGGGCCAAAAAGTTCAGGCTTCTGCATCGCGCTAAACATTGATAAATAACCAGCAGCACAATTACCAATAATACACATCTTAGGGCTATTCGGATGAAGACTAGCTACGCATTCATAAAACCTGAGCTGGCCTTTAATAATGTCTTCATAACCTTGCTCAGGTTCAGGGACTGAATTAAAGCCGATAAAATACACTGGATGGCCGTTTTTTAGCGCATCACCAATCTCACTGTCGCTTTTAAAGCCACCAATTCCCGGCCCCTGCCCTGCCCGCGGATCTTGGACAACATACGGGCGCTTAGCCGGGTCAGAATCCACGCCTTCAGGCGGAATAACCTTTGCCAGCCAATAGTTGATTGGACGCGCAAAATCCTTGCCATCCAGAATAATTTCATAATCAAAATGAAGGACGGTTGAAGAAGTCTTATTAGTCATTTCCAGCATTTCATCCCCGCGCCGCCGCATTACATCCATAAATATTACGCTGCGCTCAGCGCTATCGGTGAAATAATCATGGAAATCCTTGAATGTCGGTATTACTGAAGTATTTTTTAGCCACCAGAACTGCTCTTTATAATCAAACATATTTTTCTCAATTTTTAATAGATACCCGATTGTAAACCACTCAGCAATACTCGTGCAACTATCATCCAATTACGCCCTAAATTTTGCCGCGATTAGTAAAGGGATGAAATATCAACTCCTAATTTCGGATGCCAAATAAAAATCTTTTACAATTTCTTTGATCTCCGCAAATAAATTAGCTGCGTCTTCTGTTACATTTTTATAAAAGTAAATCCTTTTTATATTTTGAAACTTTTCCTTACTAGAAGCAAAGAGCGATTTCCTAGCCTTATTCAATTCTCGACGAGCATTGATCAAATTACTAAATTTCCCATAGACAGTAATTATATCTGAATATCTTTTAGTTTCTTTCGCACACTTAAAGTGTGTACAAATTATAGGCTCAATTTTTTCAGAATTATCGATAAGTATAGCCATAATAATTGCTTCACATAAATCATCTTGGTTTAATTTATCCTTTTTGAAGACATAAAAAGGAATAAATGATTCCACTTCTTTTTTTAATAGGGAACTATTAAAGTTTTTCTTATAATTGAGCGCGGCTTCAAGATCGCCGGGAGTAATCGCCTTTTTTTTGTTAGTTGCAAAATACGTGGATAATCGTTCTGCATACCTCCGAAAATTTGAACATAGTGACAGAAATTCAGCGTCACTCAGTCCATAAGTACTGTTATTATTTTTTAAATCATCTATAATTTCCTGATCTGTTAATTCGTTTGTAATCCCGCTTAGATCAGACTTGAAATACTTTATCAAGTTAAGCAAGGAATTTACCATAACCACAGTAGTAATAGACTTTACGCCTTGCATTTCTTGCTGAATTCTAATAAATTTCTCCATATAGCCTTCAATATTATCAAACTGCTTTAGTATGGGTTCGAAATACTCTGCATTCATTGCGACTGCGGCACCATTGAACTTTGCTTCACGCTTAAATAACGAGAAGATTTCATAGCTGCACTCACACTCAAGAACCTTAATCAACTCATCAAGGTCTTTTTTAGTGCAGCTTCCGTCAGTTTGCTTGTCTTTTATAATTTCCTCTCCAAACTTTTCTACTTGCTCCAAATGCTTTTGAGTATAATTTTCTTTTTGTACTGAAACAAACACACGTAATAAAGCATGCCTAATAATCCTGGTATCAGCGCTAATATGTTTATAATTAGCATTAACTACTTTGGCTATTTTCATTATACTTGCTTGGCATTTCATTTCTAACATTTTATTTAGCAACATTTTTTTTCTAATGGATATTAGGGATTTATCATTCAGGATATCATTAATTGCGGTTTTATATTTGTTAGCAAATAATTTAAGTTCATCAGCCAGCTTCCTTGCTACATCATTTGTATTAGGGGCCATTGTGAATGAAGCTTTAAAATTTTTAGCAGCAAAATCTATTGCTTGGTCAATTTGCTGTAAAGATAATGGGTACTTATTATTTTTTTCAAATATGGCGACTAAAAAATCATGGATAGCTTTATACATTACCGATTGAGAGATTTGTAAGTTACAAACGCCGGAAACTTCATCTTTTATCTGTTTTTTATTTAGCCCATAACATCTATTTACAACAAAGGTCCCTATTGATTTAACAAGTTCTTGATTATTATTATGGCAGTTTGAATAATCAAAAGTAGTCGGTTCAGAGCTCGCAACCTGTGACGCTGAATTTTGCCTGTTTACTTGAGTTACGCTGAATGGATTACTTGAATGAACACCGCTACCTTTAGAATTTATTCCTTGCATAGTTTTATCTCCTTCAATTATAAAAATTTTAAATGATTGCAAACACGCCCTAAGGCGCCAAGCAAACATAAAAATCATTTTTATGAGGGAGATAGTATAAGTTGAGAATTCTTATTTTCACTGCAACAAAAGAATAGATAGCGCGCAATTAAATCGGAGAAATATTTTAATAGCGAATAGAGTGTATGCACTCTAGTTTTTTGGTTTAAATTAGAAACTTCGGCTAACTAAGCAACGGTTATATTGGTAGCGCTTCGTCCCATATCAAGGAAACCATCGACAGGGAATAATATTAGTATCCCTGCCTCAGGGAAGCCAAATGCTGCAAGTGTTGCTGCAAATTTAACATTGATGCCAGTAATAATATCGGGCCAAAAAGTTCAAGCTTCTTTTTAAAGCCGCCAATTCCCGACCCTTGCCCTACCCGCATATCTCGGATAACATATGGGGGTTTAGCCGGGTCAGAAATCACGCCTTCTGGCGGAACGATCTTAGCCAGCCAACAATTATTGGACGCGCAAAATCTTTGCTATCCAGAATAATTTCATAATCAAAATTAAGGATGATTGAAATAAAAATCTTTTACAATTTCTTTGATCTCCGCAAATAATTTTTCTGCGTTTTCTGTTACTCGTTTATTGAAGTAAATACCCCCTTGATTTTGACTGTTTATTATCCCACTTGTATCAATCAAGAGCAGTGCTCTGACCTCATTAAAATCGCCATGTTCGACAATTTGATTGTGAAACTTCCAAAAAACGGTACTTATCGCTAAATATTTATCACTGTTTAGTGTAGTTTCAAAATTTGTTTGGATTATATCTTCTTTACATTCAGATAGTTTTAAAAGCAGCGTCATAATAATTGCTTTACACAAACTATATTGGTCTAGCTTGCACTGTTTGAAATCAAATGAATGCATAAATGAAACCACTTCCTTTTTTATTAGCTCTAAATTAAAGTTGTTCTTATAATTGATCATTGCCCCTTTCAGTTCACCAAGAGTAATTGTCTTTTTTTTGTTAACTTTAAAATATTGGGTTAACTCATTTAGATACTTCCGAAAATTTGAACAAATTGACAACAATTCACTGTCACTAAATCCATGAGTGCTGTAATTAGCTTTAAAAGCTTCTAAAATTTTCTGATTTATTGAATCATCTGTAATTTCACTTAAATTAGGATTGATATACTCTATCAAGTTAAGCATAGAATTTAATATAACCGATCTAGAATCAGACTCTAAGACTGGCATAGTTCGCTTAAGTCTCGCTTGCTCATTTACCTCTTGCCCATTTATCTCTTGCTTTATCTCTTTATCAATTCTCTTTTGTTCTATTCTAATAAATTTCTCTATATAGCCTTCAATATTATCAAACTGCTTTAGTATGGGTTCGAAATACTTTGCATTCATTGCGACTGCGGCACCATTGAACTTTGCTTCACGCTTAAATAACGAGAAGATTTCATAGCTGCACTCACGCGCAAGAACCTTAATCAGCTTATCAAGGTCTTTTTTAGTGAAGCTTTCGTAGGTTTGCTTGTCTTTTATAATTTTCTCTTCAGACTGTTCTACTTGCTCCAATTGCTTTTGAGTAAAATTTTCTTTTTGGGCTGAAACAAACACACGAAATATAGCATGCCTAATAATCCTAGTATCAGCGCTAATATGCTTATAATTAGCATTAATCACATTGGATATTTTTAATATACTTGCTTGGCATTTCATTTTTAACATTTTATTTAGCAACATTTCTTTATTACTGGATAATTGGGGTTTATCATCCAGAATATCACTAATTATTTCTTTATATCTTTTAGCAAAAAATTTAAGTTCATCAGCTAGCTCATTTGCTACTTCATTTGAATTAGGTGCCATTTTGAATGATGCTTTAAAATTTTCAGTAGCAAAATCTATTGCTTGGGCTATTAGCTTTATAGATAATGGGTCCTTATTATTTTTTTCAAATATGGTGACTAAAAAATCATGGATAGCTTTATACATTACCGAGTGAGAGATTTGTAAGTTCCAAACGCCCGAAACATCATCTCTTATCTGTTTCTTATTTAGCCCATAACACCTACTTACTACAAAGGCCTCTATTGAACTAGCAAGTTCTTGACTTTTAGTATCGCCACCGGAAATAGATTCAGCAATAAAACAAGTTTTGCTGCCGTTGACCTTAGATTCACGATTTTGGTCAGCTACTTGAGGATAAGCTTGTAACACACCTCTACCAATAGAATTTGCTCCATTCATAATTTTTCTCCTTTAAATATCTGTATAATTGAACTGCAAAGCGCCGAAGGCACCAAGCAAATATAAAAATCATTTTTATGAGGGAGATAGTATAAGTTGAGAATTCTTATTTTCACTGCAACAAAAGAATAGATAGCGCGCAATTAAATCGGAGAAATATTTTAATAGCGAATAGAGTGTATGCACTCTAGCTTTTGGTTTAAATTAGAAACTTCGGCTAACAAAGCGATAACGCAACAAAAAAGGGAACAGCTCCTGTTCCCTTTTTTATCTATAGAAATCAATTAAGCATGCTCATGCTTTCTTTCCCAGCGGTCGACAAATACTGCCGCCATAGCATTAGCAAATACATTGGTAGCGCTTCGTCCCATATCAAGGAAACCATCGACAGGGAATAATATTAGTACTCCTGCCTCAGGGAAGCCAAACGCAGCAAGTGTTGCAGCAACAATCACCAATGATACGCGTGGAACGCCAGCGATACCTTTGGAAGTAATCATTAACATAAGCAACATGGTAACTTCTTGGCTAAATGAAACATGGAAGCCATAAAGCTGGATAATAAACATAGTAGCAAATGTAGTATTTAGCATTGATGCCAGCAGGTTAAAGGAATAACCCATCGGTACCACGAAGCCACTTATTTTTTTTGAAACGCCAAATTTATCTAATTCGGCTAACATGCCTGGCAATGCAGCCTCAGAAGAGGATGATGCGAATGCAAGTACAAATAGGCTGCCTAGATTTTTTAATAGTGAAAATATTGATTTACCGACAATACTAGCTCCAATAAAGATAATAAGCACCCATAATATAAACAATCCAAAATAGAATTCTAGTAAATAAATAAGATAAGAACTAATTACTTTTGCCCCGCTGGTCATAACCATAGCACTAACTGCGCTAAATACCGCAAATGGAGCCAAGTTCATAATATAAGAGGTTATTTTGAAAACAATGCTGGCAATCATGTCAAAAAATTCGAATACCGGAGTCACCGTCTCACCAACAGCTACGCCAGCCACGCCAAAAAACAGAGCAAACACGACTACTTGTAGGATGTGGTTTTCAACAAAACCTTGTAATACTGAAGAAGGGATGACACTTTCAAGGAATGATTTTAAATTCATGCCGCAATTAGTACAGATATTATCTTTTTGAGGTAAAGTTGCAAGACCAGCAGATAATACGTCGTGTAATTGCTTACCAGGCTGAAATACTTCAATTAAGATAATTCCAAGAGTTAAAGCAATAAACCCACCGAAAATAAAAATAAACATTGATTTAAAAAATAATCTACCTAATGCTTTACTGTCACCCATCTTTGCAATACCGGTTACCAAGGTAGTAAATACCAATGGAGCGATAATCATCTTTAATAAACGTAAAAACATGCTAGAAACCACATCCAACTGGGTTGAAATCGCCTTGATTTTAGCCGGGTCTGCTACCCCCATATGTACAAGCTGACCAACAACCACCCCGGCTATCAGTGCGATTAGAATATAGCGTCCAACATTAGACTTTTTTACATGACTTCCCATATACATAGATTCCTAAAAAGTAGATTTAGTTAACCTGACTACGTGCTTTCCTTTTAAAATCTTGGCTTAGTCAAAACAATAACAATAAAACTAACAATTAAGATTACCCTAAAAAGACAATGATTGATAAAATAATTGACGGTAAATTTTGCTAGTTTAATTTGTTACTCAAGATATTAAAAGCTAGTTCTAATGGTCATTTGATTTTTCGTATTTTTACCAAAGTAGTATATTTTAAATGGTTTAATCAAGAAAGAAGCAAGAATTTATGGTTGCAGCGCACAATATCCAGCAATTAAATATCTTTTGGTTTAGGCGTGACTTACGGATAAATGATAATCAAGGCTTATATAATTCACTGATTAACGGTAATACCTTATGCATTTTTATTTGGGATAACAATATCCTGAAAGCAATAAATAAAGATAATCCACGGATAGCTTTTATCCATCAATCGCTCATTGAGCTTAAAAAACAGCTAATTAGCTTCGGTTCAGATTTACTGATTTTAAATGGGACTCCTGAAGAAATTTTTATTGAACTAATTAATAGCTACCCGATTATTAACGTTTATGCAAATGAAGATTATGAACCATTTGCAATTAACCGGGATAAGCAAGTAGCAAAATTACTACAAAGCCATGGTATTTCATTAAACCTTTTTAAAGATCATCTTATCTATGCCAAGCGAGAGATACTCAACAACCAAGGTAACCCTTACACTGTGTATACACCTTACAAAAATGCCTGGCGAGCTAAATTAAATCCGTCTAGCATTACCTCAGTCGATCTTACTCCTTATCTTAATAATTTTTTTAAGTTAAACCCACAAACTAATTTTTATGATCCAAGCAGTGAATTCCCCCGGGTTAATGAGCTAAAAGGCGGTGAAGCAGCAGCAAGATTGCGATTAACCAGATTTATTGAGAGAATTGACACTTATAACCTAAGTAGAGATATCCCAAGTTTGGATTCTACCTCACAGTTAGGCGTTGACCTTAGATTCGGGACCATTTCGATAAGGACATTGGTCCAACTGGCGTTATCAAGGCAGACTGAAGGTGCTGAAACATGGCTGCATGAGCTAATCTGGCGCGAATTTTTCAGCCAGATTATGTATAATTTCCCACATGTAGCTACTAAGCCGTTTCGTAAAGAATATGAAGCCTTAAACTATCAAAATAACCAAGCATGGTTTAAGGCCTGGTGTGATGGAAAGACTGGTTATCCAATAGTTGATGCCGGAATGCGGCAACTTAATCAAACTGGATTTATGCATAATCGAGTCCGCATGATTTGCGCATCATTCCTTTGTAAAGACCTCTTAATAGATTGGCGGCTTGGCGAGCGTTATTTTGCAGCGAAGTTACTTGATTATGACTTTGCGTCAAATAATGGCAACTGGCAATGGTGCGCATCTACCGGCTGCGATGCCCAACCATACTTCCGGATTTTCAATCCCTATCTCCAATCGCAAAAATTTGACCCTGAAGGTAGCTATATTCGTAAATTCGTGCCAGAACTAGCAAATTTAAATGCAAAACAGATTCATAGCCCGCTACATGATGGCTTATTCTCGCAAATAAATTACCCCTTACCAATAGTAAATCACCAAACACAAACAAAATTGGCTAAAATAATGTTCGCAGAAGTTAAACAAGGACGGCAAGATGAGCTTATCGAATCAACAATTAATTGAGATAGCCGAAAAATATGGCACCCCGCTTTATGTGTATGAAGCAGACACTATAATCGCCCAATATAGCAAATTAACCACAGCCTTTGCCAAATGCAATGCGCGCTTTTTTTATGCTTGTAAGGCGCTTACTAATCTTAATGTCCTAAAATTAATCCGAAGCTTAGGCTGTGGCTTAGACTGCGTGAGCATTAACGAAGTAAAACTAGGCTTAATGTCTGGATTTAAACCTGAAAATATAATCTATACCCCAAACTGCGTTGATTTTGCTGAAATAGAAGAATGCAAAAATATTGGGGTTAATATCAACATTGACAATATATCGATATTAGAACAGTTTGGCAATAAGTATGGAAATAGCTATCCGGTATGCATCCGGATCAACCCTCATATAATGGCTGGGGGTAATATGAAAATTTCAACCGGGCATATCGACAGCAAATTTGGCATCAGTATTCATCAATTACGCCATATCCAGCGCGTAGTAAAAAGTACTGGGCTCACCATCACTGGCTTACACATGCATACTGGTAGTGAAATCAAGGATATTGATGTCTTTATCCGAAGCCTGGAAATATTGCTCGATATCGCCCATGAGTTTCCTGATTTAACCTTTCTTGATTTGGGAAGCGGGTTTAAAGTTCCCTATCAAGATGGGGACTACACCACGGATTTAGACTTACTAGCCAGTCGGATCCATGAGACGATCAGTAAGTTTGAAGAAGAGCAGAACCATAAATTTGAAATCTGGTTTGAACCAGGCAAATTTTTAGTAAGTGAATCTGGCTATTTTATTACTAAAGCCAATGTTATCAAACAAACGACTGCCACTACCTTCGTAGGTGTTAACACCGGATTTAACCATTTGATCCGTCCAATGTTTTACGACTCTTACCACCGAATAACTAATATTTCCAACCCGGATGGAACTGCGCGTATTTATACTGTTGTCGGCAATTTGTGTGAGACAGATACTTTTGCTTGGGATCGTAAAATAAATGAAGTACATGAAGGCGATTATCTGGTATTTCATAATGCCGGAGCTTATGGCTTTGAAATGAGCAGTAACTTTAACTCACGCTGCCGGCCTGCAGAAGTGATGGTATATCAAGGGGCTTATCATTTAATTCGTGAGCGTGATGAATTAAATGACCTGATTGCCAAGCAAGTTGATTGTAACTTATTTGGTGAAATATAACTTAATCTATAAAAAAGAACCAATTAACCATATTTGCGATCAATTTTAACCTTTATTTAGTTAACTTGCACAGCATCTTATAACATTAATATTAAATACTGAGATGAAAGGAAGCTTTGATATGAAGAAATTAACTCTTGCCTTATTGCTTTGTAGCGGCATAGCTTTTGCTGCACAGCCAGCTGCCCAAGCCGCTGGAAATGAAGATGCCGAGGGCACTCCGCCAAAAGTAATTATGGTAAAAGGCTCTGACAGCCAAAAAGGAAAAGTAGCTCACTCTACGAGTTCTAACCACCACGCAAAAACTAAAAAACCTGCGAAAAGAACAAGTTATCATAAAACCCAAAAACACCATACTAAAACCAAGAGCAAAGCCAAACATTCGGCAAAAAAACACCATAAATCACAAAAGAAAGCACAGTCATAAAGTATAAAGCCAAGTAAACACTAGATACTTGGCTTTTATTTTTAGATATCAATCTCATCCAAACTAGTATTTGTGGCTAATATCAGTTTTAAAATATATTTAAAATGTAGAGTTTCCCCACACTGCCACATTTAGATATCTAATGTATACTTAAATGCATTAAGAACTTTAGCTTAAGAAGTACCGCCTCTTCAAGAATCTAAACATACCCGTTAATCTACTAATAAATTATATTTGTTAATCGGCCCAAAGTTAAACTTTACTTACTCCAGAGATTATTTAAAAATTTAAAACTTTTTATAGGAAAATACAAATTAATCAGCTATAATCACACCAGTAAAATCGGTGAATATAGTAACTTACTTAAACTAAGCTGGATTAGCTAAGTTTCTGGCAACTTTATAAAGTTTGTATGCTATAATCAATACTAACCATATATCCGAGGGGAGACTCTAAAATGAAAAATGCAACTTTTTCAAGTAATGTAGTTAATGGATTAATCAGTGGTATCGTGTCAGGTGCGGTTTTTACTATCTTTTTAGTAAAAAAAGGCATGCTGCCAGTGCTTGGCAATATGATTCATACGCCAACAGTAGCAGGTGGGTTAATCGTTCATACAATGATGAGCTTGGTAGTAGGTGTGCTTTTTGCACTTGTATTACATAAAGTAGTTAAAAGTATGGGCATGGGTATCTTATTTGGTATTTTAACTGGTGTAGCAATGTTCCTTGCTGGGCCAATGACTATGATGCCAACCATGATTGAACATTTACCATTATTTGCCAAATGGAATGCAGAAGGTTTTGCCGCGGCAAAAGATGTATTGATGGGTCATGTAGTATACGGTGTAATCTTGGGAGCTGTCTTTGCCCAGCGCAACAAATAAAATCAAATTATCAAACCTTTAATGGGCTAATTTAACTAAATTAGCCCATTTACTTATTTAGCATACCATTATTCTGTACCTTAAAAGTTGTTTATTTATTGCAACTCATTATGCTTTTTATAATTTGCTATTACGCACTATAATATAATTTAAAGCATTCTATCTGAATTATTAAAAAGATAATTGATTTATAGCTCAAATCTTCCGCATCTAAGATTTTGTAATTACTCGTTTGCTATTTGTTGATAAACTCGCTTCACTCAAACAAATCAACAAATTAGCAAACCTCGTAAACAAAATCGAATATGCTACATAACTAGTTATAAATCAATTTAACCATTTTAATAAATCTTATTATTTTACCAAAAAAAGTGAAAGTCAGTTACATCAACTAATAATTGCCGAAAAGTAAGTAAATGCTCAGCTTTTTAGAAAAGTTGTTTTCACAATCTCTATATTATTAATGATATA
Organism: uncultured Neisseria sp.; assembly: GCA_964386295.1. Taxonomy (GTDB): domain Bacteria; phylum Pseudomonadota; class Gammaproteobacteria; order Burkholderiales; family UBA11063; genus Aquella. The sequence goes on from CAYLRR010000001.1 coordinate 94,734, forward strand.
ATTAATCTCCCCTACTACCAGTTTCTAAGGGTAAGCCCAGCTAAATTAATAAAACTTTATTGTGAGTATAGTGGCTAATGAGTTTAAATCGAAAAGTAATTTTGTTGTTATTAGCAATTGTTTCTTCAGTTAGTCACGCTTTCGCAAAACCGGTTTCTAAGAGCGCTAAAACTGCTACTACTGCAGTTAAAGAAGATCCGGTAGCAAATATGCTGTTGCAGTCAATGAGCTTAATTGGCATCCCATATAAGTGGGGAGGAAATACTCCGAATACTGGCCTAGATTGCAGTGGCTTTATCCACTATGTCTATAAAAAATCTCTGGGGATTAATTTGCCGCGGACTTCTGAAGGTATGTCTAAACTTGGTAAAAATGTTCCATTAAGCCAGTTAAAGGCAGGCGACCTGCTTTTTTTTAGTTCAAGTGGTAATGGGCACATTACTCATGTAGGTATGTATATTGGCAAAAATAAATTTATTCAATCTCCACATACTGGAGATAGCATCAAAATAACTGACTTCGATGGATATTACCGGCGAACATTTACTATCGCTAAACGGATAGTCCAAGAAGAGACCAGCCCGACAGGAAAAAAAGTCTTGCTTGATTATCATAAAAAAGTCGTTAAGTTACCCAAAAATCCAGTAATTCTTGTTTCTAAGCACAAAAAAAACCGTACCAGCAAAAAACGTAGTAGATAATTATGCAAAACCATGAAATATTGATCAATAATCGCATATTAAATAAATCAGTCTTAGCTAAACTAAATAATTTATTAAAATCAAATGACCTTGTTGAAGTAAATTTCTTCGTCGCTTTCATTAGTTCAGATGGTATTTATTTATTGATAAATGAATTACAAGAGCTAATTAGCAAGCGAGTAAAGGTAGTTATTATTACCGGCTTTATGAATAACTTCAATAGCCCAAAGACCTTTGAATTACTTCTTCGTATCCCAGGGCTTGAAGTAAGAATTGCCGACATAGCCGGCTTTCACTCCAAACTTTATATTTTTAAGCATTCCAATCATATTTCCTACATTGTAGGAAGTTCTAATTTAACTAATAATGCATTGCGACGCAATGAAGAAATGAATATCTTCATAGAAAATAAAAATTCTCTCGAATTAAACGAACAATTTGCCAAGTATTCTCATGATTTATATCATTCGTCTAAATTATTAACACATGAACTATTAGCTGACTACTCACAGAAATACTATCAAATTAATCCTAAACCAAAAACTATTGATTACTCGAACCACAACCTAAGTCCAAATAAAATGCAAAGGAAGGCCCTAGCAAATTTAACCGCTTTAAGGGAAAACCAACAGCAACGGGCACTGTTAATCTCTGCAACAGGAAGCGGTAAAACTTTTTTAAGTGCATTTGATGCGAAAAGATTTAAACCGCAAAAGCTACTCTTTATTGCTCATCGGGAAAATTTATTAAATAATGCAATAGCCAGCTTTCAACAAGTATTTAGCGATTTAAATTTCGGCAAACTAACAGGCAAGCACAAAGAAACCCAGGCAAAATTTCTTTTTTCATCAATTTTAACTCTCTGTAAAGATGAGGCATTGTCGCTATTCAAGCCAGATGAATTTGACTATATCATTATAGATGAAGTTCATCGATCAGGTGCCGCAAGTTATCAAAAAGTACTCAATTACTTTAAACCCAAATTCATGTTGGGAATGAGCGCCACGCCTAATAGAAATGATGACTTTGATATTTATCGTTTATTTGATCATAATATCGCCTACCAGATTCGTTTGAATGAAGCTTTAGAAGAAGAATTAATTTGCCCATTTCACTACTTCGGTATTGCTGAGCTACAAATTAACGGTAAATATTTGACAGACTATAGCGATTTTAATTCAATTGACTACCATGCTCGGGTCAAGCATATTATCGCGAACCTCAAATTGTATGGGCACGCCGGAAACAAAGTAAAGGGGCTGGTATTTACTTCACGGATAGAAGAGGCGCACAAATTATCAGAATTATTTAATAGCTCAGGCTATCGTACTTGCTGCCTAACCGGAAATGATAATGAATCCAAGCGCGAAGAAGCAATAGCCTTATTGGAAAACGACTATACCGATAGTAAGGGCAACCCCCAAGCCTATTTGGACTATATTTTTACGGTAGATATTTTTAATGAAGGTGTTGATATCCCAGCCGTTAACCAAATTGTATTGTTACGCCCTACTCAGTCTGCAATAATTTTTGTCCAACAGATCGGTAGAGGGCTACGTAAAACAGCGAATAAGGAATATTGCGTAATTATCGACTTTATAGGAAACTATAAGAGTAATTTTTTAATTGCTACAGCATTATCAGGGGATAACTCTTACGATAAAGAAAATTTGCGGCACTTTGTGCATGAGGCAAACTCAATAATTCCGGTGAATGCAACAGTTAACTTTGATAAAATTACTCGTGAGCAAATTTATGCGTCCATCAATAGATTTACTATTAATAAAAAATTCATCGAACAAAGCTACGTAGACTTAAAAGCACTTTTAAATCGCGTACCACGCCTGATTGATTTTAAAAGATACAATAGCATCGACCCTAAACTTATCTTTAAATATAGCGGCAAATCGGCAAAAATCTTATATAACAATTATTACGAGCTTTTGTTAAATCAAAGTGATAACCCGGCTATCTTAAATAATGAGCAAGGCAAGTATTTAAATTATTTATCTCAAGAGCTTTTATTTGCTTCAAGGCCAGATGATTTATTTGTTTTATATTTGTTAATCAATGGAGTTTTTGATATTGGGACAATATCTTCAACGCTGGCTTGTAAATATAATACCTATGTAAACGCTAAAAAAATCCAGGCAATTATAAAGATACTGAATCTGGAGACCAGTGCGGCTTTAGCTCAAAAATATCAAATATGTTTGATTAAAACAATTGGTGAATCAGAATTAGCCTTATCAGACCAATTTAAGCTAAATTTAGAAAACTCTTTTTTTGCTGATATGGTTAACCAGCTTTTAGAGCTGGGACTATCATATTTTGAAGACTATAATAATCAAGAAAAAGAGGATGACTTTATCATTTATAATAAATATACGCGCCGTGAAGTTACCCGCTTATTAAATGTAAACTTATCGCTAGAAACTTCAATCTATGGCTACCGGGTAATTGAAAATCATATTCCAATCTTTATTACCTATACAAAACAAGAAAATAGCTTATTTAGTAACCGATACGATAATCAATTTTTGGATAACCGTGATTTCATCTGGTTTTCCAGTTTGGGTAGTAAACTTGAAAACAAAGAAGTCCAAGCAATCATAAACCATCAGGCCTTAGGGCTTAAAATATTAATTTTTATGAAAAAAAGCGATAATGAGGGCGGTGGGCATTATTACCTCGGGATAGCTGATGTACACCATTTTGAACCAGAAACTTTTAATGGTCGGACGCGGGTTAAATTCATTTTACGGTTACGAAATCCCCTAGTTGATACCTATTATAATTATTTTATTAATTGATTCGTTGCAATAAATAATGCCACAACCGCGTAAACTTCGTAAAAGTATGTACCATCAATTCGCAAAGTATAGACTTAGATTAATAACATTAATTAAATTCATGGCATTTTGTAACAAATCAGGCACCTAAAATGCAAAAATCTTGCTTTTTTTAGGCAAGAACTAATACTTATATTGTAGCTAGGTAGTTAACACTGTTATAATATTAGAAGTATAGTATTAAAAAATTAAAAAACGATATATTTAATGACAACCTTAACTTTACAAGAAAAAACTGACTACTTAACTAATTACATCCTGCCTACTTTTAAGCCAATGTATAATCAGAACTTATATGCATCGATATTTGATGTAGAAGGTAAGTTATTGTTTACCACTAATAAAAGCGCACGCTCGGTGGGCCATTTGAAGCCAGAAGAGATGTATGGGGAAAGCTATAATACTCCCTCAGAATTTATTATCAAGGAGTGCGTAGATAGATTTAATTTAGACCGGCAGATTTTTCTTGATGTAACCAAAAAAATTTATCGATTACAAATGTTTGCGGTTGAGAAAAAGAGAGTTATAAGTTATATCAGCTTATTACCTTATGCTGGGCTATTTAAGGGCTATTGGAGTTCTATAATGCCATTATTTCACCCAAACGGCGAAGTTATTGGTTTTCTTTGTACTGCAACTGACTATCATTTATTTGGCTTAAATGAATTTCTGCTACATTATGAAAAAGAAATCATGCCTGTCAAATTATCAATTAGTAACGATGAATTAAATATAAAGTTATCCAAACGCCAGCATGAAATACTGTTTTTAATCTGCAATGGATTTTCACAAGAACACGCCGCAAATATATTGAACATTAGCAGAGGGACTGTTGCTAAAGTTATTACCGATCAAATTTGTCCAAAATTTAAAATTTACTCCAATTCCGTAAAACTAATCCAAACTGCTAAAAAATTAGGAATTGATAGAATGATTCCTAAAAGCCTGTGGGCTAAATACATTATTATTTTTGACAAAGAAGCAGCAGAAGTTATTAATCAAGAAAAACTCTAAAAATCAACTTTAAATTATGTTAGTAAGCACCGTGTAGCTTCAATAAAAAATGTTATGCTAGGCTTGTAATTTACAAACCGTGTTTATTTGCAAACATCTTGCGAAATCTGCCGGAGCAATGTAACCTTCAGTATTATAGCTAATTGACAATCCTATCGACTTATAGCACTCATAAACGTATTCAGAGCAGATAAATGCTTTATTGCTCGTGACTAATGGATGATCCTTATGAAAACCAAATGCATCCATGCCAATTCTCGCAGCAATTTTTACAATATCTTCGCTAGCATAAGGATAGCCAAATAAATCTACTGCAAATTGTGAAAGATTATTTATATTCTTTTCATCAAAGTCATCGTGGCGGGCAACTACTAAATCGCCGGGATATCCTTTTTCTGTTCCATTGTAATTACTCAGATAACTACTAAGCGGAACAGTTCTAACACCAATAGTTTCTACACTTTCTAATACCATTATCCGGTTAATCTCGTCCAAGCGCAGGATAAAGCCGACATGACTCCAAATACTATTGGTTGCATGCTGTATTAGTTGTGAAAATACTGAGGTTCCTGAGGCTAGTAGAATATCGCCAGATTTGATGTGCTGTCGTGCGCTGGCATACGTGCATGGCTTGATAGCCGGTAGTTCATTAATCGGTAGTGGCATAACTAATTCCTACTATTGTAAAGCTCAATCCGGAATAGTCCGGCTGCGAGTTGATCAAAATATATCCAATAGAGGAATTTTAACTAGTTAATAAACAGTAATAAGCTAAAATATTAGACATAAAGTTATTAGCTCTTGAAACTGGACATTTATTTAATTCATACTACGAACTATCAATTAATATTTACATATTTATTAGGAGGAATGCTTAAGTTTTTACGAATTATGGAGAATATTAGATTTTGTTTATTTAGTGGCGTTATTTGTTGAACTGTTTGAGTATCGCGAGTTTTCAACAAATAGCCAATAAATAATTACAAAGTCTTATATTCGCAATATTGAGTAAAAATTTAAGCATTCCTCCTAATAAATAAATCATAAATAATATGCTTATATTCTATTTATAAAAGTGTCCGGTATTGCGTTTAGCCTCTGCCAGAAGCAAATACTTGATCCTGAAGCCAATCTATTTCTGTAACTAGGGAATTAAATCCGGCAAGTTTCCATTCCCAATTCGGTGAACCGATTGTACTTGGGTAATTCATACGCGCTTCATCAGGCAATCCTAGAATATCCTGGATAGGTAACATTACATTATCTGCATTACAGTTTAAGATATATTTTAAAACGCGGTATTTGATATTTCTGTCATTAGCTTTAAAATAGCGCTTTAACTTCTTGCGCTGCCAGGTACGCAAAGACCAATACCAGCCCATCAGGGTACTATTATCATGAGTACCGGTATAAATGATCGTATTTGCATCTTGATCTAGCGCAGTATTTTTACCATTACTATCAAAAATGAACTGAAATATCTTCATGCCAGGCAAGTTGTAATGATCGCGTAATTCGTGTACTTCTGGACGCAGATCGCCTAAATCTTCAACAACTATTCTTATATCAGGCAATTTCTTATATATCATATCGAATAATTGATAACCTGGTGCTTCGACCCACTCCCCTTCTACCGCAGTTTCGCAACTAGCTGGGATTTTCCAATAGGTATCAAAGGCACGGAAATGATCGATTCTAATAATGTCAAAGAGCTGCATATTTCCACGTAATCGCTCAATCCAAAACTCAAAATCAGTTGCGATTAACTTATCCCAATTATAGATGGGATTACCCCAGCGTTGGCCGGTCACAGAAAAATAATCTGGAGGGACCCCAGCGACAAATGTTGGATTTTGGTTTTCATCGAGCAAGAATATTTCCTGGTTAGCCCAAACATCAACTGAATCATAGCCAAGATAAATGGGAATATCACCCATTATCTGTATGCCATGCTGATTTGCATAGCTTTTTAACTCAAACCATTGGCGGAAAAAGATAAACTGAATAAACAATTCAAAATTAATTGCGGATTTAAACCTTGTCAATTCATATTTTTTATCTATAATCCATTCCCGCTGCTCTTTAGGCCACAAATTCCAGGGTAACATATTATTGGCTTTTTTAAAGCTCACAAATACTGCATATTCATAAGCCCAGGAAGTACTCTTGATAAACTCTGCAAACTCTTCAACTAACTGTTTATTCGAATTAAACCGTGAATAAGCAATTTTTAGCATTTCATTTTTATTACTACGTGCCTCTGTATAATTAACTTTGGTAGCCAATTGATTTAAGGGACGAATTTCTTCTGGCAAGATTAAGCCATCATTAACTAATTTCTCAATGCTAATATATATCTCATCCCCAGCGAATGATGAATACGGCTGATAAGGAGAATTGCCATAACCTAGCGGGTTTATAGGTAAAACTTGCCAAACCTTCAGCTTCATTTTCGCTAAAATATCAATAAACTCATATGCTTTAGGTCCTAAGTCGCCTATCCCGAAGGTTGAAGGTAGACTAGAAATGGCCAGTAATGCCCCAGATATTCTCATGCTGTTAGACTTTCTAATTTTTTAAGTAATACTTAATTATTGATGTTACGCACTATTAAAATTAAAGCATTCTATCTGATTTATTAAAAAGTTAATTGATTTATAACTCAAATCTTCCGCATATAAGATTTTGTAATTACTCGTTTGCTATTTGTTGATAAACTCGCTTCACTCAAACAAATCAACAAATTAGCAAACCTCGTAAACAAAATCTAATAGGCTGCATAATTCGTATAAATCAATTAACCATTTTAATAAATCTTATTATTTTGCCAAAAAAGTAAAAGAGCGTAACATCATCACTTAATAATAAAAAACGTTATTTTATAAGTAAGACGCTAAATCCGGCAATTAGCATAGAAACCCCTGCCACTCCAAGCATCCAGATTGCACTGCCACCAACGATTGCCAATAATACACCGCCCAAAATGCCAGCAGCAATTTGCGGGATTGTAATTGTAGCATTAAATACCCCCATATACACGCCCATTTTATCGGCGGGTAATGCCGCAGATAATATTGCATAAGGCATTGCAAGTATAGCAGCCCAGGAAATACCGACACCAAGCATAGACACTAATAATAGATATTTATCGTGAATAAATACCATGGATAATAAACCTAAACCGCCACATAGTAATGACCACTGGTATACCGTTTTTCGCCCATAACGATTGGCAAGTTTACTCATAAATAAAGCATAAATAGCAGCAAATAAACTGTATCCGGCGAAAATCACACCAACCCAGTTACCTGCTTCATTGAATGAAGCCGAACTAAAATCACCAGGAATGGTATGCCAAATATTTTCGGCAATCCCTGAGGTTGTATATACCCACATCATAAATAACGCAAACCAAGAAAAAAACTGGACTATTCCCAATTGCCACATTGTACTTGGCATAGCTTGCAATAATTTACCAAATGAAGGGTTATCAACTTTTAAAGATTTTTCAACATCATGGTAATTTGCATAAATAGCTGGGGGGTATTCCCGCGTTGAAATAGCAGTCCATACTACCGAAACCAATAAGCAGGCACCACCCAAATAAAATGACCATATTACGGTTGGTGCTACCTTGGCTCCCTGTTGCGGAGTATTTGCGACCCCAAGCCAGCTTAACAAAAAAGGGAGGATTGAACCGACTACCGCTCCGGTATTAATCAAGAAGCTCTGGATGGAATAGCCTAAATTACGCTGTTCTTCAGATACCATATCAGCTACCAATGCCCGAAAAGGCTGCATCGTAATATTAAAGGCAGTATCCATAAATAACAACATGAATGCCCCAAAAAATAAGGGATAGATAAATGCTGCAAAATGTTCAGAGTTAGGCATAAAAAACATGGCTAGTGCTGAAATTATTGCACCAAGCAAGATAAATGGAATTCTTCGGCCGAGCTTTGTCCACAATTTATCACTTGATAAGCCCACAATTGGCTGAACGATTAAACCAGCTAGTGGTGCGGCTAACCAGAAATAGCTTAAGTGCTCAACATTAGCACCTAATGCTGATAAAATCCGGCTAGTATTACCACTTTGCAATGAATAGCCAATCTGGACGCCTAAAAATCCAAAGCTCATATTAAAGATCTGGATAAAGCTCAAACGGGGTAATTTCGAAGTTTTCATATAAGGTTTAACTCCTTTTGGTTACAAGTTATGGAATATCCCGCCCTTGACATGTAGTCCAGATCCCAAACCATTCTTCACGACTTAAATTAACAAGATAACTTGTAATATATTTTATTATTCGTTCAATTTTGCCACTACCTAGAACTATTTGCGGCTGGCTTGGCAATTTTAGTAACCAAGCTAAAGCAATAACCTCGGGTTCGACCTGGTGTAATTTGGCAATTCGCTCAAGTTCGCCAAGAACACGCACACTTAAAAGATTGTCTTGAGCAAAGAGCTGACCTCCTGCAAGAGGGGACCAAATTTGTGGCCTAATTTTGCGCATTTGTAAATAATCAAAGTTACCATTTATAAAGTGCTCATGCTTTAATACAGATGCTTCAATCTGATTAGTAACCAGCGGAAAATTGAGATAAGTCTGCAACATTTCAAGTTGGATCGGCAGAAAATTCGATACGCCAAAATTAATAACTTTTCCCTGTTTTTTCAAGTGAGCAAACGCACTTGCTACTTCTTGTACATCTAGCAATGGATCGGGACGATGTATTAGAAGAAGATCAATATAATCAGTACCCAAATTTATTAATGAGCGCTCGACAGAACTAATTATATGCTGATAACTTGTATCATAAATATGTTTAGAGTGCTCTGGAAAATTCTTCGAAGGTAATTTAATTCCACATTTTGTAGTTAACTTGATTTGTTTACGGAGGTGCGGACTCTTATTTAGAGCGCAACCAAACAATTTTTCACAACTATAATCCCCGTATATATCAGCGTGATCAAAAGTATCAATCCCCACATCAATTACTTGATGAATAAAAGAGTTTAACTCAGTTATTGAATATGGCCATTTATTTAAACGCCAGCAGCCTAAAATAAAGCGCTTAGCAACTTCAGTTCGATTAATATGCATATTTTAGCTAACCTAGATTGGTGTTATTAGATAAATTTATCAGTTAAAAATAAATTTGAAATATTTTAGCATAGCCAATTTGCATTTAATGATACTTAGATATTAAATCTAACGAAATAAATAAAAATATAACCTGTCATGTAGTTATTTGCCAACAATATTCGGTAAACTCCCTTACTACAAGCGATTTACTCATAAGGTCCAGTTAAAAATAACTCGTGGCTGCCACATGCTACCACCAGCATTTACCGGCTGGTCAACATAAACCATTCTAGTCCAAATATTCATACTGGAATGGGGAATTCTATAAATTAAACCGGCATCATATTCCGTAACTTGTCCGGGCTGGGAGGCATAGACCTGATTAACAAAAAACTGTGACAGTGATAGATTAAATTTAAGATTATTATTTAGAAAAGCAGTACTGTTCCTTACTGAATATGCATACCCAGAACCTAATTCGGCCAATGAAGTTAACGCTGGCGTAGTATAAAGTGGATCAATTTCCATACCATAAGTATATGGGGTTACCATTCCTCCGTTTAAAAATGATCCACTCCTACCAAATATATTATTATAGGCAATGCTGGTCGTATTATTCCCTATATTAACGGCAATTTTACCGCCTATACCATTACTGGCAACTGCCCCAGCTGGAGTATTCTGCCCTGGTAAAGAGGTTTGATTGGTTATCGCGTTACCTGATGAAGACTGGATAAAACCTTGAATAGCAAAGTCTAAACTAAATAAGTCGGATATGGCTAAGTGATATTTATTATCAGTATATGCCATATTAGCATAATCCGCAAAATTATAAAACCAGAGCTGAGAACTATAATCAGCAGCAGGATTCCAGATTAACCCTAACCCGGTTGGCCCACTTGTAGGAGTATTACCGATATTTACTAACACTCCCTTAGAAGTATTATAGTAAGTCTGCTGTGTCCCCCAATTATTTGGATAATATAAATAGTTCCACGCTGTAAAAGCAGTTATTAACAGGCTTTTTAGTGCTTGGACATTTACTAATACCCCTTGATAAGAGTTATTGCCCATTGCATATGATGCACCAGGATTAGAACCGAAACTGCTTACCCAGGGTGTAGTAATTAAGATATTACCGGCTACTATATCAAATTTATTGCTATACTGATAATCAAGATATGCCTGGACCGGCGCGAATACACTAGTAGCAGCAAAGGTATTTGGTTGACCTATTTGAGAGAAGTTTAAAAGAGCAGTCCCGCCCCCGCCAAGCGCAAAGCCATTATAACGGCCAGTTTGTCCCCATATCTGGAAAATATTAGTATTGATTGCCTTATTTTGGCCAGTTAAAGGGGTATTCATCCCGACAATAGCGCTAGTCCCCAAGCGATACTCGCCAGTTGATTCGCTAGCTAATTGGCTTTGCCCCATATCCAAATCAATCGGGTCTTGTAAATAATTGTATGGAGATATATAGGATTGGCGAAGTTCTTTTATTTCGTCTTCTTCAATTAATACCCCAACGTCGTTTTGAAAATAATCCTCCCTAATTTCTGCACTTTTTGCTGTTTTGGCTATCCCGCTTTCTTGATCTGCATATATTGAAGATATGGCATACGAATTAATTGAAAATACGAGTGATATGATTAACCATATATAGCGATTTGTTACCATTACCCTATTCCTTATCCTTTACTTACCTATTTGCTAACGTCAATTAATTTTCCAAATTTCATAGCCTAAATCTCAATTAAACAGCCAACACTACCATTCCCCTAGCGGACTTTATAATCAATTTAAGCTGTAACTATCTATAACCAAATAAACATTATTTTAATATCATTATAGAAAGTGGCCTGTGGCGTGATGATGTCTATTTAATATACTGAATTATAGTAAAAAATTTACTTAGAAAACACTCAGCTTTGCCGACAAAATCGGCAACGTTTAATCTATAACCAATAATTATTTAAATCATAAGACTTTTTAGTAAATCTATTTTCAAATAGTAGTTAAATTATGCTAAGGACAAAGCAAGACAGCTAAACTTTGCGCATATAGTTATTGCATAATTGATGAAAATGCGTAACATCTCTTAGTAAATTTAAATTTCGAAAAAATGGCGCAATTTGTTTTGAACGATAAAGTTGGATTTTGTAAACCTAAATTTTTTGTAATGTTGTGAATTTGCTTAGACTAACTTTCGAATTGAAATTACACAAAGTTTGCAGTAATTAACTTCTTTTGTAGCAATCAATATAATACATAATGTTTTATGTAGCAAATTAAAGATTAAGTTCAGTTTAATTAGTTGGCTTAAGAAGTTATCTAGTACCAACAAGCAACAATAAATTTAACCTGTTAATTTCTAGTTAGTAAATGAAACATAGATTCGGTTATTTCTTAAATTTTTAGATTAATAATTAAACTTTAAATAATAATTGCAAAATGCTAGAATCACTAATCTTTTAATTGACCTATCAATGGAAACTGCAAACTATGCAAGAGTTAATTGCTGAAATTATTGCTAAAAATGATTACAAAAAATTCACAAAGCTTATTTCGCTGGGATTTGAATTTAATGTAAGTGAACTTAATGAAGATAGCCTTGCAAAGTTTGGCAGTGCTGACAATTTAATTTTCGAAGGCATTGTAGATAATGACTTAAACAAGATTCAAAAGATAAATAAACTAAAAATTAATCAAGTTAATAATGCTAATTCAATCCCGTTACATTGGGCAATTATTCTTGGACGAAACTCCATCGTAAAATATTTGTTAGATAATGACGCCGATATTAATGCAGAAAATAGGGATGGCGAAAATAGTTATTTTTTGGCAGCACGATTCAATAATATACAGGCAATGCAGCAGTTATTAGAAAAAACTAAGGATAAAAATTTGATTTTTAAAGGTAATAAGCGCGGTTTCACTGCGCTTCACTTAGCTTTTACCCATCATAATTATCAATTAGCCGAATTAATGTTAAAGCTTACAGAAGATCAGCATATGCTCATGAAAGACATACATAATGATAGCTGTTTGCATTGGATAACCTGGGGGGCTTTCCAAAATGATCATACTAAACAAAAACTTTTAAATATATTTCTAAAACATCTTGAAAGCACAAAAAACCGACAAAAAATTGTGCAATCTTTAATGAATATTGAAAACGCCATCGGGATGAAGCCGATAGACTGGCTAGAAAGATACAATCAGCAAGAATCACTAAAAACTCTGGGTAAATTAAAATGACCTTAAACCAACCCATTTCAGCTAAATTAAGTTGGAATGAGAACAAAGCCATATGTAAAATTTTACTAATAAAGAAATTACAATATCAGTTCATTTATTTAATAAGCAAGGCCAGTCGCTTAATTGGCACCACCAACACTCTAGTTTGGTATGCACAAGGACAACCTATAGAGGTTTTGTTTAATTTTAATACTATCTTAGTTAAACAGATAGAGGGCCTTGAACAATATTTCATTGAGTCCGGTTAATTAGTCAGCACGCTAATTTATTCTATCTAATTAACAACGGATAAGTACTAGGCAATAGTTAATAAATTGGTAATTTTTATTAATTTTTGAAATGAAATGTATGAGAGCAAATATGAATAAGTTTAAAAAAAGCGATTTATTATTTCTTAGTAAATTAGATGTTAGTTTCGAGCTTTGTGCCAAGACATATTTAGATGAGGATGATAAAAAGTATTGGCAACTTCATGTCAGGGCCAAAAATAACGGCTTCCAGCAAGAAGGTGTATATTATGGCGCAAGGGGCGAACCGAGAAGATATTATCAACTAAATGCATTATTTGACACTTGCAGCGAAATTTTTGGTAACTGTGACAAATTATTAGTAAATTTGTTTCCTGAAAAAGCCGCCAGCTAACATCTACAATTTTTTCACTTTTATATATAAGCCAGTGTATAAGGTATTCTTATCCTGGCTTATTTATTTAATAGTCCCCAGATTTAATAATGTTCAAAAGCTAACTTAGGCTAGGTAAAGTATATTTTATTGGTTTTTAAACAATCATAAATTAACCAGCCGAATTAAAGTAATTTCTGAGCGTTTACCTAATCGCTTTGGTGGCCCCCAATAGCCGGTCCCACGATTAGTGTAAACCCACATATTGTTAACTTTTCCTAATCCTGCGGTAAATGGCTGCTGGAATCGGACAAAAAAGTTCCAAGGCCAGAATTGCCCACCATGGGTATGGCCTGATAATTGTAAATTATAGCCATATTTTGCGGCTTCCATTGCCGACCTGGGTTGGTGGGCTAGCAATATCTTTATGGTATTTTTTGGTACATTTTCAATTGCCTTGGCCGGGTCACTAGCATGCTCGGGCGAAAAGCTGATGCCACTATAATCAGTAACTCCAGCAATTACAAGATTTTCTCCATTATGGCTAATAACCCTGTGATCATTAAGCAATACTGTAATATTTAGAGAGTTAACTTCACTTATCCACTCTTCGGCACCAGAATAGTATTCATGATTTCCCAAAACAAAAAAACTGCCATAGCGTGAGTTTAATTCTGCCAGATGCCGAGTATGTTCTGCTAAATCTTGGACTCTTCCATCAACTAAATCACCGGTTATTGCCACTACGTCAGCCTGCAACTCATTCACTTTATCTACAACTGCTTTTAAAAACTTACCTTTAATCGTTGGCCCCACGTGAATATCACTGATTTGTGCAATGGTAAAACCTTGTAATGCAGTTGGCAAATCTTTTATAGGAATATTCACTTCAACAACCTTGGCAGTAAGCCTTGCATTAATGAAACCAATAATAGTTAAAAGTAATGATAACCATACCACGACTTCAGCAGAATCTTTAAGCATCAAGAAGGAGATATCTTCAAATAGGCCATAAATAGTAAAGATAATTTGGCGGATAAAGGTAAGTACTAAACATGATGAAAATAACCCCATGTCTATTAGGCCAAGCCAGCTAAGAATGTCAGCTATATTCTGGTTTTTGATGATAAATCTGGCACTAACGCCAAACAAAATTAGAAACACTGAACCAGCTAGAATACACATTCCAGCAATAAGGCCGATATCACTAGTAACTAGATAAGGGATCAGATGCAAACCAATATATAAATGGAGCAATGCAACAATACTTATTAGAATTATAAATCTCTTTTTAACTCTGCGCATTTAGGTCTCCCTTATCGATACCACTAATTGTTTATTATAGAATTATAGCCTATGTTTCAGTTTTACATTCGAGTATTACTTATTAGCAATAAGAAAGCCAAGGAAGAATCCCCTGGCTCGTCTGAATTTACTATCGTATTATAATTTAGTGAACGAAAGTAAATGTATCAGGTGTTGCTGCTTCCCAAAATCGCTTATACTGTTTGGGTACTGTTTCATCATTAAGTAAGGAATTTGGCTTAATAAACTCATATATCTCGTCAAAATAGCGAACTTCATGGTCGCTAATTCTACGCATAACGCTTGAAGGCCGGATATCACTTGGGTTTTCCAAGCCCATTGCTCCAACTAATTCGGTGAAATTTTTAACCGTTGCGGCATGATAGCGATATACACGTTGAGCTTTATCATCTATATCCAATTGTTTAAATAAGCGTGGATTTTGCGTTGCTACACCAACGGGGCAAGTATTATTCCCACATTGCTTTGACTGGATACATCCAAGTGCAAGCATCATTGCTCGCGCAGAATTAACTATATCAGCCCCAAGCGCCATCATACGCACCATATCAAAACCGGAAGTATTTTTCCCGCTGGCAATAATACGGATATGCTCGCGAAGACCGCAACCTACTAGTGCATTATTTACAAAAACCAAGGCTTCTTGTAGTGGCATACCAATTGAATTTACGAATTCAGATGGTGCTGCACCAGTACCCCCTTCCATTCCATCAATGGCAATAAAATCCGGATAGATTCCTGTTTTTAGCATCGCCTTACAGATTGCAAAAAACTCAGTCTTTTTACCAATACATAACTTAAATCCAACCGGTTTACCCTCAGATAACTCACGTAATTGGGCAATAAAATGGCAAAGACCTTCAGGGGTTGAGAAAGCTTTGTGAGTTGGCGGAGAGATAACATCTTTATCCATCCCTACCCCCCGGATATTAGCAATCTCAGGTGTAATTTTCTCTTTAGGCAACATGCCGCCATGTCCAGGCTTCGCGCCTTGAGAAAGCTTAATTTCAATCATTTTAACATTTGGTAAAGTTGCCTGTTTGCGGAATTTTTCTGGATCAAAATTTCCATCCTCAGTCCTAAAGCCAAAATAGGCAGTGGCTACCTGCATCCCGACATCGCCACCTAATAAGTGATATTCAGTTAAGCCACCCTCTCCGGTATTATGTAAGAAATTTCCTTTTTTAGCTCCTAGGTTCAGTGCCATTATGGCATTTTTTGACAAAGCACCAAAACTTAATGCCGAAATATTAAGCCTAGATGCGGAATACGGCTTTTTACATTGAAAATTACCAACCACAATGCGCGGGTCTACGTTACCATGAGGTTTAGGCGCAAGTGAATGCAACGCCCATTCATAGCCGGCTTTCATTATATCCCTGTCATTACCAAACGAAATGGTATCAGGTATGCCCTTAGCGCGCTCATAAACAACAGTTCTGGTCTTTCGGTCAAAAGGTCGTTCACTGTCATCACTTGCAACAAAGTATTGTTGAATTTCAGGACGGAAAAATTCTAAAATATAACGCATATGGCCAAGTACGGGAAAATTACGAAGTAATGTATGTCTTTTTTGCAAACGATCATAGATACCCACTGCCGCAAGTATTGCCATTAAGCCAAAAATCCAATACCAATTGGCACGAATTATTATCAATAATGCCGTAATTAAAATTAAAACAATGCCAAAGCCTATATACCACTTGCGCCGCTCAGTTACCAACATAGAAAAGTTCTCTTAAGAAATTAATAATTTGTGTGAGTTATTCAATGAATTACACACATGTGATTTATTGTTGAGTAAATAATTATACGTATTTATATGGATCTGTTGCGTGAATATTATACAATAATAGCAAATTTTCAATTTTATTAGGCAAATGGGGTCGAGTTTTAAAAAGATTTATCAAAAAAATATTGAAAGCATGGAACATCAGTAAATAAGTAAAAAAGCCCGATAACAGTATATACTTAACCGGGCGTCTAGTAATGATTATCAATGACAGAGATATTTAACTATTGACTATGTTCTAAAGTAAAAACATCTGGGTTGAGGTTTCGTTTGTAGAAACTCCAGCTATAACCAACTGGAGTATTTATTTTTTTGCAGTAAAAATTTTAGTAATTTTTAAAACTTTACGACAGTTTTATTAGTATAATTTTCATGCAACAAATTTTTTAGAAGCATGAGTATTCGACACTCCCAATACACTTTCCTATTTTGGAAAGAAGATAAAATATTTGAGACTTTTATTCTTAACAACGTCACGGAACATTTCATACCAGCCATGGAATAAGATATAAAATGGATTATAATTGTAAATCTGATGCACAATCCCATATTCTGGGGCCTCGACTTCTTCAGCAAAAGTACCAAACATTCTATCCCATATAATCAGGGTTCCGGCATAGTTTTTATCTAGATATTGAGGATTGCGAGCATGATGTACCCTATGGTGTGAAGGAGTATTAAATATATATTCTAAAGGCCCAAGTTTACCTACAAGCTGGGTATGCAGAAAGAATTGGTAAACTAAACTAATAGTGGTTGCAATTACAATATCCCGCGGTGAATATCCGACAATTGCTAACGGCAGCCAAAATATCCAGATACCTGAAAAGATATAGGTTACGCTTTCGCGAACAGCAGTGACATAATTTAAATGATTTGATGAATGATGAACAATATGCGATGACCAACCCCAGCGGCACTCATGAGAATATCTATGGAACCAGTAATAAAGGAAGTCTTGCCCCAAAATGAGGATTGCCCAATAACTGAATTTATTTAAAGAGTCTACCAAATGCAAATTTAAAAATGTGCTCTTCTTTAAAATTAGCAAAAGTAAAGCGCCTGTTAGCAGCATATTCAAACTAGAGCGTATTACAAGAATCATAAAATTAGCAATAGTGTCGGGGCCGTAATGAACATTTATCCCACGTTTTTTAGCAATAGCTATCTCAACCAACATAAAACTACTAAAGAAAATTACTATAAGAAAAAATGCTAGAATATGTAGCAAATTGATATTCATTGTGGCTCTCCAAAGTGGAATTTAGAAATATTGTATTGTTATTTTTCAATTATTCCTAGGCTATTAGTAAAGTTACTGAACCTTGCGTCAAGTGCTTTAATGGTCTTATGCTTATTCTATCATTTTATATTTAATATGTTTTAAATTTTTATAATGTATTTTGCATATACCTCTATTAGCGCCAATTCTAGATAAGGTTTTAAGTAAGTAAATAAGTCAACAAAAAATTTATTCCTTTATAGGTAGATTCCCTTACTTGTTAGCAAAAATCCATAGCCTAGTAATTGTGATTCTGTAACTACTTTACCCCTTAATACTTGACACTTTTATTCATTCACTCTTGTCTAATTGTCTTTCTATTAAATACTACTCACTCCCTAAAAACCTGATTAAAATTTAATTTCTAGCTATAGGAACCTGATTGATAAGATTCCAACTCCAATCTCAATTAATAATCGAAAATAATATCATTTTTAACTAACTATGGAAAACTCTACAATACCCGAAAGCTTTATCTTCGAAAAGCTATGCTATTATTCCGCCCTCACTCTAAGACTGGGCTGTTACAGGCTAAGGCTAGTAAAAAAGCCTATGAATGCAATCGGTTTTTAGAGTATGTAGGTTAGCTAATTCCAGCCAAATCGCAGAATTAATTAATATCAATTGAAAGGAAATTTTAAGGTAACAATTATGAAATGGTTTATTCCTAAATTTAACAAGTTCCTAAGTTTTTTAAAAAATAATATATCGATGCAATTAGTATTAATTGCTACGATTATAAGCGCACCCATTCCGGCTCAGGCCAAAGTTATTATTAATGGGGTTTCATATACTGTCACGTATTTGCTTGGTGATTCACTTACTGATGGGCAGTTTACTTACGGCCAGGAACATCTAGGCGGCTACCGCGGTGTTTTGTATGAAGAATTGAAAAAAATGGAAAACCCATTATTCGTAGGTACAACCCGTGCTAATTCATTGCCTTTATTCCCGATGCCAGCAGCGGAATATTCCTATCATGACGGCCACCCTGGGTTTCGCCTCGATCAATTACAAGTAAATTTACCATTTTGGAGTAATAATTTACTTAGTTTAAATGAAATGAAAGTCGCTCCTGAAAATGTAGACAGAGTGCTCGTTATGGGCGGTACAAATGATATATTTCAAGGTGCCGATGCAGCCGTTGCTTTTGGCCGATTTTTTTCACTTATCTATGGCCCAGGACTAAATAATGAATTTCCGGCAAACCCTAAAGGCTTATTAACTACTTTCCCTAATGCCAAAATATTTGTTGCAACTATTCCACCACTGTATGTCTTCCCTGGCGGCTTGGTTAAACTTGGTGAACCAGAAGTAGTAACTGAATATAATGCTGCCATACGTGCCAATATCCAACAAGTGAAAACCAATAATCCAGCAATAGGTAACCGAATCGAACTTGTTGATCAATATAATGCATTATTGCCAACAAATGCTTTTAACCCTTATATAACGGGCAGTATAATACCTGTTGGCGACGGAATTCATCCAAATAGCATAATGGTTAACTTCGGTTATACAACTATGGCTGAAACTTGGGTTAATGCGATCGTTAAAGCGTATTAAAAAATACTCACCAGATTATCGCCTAACTTAAAATACATATTTTTCCTGCTATGCCAACTTAATCTTCTCCTAAGCAAGTAATATTGCTTACTGATTTAGCCAATCTGACTAGAAGATATAAGTTGGCTTTCTTTTTACATTATCCTTTAACTAGCATAACTGGATATAACCCTGGAATTATTCTTAATAATCTATCCGCTTGCACTAGTCAATTTTACAAGTACACAGGTTTCTATTTAATAATGGTTTGAATAGGTAAAATGCCGTTAGAAAGTAAAGTAACTTTTTCGCAAATACGCAAAAGTTACGTTAATGTTTTTTGTAAGCTTATCAATACATTTTTTCTAAATCAGCAAAATACTTTTTTATCGTGGAAATCATATTTTCGCGCATATTTCTTTATTATAATTAAACATTGTCTTTTGCTCGTAGATATTGTAATTCAAGGGTTTGATTGCAACATATACAATTTGTAATTAAGAGTTAGAAAGTAACTCTTGGCTTGGCTTTAAAATGGCTATTTAGTAATTAGGAAAAATAAAATAACCTAAAAACAAATTTTTGCCTCCTTATTTAGTATACAAATATTTCGGTTAAAACATTAAAATAACTACTTGATAAACATAAGGCAGCTTTCATAACGTACCTGAGCCGGCGGAATTACGTTGTAGTTAGGTTATGAAAGAAGTCTATAGATGCACTTTAATATAGCTAATAAATGGAGTTGGGAACAATGATCAAAACAAAAGATGGAAGAATACTTAATTTAGAAAGGTTAACCTGGTTTGCAGTTCGAGAAAGGATATTAAAATTAAATCCAGAATTAGTAAGCATAATTAATGAATTAGATATTGATGACAGATTTCCAATATATATTGCGAGGTATCCATTTGGTGCACAAATAATAAATAATTCTATCGCCTATTTGCCATTAACAACAGGCCATACTATTTCATTTAATGATCCGGAATTACCAAATAGTATATTGGATGACCTTAGCTACGACCCAAATTTTAGTAACCCTCTTGGCATGATTTTAAATCGAAACTGTGAATCTTATATTTCGTTAGGCGATCGAATATTACCTAATATGGTGTTATCACCAGGGGAAATATTTGGCAGTGCGCGAATTTTAAATAACGTAATGCGCAGCAGAGCAAAGCAAATTAACCAAATTCCAATAATTTCCGATATAAATGCTGGAACCAAGTCAGCTTTACTACTCCCGAAGATTAGTGATGCAATAGGAATTAATAAATTAAATAAATATGTAGGTTGTCATCTAGATAAGCCCAATAGCTATCAAGACCATAACCATATTTTTTCTGAGATAGCTTATAAGCAAGAAGCCAATTGGACAATTGAAATATTATTTTTCTCAAACCATTGGCTAAATAAACTAAAAGATGCAGCTTGGGCTGAGTTTTATGGTTATTTATCTGAAATACGGCAACAGTCAAATAAATTATGGCACAATGCGCCAAGATGGACTGCTGTTTTTTGTGAAATTGAAAACTCAAAACGCTTAAGCCATTACTCTTCTTATGTAATCGGTACTGCAAGGCATCTATTTGCTATAGCAGCAGGTTCAGCACCTGGCTATCAACCAGCAATTGATGACAGCTTTATTCCATCCAAGATAATTCAAGATGCGTTTATTAATGGATATGAGTTAACTGATTACTGGCCGGTTATTATGGTGCCAGGACAATATTCAACTACAAATAATAGTCCGTTATATTACTCACTAAATTATCCAACACTAGCCCAATATAACCCTGATACATATAAAGGTAAAAGTATTATTACGCTAACAAAAGAAGTACAGGAAGTCGTACAAAAATATCAATCCGAGATATTAAACTCTATTACAGCTAAAAATAATGCACCTTCGTTATACAATGCGGCAGCAAATGTAGAATTTAATTATTATCATGGCGACCCTAAGAATTGTGAAATGATTAAACTGAGTTCACTAATCCCTGATGAGGATATCCGCTTTAAGTACGCTGAAGCAGGCGAATTTCCTTCACATAGCCCATTTTTAAAAGGTTGTATTAAAATTTCTAGAATTACAAAATAATAATTTATCCCTAGAGTTACAGTTTTATATGCAAATGATCATTCATTACCTAGCTTATCCAAGGATTTAACTTTTTCATCATCATTCTTTAAAATTACTGTTAAATAGTCTAGTTTGATCGGCAGCTCTTCACCTGAGAGGAGGTAAAGATTAGTAAATCCTTTTTCATGTAGTTTCTCGGCAAGCATAACTCCATCCATGGGATAAGCACTATTTTCAGTAAAATAATGATTATCCAGAATTATCTTCGTATTTAATGGATAGTCATCAATATAATCCTGAAAACTTATTGGATCATAAAAGGTATCGATCTTAAGATGCTGATAATATTTACCAATTATCTGATTTATAAAACCTTTATCATCATCTACCCATACAAAATCCACCTTTTTACTATGTGGCTTAACTTTTTTACCGATCTTGATGGGTATTGCATAAACCAGGTTTTTAGGTAAAATTGCTATGCCCATTTGACTTGCCTTGATCCGAGTCGTATCGTTTTCGTGATGGCTGGTCACCAGTATTGATTTAGATTTAGCAATATTTACCTCTGCTATTACTTGTAAGCCGTTCTTTTCTTGATTTAATAATTCATAGTCAGAAAGAAGATAAACTCGCCTTTTATCTTTGGCAGATAACGTATTGATAAAGTCGATTACTTGTTGTCCCTCAAAAAAGTGCTTTATTGTAATATTAGAATGATGCTTAAAGACTATTGCCAGCTTAGCATCCCAAGCTGCATGTATCGAACTATCGTCATCAAGGATTACTACGGTATCATCACTATTTATGGCCAGCTTATCTGCTATCCAGTTAGGAGTATTCATTTTTGGTAAGTATAATGATATCTTGGTACCAAAACCTTGTTCTGAATAAATCTTTAATTTACCCATATTTTTATTCAAAGTATCCTGAATTTGTGAGAATCCTAGACCATGCCCTTCTTTCTTATCTTGAGTTATTTTTATATTATTAGTGATTTTGTCTATCACTTCCTTTGGCATACCTTTACCATTATCATCTATAGAAATAATTACATATTCTGGATCAATTTTTACACTTAAGAGAACATTACCTTTGGCTTTATCTTCAAGTGCATCAACTGAATTATTTATTAAATTCGATAACATCCGCCGAAAGCTACTTGGTTCAATCTTAACAAACGAAAAATATGCGTTTGGGTTAAATCTATAGTCGAAATGGATATTATTATTTTTATATTCAATCCTCTTTTCACTTAAAACCTGCAAGATAAATGATGATACTAAGATAAGCTGCTTCTTTTCATCCATAGCATTTGGATCTTTATATTTATTTAACAACTGTGATGTAATATCACTAATGCTAATTGCAGCATTCCTAAGCGCAATCCGGTCATTTTCAGGAATACCCGTAGTAGACTGGACAATTGTTCTAAGACTTGAAAGTGGAGATTGGATGTCGTGAATCATCTGGCCAACTAAAGATTTAAAAGTTTCCTGTTCCTCCACTTTAGCTTGGTAGATTTGGTTTTGCTGGACTAGCTTCTCCATTTCTTTTGTGTCGGTAATATCAACTGAGTTTCCAATGATACCAATAATCTCACCGCTTTCATCCCGTAATGGAACTTTGACTGCAGTATAATATTTAATTTTCCCATTTGGTAAATTTAGCACTTCTTCTGTTTGAAGCGGCATTCCAGTCTGCATTACTTTTAGATCATGGCTTACTATTTCATTAGCATACTCAGGCCATAAATCAAAATCACTTTTCCCCACTATCTCATCTGAAGATTTTAACATGATCGTCTCTAGGGCAAATTTGTTCAACCACCTATAAATACTACTCTTATCCTTCCAATATATAAGCCCAGGTAAAAACTCGGCATAAGATTCTAAATAACTGATAATTCCAGGTTTTTCTTTCATTTTTTTCCTCCATAATAATTCTCTAAATAATATATCTACCCAATTCGCCTCTCACCCAATTGTCTTTTTAGTTTATAGACCAGATAATTTTTAGATGAGTAAGTTGATATTATAAGTATAAGGTTCTCAAAACAGATAATTAAGTAGACTCTATAACCGTTGTTAACATTTCTCTTGTAATTTTTGGCCAAGTAAACCCGAGCTTCTTTAATATCATACTAGTTTTATTTTGCATAATTTCAACAGCAGTAAATCGCCTAAAATTAATATTTTGAATCCATTTCTGATGAAGCATAAATAACTCTAATTCATGCATATCAAGCCTTGACTGCAAACATTCTAAGAATTTGTCAAAACTATCAATCTTAAGTTTTACATTGTCGGAATAATTAAATATTCCAGTTAATTCCACTAATTCAGGATTAAAAACATGATAACATTGATTAATTAGCTCTTGTTGATCAAAAATTTTTACAATTGCACTTGCTGTATAATCAACTGGAGAAATTTCAACATTGGCTAACTCCTTTGGAATTATTCCAATTTTCAACATCGTCTTTAGCGTCATGTAAAAAGCACTATCACTAATATTTTCTTGTAACTTATATGTTTGTGTGTTAGAAAACAAATTACCTACCCTAATGATATTAGTATTTACCCCAAAATTTCTATACCTGATTGCCACCTTTTCTCCCTCTGCCTTAGTTTTAATATATATGTTTGTTTTAGATTGCAAAATATTATCATCCGAATCTTCATGGAACAGGTAATACTCGCAGCCTGGCACATATCCATCCATAAATACTCCTGTTGTAGAAACATATTGGAAATCTTTTAAACTAGTCTCTAGTGCTAATTCAAGTAAATTGATTGTAGCACACACATTTGCTTCATAGAACTCGCGATAGGTACCATAGTATTTTACTAATGCAGCACAATGAATAATGCTATCTACCTTATGGACCAACTGGTGATAATCACTAGCACTTAAATTAAGAAGTTTTTGCTCTAAGTAAGATGCAAAAATTATTATTCTATTTTCAAAAATATTAATGTTTTGAT
This sequence comes from uncultured Neisseria sp., assembly GCA_964386295.1. Lineage (GTDB taxonomy): Bacteria > Pseudomonadota > Gammaproteobacteria > Burkholderiales > UBA11063 > Aquella. The sequence continues at coordinate 119,287 of CAYLRR010000001.1, forward strand.
TAAAATAATAGCAAAATTTGCTAGCTAACTTTTCGTATGCTTCATCTTTACTATCTGCTCGAATTAATAGATAGATAATGTAATTTGTTGTATTTAATAAGCACCATAATATATGACAGCCTAGATACCCAGTAGCACCAGTTAATAAAACTGTTTTGATTAGCTTATTACATTGTTTAAAAGTAAATTTTTTCGCTTCTTCCAAGTATTGATTTTTGGCCTGGTTTTCTTTATACTTATCCCTAATTGCTACTAAGTTGGGAATAATTAATTTAACTTGCTCTAGCTTCTTTAATAAATTATTTTCAACTTTTATTGCTATTTCAGCTAATTTGCGTGGGGTTTTCAACATAAATATTTGATTTATGTTTATTTCATATTTATTTTGTAAACTTGAAATTAACTTAATTGCTAAAATACTATTTCCACCTAGCTTAAAAAAATCATCGTCAATTCCAACTGCATCCTGACCTAGTACTATAGAAAATGCTTTGCAGATAAGATCTTCAATCTCATTTCGAGGTTTTAGGTAATTATGATTAGAAAGATTCGGCATAGGTAATGCTTTTTTATCTATTTTCCCATTTATTGTCAACGGCAATGAGGTAATATGAACTAAAGCAGTTGGTAACATATATTCAGGTAGCCTAGATGAAAGATACGCATTAATTTCATTTTCATCCAATTTTTTTTCTGATACATAATAGCCAACTAAATAATTATTAGCTGAATCTTTAACTTTTGAATTTATTGTATTTATCACTACTATAGCTTGTTTGATGTTCGGAAAACTTGCTAATAAGGTTTCAATTTCTTTAAGCTCAATTCGATAACCTCTTAATTTTACTTGACTATCATTACGTCCAATATATTCTATACTTCCATCTGCTAAGTAACGAACTAGATCTCCCGTTTTATACAATTTATTATACCTGTAACGATTCTTTAATTGGGTTGGTTCATTAAACTTATGTGTAATAAAACATCTATCATTTAAGTCAGGCCTATTTAAATAGCCTCTAGCTAAACCTTCCCCAGTAATAAATAATTCCCCGATTGCTCCGATTGGAACTGGTTGCATATTCTCATCTAAAATATATACCCGCTTATTGAATAACGGCCTTCCAATATTGTTATATCCACTTTCATTGCAAAATTTTAAGGTGGTACATACGGTGTCTTCTGTTGGCCCATAGGCATTAAAAACTCTAATTTTGCTTTTATGATATAGATCAATTATACCGGTATTAGTCATTTCACCACCTACAATCAACGTATTAAGATTTAGAACCTCAGTAAGCGTCAAAATCGAAGGAGGGATTAATGCTATATCAATTTTGTTTCTATTAATAAATTCGTTTAATTTTGAAAAATTTTTGAAATGTATATTTGATGCAATATAAACACTATAACCAAAACTAATTGATGAATATAATTCTAAAACATGTGCATCGAAAGCATAACTTGCAAACCATAAGCATTTAAATGAATAATTAATTTTATTGAATAAATAATACTGTAAGGCAAACAGTAAATTTACTACACTCTTATGCTCGATCAACACCCCTTTGGGCTTCCCAGTGGTCCCGCTAGTATAAATTGCATAAGCTAAATTACTTGATGCCAAGCGGGTTTTAGGATTACTTTGCGTTTGTGCTACAAGCTTAAATTGAAATTTATTACTATCAACTGCTATTAAGTTTAAAGAATGGACATGGTTAAATCTATCAATAAATTTCTCATTAGTGATTAATATTTCAGCTTTCGTATCTTTAAGAATATATTCAATCCGTTCATGAGGGCTTTTAGGATCAATTGGAACATACGCCCCGCCTGACTTTAATACCGCCAATAGTACTATCGGCAAATATTCGCTACGATCTAAACAAAGTAATATTAACTGATCATGGTTTATCCTATAATTATTAATCAGATATGCTGCCAATCGATTAGCTTGATTATTCAATTCCCGATAAGTTAATTGCGTATCCTCATAAACTACTGCTATATTATTAGGCGTTTTTTCAACTTGTTCTTCAAAAAGCTGGTGAATAGTTTTATCTTTGGGGTATGGTCTTTTGGTATTATTCCACTCATAAATAATTTTCTTATAGTCCCTCTTATTTAAGATATTTATTAGTCGTAAATCTATATTACTTATTTCATCGATAGTGTACTCATTGATTAGCGTACTGAGGCACTTAGCGATATTAGCAATCTGTAATTGATAATATCCAGTTCCTGTTATCGTAATACAGTCACTTTGGATACTAAAAATAATTTTATGCTTATCAATGCAATTATCATCACCTTCAAAAACTACGGCTATATCGGTTAAAAGATTCAAATGATATCTATAACCAAAATCTTTTGTCATTGGATAAGCATTATTTATTTTGACATCTAATTCCTGGTTTAATTTCTTAAAGCCATGAGGTAGTTGATCTTTGCTAACATGAATAAAATTACGTGCATCTATTAATTTTCTCAAGTTTTCAGGAATCTTATTGTCTATACTATATAAAGAAATTATAAAGTCCTCATGAAAATACCTTGCTAGAATAATGTAAATATACGCCAATAGTGAAGTCGGAGTATGCTTACCACCATAATTAACAATCTCCTTATATTTTTCAAAGCTATTACTCTCGGAAAAGCCTTCACAAATAGCTAGTGGGGCCTTGATAGTGGCAAAAAAATTCAGTATTGAACTTTTGACTTTACGTTCAGACTTTCTTAGACTTTTCAGATAGTTTAATTCAGTCTCAGTTAAGTAAAATGGATTTGCTAAATCTGCATAACTAACCATTCTATCTTTAGCATGTCCATAAATATCTTTTACAGTCTTAAATATAGAATCATCGATTCTCCCAGCTAAAACATCTGTTTCATTCAGGTTATAATTAAAATCTTCTAAAATAAAGTATTCGCCATTTATATTAATTTTTACTGTTGCTATCAAATTTGCGTAATCATTACCAAAAGTTAAACTTCTTGATAGTCGGTTAAGATACGATGGATCAGTTAAGCCATTTATGATTGCATAGTTATCAGGTATATGTCCCCAACCATAATAAGTTTTAGTTGCTAAATCCTGTTTTATAAATGTCAAAGTGTTATTCTGAATTTTTAGTATAATTTCTTGGAAAAGTAATAGAAATTCTACGCTGCATTTCAAGTTCAGAGATAATGCAGTTTCATCTTCTTGGATATTAATCTCTACTCGGCCGGTGATATCTCCCTCATCAATTCCTGAAGTTATTTGATGAATTGTTATCCCATGAACTTTTTCATTATTTAAGATTGCCCATGTTGTACTATTTACCCCTGCATATTTTGGCAATAAGCTATCATGGTAATTTAAGGCAAGTATAACCTTGTTTTGTTCCATAAACCAATCCGGGATGATATGTGGACTAATAATACTAAAAAGATAACAATTCTCCTCATGTATGGCAGCTAGTTGAGCAAAAGGTAGGCATTTAATAAAATTGCTACCAGCCCAGTGTCGCAAAAGCTCATCTTCTGTAATTATAGCTTTGATAATCCAGTTATTTGCTATTAGATATTCTATACATTGTATGGAAAGTCTGGTTTCACCAAATATCAAAGCAACCCTTTGTTGTGGATCTACTAACATAATTTTTTTCCTAATCGACAGATTTAATCATTTATTATTTTCAATCAAGCTTTGATAGCCTGCTTTCATTTAAAGATTACACATACCGAAAGCTATATCAATTTATCTCTGCACCTATTTGTTCAACAAATTAGGTACATGTATCTGACATGAACATTATTCAGTGATAATTTAATAATGAATAGAATAAAAACAGCTGTTTTATACCATAGGTGATATGAGGTGCCCGTTATTAAGACATCGAATAAAAGAAGAGTTAGGAGATATTTTCTAAAGAATATTTAAAAATGGGTATATTCCATCTTGGAATATCTTAGTAGTATTAAACTATTAATATCACGTTCAAATCCAAATTCGGTAAAATGGATTTTGCATAAAGATTTAATGGAGTATTTTAGAAGATTGTCTTTAGTTGAATTACCCCTACAAAGCAGGTACACTGTCACATTAGCGAGCACTAAGCAGGGATTATTCCTTATAGAGATACTTTACCTTTAGCTAATGCGATTCTTGCCAGGTCTTTTAACCATGATGGTGGGAATAATGTATGGCACACAAAAGAGCCAATAGCATATTACTACTGGCTCTAATTTTTAGATTATGGTTATGGTAAAGGAACAGTTGCTACAAAAGAATTTACCTGATCCAAACCACTAGTATTTGAATAAACTCCAAGCAAATTATTTTCGAATACCGTATTAGCAGATGCTAGTTTGGCTCCTGGATAAAAGATATCAGTCCACTTAGCAACAGAGGAAAATCCTGTACCAAGACGGCTTATATTAACAAAAGCCGGCTGGTTTCCAGAAACCAAACTGCCGATTGCATCAACGTCTGCCGCAAGATTATAGCCCCCTTTCCCATCTGAAGTTATTCCTTCAAAGTGGCTTACTACACTATCAATTGGTAAATTATTATATGAGTAACTAGTCCAATTAGTAATAGCATTTGTTGATGAATCAAAATCAGCAACATAACCGATATCCAAACCTTGGATATCCAAGTTGCTATATCCACCCGCAATTGTATAGCTGGTACCGCCGTTGTACCAAATTCCATATGCAGTTATACTTACAGCTCCCTGTTTTGATAAAGTAAAATACGTTTTTGTTTTTATATTATAAACAAAGGCTTTTCCTGCTGGGTTGCCATTTACATTATAATTACCAACAACCAGGTCCCCCATATTGCTATGCGCTATCGTACTCATAGCAGAAGGAGGAGTCAAAACGGTCCAATTATTTGGATTATTGCCATCGGTAAGTGGGCCTTGATATAGTAAACCAAATGAATTGCTGCCGCCTTGTTCTGAAGTAAAGCTTCCTACAACGTTAATAGCACCGGAACTTCTTCCATTATTTGGACCGTACAGGGTAGTAGATTTAACTGTAACTCCGGATGAGGAAGGATAATTTAACTGATACCATTGTCCACCTTGCCCACTCAACGGCCCTGCATAAACAAGCCCTAGACTATTAGTCGTGCTAGGCCAAATTACACTGATATAAACATTTGATGTATCAGTAACCCCACGAATCCCTGTAATATAATTTGAGGGCGTAGAATCATAGCTAGGAAATGTATAATATTTTACAGTAGGAAATAGCGTCTCTGCACCAACTCCATTATATTTCCATAAATCATTTAATTTACCATTACTACTTACCCCATTGCCAAAACCACCAAATACCCAAAGATTGCCATTAGCATCGATCCAGCCAATTGCATCTCTGCGTGCACCAGGAATATTTGTAGGAGACGGACTGCCAAGAGAACCATAGCTACCCATCGCATTACTATCAGAGCTGCCACCTACCCATGTCCATTGATTATTATTCGGATTATAAGTCCATAGATCATTTAGAAGCCCCGTAGTAGAGCTGGCATAACCAGCGCCACCGAACATCCATAAATTACCATTTTTATCTGACCAGGCAAATGGAATACGATGATCTCGCGCTCCTGGAGTATTGGTTGCTGAACCAATACCTAATGAGCCATAAGTTCCGTATTGATCTCGTTTGCTACTACCATTTTTCCATGTCCATAAATGAGTACTTATATCATATTTCCATAGATCATTTAATAGGCCAACCGAACCATCGGCATCACGCCCCGACCCACCAAACATCCATAAATTGCCATGATTATCAACCCAACCAATAGAATCAAGACGCGCGCCAGGCTGATTTGCAGCATCAGGCACATCTTTAGTTCCATAAATGCCTTTGCTATTTGGAGTGCTATCTCCGCTTACCCACGTCCATTTATTGGTATTTATGTTATATTTCCATAAATCATTGTAAACATTCAAACCAGGAATAGCGTCCACCCCGCCAAATAGCCAAAGATTACCGCTAGAATCAACCCATGAAACAGATCCAATCCTGCCCCCAGGAGTATTGGCAGGAGCAGCAACACCTTTGACACCATATATTCCAGGACTAACAATTGTCTTACTTCCTTTGTGCCAAACCCACATATTTGTACTTGGGTTGTACTCCCATAAATCATTCAAAAATCCTGAAGCTGAGTCACCTTCCCCTTTTCCATAGCCGCCAAACATCCACAAATTACCATTTAAGTCTCTCCAGCTAACCCCTCCGTAACGTGCTCCAGGTATATTAGTGGCTGAAGGTACTCCACGCTCACCATAAACACTATCAGCATCAATAGAATTACTTCCGCCAACCCACGTCCATTGGCTTGTATTTGGATTATATTCCCACAAGTCGTTTAAGCTGCCGTTATTATTAGCAGCATTGCCCGCCCCACCAAATAACCAGAAATTGCCATTGTTATCTACCCAACTAATCGACCCGAGTCTTGCGCCAGGTATGTTATTAATCGATGCAACACCTAATGTGCCATATACACCATAAGCATTACTCTCATTACTTCCACCTTGCCAGGACCATGCTGGAGAGGCTGAACTTGCCGCATTACCACCAAAGCTGCATGCACCAAGAATAATAGTAGAACAGACCGTTAGGAACTGGAAAATATATTTCATAAGTAACCCCTATAACTTAAGTAAATCTTTTCAGGTTAGTACCACTGCAAATAATTTCAAATTGTATCATTGTTCAATTCTGTAATAATATCCAAATTGGAAGTAGAATTTAGCGCAAAAATGCTATTGTATCTTGAGCAAATTTTTAAAATACCAATTACTTTAGGCCATTATAAGTATTACTATCAATCTTAGTATGGACTTTCAAAATTTCTCTATGCTCTATATCTCAATGATTTAGTATGTTACATTAATCTACAAAGAAAAACATAGATGATTTCATCGAGAAAAAAAACTAGTGATGGAGAGTGTAGCAAATGAGCTTGTTCAATAATTAACTATAATTCTACCTAACTCCTTTTAATCCGACGGTTACTCCTGAATTAAAATTTAAATATTTATCTGCTACGTACATGTAACGGATCACAAGATTTAATGAAAACTATACAAATTCAAAAAAGCTCTGCCATTAATGTGAAATATCAGTAAATAGAATAATTTATTATAATTACTTCAACATTTATGAGTACATAAATGGTAAAATAGTTCACACATTTATATTATAGGAAATTCACATGAAGAAAACTCTACTTTCATTAATGCTACTACCAGCATTATCATTTGCAAGTTCATTAGATATGTCTACATTAAAGTGTAATGATATGCAAATTTCCAATACAACGACTTTAAAAAGTGTTCAAACTAACTGCCTAATTAAAAAAGAAACTACACATGATGGTATGTATGAAGTAGAATTTGTTAATACTACTACCGGTAAAAGTGTAAAATGTGATTTTGCCAATAAAAGGCCAAATTCAGTTGTAAATGGCTGTAGGTCATAACAAATCAACAATAATAGACATAGGCCAGAAGAAACGTATTCATTATTGAAGAAGACATTTCTGGCCTAAGTATACTTCATTACTCCCCCCCAATCATTTGTTGCTAAATTTCATTAAACAAACTCCCAAATAAGCTCTAAAACCACTCATCTAGCCTAAGTTGCTCAATGCTCGTAATTCACTGTAAATAAAAAATTAAATTAACCGCTCTAGTAAGGATTGAGCTAAAATTTGGATTGCTTTAAATAATTATAATCAAGGAAGGGGTAATTATGGAATATCGTACATTTGGACATTCGGGCCTTAAAGTCCCGGCACTTAGCTTTGGAACTGCTACGTTTGCTGGTACCGGAATGTTTGAACAATGGGGAGCCACAAATGTTGCTGAAGCAAAGCGCCTAGTCGAAATCTGCTTAGATCACGGAGTAAATTTATTCGATACTGCCGATGTTTATTCCAAAGGAGCCTCAGAAATTATACTTGGTGAAGCAATAAAAAATTGCAGAGATAAAGTCTTAATCTCAACTAAAAGTACTTTTGCAATGAGTGAGGAACCGAATAATGTAGGTTCATCTAGATACCATTTGATTAAATCTTGTGAAGATAGCTTACAAAGACTTGGAACTGATTATATTGATATTTATTTTATGCACGGCTTTGATGCTACTACACCTATTGAAGAAACCCTTCGGGCTCTAGATGATTTAATTTCAAGCGGGAAAATCCGCTATATCGGATGTTCTAATTTCTCTGGTTGGCATTTAATGAAATCGCTTGCCACATCAGAAAAATATGGTTTAGCTCGTTATGCTGTTTATCAAGGATATTACTCCTTAATTAGCCGTGAATATGAATGGGAGCTGATGCCGCTTGGTGTTGATCAGAATGTTGGATTGATGGTTTGGAGCCCTCTTGGTTGGGGAAGGCTTGGGGGTAAAATTCGCCGCGGCATGCCAATGGCAGAAGGGAGAATTCAACAAGGCGGTGCTTTTAATGGTCCTACAGTTGATGATGAACATTTGTATAATGTGGTAGATGAATTAACAGAAATCGCTGAAGAAGTGAATAAATCAATAGCACAAGTTGCACTAAACTGGGTTCTACAACGCCCGACCGTTTGTAACGTAATTATGGGTGCGCGCAATGAAGAGCAGTTGATCAGCAATTTAGGTGCTGTTGGTTGGAGTTTGTCTCCAGATCAAATTAACCGACTAGATACAGTTAGTAGACGTCAGCCAATCTATCCTTACTGGCACCAGATGCAGTTTGCTGCTAGGAACCCTAGTCCGGTTCAGTGGTAACTCTTTGACTTAAAGTTTATTTATCCCCCAAAATAATATGCCATAGACAATTTTAATATGGCATATTTCGAGTATTTACTAATCCATTAAAGGCTCAAATTTCCTATCACTACACGCTATATTTATCAATGAGCATTAAAGAAACAGTTATTCATCATCTGCGTGTTAAGCAAAATAATAATGACTTGATGAAACTTATCAAATTTTACCAATTATCTTAATCACATCATAAAATATATAAACAAAGTTTTGCATATAAATTCTAAGGTAATTCCTGTAATATTATTTAATCTATAATATTGAAATACTGTAAATACACATACATCTTATCTCCTTGAAATTCATACATTGCGTATGAAAATTTCTGATATATTAAAAAGTTAAAGCTTCATCGCGTTAAGAATTCGAAAATAACAAATAAAAAAGGATAAATTCATAAAAAAATATTATTTGTTCTGCTTAGCTGTTTAAAAATGTCTTCATTTGCTGATTGCCCTCTTATCCAGTCTGGAGAAGGTTCAACAGTCTTCCATACAGGAAAAGCACAGATAGACTTCCCTTGCCCTATGCCAGATGATAATTATACTGTAGTTGCAAGTGATATTAATCCAGGCGGATTAGCATATTCCTTTGCGACATCTAATCATACCTCTACTGGTTTCCAAATTTTCTCAACGCCAGGTAGAAGACATGGTTTTACTTGGGTAGCAATTCATCGCTAAGAATTAGTTCATAAAGGTTTTAGATTATGCTAAAAAATACTTCATTAGTTATAATTAGTTTATTAGTATCTTCATTGGCGGCTTGTAATAGTGGCAGCACTGCATCGACCTATCAATATTTGCAGGTAGTTCCTAGTTCAATACCGCCAATCTATAAGGCAAATACAGGGCAAACAGCATCGATAGTCTTTACTAATACTATCGTAAGTAACCTTGGATCACCTCAAGCCAAATACAATATAACAGCTACTGTTCCTAATTCACAGTTTACCGTATTAACGAACGAGTCGGGTAATAATGGGTGTACGCAAGTAACTACAAATCAGGCATGTGATATTACAATAGTATTTACACCTAATTCAGCTGCTAACTATAGTAGTTATAATCCGATACAATTTACAGTTGGAATTTTAGAAAGTACAATAAACGTGATAACTGCCCCAAATTCATATTAGCTTCTTTAGGATAAGTTTTCTAAGCCTGCTTAATTTATCATTTAATTAATTATATTAATGCAGCACTTTTTTCAAAACTTAATCCAAAACTTTCAATATGCTTCATCATAATACCAGAATAAGTTATTAGGCTTATCGAGTAAAGATCTACGTCCAACACAAATGAAAATATCCTTGGCCCTAGTTATGGCTACATTTAACATACTTGTGTCAATTCGGTTAAAAAACATATTTTCGGCGTCACCATCACTATAAACCGTCGAAAAAATGATTATTTTCCTCTCTGAACCTTGGAATTTATGTACAGTACCAACGCTTGTATGCTCTTTCAGAATACTATTATCTATCAAGTCTGCTAGTAGATTCTCCTGGTTGCTAAAAGGAGTAATAATCCCGATTGACTTGTATAACTCTTTATCGCTTATCTCTGGAGTCCCTAGCAGCTTTTTGAATTTATTTGTATTATTCAGAATAAAGTCTAGTATTAGTTCTGCTTCTGCCTTATTTGTATTTTCAGTTCTTTCTCCCATACTTTCAATAAAAAATAAATAGCCATTTTGCTCTTGCATATATTTAATTTCATTTTCGTAGGCAAGTTCGTTAGCAATTGCAACTATAGATTTTTTACATCTAAAGTGTTCTTTTAACCAAATGTCCCCATCTAATTTACTATAATTATAAGGCAAGACAATCTGACAGCTATTATTTGCTATTGTCATAGCATTGTTAGCTTGGCAATTTTGGGAATCAGCACTACTATAATATTGATTAATTATATTCACATGAAAGTCATTTTTTATAAAATACGGCAATATTTTTGCTTCAGTATTAGAAGAATAGCTATATACGGGCTTTAACTGTTTCACATCGCCAAAAAGCATACATTTTTTGGCACCATACAAAATAATCATTTTAGAGGGGGGAATCGTTCCGGCTTCATCAATTAACAGGAAATCAAAAATGTCTTTTTGAACTTCTTTTTTCTCATTAACTATAAAATTACCAAAACTATTGCACGTTATATTTAGCATCGGGAAAATTGGAAGGATTTTATTATAGTCAATTCGAGTAGCAACAGGATAGCCGTAATTTATATTAATCCAAGTTACATTTGCTTTTTTATTACAAGTTACCACCAAATATTTGCCATTAAACCGAATAAACCCAAATTTGAAAATATTACATATCTGAGAATCAGTTAGCCTAAAATCCTCATGAGCTTTTTTACTAAAAGATGCATCGCAATTCTCACATTTAAAACCACTATTATTTTTGAGTAAACTATTCCTTTTACAGCATGGGCAATAATTTTTCCCACTGGCATTAACCTGATCTAAGAAAAACAAGGCCTCCAAAAGATGGATTGCATAATAAAAATTATCTGTTCGTTCATTCATATCATGATGAAGTTTATCGTTGGAAATTTGTTCCTTTAACTTTAATACATCATAAAAACCCACAAATTTGCAAACATCATCAGCGTCAAAAACCAGGAATTTGCGTAAAAAGTTATGCAGCATAGTAATTTCTTGATTTAATTCAGTTAGTTCCTTCTCATAACTATTAATATTATCTAATAAGAGCTTTAAGTCATTTTTGACTAAATTAATTTCCAATTTGAACTTGGCCAAAGCTCTACACTCACTAGATAAAATAATTTCTTCTTGTACACATTGGATTACTTGCTCTTTGTATTCTTTAGCAGTGCGCAAATCCCTAGCTAACTTACCTCTATTAAGCCATTTAAAAAGAATTTTAGCGAATATCCCTGCTTGCAAGAATAGGCTTTTTTGTATTTCTTGAAATTTGACTTCTTCCTGATATACTAGATCATAATTTAATTGATCATAAATTTCGCGATATATCTCTTGATAGGATTCTAGGCTCTTAATCTCATTATCATTAATATTCTCAATAATTGAAAGTATTTTACTAGATGCCCAATCATTATTCGCAATTATAGGTTTAAACATTGAAGCTAGATTATTTAATTTTGATTTATTAGTTTCAATATTGTCCTTAATCTCAATATTTTTTTCTAGAGTATAATTGTATTTTGTTACCCAATCGGCCCAGCTAGTTTGCTGTGAGGAGATTTTTTTTAGGCTATTTTGAATTTCGGATAAATGGTTACCTTTAGCAATATACTTTTGTAATAGATATTTTTCGAATCTGTCTAAATCGTCAATATCGCTAATTTGCTTAGAATTTAATTGAATAATGTCAATATTCTTCTTTATCTTTTGATAGAAATAATAAGCGCAGTGGATAAGCTTGTCGGTTAGGCTATCATGCCCTACTAAAATATTTGGCTCATACTGCTGGAAATAGGTTAAAAATCTTTCAGAGTTATTAGCACACTCCATAACACTACTATTTAGCATCTCAGGGGTCATAATAAAATAATCGATCTGGCTTTTGGGATCTTTTCTGGTCTTAACTAATGGTACAAATAATTGTGAGTGTAAATTTATATTATTAACCGAATAACCATCATCTAATTCCAGTATTTCGTTTTCATCAAGCTCGCTCATATCAATTTCGCTTAGATCTAAATTATTTTCTGGAATAGTTGTCGTTATTTCACATTCTAACCATCTGCTATATAGAATATTATGTTTCTTTTCATGCAGAGTTTCTTGGAAGGCATCTTCTATCCCTTTAGACACGTTTACTAACGCAAGGTTATTGGTAGAAGAACAAACTAAGGGAGTACGAAATTTTATCTCGCTAGATTTATCATAGTTTATGTATGCTTCCAAGGCACTTTCAACAATATATTGACCAAAGATACCACGCAGTAAAGATGTTTTACCAGTTCCAGGCGCACCATTTACCGGCAAGATTGGAAATTGATCATTGAGATAAGTTGAAAAAGCCACACGTTGAGTCGATGCCAAGGGGTGTTTACAATTGAATGCTCCAATGTGTTTAGCAAATGTTTCCAGTTCAATCTTTGAACTAATCACGTCCCTTTCATCAATTTCTGCCGTTTGAATATCAGATAACTTATTTTTGTGAAGAGTAAAAAATTTAGTTAAGAGTTTATTGGGTGTATTGTGTAGTACCCAATCATACATTTTTATTAATGATGCAGTTAACGAGGTACTATAAGCACTTAAGTATAATTCAGGTTTGAAGATTTCATCACGTAACTCAGTTTTAGCTTTAACTTTCTGGAATAATCCAAACCAATCACCATCAGTTAGTGATAAGTCTTCTTTGATCAGTGAGTTTAGCTGGTAATTTTCAAGTAACAATGGGTTAATTGTCAATAACGGAGCCTGCAACGGTATGCTATCAATTCTTTTATCATATTCAAGCTTTAACTCCTGTTTAATTTGTTCAAGAATCACATCAGAACTAACAGGTTTATTATTTTTATTCCGATTATGGAATGATAAAACTAGAAATGGAATATATTCGATATTCTGCTTATTTCTTAGGCCAACCAAAGAAATAAAAATCCCGAATTCAAAAGTAGGAAGATCAGTTTTCTTTATGGAAAAATATTCAGAGTTTTCTATATCCATATCCGGTTTAAGCACTCTATTATTTTCCTTTGAAGCAGCATAATTTTTTGCTTTTTCCAGGAAAAGAATTTGCTCTATAAATTTATTTACATTTGCTTCTAAATTTTTATCGTTTGAATATTGGCTTATAGATTTTGTAATTGATTTTTTGAACTGCTTAACCGCAGTAAAAGAATTATAGTTTAAGCGCTGATTTTGTGTTTTTGCTTTTGTAATATCATCTCTAATACTTTGGATAATATCAAAATTATTAATTTCTGAGAAGTATTTTTCATCATATCTAAGCTGGAAAATATTTTCATATTTTATTACGAACCTATAATAATTAAAGAGCTCTGACAAATTTATATTCTCATCCATTTATCTTCCTAATATTTCAAGTATAATTCAAGGTAATCTCTAAAAATTAAATTTTCTATTCTTATCTAATCTATTCTCTTCAACACTACTTATGCAATATAGAACTGCTTAAGGGTTTAAGAAAACATATTGTACGTCATTTTATTGCGATAAAGATATAATTCCTAAAATGAAAAATTAAGATAGATTAACATACTAGGAAATAAAGTATTTTTGCTTGGTCTAAGCATGATTAGATCGGATAAGGCAGTGTTTAATGGCTAACTTTCAGAGAGGAGTTGGTTATTTTTCTATCTGCAACCATGCTGTTAAACTTTGACAGTATTTATCAACATAAGTAACATCAATTAGCCTATAGTTTACCTTTGCATACCTCTCATTAATCTCTTGCTTTAAATTATTATCAAGATCTTTTATGCTGACACCATCACCACATTTTTCAACAAACACATAATCAATATTGCTTGCATTAACTAAGAAAGGAAGGATTAGTAATAAATAATAACATGCTTTGATTTTCATACGAGTTCCTTTATACCTCAATATTTATGGTGGGTATTTTATAAAATTAAGCATGGCAGTAACAGATAAGAATTTAGAGGAATAAAAAATATAATTAGGATGTACTTTTATAGGAGAATTGACTTCAAGGTATATACTAGAGCTATGCTAGACCTAGTAAATGTTAAGAGTTAATTAACCTACAATATTTCAGAAGATATTTCTTAGCTAAGTGTGAATAGGTTTTTACCTATGCGGATATTAGCTCAATCACCCTAGGAGGTATTTGAGCTAATAAGTCGAGTTTATCTTACTCAGTATAACTTCTAGAGTTATTTATTTGCCTTCTTTATAACGCTCAGAGTATTCTCTAGTCGCGGTCTTCAGAACAATTTTTTCACCAACATTGACAAAAGAAGGAACAACCACACGAATACCAATATCTAGTATTGCTGGTTTGTCCATCGCTGTAGCTGTAGCCCCTTTGATTTGAGGGTCAGTTTCAACAACAGTACACACAATTGTTGCAGGGAACTCAACTGCAAGAACACTTCCATCAACTAATTTAAGTCTTACATTAATACCATCTGATAAAAATACAACATCAGCTCCAATTGTTTCTGGAGTAACTGTAATTTGGCTATAGTCTTCCATATTCATGAATACGAAATCTTCACCTTCTTTATATAAGAATGAACACTCTATCTCTTCTGTTGTTAAGCGTTCTATCGAATCAGTTGATCTAAAACCAACTTGAGCTTTTGAACCTGTTTGAATGTTTCTCATTTCTGTTTGAATAAATGCGCCACCGCCAGTTCCAGATTTAACCGTGCGGGTACTTAATACTGCAAATTGACGACCGTCATGCTGAATAATCCAACCTGGACGAAGATCGACTGCTTTTTCTTTCATATTGATTTCCTTTTTATTTATTGGGAATATTTTTATTTGGGGCTATACAATCAAAGCGGATTGTTTCTAATTAAACCTAATATTATAGCATAGTGATCATGGTTTCTATAATTGAATCTAAACTCATACTCTAATAAAAGTAAATTACACAAACTTAGTCGATTCATTTTCGTGTTGCAAAATCCAGTGCTGAATTTCATTTGTCTCTTGCTCAGCGAGTAAGTATTGGTTTAAGGAGGTATTCGCATCATGAAATCGATAGCGCAGAATCACCTCCGGTAAATTAGTAGCCATAATATTTTGCCCAAAAACAAGTCTAGCAAATAGATCATAATCAGCACATACTTTATAATATGAGTTATACCTCAAAGCATTTAATGCTGACTTACGAAACATAACACTCGGATTTAGGAACGGTACGCCGTTAAAAAAGCTTTGCTTCAATTCCTCTTTTGATGATGAAGTAAAATAATTTAATCTCACGCTGCTTCCATCCGGATAAAATGCATCAGCTTGGCCCCCAACAAAGCCAAATTCAGGATTATTTTCTAGAAATTTAACTTGCAGTTCAAATCTTGTAGCTATACAAATATCATCATGATCTAACATGGCGATAAATGAGCCTTGAGCCCGGTTAATACCAATGTTTGAAGCGGTAGCGATACCACTATTTATTTCGCACTGTATCCAAATAATTCGATCATCATTATAGCTTGCTACAATCTGCTTTAATCTTGATTCATCATGCGGACTATCATTTACAATTAAAAACTCAAAATCTGAATAAGTCTGCGCAAGCACGCTCTCAATAGCTTCTCGTAAATAAATTTCATTAGTTTGATAAATAGGCATCACTACACTAATTTTGCTATTAATATTTATAATTTCAACCTCTCAACCATTAGTCGTTAATTTAATAGGCGATTGCAATCATTATTCGTCATGGAACAATCTTTCGCACATACATTTAGCCGCTAATTGTTATGGCTATTTATTTTGCAATACTGTCATTAAATTTATATACCCATTATTATACGTTCTTATTCCATTTATTGTTGCACACGATAAATTATAGTTTTTCACTAAACATAGGGTGATCAATATAAAATAATATTGATTGAAGTAAAACATTACGCTCATTAGCATAATTGAGCAGCTTCTCAAATATCAAGCCCATAGTTGTTTTACCTATCTCTAAAATACCAAAAATTCTTTATTAGCGATTATTCACTTGTTATGAGAGACATCTAGCTTTGTTCTAGTAATATACCCCCCTGTTAAATGATAAGTATTCTGATAAACCCAAAATATATAAACACCTCATACCAGCAAATATAAATATCCGGCTATACTTACCCCTAGCTTAAGTTATAAGTATTACCAGATTAATTAAAATTGACTTTAATCTATCAACTGATATGTTAATTTACTAAATTATATAATATATATCAACGCATTAATTCATTAAGAACGTATGATATAAGGTTTATCAAAGCAAAATATATTAGAAGCTCTAAAAAAACTCCGTACGAAAAGTAGAATAGTTCATTTGACAAATACTATAGAAATCTATCAAACTTTCTAAATACGATACTGAACTACCGAGGAAAAGCTGGTAGTTCAGTATTGTGCAAATCTTGCACGTTGCTAGACTTAAATTTTTATCCGCACGCAAACTCCAGTTATGCTTGACACATTCATGCATATACTATTAGCGTGCTTTAATATCTCCATTTGAAGCAAAGTACAGTAATGTGTCCAACTTAATTCGAACCAGCGCGTTCATTTTATTTAAAACATTTTACAAGTATCCTCGAAGGTAATTATAAATAAAAGTAATTAATTTAGTTAGAACTACTTCCTTGTCATCCCAAAATTGTTACCATTGGGCTTCAATTAATTTAAGGCATAGATTATAATGATTGAACTCTATCAAGAGAAGTTTCTTATCAACGTTATTTTAATAATCATAAAAAGCTTAAAAAGCCCTACTCCAGTATTTCATAAGTAACTCCCTCAGGTAAATTAATTATAATTTGATCTGTTTTATTTCGCTCATTTGGATACGAATCAAATTTAATCTTAGTTACAAATAAATATTTATTTTCGGGATTCGGAATATAAAGAATGTGACTACCATCTTTAAATTTAACATCATATACACTCTTAGCCCCTAATTTAATAGAAGCCATTGTACTTTTACTTATTTCAGTTAAATACTCATGGTAAATCCGCTTTCTCGGCGAAATTTCAAGGTAATTACTCGCTCTTACTTTCTCATGATTTTCTACTAGAATTTGTTCAACTAACTTAATATTATTATTATCAGTAATAAAATCGCTTTCTGATACCAAATGGCCATTCATGCATTCATGCCATGCACTTCTGGTTGTATACGGAAATTCAGTGTTTTCAAGACATGGAACAATTATATATTTACTATGAAAAGCCGGATATATTGCTGCTAGGTTACTATCTTTATTTACATGAATCATGAGACTTTTATTAGATGTATCTGCCAATCCAAAATACTCGTATAATTTAACCATGGAATAAGGAAAACCGACAAGTAAAAAATTGATGAATAGTAATGTTAATAGGTAATTGATTATAGCTGATAAAAACCCATATTTTCTATGAATATAAATTGGGAAAAAAGCTAGATTAAAGCATATTAGAAAAATGAATGGACAAGTCAAAAGAGTTAACTCAACAAGCAAATATAAATTTATTTCACTTTTTAGAGAAGATATGGAAATCAATAAAATAAAGATAAAAGAAAAGAAAAATGAAAGAATGAGTAGCTTAATTTCAGCTTTAAAGTAATGGTATAGGGAAATAATAACTAATACCAAAATTAAGGTTGCCGCAAAAAAAGAATCCCGCTCATAACTAAGTATATTTAACTTCAGAATCCATAAACAAATTAAAATAACTAACAAAAATAGTATGTTTAATTTATTCTTCCTCAATAAACTATAACGTTCTTTTACCCCACTTGGAAAATACTTAAATTTCGATAAAAGAGGAATGTAAAAGAAAATCCAGCTCAAAGCAGCCACAGCAACAAAAGAGTAGACATTATTTCTCAATAGAAAATCCAGGCCTAATAGATTACCTAAATTTCCCGAATCAATTTTAAGAGCAAAACTAATGGTAAAAGCAATTAAAGATACCAGGATGGCAATAGTTTTATCTATATACCCCTTTCGAAATTCGTACTCTTCCGTAGTCAATAACTTTTTTAATTCAAAGTAACGCGAGTTAGCTGTAGCACATACTACTTGTTTAAAAAAAGAAACCACAGCTGAGTCTTTAGCACTTAATCTACTAATATGATCTACTTCAGTTTGTATATTTATTAATTGGGGTGAAACATATTTATTTTGAGAATAATAACAGGCAAATTTGCGCCATAATTTTTCTGAAGTAGAGGCTCTGGCATCATTTTTTAAATGTGCTTGTATCTCCTGATACAGGACTTGCCCATCTGTTGTGTCTAAAGCAATTTTATTAATAAAGTTTCCAATACTCTTTGTTATGCATCTTAAATTAACCATAATCACATCTCACTTTATAACAATTGTTAAAGAACAAAATTTACAACATTAAAAAAGTTTTAAACATTCAAGCCATTGAAACACTACCCAATTTCCAACCTAACCCCTCAATACAGTAGGGCGCCTCAATATCCAAACCGTTGGAACTACAGCGTTTAACTAATTAGAATTAAAAAATTTTAATGCTGATTTTTGTACCAAAACCCCGTGTAAAGGTTGAGATTTTTCGAGGTTCGGAGTGGAATTGTTAAGGGATTATATAGCATATTGTCAAAATATTACGTGTTAAATTTTGCCATATATAAGTAGGAAAAGCCAAAGCTTAAATAAAAGGGAAACTCCTTCTCGCTTATTGCCCGACTAGGGCTTTTCTACATATCTAGAATCAGTTTCATTTTTTTGTCAGAATACCTTTTTCAGTTAGCCGATATCTTTGTTGGCGGCTTGTTGGCTTATTAGGGATAGTCAACTCTATTAAAACTTGATTTAATGCAGGTTGAAGGTAGCTTTTTATAAAGTTTCTTTTATCTTTCAAGTCCAATCTATTTTGTAAATCCAGCCGAGTGTGTAATACAACGACCTTAAAAATTAACCAGGGGTAACATTTAACTTGATGAAAAGCAGGAATGGAAAACTATGAGACTGATTATTAACATGAATCTCTTCACCAAACATGGTTTGATCAAGTTAAAATTAATTGAAGCGGATCATTACGCTTATTTGCGAATAATTGAGCAGCTTCTCAGATAACCAGCCCATAGTTGTTTTACCAATTCTGCAATTCTAAAAATTTCCTATCAGAGCTTATACACTTGTTATGAATAACATTTAGCTTTGTGCTAACAATAAAATTTTTTGTCCTTAGCTAAAGGAATATAGAAAATTTTATTTATTAAACCTTGCCAACCGTTCTTTTAGATCATTTTTTAAAGCTGCGGCTGAATAATCCGGGCCCACCTTTAATTTAACTATATTAGTATAACTCCCGATAATAATTTTGAACACTACCCCACCCTCATTTTTTTCAATAGATTTCCAAACTTGAATTTGTGTATTCACATCAATCTTTTCGCAATCTTGCTCAAAACGAGATAAAAATTCATCCAAAGGCTTGGCATCAGGTGGATTTGTAGCAGCAACCTCTACGATATTTGCCAAAAACTGCTTAAATTCTTTCAATTCTTCAAGATTTTTGATCATATCAAGGCTCGTGAAACCAAGGTCCTCACATTCATCTAAAGGCATTTTTTGCAAAATTTCTGTTAGACAGCATTTAATAAAGTATTGTACGCTGTAATCCTCTATAGGGATTTCTATTTCATGAGGCTTAATCTCCTTTTTCTTGAAAAATAATCTAAAGTTAAAGTTCCCTCTTAATCCCCTAGGCTCCCCTGAGTTGCAGTTATGATCAATAATTGAAACTTGCCCATCCTCAAGATTAATCAAGACATTCTCAAGATGGCAATCATATACTACACTCTGTTTTAACAATTTATCATCGGAAAGCCGACAAAACACTTCAGTAACGCTTAGACCAAGTTTGATGAACTCCAAGCTAGTTAATTTATCCTCTTGCTCCTCAAGATATGACAATAATGTCTGGCCTTTATACAATTCAAGATTCTTTTTTGAGAATTTATTTGGGTTTCGCTTTAATTTAAGTACTGAATGACAATCTGAATAATCAGGATGACAATCTGGGGTCAAAGGCTTTTTCTGGATGTAGACTGTAACATTTTTCGATGCAACCAGATTTCTTACCTCATTTTTAGTTTTGGGGTTGATTTCAACCAGTGGAAGTTGGTAGGAATAACCATTTACCTCGGCAGAGCTACCTTTGGTACGAAATTTAAGTAAATAATCGTAACATTTTAATGGAAAAAGAGTAGTTATTCCCTTTTCAGGGTCATTTGTCATTGCGATCCCTAGCTCTTCTGAACGATAAAATTCTTTACCATGGCTTAACTCCCTAACAATTATTGACTTATTATTTTTAGTAAATCGTTCTCTCAGATCTTTTTCTAAAGACTGTATTGAATATTTAGGTGGCAGTTCTACTAAATTCACTACCTTAGTATAATCACCTATTGTGATTTTAATTTTTAGCCCGTTCTCCTCTTTTGGGATAATTTTACTAATCATAATTAGATTATCAGCATCGATATTTTTGCAATCTTCTTCAAACTCAGATAAAAATTTTGTTAGAGACTTTCTCTCGGTTTGTGAAAACCAATAATCATAATAATTACTGATTTTGCTTGATACATTTTTAACTGAATTATCCACATTGATATTTTCGCAGCCTTTTTTATGCTTAAATTAATAATTCTCCTGAGTTTCTTCCGCGAATTTTTGAGGTGAAGAATTAGAATTATTAGTTATACCTGATACTATCATATGCTTATTTCCTTAAAAATATGTTGTTTAATAAGCTCATTTTATAAAGCTAGGACGAGATACCAGACACTTTATTAGATCTATTGTAAAAATTTGATGCCTTTTATAATTGATTTAGTATGGGGGAGGCTTAAGTTATACGAATTATGAAGAATATTAGACTTTGTTTATGAATTGGCGTTATTTGTTGAACTCTTGGAGTCTTGCGAGGCATCAACAAATAGCCAATGAATAATTACAAAGTCTTATATCCGGAATATTGAGTTATAAATTAAGCCTCCCCCATACTAAATCTAATAAAATTAAATTTTGCACGTAGAATCAAATACAAAAGTGTCCGGTATTGAGGGCTAGGATCTAACTGTAGCTTGCATTTTATAAAACACATACCATAAATGAAAGAAAAAAACTACGAATATCAAACAGCTTATATAATAAATCTAGCATTCCCGTCAATTAGAAATGGTAAACCCATTTTCCCACCATTTTGCTTTACAACCAGGATTTACCCATTATCCATAATTAGCACATAATTTGTTATAATTTACGCCATAAACCCAAAAGGAACCATACGTAATGAATGAGTTATTAGATATAATTGAACAAATCAAGAAATTTCGCGATGAGCGTGATTGGAAGCAATTTCATACCCCCAAGAATTTGGCGATATCAGTTGCCATTGAGTCCGGTGAGCTGCTTGAATGTTTCCAATGGGTTAATGAAAATAGCACCGAATTTGATTTAGAGAATATTTCAGATGAACTGGCGGATGTAATGATTTATCTGCTCCTTTTAGCTGACTCTTTTAATATTGATATGATTGAGGCAGTAAGAACCAAGATTAAGAAAAATGCAGCAAAGTACCCAGCTGAGAAATGTAAAGGTAGTAATAAAAAATATACTGAATATAGTTAAGGTTTAGATTTTTTATATGTTCGCATATACCTTTTGTATTAGTCATGTAATTCAGGACATTCAATTTTCAAGACAAAAAAACCAACCTTAATGTTCTATTCCTTAATTGGAAAATAAAGCAGAAGGTCGGTTTCTGAGGTAAGGCCAACTAATAGATTTTCCCCGCAATGGGTACTGACTCCGTTGTGGCATAGCTTAAAACCTGCTGGTTTACCCTTGACGTCGTGGCTTTTAACTATGTCACACTCGTCAAGTCAGTACCATAATTTGCGGGAGAGAAAAATCTGAAACACTATGGCCATAGGCCATTATTTGCAGCAAAGCTGTCCCAGGGAGCGTTGCGAGGGAAGGTTGCCCTTCCCTCCACATATACAAGAACTTCTCATTATATAATTTTAGTTGAGTTAATATTACTTACAATATATATTTATGCTCAATTTTAAGTATTATAAGTAATATTAAGGCAATTAAAATAAATTAAGTATAACCTCTTCAAATTAATTGCCAATTAATTTAATCTGTAATATAATACTTATATTCATCTATTTTTATTACCTGAAAGTAATGTTATGCCGAGAAGCACGGTCACAGTCCCGATATCCTGTAAAAAAATTATGGAACTATTTGGCGAAAGAATAAAGTTAGCCAGATTACGACGTAATTTTCCGCAGGCTTTAGTCGCATCTAGGGCTGGTATAACACCTAAAACCTTAATTGAAATAGAAAAAGGTAATCCTAAAGTTCAAATTGGCTTATACCTGAATGTACTATTTGTATTGGGTTTACATGAAGATATTAACCAAGTAGCGGAGAATGATGAACTTGGCCGCAAATTACAGGACATAGGGATGCTACCAAAACAAAGAGCCCTACGCAATAAAACGAGATTAAAAGATGAAAACAAATAGTACAAATAAGCTAATTTATGTATTTGCAGACTGGCTAGGATTAGATGGCCCTACCCTTATGGGTACTTTACAGGTTTATTTTATTCGCGGATCGGAAAGCTACAGTTTCACTTATGAGCCAAACTGGTTGGAGAAGTTTAAAAATAGTAACCCTATCGATCCTGAGCTGAGCTTTGTTCCCGGTGCTCAGTACTCGGCAAAACATAAAAGTAATTTTGGCATATTTTTAGATTCTGCCCCGGATAGATGGGGCCGTACCTTGATGAAACGGAAAGATAAAACGAACCTTAATTGCGCCAGGTTCTTCGCTTGGCGGTGCACGCCCCAAGTCGAATGTAGTAGATGATCAGGGCCATTTATGGATTGCCAAGTTTCCAAGTAAGGACGACTATTGTAATATTGGCGGGTGGGAATATGTAGTTAATCAATTGGCAAAGAAATCCGGTCTAAACGTGCCTGAGGCTAAAATTGAAAAATTCAATAATCCTTACCATACCTATTTCAGTAAAAGATTCGATCGTACTAATGAATCAAAAAGAGTGCATTTTGCCTCGGCCATGACATTGTTAAATTATATAGATGGGGTTGAAGATGCCAGTTATCTAGAACTGGCAGAAACTATTATCACCCACTCATTTCAAGTAGATAAAGACTTAAAAGAGCTATGGAGTAGAATTGTCTTTAACATTTGTGTTTCAAACACCGATGACCACTTGCGTAATCATGGCTTTATTTATCATCATGAAAAAGGCTGGCAACTATCTCCGGCATATGATATAAACCCAGCCCCAGATAAGACTGGCCTTCACTTAAACATTAATTTAGATGAAAATGACCAAGACCTCGATTTAGCACTATCAGTTGCAGAAGATTTTAGAGTCAAGAATACAGAAGCAACTCATATCATTGAAAAGATAGTATCCAATGTTAATACCTGGAGGTCAGTTGCTACTGATATCGGCATTTCAATCAGAGAACAAGAAGAAATGAGCGATGCATTCAGTATTGCCAGCTACTATTCATCATAAGTATGAAGCAGTTACTTTGTAGGGTGAAGTCGCAATTTGCGACTTCACCTAGCCCAGTTCGAGGCTCATGACTTCTCAAATAAGAAAAATTCAAAATACCACCAAAAAACTATAACTATCGATACAGAAGGACGTCACAATGTCCAACCCCTTGAGACTACAGCGTTTAGCTAATTAGAATTAAAAATTTTTAGTGCTGATTTTAGTACATAAATCCAGTGTAAAGGATGAGATATTCTCGAGGTTCGGCGTGGGATTGTTAGGGGGATTATTTAGCATATTGCCAAAAACATTACGGACTAAATTTTGCCAAAAATTAGTAAGAAAAGCCAAAGCTTAAATAAAGGGGAAACACCTTCCCGCTTATTGCCCGACTATGGCTTTTTAGATATCTTTAATCAGTTTCACTTTCTTGCTAGAGCACCTTTTTCAGTTAGCCGATATCTCTGATTGCGGCTTGTTGGCTTATCCGGAATAGTCAACTCTATTAAACCTTCATTTAAAGCGGGCTGAAGGTAGCTTTTTATAAAGTTTCTTTTATCTTTCAAGGCCAATCTATCTTGTAAATCTAGTCGAGTATGCTCTCCAGCGAAGACTTTTAATAACTCTTCAACTTGGGGGGTAACTTGGGGGGTAACTTGGGGGGTAACTTGCCAGCTGGCAGCGAAAGTCATTCTCAGAAAATTCTCTGAGAATTTAAAACACTCTTTTCCGTAGTGCTCAATGATCCTTGGTATACCCGACCCCAATTGTTCTACCAATTCTAAATCTTTAAACACCCTCATCAATTCTTTATTACGTGGTATCGAGAACCCTTCAAAAAACTCAGCTTCACTTAACCCTTCAGGCAAGGAACCCGCAGAAGTAATTTCTATTCTATCAGAAAAAATCTCAAACTTAGGCGGTACCTCGCGCGTATAGTCATTATGGACTATAGCATTAATAATAGCTTCACGAATAGCGATCGGATTCCACAAACGCTGCTCTTTTCTCTCTTTAGAGGTAATAGTCGCTGTGGTAGCATTCTCTAGCTCAATTTTACCTAAAACACTTTTGGTCGCTTTGATAAGCGAACAATACCCATATTCGTTGCTTTCCAAAAGTTCCACACGGTTCAATCCCTTGTATTTAGCTACTTTAATGGAAACATTATTCTCATCTGCTAAAAGATAAGCAGCATAATTAAGTAAGCCATCTTCTGTGATTAATTCCAGATTCTTTTTAAACTGTTTATTAAGTGGTTTTTGCTTCTCTTCATAATAAATACGGAGCTGTTCAAAACTTAAATCCTGCCGATGCGCCCTTATTTTGCCAATCGAATTGCGAGTACGCGAAGCAAATAAGCGATCAATCATTAGCTGAGGCATAGGCTCTGCTGCTGTACCAGTCTTGATAAAGCAACCTTTATCGGTCATCCCATATTTTTTCTTAAAATAGGGCTTCTCACTTCCGCTCGCAACAATAACCTTAATTACCTCTTTATCACCCCTAGTTTCGCTTACTACATCAAATAAGCCCATTGCTGAAGGTGAGATATTATTTTTAATACGGTCTTTGATTTTGAGCATATCCCCATCAATATCCGCCAAACCCACAACTGTTCCCTGCTTGTCGATACCGATATAAATTAAACCGCCTTCGTGATAATTAAGAAAGGCGACTACTTCTTTCTCAATGTCCAAATCAGCATTGAGCTCTCGTTTATATTCTATGCGGTTAGTTTCTGTCATATTAATTTTCTTAAATAACTCTCTGGTGGTTAAATAAATGACTCACTGGTGATCTGCTAGTTGTTTATCTTTTGAATTTTAACATTGATAATAATAATTTTCGACATATTTACTTATAATGGTTATCGGATCATCTATCGCTTTACATAATAAAAAGTATCACATAATTTTAGACAATATTTATTCGGAGGATGTAATACTACGCACTTAAAAATTAATTTCAAATAACTAACATATTTATAATTAATCTAACAATCAAATCCTTTTGTACAGGATTGGACTCTGCAATTAATAAAGCAAGTGAAGTTAACCCAATATTATCAATTTTTAGCGGGAGTTTATTTAACTGGATATAAAGCAAGAATAAGAAACTACCAATCCGTTTGTTGCCGTCACTGAACGGATGATCTTTTATCACCATATAAAGCAAATTAGCTGCTTTTTCCTCAACACTTTTATATAGTTCTTCACCAAACATAGTTTGATCAAGGTTAGATAATATTGATTGAAGTTGATCATTACGCTCATTACCAAATAATGACGTTGCTTCAGCAATATTCATTAGGCTGGTTTTAAATTCAGCTATTGCCTGTAATGCGACATTGTGGCTCAAACTAATACTTGATTTATGGATATTATCTGGTATAACTAATTTATCTTCATCATATTGCAATAGTGAAGACCAAGTAGTAGCATATTCACTAATCAGATTAAGAATACTCTGTCCTTGTTGAGTAATTAGTTGATTATGCGCCAGGGTTTTATTAAGTAAATCTAGTAAATTTTGGTATTCCTGATGAGTTTTATCTAATAGATTATGATTAAGCGCAAATCCCTTAAGTAAATAATCTTTTAATATTGAATTCGCCCAACGTCGAAACTCTACTCCTCGTTTAGATTTTACTCTATACCCTATAGAAATTATTACATCTAAATTATAGAAGTCAACTTCATAAATTTTCCCATCTTTGGCAGTATGTGCAAATTTTGCACTTACTTGATTCTGTTCTAGCTCACCGTCACTAAAAACATTACGGATATGCTTGGTAATTACCGAGCGCTCTTTATCAAATAATTCAGCAATCTGCTTTTGTGATAACCATACAGTATCATTATGCATTTGTACGTCAATCGTTACATTTCCGTCTATTGATGTAAATAATATTAGTTCTTTTTTATCCATTAACTTAATTCTTTGATCATAAATTTTATATTATTACTGATATTTTACTACTAATATTTTTCAAGACACTAGTCTTTACTCTAGCAAATTACTTCATAAAGGCATACTAGATACTTCATTATCTAATTTCTCAGAGTCATACATTTCAAAGTAAAACCTAATATAGTCAACAGTTGCTTCAGGGTTAATTTGAAAGTAATAGCGACACAATCTTTTAAATAAGCCTAACATCTTACTATCAAAACAAAAGTCCAAAACACCATCTAGTACGCGTTCTATGTGTAATTCATCAATAACTTTTAGCACAATGATTTCATTTACAAGAGGTTCATATTGAGTAACCGCGACAACCGCTAATGATTGCAGCTCATTTATGAGACCTTCAATTTCTGGCATAACCATATTTTACACTCACTTTTAACAGAGCTTTGCGAATTTTGCCAAGACATAAGCTGTTGATATAAAATACGAAACATAGCAAAATGTATAAATGCTTATTATACTACTAATTAACAATTAATTAGACTTTTATAGAGATTATGTTTATCGAAAATTATTATGTGTAAGCTTCACACTAGTATTAGAGCAACCTAGCAAATAGATTTTCCTTATTTGCTCTTAAAGCTAAACGGATGATCTTTAATTACCATGTATAACAAATTAGCGGCTTTTTCTTCTACACTATTATAAAGCTCTTCACTTGAATATACATTTTTTTAATGTCCTGAAATCCCAGATTTGCACAATTATTTAACTTATTCCTTATTATTCTTCACTCAAAAAATTATTTTCCATGCGTTGGATTAGTAGGTCTAAATCGGTCGCGGGATTAACGGAGCTGGTTGATTGTAATTCTGTACGCAATTTAGCGGCATTTATTTTTGCAATTTCAAGTTTTTGCAAGAGATCGTCAAAATAGTCTTTAATCTTACCTTTATCGTAGTCAGTGATATATCGCTTTAACATCTTCACACATTCATCTGTTGAAGATTTATTTGCCATACCTACAATTGGTGCTGTATGATAAACAAAATGCAGCAATAACCAAAATTCAAAACACGGGTTAGATTCAATCACCTTAAACTTATGCGCGGCTGCCTGTTGCCGAGCGTTATTTAATGAAGCATGTTCATCAATGTCCCAAACACAGAAAACTAATTTTCATCTTCACAGACAACTAAAATTAATTTATTTTGTGGTCTTAGATTAGTCTTACGGCTTTTAATATTACCTGATGGTTTGGGAGTTCGTGCCATGGCTTGCTAATTCATAAATATCGGAATGGCACCATAGCGTCCTGATAGATAAGCTTTTTCCAGATTATCCGTTTTGCGTGGGCTAAACTCCTGTGCAGAATACAACATGGTTGACTGTTCTTTACTCTTATCGCAAAACCAGATTTGATCTCGACGTAAGAAATCAGTTGTCATTATAGAGGTTTCATGCGTGGTAAAAATTAGTTGTGCGCGTTTAGGATTTGTTTCTAGACTACCAAATAATCCGACAATATGTTTAACTAGTAGTGGATGTAAAAAATTGTTTAGTTCATCGATAACCAATACTCCACCATTTTTTAAAACCAGAATGACTAACGCTGCAAAATTAAATATTTGTTGAGTCCCTGAGGATTCATCATTCAGCGTTAATTGATAGGGAGAATTATTTACATGATGCTCAGTAATGACAATTGGCTGCTTTTTTAACTGATTTTTGACAATAAACTCTTTTAAGGCAGCAGGTAATTGTTCATCACTAGTTTCATTTTCCTTGATATCAAAGTGAACAATGCTCAAATCAGACTCGGTAAGAAATTGGATGACTTCGTTATGCGTAACTAATCCACGTTGAATAAACTCAATCGTTCTTGATTGACCAGATCTAACATTACCAGATAAATGAAAATTTTCAATAAAAAATTTGGCAAACCAGTTTTTTATTATACTGGCAGTTTCCTGCTTATCAAAAGATTGGGCAACAGACAAAAACAATGCGGTATTTTTGGTTATCTCTTCAAGTCGTTTTTTGTCACCTTTATAGTTAATGCCAAATTTATACTCATATTTATTGTTTTGCCATTCGCGGGTAAACAATAACTGGGCTTTTTTATTTGGGTAAGCATATAACCACTCTGAATAAATTTGCTGACTATCTGCGCTAAACCCATATTCATAGCGCACATTTTCACTTATAAAGTTAATATTAAATTCAGATGCTATTTCTGTTGATTGATTATCAAATGCAAATGGCACAATTAACTGTGATAATAGTGCTTCATTTCTTACTGAAAAATTGATTAGAATATTAGATAATTGCATTGCACGGACAAGATTAGATTTACCTGACGCATTCAAACCATAAACTGCGGCTGCGTTCAAGATATTACAATATTTAGTTTCAGTTACAAAATTTGGGTGCTCTTTATCACTACTGGCATTAAATTCAAGAATAACTTCATCTTTTATCGATCGAAAATTTTTTACACTAAAATTTATTATCATGATATCACCCAATTTAAAATGCATTTTTTGCAATATTTATGCAAATTTTGCAAGATTATAACATACATGTGCTATTGTAACCCAATTTTAAAATTTTGTTTCCCAATAAGATATGCCGTAAATTTTTACGGCATATCTTTGATTAATCAAAATTCGGGTAAGTTTTCTAAATTATCTTTTTATCTTATTTGCATCAGTTCTTATGTAATCAATACCATTTATTGTTTGAATATTTACTTCAGTCCCCTTTTTTCCATTTACCATCTTGTTTATACGTAGTAATATGTGTAAGCATTTTATTTTTTATTGCGTCAATAATAACGGATCGTGTTTTGGCAGCTGATTGACCAAAACTATCTCCATCTAAATCTTCAAACCTTTTAACCTCTCTACAATCTGATTTTTTTCATCATTATATTTTCGATACAGAAAGGCGTCACAATGCCTAACCCCTTGAGACTAAAGCGTTTAGCTAATTAGAATTAAAAATTTTTAGTGCTGATTTTAGTACACAGATCCCGTGTAAAGGATGAAATTTTTTCGAGGTTTGGCGTGAGATTGTTAGGGGATTTAAATAATCTTCTGACTCTCTGTAATAAAATGTTTTATTACCCAATCATATTTTTCATTTTTGGTGCTATGCTATAATTACTGTGATAGTATTAAGGAATCAGCATATGGCAAAAATCATCGGTCTTGGCGGTATATTTTTTAAAGCGAAATCACCTCTTGAATTAGCTAATTGGTATAAACAATATCTTGGCCTTGATATTCTTGAATGGGGAGGTGCTATTTTTCCTTGGCAGAATTTACCCAATTTAAACTCGAAAACATATAGTCTTTGGGCTCCATTTGAAGAAAAAACTGATTACTTTGCCCCTAGTACTCAGAACTTTATGGTTAATTTCGTTGTTGATGATTTAGAGGAATTGGTAAAGAGTTTAAAAGTACAGAATCAGAAAATCAGCGAAGTTCAAATTGAAGAGCATGGTAAATTTGCTTGGATTTTAGATCCTGAAGGTAATAAAGTTGAGTTATGGGAACCAAAATAATAACTCTAAATCAACCTTAGACTGACTACAAATAATACCTAAAAATATATGTAGTCGAAATTATGGCTTCATATACTTTTTCAAATCACTAAGATGCCCGTGCTATCAAGTGAATTACAACTGCACCACATTAAAAAATTTAAGAAAAAATGAATAAATTTTCTGAAACTTCCAAAACAGTTAGATATCTAGATTATATATCTAACAATAATTAATTTCCGCTGAACCAGTAGAGAAAATACCATCGATTTATCGCAGTTTTTTAGAAATATTAAGTGGAAATTATAGCTAAGCCTTTCTCTTTAACAAGATTGAGT
Organism: uncultured Neisseria sp.; assembly: GCA_964386295.1. Taxonomy (GTDB): domain Bacteria; phylum Pseudomonadota; class Gammaproteobacteria; order Burkholderiales; family UBA11063; genus Aquella. Next base: position 150,154 of record CAYLRR010000001.1, read on the forward strand.
AACCTAAGTGCTAGCCCACTTGGCTTTTTTTCTCCAGACTCCCACTTCCTAATTGCTGAAAGACTAGTATTTAAATATGCAGCAAAGATTGCTTGACTAATATTTTCTTTTAAGCGGATAGCTTTTATTTCATCCGGTGATAACGCTTGAACTGTTTTTAGACATAGAACATCAAAGTCACGCATTGTTTTTTTATCAACCAGGCCTTCATTATAGAGATCAGTCATTGACTCATGCATTTCATCAAGGATTCTGCTCATGATTAACCTCAAAAATAATTTGTTTGACTACCATTTTTTCTAATTCTTCATTGCTAAACTTAAATAACTGTTGAGAATAAGTTACTAGCGCTTGTTCTTCCTTTTCGCTGATATTATCTTTTTCATTTTTTGAAAAGCCATATATAAAAAACCAAGTATTGTTTATTTTGGATGCAACAATTGTTCTGTAACTTGAGCGTTTCCCGAAACCAGGCTTTGCAATTCTCTTTTTAAATAAATAATTACCTAATTCAGCGTCAATTAGTCCGGATAGCATTTCTTGGATTGCTAAATACAAAAAGCTATCGCTAATTTTTTCTTTCCTTTGCCAGCGATTAAAAGTTTTTGTTTTAAATATTTTCAATTATACCACCTAGTGTTATAATAAGTTAAAAATTTTTATTATTTAATTACTTATTTATTGAAGTCGTAAATTTTGACTTCAATGGTTCTCACCCAACTGAGATTAACTCAATTCAATAACCTTCTGGAAATTAATTAGGGTTATTCTTTACTATTTCATTTATCCTCTTCGTTTCTACACTATTTAGAATAGCCACAGCCGAGTAATAATTACTCTAAGCCCGCTAACTCTAACAAACTTCCATGTAGAAAGGCTTATGTTTTATTCCGAACCAACTACAAATATTCTAAACAGATCTTACATCTCAACTATTCTGCTATTTAGTACAAATACTCTTGGTTATAAGGCAGCAATTCAGGGGCAGCTAATTGATTTATCTTCTCTGCCCAGCGTTCGAGCATAATGCGCCGCTCATTCAAGTAATTATGTTTAAAATAACTAACCCCAGACTTATCCCTAAATTCATGATTTAGGGCTGCCTCGATAATTATCTATATCAAAGCCCATATCTTGAAGCAGGGTTGCCCCGGTTCTACGCAAATCATGAATTGTGAATGGAGTATCCAATAATGTTTCAGTGAACTTTAAGGCTTGGTTTAATGTATTAGGACATAGAGGCTTACCGCTTTGCTCGGCAAAAACATATTTTTCATTACCGTTTAACTATCGCAAACACTCAAACAATCTAATTACTTCATCACTAAGCGGAACGGTGGTTGGTTTGTTGGTTTTATTTATTGGGATATGAAAAACTTTAGCCTTGAAACCAACCTGATCCCAGGCTACCTGGAAAAGCTCATTCTTACGAACCAAAAGAACTATTAGTAAATGTACGGCTATTTTCCACGGGGAGTCATATCTATTTTCCGATACAGAATATAATTGAGTTTATTATTATGCTGATAGAATTGAATTTTATTTGATTTAATGATTATTATAGTACATAATTTAGTACCAAAATTCTTGCACTATTGAGGAGATTTTCTTTATTTTCCAGTTGCTAATAAAAGATTAATTATTAGCCGAATTAGTAAATCTTTTTGCTTGGGATCAGATTCCGCAATTAGCAAAGCTCGGGAGGTTAAGCCAAGATTATCAATTTTCAAGGGTAGCTTATTCAATTGAATGTACAAAACAAATAAAAAGCTACCAATCCGCATATTAGCTAAATAATTGCATCCCACGGACAAGGTTAGATTTACCTGACGCATTTAAACCATAAATGGCGGTAGCATTTAGAATATTACAATATTACAATATGTGGTTTCAGTTATAAATTTTAGATGCTCTTTATCACTACTGGCATTAAATTCAAGAATAACTTCGTCTTTTATCGACCGGAAATTTTTCATTATAAAATTTATTATCATGACAAACACCAATTTAAAATAAGATATTTGCAACATCAATTTGGGTTTTAAATTTTAGCTGACAAATAGAATATACCGTAATTTTTTACGAAATACTTCAATCTATGCAAGAATCTGCATGTGAATACACACGATTTCTCTCAAATTCTACCATCAGCTCTTTTTGCTCTGCATCATCAAATTTTTCAATATTGGGTAAAATAAATCCATCTGGCTTATTTAATCTTCTATTTCTAAAAATATCAAAAAAACCATCACTTGGCAATCTACTATCTTTTTTGGCCATTAATGCGCCATAAATTGCTATTTTGCTATCCACTATTTCCTCACACGCAACCTCAAACAATGACCAAATTATGCTTTTGGGAGTATCTTTTTCAAAAAGATTCATTATTTTAGGATAGGCTACAGTGCTTTTACTTTTTGCTGCTTTAATTAAAATAGATTTAATTGTCTCTACTAAATCTATACTCTTTTCCAAATTGTTATTTATTTTTATGCTTGAATAATAATCTATACTATACAAGTAATAGTAGTAATCATTTGATAACTTCACAACTCCTTGTATAAATTTTGACGATTGCCTTTCATTAAATTTATTTTCAACCATATCAATATATTTAGCTGTAATACTTGTTGTACCAGTAAAAAGTGCAACATACCCACTTTCTAAGTTGTCAATGACTTGCTCAACAGAAAAACTCTCATTTTCTGAAAACATTTTATATAAAATCACCATAACAATTTTCTTTAACTAAATAAGTTCTTTACCCATATCCACTAAAAGCACTCGCGGCTTTCACATTGTAGCAATGTAATTCGCAATTGTATAAAAATAATCTTGATTAAGAAAAAAATTAATACGCATGTCCTCTTTGTTGCCAGAACCAAGTACAGCTGTATTTGGTTCTACATATTGAGATAAAATTTGCAATGATATTAATTTCCATATTGTGGTTATTAGATACCTATGCGCTTCAATGCAACTAAAATAATAATATTGTTCTGTAACGTATCTGTTTTGGCTTTTTTTGATAGTACCTTTTTCCAAAAAATCATGTAGGATTAATAAATGCTCAAAATCAATTTCATTCAATAAATTTAAATTATTAAATAAAGTTTCATGCAAATAATCAAATTCGCCATGTTCAACGTAATAACTCATAATTTTTGCCAATAAATAACGCTTGATTTTATTTGATTCATCAATAGTTTTCATTATTATAGCGGTAATAATTTCGTTTTGATTATGTTCTTGATCGGTTAATATTTCTAATAATAACTGCTTTTTATTTTCATCTCCATTTGAAACAGACTCTATTAATTGAATTGCTCTGGTTTCTCGATATAAATTTACTCCAGCACAAGTAGCACTAATAATAGCATTAGCAAATGGAATATGCTCGGTTATAACATCAAGTGATATTTTGTTTACATCTTTGATTAAATTATTATTCTTTCTTTTTTTTGCTTGATTTAATATTTTACTCATAAACAAATCCTGCCCATTTATAATTTACCATGGAAAGCTTGGTCTAAGATTGACGATTTTAGATCTAGTAGGTTTTGCATTTTTTGCTGCTGCACTGATCTGACTTGCTCAATTTTTGCTGTTAATTCATCCAAATAAGTAACTATCTTTTGCTGTACTTCATAAGGAGGTATCGGGAATATAATTCCTTTTACATCTTTTAAGACAAGGTTTCTATTAGCCACGCCACGAGTTAATTTCTGCGCTTGAGAGTAACAATTGGGAGAATTTAACATATATTGAAAAAACATATTATAAACAACATCATGTTTAGGTTTTAATAATGCAATACTAACAAAAATGCTAAACTCATTATCCACATCAACCACCTTAGCAATACCTGTTGTTCCAACTTTGGTGTATAAAAGATCATTTTTCTCAACATTGCATCTTTTAGATAATAGCTTATGCTCCTCTAAAGATATAAATCTAGTATTACTAAAATTAATAACCCCATTAGAAATATCTTTCACGCTAAGAAAAGGAATCCCAGAGTCTGTATAACTAGGAGTTGAGTGCGCTCCATCTGTAATTTTGGTGCATAGCTCATCAAGGCTACGTGTGTTATAGTTTTGTTCTAGGTCGAAGAAAACATCATTAAGGATGCTATTCATAAAGTTATCGGCAGAATCGATGTTTTTTTTAAGTAAAGCAATTGCTTTATCAATATGCTCAAATAACGCATCCAGTTTTTGCACTATCCTTTTTTGCTCTGCTAGTGCCGGAAAAGGTACATTTGTTGACTTTACCAAATCCGTATTTAGATTCTTAACTGTAGTTCCTGACGCTTTCAAACTGAATTGTTGATAGATATAATTGGAGCTCAATAAGTAATAGAAAAAATCTTTATCAATATCATTATTTTTCCCTCTCAACAATAACCACCCATCATGAATAGCGCCTTTAATTTTCAAGATATATGGTCTACCAAAGCTCATCGAGTTGGATACAATAAAATCACCTTCAACAACTAATCTACTTTTCGTCAAACCACTGGGCTTAATTTTTTGCTCAGTTTTAGTGATGTATTTCTCGCCTTTTTCAGTATCTCCAATTTTGATCCAATTTATTCCATCTTTATCATTTGTAATATAGTCTTGTATAGGACGTGGAGAACCACCTCGCTCTATGGTAAACACGTCTGATAACTTCTTCCACTCCCAACCATCAGGCAATTGATATAACTCATTCATTGATCGCATTACCTTGCAAAATAGCTTCGATTTCAGTCATCAGCTCATCAATTTGGGCATTGTTTTGCTTGATAGTTGTGACCAGTTCCAGCGGAGAAACATGCGCCACTGTTTCGGCTTTATTTGGGTTTTTGGCAGAAATATCATAATCTTTGATATTGTTGACATTGACAATCCAGCTATTATCGGTTAGTTTGCGCTCTTGCCAACACGTCAAAAATTCCGCAAAATGCTCATTTTGAATTGGTTTATTTTTGGTAAGTTTATACGGTGGATTTACTTCGTAATAATAAATCTCGGAGGTTGAACCATTGCGATCAAAGAAAATCACATTGGTTTTAACGCCGCTATACGGCAAAAATACCCCACTTGGCAATGATACGATGGTGTGGACATTGAAGCGTTCCAATAAATCTTTTTTGACCGCTTGAAATGCATTATTAGTCTGGAATAAAACCCCTTCAGGAATTACCACCCCACAGCGCCCATTTACTTTTAGGCTTTTCATCATGTGCTGCAAAAATAATAACTCGGTGGCATTCGACTGGATCGGGAAATTTTGCTGGATTTGTTCCTTTTCTTTACCGCCAAAAGGTGGATTAGCCAAGATACAGTTATAGCGGTCTTTTTCTTCAAATGAGCGAATATCACGGGTTAAAGTATTGGTTTTGGCGATATTTGGCGCTTCGATACCATGCAAAATCATATTCATCACACCCATCACGTAAGATAATGGTGTTTTTTCATTGCCAAAAAAAGTATCTTCGCGCAAAAATTTGAGCTGATCGGTCGATAAATCGCGCGGTTTAGTTATGTCATCATTCAAGTAGCGGATATGATTATAAGCTTCAATCAAAAAGCCACAGCTACCAGCAGCCGGGTCATAAATCGTTTCGCCAATTTGCGGATTAACTACCGCCGTGATCATTTTAATCAATGGGCGCGGAGTATAAAATTCACCGCTATTACCGCCATCGCTACCCATATCTTTGAGCAGTTTCTCATAAATCAGCGATAATTGGAATAAATCGGCTTGGCTATGAAAATTCATCTCATCAATTAAATCCAGTACCTCGCGGAGGGTGTGCCCGTTGGCAATCCGATTATCCAAAAACTCAAAAATTGCCCCGATTTTATAGCGCACCGATTTAAAATCTTCATTGATTGATTTAAACCCGCGCAGATAATCAAATAGTCCAACTTCATCGGAATTACGGCTACCGTTGACAAACAGTAGCAAATCATCACCGCTTTTGGCATTGATTTTATCTAATTTGCCGTCTTTTTGCGGACACGCCCAGTTATTCCAACGGTATTTCTCATCAAGGATATAGGTGTATTCTTTTCCGTCCAGCAACGCTTCATCGTGTTTGGCTTCTTCATAATCATTGAGATATTTTAAAAACAATATCCAGCTAATTTGCTCGGTGTACATCATTGCCCCGCTGATGCCATCATCACGGCGGAGTATGTCGGTTATGCGGTTGATCTTATTTTCCATTTATGCTCTTTCAATCTAACTCTACTAAATACCATTGATTATTGTTTCTTTTTCATACTCTAATAAGTCTATTTTTGATAAAAACTGTTCATCTTTTACTATTTTGATAACTTCACTTTCATTTAAATCAACCTCGATATAATTCCCTATTTTTTGAATTGCTGATTTTGGAATACCATATTCAGCAAGAATAGATAAATTTTCTCTAATAAAATCACTCTCTATTTTATCTGCATAGAATAGATAATTACCTTGTTGATTTAATCCTTTTTCTAAGCAAATAAATTCTTGCAATAAATTTATTGTACGTAACCATTTAGGGACTTTATATTGAAACCAATGTCGTAATATGTTAAACGCATCTCTAATTGCCTCATCCAAAATATCTTCCGATGACAAACATGCAGCATTGTGCTCTGTAATATATACAATATTTGATTTAATTAAGTAGTCTATACTCTGTTTCATGCCATAGTCAAACGTTATTTTGATTAACTTATTTAAGGTCATAGGACGTGTAGTCTCTGTTGGCTTTAATAAATTACCCCATCCAAGCCTCAATACATATTCAAGCTGATTATAATTAGGATACCCACTCCATAAAACCAATGATAGATTTTCAACTATACCTGTTCTTAGTTGTTGTAATATTTTAATTTGTCCATCAACTAAAACACCATTTCTCTTAAATAAGATTTGTTCATCATGTGGTATTTTTTCAATTTTTTTATATTGATCGCTCGTTTTATTTATTACATTTGATTCATCTAGATGTATTAATACTTCGTCTTTAATTGGGTTTTGCTGAAAAAAGGGTATATCAACAATTAGATCATTAGATTTACGCATTGGAGGATTAAAGTTATAAACCTTTCCTATATAATGTACCATCATTCTTCCTGCACGACCTTTTATGTTTGAGTAATCAAAATAATCAATTATATGTTCTTTTCTTGTGCCTTTTTTGTTATCAAAGATAATAATATTTTTTGCACTAGTATTTACACCCTCAATTAGAGTTGATGTGCAAAATAAATAGTTCAATTTTTTCTCATTAAAGTATTTAACTACTGATGAAGTTATATGTTTTTGTAATGCACCATCGTGGAATGCTATTCTGTTCTTCAGACACTTTGCTAGTATCCAATCTTTATTTACATATTTCTCGATCCACTCAATTAACTTAATCTCATCCGTATATTGTTGGGCATGAATTTTTTCGTCTAGAAATGCCAGAAATTTCTTTGCTAAATATCTGGCTCTCGCTGGTGAAGAACAATAAACTATTGTTTGCTCATCAATTAGTTCAAATAAGAGATTAAAAAGTGCATTTTCTTTATTAATCTTCTTCTGCCCTTTGATTCCAAACTCATTAGAAAATCTTTCTTCAACCAATTGCTCAACTAAAGAATAATCAGTCTTGTAAAAAACTGCATTGTATTTATCTTCAAACCCAGGTGAAATTCCATCAATATTTGGACCTAACAAATAGAATTTCACATTATCTCGTTTTAATAATGAATAAAATGCGTTATTTAATACATCCGATCGCTCATCGTTTCTTTTTGCACTCAATTTATAAAATTCATCAATTATTAACAAATCTATTTTTGGTAATTCGTGATACTCCATTACTCGTTCGGCAGTTAATAAAAATAAGTTTGACCTCTCCGTTGAGTATTCTTGCGATGTTCTAACAATAATATTGTAATGATCATCATATTTTTTAAGCTTTTTCCTAGTTTCATCAAGCAATGCTAAGGTTGGTTGGATAATAACTATATTTCTATATTGCTTTTCTGCAACAAGCTCTTCAATTAAAAGGCTTTTACCAAAACTTGTTGGAGCACTAACGATAACATTTTTATTGCTATCCAAAAGTTGCTTAACATATAACTGCTCATCATGTAAATAATACTCTAAATTTTTGGACTTACTCATTTCTTTACGCAATGCACCTGCGGTATCACTAATTTCAAACCTCTCTTTATCTAAGTACGGGTAGAAACCCTCTGCTTCGAGTAAGTCGATCCAAATACAGCGAGTATGTTCATTAATTTTATGCCAATTATCTAAAATGTGAATAATAATTTTTCGCCCATCAGTACGAGTTTCCGTTCTCTTAATTAGTTTTGAACATATCTGAGAATATTCAAAACTTTTATTGATATCTATTTGTTCTGATAGATTGATGCCATCTATAATATCCTGAATTTGCATCATTGTAATTTACCAATTTCAAAGTGTAATTGTTTAACCAGATCTTTTTTTGAAGGCACAGGAAAAAATAACAATAAAATATTCAGATTAGTAACAGGATGTGGAATATTTAGATTATCTTTGAATGTTTTTTCTAAAAACTCAATTTCAATTTTAAGATCATTTATAAATTCTTCTGTTGTTTCATCAGTGTGCTTGTTAAACGTATTGGATGTATATGTACAAAGCATTGGAATTGTTACAGATGATAATATTTGTTCAAGATTTTGTTTACTATCAATTTGATTTAACCAATATTCTTTTTTCTGCAAAAAATCTTCATATTCCAATTTCTTATTTAAATCTTTAAATTGCTCAGAAGAATAGAACCCCGTTTTAATTTTTTTTGAGATTAATGAAAACTCATCTCTTAAATAACTTATTTTAAAATGTTCTTCAATATCCTTTGCCAAAGCTTTTACACCCCTATCGCCTGTGGCATATAATTTAGATTCACCAAGCCATAGAGAAAACTTCGTATTATCTTCAATATCTGGAGCAATATGCACTGCATCAAAACCATGTACAGCATGACCTAATGAATCTTTAAAATATATTTTAGATAGCAGTGGTAATGACCCATGAAAGTCTCTAAGCAATAGGTGTAATATTAACTCACCAAACTCGCCTCGTTTTTTATATTTATCAGCTATATCATCAAACTCACTATCTTCTTTTATATATTTAGTATAAGCCTGTTCAAAACATTCAATTTTATATAATGCTTTGGCTGCATCTTTAAGAATCCTACGACCATAATAGTTTTCTAATATGCCATTATGGAAGCCAAACGAAAAATCTACTAATGCATCTAATATTTGCTCTGTCAATTGATTTAACCTGAAAACACCAAATTCAAAACCTGAGTAATAAATATTTAACTTGCTATGCAGCGATTGGCACTTAATTATTGCCTCCGAACCAAAAATACTCATCTATATATCTCCCGCTGTAACTCAAAATATTCTTGTTTAAGCTGATTTATCCCACCAAAATTTACCGCCACATCGCGGACAGTCCCTAGTCCGCTAAGATTGATTAGTGTGCTGAGTTTATCATCAGCAAGCTCGGTAAAGCCGTCCGATTCATAACGATTGAGAATAAAACGGATTAGTTGCTGGGCGGTTGAGTTGGCATGGTTTTTGACAAATTCCGACTGTCTGGCAGTTTCGGCGCGTTGTTTGCGAGTTTTGATTTCAAGATTAAACGACAAGTGCGCCAAAAGATCATAAATATCGCTATTTTCGGCATCAAAAACCTGTTTTAAATCATTAAGCTGGGTTTCATCGATATTGCGGTTACGGAGCTGTTCGAGCAAGTTTTTCCGGTTGAGCGGATTACTCCAGATTTCACGTAGCCCATCACCATCCTGATAATATTCACCAAGAATATCAATCAATAATTCCAGATAGTCTTTGGTTGAAAGCGGTTTACCATCTTCACCGACGTAGGAAGTTTCGATATTGATTACCTTGAGCTTTTTATTTTTTATCTCAATGGTAACTTTGGGTTTTGGTTCGTGAATTGGCGGTTCTTCAATGCTACCACCATTGTCGATACTAATATCGGCTGGATTATCCGGCGGATTGATAGGCGGATTATCATCTGGTTGATTGACCTCGACAGGCTCATTAATCTCAACTGGTGCAACAGTAGTCGAGGTAGTAGTATCGACGGGTTCACCATCCCAACGATCATCATAAAATAATTTAGTCGCACCGACAAAATCAATAATCGTGAAAAAGTCTTTGCCCTCAAATACTCGCGTACCACGCCCGATAATCTGCTTAAATTCGGTCATCGATCTAATCGGCGCAGTCAGGACAATATTCCGCACATTGCGCGCATCAACGCCCGTCGTCAGCATTTTAGACGAGGTTAAAATTACCGGCATATCGCGATCATTATCCTGAAATAATTCCAGCAGATCTTTGCCTATCTCGCCCTCATCCGAGGTAATCCGTACACAATAATTATTGTCTTTAATCGTTTTAAATTTATCAATCGCAATCCGCATATCCAGTGCGTGCTGCTGGTTGACACAAAAGACGATAGTTTTATCCAATGGATTAATATTTTTGAGGATAGTTTTGGCGATTAGCTCGGTACGTTTGGGAATAACCACCTCGCGTTCAAACTGTTCCAATTTAACTATCTGACTCGGTAAATCACCCTGAATAATATCATCGGGGTCAAATTGATACTCATCAATATTGGTCTGTATTTTCTTGACTTTATACGGAGTTAAGAAGCCATCATTAATTCCGTCTTTAAGCGAGTATTCATAAACAGGCATGCCAAAATACTCATAGGTATCGCCATTATCGTCGCGCTTCGGAGTGGCGGTTAAGCCCAAATGAATTGCGGAGCTAAAATAATTAAGAATATCGCGCCAACTGCTTTGGTCGTTCGCACTTCCACGATGGCATTCATCAATAATTATCAAATCAAAGAAATTTGCCGGATATTGTTTGTAGTAGGCAGTAATATCTGCTTCTTCATCTTCGGCAGCAATATCCTTCTGGCGATTTTTATTTTCTGCGACTGCCTGATAAATCGCAAAAAAGACATTGGCATTGGTCGGAACTTTACCACCGCGATTTTTAATTTCTTTACCATTGAGGCGGATAATATCTTTTTCAATCGGATTAAACGTATTAAATGCCTGATCCGCCAAAATATTGCGGTCGGCTAAAAATAATGCTCTTGGGCGGCGATTGCTGCCATCACGATTCCAACTGGCTTGAAATAAGCGATAAACAATTTGAAAAGCAATATAAGTCTTGCCGGTACCGGTTGCCAGAGTTAATAAAATTCTGCTCTGTTGATTAGCTATCGCTTCGACTGATTTTTGTACCGCAATTTGCTGGTAAAAACGCGGTTTCATCATCCCTTCAATGTGGAATGGGTAAGTGATAATTTTTTCGGTGCTTTTTGCAACATTGCCAAATTTCCGGGCAAATAATTCTGACGGAGTAGGAAAATCTTCAATAAACTGACCAGCGCCATTTAGTAGCGAATGCTCGTAAATCCTATGTCCATTGCTTGAATAAACAAAATCCACCTTGAGTTTCTCAGCGTAGCCGATTGCTTGCTGTAATCCCTCAAGTGGATCTTTATCCTCGGCTTTGGCTTCAACTATCCCCAGATTGATATTTTTATAGCTTAGCAGATAATCAACAGAATATCTTTTACCACGCTTATTACCCGGAAGTTTACGTCCATCGGTAAAGAAATATTTAAACCCGTGCTCACGGGTAATATGAAGCTCAGTCCAGCCGGACTCTTTCAATTTTGGCGTGATTAATTTTGCTTTGGTATCTGCTTCACTATAAGCCATTTAAGTCTTTCGAGAAATATTGGATCAAGAGAACGATTTAAAATAATATTTTAACACATCAAACTGTATAACATTATAACAATTAATGTTGCAATTACTTGAACTTTTAAGATTAAACACGTTCTTACTGCTTAAATATAAATGTATAAGCATTGAGCAATTTTTAACGGTTTATTAACATTTTTTTTGGGGGGGATACCTGCTATAACAAATTGAGTTGATTCTCTAACTGAGATAAATTAGTCAGTATTTCACAAAATCTGGATACGATATAATCCAAACCCTACTCCTGACAAACTTGCTTAATGATGCTATACACCCAATCGGTAACTGTTTTGGTATCATTAATGATCTTAGGATATATTTTGCCATCAATTTTTTGCTTAAGTATAGTAATAATCTCAGCTGAGATGTTGTCCTTACCTAGGCTTTTGATTGCCTGAACTAATAAAGCGCTTTCTGCGTATTTAAAGCCAATATCTTTAAGAGCTATTTTCTTAAACTCTAGCTGATTACACATAACCTTATATTCTCGTTTTGGTCCATTACTAAGATAAACATATCTGGCCGGCACTTGAGTGGATAGACCAAGCAAATAAAGTGCGGTATCTCCTGATGGTTCAATTTGCCATTTGAATTTTCGCGCAAGAGCATGGGCTACTTTATCTATCTCCGGGCTTAAATACTGCTGCAATAATTCGCTATATTTAGGAAAATCATATAATCCCCTCATGATCCGGCGGATTTTGTTTTGCTCTACCAAATTAGACAAAACCCAATCAATTGTTGCACTATTAAATTTATCTGAAAAATCTACAGCAGAAAACACATAACCTCTACCAGTTCCTTTAATAATACTAAACATTTTATTTTCAATGGATTGCATCTAATTATCTCTTATAACTTCTCAAGGAAAACTATATATTTTTTCTTGGCATATTATATCAAAACTTAAAGCTAATAATCAAAGTAATTAGAGGAATAATTCATTGTTCTCGCCTGACAAAATAGTAAATATATCGGTAAAATAATCTAGTTCGACTAGATGAAAGAAGCATAAAATTTACTAATGTTAAATAAACTTCTTATTTACAAATAAATCTTTAATACTAAATAATATTGACAGCATATTATATAATCTTTACAATCGGTTTAGTTTGTATTATTCTGCACAACACCCAGCTAGCCTGTTACAGTCTAGCAGGGTGTTATTAATATGTAAAACTAAGCAAATGGATTACCTATAGCTGGTGATGTTTGGCTCATAAAACCTAATTGACTATCAGTTGATTGTTTGATTTCAGAAATTTTTCTCGCTGCTACTAATAAAGATTTAAACGCACTGCTATCTTTATCCAATTTCCCTTGTAAAATCTGAATAATCCCAGTATGTGTCCGATTAGTTGCTCTTTCAGCACACACCAAGAAGCATTCGCGATCCCGTAATAAATTAAGCATATCATTAGTAATTTTTGGCACATCCTGCTCACGATAGCTTTTATTGCCTGTACCTTTATCCACCAATGTTAACCCGCGTTCGCTATGCTGAGTTTTACTTCTTCCTCAGTGTTAGCCACAAATTGCGCAAGGCTTAGATTCTTCAGGTTGAGATTTATTCATTTCTTTAGTTAATTGTTCTGTGCTCATAGTACTATTGAAATTAGTTTTAAATTTTACCGGAATTTATGAGACACGAATAAACACTATATACCACTTAAAACCTTGAATTGCAATACAAATAAACTCAAATCAAGACTACGGTAGAACACAATTCTACTTTCCGATACAGAAACGTGAAAATATTTCCCCGAGTAAATCATCGGCGCTAAATTCTCCGGTAATTTCACTAAGGCTGGTATGGGCATAGCGAAGTTCTTCAGCAAGAATCTCTAGGCTATTCCAGTTACCAAAGGCATTATCAATGTGTTCGACGGTTTGGCGCATAGCTTCCAAATGCCGCGTACGCGCGAGAAAAATCTCACTATTTTGGCTATCCCAGCCGATAAGTGAAAGGAGCTTATTCCTAACTAGGTCAATTCCAAGTTTCTCCCGGGCAGAAATATAGATTTGACAGTCTTCTGCGGTTTCATCTATATACGCATTGCCTTTGGTTAGGTCGATTTTATTATGGATATAAATTTTGGCTAGATTAGCTGGCAAACTAGCGACTATTTGCTGATCCTCTTCACTCATGCCGACACTATCATCGATAAGAACCAGGCACAGATCAGCATCATCCAATGCTTTAATTGCGCGCTCGATACCGATCTTTTCAACAATATCACTAGTATCGCGAATTCCAGCTGTATCAATAATATTAAATGGTATACCGTTAATCACAATTTTTTGGCGCACAATATCGCGCGTAGTGCCAGCGACTGAGGTAACTATTGCCACATCTTCATTGGCAAGTGCGTTTAATAAACTAGACTTTCCGACATTTGGCCTGCCGACAATAACAATATTCGCCCCATTATTGAGTAAAACTCCTTGTTGAGTATTCCCTAGTAATTTATAAATTTCGGACCTAAGTGCTTCCAATTTTGCATGGATTTTAGCATTAGCGATAAATTCAATATCTTCTTCAGGAAAGTCTAAAGTTGCCTCAACAAACATACGTAAGTCAATTAACTGTTGATTAATTTTTTGGATATGCGCCGAAAATTGCCCTTTTAGTGATTTTAGTGCGCCACGCGCGCTTGCTTCGCTTTCAGCATGGATTAAATCAGCAATACTCTCGGCCTGCACTAAATCTAATTTACCATTTAAATATGCGCGTTTGGTAAATTCTCCTGCCTCAGCCAAGCGACACCCCAGTTCAAGACATCGCTTAACCAGCATATTTAATACAACTGGTGAACCATGCCCTTGGATTTCAAGAACATTCTCGCCAGTAAAAGAATTAGGTCCAGGAAAATATAATAATAATCCAGAATCAAGTATTTCATCATTAGCGTTAAAAAAGTCAGTATAATGTGCAAAACGTGGTTTAAGCTGCACCTTATGAGTCAAAGCTTCAATCAATGCCTCCAAGTTTCCGCCCGAGACCCGAATAATCCCTACACCAGCATAGCCACTAGCACTTGCAATCGCAACAATATTGTCCTGTATATAACGCATTACTATTTCTTCTGAAAATATTAGTTTAAACTTTTATCTATTAAGAATTCTAAAAATAAACCCTATTATCCTTAAAATGTGAAACTGGTTTTAATCTCCTCGCCACTTTGGCGGCAAAGAAATAACCATAATTGAGGCATATTACTATAACGGCGGATAATTGCCCGCATTTTGCGAATCAAGTCAGCGCTAAACTCATTATTGGCAATTGCGTCACAGATTAAGACCCATAGCTTTAACATCTCAAACTCATAATAAAATTCATCAATTGCTTTTTCGCGTGAAAGTTGAGATCCCCGGATTTGCTGCCAAAAAGGTACTAATGTTTCCAATAAGCTTGCTTCTTCTTCAACTGGAGCCAATTCAATAATTTTGCTATACAGCAAATAAAGATAGTCGTAATTACAACTTATTAATTCATCATTAAAGCCTAAGATAAGATCATAAAGTTTCTCAATTTCGTCTTGGATTTGCTTAACCGCATAATCATCAATATTTAATTGCATAAAGTATTTTTGATTTTTAACCAATCTATCATTTGCCAAATATTCAGCTTTAAAGCTAGCTATATTCACTATTTATACCTTTTTAGTAATCCCTAAAGATATAAATTTTAACATATTCTGCCGCTTAAGCTGTTAGCGTCTAGTATCCTGGTAGCCGAGAAATATGCTATAATTATGGGTTAAAAAGTAATTACTTACCCTCAAGCAATTAGTTTAATGCTCACAAACAATTTTTAAGTTACAGATATCAAAATATATTTTTGTAATAAGTATATTTTTATATTGATAATTTTATCTAAAATTATTCATCAATAGAGAGTCAGCATTTAGGCGTTTAGTAATTAAGTTCGCACATTAACCTAATTATTTTTCAGAAATGACATGATACGTAAAAAAAAGTTACACATTGCTATTCTTGGCTTAGCTAGCATAAATATTTATGCTAGTGATCCATGGTCATTTCTAAATCAAGGTGCTGCTGAGTCTCAACCTTTAGCCTGTGTAATGCCAGCACAGTCGCAAGTTGAGAAATCAGGTCCAGACTATGTTGGATTTCCCAAAGTCGAATCCCAGACCCTTTTTCTTCAAGCAGACGATATAACCGGCCAAAATAAAAAGACGCAAATCGCACAAGGAAATGTAGTTGGATATCGTGGCAATCAAACCATTAGTGCTGACTGGTTGATTTACGACCAGCAAACAAGTCGTGTTACTGCTGGAGACAATATGGTTTTGAGCCGGCAGTACGATACTTTAAATGGCGAATTGGCTGATTATTATTTTGATGTAAGTAAGGGTACTTTTACTAAAGCAAAAGTATTTCTTGAAAGTGCCAATATGACCGGAGTAGGTCAAAAAATCTATGTAAATGACCCTAGTCACATGCAAATTCAAAATGGTTATTTTACAAGTTGTGACCCGAATAACCCGGCTTGGTATATCCAATCACAGCGAATAGACTTAGATTATCAAAATTCGGAAGGTACTGCGCGCGGTGCAATGATGTACTTTGAGTCAGTACCGATTTTTGCCTCTCCATGGATGTCTTTCCCGCTAGGCCAACGTAAATCAGGGTTTTTATCCCCACAATTCAATAGTTCCGCCACCGGTGGCTTTAACTACTCGCAGCCATATTACTGGAATATGGCGCCAAACTATGATATGACAATTACGCCGGAATATTGGGGTAGCCAAGGCTTTATGCTAGCTGACCAGTTCCGTTATATGACTGAGAATAATGTAGGTAGCATGTATACCGAACAGATGCCAAATAGCTTCTCAAATCAATATCGCTGGTATTGGAGCTTGCTTGACACGTATTCACCGATGCAAGATGTAAAACTTGGTTATAATTATAATCAAGTTTCTGATGGAAACTATTTTAATGACTTTGGTAATTTCTACTCGGTTACCGATAGTGTAAACTTAAATCAGTCGGTTTACGCCAACTATGCGCCGGCATGGGGTAATGCAGGTATCAAATTACAAAGCTATCAAACGCTGATTCCTTACGGATCATCACAAACGGTTCCAATCTATTCTTCTTATCCGGCAGTTAACTTCAATGTTAATCCGCAGGATTTGGGATCTGGTTTTAAAGGGTCCTTCATAAGTAATTACAATTACTTTTATAGCCAGGCCATGCAAAGCGGGCAACGGGTAGTAATGTATCCAAGCGTAACCTATCCGCTTCAGACAACCTGGGGTTATGTAACACCTAAATTTGGCTACAACTATACCTATTATAATATAGGTCCTGAACCTAACGTTAGTGGCACTGCTGGACAATTTAACCGTGGATTACCGATTAGCTCGCTTGATAGCGGCCTATACTTTGACCGCCCTACATCTCTAGGTGGATCAGCATATACGCAAACTTTTGAGCCGCGAATTTACTATTTATATATACCTCAAAATAATCAATCAAATTTACCTATTTTTGATACGGCCACTGCGACCTATAATATGAACCAGTTATTTAGCGAAAACAGGTTTTCTGGCTTTGACCGTGTAAACTCGGCAAATGATATTACGATCGGCACGACAACGCGATTGATTAATGATAGCAATGGTAATGAGTTCATGAATCTGGGAGTGGGTTATCGTTATTATGTTACCCCGCAAAATAACTTCCTATATGGTAACCAAACTCAAGATTCACAGTTGTTCTTGCCTAATCCTAATTTTATTACTGAGTTAACAAATAATTGGAGCAAGACAATTGCGACCACTGCTAATTTCCAGTATGATGCGGTATATAATAATATTGATGCCTATAGCGCCGGTATCCGAATTACGCCGGATGATTACAAAGTATTTAATATTCGCTATCGCTATCAATACCAATTGCCGCTGCTTTATTATGCATGGCAGCCCGGGCAAGCTTACCAGCAGCCGCAATATGAAAACCAGTATGCATTAGATGTTTCTGGTCAGTGGCCAATATATGAAAATAAATTATTTGCAATTGGCCGTACTAACTATGATTTTACGCAGCAACAGCCTTTAAATATCCTTGGCGGGGTAGAATATAACGGCGGCTGCTGGAAATTAAGTGCGGTTTATGAACAGTTCTTAATTTATACAAACCCAAGCAGTACCTTGCTTGTACCGCAAAATCAAAGAATGGTTTATATACAATTTACATTTAACGGAATTGGTGGAATCGGTAATGGAGATCCGGTCAATGACTTGAAGATCGGAATTCCTGGCTATATGCCAGTTGGACAACCGCCAACGTTTCAAGTACAGTAGGATCTTAGATGCTTAGAAAATTTATACTCCCAATAGTGTTATCTTCGATAGTTTACCCAGCACTAGCAGAAGACGCAAGTAGTGCGCCAGTTAAACAAGTGGCATCAGCTACTTCCTCTGGCTCTATAGCTAAACCTGCCATGCCTGGGGCTCAAAGCCTAGTTAATGCCACTCAGGTTAAGCAAAATCCTGCTACATTTACTCCACCGCATACCGTAAATAAAATTGTTGCTTATGTAAATCGTCGAATTATAACTGAAAACGAACTACAAAAGCAGATCATACAAACTAAAGCCAGTCTGCAACAAAGAGGCCTTGGTTCAACCGATATAAAAGATATCCGTGCGCGAGTACTCGATCAATTAATTTTACAGCAAATCCAATTAGATCTAGCCAATCGCTCGGGAATCAAAACTAGCGATAGTGAAGTAAATGATGCTTTATTAAATATTGAAAAATCCCAGGGAGTTACCGAACAGCAAATGCGCTCCAAGCTTGCTCAGCAAGGAATAAGCTTTGATGATTTTCGCCAGCAGATAAATGACCAGATTACGGCTGAAAAGTTAAAGCAACGTGAAGTAGACGGCCGTGTGACAGTTAATGATGATGAAGTAAACCGGATATTAAATAGTGAGACATATAAAAATCGCATTGATTACCGAATTGCTGATATTTTAGTCAGCATTCCTGAACAGGCAACACAGCAAGTTGTTGCACAGAAAGAGGCATTGGCCAATCAAATTTATGCACAATTAAAACAAGGTGCGTCATTTGACCAAATGTCTATCAAGTATTCATCAGCTCCCAATGCTCTAACAGGCGGCGATCTAGGCTGGAAAAGTAATACCTCATTACCGCCAATAGTTCTTGACCCAATTTCAAAAACACCTAAAGGCAGCGTAACGCCTGTAGTAAAAATGCCTGTAGGGTTTTTTATCTTTAAAGTTAACGACATAAAGCAGCATGGCTCACCTCAGATTGTCCATCAATATCATGTGCGGCATATCTTGGTTAAAGTAAACGAATTAACCAGCGATGATGAAGCACATCAAAAAATAATTATGGTTCGCGATCAACTGATGAAAGATAAAGGTAACCCGGACCAGCTAAATAAAGATTTCATAGCATTAGCCAAACAATATTCAGAAGATACCAGTAGTATCAAAGGCGGCGATATTGGTTGGGTTAGTAAAGGCGATACTGTTCCTCAATTTGAGGCGGCAGTTATTAAAACGCCTATTGGCCAGATCAGCGACCCAATCCGCTCCCCGTTTGGCTGGCATATTTTACAGGTCCTAGAAACACGCGATAGCAATTTGGCAAATGATCGAGAGAAAGCTGAAATCCGCCAAGAGCTACGTGATACAAAAGCTCAAATGATGTATACTGAATGGATAAGAAACTTGCGTGAAATGTCTTATGTGAAATTGACCGATGAATGATAATAAAATTATTTGTATCACAACTGGCGAGCCTGCCGGCATTGGGCCAGAAATTTGTTTAGATCTTGCTGAAAGTGAGTTTAATCAAAGATATAATTTAATTTTAATAGGCGACATCGATTTATTACAAGAACGCTCACAGTTAACCAATAAAGAAGTTAATCTAACTAAAATCAGTTTTGCTGACCTTAATAATCTTGGTTATCCGGCTAAAGGTGAATTACGAGTACTTCATATTCCCTGCCCTAACCATAATTGCCTGGGTACACCGAAATTGGAAAATGCGAATTATGTATTAAATACACTTGAGCATGCTATTTCAATTTGCAAAAACGGTTTAAGCCAAATTATCGTTACAGCGCCAATAAATAAAGACATCATCAATCAAGCAGGGTTAAAGTTCAGCGGCCATACTGAGTATTTTGCTGAAAAGTTTGGTATAGCTAAAGTAGTTATGATGCTTAGTAATCCCAGATTAAACGTAGCGCTTCTTACCACTCATTTACCGTTAAAAGATGTACCTTTGCACGTTACTACAGAAAATTTGCAGCAAACTTTAGAAATCATTCATAGCAGTTTTGAAAATAGCTTTGCCATCAAAAATCCCAAGATTGCGGTTTGTGGCCTAAATCCGCACGCTGGCGAAAATGGTTATCTTGGTAATGAAGAACTAACTATAATTGACCCGTTAATTAAAGCCTGGCAAATGCGTGGTTTTCAAGTATTTGGTAGTTTTCCGGCTGACACTATATTTAATAAAGCTAATGATTTTGACGTTATTCTTGCCATGTACCATGACCAAGGTCTGCCAGTAGTTAAATATTCTGATTTTGAATTAGGCGTAAATACCACTTTAGGATTACCAATTATACGTACATCGGTAGATCATGGCACTGCCCTGGATATAGCAGGACAAGGAATTGCAAGTAGCAAAAGTTTAATTGCTGCCCTTGAATTTGCCACCAAGAAGTATGTTCAAAAATAAATATTTATTACTGATTGTTATTGGCATTAGTAACGGAATGATACCATTACTAATCGGCTCAAGTTTATTTGTCTGGTTAAAAGAAAGCGGACTTAATCTTCAAAGTATTGGCCTCTATGGCTTGGCAAATTTACCGTTTGCTCTTTCCTTCGCAATTTCTGCATGTTTAGAATTCCTTTCATACCAAAAGCTTGTTAGTTACAAAACAATATTGGTTATTAGCCTGATAACCGCAGCAGCCTGTGTCGGGATACTTCCTTCACAAATTCATAATTCACATCATCTTTTTCTAACTTGCCTAATCCTTAGTTTAGCCAGCACAATTGCACGCATAATTTCTACAGCATTACAAAAAACACTCTTTAGTGAAGACAAGCTGGTTATTGTGATGAACGTATTAACTATTAGTTATAAATGCGGTATTTTAATAGCCGGCAGCCTTGCTTTATATTTATCACAGTATCATACATGGGCAAATTTATATCATTCCTTTGCTTGTCTGATCTTGGTATTTAGTTTATTAATCTTAGCCTTCCCTAAGCAAAATTTTATAATTAACAATAATAGCCAGCATGATTCAATTTGGCAACTACTAATTAACCCATTTACCAACCTAGTTCATATCCCGCAGATTTGGCTAATCTTGGGCTTAATGATATGCTATCGCGCACCGGATAATTTAATTACGAACTACTTCGACTTATTCTATCTTCACTTTGGAATGACTAAAACTACAGTAGCTCTTGGTTATAAACTATATGGAATGATTCTAGCTTCTCTTGGCGGAGTTTTTTGCATTCGTTTGATTAGGCGAAATTCCTATATCTACAACCTAAACCTCGCATTAATATTGCATTTTATTTCTTACTTAATGATTTATTGGTTTAGTCAGATTGAAGCGCCACGATTTTTCTTTTACTTATGTGTAAGTAGCGAAGAATTTAGCCGGGGAATGACCATGATTACCTTTTGGACATTCCAGACCCATATTTGTAAACGCCAGCATGTAATTATTCAGTTAGCAATCTTCACGGGTTTAGATAGTCTTAGTTATAGCCTTTTGAGCTCAATTGGCGGCGGAATTATCAACCATATTGGCTATGCTAACTTTATCTTAGTAGTCATCGCAAGCTTTATTCCCGCGTTTTTAACACTTTCAATTCTCAGAAATAAAAGCAATTATTAAACCTAAGAGCCTATTTAGGATCTATTACCATAACGAGTAAATCAATAATTTAGATAAGATTTCGCAGCGGGTTGCCAGATTCTGAATATATCCAAAGATCTTCCTCTTAATTCAAATATGAAATTAATAGTTTAGTATAAGTTGACCAAGCATATTTCTATCGCTTAAAATTTGCAAAATTTAGAGATTTTGCCCTCAATATACCCACTTCATTTAAGCTAAGCAGTTTTCATTTATTAGACTAATAAAACCATTACACTATAGGATAATAATCATAATGCCTGCTATAAGAAAATCCAATCCGATAATTCTACAACCGCAACCGCAACGAAGACATAGCGATACTGACAAAAACCGATTATTACTAACCTGTATTAGCCAAGCTACTATAATATTAAATAATATTGCACATAATGACTCTTCCCGCAACAATGAGAAAATCCAAAGTGTTATAAAAATGATTCTTGGCCTGAACAATAACCATAGTAGCAATGAGCCGCCATTAATACAAAGCTTTAAAGATAATACAATGGAATTAATCCGCAACGAGTCACTGTTTAAATGCGCGCATAAATCTGTCACTCGCGGTAGCTCTTTACTCTTACTTAAGATTTATTTACATTTAAATAACCTTGATGAAACACAAATAAATAAAAACGTCGTTGAGAACTTTTGGTGCTGGCTTCATAATGTGATTCCCAAAGAAGAAATCGACTTTTCAACTGCTAAAAATGATATTGATAAATATTTAAATAATTGGCTACAAAATAGAACTAAAGGCTATTTCATCCAAGATGTACCAGATGTAATGTATGCCAATTCTCCACTTAGTTTATTTAAAAAACTATTTACCCATGGGCGATATAACCGATTTCCACACCTAGTAAGAGAAATTAACCGAGATCTTTCTTATAACGAGCAGCTCCAGCTTATCGATAAAATTTATGCCGAATATATAATTGGTAACAAGAAAATATTAAACACCTATAGTAAGCGAATGTTTCTCCTTGAGGTATTTAGTTCACTCTCAGAAAATATAACTACAACAATAAAACCAGAAGCTTATTCTTCAGATAATCTAGCAAACTCTAATCTAGAAAGTGATATTAAACCGAATATTTCCTCTGACCATCAACGAAAGATGGCGCAAATTTTCATTAATGAATATATTAAGAACTATAATATGGGAACTAGCTTTTCTGAAATAAAAGCAATGTTCAAATTATTTGCAACAATTACAGACTTAAAAGCTCAAAGAGATATTTTATTACTTGCCCGAGACAATCGGTTTCTAAAGAGATGCTCAACCAGGAATTTTAGACAAACTCAACAGGGAATTAGTTCGATCTATTTTAGTTTAATATTAAAATATGCTGACAACGATTTAAAAAACCTAATAGTCGAATTGCTCCCTAACATAGAGCCTTCCTTTTCTAGCAAAGGGATTACCAAGCTATTAAATTTAATCATCCTCTGCAGAAAAGACTTACAACTTAATCAAAATTGCATAAGTGAAATAGTAAAAAGCCATCTCTTACTATTTTTGGCAAAAGATACCTGCGCTAATATCCCTGCCGCACTTATTGATGCCCTATTTCCTAGCTTAAATATTATTGATAAGCCTTGGAAGATATATGGCATATATAACCAATTGTTAATAGTAAAGGCTATTAATAGCAAAAAAATTACTAACGCTAAAAATTTTCTGCTAACTTTAGAAGAACATTACCGTATAACAAATATCAACCAACTTTACCGGGAATATGCCTTTCAAAAGTTGATCATGAACTATCATCCTGATTCTGCAGAAAATCTACTGTCAGAAATAAATAAAATAGAAGATAAAGGCTTAAAATCATCTTTATTGGAACAGCTAGTAAGGCAATTAAAACGTAACATACGCTATAAAGTTGCCCCTATTATTTTAGATATCATATTCAGCGATAAGTGCTATTTGCAAAATGAATACTTAGAGTCAATATTAATTAGAAAGCTGCTTCCTAGCTGGATAAATCAAAATTCTGAAGAGGTTATTATTCCTAGTTGTCTAGACCCTATATTGTTGGAATATCTCTTTATGTCAATAGAATATCTTAAAAAAACAGATAGCGCAGAAACTTCTAAAGAAGTAAATTTATTTCTATTAAGCAATTTGAATCTAATTAATCAACTAATTTGTATATCTGCCACTTCAAATACCCCTGATCTCAAGGAACAAGCAATTCAATTAAATCGCTACTTAGTTTCTCTACCGGCTATTAAACCGTTTTTTACTGCGTTGGGACACAACTTTGATCCTGCCAAGCAGGTAGTATTTTTATCTAAAATATATAAGAAGGGTTTAGCAGCTAAAGTAAAGTTTCAGCTCAATATACGACAGGAACCTAAAGATCTAATCATCCGCGAAGCAATTACTATATCCTTTGAGCAACTTTTGGATTTCTTCTATTATGGCGAGACAACCACTCATGGCTTAAATAATAACTGCTTTGAGGATAGAGCTAACGAAAACCTTTTTTATGAAAAAATTGAACTCCAGAAATTGTCAGCTAAAAAGCTAAATGCTGTAATTAACAATGAAAACTTAGCAAAGTCACTAGTCAAACTCCCCTTATTATATAAGCAATATTCACGCTATAACCAACAAAGCAACTATTTTAAGTTAGTCAATTTATTCGGCTTACCTCGGGAACTGATGAACCATCTACTTAATGCTTTTAATTATTCCACCTTAAATTCCGAAGAAAATCCCTACCCGGCTATTTTACCGTTCAACTATCAGGAAGTTTTTAATCATGCGCTCATCAGAAAACTAAACCTAATTACAAACCAAGTAGCCGACCTAGCTATTGAAGCATATATGGCGCAATTAAAGGATGTTGAATTAAATGAAGTTTTCCTGGCGGACTTATATAACACTTTTAATTTAGCAAATACCTGTCATGAGGAACAAGCAAAATTGCTAATCTGTGTTGCTGCCGCATTAATTAAATTATCAGAAATTTTCTATATCAAGACATCAAATCAGCCTTTGTTTGCTTTACGCTATCTAGCCATTGCAGCGCTAAATAGCGCTTGCAAAATTTGCCCGGATAATCTAAAAGATATATGTGAGCATTATTTAGTGTTGCTTGAAAAAAACGATTGTAGAATTTTTACCATCATGAACCCTCTTAGTGAGCTTCGTGAAAATTATGATAACCTGGGAATAATTTCTATATTATGTTAGCTAATTTTCGATAATAAATCTGATTATAGCAAGCTAATTACACCTTCGTATTATTAGATTTATCTCTAACCCCTGGATAACGTACAACTTAACGTAAGATTATTTACTATCTCAATTGAATCTTGAAGAAACTATTACTTTTCCGCGGGGGGCTAATCTCATGAGCTTTTTAACTGACTGTTTTCGTTTTACCAGACAACCAACACAAATTACACCGCCATTGGAAGTAAAAAAACCATTTTATGATAATAAAGTATCGATTAATGGCAACACAATTACACTATTTAAAATCAGTTTTAAATTACCGCAAAATCAAGAAAATTCTACGACCACTCAAGTAGAAAGCCAAGAAAAGCATAATAAAATAACCAGCGTAATTAATAAATGTGAAAACCTTATTCAGCTTAAAACATTAAAGTTGCTGTTGGATGTTTCGCATTTACCAGGTGAAGCTGCGGAAAACGCTGTTAAAATGGCTGGAATTACCCCGGCAGAAGAAACTGAAGTAATTCATAGTTTAAATAGTTATAGCAATGATAATGACTTATTATCGGCAATAGCATTCACTAGCAGAATTTCTCAAGCACAAAGCAGGCAGCCTCAAGTTGATCAAAGTGCTAGTCAACAAGTTACCAGTTCATTATGGTACGAAAGCCTGATTAAAGCAAAAGAAGCTCAACTAAAAAAGCCGCTCATTATGCAGCCTATGCAAGAATTTGAACTTGACATAACTCAACCAGAAGCAAGGTCGCTTACTAATAACATGCTACTAGACAAGGGTATTCCTCCTTTGCCTGTACCACCGCTGCAAGAAAACCTTATTAAATTACAACAAGATTTGGCCAATAGCTGCAATAATCCTAGGCTTGAACAAAACATTATAGTTCAAGTATCAACTATTCTCACAACCGATTCTAAAAAGATTGATTTAAAGAAAAAATATCAGGATGCTCTGCAAGAGGCAAAAATAGGCAGTGCAATACCAACTAAAGCTGCACCAGCAAATCTTCCAGACTCAATGACAAGCATAATTACCAATCTCGAAAAGAAGTTCGAAAAAATCACTGAAGAGCTAGAAAAACTACAAACTGATAGCGTAGCAAGTGTAGATAACATCGAATTAATGCCTAAGCAAAAAATAGCTATTGTAAAACAGATATTAGTTGAGTCAATCTATGAAATTCATGAAGATGGGCTAAAATTATTAGGAAATGATCCCGAAAAGGATAGTAAGGCAGCAGCATTAATTACTAACCCCATTAATATAGCTTTCTTAACTAATATAGATGAAATAATTGACAATATTAATTTAGAGAATTTAAATCGCCTTCTTAAAGAAGCTATTTTAGATTCATGGCAGAAACAAATTGAGGAGATTCGCGCTAACCTCGACAAAATAGAGCGAAAAGAAACACTGACTTTAATGGCTAATAGCCATTTATATTATGCTACCCATCAATTATTTAATAGTAAACTAGACCTAATCAAACAAACTCTTAAGGAAAAAATTCATCATAGCAATCTAGTCCAAGGATTAAAGACTTTTGCTACAAAAATTAAAAAAAATATTGAAGGTAGTTTAAATGAGACAATGCAGCAAGCGCGGCATAGCCAAGCCGAAACTGTGGCAACATTAGGCAATAAAGTTGCCCCGTTACCTTTTTTACGAAAAAGCCTTCTAGGAGCAACTCAAAATAAGTATGAAGCTGCAAAAAAAGATTTTACTGATAATGCTTATAAACCTATTTTGGCAGCATACGAAAAAGAATTAAAGAAATTTGAGCAATTTCACCCTGACTACCAACCAAGCTCCGGCCATGGCCCGGTGCCTAATGTTACTCGTCAGCTATTGCAAGAGTATTTACAAACGATTCAAAAGATTAACTCTGGGTTAGAAATTTTGTACCGAATTAAAACTCTAAGAGAAAGCCTCGCGGGATCACTGGCTTTATATACTTGTAAAAATGAAACTGATCAGTTACAAAAAATTAAAGGTTTAAAAGAATTATTAGAGGAACTGAATGACTATGAAAAAGAGATAATTCCTCAACTAAATAATTATGAAAATGGGATAGTTAATCTCCATTGGCAGCAAAAAGAAGAATTTTTAATCAAGCTCGACGAAATAGCAGCTAGTCAGCATACGATTCTAGGTAATTCAGAAATAGCCCTTCAGCCAAAAACTGATAGCCATCCACAACTATCAGCACTGCGAAAAAGCAATTTTATATTAATTAGTAATAGAATTTCTGCCGCCAGCAAACGTATTCCCCATAGCAGAAATAATGAAAAAATATTAAATAAGCTTAAATCATTTCAAAGTGAATTAGCAGCTTTTGAACATTTAGTAATCGATAAAAAAGAAGCAGCAGACGGAGCCAATCAACAAGTTAGCCAAAAAACTGTTTCTTTAACGACCATTAAGAAATGCTCGGAAAGCATATTAAATATAGAAACCAAATTTGAAGTTCTATTAAATCTCTATAAGCTCTCAGAAAAGATTGGTTCGCAAAAAAGCGAATATATTCGGGAATTAACCGATCTAAAATTCGACGAATTAACTATTTTTGATAAATTAAGATACAGGCTTGATTCAATTGACGAGCAACTCGCAAAAGTAAATTGGCAAAATAAGGATAGCTTATTACTTGAACTAGCAAGAATCGAACATCTGATAGCAGAAATAGATTACAACCTTCAGCTTCGTAAGCAGATTAAGGAAATTTTTACAAATGTTGAATCAACTAGTATTTTAGTAAACCAGGCATCGTCGCAGAAGACTGAATCACAGCAACCTATTGATGGGAATGTAAATAATTTACATGTTTTAGAAGTTCAATTGGTGCTTAATCAAATTACAGATAATTTCATTAAAGCTCTAGTAACCAATCAATTTCGGATTACTAACTTAGAATTATTTAATCGTAAACTTGAAATATTTAAAATATTAGTCGAACAATTAAATACAGATATTTCTCACGAATTTCGCCCCAAATTAATAAAATATACAATTGCAGCTTTTAAGGTACTTCAAAATTGTAAAGATGTCGCAGCTATTAATAATAGCAATTCACCAATTGCAACATTGCTGGATAATATAAATCTAATCTTGCAATTTAATCAAATTGCAGGGACTTTGACGATTCTTAACAATATTAGCACTCAATATCCACTTATGGCAAGTTGTTGTGAGGAAATTGAAGCAATCCAGTTACATTATGAAAAATTAATCAATAGCTTATTTAATTCTTCTAGCTTTAATGACAACAATATTAAGGATCAGTCAGCGTTTCCATTAACTAGCATTAGAAATTCAGAAGAATTGAAAACTGGTATTGCGCAACTGATAACCTGGATTAATAACTTGAATAGCAAATATATTGACAAAGATAATCTAGATACTAGAAAGTTACAATTTCAGCATAACAACCTCCAACAGCTTCATATTTTTTATAAAGAGCAAGTCCAGGCAAGATTTGAACGAGAGTTAGCTGAACTTGACAACATTGTTGAGGGGGTTTTACAATGTAACCATGCGGGGGCGTTAGATAATGCATTAAGTAATCCGTTAATAACCACTTTGCCAGCAAAATTTTCTGACTTTGCTGCCTCAACCGCTGGAAGTCATACTGTATTAGTTGGCGATATTAGTGGCAGTTATGCGCGGATGATACTAAGCGCCTGCAAAGCCAAACATGCATTTATTACTCCTCGCGGTCAAAAAATAGCCAACTTACTTGCCCACTTTGAAGATCGAATTTTAAGCGCTGAAGACTGTGGTGCTGGCATCGACTTGTTGGAGAAACACTACCAAATTAATTATAAACTGATTTATTTGATTAACCTATTGGAAAGAGAAGTAATTGTATGCCCGCATCCAGCCTATTCTCTGCAATTAATTGATATTGGTGACAGAATTTTTGATATGTTTGGCATCGCGCCTGATGCCAACATGTTTCTACAAGAGAGGCTAAACTATTATAAGCAGTTTAAGTTATATACTGCCTTGCTTGGTAATCATGAACTTTATAATACGTCAGCAAAAGATTTCAAGCGCGGTGAAGCTGCTAATGTATTGCCTATCGTAAAAATAAAGGATAGATTTATCAGCATCCGCCAGGCTTTAATAGAAAAGAACATCATTATTCCGCACCCGCAGCTTAATGATTATTTAAACCACAATACAGATACGGCAATGAAGGAACAGGATATTGATATGCATTACTTAGACGACAAGTGTATACAATTCTATCAATGGCTCTTAAAAAATAATGTTTTAGCTTACCACTTAAAAGAAGAAAATGCAATTATTACCCATCATGGTTTGGCTTTAGCTTCAACTAAATTTACTGTAATTGAAAGAATACTGAATTTAGCCTGTAACAAAAACTCAATCGATGGCTTGATAAGATATGATAGCCAAAGTGAAGAACTTAACTATGAGCTAGAGAGCTTATGTAAGGAGCTAGCTGAAGAAACTCCAGCAACAATAATAAAACTGAAACAACTAAAAGCTAAATTTATGCCCTTAGTGTCTAGCAATGACGCTATTACATGCGCTTTTGGCAATTTTAGTTTAACAAAACCCAATTCTTCAAACAATAAAATTCTCTGTAACCCAAGCGAGCTTTGCGATATGATAAATGCGCTTGGAATAGAAGGTGCAACTGAAACTGATTACATTCGCCAAAGGGCTATCCCCCTAATGAAATTTGATAAAGCAGGCGATAAGTCAATTACACTATTCAACGTAGCTCATTCGCGACAAGAAAAGATACCTGACCTTACCGGATTTAACTTAACCCAATCGCAAATGGAGGCAACAAGCAAACTATTGGCAGTCAAGATTTTTCATGGGCACAATGGCAAACAAATCAAGTCAGGCGGCGTTTTAGGAATCAATGATCTGGGCCATACTGGCGAAAATAAGCCAACCCTGGTTTATTTAAATAATTTGGTTTATACTGTTCCTAACCGTAGTCCGGGTAATGTAGTGATTGAGTCATAAAAATTCGATCTTAAAATTATCTTTATTTTTTAAAATTGAATACCTCGGTCTACACTTTTTTGAATATCATATTTTGAGATAAATAAATATCTAATTTTTAGCAAATAATGGAGAAAGCTAGTGGCTAATTCATGCGTTAAAAATTAGATATTTATTTCATTTTAGATATAATGAAGGAATAGTTTTATAACGCCCTTAGTGGATTTGTCGTTAGCAAGGAATAAGATCATGAGTTTTCGGTTACCTGATTTTCTAACCAGTTGCTGTGTCAGGAATCATTCTGTAAAAAGCCAATATGATTTTGAAAAAGAAGATAATCATAAGCAAGCTAAGCTCTCCTATCAAGAGGATTTAAGTGTAGCAATCGCAGGAATCAACATAAATAGCAACATTGAAATCAACTATTCTTCTTTTAATAAATTATCTAAAGAATTACCTTTGCAAGAACTTGCTAAGCGTATCGCAAAACTTGAAACAATAGCCGAATTAAAAGCAATGGAGCTTATTATCTATGGACTGCAGGAAGCCTCAAACTGCTTCGCAAAGTCGTATAGAGTTGACGTTGAAATTGCCCCTGAAATAATCCAGGCATTAAATACCCTTAAAGATGATGTTAAGCTTATTCAAAACTTGCAATTAATCGTCCGCCATCGTACCTATTTAGGTCTGGAAATGCTAAAAAATCATTCGGGAGTAAAGTTTTCGCATGATTTCATGACCAATTATACGGCAAGTGCTGATAAGCTCAGAGAGGTAATAGTCAAACGTCAACAATCAATTTCCAGACTAAACTTATGTGGTTTTATTAAACCAGTTAACCCTACTAACAGACTTCAAGCAGAATCATTTCGCCAAAATGATAATAGTGGTAATGCAAATCAATCAATTGATGTTTCAGAAACCAAGCAATTAGATCAGGTTTTAGATCTATCGGTTGGCCTTTCAACTGCTAGAGCGAATGAAAATGATTTTGTGGACATTTCAATCCAGTTATCCACTCGATTAGATGCATTAAACAAAGCTGCTTTTGCTGAAAAACCAGAAAAATATACTGAGTTAATAGATCTAATAAATAATTATGAGAAATTTCTAAATAACCAAATCAATCAGAACAAATTCTTATTTCAGCGTACCAAGATTGGTAGTAAAATTAATGATATTTTTTTTAATGCACAGGATATCAATACAAAATCCCAAGATCGCAGCACATATGGCAATAAATCTAACTATGAAGCCGCATTAGGTGATCTCGATAATGAAATTTCAGATTTGTTAAAACTAACTAAAAAGCTTGTAGCTAAAAGAGATCAATTAAATTCCTCCTTGCCAGAAATGGAAAGCGAAGCGCCAAAAGAAGTAAATATTAATGATAAAAATTTCTGGAAATTAAAAAAACTTACTACTTTTCCGGAGTGGCAGCTAAATATAGCAAATTGCCTTTTTAGCCGAATTAAATCTGCTTACCACAAAATAGCGGCTACACATCCCGAAACGATGGAATTCCAAGATAAAATAGAGAGGTTAACTAAATATAAGGAGACCTTGCATAAAATACGGATACAAAGTAGTGCCGTCATAATGTCTTATCATAATGAAAAATTTAATAATTTACTTGCAGTTGCCAAGGCATGGAATGACGGAACTTTAGCTGATTTCGATAGTCCAGAATTTACAACTCCTCACCCTAAGTTTATAAAATTTGGCGAAGTTAGTAAATGCAAAGGCCCTTATGCCTTGGGCGATACTGAAGGATCCTTTTTGCGAATAGTGCATGCATGCGTTGCAGCAAAGGTTATTTTCCTTAGTCCAGATGGCGAACGGTTATTAAACCTTTTATCACATTTTGAAGGTATAATCCTTGACACGATAGACGCTATTGGACTTGCTATAAACCCTTATGAACTTGTGGAAAAATTTCACAATAGCCTTGAATTAAGAAACCTTACATATTTCCTGTTGGAGAGCATCACTATTAACCCACAAGAAGCGGAAGACGAAGTCGTTTTTATCGGTGATAGCCTCTTTGACCTATTAGGTCTAGATGCCAGTCTAAATATGTATTTAATTGAAAAGCTAGCAAAAAAGCCAAAAGTACATTTTATTTTTGGCAACCATGACCTCCTTCATGGTGCTGGTTCTGGTAAGAAAAGCGGCCCAACAATAAATCGATTTATTAAAAACACTACTAGTACGCCAGCCAAGCTAAATACCCGTGAGAATAGCCTTTCTGAAAAGTACCCTTATCACCCAGTCCTCAAAGAGTATTTAAATCAGATTATACAACTCAAGACAACTATAAATAACAATCGCAACAATAATATAAATGATCCTTTTTATTATTTGGTAAGGGATAAGTTAGTTATTAATAGGTGCTTAAATAGTGCCGGCTGCCGTAATTTTTATCAATGGATACTTGATAATTTCGAACCAGTATATTTTGATGAAAAAAACCGAGTTGTTCATTGGCATCATGGTGGGTTAATAAATCGCGACTATTTAATCTTAATCGACACAATTTTAAACTTGCCATGTAACTCACCTGAAGCAGACGTTAATGATAATGATTTATACCGTTTTCTAGGCAAGGAAGACCTTGAAAAAGAGATTTCCGAATTCTTTAAAAAAATAAATTATGCAAGACCTATCACTATCGGGCAATTGCGCGCATTTAAGCAAAGGATTACTATACCAAATCCAAATAATTTAACGACGGTTTTCGGTAAAATTGAATATACACCAGGTTTAACAATATACAATTTCATAAAGACAATTAAAGCAAGATTCAATATGTTATGGCTGCAATTGGCAGAGCTTAGTGTAATAACAGGTGGTGGGCAAGGAAATATAATTTATGACGAATTAACTAAAGAATTCAAAAACTTTGGCGACAATAATATTATCAACTTCAGACCCAGTGATGAACAGAACAATGATCTTGCTGAATTATTTAAGGTTTTCTCACATATCGGCCACCACGGCCCAGCTGCAGTTGGCAGTTATGTATTTCGCTCAAATAATCAGCAAAATGGAAAATATGAACCTATCTTTTTCAGCATTTCCGCATCGTTGGAACAATCTAACAAAAATAGACAAAGTAGTCAAAGATAGCCAATAGTTGACCTTGTAACTATGGTATAATTCAAACTATTTGAATGACTAGCGTAGTCATAACTATTTCATAGAGAATTTCAATGTCAAAAAATTTACGTAATATAGCTATTATCGCACACGTTGACCATGGTAAGACTACCCTGGTTGACAAATTACTTCATCAAGCCGGCACTTTTTCAGCGCATCAACAAGTAGCTGAGCGGGTAATGGATAGTAATGATATCGAGAAAGAACGCGGAATTACCATTTTCGCCAAAAATGCTTCATTAGAATATAAAGGGACGCGGATTAACATCGTTGATACTCCAGGCCATGCTGACTTTGGTGGTGAAGTTGAACGGGTACTAGGAATGGTGGATGGCGTCTTACTTTTAGTCGACGCTGTAGAAGGTCCAATGCCGCAAACCCGCTTTGTAACCCGTAAAGCCTTAGCTCTTGGCTTAAAACCAATCGTAGTTATCAATAAAATTGATCGCCCTGGCTCACGCCCGGACTGGGTAATTGACCAGACATTCGACTTATTTGACAAGCTTGGCGCTACAGAAGAGCAACTTGACTTTCCTGTTGTTTATGCTTCAGCTTTAAACGGCTTTGCTTCACTTGACGCTAGTTCAAATCCAGGTAATATGGAAGCGTTATTTGAAACAATTTTAAATCACGTGGCTGCGCCAACCGATGATGAGAATGGCCCGTTACAATTACAAATTTCAGCTCTTGACTATAACAGTTTCGTTGGTCGAATCGGCGTTGGCCGGATCCGTAGCGGACGCATTAAACCAGGCCAGCAAGTAATTGTTGCAAGTGGACCAGATGGCGAACGTAAAAACGGTAAAATTAATCAGGTTCAGATCTTTAGCGGCTTAGAGCGTGCGCTTGTCAATGAAGCGTCAGCTGGCGATATCGTGTTAATTAATGGTATTGAGGAATTAAATATTGGCGTTACGATTTGTGATACAAATAACCCACAACCGTTGCCGATGTTAAAAGTTGATGAGCCAACTATCAGTATGACGTTCCAGGTTAATACCTCTCCACTTGCCGGAACCGAAGGTAAATTTGTAACTAGCCGCCAAATTCGTGACCGCTTAAACAAAGAACTATTAACTAACGTTGCATTACGTGTAGAAGACACTGATAATACTGATGAATTTTTGGTATCCGGC
The DNA here is from genome assembly GCA_964386295.1 of uncultured Neisseria sp. Classification (GTDB taxonomy): domain Bacteria; phylum Pseudomonadota; class Gammaproteobacteria; order Burkholderiales; family UBA11063; genus Aquella. Next base: position 184,476 of record CAYLRR010000001.1, read on the forward strand.
CGTGGTGAGCTGCATTTAACGATTTTAATTGAAAATATGCGTCGTGAAGGGTTTGAGTTGGCTGTTGCCAAACCACATGTGGTAATGAAAACCATCAATGGCGAAAAAATGGAACCATATGAGCTACTTACCGTTGATGTAGAAGAAGAACATCAAGGTGGCGTTATGGAAGAACTAGGCCGCCGTAAAGGTGAAATGATCGATATGTCTAGTGACGGCAAAGGCCGTACCCGTATTGAATATCGGATCCCTGCGCGTGGCTTAATTGGTTTTCAGGGCGAATTTTTGACACTAACCCGTGGAACAGGCCTAATGGCACATTTATTTGATGATTATGGTCCAGTTAAACCGGATATTCCAGGTCGTCGCAATGGTGTATTAATTTCTCAAGAAGATGGTCCTGCGGTTGCTTATGCGTTATGGAATTTAGAAGACCGTGGAAGAATGTTTGTTAGCCCTGGCGATAAACTATACACCGGAATGATTATTGGTATTCATAGTCGGGACAATGACTTAAATGTCAATCCTATTAAAGGTAAAAAGCTTACCAACGTCCGCGCCTCAGGTACTGATGAAGCTGTTCGCTTGACTCCACCAATTGCTCTTACCCTAGAAAGTGCAATTGAATTTATTGATGATGATGAACTGGTTGAAGTTACCCCACAAAATATCCGTTTACGTAAGCGCTATTTAGATGAGCATGAACGGAAACGCGCAAGCAAAGCTGCGGCAAATAGTTAATTTTAAAATAACATAAAGGAAGTGATTATGATTTTGCATACTGCTGAAGAATCATTACATTGGGAAGAAGTAAGCCACCATGTTTTAAATAGGGTTAATCTAGGTGTAGTTAAGATTTTGCAAGCCGAAATTTTTTACTACAAAAATGAAGAACTATCAGTACGTGCTACTTTAAAGTTGCAGGAACTTAATTCAGGTGAGAAGCCATTTGGGCTAAATATAACTAGCTACGCTCATGTTCACCCGGATGTATTACGTTTAGAATTCAGTGAAACTAAACATATTGGTGACTACGAAACTTTGGAAGAAGCTAAAGAAGCAGCTCAAATTTACTTTAACCACCATCATCATACTAAATATCACCATCCACATTAAAAAAGAGCCGTATAAGGCTCTTTTTTAACGAATTATAACTGCAGTTCCATAACAAAATACTTCGTTTGCACGGGTCTGGTCTCCGCCGACACTATCAGAGTCATAACGCATAGCTACAATTGCGTTAGCTCCCATTGCCGTAGCCTGGCTAATCATATTCTGATAAGCATGCTCTCGAGTTTGCTCACACATTTGGGTTAAAGCCTGGTTATTACCACCCAGGATATTTTTTAGATTAGCAAAAAACCCTTGGGTAATGGTTGGGGTCCTAACAACTATCCCATGGACCACTCCTAAAACTTGGACGATCTCTTTACCGGGAATATCATTTGTTGTGGTAACAATCATTTAATTATCCTTAAAAATTTTTGCTGAACTCATCACTAGACATTTTTATTAAAAAATTGGCGAGGAATATCCTCCTCGCCAATTTTATCATTCATTGCTAAAGAAGTCCTTGACTTTATCAAAAAATGTTTTAGTTTTCGGGTGATGAGGCGAATTTTGGCCGCCACTTAATTCACCAAATTTCTGGATTAACTCTTTTTGCTCGTTGGTTAGCTTGACCGGAGTTTCAACAAACATATGGCAATATAAGTCACCAACCATTACGCTTCGTAAGCCCTTAATGCCTTTTTCGCGAATGCGTAAAACTTGGTTAGTTTGCGTACCTTCTGGAATCTTGAGCTTGACGCTCTTACCATCGATTGTCGGCACATCAACCTCACCACCAAGTGAAGCTGTAACAAAACTAATCGGTACTTCACAGTGTAGATCTTTACCCTGACGTGAGAAGACTTTATGCTGCTTCACTGAGACGTGGACATATAAATCACCATTAGGGCCGCCATTTAACCCAGCTTCGCCTTCACCAGTTAAACGCAAAGTGCTACCATTATCAATACCCCCAGGGATAGTAACATTTACTTTACGGTTTGCGCGGATTAAGCCGCTGCCACGGCAATCTGCACATGGGTTTTTAATTGTTTTACCGCGCCCATGGCAATCCGGACATGGTTGCTGAACCGAAAAGAAGCCTTGTGAGAAACGTACTTGGCCAGCACCATTACATGTTTTACAAGTTACTACATCTTCTGGTTTTTTAGATCCCTTGCCATCACAAGTAGAACATTTTTCTGTACGAGGGAATTTGATCTCTTTATCACAACCAAAAGCTGATTCTTCAAGTGTAATTTGGATATTATATTCCAGGTCGCTGCCCCGCATAGCCCCATTGCGCTGTTCCCTGCGGCGTCCACCACCACCAAAAATGTCACCAAAGACATCAAAAATATCTTCAAATCCGGCACCGCTAGTGAAACCTTCAAAACCGCCGCCACTAGCTGAATTACCACCAACACCAGCATGACCAAACTGGTCATACATTTGTTTTTTTTGTGGATCAGATAATACAGCATAAGCTTCTTGCAATTCTTTAAATTTTTCTTCAGCCTGTTTTTTTTCAGCATCAGGCATTGTTGCAACACGGTCAGGATGATATTTCATGGCAAGCTTGCGATAAGCTTTCTTAATCTCATCGTCAGAAGCACCTTTAGCGACGCCCAAAACCTCATAATAATCACGTTTGGTCATATTTCAAAAACCTTAAAAAATTTTTTCTTGTTAGGTTATATAAGGACTTATATTACAAATTCAAGTAGACTAAAAGCTATTTTTTAGATCCTAAACTAGCTATTACTGCCATTATTAGAAATAAGACCTTCGTGTTCTAACAACCACTTCTTTATTTTAAGCCCCAAATCCAGATTACCCGAGTTAAACCCACCTAATTGACCTTTTGCGGCTATTATCCGATGGCATGGAATGAAAATAGGAAGCGGGTTTTTTCCGCAGGCACCACCAACGGCTCGTGGCGAAGACTTGATTAATCGTGCCACCTCCCCATAACTAAGTGCTTCACCACTTCGAATACTTAACATTGTATTCCATACATTTAACTGATGCGTGCTGCCAGTATATTTTAATGGTAAGCTAAAATTAAATTTGGGATCATTAACATAATTAGCTAACTGGCTAAATACTTCATTGGCAAAATCGCTGTATTGCCCTACCATAATTAAGTTTTCATCACGCAAATGCACAAATCTTGCCTGAGTTAAATTTAACCCTTCTAGTACTATTTCTAGCCCAAAGGTTGGAAAATTGAAGTGAAGCAGACTATATTGATCCATGGTAATACCTTGGCTAATTACAAAAATCTTGTAAAGTCTTATATTCGGGGCTTTTTTCTTTTTTGGTTAGAGCCTTAAACATAACACAATATTTGCGCCCACCGCCGCAAGAGTTGTCATCAAGCAACACGCCGTCAATATAACAGCCATCTTGGCCAGCTATTTGGAGTATCTTAGCGGCAGTCAAACCTGCATACTTATGTTTTAGTTCTTTGCTGTTAGCCTTACTAATTAATTCTACTTTACCTTCTTTATACTTATAACTTACAACTACATCAGGCCCTAAATATGGGTTATCCTGTGGCATAGTGATTATTAAGCCGTCATCAGTTTCACTAATAGCCGTGATTGGCAGGCAGCTACCAAAAGCTCTACTGATCGAGTATGAAGTTCTATTAATTGTAATAAATTGATATTCTTTAGTACATTGGTTACCCCCTTGGTTATAACTTATCAATATAACCTGGTCTGAACCCATTAGAAAGCCTTTAACCAATTCAATCTCAGATACCGCTTGAATATTTAAAGGAACATCATTTAACTTGATTTGATACTTACTAATGCCGTTTTGATTAATTTTTTCGCTAATCAATATTCCCTGCTCAGTAGAAATACCAGCCTCTAACATAGTAGTAAGACTCGTTGGAGCCTCAATAGCCGCAGATGAATTAATTGGTGCAGAGCTTGACTCCTTAACCACATTATGATATTCAATACCCGCCTTATTGGCGACTGGAAACAAATGATTCTTGGCTAAATAAAATCCAGCAAACAATAAGGCAATTACAATTACTAACAGTAGAATTTTTTTCATCAGTAATATCCTAAAGTCAAGTCCTCACTAATAGAGTGAGGACAGTTAGCTATTTATTTGCTGATCCTTGTGATTGCGGATTGGCCAGTAACATTTTCCGGTTGCGGGGTGGAAAACAGCCAGGGTGGCTTTCAAAAATCTGGCGATTTTGCATCATCAATTTACCCATAGTACATGCATCTTGTTTTTCAAATGCCTGATCAATCGCTAAATGATTCTGGTGCATTTGCTCGCGATATTGCTGACAAGCTCCGCTACTCTCAGCACTTGCAGGGTTTAAGGCAAAAACAGGTGCCATACTAACAATTCCGAGTAAGAGTATAATTTTCTTCATTACTAATTCCTTATATTTAGTGACTATCCGGCTTAATTAAATCGCATCCCATGTATGGACGCAACACTTCTGGAACGGTAATTGACCCATCGGCATTTTGATAGTTCTCTAACACGGCCACTAAAGTGCGCCCAACTGCCAAGCCAGAACCATTTAATGTATGTACCAAGCGGTTTTTACCATTGCTATCTTTAAACCGTGTTTGCATCCTGCGTGCTTGGAAATCAGTCATATTTGAACAAGATGAAATTTCTCGATAAGTATTTTGTGATGGCACCCAAACTTCAAGATCATAGGTTTTTGCAGCACCAAACCCCATATCCCCACCACATAAGGTAACTACTCGATAAGGCAGTTTTAAGGCTTTAAGAATATTCTCTGCACATTGCACCATTGCTTCTAGAGCAGCATAAGAATGATCAGGATGAGCGATATTAACCATTTCTACTTTATCAAATTGATGCATCCGAATCATACCACGGGTATCACGTCCATAGCTACCAGCTTCGCTTCGAAAACATGGTGAATGGCAGGTGAATTTTAATGGGAGATCATCTTCTTTTAAAATTTCATCCGAAACCATATTCGTAACTGAAATTTCTGATGTTGAAATTAGGTACATATCCTCTTCCCCGCGCTTAGTTTTGAAAAAATCTTCTTCAAACTTCGGCAGCTGCCCGGTTCCAAATGCTGATTTCTGGCTGACCATATACGGCGAGTAAATTTCAGTATAACCATGTTGCTCAGTATGTGTATTTAGCATAAACTGCGCTATCGCCCGATGTAGTTTGGCTATTTTCCCTTTAAGAAAGGCAAACCGGCTACCCGCAACCTTAGCTCCAGCTTCAAAGTCGATACCCTTATCAAGCAGCAAACCTAAGTCAACATGATCTTTTACCTGAAAGTCAAAATCACGAGGTACACCAACACGGCGTATTTCAACATTGGCGGTTTCATCTTTACCTTCAGGCACGGAGCTATCCGGCAAATTAGGTATGGTTGGCAAAAATGCATTTAATTTTGCTGCGACTTGGTTAAACTCAGCTTCAGCTTTCTTTAGTTCTTCGCCTAATCCTGCAACTTCAGCCATTACTCCAGAAACATCTTCACCTTTAGCTTTTAAAGCACCTATTTGTTTGGAAGATGAATTACGTTTAGCCTGAAGCTCTTCCATTCTGGTTTGGAGTATTTTGCGCTGTTCTTCAAGATTTAAAAATAGGTCTTTATCAAATTTGTAATTCTTAACAGCTAAACGCATTACAACTTCATCTAGTTCATTACGCAATAAGTTTATATCAAGCATGTGGCTTCCTTTATTTTAGATATTTTTTCTTTAGCCATTTCTCTGGCTCTATTTTTTCGGCAAGATATCTTTCCAAGTTCAGTATTTTATCATTTTCCTAAAATGGTATTAATTACGGTTGTTAAATTAGGAAGAATATCATCGTCATATTCAATCCTAAGTTTAGCGTACTTCATTAATTCTTGGTGATGGCCAAGCATTACACTATTTGGCAGCTCTTGCATTAACTCTAAGTCGTTATGATCATTCCCAAATACATATAGATCATCTGGGCTAAATTTACCAAGCTCACAAAGTCCGCGATATTTATTAACATGGGCGGGCATGATATCAAAGCACTTATCATAAAAATGATATTTAATTATTAAATTCCGCTCTTTTGCCAAGCTAGTAAAATACTCTAGCCATTTATCTTCCAGGACAAGAACTTTATACGCACCTTCAGTCATAATATGGTCAATCGAATGAGTCTTCAATTGCCCGGTAAGCGCAACAATTTCCTCGAATAACCAATGCTCTTTATGGGGATGATAATAATTAGAGTGGCCATCAACCAGGTATGGCACATGATTATCTTCCAAGAATTTAACAATTTCGGTTAGTTCACTATCAGGTAAAAAATGTTGCGATTTGATGGTTTCTTCACGAATTACCAAGCCGCCACCAAAGACGACACTAGGCCTCCTACTACACCAGCTGGGAACCACTGGTACAAAGTCGCGCCAAGAGCGGCCAGTTGCAAAAATAATCTCATGCCCCATTGCATCTATTTCTAATAATAAATGCTCAAATTCTTTAGTCAGTGGTTTACCATTAAAAATAATTGTTCCATCTAAATCAAATACAAAGGTTTTTGGCTGGGCAGGGTTAATTATTAATTTTTCTATTATATGCTCTTTGTCAAATTGCATTTGATTCCTTATACCAAATTATCAATTATCTAACTGAATTTATAGAATTTGCCACTTTGAAGTTATTCAATCAAGAAGCCAACACTATAAAAAAGGCTTTTAATAAAGATTATATCATATCCCATGCTATAATTACGCTACTCAATACAGTATAGGAATTGACAAAGTGTTCGATGATAATCATTTAGAATTTCTAAACCAAGACTTAAAAAAGAATAAAGTATTAGTCGTTGGCGATGTTATGCTCGACCGCTACTGGTTTGGGGATGTTTCACGCATTTCACCAGAAGCCCCGGTACCTGTTGCCAAAATTAATAAGATAGAAGACCGTCCTGGCGGTGCTGCCAATGTTGCTAGGAATATTGCTAGTTTAGGTGGGAGCGTTACTCTTCTATCGGTAGTAGGTTCAGATGAGCCTTCATTAGCACTTGAAAAACTATTATCTCAAGAAAAAGTTGATACTATCTTGAAGAAGGACTCGAGTATTAGCACAATCGTAAAATTACGCGTGCTAGCTAGAAACCAGCAGTTAATCCGCATTGATTTTGAAGAAAAGCCCTCACATGAAATTTTGGCAGAAATTCTAGATACTTATACTTCGATCATTGATCAATATGAAGTTATCATTTTATCGGATTATGGTAAAGGTGGTCTAAATCACACTTATAAAATGATAGATATTGCTAAAGCCCATAATAAACAAGTATTAATAGACCCTAAAGGCAGTGATTACAGCCGCTACAAAAATGCTACAGTCATTACGCCAAATAGAAGTGAATTAAGGGATGCAGTAGGAGCATGGGAAAATGAGAAAGAGTTGCAGCAAAAAGCAGAAAGCTTACGGCAAAAATTAAACCTGGAGTACTTACTTGTGACTAGAAGTGAAGAAGGTATGAGCTTATTTGATGGAAGTAAAGCTTATAATTACCCTACTTTTGCCCAAGAGGTTTATGATGTATCGGGAGCAGGAGATACCGTAATTGGCACTTTAGGCTTAATGTTGGCAAATAATGCCTCTATCACGGATGCTGTTAAAATTGCCAACTTTGCTGCAGGTATTGTGGTAGCTAAGCTGGGGACTGCCACAGTCACAAAACAAGAATTAATTAAGTCATTAAAACAGCATTTATCTGAAATTTAAAGCAAATGCCTAAGAATAAAATTAATAAAGAACAGAATAAAGAAGCACCAGCTGTGCAAAAACATGAGATTCGCGAAGGTCAGTCAGTTGAGTTACTAAAAGAATTACATATTCTGACTCGGGATGGGAAATTAAATCAAGATAGCCGCCGGAAATTAAAACAGATATATCATTTATATCAATTTATTGAGCCTCTTCTAAATGATATATTAAGCATTAAAGAATCGGTTTCTTTAGTAGACCATGGGGCAGGAAAGTCATATCTTGGGTTTATACTATATGATTTATTTTTCAAAAACCACTTGGGACACTCGCAAATAATTGGTATTGAAACTCGTGAGGAATTAGTTTTAAAATCCAGGGAACTTGCTAGTCGTTTAGGGTTTACTGGAATGACTTTTTTAAATCTTAGCGTCGCTGAGTCAACAGAGTCTAGCCTACTACCAGAGCATATCGATATAATTACCGCTTTACATGCCTGTAATACGGCAACCGATGATGCAATAGATTTCGCTTTAGCTAAAAAAGCCAAATATATAATACTGGTGCCTTGCTGTCAAGCCGAAGTTGCCACCGTATTAAAAAAGAACCGAAGTCAAATGATCAAAACAAGTAACTTGGCACATCTTTGGTACCATCCATTACATGCTCGTGAATTTGGCAGTCACTTAACTAATGTTCTTCGCAGCTTAAAGCTAGAGGCACATGGCTATTCGGTTACAGTTACAGAATTAGTTGGCTTTGAACACTCAATGAAAAATGAACTAATTATTGCAAAATATACCGGCAAAAAGAATATTGCCTCTGGTAATTCCCTTAATTTACTGATTAAAGACCTGGGGCTAGATGAAATTAGAGGCCGCTTTATCTCAAATTAAATTCTTCTCTGTGTTTAAAGCTAATTTCAACTGGTAATGGAACGAATACGATTATCTGTAACTATCAAAAATAAATTTAATCACTATAAAAACATATTTAGTGCAACTCACAATATCTAGACTAGAAGAATTAGCACACAATTGTTTTATATGCGGTAATGTCTATTGAACATGGCCTTAGTAAATCTTTTGGCAGAAAAACATGAAAATCAAGTCCGATAGCTTTTTCTATAAGTTGAGTTTTACTGCTACTTCTAAAAATAAGTTTTAGCTGCTCAATATATTCATTAACTTTATTCGGCGAAATTTTGTGGCCTATACTACTTAGGATTGCGGCTATCTCAGAGTAAGAAAACTTGTGCACACAAAGATAAAGGACCATATGCTGCATACTGTTTAACTGATAATCGTTAAAACTATTTTTAGCTAATTTTTTCTGGTTAATCAAAAGACCGGTAATATTGTGAATTTTGAATAATATTTTAATTATATTCAAGGAATACATACTGGTAAATTGGCAGCGAACACCTACACAATTATTTGTTTCGGGATTTATAATAGGAGTCTTTGTTACCACAAAGGCATACATACTTTTTGAGTGTGGATATATTTCTAAGTAGCTTTTGGGGTGAAGTTTAGTAAGAATCAGGCGATCTTGCCGGTCACGTTCAATATTTAGTTCGCGTAAACTAGCACTATCAACTAACTCACTTAATTCATCGCAAGTTTTTCCGAGTACTTCTGATTCTTCCGGGACACCGATAAATTCCAGCAAACCATCTGAAATACAACAATAACGTAGATCTAAATCCTTGATATAAAATAAATCAAACGTATGAGAGAAAGCTAAATCGCTACTGGCGCAGTATTCTTGAAAATATTTGTTATCTATATCTGGCATAATTTTTTCCAATGGCTTCGTCCGACTAAGTTGAGTTAGAATAAATTGATTTACCCCGCTATTATTAAATATAAACTTTAAAATTACTACTTAAATCTTTAAGTCAAATTTTTATAATTTTATATAGTTTTCATACATAAAATAATTAAATTACGCTTTTTATATCATTTGCGTTATTTTATGCTACTTATTCTTACTAATGAAAATAACAAATATTTCATATAGCATTGAATTAAATCAATTTTCTAAGTCTATTACCTATAATTACACTTACCTTATACTATGCCAACTATAGACGTAACCTTAGCAAATTGCAATAGACTGCCTGGCGAAATAAATAGCTAATTTATAAGATATAATCGTATATTCGTATATTTTCTAACAATTTTCCATAGCTTAAATTCTAGCATAAGCTATGATATTCTTAATCTAGGTTATAAATTCTTCCTTCCAACAAACTGAAGAACCTAGCAATCGCAGGCTTAATTCAGAATTCGTTGAAACAAAATCATTACAATGTATACGTCAATTCGAACTAAAAATAAGAATCTTACCGGCATTTTTTATTTTTATATATAAAATAAATAAATTTGAATAATAAAATACTGTAATTGAAAACAACACTTAAACGAGTCTGCCCTTATTTAAAATCCATTTAGTGAACTACTCTGACTTAAAAAGCTCGGCACGTCTCAAGCGATTCATCCCACCACCTTCTAGGATGAGATGTCAACACCATACATCAAATTATTAGCAATTATTTTTAATTGTCCTTTGATTACCACGTAATAGCGAGTAATTTACGTTTTTCTAGGCAGAAGTCACTAAAAAACCAGTTATGTTTCAAGGCGTAATAAATTATTTTTACTATTTTATGTGTAGTCGCCACAATGGCTTTTTTATGACCTCCCTTGATCTTTATTCGTTCATAAAATTGAGCTAACCGTTTATTTTTGCCAATCATTACTAAGGCGCACATGGTTAAATTTCCACGAAGCAAGGAGTTCCCGCGCTTAGTCATTGTCCCATGCTTGACGCACTGATTAGAATTGCGAACGCGTGGCACCACACCTAAATACGAGGCTAATTTGTTCGGACTAGCGAAATCCTTTATATTGCCTATGGTTGCTAATAATAGTGCGATGGTATTATTACCTAAACCATAAATACTTTTTAAGTTGGCAAATCCAGGTAACATCGGTCCTAGCTGACTTAGCTTACGGTCAAATTCTTTAATCTTATAAGCTAAGCTTTTTAACAAGTCAGTTAATGCAATCAATGCTAAATTGATTGAAGATTCTGCACCGTATTTAGTAATCCGATTTAAGCCAACTTCACTATCTAATTCGCTGGGTTTAATCTTGACTCCTTGTCCGAGCAAAATTCCATGAATTTGATTTTTAAGCATAGTCGCTTGCTTGGTTAGCAGCTTGCGGGCATTAAACAGCGTTTCAATTTCTTGCTGTTCCTGCGTTTTTACCCTAACTTCCGGCAACATATCTTTGGCTAAATATTTTGCTAGGGTTTTAGCATCATTTTTATCAGTCTTCTTAGTCGAGTTGGCAATCACGCCAAACTCGCTAGTGTTTACTACTACAATTCTAGCTACTAAGTCCTTACATTCCCGGTAAAACCAGGAGCTATTAGTTGTAGCCTCAAAAGCAAGATTATCAGTCAGTAATAACGATTGCTTAAATTTCGCTATCTCTTCAATTTTAAAGGATTTATGCTGGAATTTATCTTCTTCAAGATAACAAGCAACGATTGAAGTTTTATGTAAATCCACCCCCTATGTATCTCATTTTGCTCACCTCATAAAATATTACTTTGCTAATATTTGCAAGGTGAAGTAAAATTGATCCTAGTGACACCAACCTTCTGAGACGAAATGAGTTTAAGTTAAGCTTAAACTTTTCAACATGGTGAAACGGTGTGGGTAGAATCAGACTAATCTCAAACACGAGCTCCTAAGGCTCAAGTAGGTTGGGCAGCCTATGCTCTACCCACCTTGCAGCTCACATTAGGTTAAACCAACTTAAAGTGAGCTGCAATTTTTTATTTACACTAGAACCATTTCACTAAAGTTATCTTACCATCTCAAACTTGATAAGCTCAGCGGTGGGGGAATTCTCACCAATTAAGTTAAATGGCAATATCACTTGTTTAACGGGAGTTTTGAATAGTATACTCCAGCCAAGATTTACATTTTTTTTCCTCTTCAAATGCCTGCCAGATAACCACGTTTAAAGCCCTCGGCAAATAAGGGTGATTTAGTACCCGCTCATAGGCAATTGCCGCGTCAGTTACGTTTTCCAAAACAGCTTTTAAGATACTTAACTGCTCTCCTTTAACGCTACCTAAAATTATTTTTAGTTTATTGATTGCTGATTTCATCTTATTACCCTCTTCAGGCAAGCATGAAGACTGTCCATTATATAAAGATCTAATTTTTTCAATTCTCTGTACATGTATTTCTAAAAACTTGGCAAACTTTTTCCTGCATTCGATACTAATAATTTTGTTTATTGCGAACTTAAATGAATTTATAACATCATATTCAAGTTCAACTAGCCCCGCTATTGCTTCATTTATTTTATCTTCAGTTCCTACTAGTGTTACCATATTATTCTCCAATTTACTTATTAGTTCAGTTTAAGTTGCTTTAACTCTTAAATGATAAAATTTATTGCAAAAAAATAACTCCATGGATAATTACATGGAGTTATTTACCTGTCAGCCAATGATTACTGGCCTGGTTTCGTTTCTACTAAAAACCTTAAGTAATCCTAAGCATTTTAAGAATCACTAGTTACATTTAAAAGTGAAACAACTTTTTTAACCCCATTGATTTTTTTAACATTATTAATTACTGCAGTAGCTTCCGTTTTGGTTACATCACCAAGCAGGTATACTACGTGATTAGTGGTAACCACTTTAATATCATTACTATCAACTCCAGAAATAGTTAATAGCTTGGCCGCTACTTTAGTAGTTATTAATGAGTCACTGCGAGTAACTTCTGCAGTTTGCTTTTTGCCTATTGTCAGATAATTCTTAACTGATTTGACATCCGGAAAGGTACTGGCTACCTGGCCTGCAGATTGCTTAATTGAAGGTTCTTTTACCTGACCTGTAAGTAACACCTCATTATTAAAAACTGTAACTTCAATATTGCTATTAGGGTACATATCATTTAACTTACTGGACAATTTAAATTTTGTACTCTGATTATCAACTATTGATGGTTGACTAGAATCATTATTTTGTGAGTTATCAGCAAAACTATATATTGGAGCCATGATCCCCGACGAGATTAACGTGACCAATCCTATTTTTTTAATAAAATTCTTCATAATCTTTACTCCTATAATAGGGATGTTTTTAATTACAATGTAAAAGCATTAACAAATAAACGGCCTAACTATTAATAAGATAGTTTAATTAGTCTGCAATATCTGACTTAAAGCTTATTACAGCTCGTTCACCTTTCTTAATTCCTTTTAGTGCTCGGCAGTTAGAAGGAGAAGTAACCTGACCTAAAGCAAGCGTACCTCGCTTAGCTGAATATTCATCTTCTGTTGCATATACTGCTTTCCATTTAATTGTACAACTAACTCCATCGTTGGTATAGACACCGGTAATAATAGCATCACGTGGAATTAATATATTATTTCCATTTGGATCATATACATTGTCAATAGCCTTAAAAGTGCCAATTTTCATAATTGTCTCAGCATTATGAGGCACACCCAAAGTTTCTTGAGCCTTTACAGAAATAGTCGTAAATGGCGGAATCGACTGCACATCCTGAGAAAGTTTCTTAGGTGTTGGTACATTATCACTACTACACGCAGCAAGACCTAAGATTAAAGAGCTTAATAAAAGTACACTTTTAAATGATTTATTCATTTTTTGATCTCCTATATTTAATTTGTTATATTTTGCCGATTGATGACTCTATTTTCACGAATCTGTTTGCTAAGACTAAATAACGTATATTCCTGTTATTAATAATAAGCCAAAAAGTGGTTAGCAAATAGACTCCAACCTAAAATTAAAAGTTAACTATCCGACCAAAGTTTGCACTGCATCCCCTTTCCTAAAAATATAGCAACCTGGTAGTATCAGTTGAGGTTACAAATTGATTAAGTAACAACTGACTTATCACTAGGGATAACCATATAACGGCAAAATTTGCGACATTAACCGGCTATTCATATTGATAAATCTGAGTTAAATTGTCTAGCTTGTGATTCATAACAATAAATTAGAAACAGCTAAAATTAAAAAATATCTTTTTTTGCCTTACAAAAAAAGCTTAAAGCAAATATTAACAATAATATGTTTATTGTAAATAGAATAACTAAAGCCCAAAGGGAGCTAATGCCAATACTTACCAGATATATTAAGCCTATGCCCATTAGGCTCAAATAACTACATATACTGAGCATCCATATACCTAAAAACCAAACAGCTAATTTAACTATTTTGTCACGAGCATTTTTAGCCTTGATCAGATGCATATTTGTCAAATATTCAAAACCCAGTTGAATTATTCTTTGGATTAATTCAATAATAATTGCCATTGATTTCCCGTTGCTAGTATTTTCCATAGTTCAATGCTTTTCTAAATAAAATAGGTTTTTATTCCCATTGACCTTGTTATTATTAAAAGACATAAACTCTCCCTCAGATTTATATCAATAATCAAGGAACAAGACCTAAAAACCTATATTGTGATTAATGCGAATAGTTAAATTAATCAATTAAGGTTAAAGAGAAAAAATTTTTAACATTAACCAACTAAAATATAATATTTGAGAATCTCAAAAACATTGTCAGACCATTTTTTTCTTTCCGCCATGTCTTTTTTTGCCAGGAAATCTTCCGCGAAGGCTTTCAAAAGGAAATCCAGGTACCAAAATCGGCGCTAACGGTATATAATTTTTTGATCCAGGTGTTCCATTTCTTAACGCGCTTGAATTTACTTCATTTCTCATATTCCTATTTCCTCGAAAAAACTATAGCATGACAGACTTATATCATCCAACTAGCTAGGGACAGACTTTAACAAATGGTAATTTAACAATCAATTTAAATCTTTAGCCATACGGTTTAGCTATAAAAATTTCTCATCAATAAATGGTGGTAAAAAAAGTGTAATAAGTCACTCTCCATATAATTTATAACACATTGATTAATAATATTCTTTTTTAAGTCTTCACATTTCAATTGGCTTATATTTTAGAATACTCTAAAATATAAGCATTACAGGAGAGTTTAACCTTATACCGAACACGCTCTAAAAAGGTATCCATTATTGTGGATTCAAATTTTTCCTTAAGGGGATAATAATGAGTTCAAAATCGTATAAAGCAGCAGACGCACTACGCGTATATGAAGAATTTAGTAGTAAGTAATCTAGATGGGAGTAACAAAGGATGCGGCAGTTTAAGCTGACAACTTATTGAATAAAATTAATCAACCCGAAAGATAATTAATCTTATGCAATTTAAGCCAGTCATAGTTAAGTGCGGACGAATTAGCTAAGCTCTAACGAAAAATTTAAATTGATAAGAAGCCTTTTATTCAAGATGACGTTTTTAAAATTAAATCAACTTCTTTGGATAAATCCAGGGCTCGATAAATTTTGTAATTTAGGTTCTTTTCATTAAACCATGCCAGATAACAATTTCCTATTTGCAACGAGGTAGTATCTGACAAAATCCTACGATAAAGCTGCAACTGTAAACTATAAAGGATCAACTCACAGTCTTCCAGGTGTTCAAGGCCATTTATTAAGCGATATCTTGAATTTAAATTAAAATTGGCATTAGTTTTCCAATCCCAAATCTCTAATTGCCTTGATTTATAATTAAAAAACAATTGATCTATCGTTCCCGCTACGCCTAAATTAACGTTTCCGATAATGAATTCGGAAACTATTGGTTCCATCTTACCTTCTATATCACAACAAAATTTGTCAGCAAGGGGTCTAAGTAGTTTTAAATGCTCGCAATCTAATAAATTTGAATCTGCTTCTGAATTTTGCTCCAAATTTATATTATTTAATCGAGATTCTATATAGCGGTGAAAGTTTGAGCCACGTAATTGAGCGGTATCGCGCTTAGCATTCCACTCAGCAATTATTTGGCTAAAATCTTTGCCTGTTTCTTGAGCCTTAAGCTTTGCCCAGTATTCTGCTTCAAATGGTTTTTTAAAATTTGAAAGTAATTTAGTAACTGAAGTTAGGGAACTAGAACCGAGAGAATATTGGTGCAGTTCTTTATTAAAGTCTATTTGAGCAAACTTATTAAGCTCGCTGATTATCGTTAACTTGTCAATCATCTTTAAAGGTTACTTAATGGTTGAGAAAATAAATTTGATTATTAGGCATTTACTACCATATCATCCGCATACGCAATTATACCAATTGCGCTTAAGTTTAGTACGAATTGGAAAACTATTAACTACAAATTAGCTAACGCACCATGAATTCATTTCCTGTAAGGCGGGATAAGCCAAAAGTGCTATAATCTAGCTCTAATAGAATGCTAATAAATCATTTTTATTCAAGTTTCCTCAATGAGCGAATTAGTAAGTGCTAAAATTACAGAAATGGACCTAGAAGGCCGGGGTATTGCATATATTAACGGCAAAAAAGTAGTTATCCCAGGTGCGTTAAGCAATGAAAATGTACTAATCAGATTATTGCCTACACGAAAAGGCAGCTACAAAGGCGAAACTATTGAAATAAAACAACCCAATAAGCATCGAGTAATCCCACGCTGCCCTAATTATGTAACTTGTGGTGGCTGTACCTTACAACACCTGGATTCTCACTCACAAATTCAATTGAAACATGAATTCTTACTCAATTCCTTGGCAAATATTAGCAAAGTTACACCTGAAGCCATTTTAGAACCAGTAGTTGGCCCAGATTGGCAATATCGTTATCGAGCAAGATTATCAGTATTTTATGATACTAAATCTGACAGCATGTTAATTGGATTTAAAAAGCAATCTTCAACCCATATTACACAGATGAATGAGTGTAGTATTTTACCCGAACATATATCCGAATTAATCCCCAAATTAAAACTATTAATAAGAAGCCTCTCAGCATATAATAGGATTCCACAGATCGAAATCGCTGTAGGGGCTAAGTTATCCGTTTTAGTAATAAGAACCTTAGTAGCATTAACTAATGAAGACCAAAAACAAATAAAACTGTTTATTGATAACATGAACAACGCTTCACTCCAAATCTGGTTGCAGCCTAATGGTCCGGATAGTTGTTATCCGTTATATCCAATAAGCATGCCTGGACTTAGCTACGAACTAACAGATTTTAGCCTAGAAATGCCCTATATCCCTACTGAATTTACCCAAGTCAATCCAATATTGAATCAAAAAATGGTAAAATTAGCCATCAATCTTTTAGAGCTTGGCAATAAAGACCGAGTTGCAGATTTTTTTTGTGGGATTGGAAACTTTACGTTACCTATAGCTAGGGATGCTCAATATGTTTTAGGGATTGAAGGCTCGACAAGACTTGTTGCTAGGGCTAGACAAAATGCCAAATTCAATAATCTTTACCATAAAGTTAGTTACCAGGCACACAACTTGTTTACAATTGATCAGGATTGGTTAGATAGTTTAGGAGATTTTGATAAATGGTTAATTGACCCTCCTCGCGAAGGGGCACTTAGCTTAATTAAGGCAATTTCAAAGCAAAATGCACCTAAGAGAATAGTTTATGTTTCATGTAATCCGCTAACTTTAGCTCGCGATGCAGCCATTTTAACCAATGTAAAAGGATATAAATTAAAACAAGCAGGAATAATAAATATGTTTCCACATACTGCACATACAGAATCAATCGCTGTTTTTGATCTAATTAGAGGCAATTAGTATTTGAAGTGGAAGCGGCTATTTACATAACCGCTTAGTTTGAGGTTGTAAATTAAATAAATATTAATTAATTAATAACATTTCACTAAATTTGATATTAAAAAATTGACTTAGTTCTGAAAGATCACACTCTTTAATTGGTGTATTACGTTTTCTAATAATCTCAACAGCTGATTCTTCGCCATATACCTCCATAGTATTCTCTTCCAATTTTTTTTCATTTACGCTAAGAGATTTAGACTTAGAATCTAACCCGGCTTTTTTTGTAGCGGGTCTTTTTTTTAGAGCTCGAATTTTTTCTCGGCTAAATAAATAACCCTCGCCATTTAGACTATGAGTTTCTCTAAAAAATGCATTACTACCATTTTTATGGTTATTCATATCATATGTCCCCGTTAAAAATTATTTAATTGTATGCCAAGTTAAATTAATTCCAAGACATGCCCTTTAGAGTTCCAGTATAGTACCACATCAATAATATATTAGCTCATGAATACTACAGCTTAGAAGTTTAGCCAAAAGGCTAAGGCATAAGCTATCACCCGCTAATAAACTGATTTAAAACTCATTCTTATTTATAGCATTTAATTACGAGGGATAAATTACCTACAAATCTATTTTTCTAATTTAAATTTGAGGTTAGTTTTGACAATCGGCCATTCACTTTCAATAATACTATAACATTATTTCAACTTGGGCCAAAATTTCAAGTAACCAATAACTGATAATTCCTATTTAGCGTTTACAAAGCTGCAATAACCCTGTTAAAATAAGTATTATTCTTAAATTTTACTTTAATACACCGCCGAACTTTTCTAAGGAATTAACAGTATGTATATTAATCTTGATGATTTTGAAATGTATTATATTGACAATCAAAAAACTGACAAACCAGTATTAATCTTTATTCATGGTTTAGGCGAAAACCTTGACTCATGGCAAAATCAAATTGAATATTTTGGAGATAACTACCGGGTGATTGCTATGGATCTCCGCGGTCATAATCGGAGTACAGATGGCACTAAGCCAATTACAATTAAGCAATTTGCAGAAGATATTATTGCATTATGTGATAAATTAGGAATTACTAAGGCTCATTTTGTCGGGCTTTCTATGGGAGGCATAGTCTGTCAACAGTTAGCCATCGATCATCAGGAACGGATGTTGACCGTTTCATTATGCAATACCGCTAGTTATGCGACAGATGAAGCCAAAGCTAAACTAGCTGACCGGATCTCAATGATAAAAGCAGTTACGATGGATGAGATGGCTGATTTTATTGTTACAGCATGCTTACCACCCGATTATCAACAAAAAATATATGATAGTGCATATTCAATATTCCGCCTTAATCGCAAAGAACCATATATGGCAGCAACTATCGCAACATTCTCCATAGACTTTAGAAATCAATTAAATAGTATTACCATTCCTACATTGGTACTTACTGGGGAATTTGATAAAGCTACGCCACCAGAAGCAACTAAATTTATCCATCAAAACATCTCAAATTCTGAAATGCATATTATTCCAGGGGTGGGGCATTTAAGCAAGCTTGAAAACCCCACAGAATTTAATCGCTTGATTAACAACTTTTTAAGTAAGCATATTTAATATCTGATGTTGTTACGCACTAAATCAAATTTTAGTATTTTGCCCAAAATAGGGAAAGTACGTAACATCTCTTAATATCATAAGTGACATAAAGCAAACACAACTGCTCATTAAAATAATCAATTAGAAAAAGAGTAGGCTCATTGAAGAAACCTTATCTAGTATTAGCGTTTGCTATCCTACAGGATAAACTTTCTTGAAAAAAATTTGCTAAAAACCTTTCAGGGTAATACAATTATCCCCTCAGCAATTATAAACCATAAATCTAGGGGTTGTTAGCTCAGTGGTAGAGCGTTACGTTGACATCGTAAAGGTCGTTGGTTCGATACCGACACAACCCACCAGTATATTTATCTCACCTCCTTATTTTCCAATATTTTTAGCCTAAATAATAACAATTGTAATGGCTTTATTAAATTAACCATTTGCTTAATCTTGCTTAAAATTACGATTAATTTACTCTAAAATTGACCTAAGATTGACCTAAGATTGACCTAAGACAATTTTAGTATCTTTTTCTTTTCATCGGACTTAATAAAGCGAGCATGGTTTTTATAAATCATTTCTATAGTTTCATGACCTACAATTTTGTACAACCCCCACTTCCATGCGTATTGTTTAGTCTACTTCAGTTTATGTTGGCGACCTGGATAATTCAAGTTATACAAATTACCAATCTTGTTTTAACAGAATTTTCTATCCTCTGAAATTGAAGGTATTAATCATGATCAATTTTAAATACAATATTGGTATTGCATCATCCTAATATGCATAAAGGTACAAATATTACTTATCCTTTGCTTGCATTTGTACCTTGGCAAGAAGATATAGCATTACTATATCTTTTTGCTTATTAATACCTTGAAAAAAAGACCAACAGCCGGAATTTAACAATTACTGTAATTCCGGCTACCTATTTAACCCATTAAGCATACATCAAATAACTCACCGATTCAATTCACTAACATAAATATAATAATTTTTGCAATCTACAGAAAATGAAGATACCAATAACAGAATTAATTGGGTAGAATTACGCAATTGCATTCCTGAAATTTATGCAATGAGGTATATACGTTACGCATTGTCTTGATTACCTGTACCTCGACCAAAAAGGATATAGTTAAAGCTATATCCTTTTTTATTTATATCTTAATATTCATTAAGAAAATTCTTTATTTCTAAATCTTCAGTCAATTATTTACAAAAATAACCTTATGCCAATAGTAATTGTGGTCTTTATACTCTATCTTATTCCAGAGAAGAAATAGCTTGCCTTATACCTTTCTAGCGGACACTCAGATATTTTAGGCTTCATTAGCTGGAAAATTAATACTATTTTGTACATGATATCAATAGTACTACAAGTTTCTAAATTAATTAAGTTTGTTACGCACTTTCACAAACTTTTGGCAAAATAATAAGATTTATTAAAATGGTTAATTAATTTATAACTAGTTATATAGTATATTTGATTTTGTTTACGAAATTAGCGTTATTTGTTAATTTGTTTGAGTGATGCGAGTTTATCAACAAATAGCAAACGAGTAAGACAAAATCTTAGATGCGGAAGATTTGAGCTATAACTCAATTAACTTTTAGATAAATCTGATACACTGCTTTAAATTTTATTAGCGTGCGTAACATCACTTAATTAAAATAAATTTCGGAAGGAGGTGATTTCACATTTTATTATTATATGTTAAGAGTAGTTCTGCACTGGCAATAATTTACTGTATAATATTTAGTTTACATATGTATTGCTTATTAAATACCAAATACTTTTATAATACTAATTATTGATTTATTACTAGGTTGTGATACACTTTTTGCCACTATATGAAAGTTATATATGTTATTTAACAGTTACTTGTTTATATTCATTTTTTTGCCAATTTCATTTTTCTTATATTTTGTTGTAGCTAAATTAAATCTTCGTAGACTCCCAATTTTGAATTTGGCCATAATGAGCCTATTATTTTATTCTTTGTGGGAGCCTAAATACACAATTTTAATTTTGATTTCGATTGTTACTAATTTTCTTTGCGGATACTTTATCCAAAACTCTCGTGCCAAAAAAGCAATTTTAAATAGCGGCCTATTGTTTAATTTATCTTTATTAGGGTATTATAAGTATACCAATTTTTTTATTGAAAACCTAGACCGTATAACCGGAGCGAAGTATCAACTATCGGCCATTGCCCTCCCATTAGGTATTAGTTTTTTTACTTTTACCCAGATTGCTTATTTAGTAGATTGCTATAAAGCTAAAGTAAAAGAAACTAATTTTTTGAATTATTTCTTATTTGTAACTTTTTTCCCTCATCTGATAGCCGGACCAATTATTCATCATGCCGAAATGATGCCCCAGTTTCAAAAAGCAGAGTTTAAATTAAATTATAACAATATTTATAAAGGCTTATCCTTATTTGCTATCGGTTTATTTAAAAAAACCATTGTTGCAGACTTATTTGCGTTTAATGTTGCCAAACTATTTAATTTAGCTACAGTTACTCATTTATCATTTTGGGAGAGTTGGTCTGCCGCCCTATCTTATTCAGTACAGCTATATTTTGATTTTAGCGGCTATACAGATATGGCAATTGGTATTGCCTTACTCTTTAATATCATTTTACCGATAAACTTTAATTCACCTTACAAGGCTGATTCAATTTCCGATTTCTGGCAACGTTGGCATATAACCTTAAGCAGATTTTTAAGAGAATATATTTATATACCATTAGGTGGGAACAGGAAGGGCTATATCCGCCGAGAAATAAACGTATTGTTGGTATTTTTAATTGGCGGATTCTGGCATGGTGCGGGATGGACCTTTATTGTATGGGGTATTTTGCATTCTATAGGTTACATAATTTCTCGAGTATGGAATAGCATTACTAATTATTTTAAATTTTTATCGTTGCCCAAATTTACCTATGTCCTAATTACATTTATCTATGTAACATTCTGCTGGGTTTATTTTAATGCTTCAACTGTTACATCAGCAAATTCAATGATTAAGTCAATGCTCTCACTTGACTTCCACTCTAAAATGAATTACTATATCTTTCCTGCAATAGTTGTAATAGCTGCAACAATGTTATTACCAAATTCCAACCAAATTGTTGAATACACAACAACTCGGAGCAAAAATTTTGCAATTGCTTATGCCATAATTTTCTGGATTGGGCTTATTGCTATCAACCTTATACCTAACACGCCATTTATTTATTTTCAATTCTAGTAAAATATGAAAACCAAAACCTTTTTTCTAATCTCCACTTTGATTATCCTAATTGGAATTACTGTTATTCTTAATCAATTTGCAATGTCAAAGACTATCATACCTTTTAACTTGGATAGGCCATTAGCTTCATTATACAGGTTGGAGCATACAGTTAATCCAGTCGTATTTCTTGGTGATTCTCGGACAAAATATCAGGTTGATACAGAATATTTAAATAATACCCATGCGTTAAGTGCAAATGTAACTAATGGTGGAATTAATGGGTTCTATTACCCTTACCAGATAGCTGCTTTTAAGGTAGCAGCTAATAATCCAAATATCCACAAAATCTATTTTTCTATGCCCATTCGGGATATTTTTGGCAAAGTCCCATTGAACCCGGGTAATTTTGGAAACTTTATCAGCCCCGGATTATTGCTGCCATTATTGATGATGCCGCAAGTCGGATTAAATTTAAAAGGGCAAATGGTCAGCGCAGCCGTAAATAATATAATCGATCTGCATTATATCTTATATTATTTGCAAACTACTTTAATGCCAAACGACAAATTTAGTTCAAGTAGCCAATACTGCCAACAACAATCAGCTTCATTATTTCAAAAAGTATATGTTTGTAAAAACGGAGATGGTTATATAATTTCTAATTCTGCTCCTAAAAGAAAGTCAATCCGTAACGTAGTAGTTAATATAGATAATGTAACGAATGGGTTTTTATATACTTTTATGAACATGAAGCAAATGACTTCTGCTACACATAAAGATTTATACCTGGTCTTGCTTCCAGAATATGGTGTGAAATATCAAATAGATATAAAGCAACTTGAAGCAAAATTAGGGGTTACGGTCATAGATATGTCACATACTTTTAAAAATGAAAGCGACATCAAATACTGGGTTATCGATGAGGGGCACTTAAATCAGCAAGGTCGAGAGATCTATACCAAATTACTGATAAATAAAATAGTGGACTTAAAAAACTAATTATTTGCGAAATGTTGAATCCATTATAGTTATTTATTATTACTAAGGCACTTTACTGATATTAACTATTAACTAGCTGATTTTTTAGAAGTTATCTAACTTTACTGGCATAGTTTCATCTTTATGCTAAAAATTATTGCCTTTTTAGACTGTGATGAATTATAATAATATGTAAAATAGATAAACTACTTAGAAAATATCGCTCTTTAAGTTTGCAAAATGACATTAACCATAAATTTCTGGTTTTTTATACAATTTAATGATTTAACTAAAAATATTAATATACAAAATGCGTTTGAAAAAAAATAAATTCTCTCTAGTAGCTAAAATAACGTTACTTTTAATGTTAAGCATACGTTGTTTTGCAGCCTCTCATTCTAGTAGCGCACACTTTGCATCTACTCATCAGTTTTCTGCGCATTTTGCAAGACAAGCAACTACCCTAGGTTCTTCAAAAGTAGCGGTAAGCACTATGACAGGCAATAGCCACCCAGCCCAAGCAACGGCAGTCGGATTAGGATCCAAAGAGGAAACAAGCCTTAGCCAGACGGTAGCTACTATAAGTTCAAATGATAAGTTGGCGGCTGTAGCTCCAGCCAAAGTTAGTTCCATCACTGATAACTCGCAAACGAGTACAATTAACTCACAAGCTAACACAACTAGCACACAAAATAACACTATTAGTTCACAAATTAACCATATAGTAATTGATAAACCTATGGTTTCCTATGCTCCCAGCAGTAAGCCGGATACTGCAACTCTTACCACAAGTGGTTTTGGGCCCAAACTAACAGGGCCTAATCAACAAAGAATTACTTATTCGCCGCATAGTAAACAAACTCGAAAAATGGATAGTTTAACCAAGGCAACAGTTGAGACATCGACAACTTCGACGACCACAACAACTAGCTCAAAGTCTGGGGCTAAGCTCAGTACTACACCATCTAGCCTAAATAAAGTTAATTTCGTCCCACTTTCCACTACCTCGGCAGTTACGTTGCAGTCTATTGCCAAGGCGAATTTAGGTACACTAACTACCGAAGCGTTACTTGAAAAAACACCCCCTGAATTAGCGGCACAGAAATATAAGTCGCCAGTTTCAGCTAGTAAAACAAGACAAAAACTCTATAAAGCACTTGCTGAATATGGCATGGCAGTTGGTGGAAGTTCAGCTATTATTAGCGCACTGATTATGTTAGCTAATTATCGTATGCGCAAACGGGTATTTGCTAAAATTGCGAAAAAGGTAAAATTAAGCTTCGCGTAATTCTCTTTCAAATTAAAATTTGATCTACTGAGAATCCATCGTTGCCCTCTAGAGCTAACTAGTAAGGTTTAAAAAAGTAGAGAATAGCTATAAAACTAGTGCTAAATTAGAAGAAATAAGATACTGAATTAAACACTCGAGACCTACATAACTAAATAGCCTATTTCCAATGACATTAAGCAGTTTTAAAAACCATGCTTCTGGTTTTAATTTCTGGCGCTAAGCCGAGAAAGCATTCTTGGTGGATATAAGGAGAATTGAACCATAAATCACATATTGATTTATCTTAATATTTTTGCATTTATTCAAAAACTTGACACAATAAGACATGATGATATTGAATAGTATAGTTAAAAAAGTTAAAACATGCACACAATTGATTATATCCAAAAACTAAAAGAAGCCAAGTTTAATAATGAACAGATTACCGCAATTGCTACTATCGTAACAGATCTTGAAGAAAAGCAAAAACACGAAGTTGCCACTAAAAAAGATATTGAATTAGCGACTCTTGAATTAAAGCAAAAAATCAAAGCCCTAGAAATAAAACTACTTTCCTTATATAGCGGTAGCGTTTTATTAATTCTCAGTTTTTTAGCCAAAGGATTTCATTGGTTCTAAAATACCTAATGTTTGCGCCGACTATATAAGCGATTTTTTATCCCGATCTTCAGCTGTATATCAATCCAGCCAAAGCGGCAAAAAGGGTTTTTAAACTTAAAGCAATACCAAGATAATATAAACTATTAAAGTTTTGTTCTATACTTGAGAATCTAGCGATGCTGTTTAAGGAAGAGCCAAAAGAAGCAATAACATATCAAAACTCTGGATAACCGGCAGCAAAAAGCGATTAATTGCTATCTTCTGTGACTAATATAAATTCAAAGAAAGAGCAACATAAATAACTATACACATAAGCTGCTCTTTCTAAATTATGACTTTAAAAAGTATAGATTATGTTAGTGAACGCTATAATCAGAGCCAGTGGATTTTTGTTTAGAACAATATTTCTTCATACCAATCAGCTTTACGAAAAATATTAAAGAATGTGCAAATAAAACTAAATAAAAATTGGCTTTTGGGTTTTTATGCTTAATTCTTATTGAATGTATTTTACTTAAATAATAATATTTATAAAATATACTCTTCAATGATAATCGACGTTGGTAAGGGGATTTTATTTGCTTTAATTTTTTGCAACAAAGTTATTTCTATGTTTCTTGTAATGCTAAGTATAGGCACACCTGACTGTTTTGACTCGAATAGATTCATAATTCTCATACCATTCAAATGGGTCGAATAAAAAACGAATCCAACAATCCATCCCAATACTATAGAAATAGCTCCAGTTTCATTCGAAGCAGCCATAGTTATTAGGGCTATTATTATCCAAATAAAAAGTTTTGTGAAGTAAACATATATAACAGGGAAAACGGTCGAATGAATCCGTTCATATTTTGTATAAACTATATAATTTAGGGAACAATATGCTAGCATCAATATATCACTTTTCCAAGTAATACGTAGCACTTTATACAAGCTTAAATTTTGCTTTAAAAACCTACTTTACAATTTCTAAAAAAACAATTTTCTTTGTATCTCTACTAGCTTTTACAGGTAGCTTGATATAAGTTACCTACAATATTACTCACTTTGCTTTTTTCAGTATTAATTTGCTTTCAAAGCAAATTTTCTTGTTGCAAATATTGCTCCAGCTACACTAGCCATTCCGCTTAACAGGAAAGCAAAGAATAAAACGATCGAAACTCTACCCATCTGATTTGTTACTGAATTAGCTTTATCTTTTACGTCAGGGGATTCTGTACTGTTATCCAAGGCTCGGCTTAGTGTTGACTATACTTATTCTACCACCGATAAAAGCTCCAGACGCAGCTGTAGTCATTAGTACAGTGATTAAAGTAGCCAGACTCCAAGCGGCTACAGCATGACAACCACTTTTGAAACTATTGCCGAAAGAGCCCAACTCTCCCTTAGATTTCTGATTATTTATGGTTGTTTCCATTTTTATTCTTTCTTAATTTAATTATTAAAAAGGGAAATTATAATCTTCCCCCTTTATTCACTTATTTATTAGTTTGTTTTAAGGATTCGAGTCCTGCTTTTTTAATCTAGTTATGCTCTTGCTTACTCGTAGATGGATGGCTTTTATCTTTATTACCGGTGCCTTTAGCGGTTGAAGAGCCACTTATATGTATTTGGTTATTAATTGTCATTTTAAATTCTCCATTTTAAATTTAATGAGTTTTTTGAGCTGTGATAGACTCACCGCTTGTCGAATCCTCTTAGGTATGCTTAGGCTCTTCTTTAGAAGAGGCTTCCTGGCTATTTGGGTTAGGAGCGTCAAAAGTATCTTCGTTCTGCTGTTGGCAATTAGTATTACCGTTATGTTGGTTATTATTACCCGATTGGTTTTGGTTTGTATTCATTTAAGTTTCCTTAACTAAAAGTTAAACGGTTACTATTTATTTAAAATATACATACATCCCAGCAATTAAAAATAAAATGTAAATAATGAGAAAGAAAATAAAGAAAAGAATTCAGACGTAAAAAAGCGATGGCGTATGGAATTATAGTTTTGCCAACTAAATCTTTAAAAACATCTCAATATGTTAGTTATGGGTGAACTATTTATCTGTCGATGTTTCTCTAACTCCCTTGATGAAATGACATAGTAACATGATATGGTTCACCCCAATACGATTATTAGAAGTGAAATTCTTTGGGATAACCTTATGGTAAATTTTATAAGCATGGTACTGCTCTACTAACCTAATGGCATTATAAATTAATATTAGTAAAATCCAATTATCCATTAGCTAAATGTATAAATATATTTGCACGTTATATTCTGGTAATGTGTTATAGTTGGTTTGTAAGTGAAATTTAGTTAGACTAATCACATCTTCTTGCTGACAACATTATTTGTGCTAAGAATTTCTAGATATCTTAATTAAGAAACAGTAATAGAGAAAGAATTAACCATGAATAAGAAGTTGCTAGATCCGGATGGGGGCTATTTTATGACAACAGCCAAACTCAGAGCTCTCAAAAATAAGGTCAAGGTAAAGAAAATCCTCCCTATAAACAAGTTGGGAGTTATAGCTGATATTTTTGGAAGTCAAAAATCCCGGACAGGATTAAAGCTAGAAGGAGATATAATTGCTCCTATGAATTACGAAGATGAGGATGATGAGGCAACAATTAAAATAAAGAAAAGGAATACGCCACTGCGCATTTGCGATAACGCTGAACTTGATCAATTCTATGCAATTGGATTCAAGGATCTGTTACCCATTACCATCTAGGCTTATTTATAATAGCCAGCGGTTCCTCTGCTTTGCTGGGAGCCCTCTAATATTTTAGCTTGTAACTTGCGTATGCTAACGCTTGAACTGTAAATTTATCAATTATCTTTTTGGAAATAATATAAAATGTACAAGAATCAAAAAACCCCAAACTCTAGATTGTATGTCGGTGAATTGGACCACAAAGTAACTGTTGAAGTACTAAAGGAACTATTTAGCAGATACGGAACAGTATTATCAACAACTTTAAGTAAATCCCAGTCTCCTGATCTCAATTTTGGGTTTATAAGTATGTCAAGCCTTTATGAAGCTAGAGCGTGCGTTGAGAACTTAAATAATTTTATTGTTAATGATAACCCTATAATAGTTAGGTTTTGAGTCTAATATAGCAAATATTTCAAAGAAACATTTGCTATATTCAAGAATTATGTGTTACACTGAAAAATAATCCAATTAAATACTTCTTAGTCAATTATCACATTGTATTTGCTACCGCAACACTTTGCCTTACTTTTCTAACCTCAGCATTTAGTTACTTTATTATAATCAATTTACATGGAACTCATAATGAAAAAGTCCCTATTCGTTGCAGGTCTTGACTATGCAATTACTAACGAAAATTTAAAAGAAATCTTTAGCGCTTATGGCATAGTAGAAACTGCTAAAGTAGTTACAGACAAATTCTCAGGCCAAAGCCGTGGCTTTGGTTTTGTAGATATGTCAACTCAAGAAGAAGCGCAAAATTGCATTAACAGCTTAAATAACTCGACAGTAAACAGCAGACAAATTGTTGTTAAGTTTAAAGAAGACAAGCCATCAGAAAACCGAAACCAGAGTAGAGGTTATAACTCTCGCTGGTAAATAATTTATTTGTAGTAGTTACTAAATTAGTTTTGTAACTACTACAATCAAGGAATATATGAATTTAGAGAATTTTGATATTTATCAAAAAGAAATCATTAAAAATAGTCTTGCTGATGGAATAAATCCATCAAGCTTTGCAAGACCAACAATTAGCTCATTTAATATGCAAGTAGCAGCTTATGCTCTTAGCCAAAATATTAACCTTAGTAAATACTTAGACGACTTTGATTTTGAACAGTTGAACGAAATCAGGCTAGCTATAAAATTTAAATTAAAAGCTTCAAAAATTGCTATTATTGGAATGTCAGCCAGAGAAATGTATCTAAAACGAATTGCTTTAATGAAAAGCCGTAAACAGTTGTCATCTAATCTTCAGTCTGCCTAGATTGCTTTTTAAGCCCATTAATGATAGAAAGGGCTATCTCCTATGAAAAAAACCTTGTTAAATTTTAGTATCTTCGTTGTTTATTTGTTGAGCTGGTTGCCGCTGGAAATTATCCGTTATATGGGTAATCTCCTTGGAACAATAGGATACTACTTAGCTGCTAACCGTAGAAAAGTCGGGTTACGCAATTTAAGCTTATGTTTTCCAGATATGACTGAGCAACCAAAACAAAAAATCATCAAGCAACATTTTAAAGATCTCTTGACAGCGGGCTTAGAATACAGCACAGTTTTTTATGGCAGTAAAAAAAGGATAAAGCAATTTGTAGAAATTGATAACTTGGGAGAAGTAAAAAAATACCACTTAAAAAGACCAATCATCTTATTAGCTCCACATTTTGTTGGCCTTGAACTTGGTGCTATGCGCTTAAGTATGGAAATGGATTTAAGCAGCATCTACTCTAAGCAAAAAAGTGAGCTATTAACCAAGCGCTTAAAAAAAGCCAGGTTAAGATTCATGGCAGAAGGTAATAGTATCTTATCCTCTAGACAAGAAGGCCTTAGGAGTATTATAAAACATATAAAACGAACTAATACGCCTTTCTATTATTTACCCGACCAGGATTTTGGTGAAACTGATTCTATATATGCACCGTTTTTCGGGCAAAAAAGCTGCGCAACTATTACAACCCTTGCAAAACTAGTTAAACTGACTAATGCAGTTGTAATTCCGATGGCTACTTATCGGTTCAATAATAAATATCGAGTTGTACTTGGTAAAGCTTGGGAACCATATCCGGAAGAAAATGAGCGTGCTAGTGTCATTAGGATGAACAAATGCATTGAAGCCATGATTGAACCACATATTGAACAATATTTTTGGCTGCATAAACGCTTTAAAACTCAACCGGATGGAAGACATAAGCTATATCAATTTAATTAAAAATTCCCTCTATGGTTAAGAAATTAAAGAAAATTAAAGGAGTAAATTGTAATGACTAATGAAGAGCTACAAAAAGTGTTAGAACAAATGAGAAATGAAGTAGAGCTGCAAAATAAACTGATTAATGATTTGACCAATAGGGTTTTGGTTGCTGAGAGAAAAATACGCAGATTAATAGCAAGTTAACCATATAAGTTTACAAAATATGCAAGATGAAAAAATGCTGCAATAAATTTAAAATTTTCCCATATCCACATAATAACTCAGTATCAAATAACAAGTAATTTAAATGATTTTGTCTTTTTAAATCCAGATAATATGAAATGCTGGCAAGACGATCAAATTGATTAGACGAAGGTGGAGTAAGTTGTTTGATGATAAAGAAGTAAGATACAGATACCCCTACCAGATGCGACATACTTACGCTTCTACCTTATTAAGTAATGGGGAAAATATAGCCTGGATAGCAACACAGATGGGGCATATCAATACTGAAATGGTAATCAGGAATTACGGAGAATTTATTCCTAATAGTAACTTGCTTGGCGGCTATACACTAAAGGGCAAAATAGATTTAGTTACCAAATTGTCACCTTGAACCACCAACCCTATCTAACATATTGATTCTATTAGGTATTTGTGGTGGAGATGGCGGGAATTGAACCCGCGTCCGAAAGTCCTCTACAACGAGTACTACATACTTAGTTAAGTCTTTTGGCATTCGCCAAAATTACGCCGGCTTAACAGGCTTAATTTCAGCTAACCGCTTAGTTTCAACCTAAATCTGCGGTAAATTTAGATCTAAGCCTATTTGATTGGCGTTACAGCTTAACCAATAGGCAAGTTAAGTGTAACGGAGCAGAACTTAAGCTGCTGCAGCGGCCATAACAGAATCGTTAGATGCTGCTAGGTCGAATTTTTTAAATGTGTTTGCATTTACTTTGTTTACAGTGTTTTACGTGGGCTGTGATCACGGTATGCACTCTGATTGCTTTGTCACCCCCGTCGAAGCCATGTCATCCCCGAGGTACAATTTTGTCAGTAAGGTATTATACTATAATTCCCCTAAACGTGGATAGATAAAAAATTAGGCAAACCCTTTTGCTGTAATATTTGTTAGGAATTATCGATTATAATCTATAAATTTCCAGCTCTTTATAACCTGTGATTGGCTCATACTCTCGCTTGAATTGGTAATTCATCAATTCTACAATTACTATCTCAGCGGTAGTATGGATAATATTCCCATCCATTAAATGGCCACCAATTACCTTACCATTTGCATCAGCAAGGCTAATATGTAAATGTAACCCGGTATTGGCTAAGGTACCTACTAAAGAAACAATCTCATAATTATTTATCTGTTGATAATATTCTTTAGCACTCGCCAATCTTAAATTTACCTCAGCCAAACTGCCAACACAGGTCACAATGGCAGCTGAGGTCAGGTTATTATTACGAGCATAGTCCGCTAAAGCACCCTTCAAGTCTGCCCCTGGTTTTAAGCGAATTGGATGAAATTTATACATTTAGTGATCAGGTAAAAATTGTTTAAAATAAAGAGCACAGCTAGAAGCTAGCCAAGTAGTTACAATAGCCATAATGATTAAAATGGTAAAGACCTGTAAACTGATTAAACCTACTTCCCAAGCAATCTTCATCATTACCACTTCGACTACTCCGCGAATATTTAGTACTGATGCCAGAAACATCGATTCCTTATTTGAATAGCCAAGGATCCTGCTGCCAAAAACTACGCCGATAAACTTGCCGACAAAAGCAATTATTGTTGCGGCTAACCCTAGCAATAATATTTTTGAATTTGTAATTAGACTAATATTAGTAAGGGCACCGATTTTGGCAAAAAATATCGGGAGCAATAATACAGTTGTAAAGTCATCAATTTTAGAGCGCATTTGCTTAATCATCTTATTATCACGAGGCAGCATTAAACCAAAAACAAAGCCGCCAAATACCTGATGTAAATCGACTGAATCAGCAAGCACTGCAGAGATAAAGCAACCAACAATCATAAAACCCAACATCGTACGATGATGGCTAATACGGCCGACAATAAATCTGATTAGTGGAGGGAAAACAAAAAGGATTGAGATCATATAAATAGTAAAAATTATCCCCTCACCAATTTGTAATATATCGTTGGTCTGGAAATAAACCAGCATTGCCGCAAAAAAGACCCAAAAGATTACGTCTTCAGAGCTAGCAGATAAAAGCGCAACATGAGAAATTTTTCGGTTTAATAAATTAGCATGAGCCAAAAACAATGAAACCAGAGCAAATGCAGCTATCGACATCGATAAACCGACTAAAACTGCAAATTGGGAATACTTGATGTATGAGACAGCTTCAGCATTCAATGGATATAAATAACGGGCAAACCATACGCCCGCTATAAAAGGAACTAACATTCCGAATATAGAAACTAATACGTTTGATTTCTTTTCATGAACGATGGCAAAATCAAAGCGTGTGCCTAACGTCATCATGAAGAGAATTATTCCCATATTCCCAAGTGCACTACAACTATCAAGATCAAAATATTCTTTAGGCAGATGCAAATTAGTTACAATTGCCCCAGCAACAATGCCACCGAGAACCATAGGTTTATTGAATCGGCCCATGAACTTATAAAGTACTGCTGTAATAGTTATTATTACGAAAACAGTAAATAACATCTTATCAACATCATCAAAAATATTGATAGGCATAATCGCCTCCATTTATTTTATTGCATCAATTACAGCTTTTTAGTTTTAGCTACCCCGGAGTGAAAATAATCACAATAAAGAGTTAAATCACATTGTTCACATAGCGGGCGCCTGGCTTTACAAATATATCTTCCATGCAGGATTAACCAGTGATGTGCATCTAGTAAAAACTCATCAGGAATCACTTTTATTAACTTTTTCTCAACATCTACTACTGTCTTACCTTTAGCTATGCCAAGTCTATTGGCTACCCTAAATACATGCGTATCAACTGCCATAACGGCTTCTTTGTATAAGGTATTTAATATAACATTTGCAGTTTTACGGCCAACACCAGGCAGAGCTTCAAGCTCATCCCGTGAACGAGGAACTTCCCCATCATATTTTTGTGCCAGGATTTGGGCCATTGCAATAATATTTTTTGCTTTTGACTTATATAAACCGATGGTTTTAATATATGGCGTTAAGCCATCCACCCCTAATTCGACCAGCTTCGCTGCAGTATTTGCTACTTTAAATAAAATATCGGTAGCTTTATTAACCCCTGCATCCGTCGATTGAGCAGAGAGTATCACGGCAACCAGAAGCTCAAACCCAGTTGAAAACTTCAGTTCAGTTGTCGGTGTTGGGTTTGCTGCACGCAAAATCGTAAAAATTTGCCGGGATTGCTCAGAACGTTTTTTTAACATTAATACTCACTCTCCCACTCGTAAGCTAAATTTTCGAATCTGGTATATTGATTTAAGAAGGCTAATTTAATCGTGCCAGTTGATCCGCTACGGTTTTTGGCAATATTAACTTCAGCAATTCCTTTTTCTTTACTGTCTTCCCGGTTGTAATAGTCATCACGGTAGAGTAATAAAATAATATCGGCATCCTGCTCTAACGCACCTGATTCACGCAAGTCAGAAATATTTGGACGTTTATCGGTGCGGCTCTCAACATCACGATTTAATTGAGATAAAAGGATAATAGGCACATCCAGTTCCAAGGCCAAGGTTTTCAGCGAGCGTGAGATTTCAGCAATTTCTTGTGCCCTATTTGATCCTGGCCCACTATTTATTCCACTCATAATCTGGACATAGTCAATTACAATCAAGCCAAGCTTCCCTACCCGATCGGCAAGCCGTCTTGCACGGGCCCGCAGGTCGATTACATTAATTCCGGAAGTCTCAGCAATATGTATCGGAGCACTTTTAAGTTCACTCATCGCGATATAGATTTTTTCCATATCATCATGGGTTAGTTCCCCCCGTTTCATCGCACTTTGATCAACTTTGGCACACGAGCTTAGCATCCTTTGAACTAGCTGCACTCCAGGCATCTCTAAAGAAAACACCGCTACCGGCATTTTATTTTTTAACGCGATATTTTCTGCAATATTGAGCGCAAATGAAGTTTTCCCCATACCCGGACGGCCAGCAATAATGATGAGTTCACCACGCTGTAGTCCTGAAGTATAATTATCTAATTCCATGTAATGGGTTGCAACTCCAGTTATACCGTCTTTATCTTCACGTTGTGAAGCTTCCATCATTTTTTTTATCACTTCATCAAGTAGATCCTTAAATTGGGCAAATTGCTTATTGCTCGAATTTAAATCCTTGATATTAAAGATCTTTTGCTCAGATTCATCTAGTATCTGGTCAATATTGCGGCCTTGCGGAGCGTAGGCAGTATCTGCGATGGTATTACTAACTGAAATTAATTCACGCAGGATAAAACGCTCACGGATAATTTCAGCATAGCTTTGTATATTAGTTGAGCTTACAGTTGACTCAACTAAATTATGCAAATATTCTACCCCACCGATAAAATCTAATTTATTGTGCAGCTTTAAAGATTCTGCCACAGTAATTGCGTCTACATTTTTATTTTCGGCTCTTAATTTTGCAATATGCTCGAATATAACCTGATGTTCTTTGCGATAAAAGTGTTTATCAAATAATACCCCAGCAATATAGTCATAGGAAGTCTCATCCAGCAGTATCCCACCGATAAGAAATTGTTCCGCTTCTAGGGAATACGGTGGAGTTTTTAAAGAGGTTATATTATTAGTTGGTGAAGACATAGGGAGCTTTTCTCTGCAAATTCTTAGGTTTTGGTTATCATCTCTTGCAATTAAAATCAATATTACCAAACCAAAGATATATGAATAATTAATCTTTACTATACAACTGTATATTTTAGCATGGATTAGTTGAGTATTTTAGGTATTCATTATCAGGACTGACAAAGCTAAAAGTATGTGAAAAGTTATTTTGCTTTTGCAGGTTGCCCTATTCGATTCAACTATGGTTGTTGAATTTAGGCGACTTCAAGAAATCTAGATTTAATGCAGGCATCTGACTTTTTAAAAGTGCCCACTTAAAAAGCGGGCATATTTAACTGCATTTTCGTGTATTAACATTTATCGCATTATATCTGACTAGTTTATTATTAACTATTTATGCTAAGAACTAATTAACCTATAAACGCTAAATGCTCACTTTGGATTATACTCTATTATCGTCATAAATAAATATAGACGCTCTAAGGTATAAATTTTAGGTTAAGTTCTTTATGAACTGATCATTCATATAACAGGACTAAGCGTTTATCAATTACCATTAGTTAAGGAGGTAAAATTTTAAACGCCAATTAAGGTATAATATTAGGTTATAATAATCAAAATCATAAATTTAAGGAACAATTATATGTCAGGTATTTTAAATATCGCAGTTCAGGCAGCTTATAACGCAGGAAACATAATCCAACAAGAAAGCAAAAATCTAGGCCGTATTAAAGTTGACCGTAAAGGCCATAATGACTATGTGAGTGAAGTTGATAAAAAAGCAGAACAAATTATTATTAATACAATTTTAAAAGCATTCCCTAATCACAACATTCTTGGTGAAGAGCAAGGTCTAATTGACAATAAATCAGAAGTAACATGGATAATTGATCCAATTGATGGCACAACTAATTATATCCATGGTCATCCACAATATTCTATTTCAATCGCAGTAAAGCATGAAGATAAAATCACCCATGCTGCAATATTTGACCCAAACCGAAATGACATATATACAGCTGAAATAGGTAAAGGTGCCCAATTAAATAATAGCCGTATTCGTGTGACTAATACTGCCAATTTAGCTGATAGCCTCTTGGCTACCGGCTTTCCTACCTATGATATGACATTGCTTGATAAATATTTGGCAATTTTTAAAGATATGCTGCTATCTACAGCTGGCCAGCGCCGTGCAGGTTCAGCTGCTCTTGACCTTGCTTATGTTGCTTCAGGGATGGTTGATGGCTTTTGGGAGTTTAATTTGAAGCCTTGGGATATTGCAGCAGGTTACCTATTGGTAAAAGAAGCCGGTGGCTTAGTATGCGATTTTGAGGGTACTCAAAAAATGTTTGAAACAGGCAATATTATTGCAGCTAACCCTAAATTAATTAGCCAAATTCTAAAAGTCATACAAAATCACTAGCAATCAAGTGAGCCGTTTTTTTTAAGAACATTATTGGAATTACCCCATTTTACTAGTTTAAGTTAAAGTGGGCAAATTCCTTGATAATAATCAGCTATAGCCAAATTTAAATCCACGTTTAGAAATTAATTAGTAGTACTTTAGTAGTTTAATAACAATTAGGATACCGACAAAATGCAAGCGCCAAACACTTTAGGAAACGATCAAGAAACTCAGAATTTTAGCCAGCATACGCCAATGATGCAGCAATATTTGCGCATTAAGGCCGAACATCCGGACATGCTGGTTTTTTATCGTATGGGCGACTTTTTTGAATTGTTTTTTGAAGATGCAGAGATCGGAGCTAAACTTTTGGGAATTACTCTTACGCAGAGGGGAAATTCTGCTGGAGCTCCGATTAAAATGGCAGGCGTTCCTTTCCATGCTGCTGAACAATACTTAACAAAACTAGTAAGGCTTGGGCGCTCGGTAGTAATTGTCGATCAAGTTGGCGAAGTAACCGGCAAAGGGCCTGTCGAGCGTAAAGTAACGCGAATTATTACTCCTGGCACCCTTACCGATGATGTGCTTTTAGATGAAAAACAAAATAATTTAATTTTAGCACTTAGCACCCAAAAAAATGAATACGGTATCGCCTGGATCTCCCTTAGCGCAGGAATCTTCATGATTGCCCAAGGAGATCTAAAAGACCTTTATAACCAAATAGAACGACTGCGCCCGGCCGAAATTATCGCAACCCAAAAACTTATTGATGAGCTAAAAATAGCAAAACCTAATCTTGCATATAAGGCTATACCTGATTGGCATTTTGATGCCGACTTATCAAGCCGTAAGCTTTGCGAACATTTTTCCACCCAAAACCTCGATGGCTTTGGGATTAGTGAATATAAGCTTTCCATTGCAAGCGCTGGTGTCCTTCTTGATTATGCCAAGCAAACCCAAAATAGCCAATTACCTCATATCAATAACTTGATTTACGATAACCAAAATAACTATTTAATATTAGATGCAATTTCACGCCGCAATCTTGAAATTAGCCAAACCATCCGCGGTGAAAAAGAATTAACCCTCTTAGCGGTCATGGATAAATGTGCGACTCCAATGGGCAGCCGCCTTTTGGATAATTGGTTAAATAACCCATTAAGGAACCATAGTTCTATAAATAACCGTTATCAAGCAGTTGAAGCTCTACTCCCCATTTATGACCAAGTACGAAGCATATTAAAACAGGTGAGCGATGTTGAACGCATTACCTCAAGAATCGCGCTTCGTTCAGCTAGACCAAGAGATTTGGCGGCCCTAAGAAATACCCTGCTGCTACTGCCCCAGTTTGCATTTCTGAGAGATTATAGCAGCCAAAGTAGACTAATAGTTGATATTCATGAACATATCTTTGGACTTGATAACACTATTTCAGAGAAACTTGTAGTGGCAATAAAGGAAGACCCAAGCGTCCTAATTAGGGATGGTAATGTCATTAATCCAGGTTATAACCAAGAATTAGATTATTTAAGGAATATCCAAAGCGATGGCAGCCAGTTTTTATTAGAGTTAGAAGCACGCGAACGGGAAAAAACCGGGATACAGAACCTCAAAATAGAATATAACCGGGTACATGGGTATTATATTGAAATCTCACGCTCAAATTTAGATAAAACCCCAATAGAATATCGTCGGACACAAACTTTAAAAAATGCCGAGCGTTTCACTACTCCGGAACTTAAAACATTTGAAAATGAAGTTATTTCAGCGCAAGACAAGGCTCTAGCTCTAGAAAAACGCCTCTACGAAGAAATCCTGGACTTTCTTTCCCCTGCAGTAGCTAATTTACAAAGATTAGCTGATGCCCTATCAACCCTTGATGTACTAGCTAACTTTGCCAAAATCGCTAAAGATAATAATTACTGCCGACCAGAGCTTGTAAAACATAATGAACTAAAAATAATTGGTGGACGTCACCCTGTAGTTGAGGGACAGGTAGACCAGTTTATTGCAAACGACCTAAAATTAAACCAAAATCAAAGCTTTCTTTTAATCACCGGCCCCAACATGGGCGGTAAATCAACTTATATGCGGCAAACGGCAATTATTACCCTACTTGCTTATTGTGGTTCATATGTGCCAGCAAAAAGTGCCCAAATTGGCGACATTGACCGAATATTTACCAGAATTGGCGCATCAGATGATTTATCAGCCGGTAAATCAACATTCATGGTAGAAATGTCTGAAACAGCCAATATCTTGAATAATGCCACTGCAAAATCATTAATCATTATGGATGAAGTAGGCCGAGGGACTTCGACCTTTGATGGCCTGGCATTAGCTTATGCGATTGCCCGCTATATAATTGAATATAGTGGTTCATATACTTTATTTGCAACTCATTACTTTGAACTGACTGATTTGGCCAGCCACTATAGCCAAGTACTAAATGTCCATCTAAATGCAGTTGAGCATAAAGACCAGATCATTTTCATGCATCAAGTTGAAATTGGCCCTGCCGCTAAAAGCTACGGAATCCAAGTGGCATCTTTAGCGGGGGTACCCAAAGCGGTGCTTGCGACAGCCAAAAAATATCTAAGCCATTTAGAAACGCAAAGTAAAGACCAGGCACAACTGGAGCTATTTAGTATCAATGACGCGTATAATGAAACCAAGCCTTGCCATAACCCTAAAGAGGAAGCCGTTTTAAGTCGATTAAATAATCTGGACCCGGATGGTTTAAGTGCTAGAGAGGCCCTAGAACTCTTATATGAACTTACCAGTACCTTAAACTCATAAAAAGTGTTAAAAGTCTACATTACTTGGTAGTTAGTTTGCTGAAATTTAAGTTTATATTCAAACATTAAGCGAGCAATATAAAGCCATTCATACGGAAATGCTACAGCCATACACCTACCCAAAATAAACCAGTTAGGTAATTAATTTCTAAATATGCTAAAATTAAACGTTTTCGAATTTTATTTGGATTTAACAAACGCCAAGGAGCTTCTTCTTGGAATAGGTTAGCCAAAAAAGCGGTACTGGTTGCAGTATAAATAGAATAATAGTAAAATCACTCCATTATTTTAGCAGGAGCAATTTATGAAAAATATCATCTGGTTTGAAAATTTACGTATGAGCGACGTCGGAGAAGTTGGAGGAAAGAATGCTTCGTTAGGTGAAATGATTTCGCAATTAGACAGCAAAGGGATCCGAGTACCAGGTGGTTTTGCAACTACAGCTTCAGCTTATAAAAGATTCTTGGAAACAAATAATCTTAAACAGAAAATTGACAGTGTACTTGATAAACTTGATGTTGATAATGTAATTGAACTTGCCAAAGCCGGCAAAGAAATTCAATCTTGGATCATGGATGCGCCATTCCAAGAAGACTTCGAAAAAGATTTGGAAGAAGCATATACAGCTATGCTTGCTAAATATGGCGAAGAAATTTCGGTTGCGGTTCGTTCTTCAGCAACTGCAGAAGACCTTCCTGATGCATCTTTCGCAGGGCAGCAAGATTCATATCTAAACATCCATGGCCTAGATAATTTAAAGTCGGCAGTAAAGCAAGTTTTCGCCTCGTTATATAACGATCGAGCAATTGCTTATCGCGTACATAAAGGCTTTGACCATTCTTTGATCTATTTATCAGCTGGGGTTCAAAAAATGGTGCGCTCTGATGCTGCTAGCTCAGGAGTAATGTTTACCGTTGATACTGAGTCAGGTTTTGACAAGGTTGTATTTATAACTTCTAGCTACGGCCTAGGAGAATGTATTGTTCAGGGCATGGTTAATCCTGATGAGTTTTATGTTTATAAACCAAATTTAGTAACCAATAAACAAGCTATAATTCGCAAAAACCTTGGCAGCAAGGCAATGAAAATGGAATTTACCGATGCTACTGTCCCAGGTAAATCAGTTCGAACAATCGGGGTACCTAGTCATGAGCGTAACCAATTTTCAATTACAGATAATGATGTAATTGAGCTTGGCAAATTTGCGATGATTATCGAAGAGCACTATGGTCGCCCAATGGACATTGAATGGGGTAAAGATGGTCTAGATAGTAAAATCTATATCTTACAAGCGCGCCCAGAAACAGTTAAATCACAAGAAGAAGTTGGCGGTAAACAAACCCGCTATCACTTGAAAGAGCGCGGTAAAGTATTAGTTACGGGACGTGCTGTCGGCCAGAAAGCGGCCAGCGGGGTGGTACGCTTAGTTAAAGACCACAGTGAAATGCATAGCGTCAAAGCTGGGGACATTTTGGTAACTGACATGACTGACCCTGATTGGGAGCCGGTAATGAAGCGTGCAGCAGCAATTGTTACTAACCGTGGAGGAAGAACCTGCCACGCTGCTATTATTGCGCGTGAATTAGGTATTCCAGCAATTGTTGGCTGCGAAAACGCAACCGAAGTACTGACAGAAGGTCAGGAAGTTACCGTTTCTTGCTGTGAAGGCGATACTGGCCACATTTATGAAGGCAAGTTAAATATAGATGTTCTAGAATTGGACATTGGCAATATGCCTGATTTACCGGTTGAAATCATGATGAATGTAGGTAATCCTGAACTTGCTTTTAATTTCTCGACTATTCCAAATTACGGTGTAGGACTGGCACGCCTTGAATTTATTATTAATCGCCAAATTGGCATCCATCCTAAAGCATTACTTGAATTCGACAACTTGCCAGAGCCATTAAAATCAACTATTCAAGAAAAAATTTCTGGTTATAAGAGCCCAGTAGATTTTTATGTTGATAAGTTAGCTGAAGGTATTGCGACAATTGCAAGTGCGTTCTACCCGAAAAAAGTTATTGTTAGACTATCAGATTTTAAATCAAACGAATACTCTAATCTAATTGGTGGTAAATTATATGAACCAATTGAAGAGAACCCAATGATGGGTTTTAGGGGTGCATCTCGTTATATCGCACCTAGCTTTAGAGATTGCTTCGATTTAGAATGTATGGCAATTAATAAAGTCCGTGAAACTATGGGCTTTGATAATGTAACCATTATGATCCCATTTGTCCGCACCACAACTGAAGCTAAAGAAGTAATTGATTTGCTTGCCAATAATGGCTTAGTTCGTGGCAAAAACGGCTTAAATGTATACATGATGTGCGAAATCCCTTCAAATGCAATACTTGCTGATAAGTTCCTTGAATACTTTGATGGATTCTCAATTGGGTCTAACGACATGACACAATTAACTCTTGGTATTGACCGCGATTCTAATGGTGCTATAGCGGCATCGTTTGATGAGCGGAATGAGGCAGTAAAAGCTATGCTACACTTAGCAATCAGCGCATGCTTAAGACAAAATAAATATGTTGGTATCTGTGGCCAGGGGCCGTCAGATCATGCTGATTTTGCGCAGTGGCTAATTGAAGAAGGAATCAAGACTATTTCTTTAAATCCAGATACAGTAATAGATACCTGGTTATATTTAAACGATCATTTAAAAAATCAATAGGAGTTTTTCATGTCTAAACGTAGAGTTGTAGTAACAGGTATTGGTATTGTTTCACCTGTAGGTAACGATTTAGCCAATAGCTGGAAAAACATTGTTGCTGGGGTTAGTGGCATAGACACTATTACTCATTTTGATGCAACTAATCTTGCAACCAAAATCGCAGGCGAAGTAAAAAACTTCTCAACCGAAGGCTATATGGAAGAAAAAGAAGCCCGCCGGGTGGACCGTTTCATCCAACTTGGCATGGTTGCTGGAATCCAAGCAGTTAGAGACTCTGGGATTGAAGATGCTCCAATCAATAAAGAGAGAGTTGGTTTAATTATTGGTTCTGGGATTGGAGGTTTACCTACTATTGAAGAGAATTCTCTAATTCTTAAAGAAAAAGGACCTCGTAAAATTTCTCCTTTCTTTATCCCCAGTGCACTAGGTAATATGGTTGCAGGCCAGTTATCGATAATCTACGGCTATAAAGGCGTTAATTATGGTGTTGTTAGTGCTTGTGCTTCAAGTAACCACTGTTTGGGTGATGCTGCGCGTTATATTGAATATGGCGACTGCGACATCATGCTTGCCGGTGGTGCTGAAAGCACTATCTGCGGGATAGGTATTGCTGGGTTTAATGCTTTAAAAGCATTATCAACCCGAAATGACGACCCTAAAACGGCATCTCGGCCTTGGGATAAAGGCCGCGATGGGTTTGTAATGGGTGAAGGTTCAGCTGTGTTTGTATTAGAAGAATATGAGCATGCTAAAAAACGTGGTGCAAAAATCTATGCTGAAGTTGTTGGCTATGGCGCTACATCTGATGCGAACCATATAACGGCACCAACTGTTGATGGGCCATCAAGAAGTATGCAAATGGCATTAAAAAATGCCGGGATAAACCCGGATCAGATTGGTTATATCAATGCTCATGGTACTTCAACTCCAATTGGCGATATTAATGAAACCAATGCGGTTAAAGAAGTATTTAAAGATCATGCATACAAATTATCGGTAAGTTCTACCAAATCTATGACTGGGCACTTATTAGGTGCGGCAAGTGCAATTGAAGCAGTGTTTACTATTAAGGCTGTCCAAGAAGGGATTATCCCGCCGACAATCAATATTTTCGACCAAGATCCCGAATGTGATTTGGACTATACCGCAAATGTTGCTAAAGAAAAACAACTTGAATATGCCATGTCCAATTCTTTTGGCTTTGGCGGTACCAATTCTACCGTAATTTTTAAGAAAATATAAGCAAAGGATAATTTAGAATGGGTAAATTAGTTAAATGTGTAAAACTGGGCGTAGAAGCTGAAGGGCTGGATTTCCCTCCCTTACCAGGCGAACTTGGCCAACGTATTTTAGAAAACGTTTCAAAAGAAGCTTGGCAAGGCTGGATTAAACAGCAAACCATGATAATTAACGAAAATCGCCTAAACTTATCAGAAGAAGCGGCGCGTAGATATTTACGCCAGCAACTTGAATATTACTTTTTTTCTGGTAACTAAAGATGAGTATCATTCCTAAAATTACTAAAGCTGTGTTTCCGGTTGCTGGTATGGGAACTAGAT
This sequence comes from uncultured Neisseria sp., assembly GCA_964386295.1. Classification (GTDB taxonomy): domain Bacteria; phylum Pseudomonadota; class Gammaproteobacteria; order Burkholderiales; family UBA11063; genus Aquella. The sequence continues at coordinate 227,836 of CAYLRR010000001.1, forward strand.
TCCTTCCTGCGACAAAAGCGTCGCCTAAAGAAATGCTGCCTATTGTTGACAAACCTTTAATTCAATATGCAGTAGAAGAGGCAATTGATGCAGGCATTACAGAACTAGTGTTTATCACGGGCAGGAATAAGCGCTCGATTGAAGATCATTTTGACAAAGCTTATGAACTTGAAACAGAGCTTGAGCTTAAAAATAAAACCAAACTATTAGATATTGTTCAAAATATTCTACCAAGTCATGTTAATTGTATCTACATCAGACAAGCTGAAGCATTGGGGCTTGGCCATGCGGTATTAACTGCAAAGGCGGTAGTTGGTAATGAACCATTTGCAGTAATATTGGCTGATGAGCTAATTGATGCTAAACCAGGTGCGCTGGCTCAAATGATGCAAGTATATCAAGAAACTGGTTCTTCAGTCTTGGGGGTAAATGAAGTAGCGCATGAAGATGTTTCTTCATATGGAATAGTACAGCTAGCGGCAAATTCACATAATTTCAATAAAATTGAAAAAATTGTTGAGAAACCGAAGCCGGAAGAAGCTCCTTCAAATTTGGCTGCGGTTGGCCGCTATATATTGACGCCGCGGATATTTCATGAATTAAAAAATACCTCTCGCGGGGTAGGTGGAGAAATCCAGTTAACTGATGCAATATCCCAAGTCTTACATTATGAGGCCATTTTTGCCCATGTCATTCAAGGGAAACGCTATGATTGTGGTTCTAAGCTTGGCTATTTAGAAGCTACTATCGGTTATGGTTTGAAACATCCTGAAATCGGTAATGAGTTCAAAGAATATTTAAAACAGCTTCAGCTTGAAATCTAACAAAGACTGTTCCTTGAAGTTGATAAAAAATGCGGTATATATATTACCGCATTTTTTATGCTTAACCAACATTAAAACAGTAAATAAGAAGTAGTTTAGTTAACAATTTCCTACTGGCCACGTATTCAGTCATGTATATATTTAACCCAAGCTTATCCCCTAATTAGCAATTTATTTTTTTGCAATATATCTCTTCTTTTCGGCAATTGCATCTGATGCAGAAAATCGATGCTTAGCATAATTTCAGCTGCCTATTATAATTCTACAATGCAAAAACTAAAACCAGTTTTAGTTTTTTTCAATTGCTAAACTTTTATTTATCATAATAGAAAGGAACTATACCATGCTAGCTGCAAACCTGAAAAATACACCACCCACTACGCAGCCAAGAGAGACTAGCACAAAATCAGAAACTCCAAGATACTCAAGCTTTTTAGCTAAGGACGCACAGAAAGAAAATACGAGTTTATTTCAGGCAAGCACGCTATCTCATGATACCCCACTAAAAACTAATATAAGGTACTCAATCCCGTTCAAAGAAAAACCCAAAGAAGAAAACCCTTTCTCAACCTCTAACAACAGTTTAGTATCCCCAAATAACCATCTAAATAATGGAGTAATGGCGTCAGCTCCGCAACAAGCACAAGTTTCTTACCAAACTGCTAGCACTCCTGACATAACACCAGCGAATCATGAGACCACCCCAATAGAACCAGCTTTGGCCACACCAGACAGGCCAGCAATGAAGAAAATCATAGAGCAGCTGATAAATTTAATTAGCAAGCACCATTTGGAAAAAAAACCATCATACATAAGAAGATATTCTGAAGAAGAATATAAATCTCTTCGTTTACAGTTAGCAGGATTAGTGCTTGGCCTAGTTAAAATGTCACAACCTATGAGGATATCCAAGGTATCCAGGGAAAAATTTGAAGCGCCATGCAACTTCCAGGTATACAGTGATAAGGAATTTGCTCACCTGCTTGGTTCTTTGCACTTGCCAGAAAGTTTGCCTTTAGCACCGGGAATTTATGGAATTTATCCTGATAAGAACAAGCCAACCCATAAATGGGTTGGTCCCAATAAACCAGATACCTTTTATCAAGTATATCAAGAAAATACAACACCACAAAAAATTTCATTAGCCAAGGGGATAAAAGCAAAAAATTTCATGAACAACCAAGGTTTTGACTGGCAACAACTCAATATATTCTTTGGTGACTTACAATTACCTCCAAATGGTTTACATATTCTTGAAAGTACACATGGGACAATATATTACGTAATTAGGTCCGACGGAGTAGTACAAAAATATAACTCCCTTAAAGAAGAACATAGAGAAAGTGTAAATAGCCTTGCAGGTCAAGCAATTCCACCTGATGAGCTCCGGCAAAAATATCAGCTCCCTTTTCCTACTTCATTTGAATTAGCAAAAGCAGAACTGTATTTCAGGTTTAAGATCAAACCTGGTTCAAGGAAAGAGCAAATGTACACCCAATTCTTAGACGAATTCAAGGAGGCGTTAAATTCTTGGAGTAAGAACAACAATATCAATTTCTCTTCATTAACTACTGAGGAGAGAAACACACTAATTACTGAGTTATCTGATGCCAAGTACAAGTTCAATGTAAAGAAAATTTATGAAGTTTTACAAAATAAAATAAATAAAGCCAATGAGACTGAGATAAATTTCGCTAAAATTGAAGGTATGATTATCATTTATTCAGCCTATCTTCACAAATTAGTAAAATTTAAGCTTAAAACATATTTTCCTGACTCATTTCTCGAACATTTTCCTACTGCAAAAGAAATAGATTATGAAATACAGTCATTAGTTAGGGCTGCGAAAAAAAAAGATGAGGTAGAGTATAAACCTAAAAAAGAAATGTGGGAACTTCTAGATAGCTTATTTAATCGGCAACAGATTAGGAATCATTTAGACACTAAATATGATAAAGAAAAAGAAGAAAAAGGCGAAGCGGTTGTTTTCCTAAACGCAAATATCGCCAGCCTCTTTACTGAACTTAGTAATAAACTTCACCCGGCTAAACCAGAAGAAATTTTTGATTTCTAATCGCAGTTAGATTTAGCAATTTAATTCGGGCTTTACCTTGATTAAGGTATAGAAAATTATCCTTTGTACCTTACAGATAATTAAAAGCCCTGAATTATTTTAATATATCTAGTATGCTTGAATCTCGGAATCATTTTCAGGCTTATTCGGGATAATAAAACTTACAAAATCAATAAGTAAAACAAGCCATAACACTGGGTCAAATAAGTAATCCCATAGGTTATTTGAAAATTGGGTTTTAAAGTAAAAGCCTGCTAAAGACAAAAGTAGCACGACCCCAAACTTGCGCTCAAAAAGGATTAACACTATAGCTAGTATCGCAATTGCAATTGGAAACCATAAAGTTAAATAGCCCCACGAATATATATCAATACTGATAAAACCAAGTGCAGATAGATAAAGCGCAAATCCAACTATAATCAAACTACATTTCTCCACCCTATTGAGCACCGCAGTTCGCTTATCACTGAAGTCAAATTGATTTACAATAATTAAGATTAAAAGCCCGCCGCTCATAAGACTTACATCGCCAATTGCGCCACGGGCTAATTCGACCAAGGAACTACCGCGCCAAAGAGGGAGAACATTTATCCCTAGGATAAGTAGAATAAACAAAAGTGAGCTAAGAAATAAGGAAAATCTAGGTAACTGGCTTAGATAAACTAAAAGCAAGGCTAAAGCCAGCGAATATATAGTTAATTGGATTAATTCAATGTTGAGCATTATTAATCACCTCATTAAGCCAGGCGCGGTTAAACCGGACATGCTTGATATTCTTCCGATTATTTGTGTACATAATATCAATAAAGTCGTCATCTACTTGAATCGAAGGATATGAAAATTCGTCACCTTCATGATTTTCTAGCGCATAAATAGGCTGCCAGTGAATACCATCGCGCGAGATTCCAAGTATTAAATGCCCTCGGCTGTCTTGGTTATATACCATAATCAAACGGCCATCGCCGAGGTTTTCAGCGACTAAGGATGAATCTGGATTGGTTAGATTAGTTGCTGCAGGCTTAGTCCAGTGTTTACCTCCATCTGAAGTAAACGAAGCATACATTATACGCGTTTCATCTTTAAGAGAACTATTTCTAAAATATGCCCAAGCTTCATTCTCGTTTAAAGGTACTATACTTGGCTGCAACATATAATTTTTATTGGTAATCCTGATTTGTTCAACAAACTCCCCATCTGCATTAAACCGTAAAAGCTCTGGATATTTACGCATTAATTCGTGATATACCGGCAAATAGAAACCACCATCTTTTAATGTTACTGCTGAAGTCCGAACTAAGGTACTTATATTAAAAAACGGGCTTATTATAATGCGGGCAGGTTCGCTCCAAGTTAAACCATTATCAGTAGATTTTAAATGGTTTAAGGTACTACCCGACCACCCGCCAATACTAACAGATACTACAAATAAATGCAAAGTCCCGTTTTTAGCACGATAAATAACTGGATTGCCAACTTTTATTACATAACGATGGTTAGCTTTAGCTATCATATGCGGATCTACCAGGGAGCTTGCCATATCCCACTTGCCATTATGATAGCGGGAATGCCAGATTTTTACATCAGGATTGCCTTCCTTAGTACCGGCAAACCAAAATGCTAGCAAATCCCCATTTCCCATTACCGTAAACGATGAACTATGTGCTGCAGGCAAATACTTGGGCTGCGGTACAATTTGAGATTCAAAAAAAGCTGACTTTGCTTTTAGCGCCGGTTCAACTCTAAACTGAGTAGTATCAAAATGAGGATCATTTAATGCTATCAGCTGCTCATGTCGAGCAATCAGAAAAGTGATTCCTAACAATGCAACAATTGCAACAGCTTTAAAGAGTTTAGAACGCATTAATAACCTTAACGATCTAAGTGGTTGATTTCATCAACCAATTTAATTACATTAAAAGTTTTATCTACCGTAAACAATTCTGGGTTAATGATAATTTGTTTATATAACTCAGGATGATGTGGGCAGGCACCAATAGTAACTTGATTCTCGATAATTTCACCCAGAATTTCTTCACAGATAGCCTTATATCGTTGCATTTTATCAGGGCTCAAAAAATCAATGCCCATTATTTGGTCTAGCGATTTAGCCCCAAGCTTAATAAAGCCTTCACTACCCATTATGGTTAAGGATAGCTCAATATTACGAGGTTCAGCAGCTAGGCTAATTTCCATAGTAGCCCCATAACCAGGATATTCTAAAAGGGCATGTGCGGTATCGCTAACTTCTACGTCTTTGAATTTATTTCGATAAAATTTAGCTGCTACAGCTTTCGGTATCCCAAGGAGGTACTGCATAATATCCAGGTAATGTATACCAAATTCATATAGAACGCCGCCGCAAGATTTATATGTACCTCTCCAGCCGCTAAAGTAAGAAATCGGCCGTTGCCAACGTTGTACTAAAGCTGTTCCACGTATTTCACCTAACAATCCCTCATCAAGTACCCGTTTAGCAATTGCAATTGATTGGTTTAATCTTACCTGTAAAACACAGAATACTTCAACACCTCGCTCATTTGCCAATCTCTGGAGTTCAATAACCTCTGCGGGATCAAACGAAACCGGCTTTTCAATTAATACACTTTTGCCATTTTTAACCGCGTTTATCGCTTGTTTAAAATGTAAATGGCTAGGAGAAAGGATAACCACAAAATTAATTGCAGGATCTAGATAAACTTCATCTTCAGCTAAATATTGCTTTACATCAGGAAGTTCTATCTTTAGTCGTTTTTGTACTTCAATATCAGGATCATACAACCCCACAAAATTATAGTTTTCTTGATTGGCTTCCAAAGCAGCCAAGTGTCGGCTAAAAATCGCCCCGCAGCCTAGAACCGCTACATTATATTTCGCCATGGCCTAACCTTTCTATTTTTGGGGCAATGTAATTCTTGCTTTCTTACTTGTACGATACAATACTATCAATTTACCAATATGTTGTACAAAGCTAGCATCTGTTTCGCCGCAAATATCTTCAATAATCTTCTCTCGATACATGCGGTCATCGCCAAGTACGCGAACTTTAATAAGCTCATGAGCAGTCAAACTTGTATCAATTTCTTTGATTACAGAAGGGGTCAAACCATTATTACCAATAATCACAACAGGTTCTAGCTCATGGGCTAAGCCTTTTAGAAACTGTTTTTGTTTAATCGTTAATTCTAACATACTAATCCTTAATTTTAATTAATTATACTTCTTTTCGGTGTAAGGGAGATGCAAAGGCATAAAATACGGTACTCGAAATCATTACCAAAAATGCCCAAACAGTCAAAGGTTTGTCAGACCCCAAGATCGACCACATACAAAAAACTGCAGCGAGTACTCCTAGTACTACATAAAACCAGTAAACTTTGTTTCCTACTTTATTAACTCCAATTATCATAACGGCAAAAGCAGAATAAATATATGGTATTAAATATAAAATTACTGACATGGTAATAATTTTATTAAATTGTTGTTGGGCTGTTGGGGAAATAGTTAAAATCACCACTACGCTCATAACAACTGCCAACACAGTTAAGCCAACCGCTGGGACTCCCCTACGGTTAGTTTTAGCAAATAATTTAGGAAAAAGGTTGTCTTCAGCGGCTGCTTTTGCAGTTTGTCCAGTTACTAATGTCCATCCCGCCATTGCTCCAGAGCAATCAATAATTGCGATAAGCGACATTATTACCCCAGCGCTATGCGAATGAAATATTCGAGTTAATGTATCTGCAAACGGGGCACTAGAAGCAGCAAGCTGGGAGTTGGGCACTATCCCCATCATGACGGTGCAAGTTGAAATATATAATATAGTTGCAATTAAAACACCAAGAATTGTTGCCAAAGGTATATTACGCTTAGGGTTTTTAACAACAGCCGCAGAAACACAGGCTGATTCTACGCCAATAAATGCCCACATAATATTGTTAAATGATGAGTTCACCGCAGCGATTGGACTTTGATGGGATACATTCCATCCAGCCATAAAGGTTTTAAGATCAAACCAGTGCCAACCAAAAACCGATACAAAAATTAGTGGAATTAACGCCAAAACGAAGGCACAGGATTGAACAATAGCAACTACTCTAGCCCCCCGGATATTTAGCCAGGTAAATAACCAAATAATGGCAATCTGTGTAGTTGCGCTAACTACCAAATTATTAAAAACCGGAAAAATATTAGCTAGGTAACCCACGATAATAGTTAACATACTAACTAATGCAATCCAATTAGCAAGAGAATAGACAAAGTTGGTCTGATAACCGACAAAGTTGCCAAATGCCTCTCTGGCATAAGAGTATGGTCCGGCGCCTGTTGGCAGAAAAACTGCGAGTTTAGCGAAGACTAAAGCTAGTGCCAATACCCCAATCATGGCAACAACCCAACCAATTAATGAGATTCCGCCAATACCCGCTAATGAAGCCGGTAGCATATATACCCCCGAGCCGAGCATATTGCTGGTTACCAGAAACATTGCAGCAACTAGGCCTATTTGCGAAATACTCCCTTTACCAGATTGCATACTGTCCTTTCATCGGTTATTTTTTTTACTTATCCCAATATTATACAAAATTACGATCAGTTCTAAGGAGCTAAATATTAGTCTTGTACATAATTTTTAAACTACCCTTAGACCTTGAATTGAAAATAGCTCTTAGTTCACTAACTATTATTCTCACTTTAATGAAATTAAACCAAATTATCTGATTTAAACCTTATTATAATGGTAGCATTATTAATATATTAAAAAAAAGCCACTTATTAGTTTCAACCTTCCATTCAAAATGAAATAGTCTTATTAACTTAAGTGGCTTACATTATCCTAGAGACGAATTTAGTTTAGCTTGTTTTTCTATAAACCTATTTTGATTAGCCTAAGAGAAATCAAAGCAGTTGCACATAAAATTACGATCGCCATGTGCGTCATCAATCCGGTTTACGGATGGGAATACCTTACTTTCTTTTAAGCTGGCTAATGGAAAGCAGCCTAACTCAACTGAGTATGGCTTATCCCAGTTCATTACATTTGCTAAAGTATGTGGCGCATTTTTTAATGGATTATTAATCTTATCAAATTCCCCACTTTTAACTTTTTGCATTTCTTGATAGATTTGGGTCATTGCCTCGATAAAGCGGTCAAGCTCATCCAAGCACTCACTCTCAGTCGGCTCAATCATTAATGTTCCTGGAACAGGAAACGACATTGTTGGCGCATGAAAACCATAATCCATCAAACGTTTAGCAAAATCCACCTCGCTAATCCCGGTTTCAGCTTTAATAGGTCTTAAGTCAATAATGCACTCATGAGCAACTTTATTATTTTGCCCGGTATACAATACCTGATACCCTACTTGCTGCAATTTATGCGCGATATAATTTGCATTTAAAATGGCAGTTTTAGTAGATAACTCTAACCCTGTTTCGCCAAGCATAGTGTTATACATCCAGGAAATCGCCAAAATTGATGCACTACCGAAAGGCGAACTACTAACAGCAGTAAGATTATTATAGTTAGCTGCGTCAAAAATAGGATGTTTTGGTAAAAAAGGCGCTAAGTGTTTACGTAAACCAATTGGCCCCATACCCGGACCACCGCCCCCATGAGGGATAGCAAAGGTTTTATGAAGGTTGATATGTGATACATCAGCACCTAATTCAGCAGGCTTAACTAAGCCGACTAAAGCATTAAGGTTGGCTCCATCCATATATACCTGGCCGCCATTTTCATGAATAATTGCGCAAATTTCTTTTATACTTGCTTCAAAAACCCCATGGGTGGATGGATAAGTTATCATCAAGCACGATAAAGTATCTTTATACTCTTCTGCTTTACTCGCTAAATCAGCTACATCAACATTGCCATTATCATCGCAGTTTACAACGACAACTTCAAGGCCCATCATTTGTGCTGTTGCAGGGTTAGTGCCATGTGCTGAGCGTGGGATTAAACAGATATTGCGCCTGTTTTCACCGATACTCTCTTGGTATCTACGGATAGCCAATAAGCCGGTATATTCTCCTTGGGCGCCGGAATTTGGCTGCATACAAACATCATCAAAACCGGTAATTGCCATTAATTGCTGCTTTAAGCCATTAATCATAGTCAAATAGCCTTCAACGCTGCTTCTTGGGGCAAACGGATGAATGTTTGCCATTTTAGGCCATGATAATGGTTCTAATTCTGCTGCTGCATTCAGTTTCATGGTACACGATCCAAGCGGGATCATGCTATGCACTAAAGAAATATCTTTATTTTCCAGCTTTTTAAGATAACGCATCATTTTGGTTTCAGTTTGGTAGCTATTAAACACTGGATGATTAAGTATTTCATCTGCCCGGTACAACTGCTCTTGACTAGTTAGCAATTCCCTATCAGGATAATTCTTGAATTCCTTACCAGGAACAAGTAAACTAAATATCTCTTCGATATCACTCGTACTAGCGCTCTCACCAACTGAGATATAGATCGAATCATCAATATTGCCAATTGCATAACCATTGTCAGCAAGCTTAGCTACTAATTGTGAAGCATCCTCAGCTTTAAAGCTCAAAGTATCAAAAATAATTTCACCATTTGTTAAGCTAATCCCATTCTCACGTAAATTCCGTGCAAGCAAATTGGCTAAATGCGATACTCTAAGTGCAATAGATTTTAACCCATAAGCTCCATGATAAATGGCATAAAACCCTGCCATATTAGCTAGCAGAACTTGTGCAGTACAAATATTTGACGTAGCTTTCTCACGGCGAATATGCTGCTCGCGGGTCTGCAAGGCCATTCTTAACGCTTTTTTTCCTAAAGCATCTACCGACACCCCAATAATTCTTCCAGGCATTGTCCGTTTATGGGCATCTTTAGTCGCCATAAACGCAGCTGAAGGACCACCAAAACCTAGTGGTACCCCAAAGCGCTGGCTAGATCCGATTGCGATATCTGCACCTTGGCTAGCAGGTGACTTAAATAACACTAGAGATAATAAATCACAAGCCATAATTACCATTAATTTAGCAGATACATTGCGCCATGCAGAAATTTGCCCGGTATAATCATGTACAGTTCCATTTAAATCCGGATTTTGAATAAAAACACCGAATACTTCAGCCGGGTTGAGCTTCTTGACATCATCAACTATAAGTTCAATATCAAAATATTTAGCACGGGTCTCAATCACACTCAAGGTCTGCGGTAGAACTTTGGCATCAACAAAGAATTTATTGCCACCTGAGGCATTTACTCTTTGAGCCATTGCCATTGCTTCTGCTGCTGCCGTTGCTTCATCCAGTAAAGATGCATTGGCAAGATCAAAACCAGTTAAATCAATCAGCATTTGCTGGTAATTTAAAAGCGCTTCAAGACGCCCTTGCGAAACTTCAGCTTGATAGGGAGTATAGGCAGTATACCATCCCGGATTTTCAAATACATTACGGCGGATTACCGATGGTGTTACAGTATCGTGATAACCAAGTCCAATAAAATTTTTCAGTAACAAATTAGCATCTATAATTGCTGATAGCTTCGCTAAGGCCTGGTCTTCATTCAAGCCAACTTCACGCGTGGTTTTACTACTACTTAAGAGTTCAGGTGGAATAACGCTACTGATAAAGTTGTCTAAACAATCATAACCCAAAACTTCAAGCATCTTTGCTTGCTCAGCATGGCTTAATCCAACATGCCGCTTTATAAAATCGCTCATAAATCATCCTAAATAAAAAAACCCCGTTTAAGAAAAACAGGGAATCAGTACACCAATGCCTTAACCAATTAAGGACTTATATTTGTCAGCACTCATTAGGCTATCTAATTCTGCTATATCATCAAGCTTTACTTGAAATAACCAGCCAGCTTGATGCGGATCAGTATTAGCCAAGGTTGGATCAGCAACTACCTCATCATTGATAGCAGTTACAACGCCTGATACAGGTGAATATAAATCAGAAGCTGCTTTAACTGACTCAACTACTCCAATTGTATCACCTGACTTAATAACTTGGCCGACATTAGGTAATTCAATGTAAACTAAATCTCCGAGCAACTCTTGGGCATGGTTGGTAATCCCGACGCTTACTACATCCGCATCTTCCACGCGTACCCATTCATGGGTATCAACAAATTTCATATTTTGATCGTACATAGTTTATTCCTCTACTTAGTCAAACATTTTTTTACCATTTCTAACGAATGGCAATTTAATTAACCTAACAGGCTCCAGGTTACCTCTGATTTCGACAAAGACATTTCCTTGTGTCTCTTTTTTGATACGGGCTATACCAATTGATACTTTTAATGTAGGCGAAAAAGTACCACTGGTAATTGTACCACACTCCTCCCCATTAAGAAAAAGCTTTTGCCCTTCCCTCAAGACACCCTTGCCCTCCAAAATAAGTCCAGTTTGAACCTCACCATCTGAAGATAATTTAGCGAGTTGATAGGCTTTTTTACCAATAAAGTCGCGTTCTTCATCGCTAAGATCAACGACCCAATCCATACCGCAGGCAAGTGGGTTTACACTTTCATCCATATCATGCCCATATAGATTCATCCCAGCTTCAAGACGTAAGGTATCACGGGCACCAAGTCCGCAAGGCTCAACTCCAGCATTTATCAGCAAAGCCCAAAATGAAGCAGCTTCGGTTCGCGGCAGCATAATTTCAAGCCCATTTTCACCAGTATATCCAGTACGTGCGTAAAAATAATTATTATCTTCTATTGCCATAAATGGTTTTAATCCGGAGAGCTTCTCTGCCATATGCGGATGGACAAGTGACACTTTTGCAATTGCCTCAGGGCCTTGAACAGCTAACATTGCCAAATCCCTGCGGTTAAATAGTTCTACTTTAAAATTAGCTGCCACTTGGCGAATCCAGTTCATATCCTTAGCTTCTGTCGAAGCATTGGTTACTATCCGATAACCAAATGGCATAAGATAGACAATAAGATCATCAATAACCCCGGCTTCTTGATTTAATAAGCCGGAATAGAGTGCTTTACCAACCCCAAACTTCTCCAATTTTGCAACATCATTACTAATTAAATAGCGTAAAAACTGACGGACTTCAGCACCATGCACATCGGTTACTAACATATGGGAAACATCAAACATGCCTGCGTTAGTTCGAACTGCTTCATGCTCTTTAATTTGGGAGCCATAATTTACTGGTAATGCCCAGCCACCAAAATCAACAATTCTAGCGTTACTATCTAGATGACATTGATAAAATGGAGTGTAGTTCATATCCTACCTTAAAAAATAATAAGTTTTACATACTTTATCAATCCTACAACTTTATAATGCAGATCATTTTTTAAATAAGTGCAGGATAAGATGTTTCTGACTTCAACACCAAACACTCTTATAAAAAAGGATAAATTAAATCCTAACTATAATTAAAGTATCCGGTAGCGAGGTTTTGATAAATTTTAATCGCATAATTATACAACTAATGACAACCAACAAAAAAAATATTATTGTGCATTTGCAAAATTCTATTACCGAAGCAAGCTCATCCATTCGAAATAATAAATCAAGCATATTCAACTTAAAAATCAGCTTGAGTTGTGATGAATAAATACTTATAATAATATGCTTAATGGCTAATTTCAGAGCTAATAACGAAGCTTTAAATTGCAAATTTTGCCAAATTTGAAATAATATTTTTTTCGTGAGAGCTAAAATATAGGAACTCATGATGGAAAGATCCAAGATTAACTAAAACTGTATAATAAGAGGCAAGGCTACACTTTTTATAGATCTATATAATCAATCAATTCAATTTTATGATTGCAAAGAAGTAAGTCCTCAAATAATTACAGCTAAAATGCTACACATTTAAATCTAGTTAAATAACTTTAATACCTTGTTTAAAAGAAGTACCTAAAATGACTACTAACGCAAAAGTTAAATACCTTAAAGACTACCGTCAACCAAATTATTGGGCAGATACAATTGAGCTTGAATTTGATGTTATGCCTCAAATAACTAAAGTTATCTCACATACCAAATACCGTAAAAACTCAGCACATATTGCTTCCAGCTTAACTTTAAATGGCAGCGCCAAATTAATAGATATAAAATTAGATAATAATCCAATTACAGATTATGTGCTTCAAGATAATGAATTAACCATCACGAACTTACCTGATACATTCATATTAACGATAGAAACCGAAGTTGATCCCTTTAACGATAAAAGTTGTATGGGACTATATGCTTCTAATGGCAATTTATTTACTCAATGTGAACCCGAAGGATTCCGGAAAATCACCTACTACCAAGACCGGCCTGATATTATGGCAATTTTCACAACTACCATAACTGCTGACTCAAAAGATTTTCCTATATTATTATCAAACGGTAATAAAATCAGTGAAAAGACCTTAGCTAATGGCAAGACTCAAGTTGTCTGGTCAGACCCCTATAAAAAGCCAAGCTATCTTTTTGCCTTGGTTGCCGGTAAATTTAGCAAGATAGACGACTTTATAATAACCAGAAGCGGTAGAAAAGTCAATTTAGAAATCTACAGTGAACCTGCTTCCATTAAGCAATGCTACCATTGCTTGGAATCGCTAAAACGAGCAATCAAATGGGATGAAGCAAGGTTTAACTTAGAATATGACCTGGATACCTATATGATTGTTGCTAGTGGTGATTTTAATATGGGTGCGATGGAAAACAAAGGATTAAACATATTTAATACCAAATATGTACTAGCAGATAGCAAAACGGCTACTGACACGGATTTCATCAATGTAGAAGCGGTAGTTGGCCATGAATATTTTCATAACTGGACGGGTAACCGGGTCACTTGCCGTGATTGGTTTCAATTATCATTAAAAGAAGGATTAACCGTATTTAGGGATCAGGAATTTACCTCAGATTTACATTCACGGCCAGTTAAGAGGATACAAGATGTTAAAGCACTGCGCCAGTTACAATTTACTGAAGACGCCTCCCCGCTTGCTCACTCGGTACGACCTGAATCATATATTGAAATGAATAACTTTTATACAATGACAGTCTATGAAAAAGGTGCAGAAGTTGTCAGGATGTATCAAACTATCCTTGGTAAATCAGGCTTTAATTTAGGAATGGATTTATATTTTGCCCGTCATGATGGCTCTGCAGTTACCTGTGAAGATTTCTGCATGGCTATGGCTGATGCCAACAAATTTGATTTAAGCCAATTTATGCTTTGGTACTCCCAAGCTGGTACACCTACAATAAAAGTAACAGATAGCTTTGATCCAAATACCAATGAATATACACTAACTATCGCGCAAACGATTCCCGATACCCCAGCACAGACCAATAAAAAACCTATGCTAATCCCGGTCAGTATCGGCTTACTTGGTCTAAATGGCGAAGAAATGGAACCCCAATTAATTAGCGGCGAAGTAGTTTACCCAGATGGCAATTGTGTTTTACTTGTAAAAAACCAAATGGATCACTTCAAATTTAAAGTTGCAAGTAAACCTACTCCTTCCATATTACGTGAATTTTCAGCTCCGGTCATCGTGAATTACGCTTATTCCACCGAGCAGCTTTTGACTCTAGCTGCAAATGATAAGGATAGTTTTAACCGCTGGGAGGCATTACAGACACTTTACCGCCAGACTATAGACAAACTGTATCAAAAACGTAAACTCGATGAACAGCTAGTAGATGAGGAATTAATTGAAGCTTTAAGAAAAACCTTAATTAACCCTAATTTGGACCCAAGTATAAAAAGTTTGGCAGCAAGCTTGCCATCTTTTGCTGAACTAAGCGCATACTTCAAGCCGGTTGACGTACTATTTATGGTAGACGTTATTAATTTTGTAAAATCCACCATTGCCACAAAATTGGAATCTATTTGGCTAGAATATTATCATTTAAGCCAAACTTCAGTTTATGATTTAAAAGAGGCGAACCTAAGAAGCTTAAAAAATACCGCCTTAAATTATTTACTGGCTTGCAAAAATTGGCATAGCTACTTAACATTGGCTGAGACCCAGTATCTCAAAGCGGATAATATGACTGACAAGTTTGCGGTTTTAGTAGCTCTAAATGATTTAGCAACACCATTAAGATCAACTATTCTTGCTAAATTTAGAGATGAATTTCATAGTTATCCACTAGTAATGGATAAATGGTTCCTGGTACAAAGCCAAAGTCAGTTGCCTGAGACATTAGCAACCGTTAAAAATTTACTAGAGCATCCTGAATTTGATAAACTTAACCCAAATAAACTTTATGCACTAGTACGGGCATTTACTGCAAACCCGAAACACTTCCACGATGAAAAAGGCTATCAATTCATCGAACGTGAGATTTTGCGGATAGACCATTTTAACTCATCAGTAGCCAGTAGAATTGCCCATGGCTTTAGCCAAGTTACCTCATTAGAGAAAAAATATCAGGAAATAGCAAAACCGGTATTACTACGAATCTTGGCCAAAGAAGAAATATCTAAGGACGTATATGAACTTATTTCTAAAACTGTCGATCAATTAGCATGATCGTTCAGAATTTCCGAACCCTACATTTGTTCGATTTAACCAAACGCGAACGTAAGGCGGTATTATTGTCTTCATTGTGGAGTATGCTGGAATTTTATGATTTCCTAATTTTCGGATTTATGGGAATTTATTTTTCCGAGCATATTTCACGTTCTACGGGGCTTGGTGGTTGGCCGGCCTTTCAATTATTTGCAATTTTTATCCTGGGTTACCTGGTGCGACCATTAGGTATGGCGCTATATAGCAAAGTTGCCCCAAATTACAACTCTAAGATAATAGGTAGCGCCACATCGATTTTGCTATTTTTATCAACTACTTCACTTGGCTTTATCCCAGAATACAATGCTCTTGGCATCCATACCATGACCCTGGTTATCCTAGCAAGGCTTATTCAAGGCATAGCCGGCGGGGCTGAGATGCAGGCAGAATATGACCACCTCACGATAAAACTCTCACATAAGGTCTCATTTGCTGTCGTGGGCATTTTATTAGGTAATGAAGTTGGCCAGGTCCTTGCTATTTCCATTAACCGGATCTTAAATTTTTGCTTTAACGACTTCCAAATGGAATCCTTTGGCTGGCGCTTGCCATTTTTCTTTGGCGGCTTTTTGACATTAGTAGTATATTGCCTGCGGATCTTTGTTGGTGATGCCCTAAGCGTAAAACATTGCCGTAGAAGTATTGTTCCAGCATATAAGTTATTTTCATATTATCCAAACCAGACTATTATCGCTATCACTTTAGCCGGTTTGAAAGGGTGTACTACTTTTTTCTATCTTATTTTCATGCCGCTAAGTATGTTTTATATATTGAAATATGATTATAATACTATCAGCCGATTAATTTTTTTATCCACAATCTTTAGTCTGTGTATTAGTTACATTATTAATCAGCATACGAATTTTGATAATTCTGCCAGGGCAATCCGTTATTGCATTTTTTTACTTATACCAAGCATGATTTTATGGGTGTGTTCTTTTAGTAATGAAATTTTGGTGAGTATTAGCATTTTATTAATTGCAACTTTGGTCGGATTACTCTCATTTCTGGTGCCGCGAGCGATCTCTGGCCTATTTCCTTCTGCAATCCGCCTTTCAGGAGTTACTTTTAGCCACCACCACGGTTTCGTAATCTTTGGTGGTTTAGCTCCTTTAGTAAATATTGCTTTAGTTCATATTTGCTATATGTTATTTCCTAACCTTCGCCCGGCTAAAATGTTTGTAATCGGGGCAATGGTTTATATTTTGCTAGTAGCCCTTATGAGTTTAATCAGCCTGATAAAACTGAAAAAATACGCAAACTATCAGGACTTAAATCTTTTACGCCGCGAGCTTTTTAAAAAATT
The DNA here is from genome assembly GCA_964386295.1 of uncultured Neisseria sp. Lineage (GTDB taxonomy): Bacteria > Pseudomonadota > Gammaproteobacteria > Burkholderiales > UBA11063 > Aquella. Next base: position 244,581 of record CAYLRR010000001.1, read on the forward strand.
AAATTCGAGATAGGTTCAATTTATTTAAATGGTTCTAGGAGTTGGAGCATTAATTAATGATGAGATTTCCCTTATTCTTAAATATAAGTTTGTTACGCATCTTATAAAATTCAACTAAGTATTTCTGATTTACTAGACAAGTTAATTGATTTATAACTCAGATCTTCCGCATCTAAGATTTTGTAATCACTCGTTTGCTATTTGTTGATAAACTCGCTTCACTCAAACAAATCAACAAATGAAGCAAACCTCGTAAACAAAATCTAATATGCTGCATAATTCGTATAAATCAATTAACCTGTCTAATAAATTCTATATTTTTACTAGAAATTGTGAAAGTGCGTAACAAACATCAGATATAATATAAAATGAGAAATTTCATATTATATGATAGAATTATTGCTAATTTAGAACCTCAGTCTTATTTATAAAACCAATGCCACCTAGAAAATCAATTGAGGGCTTCTTATGAAAAAATTTGCAGTATTATTAGCTGGATCCGGACGCATGGATGGGTCAGAAATACAAGAATCAGTACTAACCTTACTTTCAATTGCCCAATCTGGTAATAGCTATCAGTGCTTTAGCCTGGATTTGAATCAAAATCATGTAACAAATCACCTTACAAACCAAGTTACATCTGAATCGAGAAACATGCTTGTTGAGTCTGCAAGAATTGCTCGTGGCGATATTAAGAAACTTGAGGAACTTGATATAGATAACTATAACGGTTTAATTATCCCTGGCGGCAGTGGGATAGCTTATAATCTTTTTGATTTTGCTATAAACCGGGAAGGATATACTGTAAACCATATGCTTGCAAATATTTGTCGGCAATTCACCGCACAAGGTAAACCTGTCGGTTTTATCTGCATCGCTCCAGTCATGATTCCGGCAATTTATGATTTCCCGGTTAACATGACAATAGGAAAAGATGAGGAAACTGCTAAAATAGTTGCTGCACGCGGAGCTATTCATCATTATTGTAATGTTGACGAAATTTGTGTTGATCAAGAATACAAGATAGTCTCAACTCCTGCATATATGTTGGCTAAAAATATTACCGAGGTTTATCAAGGAATAGCTAAATTAGTAGATAAAATAGTTAGTTTAACTAATTAGCAAATTGAATTTAACTGTATTGATATATTATTTACATTTTAGAGATAAAATATTATAATAGGCTAAATCGAAGTATAATAAAGCTTGATACCACGAATTGTAAGACAATAATGTATTTATTAATACCATTGGGAAAGCAAATAGCAACTTTGCCAAAGTATCTTTAAATATCCCTTATCATGCCAATGTCTGGTTATGAGATAATAGAAGAAAGATTCTACAGAATATGAGAGCAAATAACAAGTTTATCGCCCTAATTGCATCACTTACAAGTAGTATTATAATTTCAGCTTGCAATAAACCACAACCGTTAAGTTGTGATTCTAAAGAAACACAGATAAACTTGTTATCTTATCTTGAAAATAACAATCCTGGCAGTAGTTTCATAAGTGCGAAAATTGCAAATACTGGATTAATAGAAGATCAAATAGACCGCCTTAACTGTAAAGCAAGTGTACGATTTACTCATAGCATATATCCAGAAAAAGATTTGGATGTAAACTATATTTTTCAAGTTGGTTCTTCAGACAAAATTAAGGATTTAACTTTTGAAAATAAGGATGAAGCTAGAAAATATGAGAGTTGGGTGGCTGGGTTACCAAATATTATTTCCTATCAAAAATCTCGCTATGGGATTTTAGCAGTTCTGCAAATGCCCCAAGTTCCCCATACTAGACATCACAACCAAATGCAGCAATTAACCTTTAATCAAAATGCAATTAAGTTCGCTCATGGGACTAACTATTCTTCAATCACAATTGATAAAAAATTTGTAATTAGTGACAAAGACATCTACTTAATTAGTGCATATTTTAACGCTGAAAAAGACATTAGTAGTGATCATAATTATTTTGTTACCATTCAGCCTAATTACAAAATCCAGGTTTCCCCTCCATTTAGTTATGTAGATGGTAGCATGCAACAAAATGCCGATACTATCACCTTTACAGGAATCAATAGAAAGCCATATGCAGAATCAAGTGATATCCCACTCTATAAATTCCAAAATAGCCAATTATCGTATATAAGACCACCAAAGCCTGACAGTTATTATAAAGCAAAATTTGCAAAACTTACACCAGAGCAGATTCTCCTACAGATAAAAGCTGATGGTTGCCTAAATGGCGATCAATTTTACTCTTCAGATATATGTGGCAGTAAAGTACCAAGCTACTGTTTTAAATTCCATTCAATTTCAGCACCTACTAAAACTAAAACCTATTGGTTATTGAAAGGGATGTGTCAAAGTGCATTAGATGAAGAATAAATTATTGCCAGTTTATATTTGGCGAAAGCCCCCAAATTGAGACAATCGCCAACAGGCTTAGTTACCAAAAGAATCGGCTTTGCATGCCCAATTGTGAAGATGGCAACTTGTGTACTGTGCTAGCTTTAGGAACCGCGCACACCAAATTACCATTATCATCAACATTTACGTTAGTATTAGGTTGACAGGTTTTATAGTCAAGCATGCTGGGATGATTACGTACTGTAGGGGTTTGTTTAGATGCACAAATTGCATTTAATAAATTGCTGGTATAGCTTAATACATCACAAGAACTTAAATAATTACCCTGCGGATTAGCTACAGGTTGTAATACTATATTAAGGGACACTGCTCCATATCGTTCATTTTTTTCGGATTGAAAAGTATTAAAACTACCAACAGAAATATTAAAGCCACGTACTTCGTTGCCAACTTTAAAAGAGTAGTTTTGATTTGCAGTTAATTTATAGCAGATATGGCTATGCCTGTTATCAGCTTTTAATTCAATACATTTATCATAGCCGCTAGGAATACCCGAACTATAAGGGACTTGTCTAGTCTCTAACTTAGCGATTAAATTTTTATCATGGTCTTCTAAATCAGAAAAAACAGTACCCTCTTCCTCATAGGATGGAAGATTCTCTGTTGCAAGATGGCCTTCGGCATCCAATATATAATGTTGATAAGGTGGATAAAAACCGGAATAAGCAGTTACTTTATAATATACAGTTAATCCATCTACACCAGTATCTCTAGTACTAGAGTTTAAGTTAATCTCCCAGTTCGTTTGGTTTGCACTTGCAAATGCATTTATCGATGAAACGAGGCCTAACAACATGAGTATTTTTTTCATTTAATAATCCTATCTATATTATAAACTGCTGCTTTTATAAAACTAAAATAGGAGCTAAGCATCCATTTCGCTAGCTTAAGCAGTAATTAATTTCATTAGTTATAAAATCTATGAATATTCCAAAAAATTTAGTATTTGGATGAATTAAATGAATTATACAGATTTGGCAAAGGAAGATAAACCGACCAAAAATGACGAGGCGCGCGCACGTATATTTAAACCGGTAATTAATAACTCTGCCAAGCTTTCCCCAAAGGATTGAATACTATGCACCTATAAGGCCACATAAATTGTGCTTATAAATAATAAAAATCTCAAATTTGATAAATTAAGCTTTAACTATATAACATTAATTTTTTAATAACTGTTTCAAATATATATAGACTCAAGGATAACATCGAAAATTATTATAGATTTAACTTAGTGGCAACGAGCTATAATTTGATTTTATCAAGATAAGGAATATCTATGTCACTCCTAAAAATAAATCAAAGTATTTTTAAACTATTTACTACACAGCTTTCCACGTCCAAAAGAAAATTAATCAGTGACATTGCTAGCTGCCATGACGACGAAAAGTTAAAGAGTAAAATATGTGAAAATTTTGATACCCTTGCTAAAAAGCAAAATCCTCTAGCATGGTTTACAAATGAAATACCTCATTCGCTTCAATTTGCATTGCTATATAAACTTAGGAACTCCAGACAGCAAGTTGCTGCTAAGCCCATAGAGGTTGAACGACAGTTAAGGACACTTTTAAAAGAGTTATGTTCAAGTTTAAGTGACCCAATAAAGGCAACATTAGGCGATAGAGAAATAGCAAAGCTCAATAAAATAGCAGAGGATCCAAACCTAGATCATCTCTATTTTTCACATGCCATAAATAGCTGTAAAAATGAAAAATTAACTGATAGTTATTTTACCAACTATGATAATCTTAATTTAAATTTAGGTAAACCATTACCCTTCTCTTCCTTTCCTTTAAGTTTTCAGCAAGGGCAAATTGGCGACTGTTATTTGTTAACAACTCTGTATACAATGTCAAGGTATGATTGGGGTAAAAAAATATTGAATAATCTGTTTACAGTCAACAAAAATGGCAATGTAAATTGTACTTTTAATCTAAAACATAACCCAGATCTTTTTGACATAATAGAAAATGGATTTAATAATAAGCAAGATGAAATAATTAAAGATGGTTATAATTTCCATTTTGATAAAGTTAATCATAAGTTAACTATTTCTTTAACTGAAAATAAAGCTTTAGAAATTAAAGAAAATAAGAAAAATTGTCAGACAAAAGAAGTACAAATAAAATATTTGGAATCAATTGTAGCAAAAGTTATCTTAGCTCAAAAAGAAAAGCAAAATAACAATAAAAAATTCAAGAATATCCCTACCATTATTTTCCACAATGGATCAGACAGGCAAGAACATGATATCTTTAGTTTGCTAGGTCTTAAGGCAACCCAATGCGAAAAAAAAGATTTTCTAAAACTTTATACTGATTTGCAACAAAATGCGTTAAATGGCTTAATAAATAATAATGACCAAGTTAAACAAGCTGTAAAACTTCCGCAAAAAAATGAGACGTCCTTATTCCCAATTTATATGGGTAAAAAGGAACCAAGCGGAGGAAGACATGCATACTCCCTAACCGGCCTCCAAGAAACAGATGGTAAGATTTATTTTCGAGCAGTAAATCCACATAATACTAATAAAAGGAATTTTTTTACGAGAGAAGAGGTGCTAAATTCTGATTATAAATTCATAATATTTTCTCCAGCCATAGCAGAATAAAATAGCCTCAATAAATACTTAAGATAGTCTTAAGAAAAATACTCTAATTCTGTCTAATTAATATCGTTAGCAGCCAGGAGGACAGGAGTCCTCATCCGGGCCGCATGCAAATATGCATTGGGCTACTGACAGAGGAACACGATATAAATCATTAGTATGGATGATTATGGCATTATTTGATTCAGCACTGGGACTACACCCAGCTGATTGGTCGCTATTTAGTTGCTGCGGAGTAAAAAGTTCTGCCTGCCCAGTAAAATCTTGCTCAAACTGGTCCTCATAGGTTAAGGCATTTGTATCACCGTCTAAAATAACATAAGAACCTGAGGCGTAATTACCTACAGGAATAATGTCAAGTGTATAGCCGGGAGTTTGGCTAGGAATATTTTGCAGCCAGGTATAAGGATCAAAAATGGTAGCTACCACCCCAAAAGCACCATTACAGTAAGTCTGGTTTGGGTGGGTGGTAGTTTGCCAAGTTGCAATTTGAGTTGGTTGAAGGGTTATTGGAAAATCAGAGTAACTTACAAACTGGCTATCTTGCGTAAGTATCACGGCATTACCAGTAGGTTCCCAGCAACTGCTACCAGCAATACTAATTGTTATAGCCTCACTTTGCCCTGCCGTATTAACATTATTATTTACTATTCTAAATGAATAAGTAGTCCCCGCTATACTTTTACTTGCCATCACCAATAGGACTAATAATGAAAAAAGAACCCTTAAGTAAATTTTTAATCAGTTTTTCATAATTTACCCTTTAACTAATTTAATCTTTAATATAATAACTACCGTTGCCTACCTGCATAAATTGCTGGTTCTTGGTAAGTAAAAAATACTCTTTTTCAGCCAAGCTAAACCCTAATCCGTTTGCAGGTATTGCACTTGTTCCAAGCCTGACCCTATCAGCCGAGCGGGCAATGGAGCTACGTGCCGATGTCAAGCATGGTTTTGGTAGAGACGATTATAGCATTGGTGAATCCAGTTTAAGGAATATCCCGTTTATGAGAGTGTATTAATAACTTCGTCCCAAGCCAGATTGGTGTTTATAATGAGAAACGCTAAAATGAGAACCAAATTTAATGTGATAAATCCTAATGCAGCAGGTATAGACATTGGTTCTGAATTCCATTATGTCTGTGTTTCAGCCAATAGAGATAATACCAATATATTTAAGAATGTATTTTTGCCCACTACTATTGTTTTGTGCGTGTGGCTCAACGGGAATACCCATTGACTGATTTGCAGGTTTTTGCCTAAAGCTGCCAATAATCCAGAAATTTTAAGTTAAAAGAAAATAATCTATAAAATATGGGTTATAATTATTAATATCATCTTGAATAAAGGAAATTCAACCTCTAAAAAGTTTCTATTTGACTGAAAATCCAGCCAGCCAGTAGTTGTCAAATTTGGACAAACCCCTGATTCTGGTACCAGTAATTTTATCTATAAAGGACTGGAAATTAAAAATTTAAAAAACTAAATTTGACATAACTTCATTAAACATTATAAATTAAAAAGGGGAAGTAAATGAAAGTTAAACAAACTATATGGTTTTTAGGGGGGGTCTTTATTGGATTAGCCAGTACAGTATACGCAGATACTCAAGGTTCAAAATGCTTAGATCTTTATCAAAAAGAAAGCTATACACTTGCGAGCAAGACGTGTTTGCCTCTAGCTGAAAAGGGTGATAAAGATGCCCAAATGGTTATGGGTGTAATGTATGGCAATGGCCAGGGGGTTGAACAGAATTCTCGACAAATGCTCGAATGGTTAACAAAATCAGCAAATCAGGGGCAGTTTGATGCTGCATATAATTTAGGGAATGTATACTTTAGTGGAATAGGGATTGACGTAAACTATACAATGGCACTAAAATGGTATAAGTTATCTCTTCCAGGTAGTAAGCTAGGTTATGCTGAAAATAGAATTGGTGCATCATATCTTAATGGACTAGGTGTTGCACAAGATTATGAACAAGCCAAGAAATATTTTCTAGATGGCGCTGCTAAAAATAATGAGGCGGCAATGTACAATCTGGGCTTAATGTATGAAAGAGGAACGGGGGTTAGCCAGGATTACAGGCAGGCTTTCAACTGGTATCAAAAAGCCGCCGAGCGAAATAGTGGACTCGCAATGAACCAGCTTTATCTCATGTACGCTAATGGTAAGGGGGTAAGTAAAGATGAAAAAAAAGCTTTGCAATATCTTATTAATTCTGTACAGTTAGGCTGTTCGGTAGCTATGATAAACCTTGCCGGGAATTACGCAAATGGTTTATTAGGTTTACCTCAAGATAAAAATATTGCAATTATGTATATGCAAAAAGCATTGTTAAATGATGATAATAGTCTTAACTCTGAAGCAATAGCTCAGGCAAAGCAGTCATTAAAAAACTGGGGAAGTAACTAAGGCGTTGTTGAGCGAAAAATTTTTGCTACACTATGAAGCCATATTTTAACCTTATGATTTGATGTCACAATAGCCAAACTTGGCTATAATCTTAAAGGCAACAAGTGTTTTTAAGAGTCTGCCCTAAATTATGTGGTGCGACACGAGGTCGTATAATTAAGTTGCTGTAACTATTTTTTTAGGATATAACCACCTATGCTATCAAGTGAACCTAAGCACCTGAATAAAGAGCAGTATTGACAACTTAACGAGACATATATAAGTCTAAATTTGTAACCTTTGCGTTCTTTGTCTTGGTTTATTTAGTTGATTTAATCATCATACCTACATTATATTATTGACAAACTGGTATTTCAACAACATATCTTTCTGGTCTCTTAACTTTAACCGGATATTACAGATAGTTTTGCTAATTTACAGTGAATAAATTCGAATGGATATTTGCTAAAAGCCATTAGATTTATTAAGTTGTGATTTTTAAAGTCCAAAATACAAATATTAGAATATACCTTTGCTTGATCCTTTAAAGAACGTACTTTCTCATGGTTAACAAAACCAGTTGAGAAAGAGCAAAAAAATGATAGTACTCAGCTTTAGGGCTTGCTTTTGCTAAATTATTGTCAAAAATAAGGTCATTTTTTACTTTATTATCGCTATCTTTAATAGTAAAAAGCATAAAGTTATTCAGTTTCTTTAGATATCCTTTTGCGGGTTTACCTTCAAATATTCCGTCTAGCCTTAGTATATTGACATACCTAAAGTAAAGTATAGCGAACTAAACCCTATCTTTGCAACATACGCATCTGTCTGAGCACAACAATTTTAATGCGTAGCAGCTTCATTAATTTTGTCTACTTAACAAAAGAAGCGTTTGCTTTAATAGCAGTCGATGTATTAACTTTTAAATCATTTATCTGATATTTCTGTAAGGCAGTAAATGGCATTTCTGCATTTAGAGGTGGCGGTGTAATAACTGCCATTGATTCAACATATTTGCCAAATTGATATCTAACTACATAGCCAGTTAAAGTCTGACTTTCTTGGTAGTCAGTAGCGCACTCCTGATGTTTGCTGTGCTTAGATACATATTTAGGATATTTTTTGCTGTCAAACAAATTATTGAAAAAAGTAGCATCCTTATTTTTTACCAGCTTACTGGTAGTTACTTCATGACATTTTTCTACGGCTACCTCCGTAACTGTATAATTTGGAATAACTGCCACAATTTTAACAGTCTCAATGCTATCACCAGTTTTTAAAAACTTATATGCGATAAAACCAGCGCCGCTTAATACTAGCAGTAAAACTATTGCAAGTACTTTACTTAAGCCATGCATATTAATATAATTCAATCGAGTATAGTATTTCATAAATAGTACCTACTTATCAATATTTAATTTTTTCTAAATCCATTATTTTACTCAAGTTTTATTGATAAACCTAGCTAACTCTCACAATGCAAAATCTATCATTTTGAATCTTTTAGCAAATTTTTAAAACTGGTTAATGCCTAAAACTTAATTATATTTCCAATAACTAACCATAAAACTAATTTAACAGGAACCAGCCGCAGCAAGCTAATGCAATGATAATCAAGGTCGGGCTAACATCGTCAAATTTACCTAAAAGCAGTTTTAACAAAGTATAAGACAATATGCCAAAAATTGCTCCAGCGGTAATTGAAAAACATAACGGCATCATGATGATGGTTAAAGCAGCAGCAACCAAATCCTCAAAGGCAGCAATTTTAACCCGGCGAATATTGTTTAGCATAATTAAGCCAACTATCATCAAAATAGGTGACGTTGCTGCGCTAGGAATCAATGAAATCAGTGGAGATAAAAACATGAACGGGATGCAGATTATGGCAGTAATAAAAGAAGCAAGTCCGGTTCTTGCACCACTTTGAATACCGGCAGAACTTTCAACGAAAATAACACTAGGCGCTACTCCGATAAAGCTCGCTACAATACCGCCGATACTATCAGTTATTAAAGCACGTTTTAAGTACACTCCTTTGATATGCTGGTTATCAAATCTAATTTGAGATAGCAAGCCCATCGTCGTAGAAGTTGCATCAAAAAAATTAACCACAAATAAGGATAATATTGCCGGCAAAACACTTAATTTTAATGCTGACATATAGTTAATCTGCATAAATAAACTAAAATCCGGCATTTGAATTAATGAATGTGGTAAATTTTGGTGATAGATTCCAGTATAGAGTAAAGTTACTATAACAATCGGCAATAAAAAGGCATAAGTTTTTTGCTTGATAAATAATACCGTTGCTACAAAAAAGCCAATCAAGCACAATACTATTGGAATATTAAAGTGACCGATTCCAATAATCGTATTAGGGTTACTAACTACAATGCCAACATTTTTAAGCCCGATTAATAGCAAGAAGAAACCAATTCCGGCGCTAAGTGCAATTTGTAAAAATTCAGGGATTGCATGTACAATAACCTGGCGTACTTTAGTAACTGAAAAGATGAACAATAAGATACTGGAAAATAAAATCACGCCCAAGACTGTTGGGATATCTAATTTATCATGAAGTATCAGATTATAGGCAATAATTGCATTAACACCCATACCTGGTGCCAAGACAAATGGCAGTTTTATAAAAACGCTAGCGAAAATCGTCATCAACACTATAATAAGTACGGTAGCGGTAATTGCAGGCCCGATCGGAAATCCAGCACCATTTGCATGGAGGATCAGCGGATTAACCGCGATAATATAGGCAATTGCCATAAAATTAATAAGCCCGCCAATTACTTCTTCTGTAAAATTGATCTTATGCGCTTTGTTCAAACAAAATAACTTCATAAATAAATTACCTACCAAGACAAATATTAATAATCAGATTTTCAAGTAATACTAGAGGATCCCCACTCTTTACCCCCTTAATTGTGAGGTCGACTTGTGCCAAGCGATCAAAATAAACTAGTAACTGGGTATAAGAAATACGCTGATGAGCCGCTTGAAAATGGTTTATACCCTCGCCCCAAATCCGTAAACCATCTATTGCGCTTCTAAAATTGGAATTTTGCCGGACCCGTCCCTTGATTTGAATCAATTTGCGCAAGTCCTCGCCCAAGTTCCAAATGACTAGGATCGCTTCATCGATGCTCTGGCAGACATTTGCGAAGATTTTTTTTACCATAGGCAAATTACCAGATAAATAAGCAGTGGATAAAGCGAAAACATTATATTGGGCATTGTCTAACAGGTTGTTCTTTATATCATGAAGAGTGATGTGATAAGGCGAGCCAAATAATAGGCAAAGCTTATTTATTTCTTGATAGAGCTGGGCAAAATTATTTTGGTTTAAATTCAAAATAGTTTCTAATGCCTCAGGATCGATTGAGAAGCCATTTTTGGTGAAGATATATTGCGCCCAAGCGAAACCTTCAGCATAATCCCCATTAATATTGATATAACTGGCTTGACTTTGGAGTGTAGCAAACCATTCTTGGGCTAAATCTTTCTTATCCAGCTTTTCTAAGCTAATACATAGGAAGTTATTCTCATCAAGAATCGGTAAAATAGCTAATAATTGCCTAGCTTGCTCGATATTTGGCTTAGTTTTAAAACTAAGCTCGATAAAGTTCTTATCGCCAAACAACGAATTACTAACAATAATATCGTTGATTTCGTTTAGATTGAAATAGCGATCCGCAGTAAAAGAGTGGCGATAATTAAACCCAACTAATTTTTGCTGGCAAATACTAATTAAGTTCTGGGTTAAAGCTAAGCAATCATCACTGCCACAAATTAAGAGGCAGTTTCCCTTTATCGATTCTTCTTGCAACCAATCAGCGAGATTCTGCTTCATAAGGACTAACTTGCTTAGGGTGTGAATAAATAATTCGACGAATTAAAGAATTAATGACATTTTGATGAATTTGATCCCAGGTAGTATTTTCCTGTTGCTGTGCAGACAATATTAAACTATTATTATAGTTTATAGTCATCTGATTTTTAACTACAATATCATTGCCAATTTGGTTACCTTTTGGATCAAAAACTTGAGCCGTGATTTGGTAGCTTAAAAGATAACTTGCAACTTGACCAATACCATTATAATCAAGAGCATCCCTTGAAGTTTGCTCATTACTAACTACAATTACCGCTTCGGCTTTACTTGGTGAAGACACTAAAGACGTCAAGCTCTCAATTTGGATTGCAGAACGAAAGCCACGGCAAATTACCGGCGTACCACAATCTAGATATACCGAATTATACGGAAATCGATAACTGTCACTTGACTTACCACGAAGATGAAAGCCACAGCCTACTATACTAAAAAGCAAAATAAGGCCCATTAAGGTATTTACAAACTTTGTCACATTTATTTCCAGTAGTTAAATCAATTTTCAAATTTATTTCTTTTAAGGTCTAAATATGTAATTATTGCCGATTTAGCAAAATTACAATAGCGCCCGATTTTAGCATATCTAGATTAGTAGCCACTTTTTTATCACAAGTTTAAGTTGATGATTTGGGCTTACTTATTCTTTGCCTAGGGGTTCTAGTTACACTAGTAGCCTTTGGCTTGGCTGGAGCTTTAGGTTTTACTTGCGAATTTGTTTTTGGAGTAGCATTGGTAACTACTTTCGGTGAGCGCGCCTTCCTGGCCTTTATTGCAATTTCTTCACTCTTGAGCGCTGCAACCTGCTCGGTTAATTTACTTGCAAGAGATTCCTTAAATATTGGAGTACCTAATTTTTCCATCAGGAAGTCTTGTGCTGAAACCCGTTTCCCCACCGTTTCTACCTTGCGGTAATTACCATTTGCATCCATAATCCAGGAATTTACATTATCTTGGGCATAAAGTTTCAGGCTCTCATCAATAATCCGCCGTTTGATTTTATCATTTAGAATGGGGATACACGTCTCAACGCGTTTAAAGAAATTTCGTTTCATCCAGTCTGCAGAAGCAATAAATACATCTTCGTTTCCTGAATCATAAAAGTAAAATACACGATGATGCTCTAAAAAGCGCCCTACAACAGATTTAACCGTGATATTATCAGAAATCCCATGAAGTTGCGGCCGCAATACGCATGCCCCGCGAACTATCAAGGTTATTTTCACCCCTGCTTGTGAAGCTCGATACAGTGCGCGAATAATCTGATTTTCTACTAAAGAATTCATTTTTGCGATAATCTCGGCTTTTTTGCCACTTAATGCATTAAATATTTCCCGTTCGATAGCCTTCAAAACCATGTCATGCAAGGTAAACGGAGACTGGAATAACACATTTAGTACCCCAGCCTTGCCTACTCCAGTTATCTGGCTAAAGATATTGTCAACATCGCGAGCGATATCATGATTAGTAGTCAATAAGCCAAAGTCCGTATAAATCTTTGCTGTACTTTGATGATAGTTTCCAGTTCCCAGATGAACATAGTGGCGTAATTGCTCCCCTTCTTGTCGGATTATAGTCAACATTTTGGCATGGACTTTATAGCCCATAACACCATACACGACATGAGCACCGGCTTCTTCTAATTGGCGCGCAAGTTCCACATTAGCCTCTTCATCAAAGCGGGCAAATAATTCTATTGATGCGACTACTTGCTTACCAGCTCGAGCAGCAAGCATAAGGTTTTGCACCAACTCAGAGTCATTTCCAGTACGATATACCGTCATTTTAACCGCAAGCACATTTGGGTCAGTTGCGGCTCGCCGGGTAAGTTCTACCACAGGATCAAATGACTGGTATGGGGTATGCAGTAAAATATCGCCTTTGGCCATAGCCTTAAAAATATCTGGTTCCTCAACCAACTCTTTTGGCAAACCAGGATTAAATGGCAAAAATTTAAGGCTATCATTGTCTACTAAGTTGGCAACTTCGTTTAACCGGGATAAGTTGACAGGCCCATAGACCCGATATAAATCCTGCTTATCTAAATTAAACTGCTTTAATAAGATATCAATGAATTTATTTTGCGGTTCACCATTTGAAATATCAATCTCAAGGCGCGAGCACTCCGCATATTTACGATTATGCAATTCACGCGTAACCGCACTACGTAAATTTTTTTGATCGGATTTAACTACTAAATCGGATTCACGGGTAACCCTAAACGGGTAACAGCCGCGGACAGTCATCCCATAGAAAAATTCGTTTACATGCAAACTAATGATATCTTGTAGTAACACGAAAACATATTTACCTTCAGATAGTTCATCAGGCAATTGAATAACGCGCGGCAAAATCCGCGGCGCTTCCACAATTGCAATTTTTGACTCACGGCCAAATTGGTCTTTACCATCCAATTCTACTGCAAAATGTAAGCTTTTATTTGGTACTCTTGGAAATGGGTGAGATGGGTCAATCCCAATAGGGGTAAGTACTGGCTTTAACTCATTCATAAAATAGTTATAAGCCCATTTTTGCTGCTCTTTGCTCCATTCAGAGACTTTTAATATAAAAATATCCTGCTTGTTTAATGCAGGTAGCATGGTATTATGATAGATAGAATATATATCCGCATAGAGCTTATATACTTCGCTACGTATCATCGTTAGCGCTTCACGGACTTTTAATCCGTCAGGCAAGATTTTGTTTGGAGAATCTTTATCTAATTTAAGCAGCCTGGCAATACGAACTTCAAACAATTCATCACAGTTTTTAGTAACTATGCATAAATATCGTAGCCGTTCAAGCAAAGGAACATTTTCATCAAGCACTTGGGCAAGCACACGACGATAAAATTGAATCAGTCCCATCTCGCGATTAAGCATCACGTCACGATCATTTAAAATATTAAGTGCCATAATTACCTTTTTCCCCACCTCGTAAAAAGGCGATATTAACCTGCCTATGATTAGTTGTTTTGATCTTGCTAAGATTAGCACAAGTTCTCAATACCCACTTTTAAACTGGGTGCTGCTCCTAAGACATAAAAAATAAACCATTTAAAGAATTTTATATTCTTTAGCATAATTTAATAAAAAGAACGCAACATCAGTATATAATTATCTAACTTTGTATATATTTTACCATAATCAACTACCACAAGACCTACTAAATCCGCTATAATTGATTGCTAACTATAGTATTAAGGGAAAATAATGTTTTATGTAGTAGAACGCTCAATCGTAGTACTTAAACCCAAAGAACCTTTTTTAGAATGGATCAATTCAAATATAGCAATTAGCGATGAAACCCAACTTGATTTAGCTAGTATTCGCATAGACTGTAATTCATATTTAATTCCTGAAGTAAATGAAATTGAAGATGGGGTTAGTTATGTCGACGAGATTTATGAGTCATTATTTCAACTTGAGTTGGCATCATGGACAGAAGACCAATCTATATGGCCGCAAGAACTTTCATTGAAAATGTTTTGGGAATGGTTCGATGTCGAAATCTCGCCTACATTAATTGACTTGACCGAAGACGAACCCACAGATAGTGAAGACTCTAGTGACGAGCAGCATGATACGATCCATTAATTAAATTGCGGAATCCTAGCATATAATAATACGGCATTTATTGGTATATGCTAGTCTTGACGCCAATTTTTTCTAGAGCCAAGCTATGAATAACGATCTAATCTGTTTGCAGCTTAAACCATCCAAATTAATAATTTATAGCCTGGCTTTATTTACACTCACTATTTTATTTCTAATCAAATTTGCCGAAATTTATGTCTGGTACAAGCTGCTTGTTCTTGGTGTTAGCATATTAATGATCTTTTGTATAGCTTATTTCCAAATTTTTAATAGGGTAAATAAACTTGACTTTTTACTACACTTGGGTTGCATTGTAATCTGGCAACAGCAATTCACGTCACTAGCTAGCATTGAACGAATTTATAATATTGGTTTTTGGGCGATAATAGTTGAATTTCGAATTAAAGACAAACTCAAGCAAATAATAATTTTTCCAGATAGTACGGACATCAATAACTACAAGAGCTTAATGAGATATAGCCGATGGCAGAATTAAAAAATAAACAGCAATTAATCAACTACTTATTGAATACCTCTCCAGGTACTGCAACCAAAAGCCATATGCTTGAGCAAATCGAAAAATTAGCTATTAAGCCAAACTACCCGATTATCTTAGTAGGTGGGACAAATGGCAAAGGCTCAACATGCGCTTACCTAACTACAATACTGGTAAAAGCAGGATACAAAGTTGGCAGTTTTACTTCTCCACATGTATTTGACTATAATGAGCGAATTTGCATCAATAATATTCCAGTCAATGATGAGATATTGATAAATGCATTAGATAGAGTAATAAATAGTGACACAGGGCAACTTGGTTTATTTAAAGCATTTTTGCTCGCTTGCCATTTAATTTTTATTGAAACAAATATTGATATAGCTGTAGTTGAAGTAGGCATAGGAGGAAAGGAAGATGCAACTAATTTGTTTGAACCAGAAATTTCAGCTATAACCTGCGTTGATATTGACCATGCTGCAATTCTTGGAAATAGCATAGAGGAAATTGGAACCCAGAAAGCTGGTATTTTCAGGCCGCTAAAACCGGCATTTTTCGCAGGCGAGATCGTACCAAAGTCTGTACTTGCGTATGCAAAAGAAATTAATAGCCCGCTTGCCATACTTGGCCGGGATTTTGGCTATACGCGGCATCAAGTAAGCTGGGACTTTTATTCCGATGAAATAAATTACTACAGCTTGCCCATACCTAGCTTACGTGGACATGAACAATTAAAAAATGCTGCCTTAGCATTGGCAATTTTGGCAAAATTACGCAATACTTTCCCAGTCGGGCTATTACATATAAAATTCGGCCTACTAGAAACATCACTAGTTGGCAGATTCCAAGTTTTGCCAGGAATGCCACAAATAGTCTTAGATACCGCCCATAACCCCCAAGCAATTGAGTGCGTATTGCAAAATATGCTAAAATTACAGTTTGCCAAACGTAATTTAGCGCTTTTTGGCATTGCTAACGATAAAGACTGGCAAAAAATACTCGATTTAACCGGCAAAAAATTTGATAAGTGGTTTGTAGCACCGATAGCCTCAGCGCGAAGCTGCACCCCGGAGCAAATTAAAGAATATTTATTGGCTCAAGGTATTAAAACTGAAAATATTATAATGCATAGCTCAGTTGAAAATGCCTTAAAAAATGCCTATGGCGAATTAACTAATGATGACAGGCTTGTATGCTTTGGCTCATTTTTAGTTGTTGAAGCTGCTTATAACACCATCCAGAAGGTCAGATAATGCAACCAAAATATAATCATAATAAAAGTAACATCATTAAAGTCACCGAGGAAGCAAAGCGAAAATCACGACAGCGCTTAATCGGTAGTATTATTTTATTATTCTTTGCTCTTGTTATTCTATTAAATGTAACGGCTAAAGTAAAACCGATTCCGATTAATCCTGAAGTTGTAGAAATAAAAAGTACTGCTAGTGGTGTAATTAATGCTTCTGCTGCACAGAGTCAAACTAAACCAGCTAGTTCGCAGGTATCTTCGGCGTCAGTACCTGCTACTAATAATGCTTCAGGTGGAGTTAAAACCATGCCGGCAAGTCAAGTGTTAGGCGGTGATAATACGACGACAACTGCCAATAATACGCCTCAAGTATTAGGAGGAGTAAATAGCCAGGCTTCACCACGATCTAAAAATGCCAGCACTACAGCAACAAATGGTTTTAAAGCAAATATAGTCAATACCGAAACCAAAAATGCTGATAGTAAGAATAACGCCGATACCACGAATAAGCACCCTTTACCACTTCAAGGAAATATTAATCGTACTGAGCAACAAAACCAAAGTGTGGACTTAACCAAGCAACCAGCTAAACCTAAAGTTAAGGCAAAGCCCCAGGTAAATCCAGAAGATATTTTAAATGGCCTAGTCGATGAAACGCCTAGCCAAAAAGCGGAAACTATAAAAACAACAACTAAAGCAGATAAAAGCTATATCCAGTTTGCAGCACTAAGTAGTGAAGAAAAAGCACAAAACTTGAAAGAATTGCTTACCAACCGGGGCATTCATGCAACCGTGCAACCAATTCATACCGCTAAAGGAACTCTTTACCGGTTAAGAGCTGGTCCATATAACCGCGCTGATGCTGAGCAAAAATTACAGCAAATATCTGGCGAAGGTTATAGCGGCATTGTTACAGGCAATTAGCAATGGTTCACTTATCAAATTATGATTTTATTTTTGGTTCGATAATAATAATTTCGGCAATTCTTGCGATTATTCGCGGCGGAGTTGCCGAGCTGCTTTCCCTTAGTACCTGGTTCATTGCCCTATTTGTAATGCGTAATTATGCTTCTTTTCTTGAAAAGCTAATTCCGGACATAATTACCAATGGGTTACTAAGGTCGCTTATCTCGTATATTATTGCCTTTTTTGTTGTAGCTACCGCAATCACATTGATCAAGATGGTATTTCACAAATTTATTCACAGTTTTGGACTTGGTGGATTAAATTACATGCTTGGCGCCATATTTGGAATTGCTCGTGGCATAATCATTAGTGCCTTGATTGTTATTCTGATGGAAATGTTTAACCTTGATGAAAACCATGCTTGGCAGAAATCTTGGTTAAGCCCGATCCTGAAACCTACTGTTACAATGATTATTAATGCAATACCAGATAGAGTAAAAAACATCAATCACGAAATTGGCGCAGAAGCCGAACATATAATTCGTAAAGAAGCTTTACAGCAAGGGACCTAGAATAAATGTGCGGAATTGTTGGAGTTGTAGCAAATTATCCAATAAACAATTTGCTTTATAATGCTTTAAAAGGCGTTCAGCACCGTGGTCAGCAAGCCGCGGGCATGGCCACGGTTGACGGAAACCTGATGCACTTAAAAAAAGGCATTGGATTAATCAAAGACGTGATTAGCCCGTACGATTTGACATATTTAAATGGTAACGCGGGTATTGGACATGTACGCTATCCAACTGCTGGCTCAGCGGATGACCCTGAACAGGCACATCCTTTCTATGTTAATTCACCGTTTGGGATAATGCTTGCGCATAATGGCAATCTTACTAATACAGCCAGCCTGCGCGACGAAGTCTTATATAAAAACCACCGCCATGTCCGGACTAAGTCCGACTCAGAAGTTTTAACAAATGCTTTTGCCTATGAGTTGGAAAAATTGACCAACAATCGCCAAATCGATAATCCGGCAATTTTTAAAGCTATATATAATCTAAACTACCGTTTAAGCGGCGGATATGCAGTTGTCAGCTTAATCGCCAATTATGGCTTAGTTGGTTTTAGAGACCCGCTTGGCATTCGGCCATTAGTTTTGGGCAAGAAAACCGGCAATGATGGTTTTATCTCTTATATTCTCGCATCTGAAAGTTGTACCCTTAGCAGCAATGGGTTCGAGATTATTCGTGATGTATTGCCTGGAGAAGCAGTAATAATTACCTTAGATGGCAAGTTGGAAACTGCCATGTGTCATGATAAGCCTAGCTTGAATATCTGTATTTTTGAATATGTTTATCTAGGCCGTAGTGATTCTATTATCGAGAAAGTACCTTTACAGTTAGCACGATATAGAATGGGTAAATATTTATCTGATACCATTTTAAGCCAATATCCCGATCTAGATATTGATGTAGTTATCCCGGTGCCGGATACTGCAAGAACTATGGCTATTGCCGTTGCTGAAAAAATCGCAAAACCTTATCGTGAAGGGTTTGTAAGAAACCATTTGGTAGATCATGAGTGCGCGACTTGCGATTCGGAACAATTCCAAATTATGGTTCAAAGCATGTTAAGCCCAATAGAGCTTGAATTTAAAGGCAAAAATGTACTATTAGTTGATGTATCAATTGTAAGAGGAAATACCTCGCGCGAAATCGTAAAAATGGCAAAAAATGCTGGCGCTAAACAAGTATACCTGGCATCAGTTGCGCCTAAAATTCAGTATTCAAGTGTCTACGGAATTGATATGCCAGCTTATACCGAGTTAATTGCATATAATAAGTGTAATGATGAAGTAGCCAAAGAAATTGGTGCAGACTTGGTAATCTACCAAACCCTTGAAAACCTAAAACGCTGTATCCGTGAGATAAACCCTGAATTAACCAACTTTGAAGCCTCATGCTTTGATGGTAATTATATTACCAACGATATTGACGATGCTTACTTAATGAGTCTAGCCAATGGAGTTAATCATTAGTGAAAATACTTTTTGGCGGCACTTTTGATCCAATCCATATTGGACATATAAAATTAGCCCTGCATATTAGCAGTGAATTTGCGCATAAGGTAAGTTTGCTTCCCTTAGGTGGCGTGCCAAATTACAAAGCAGGGCCTGAAGCAAAACTTGAAGATCGCCTCAGTATGTTAAGCCTGGTAGAAAAAAAATATAGTAGTCAATTAGAAATTGATTATACTGAGGCAAATAATCCAGCCTATAGCCCAACCTACTATACTTTAAAGCAATTACGCCAGGCTTACGGTAATGATATGCCACTATTTTTCGTGATAGGCGGGGATTCATTACTAAGCATAGAAACTTGGGATAACTGGCTAAAGCTTTTTGAATTAACCAATTTTATCGTAGCAGTTCGTCCCGACTACCCGCTTGAAACGATGAGTGAAAGCCTAAAAGCCTTGCTTTCTCCCCGATTTAGTAAGGAGGCAAACCCAAATCAGGCGGCAGGACAAATTGTGTTTACCACCTTTGCTCCAATTCAAGTTTCATCTACTCAAATTCGGCGCATGTGTAAAGAACAACAAGATATCAGCAATCTTGTTATTCCCGAAATAGCTGAATATATTTTAAGACACCAATTATATAAAGGAAATTAAATGC
Source organism: uncultured Neisseria sp. (assembly GCA_964386295.1). GTDB lineage: Bacteria > Pseudomonadota > Gammaproteobacteria > Burkholderiales > UBA11063 > Aquella. Next base: position 264,839 of record CAYLRR010000001.1, read on the forward strand.
TATCAATTGAAGAAATTAGTCAAATCGCAGTTAACGCGCTCGAAGATATAAAAGGCGAAAATATTGTTGTAATAGACACTCAGAATCTTTCACCGTTATTTAGCAAAATGATCGTATGTACTGGTAATTCTAACCGGCAAGTAAAATCTCTTGCCAATAATGTCGCAGAAGAATTTAAGAAACACCAGATTGAAATAGTCGGGATTGAAGGCGAAGCCGGCGGAGAGTGGGTGCTAGTCGACAGCGGAGATGTGGTAGTCCATGTAATGCTTCCCCAAGTTCGTGCTTATTATGACTTAGAAAGCCTATGGAATGGACAACGACCAAATTAATCAACAGGAAATCGACCTATTTTCTGAAGATCTTCCGGATAAAGACGTAAATCAAATGGCACGTAAAGTGGAATGGAAATCAACGGTTGATTCGATTGCCCATCATGGTATCGCTTTCGAAATTTTTAATCGTGGCGTTGTGATCATTGGAAAAAGTGGTGTGGGAAAAAGCGAACTTGGGCTTGAATTGATTGACCGCGGCCACCGTCTTATTTGCGATGATTTGGTTGCAGGCCAGCTTAATGATGATAAGATCATGATTACCCCACCACAGAAATTTGGCCTGGGCTTTATGGAAATACGTGGAATTGGATTTGTTGACATTGCCCGCTTTTATGGATCGCAAGCCATGTGTGCCAAGCAAGCCCTATCACTTGTAATTGAGTTAGTTGACAATAGCATGCTTGACTTGATAAACCAAGACCGGCTACTTCAGTTGATAAGCGAAGTTGAAGTATTAGGGTTAAAAATCCCGCTGTATAAATTACCGATAGGTGCGAATCGAAATTTACCAATACTAGTTGAATTAATTGTAAAATATGCTATTGAACGCGAGCATGGTTATGACTCACATCAATCATTTATTGAACAACAGTTAAAATCTATTGAATAAGGCAAGTATATTGTGCAAGTAATATTAGTTAGCGGTCTATCTGGTGCTGGAAAGTCAACTGCATTAAGAATACTTGAAGATAGCGGTTACTATTGTGTTGATAATTTACCCGTGTCCATCTTAGAACAAATCACTAATATTTACAATAGTTACGGATATTCTAAAATTGCCGTAGGAATAGATACCAAAACTAGTTCACTTTTGAACCAAATCCCCAATACCATTAAGTCATTTCGCGAAAGTGGAATAGACCTTCGTATAATTTATTTAGACGCTAATAATTCAAGCATACTTACCAGGTTTTCAGAAACCCGGCGTAAGCACCCGCTCTCAAGTCCAGAATTAACAGTTGAAGACTGCATTCAGATCGAACGCGAGCATTTAGCCACCTTAAGCCAGCTTGCCCACCGTATAGATACAAGTAACTTGACTGCTAATGACTTACGCCATTACATCAAAGACTTTGTCGGTGCAGACTACAAACAGCTAAATATTATCATTCAATCTTTCGGTTTTAAATATCATCTACCTATCGATTCTGATTTTGTTTTTGATGTCCGGTGTTTGCCAAACCCTCATTATGATAAGAGTATTCGCGAATATAATGGAACAGAGGCTCCGATTATTGAGTTTTTAGATAAAGAACCGTCAGTAAATCGTATGCTTAATAATATCTATGACTTTGTTAGTGGCTGGTTCGAAGATTTTAGCCAAGACAACCGTAATTACCTCACAATTTCAATTGGTTGTACTGGCGGTAAGCATCGCTCAGTATATCTGGTTGAACATTTAGCTGATCTAATCACGCAGAACTTCAGCTATAATGTAATTAAGCGCCACCGCCAATTGGTAAAATCTCAGATTCAATAATATTAAGTTCTCCTCTCGCTTAAAAAGTAGAGGAGGTGTAACTAATTTTTAATTTCCCTAAGTGCATTTTGCAAACATTGGTCTTGTTTTGCAAACTCCTCCAAAGTTAAATGAGCAACTTTGCCCAAAACATCTTCTCGCTTTGCTGCATTTTTTGTATTTCGATGATAGTAAACCGCCAATATGATAGGCTTACATTTTAGTGGCCAAACTACAGCTATATCATTGGTAACTGCATAATAAAAACCAGTTCCAGTTTTATCAGCTACTATCCAGCCTTTTGGTATGCCGCTACGGATTCTTTTATCACCTGTTTTACATTGCAGCATCCAACTTTGCAAATTTTCGCGCTCAGGCTTAGCTAATACATTGCCAAAAAGCAAGGTTTGCAAACTCCGGGCCATATCATGTGGAGTAGAAGTATCTAGTTCTTCACCCGGCACGGCCAATGCCTCATCGGGCCAGTTTCTATCCTGGCGAAAACTATTATTACCGATTGCCTTAGCAAATTGGTTTATCTTGTCAAGCCCACCTAGCTTAGTCACTAAAAGATTCATTGCGGTATTATCACTTTGCTCAATAGCTGCTTCGGAAAGTTCCTTAACCGTCATACCATCTTTTAGGTGATGCGAGGTAACTGGCGCCCAACCCGTGAGATCAGATTCTTTATAGTATATTCTATCCTGTAGTAATGTTTCATTTGCCATACTTTGCTTCAATATTGCGCTAACCCCTATGACTTTCGAAGTGCAGCCCATTGGGAATCGCTGGTTGGCATTATACTCTAGGAAAATATTATTACCCGTATCTATTGCTGATAGCCCGATATGGCCGCTTGATATTTTCTCTAACTTCGTTAATTGAAGAGGCAGAGATTTAGAATTTATTAAAGTTAGGTTTTTGCTAATGTCCTCGTCTGCATATGCAAAGCCTAGTATGCTTATAATACTAAAAAATACTAACTTATTTACTAACTTCATATTAACCCTTTTAATGAAATGCGTTCTGGAGTTTTTAAGATAGATAATATAGCACACTACCATTAACCAGCCAGTTAAACCTATTCGGTAATATCCATAGTTTTACGATCTATTAAACATTGAAATTCAAAAGAATGAAATATTTAGGAAGAGAAAGAAATAGTTGTAAGCCCAAGAAAAACCTGCATAAATAAGCTGCCCCTCTTTTAATGGGCAGCATATAATTATGCAGGCTTTTTTCAGGTTGAGATTTACTTACCTAGGGTAAATGCAATACCTTCAGGGGCATACCCGGTTGCGACTGATGAAGGATATTGCGGCACTAGCTGACCAGTATTCTCATCAATCTTATACATAGTTATGCTATTTTCCAACATATTTGTATTATATATATACTGCGTATTATTGGCATATATATTACGAGGTAGCGCTCCAGTTGGGACAGTTGCTGGGTTTAAATGGTATAATACCCCATCTGCTCCAATAGCATACATCGATATGGTATTATCTCCATTATTCGTAACATAGGCATATTTACCATTTGGTTCAATTGTCATAAAAATGGGGATTGGTCCGGTATCTATGGAACTAGGATTCAAACGGGTTAGATCACCACTAATGGGGTCAATTTTAAACATTGAAATACTATTACTTGTTTGATTAACAGTATATAAATAACCATTTTTTATTGTGATCTTACGCGGATCTTTACCAACTTTTACCTTTCTTACTCGCGGAATTAAATCACCAGTTACCTGGTTAACATCAAATATTGTCATTTCATTACTTGATTTCTCTGCAACATACGAAAATTTCCCGCTGGCATCAAAAACCATGCTGGTTGGATTACTTTGATCATCCAGTTTAATAATTCCTTGAGGGTAAATATGTGTATGCAGCCGACTAAGACGCCCGGTAGTTTGGTCTATCGAAAACATAGCAATATTATTGGTGTCAGTATTAGTAACATAAGCAAATTTCCCGGTTGGGTCAACACTCAACGACCATGGATGTTCCCCGCCGCAAGGTACGTTTTCTCCAAGCGTTATCAGGTTCCCGGTACTTAAATCCGGCTTATACATTGAAATATCATTACTATCCCAATTTACCAAGTAAATAAACTTACCTGATGGATGAGTACCAAATCCGCCCGGCTTTTGCCCAGTGTATATAGTTGCTAGGTTTAGAGGGCGTAGGACATTTGTCACCGGGTCTATCCCATATGGAGTAATGGTATTATCACCAGTATTATAGGTATATGCAAATTGATTATAAGTTACATCTTCAGCCATGCAGGAGGCATTGGCACCTAAAAGAGTTAGCCATAAAAGGCTTCCAATCATTTTTCCGCGCATAACAATCTCCTTAATAGCTACCAGGTTGATTTGGCAGCCAGTTAATTATTCCTTACAACTTAATACGCCGTCCTGATTTTCACAACTTGCATCTATCGTTGCTTTAATGTTTTGGTTTTTATGCCAAGCACCATGGCTATCTTTGCACATTGCATTTAAGTAGCCATTTACCGAATCTGATGGCATATAGATAATATAGTCACAGCTATCGGTATAATTTCCTAGCGGTAGCACCCCATGCTTCCAATTATCACAGGTTAATACCCCATTCCGGCTCGACACATTAGTCCCTGCAACACAATAGCCATCATAGTTTAGCGACGTAACCCGTTCGTTACTATCGCATTGGGCTGAAAATACCCCATGGTTGAGAGACTTGTTTCTGCATGCGGCAATATAACTACCAGTCGGGTAAGAAACCAGATATTGATGTGGCCCAGCAATTATCCTGGCACTATACTTATCGTCCTTAGGTATAAAAGCTATTTCACCAGATGGAAATAAGCTTAATGTACAACCTGAACCACTAGCCATTCCACTGCCCCCAATTTGCACTTGGTTACCATTTATATTACATAGATCGCCACCCATAAATGTAATTAAACCCGAATCCATAATAACACGGTAGGACTGCCGTTGAGATCCCCTATTACCATTAAAATTTGCTTTACCTGTTTTATAGTTATATGATGTAAATAAGTCCAGCATCATATAGCCTTCATTATCAAAGGATAAACCATAACCATAAATACCCATTGCTCTTGACGTTTCATCTGCATCAACTACCATAACGTCATGGTTAGGCCCGGTAGTAAACCCATTGGCTGGTGCATTATAAATTGTTCCATAGTCACTGTTATCCCCATTCGCAACCATACTAGAAGAATTTGATTGTTTGAGCTGGTTTTCCTTATTCAATTTTGACGTTAATTCAAGTTTGCTCACCTCAATTTTTTGATTGCTTGGATATTTATTAACACAGCTTGAAACATGAGTTTTTAGGTTTTCTGAACAAACTACTTGATATAAATGGTATCCGGCTACAGCATTCAGTTTAAAGTCTCCGTCTAAGACAGCTTCATTGGTTACATCATCAAAATGCATTCCATAAGGTAAATGCCCATAATCTTTAAAGATTCTACTCATATCAACGGTACCGCTGGACGGCAGAAATATTGGCCCTCCAGCATTAATCATTGAATTGAAATTTAAGTGCTTGGTATCTACAGTAGCCAAATATGGAATACTTCCGGAAATTTTAATATTCGCTAATACAGCATATACTTTTATGGCAGTATTACCCGGTACAGAAAGCGAAGAAGATGGAATCGAGATACTCCATGAATCTGACTGGGTATTCGAAGTGGCATAGCTGCCGTTATATTCTGCAGCAACATTGACGGTAATACTTCTAGATAGTTCTGATATACCTTTGGGAAGTACTGATAATTTCCAGCCCCTGGTATACGAAAGCCCAGTACCTAGTTTCCAGCCATTCGTAAGTGTAGTTGTCGTAGCTTCAGTAACTGTCTCGGAATAGGTTGAAGTATTCAATGTAGTGTTATATGGGGAATGATTAACTTTAGAGTCGATTAATACAGGAGCAGCGGCTTCGTAAGAACAGCTCAACCCGCTAGTCGCATCTGGTGAACATGGTAACTCCTGGATATCTTCAATTAATGGGGTAATATCGTAACCATTGGTATTGACCATTGATTTAAGCATTACGCCAGATAAAACATATGCACCAGTTTGATCGATATAAACGCTTTTATCCTTTTTATAGGCTGGTGGAAAGTAATTATCAGCATATTCCTGAAGGTTCTCGCCAAGATCATGAAGAACGGTCTTAGGATCTGACTCACTATCATTTGTTACTACCGCCTTCTTGCTGCTTGGGATATTTGTGGATGACGTAGTTTGCTTGCCTGTTCCCACACAGCCCCCCAGGAAAGTTAAAGCTAATAGCATTGCTATTTGGCTAATTTTATTATTTTTCATCTTTTTCCCGTTCTTAATAATTCTGTTTTAGAAAACATTAATTACTGAAGCAAAGTTACAGATGCTTTAAATCTAATCCTTTACCCTTCAGTTAAAATGATTATATGAAAAATAACAAAAGTTCGGAACCGTCCAAAATGGTCGAGGGCTCGCCCATGCGATCTGAATGTGTATTTTTTTGAGAACCACAACAAAAAAACCTGCATAAAAATGCAGGCTTTTTCCAAACATAATAAACGAATTAACGTTTAGAGAATTGTTTGCGGCGACGTGCTTTGCGTAAACCACATTTTTTACGCTCAACTTCACGAGCATCGCGGGTAACAAAACCAGCTTTAGATAATGTAGGTTTCAATTCAGGATTAAAATCAATTAAAGCACGCGTGATACCATGACGGATTGCACCTGCTTGGCCTGACTCACCACCACCATGAACATTTATTTTAATGTCAAAAGAATTTAGGTGGTCAACTAGCACTAATGGAGAACGTACAACCATGCAACTTGTTGGACGAGCAAAATACTCTTCATAAGCTTTACCATTAACAGTGATAGCACCAGTACCTTTAGCTAGGTATACGCGAGCTACTGAAGTTTTACGACGACCTGTACCGTAATTTTTAGTTTCAGCCATTTAATAAGCCCCTATTAAATTTCTAATTGTTTAGGTTGTTGAGCAGTATGAGGATGAGTTTCACCTGCATACACTTTTAATTTTTTGATCATTGCATAGCCCAAAGGACCTTTTGGTAACATACCTTTAACTGCATTGATTAAAATTTTCTCAGGAGCCTTTTCCAACATTTGGTTGAAAGTACGTGAATAAATACCACCAGGATAACCTGTATGGCGGTAATAAATTTTTTGTAATGTTTTTTTACCAGTCACTACTAATTTATCTGCATTAGTAACTACAACGAAATCACCTGTATCTACATGTGGAGTGTAAATAGCTTTGTGTTTACCGCGTAATACATGTGCGATTTTTGCTGCCAAACGACCTAATACTTTGTCTTGCGCATCTACAACAAACCACTCGTGATTTACTTCATGAGCTTTTGCTGAAAAAGTTTTCATATTCTATATCCTAATTTATAATGTAATTACAAATACCTAGTGATTTAATTCCACTAGAGCCCTATATAAGCCAAGTATATTTGTAACGGTAAGTGGTAGGCGCACATTATAGCATAATGGCGTCATTAAATTCAACAGTTTTTTTGCTTAACCAGTTATTAGCAATATTCATTGGTAAAGAATCTTATCTAACTTTAATGCCTACCCATTAATTGTATAGCAAATTGCAATACTTTAATTCTACAACCATAATAAAATTCGAATATGCATGATATGATATAATATTTGTTTTTCCAGGGGTATTACTTGATAAATTATACTAATTATACTTTATTGAGCATGGTCTCTATTTTTAGACTAGAGGATCTATAACAATGTCTGCCGCACGAAGACGAACCGAAATAATAATTCTAATATCGATACTGACAGCTTTAATTATAATTTATGCAGCTAAAATTACTTATAGCGTTTATATTACCCGCCAAAAAATTGCTGAAGGCTTTTTATTAGTTAGCACTATCCAAAATACTCTCAATGACTACGCCACGCAAAACGCAGGTTTCCCTACTAAACTAGAAATGGATAATTTGTCTTTTGGATTACCAAAGCCATTAGAGTTAAAAGGCACATATATCAGTAGTGTAGTTACTTTTAAAGAAGCAAATAGTGAAGAGGTAAACATTTTTGCAGCTATAAATACCAAAGTTATAGAAAATTTAGAAGATGGGAATGATTCACCTTTAAATAGCCCATATCTAAAGTTTGCAGGCGTTTTTGATGGTAAAACCATAAATTGGAAATGCACATCAAATCTTGCAAAGCGCTATTTACCTGAAAACTGCAGCGGTACATAAAAAACCAGGCACTTTAAAGCGCCTGGTTTATTTATATTCAGTAAACTAACCTTCTTGAGATTCGTCTTCTACATCATCGTTTTCTGTTTCGATTACTTTTTCTAGATCAACCAGCTTTTCGCCTTCGCCTAAGTCAATTAACTTAACTCCCTGCGCCGAACGACCAGTTTCACGGATACTATCTACTTTAGTACGGATTAATACTCCACCTGTGGTAATTAACATGATTTCATCACCATCAGAAACCAATTTGGCAGCAACAAGTGTACCGTTACGTTCCGATTCACCAATCGCTTTAACTCCCTGGGTTCCGCGCGAAGCTAAACGATATGAAGAAACGCTAGTCCGTTTTCCATAACCATTTTCAGTAGCAGTTAGTACATGCGCCTCAATATCGGTTGTTGTCAGTAACGCTACTACTTTACAGTTACTGCCCAATTTGATACCTTTAACACCACGAGCCGCACGCCCCATCGCGCGAACTTCTGATTCATTGAAGCGTACTGCTTTACCACCGTCTGAGAAAATCATGATTTCATGACTTCCATCGGTTAAAGCAACTCCAGCAACTTTATCGCCATCGTCTAAATTAATCGCTATAATACCACGGCTATTTGGACGAGCAAATGCGGTTAAATCGACTTTCTTAACAACACCTTGCTCGGTTACCATAAAGATGAATTTATCTTCGCTAAATTCTTTAACAGGCAAGATATTGGTAATTTTTTCTTCCATCTGCAATGGTAATAAGTTTACGATGGGCTTGCCACGCGTGGTCCGGCTTCCTTCAGGAAGATTATATACTTTTAACCAGTATATACGTCCAAGTGTAGAAAAACATAATACATAATCATGAGTATGGGCAATAAATAGATTTTGAATAAAATCATCTTCTCTAGTTGATGCCGCTGTCTTGCCGCGACCTCCACGTTTTTGCGTTCGATATTCATCCACGGACTGAGTCTTAACATAACCTTCGCGTGATAGAGTTACCACCATATCGCGAGGCTTAATCAAATCTTCCATATCAATATCAGCCGAGTCAAATTGAATCTCAGAACGGCGAACATCACCAAACTGCTGCTTGATTTCATTTAACTCAGTCCTAATTATTGCATTTACACGTTCAGGAGTATTTAGGATATCAATTAAATCAATAATTAAATCCATGATTTCTTGATATTCTTTAGTAATTTTTTCTTGCTCAAGGCCAGTTAAACGCTGAAGCCTAAGTTCCAAAATACCTTGCGCCTGAACCTCAGATAAACGGTATTCTTTACCAAATAACCCAAATGCTTTATCCAAACCATCGGGGCGAACTTGGTCAGAATCAACACGCTCCATCATTGATAGAACCAAGCTAGACTCCCAGCTACGGCTCATTAAACGTGTTTTAGCTTCAACCGGCGTTAATGAGGTTTTAATAATCTCGATCATTTCATCAACATTTGCCAGCGCTACCGCCAAGCCTTCTAAGATATGACCGCGGTCTTTGGCTTTACGTAATTCAAAAACCGTGCGGCGGGTTACCACTTCACGGCGATGATAGATAAATTCTTCTAAAATCGATTTTAAATTTAATAAGCGCGGCTGGCCATTAACTAATGCTACCATATTAATCCCAAAGCTATCTTGCATTTGGGTTAATTTGAATAAATTATTTAATAATACGTTGGCATTCTCACCACGGCGCAATTCGATCACAACCCGCATACCGGATTTGTCAGACTCATCGCGGATTTCGCTAATACCTTCGATGATCTTATCTTTTACCAGCTCGCCAATCCGTTCGCATAACTTAGCCTTATTTACTTGGTATGGCAATTCATCGATAATAATCGCCTGGCGGTCTTTGCCGATATCTTCAAAGTGAGTACGAGAACGCATTATTACCCGGCCGCGGCCTGTTTTATACCCCTGGTGTATATCTTTTAAGCCAAAGATAATCCCGGCAGTCGGAAAATCCGGTGCTGGAATAATTTCAATTAGTTCATCTAATGTTATTTCAGGCCGCTCTAATAATGCCAAACAACCATCTACTACTTCATTTAGGTTATGCGGTGGCATATTGGTTGCCATACCTACAGCAATCCCTGTAGTACCATTAATTAATAAGTTAGGTAATCTAGTTGGTAAAACCAAAGGTTCATGTTCTGACCCATCATAATTGGGACCAAAATTAACCGTCTCTTTATCAATGTCTGCAAGCATCTCATGCGCAATTTTATCCATGCGTATCTCAGTATAACGCATTGCTGCAGGAGAATCGCCATCTACTGAACCAAAGTTACCTTGTCCATCAATTAAAGTATAACGTAAAGAGAAGTCCTGCGCCATCCTAACAATAGTATCATATACCGCAGTGTCCCCATGTGGATGGTATTTACCGATTACATCACCGACGATACGCGCCGATTTTTTATAAGGTTTATTCCAATCATTTGATAGCTCATGCATTGCATACAAAACTCGTCTATGTACGGGCTTTAAACCATCACGTACATCTGGCAAAGCGCGCCCTACAATTACGCTCATCGCATAATCAAGGTAAGACTGCTTCATTTCTTCTTCAATATTGATGTTAACAACATCTCGCGCAAAAGAATTAAATAACGCTGATTGTTCTTTGCTCATTGAAAAACCTTCAAAATAGGGTTTGTTTTAATTAAAATAATCATATATTTTACCACATCTGCAATAATTAAACCAGAATAAGCAACTCATTGGTTCGAGGGCAATTTCAACTAACTAAATTAACCCATATTAGCTATTTGTTCTAATTGACAAGTAATATAGAAAACAATTGATTATCGCTTGGAAAAATAGTTGAAGTTTTAGATCATAAGAGGCGATTTGATAGCCTGCCTGGCTGGTTAACCAATTAATAATTGATATTAGTGGCTTATATAATGAGAAAGGAAACTTGCTAAACCTACCATTGTGCCGATAATGGTAATACCAACTCCTATAGTTGTACCAATAATCCAATTATATCTTAGGTCTATCTTTTGGAATTGCACGTTCATCTGAGATTCTAGATTGACAAAATCGGATTTGATTTCTAGTTTCATAGAAGTCATATCTTCTTTTAACTCTTGTTTTAAAGTAGACATATCTTCTTTTAATTCTTGCTTCATAGAAGACATGTCTTCTTTCAATTCTCGCTTCATAGAAGACATATCTTCTTTCAATTCTTGCTTCATAGAAGCCATATCTTCTTTCAATTCTTGCTTCATAGAAGCCATGTCTTCTTTTAATTCTTGCTTCATAGAAGACATATCTCCTTTTAACTCTTGCTTCAGGATTATTGCATCTTCTTTAACTTCTTTCCTTAGACCGGCTATATCTTCGCGGGTTGCAGCATGCAGCAGCAAGTCAATTAATTTATCTTGAGTAATCTCTACTTTCAATTGCTTATTATATCTTGTATCATTCATTATTCAATGCTCCTTTTAGCATTATATCCTATCTAAGCATAAGATGTAAAAGACTAGACTAGCTGCCCCAAATTAACAAAAGTTTAATCTATTGAGTTTAAGCATATTAAATTGGTTTAATTTTGCATTTTAGCAGCTTTGTAATTTCTAATTAACTTAACTTCTGAGAAACTTTATCGAATTCACGATACACTATATAGATAAGCATTTAACCATCATATAAAATAAATAATCCCCGATCAACTTTGATCAGGGACTAACGTTTATTTAGATAAAGCTACTAATTAACTTTTAGCTACTTCAACCATTTTTTTGTTTTTTTGGTTAAGTTTGCGCATAATGATTTCAGCTTCATCAAGCGGTACAGAGATAAAAGAGAATTTTTCTAAAATACGGATATCACGTACTTTACGCCCTGGCGTTTTGCAGCTTTGGTGTAAAACGTCCAATAAAGCACGCGGTGTCATACCATCCTTTTTGCCCAATGCGACAAATAATTTAACATTATCTGCCGAAACACGGTTCTGTTCAATCTTGGCATAGCTTTCTTCCAAGAACTCATCCTGATACTGGTGACGCAATAAAGCTGCCAAAGTTGCTTCCGGATCATTATTATTTAATATCTTACGTGCAAGTTCGGTATAAACAGTATAATCATTTTCATTTATGATTTCGTTTAAACAAGCTTGAAGATATTCCTCTTTAGCCTTGATAATATCTTTAATTTCAGGAATTGCCTGTTTCTTTATGTCTGTCTTAGCTATCTTCTTGATTAAGCCCAGTCTAGAAATTTCCTTTGGCGTTACAAAAGTGATCGCAATCCCTTTTTTACCAGCACGACCAGTACGACCAATTCGGTGTACATATGATTCCGCTTCTTGGGGAATTGAATAATTAATTACATGGGTCAAATTATTTACATCAATCCCACGCGCTGCTACATCTGTAGCTACCAAGATATTAACATTTTTCTCTTTAAACTCAACTAGAGTTTTAGTCCGTTGCGACTGAGTAATGTCGCCATGCAATGCTTCAACAGCATAACTACGATTTTTTAAGTGTTTGGTAACTTCATCAACCTCAACTTTAGTACGACAGAAGATAATTCCGTAGAAGTCTTGTTCAAAATCTAGTACGCGGCATAATGCTTCAAATTTATCACCCTCACGGACTTCAAAATAAATTTGTTCAGTTAACTTGGTCGTAAGTTCTTTATTTTCTACTTTTAAAATTTTATACTGGCCCATATATTTTTTTGCAATCTGCAAGATTGAACTTGGCATTGTTGCTGAGAAAAATAACATATTTTTTTCTTGGTTTGTCACTTGTAGAATTTGCTCGATATCATCAACAAAGCCCATATTAAGCATTTCATCAGCTTCATCAAGAACAAAAAATTCAAGGTTAGAAAAATTTAGAACCTTACGATCCAATAAATCCATTACCCGGCCAGGTGTACCAACAATTATGTCACTGCCACGACGGATATTTCTAATTTGCTGCTCGATGGATGCTCCACCATATACCGCTGACACACGTAAGTCACGCTTACCAATTAGTGAATACATTTCTTCACAAACTTGGATTGCTAATTCACGAGTTGGCGTCAAAACCAATGCTTTGATTGTCCCATCTTTCGAAATAGTTTCGATAATAGGAATAGAAAATGCAGCCGTCTTACCAGTACCAGTCTGTGCTTGGCCAATAATATTTGCTTTCTCACGCAGAAACTCAGGTATTACTAAAGCCTGAATTGGACTAGGACTAGTAAAGCCTTTCTCTGCAAGCGCGTCGATCATTTCTTGACTTAGGTTAAAATCATTAAATTTACTCATTTTTTTTCCTTATTGAGTATTAACCATCACTACCGTTTAATTATTGCTAGCAGGACTATTGGTTGCAGTACTACATGAGGTTGTAATTGATATTTTAGTTCAAACTTTGGAGTGAACGTAATCGAATTAATGCAATGATGATTATATAGATTAATTTATTCAAATCTGCCAATCTCTTTAGCAGAAGAATTTATACAAAAACAGGCGAGGTTTTCCCGCCTGTTACAACTTTACACAAGAGGAGTTATGCCTGGCGATGAATCTTGGTCGCCCGAGATTGGCGCCCAGCTAAGATCAAACTTTCTGCCAAATTGACGTGTTTAGGCAAGTTAGCATTATAGACGATTAATTCAGCAATATCCTCAGCAGTCAATGGGTCAAACCCCTTATACACATTATCTGCACGGTCTTGGTCTCCTTTAAAGCGGACCAGGCTAAACTCGGTATTAACTGCACCAGGTAATATCTCACTTACCTTAATACCATGTTCAACCATCTCTTCGCGCAACGCTTGGCTAATCGCATGTACTGCATGTTTTGTTCCGCAATAAACACCACCCTTAGCATACGATTCAACTCCAGCTACAGAACCAATATTGATAATGTGACCGAAACCTTGCTTAACCATCTGATTAGCAATCACGCGCAGTACAGCCAAAAACCCCTTGATATTGGTATCAATCATGATTTCCCAATTTGCCGGGTCATCATTTATCAACTCATCAAGCCCGGCAGCCAAGCCGGCATTATTGACTAAGACATCAATTGTAGCAAGTTCATGAGGTAAGTGAGTTAAAATCATGTCAACTTGTTTGGTATGAGTAACATCCATGCCAACTGTGAATACTTGCACCTGGCTACTTGCAATAATTTCATCTTTTAACTGATCCAACCGATCTAACCGTCTTGCAGTCAAAATCAGATTTGCCCCATATTTGGCAAATTCTCGAGCACATGCCATACCAATTCCAGAACTAGCTCCTGTAATTAGTACTGTCTTGCCTGTTAATCTATTTTCCATAACTTATTACCATAAATGATTATCGTGGTTATCACCAAACTTGTTCGGGCTTTCAAAATTTTCATATTGATAGCCGCCACCAAGATCTTGATAAAGTTGGACAATTGATCCCAATTGCTGTAATTTACTTTGCTGAACAACAATTGCGGCATTATCCATAGTTACAGCATTTTGCAATAATGTTGGTTTACTATATAAGCCATCTTTAAAACTAGATTGAGCCAATTTATACGCAAGTTTAGTCGCATCATAATACTTAACTTCGGTATCTAAGCTAGTAGTAAATTGTTGATGCGCAGACAAGTCATTATCAACCGCGGCAAAAGCAGAACGCACAGTCTGAATATAATTGTAATACGAGTTATAGTATTGACCTTTAGCCTGCTCAATTTGACCATAAATACCAAAGTTGAGAATCGGCATCGTCAAATTAGCATTATTTATCCAGAAGTCGGTATTAGGCCCAAATAATCCATTAAGTCCTGATGCAGCCGTACCACCAGTACCAGTTAAAGCGATTGAAGGGAAGAATGTTGATGTTGCCACACCAATATTTGCGTTTGCCGCTATTAACTGTTGCTCTGCTTGTTGGACATCTGGCCGATTATGTAATACCTGTGAAGGCAAATTGGCTGGAATTATACCATAACTATTTAATTCAGTAAATTTTAGGCCACGTTTAATATTACCAGGATTTTCATTAATCAAAACGCGTAGTGCATTTTGTGAAGCTACAATATTATTTTCGATAATAGGCACTTGCGCGCTTGCCTGTTGATAGTTAGCTTCATATTGTTGTAAAGTATAAAGGGAAATATATCCATCCGCATATTCTACCTTAGCTAAGGCCAGGATTTCTCCTAAATCTTTAACTAATTGTTTTTGTAATTGTAGCTGATAGTCTTGGCCTAGCAAAGTAAAGTAACCTGTAGCCACCTGGCTGACAATCCCCAATCGTACGGCATCTTTGGCCGCACGAACTGCCTGTAGATTAGCAGTAGCAAACTGCTGTGAACGAATTTGCTGCAGGATATTTAAAGTATACGCTGGCGTACCAGAAAAAGCATACCCTTGGCCGGCTAAAGCTTTACTATTATACCCTAAACTCGCAGAACCTGTCGGAATCCAGGCAAATTGAACTTGACGAAGTTGTCCTTGCGCCGCTTCAATATTCCCAACCGCCGCTTGAATATTATTGTTATTTTTCAAAGCTTTTTCCATTAGGGAATTTAATTGCGGATCATTGAAAGATTTCCACCAGGCTAAAGCTGGCAGATTAGCACTTTCGGTGACAGCCAAAGTATCCCGGCTTTGCCAGTTACTTGGGTTATTGGTGTCAGGTTTACTATAATCTGGGCCATATATAGCACAACCACCCATTAAGGTTCCCAAAACCAACAAACTTGTCAAATTTCTAATACGCATAATTTCCCTTCCTAGAAACTTGAATTTCTAAGTTTCTTTTGACTTTTATCTGCATTTATTATTTCTTTTGCTTAGCTTTCCAGCCATGAACAGTAACCTGGTGCGCTCTTGCCACAGTTAATTCATTAGCTTCAGTATTTTTGGTAATCACAGATCCGGCACCAATGATTGAGCCATTATTGATAACTACCGGCGCAACCATCATCGTGCCTGAACCAACAAAGACGTTATCCCCAATTACTGTTTTAAATTTATTGGTCCCGTCGTAGTTACAAGTTACACTACCTGCACCGACATTAACTTTACTGCCAACTTCAGCGTCCCCAATGTAGGTTAAATGGTTTACTTTCGAACCAACCCCAATGCGGCTTTTTTTGATTTCAACAAAATTACCAATATGGGAATTTTCTAATAACTCAGTGCCAGGCCTGATTCGTGCATACGGGCCTATTTGGGCACCACTTGCAATAGTGGCTTCTTCAATAAGTGTATATGCTTTAATATTAACATTATCAGCGATTACAACGTCTTTTAAATGGCAGCCCGCACCGATCGTAACATTATTACCAAGTTTGACATTACCTTCAAAAATGCAATTTACATCTATTGTGCAATCTTTACCAGTAGTAAGGTTACCTCGAACATCAATACGGTGTTTATCGAAAAGGGTTACCCCGGAATCCAATAACTCTTTTGCCTTATTTAATTGATAAATACGTTCAAGCTGCTCTAACTGAAGTTTATTATTTACCCCCAGCACTTCATAATGGTGAGGAGATATAATATAATCAATCTCGACTTCGTCTTTAAATGCCAAGCCGATTACATCAGTCAAATAATATTCGCCTTGATTATTATTATTCGATAACTGATTAAGCCAACCTGGCAGTCTTTCATTCGGCAATACATAAAAACCGGTATTTATTTCACGAATTAATTTTTCACTTTGTGATGCATCTTTTTCTTCAACAATGCTAGTTATGGCAAATTCGGCATTTCTAACTACCCGGCCATAACCATGTGGATTATCCACTTCATCAGTTAACATCACTACATTATTTTGGTATTTAGCAAGCATTCGCTCTAAAGTCATAAGACCAATTAATGGTACATCGCCATATAATACCAATGTAGGGCCTTCTTGATCCAAATGAGGCAATGCACATTTTAACGCATGCCCTGTTCCCAGCTGCTGATCCTGAAATGCCCAAATAATATCATCGAAACAGTTGTTCATTGCAACTTGTACTTTGTCTCCGCCATGCCCATATACAACCACTAATTTACTCGGGTTCAACTTTTTGGCAGTTTCAATAACATGCTGCAGCATGGGTTTAGTACTAATTGGATGCAGTACCTTAGGCAAGGCCGAATTCATCCTCTTCCCTTGTCCTGCTGCTAAAATAACTACATTAACTGACTGATGCATAGAGTACTCGTAAACTGTAAAACATTTAAAGTTATTATTATACCTTATTTAGGCTCAATCTCCAGCGAGTTTTTCCTAACTGCTCGGTAAGCTGGTTTAATTTTGTATATGTTGGAATGAATTTTATTTCTTCACCAAGCCTAAGACGGCACTCTGCCTTAGCATTTTTATAATTTATTCTAATTTGGGAACTTGCCTCTGGGCCTATTTCCAATAATGATTTAACTTGTTGCCAGTTATCACGGTAATCAAGGTCAATGTCTAGAGCAGATACTTTGGAGTGAAGCACATCATCAATCTGGAATATATTATTTGCATTCACTTTCACCTCATCGCGGAAGGAATCATAAATTACTTCTCCTTCGACGAAAATGAGTTCATCAATTTTGAAGAGGTGTTTATAACGCTCAAAATCATCATTAAATACGACAAATTCAAGCTCACCGCTCGCATCCTCAATCCGGATAAATGCAATTTTGCCGCCTTTTTTGGTCGGCCGTGATCCCATATAATTGATAATTCCACCGATCAGAACTTTAGGTTTATGCTTTGCATAACGCGCATTAATAATTTCCTGAATATCCTCATCTTCTGTATTAAACTTGCTTAAAGGGTATATTTCTAGTTTTTTGGTTATATCTAAATATTCGTCAAATAAACTACCGGTTAAATAATAGCCAATTGCCTGCTTTTCAAGCAATAACTGTTCTTTTAGGGTAAAAGCCGGATATTCATCTAGAACCACATCATTTAAAGTTTGTTCTGCTTCCTCGCCGGCAAAGATATCAAAAAGTGAACCCTGGTTTTCATTTAGCCTTTCTTGCTCAACAAACTCCATGATTTTACCAAGATTATTGAATAACTTAGCCCGATTAGGCTCCAAAGAATCAAAACAGCCTGCTTTTACTAGGCTTTCTAAAGTCTTCTTGTTTATTACCTTTTTATCTACCCTACGGCAAAAATCAACTAAACTATTGAATTGGCCATTTTGCTCACGTTCTTTGACAATAATTTCAACAACATTTTGACCGACCCCTTTTACCGCCCCTAAAGCATAACGAATCGTACCGGCATCAACTGGCGTAAAACGGTAAAAAGAAGCATTGATATCTGGCGGGAGCATCACCAAATTGTTGTCTTTACAATCCTGGTAAAACTCAAATAACTTATCGGTTTTGTCCAACTCCGAAGATAAAGTGGCCGCCATGAAGCAAGCTGGGTAGTAAGCTTTCAAATATGCGGTATGATAAGAAACTACAGCATATGCAGCGGTATGTGATTTATTAAAACCATATTCGGCAAACATCGCCATCAGGTCAAACAATTTTTCCGCAAGCGACTGCTCATAGCCTTTTTTTAAGGCGCCCTCTGTGAAGATCGCCCGGTGTTTCGCCATTTCTTCTGGCTTTTTCTTACCCATAGCACGACGAAGCAAATCGGCGCCACCTAGGGTATAGCCACCGATAATTTGCGAAATCTGCATTACCTGTTCTTGGTAAACGATTACACCATAAGTAGGGTCCAGGCATTCCTGCAAGTCAGGATGGAAATAATCAATTTCAGCCTCCCCTTTCTTACGTTTAACGAAATCATCAACCATTCCCGAACCAAGCGGGCCTGGTCGATATAAAGCCAATACCGCAATAATATCTTCAAATCGGCTAGGTTCCAATTTCATTAAAAGCCGTTTCATACCTTGCGACTCTAGCTGGAATACCGCCGTTGTATTCCCTGCTTGCAAAAGCTCATAAACTTTTTTATCGCCAAATTCGGAATTTGACAGTTGTAATTTTACCCCATGAAGCCGTTCAATATTTTCAACAGTTTCTTGGATAATTGTCAGGTTTCTTAACCCTAAGAAATCAAATTTTACTAAGCCGATGCTTTCTACATCATCCTTATCAAGCTGAGATGTCTGCATCCCATCAGCTACATATAACGGGCAAAAGTCTGATAATTTACTTGGAGCAATTAAGACCCCCGCTGCATGCTTACCAACGTTTCTCGTTAAATCCTCAAGCTCTAATGACATTTCCCACAAGCGACGCAATTCGTCATCAGCATTATCAATCCGCTCTTTTAATTCTGGGAATTCAGTATAGGCATCTTCTAATGCCCAGCTTTTAGCTGGGGTATTCATAATTAATTTTGAAATTGAGTCACATAACCCATAAGGTAAACCAAGTGCGCGACCCACATCTTTAATTACGGCCTTGGAAGACATAGTACCAAAAGTTGCAATTTGGGCAACTGCGTCAGCACCATATTTATCCTGCACATAACGAATTACCTGTTCACGTTTCTCTTGGCAGAAGTCAATATCAAAGTCCGGCATAGATACGCGTTCAGGGTTTAAGAAGCGCTCGAATAGCAAGCTATAACGTAACGGGTCAATATCCGTAATCCCCAGTGAAAACGCCACTAATGAACCAGCACCAGATCCACGACCTGGGCCTACCGGCACATTATTTTGTTTAGCCCAGATAATAAAATCGGCAACAATCAGGAAGTAGCCGGGGAATCCCATTTGAATAATGGTCCCAATTTCTAATTCCAACCGTTTACGGTAAGTAGGCTCCTCCTGATTGCGAAGCGCATCATCCGGAAATAGTTCGATTAAACGTTTATCTAAACCTTGATGGGCAAGAATAGTTAAGTATTCCTCTAAGGGTTCGCCGTTAGGGGTAGCATAAACCGGTAAGAAATATTTACCAAGGGTGATCTCAAGGTTACACTTCTTAGCAATCTCTATACTATTATGGATAGCCTCGGGTATATCAGCATATAATTCCACCATTTCCTCGGCAGATTTAAAATATTGATCTTCACTATACTTACTTTCACGATTGCCATCATCAAGCATTTCACCATCGGCTACACATACCCGCACTTCATGAGCAGTATAATCATCTGGCTTTAAAAACTGGACCGGGTGTGTTGCCACGACTGGAATCGCTAATTCATTACTAATTAATAATGACTTTTCGATGACATTATCAACATTAGCATGCAATATTCGTTGCAATTCCAAAAAATAATTATCATTATATATTTGCTGCCACTGCGCAGCTTTTGCCCTTGCTTCACTAAATTTATTTTGATTGATCAAGTTGCCAATATCACCATTTTGTGCGCCAGAGAGCACAACTACATCATTACATGGATTTGCTAATAACCATTCTTCCTTGATATGGGGAATATCCATAATTTTATTTTCAACGAAAGACTTAGTGATCCAGTCACAAATTTGGCGGTAACCCGTGATATTTTTAGCCAAGAGTACGATGCGGTAATTAAATTCTTTACCTTCTACATTAACTTCACTACCAATAATCGGCTTGATACCCTTTTCGCGGCACCCTTTATAAAATTTAACTAGCCCAAACATATTATGCAAATCGGTTATCGCTAGTGCCAGCATATTATTCTCGCTGGCTTTATTGATTAACTTTTTAATCCGAACAATACTATCGGTAACGGAATATTCAGTATGTAGACGTAAATGAACAAAATCGTGCATCATAAACCTAAGCTAAAAATAAAGATAAAAAAGTTTGTTTAAGTTCGGCATTTAATTGAAATAAATCGCTAGAAGGCAGGTAACCATGATTGGTAACTTCGCCCCAGGTAGGATTAGGAAAATGCTTATCGCCATTAAACCTGGGAATAATATGCCAGTGTACGTGCGGAGTCATATTACCAAAACTAGCCAGGTTAATCTTATCCGGATTAAAGATTTTACGTATAATCTGTTCAGCTTTCATTACTGCTTTATACACTTCAATATTATCGGCATTTTCCAAGTCACTCAATTCTTTTAGATGGCTATTTAAAACTACTCTTAAATAGCCAGGATAATCCTTATCATCTACTAAAATAATACGGTAGAGCGGGCAGGTATATAAAATCTCGCCACCAGGATTGTTACAAAAAAAGCAGTCAGACATAATGTAATTCCTTGGATGCCTTGAGGGATTCATTAATTTCCAGGCAAAGAAGCGCTCCAAACGGAACATTTTTAGGAAGCCAAATTCTTACAAGTTTGATTTTGTTATTAACTATGGCAAATCTTAAACTTGATTAACAATAATAACTATCAATTTTATCAGAGTTAGGGGCTTAACTTTAGTAAAAAAACTGTCGCAGCAAATTTGTATTTAACTAAAGAGCAGTCATTATTACTATTATCCCTTTTCAAAACATTCAAAATACTCTATACACTCTCTTAAGTTACCTTCATTTTAGATTATAAATTGTATATTTTATTCTTTTAGCTGGGTTAGAACTACATGTAATTTAATTAAGCCTTTTAGTTGTTATAATGAACAAATCAAATGCTCCATGCATTCTAAATACCGGACAGTTTTGTGACTATAGCTAGGCACAAATATATCTAAGGAAGGAACCACCAAATGATAAACACAATTAGTAATTTTTTTAAAAGTTTTAGTCCATATGACTCCCACGAAACCGCAATAAAGAATAGCGCTATAGATTTCCTAAGAAAGACATTTGAAAATACTGCAGCACCCTATTCTGATAATCACCAAGAATTAATACACTCACTTATTAATTTACATCGAGTGACAAAGGAGCATATACCATTCTTTAATAATAAGTTCTTGGAACTAGCCATGTCTCGAATAGACGTTAAAGGTTATATAACTTCGATCTATAGTGCCTCTTCTGTAAATGATGATCAAGTTGACAATTTGCAGAAAAATTTCATTAATTTTCTGAACACCCTAAAACAAAGTTCAAATGATAGCGACATGATTATGTTTAACAGAATTATCCAAACCTTGACTTTAGATGAGACACTCTATTTAAAAAAACAAGGTATAGTTATAAAGCTCAGCCAAACAAATAAAAAATCCCAAGAATACCGAATCAGTGAGGGCAGCTTCCAATGTGAGTACATTACCACTAAAACTAGTCTAAATAGCGAAGAATACCACGCTTGCTGGATAACAAACATAAACAGCTCTTGTGACTCAGAAGAGCGCCAGCCCATGATTGTTGATGAAACAATAATTAATAATACTATCGCCAAGATTAAGATTTTTATTAAGGATAAAAAACTGAATCCAGATAATTTCACTTTTAGTTTTGTTAAACTTGCTAATGCTATGCAATTAGTTGCAATAAGAACATGTGATTTAGACTATTTTGAAAACTTAGTAACTACAGTAAATAATCTCACCTTACAGAGAAAAGACAATGCTACTTTTGGTTCAGATAATTATATTACTGCGAGTACAATTCCTGATGCATTAATAGCTGCAGGATATCCGAATGTTAAATTCCGTTATTATGAATTAGCACGCTAACTATTCCTTTGGCGGTTAACTTTTACTAGTCAACTCAGCAAAACCGCCAAATATTAAATTTTATCATTTTTTTGGCCATAACCATAAAACTCAACTATAATGACATATTCAAGAATAATTCATTTTAGTGGGTTTAACCATGAATCAAATCGACGCTCTATACAATCGGCAAGAAGATAACCAGATCATTCAAAAATTCTTTGATGGTTGGTATCTATATCGCACTATAATTGAAAATGATTATATGTTTCATAAACCAATGTTTCAGGAAATTAGCAAACTTTTTACTGAATCATTTGCGAATAGAAGGTTTACTCTGCTGGATTTGGGCTGCGGAGATGCGGATTTAATAAGCCAGGAGCTGGCAAATAGAATACAGATTAATTATACCGGTATTGATATTACCAAAGCCGCGCTTGATATAGCTAAGGATAATTTTGCCAAATTAGCGGTTAATGCAAATTTTATCCATGAAGATATTTTAACCGGTATGAACAATTTATTCACTATCGGGTATCGCTACGATGTGATTTTTAGTAGCTATGCCCTCCACCATTACCAAACTGAAGAAAAACAGCAATTTTTTAACATGGCTTTCAAATTATTAAAGCCTAATGGAATCCTGGTCCTTTTAGATATATTCCGTGAAGAACAACATAGTCGCAAAGACTATTTAAATATAGCCATGCAATACTATTATGATTCATTAACAACACTAAGCCATGATGAAAAGATGCAAATCAAAGAGCATATTGATGGCTTTGATTTCCCAGAGAAACAAAGTACTTTAATAGCTCAAATTAAAAATGCAGGCTTTACTGATCCTAAAATAGTTAAATCAATAAATACCTTTAGTTTATTTAAGGCAAAAAAAGTTTAGATAGAATTTGCTAACGGTCAACTCAGGTTACGATTATTCATGGTAAGAATAAACAAATCTTCCTTAATCAGTCCCTAAAATAGTGGGGTATTAGTCCCCACTATTTTACCTTCCTTCATATTGCTTAATCGCCTTCATCGCTGCTATAAGTTGATAATAACCAGAACCAATATGGTCTAGAGGCATAACGGCTGTCACATTGGTTATTGGATCATGAGTATTAATCATATAGCGCGAAGAACCGCGTGTATTTTCAATAGTTAGTTTATTCACCAGGCTTGCCCCAGATTGAGCTACTAGACCATTATATGCATTTTGCGTATTAATGTTGGTAACTACCGAATCTTGAGCCAATTCGATGAATGTTACAGGCGTCTTTGTCTTCCAATTAACTAAGCTTGCTGACTTAAGAGATTTTCTAAAATTTTGATCAGATAATATTGAAGTATTTATTAATGGCTTTACAGAATTATTTGCATTTTGCGGCCCATAACTAACCGCTAAGGCTGATTGGTAAAGTGAACTTTTGATATCACGATCTTTTAAACCATTTTTTATAAATAAATCTGGGACTTTATGCGAAGTCTGAAACACTTCAGCACAAGCAAAACAGTTATAAAAAGGGTCTGTAGCTACTGTATTAAATACCGGGTCGTAGGTTTGAGCTAGATCATAAAATCCATATGATGCCATAGTATATGAAGAAACTACTGGTTTGGCATAGGTTGCGTTATCATTATTAGCAATATTATAACTATCACCTTCACTAATATTTGCTTCTTCCATTGGCATTTGTGCATTTGCCAAGTCATAAGCGCCCGACATGCTAATTGTTGCTTTAAGGTTAAGTCCGTAATTAACTAAAAAGTTGGGGGCTACATTTTGTAGTATGTTTGCTGCCCATAATGCATAGCTACCTCCTTCCGAATATCCGGTTAGATAAAGATTTTTGTTTTGAATGGAATAGCCAAGCTTGTTAAGCATAGTATTCGCAGCCTGTAGCATATATAAACCGCTTAACGCATTTACTTCAGGATACAATACATATGGATGCATTACTTTATTATCATAACCCAAACCAATATAATCGGGCATAATGACAATATAGCCCTGAGCAGCAATGATTCCACCCAATGCTTCGCCATATGTTTGAGTAGCATTTGAAGAGCAATAATAATTCGTTGCCTGACTATCGTGAAAACAGGAAGGCACTTCTGACTTAGATACTTCTGTTTCATGGTAGTATATAACGACTCCTTTTAACTGACTTGTCGGCATATTTGGAATAATTACACCTCCAGAAACTTCGCGGTTTTCAGCTAGTACCCCTGGGGTACTGTATAAAATCGTGTAATTTTTCACACTATTATTAATACTACGATCATGGAAATCGAAATCTTTGGTAGCGTTTGTAAGATTGGTTGTGCAATCTGT
The DNA here is from genome assembly GCA_964386295.1 of uncultured Neisseria sp. Lineage (GTDB taxonomy): Bacteria > Pseudomonadota > Gammaproteobacteria > Burkholderiales > UBA11063 > Aquella. The sequence goes on from CAYLRR010000001.1 coordinate 289,712, forward strand.
ACCATTAGGACAAAGGCCTTCATGAACAGCATTATTTAATAAATCAGCGTCAGATGTAGAAGCGAATTGGTAACTAATCATGGTCCCAGGTGTTGCTGTGGTCGTAGCATTGACAGGTACAGTACTAACTCCACCACAACCACTTAGCAACATTATGCTAGCCCCAAATATAAGGTTTAGTTCTTTCATAATATTTCCTCAGCAATATTGCGGTTAACTTTTAAACAAATTAAATCGGTATACTACTTTAATTGTTTTATTAATAACCACTTTAATATTTTAGGTAAACGTTATGTCTTTAAATCTTGCCTAGTAATTATAAATAATGGTGTTATTATCCTGAAAGCCATAGAGCTGGGTTCTCAAAACCGGACACTTTTATTTAATAATATAGAATAAATGCATATTTTTATAATTTATTCAGAAGGATGCTTACATTTTTACTCAATATTGCGAATATAGGACTTTGTAATTATTTATTGGCTATTTGTTGATGCCTCGCGAGACTCAAACAGTTCAACAAATAACGCCAATTGCATAAACAAAGTCTAATATTCTACATAATTCGTAAAAATTTAAGCATCCTTCCTAATTAATTATTGAGATTTATTAATTGTTCGAAGTATCAGATATAAAAGTGTACGGTATTGAAGCTGGGTTGAAGTTTGGGTCCATTTAGGCTTGCTTAATATAAACCATTTTTATCATAACGATTTTTTTGAGGTAATTCGATGAAGAAATTATTGAATATTTTACTTTGTGCTACCAGTTTGTCATTCTTTGTACTACCGCTAGCTTATTCTGAGACATCACAAAATGATAGTACCGAAACTACTGGTCAATATTTAAGCTCCAGCGCTATTACCACTAAGGTTAAAAGTGCTCTTTTAGCAAAAAAAGATATTGATTCCACTAAGATTAACGTACAAAGTGAAGCTGCTTCTAATGGTAAAACCATTGTCATTTTAAGTGGCACGCAAAAGAGCCAGGCACTTGTTGAGTTAGCTGGCTTAACGGCCAAACAAGTCAATGGTGTAACAAAAGTTATCAATAATTTAACCGTTGCCAAATAAGCTGCGAAAAATTATATTAAATTTCATTATTGTACGTAACATCCATTAATCATATGTAACCTAGCAAAGTTGAATTTTTTTATAATACAAGAAAGACAATAAAGGCTTTGCATTTTTAAGCAGAGCCTTTATTTAGAAGCTTATTAGAAACCTTCCTCGTGAATATCTTTTCTAAATCTAATATTTCCATAAAATTTTAGATCATAGCCAAATGACTTTATTTTCCTAAATCATAGACATAAATCTGCCGATTGTTTACTGAATATAGCTTATTGTTATGTAAAACTACTCCATTTAAACGGATATTCAAAGAGCCCATTTGCTCCCAGGGAGACCACTCCTGATTTACCAAGCTTGATTTGTAGATTTTACCGCCTAATTCAACATAGATCTCATTTTTAGCAAGAGCTATAGACTTTCCGGCTCCACCTAAATCGTTTATCCCATTATCCATGGGGATATCCCCTCCTATCGGAGTAAAGTTACCACCTAAATTAGTAAAGTTATTTAGATAGACAGTTTGGACTGAATCATGCTTTTCGTTAGGGATTGCAACTACTTTGTCATTATCAAACTGCCAAAAATAGCCTTGATGCAATAATGAATTAAATCCGCCAAAAAGTTGCCAGCTACCATCTGAGGTAGAATAATATAATTGCTTGTCAGATAAGCTCTGTACAACAATCGTAGTTCCGTTTATGGCTGCTCCTTGTGCACCAGCGAAAACTTGTCCTTGGATCGACCAATTCTTACAGTTTTCTATATCGCAATACATAATTATACTACCTCTCAGCGACTCGCTCCGTGCCCATATATAAATCTTACCATCCGAAATACTAGTCAATTCTACTATGGTTTTTGCTAAAATAGGTAAGGCGACCCATGGCTCATTATGACTGGAACAGACTACTTTAGAATCCATATTCGGTCTATTCTTTTCATCCAGCCCTTGGTATAACAGGTTCACACATACATGCCCCTTATCATCCGTAGCCAAACGTGGATTATAACTGTTAAAAATAGGATCGTAATAACTAGCGCCACCTACCGGCTGCCAATTGCTGCTACCATCAGACCTCCAGACAAAATAATTGTCAGTAGCATAAATGGTATTCCCGGCACCAAAACTGATATGCCAGGGACTAGTAATAGGTAAATTCTGCCCTAGCGTTCCCCAATTTTGCCCGCGGACTGTTAGTTCTTGTCTTATCAATGGATAATTGGCAGCCTCAATCAAGATCGAACTCTTGCCATTAGTTTTGCCAGTTACATAAAATCCACATTTTGCTGGCACTGGCCCAGCCGCTAACGTTACGGTTGCGCAGCTATTCGCGCTGATCGCTGCAACATCGGGGTTAGTGCTGGTGACAGTTACATGAACAGGTTTGACATTAAATGCCTCCAGAAGCCCAACTTCAAAATAATGGCTTCCGCCAGTCACTACATCAAACTGGTTATCGCTGCCATTTAATTCCAGCTTCCCATAACTGGCAGCGGGTGCTGCCTCAGTTGCACCCCCGCCATTACACCCCGAAATAGGTAAAGCTAGGATAAGGCAGGCTACTATTATTAGCTTAGCTTGATAATTTAGCATTTCTACCCCCCTCTTTCTTCACCTCAAAACCGCTTAAATCATAGCCATCGCTGCGTGTAAATTTAACATTAGTGTCATACAAGACGTCACCAGTCCCCAGGCCAATGTTATATAATAAATTGGTGCTACTTAAACCATTTCTGTATACTCCATTTGCTTTGCAATATAAACCACCTCTTTCACAATAAACAGAGATACCAACAACCCCTCCTTGCGTACCAAGGCTGGCATACAAGTTTTGTTTATACACACCTATATATGTCATTGCATCACGGGAGGGTGTGAAATTCGCAAGCTGGCTAAGTTGGGTATATACATATGGCCGTTTAAAATTCAAATTATAGCCGCGAGTTTGAGTATCTTGGCATTGGCCGCCCACGCCACCATGATGAGCGGTTACATAGACTGTATATGAACAATCATTACCCCTACAACCATTACCAACAATCGAGATCCAGCCGCCAATATCCCAATTGCCACCACCACAACCATGATGGTTTACTCTATAAATTTCTTGCTGCTGCATACCAGAAAAGGGAACATCTAGATCAAGAATTTGCCCGGCCCAGCCACCGCACAGCCCATTGCTGCCATTTTCCATATGTAAATGCATTAATCCTTTTTTGGTAAGTTCAATTTTAGATGTTATTGTAGCTGCCGAACTAGCAAATGCCCCGCCACAAGCACCAACTTCAACCCTATTTAAAGCATTTGAGTTTGTGGTTAGAACTTCGCTCACTTTGCCAACTGTTACCGGATTAGTTGAAGAAGCATCGGTTAGAATTTTCATACCTGGGTAAAAAGCGGGATTATTATCGACATTTAATGTATTATATGCTAACCATGGGATACCGTACTCGGCAAAGTATGGCGCATTATAGTTTAAGAATTTTGGCGTAAAGGTATAAAAAATATTTTCATAATTAAAATTGTAAATACTTGGGGTGACTTTCCCACTGCTTAGTTCGCCATCAGTTTCCATCACCATGCTAGTTCCGCTTTTATGCGCTGAACCTTTCACGATTTGCATATCCGCACCATTGATGATTAAATCTGGGATTGGCTTTGCATTACTGTAATTAGCAATTAACTGATATGTTGTAGCTGTCCACGGTGGGGTTGAGCGTTTATCCGGGGTAAGAGTTATCGAGTCAACTTCTTGTGTTCGGGTACCAATAGGGTTAGCCCGGTAAACCAAGATACATTCGGATTCCATACTTGCCAATTGGTTTACTTGGCCCTTTTTATCATTTTGGCTTAATGAGCATTGTTTATATGGTCCGTAATATGGATCATTATCAAGTGTACCTTGCCGTTCCATCAAAGAGAAAGCCGGGTTAGTCGCGGATGTTAAAGTGGCTATACTAAAAGGCTCTAATGAGATATTTTTTAAACTTAAAATCCGATATTCTTGTGGATTATTTGCTAAATTTGCGCCCTTGTAATATCGTGACTCAATAGGCAAAACCGGCCTTAAATCTGCCATTGGCAACTGAAAATACGGTTTTATATAAATAATTTTCTGTGCTGCCACTTCAGGATAAGCGCCAGTTACCAGTTGGGCTTTTATCAAGGGAGGGTTGTCAACACCGGTAGTTATATCATAAGAAATCCGTACATAGGCACTACAACTATCACCATTTTTTTGGAGTAATGCCGTTTTACAGTTTATATCAACAATTTCTACTTTTTCTCCACGATTATCACCATTGTCAACCAGCGCAAAATCAAGGCCATTTACCGTTATCGGCGATTCAAGCGGCGAGTCCATCCTCTCCGCAGTAATGGTAACTAGGTGCCAGGCTATATCATAAAGTGTATATCCTCCACCTTCAGTAATAGATACATCATCAAATTTCCATTGAAACATAATGGGAATAGATTTCACATTTCGGTTAACATTTTTTCCCCATCGGTTATTCTTGCTTTGGGCTAAATTATTATTGTTTCCCCCAGTAGCGCCCCCGCCAACATTATTAGGTTGGCAGGCGCTTAAACTAATTGTTATAAATATGAGTAAACTCAAATATTGAATAATGGTTAGCGAATTCTTCATTTTATTTTCCTCGAATCTTTTAAATATACTAACTTGTCCAGATGCTTCACTTAAATATTATTTATTACTACGCCTGGTTTTCATATAAGCGTGTTAAACCCAGTTCCCCTTCATTAGTCAAATATTGCGGTGCAGTTATTTTGATCTTTTTGCCATAGTAAAAATTTTTATAATAACTGTCAATTTTCAAAGTACTATCGGAGTATGCTATTTGCTGTCCATTTGAGAAATAATTAAATAAGGAGGTTTCTAATGTTCCTGGCTTTTTAACTGATTCACTTATATTTACTCCATAAAAGGATGAAGTATCCAACCATTTACCGTCACAGTTTATTGCATAATGGGCACTAATTGGGTTACTTGTTGGTGCTAAAATGCATTCAGAATCAGATAAGCGATAATCAGATGGATTTGGTTTATCTTTACCATAATAATTTAATAAAGGTGCAGAATATGAGTTTCCTTCCAGATAGGTAACTAGTGCGACTTGCTCAGACTCTAATTGATAAAATTTTAAAGCAGAACGCACATTGTCGCGAATTTTTAGACATTCGCTAGAAACATAACCCTTATAGCAATCAAGGATCTTATAGGTAGGTAATAAATAGACATTTTGGATTTGATTAGTTAGGCGTCTATTGGCATCCCGTAAATTTTCCCGGGTGGGCCCATCCATTTTATCGCCTAAAATACTTAGATAATGGCTTACAAAGTTATTGTCATATACAGCTTTATCGTAGTCTCGTGTAAGCTGCTGCATTGCAGCTAAAATATCTGCGCCCGGATCAGGCACGCCATTGGTGGGAATGCCAAGATTGCTATAATTAGTAGTAATAGGATTATAGTAATATAATCTCTCAAGTACTAAGCTGCCATCACTTCTTGTCACTTGCTTTTCAATCGTTTCTGCATAAGCAATAATATTACTTATCATAAGATTGCAAGCATTTTTCCCTGTTGAGTTATTCTGTGACTGGCAATTTAGAAAAGGATATGTTCCAGCAGAATCGGGGCTACCAAATATTTCATTTAGTTTTTCCGGCTGCCCGCCTAATTGAACCGCACTTAAGGTTAACTCAGTATGAATCTTAGAATGTGCTGAAGCCTCCTCGATAGCAGAAGCAATATTAGCAAGTCCCAGATTTGCCCTTAGTTCTGCTTTAAAATGTTCCTGGTCTGAATGAGAATTGAAGTTTAAAGTTAAGCGTACTCCCAGAACTACTCCAGCATTCATTTGCTCAATAAACTGGTTGCCACACATGGTTCTAAATGCCGTAGGCGAAGATGTTTCAAGCTTTGCAGCATAAGGAGTAAGAGCTGGAAGCCCGTGGCCAAGAGCACCATCCCGATAAACAGCTTTTCCAGCATATTGATATAAATAAATCAGATTGAGCGCATAAGCATTATCTTTACTATCATTTGCAAATTTGGCCGAAATAGAACCGCCAAATCTATCGCCACCCATATCGCCACTAACATTTACATTTAAAGCATTTTGTAATGCCGAAATGGCTTGTTGCTGGCCAAAAGTCATTATTGCGTTGGGATTTGCAATAAAAATATTCTTTTCATCAGCACCATTTTTAAGGCAGGTTTGTCCAGAAGTAGCAGTATTGGTATAACTGTCATAGCCACTACCCATTCGCATTAAATAAAACCCATCAGTTAACTTATCTATACCGTTGGTAATGCCAAGCCTTACTAACTTACTATCTAAGTTAGTATCTGATTTTGCTTGAGTGCCACTATTACAAGCCATTAAACTAATGAGTACTGTGCTAATAATAAAATGACCGATCAGCCGAATAGTTGTTAAGCGTCTTTGCATTTTTTGTGTTTTCATCATAAATTCCTTTGCCGAATTCTGTAAAGTTTGATTTAACTATGATTTTTCTTTTTACTACTTTCAATTCTGAAGTACCTAAGTAGGCATCATTGCCTATTATGCCAACCGTGGCCCTCCAGGTGTCTGAGTAATAAATATCAGGTAATAACAAGTGAGTGTCAACATATCTAAAATGATTGATAATTGAATTCAATTTATAATAATAGGTAAGATTATTAATTGCTAGTCCATTTAATTGCGGTATTCTGGTTATGGTAAGCGCAGACTCATAATTTAAGTAACCACTTATTTGGCCTCGACAATTAACTAAATAGATATGTTGATTCTCACTGCTAACCGGGATGAGATCGCAGGATACTTTAGGCGCAGCTTGAGCTACACTAGCTCTTAAGCTTATGCTATATTGATTTGATTTAAGGTAATCCAATAACCAATTTAACTGGTCATCTTTCAAAATATTCTGCCTATATTGCAGAAGATTTTGGTATATTGCTATACACTTTCTTGTAACAAAGCCATTATAGCAATTAGCAAATCCATGCTTGGGGTTTTGATAATAATTTAGTATTAATTGATAACTATTGGCTAAGCGAATAATATTCTCTTTAAGGGAGGACAGATTTAATTTTGTAGTATTAAGAAAAGTTAGGTAGTATTGAATAAACTCTAAATTTGCTAAATCATCGGCATATTTTTGAAATAGCCCATGCATCGCAGCTAATGCTTCTTGATCTGGCTCAATTTCTCCAGGAAAAACACCTATACTTGGCCAGCTTTGGTATTTCGGATTAGTAAAATAGTATTTAATCGGAGAAGTAAGTTGGTTACTTACTAAATTCGCATAACTTATTACCTTATTAATGAGGTCTGTACAATTATGCTTTAACTTATCTTTAGCATTATTGCACGACAAGATAGGATAACCATCACTATTTAAAATTCCGCCGTAATTAAGAAATAACCGATTAAAATATTCAGGGTCACCACCTACTTGGATTCCAGCAAGGTTAAGATCATATGCGATATTTTCTGGATTTTGTTTAATTATGCTAAGCACATTGGCTAAGCCTTGTATGCCATGAAAAGAATTTTCAAAATGATCCTTTTCACTACGTGAAGAGAACTTTAGACTTACTCGCATTAAGATAGTGACACCAGCAGATAGCTCACTAATAAACCTATTTCCGCAAAGAGTACGGAATTGTGCTGGTTTTCGATCAAGCAATTGTTGCGCTTCATCAGTTAATGAAGAAGAACCAGGCAGCAAAGAGTTAGGCTTAAAAGTCGCTTCTCCAGCTACTTTATAAGCGTAGTTTAGATTTAAAGTAAAATCGTCATTTTGGCTAGAATGAGCATATTTATAAGATGTTTGGACTGCAAAAGCCCCCCAGCCGTAGCTTGCAGTGACATCAATACCCAATGCATGCCGGACGCTTTCTGAATCTATCTGTGAATTAAAATTGATTAACCCTTGGGGGCTACTAATCATAATATTGTTAGTGTTAAGCGCAGCTCTTAGGCAGGTTAAAGTGGGAGTGGGATGTTTTGACATTGTGTCATAAGTTCCGCCGACCCTAAAAATCATGGCGTCATTAATAGCATGACTTTTAGAAACACCAATTACCCCTAGCATAAATAAATATTTGATTAACCTTGCCATCATCATAACCGCCATTCACAAAATGAAATTTATAGTGAATCAGACTTCATTGATGATGATTCGAAAAATGCATACTTAATTTTATGATCTTCTTAATTTCTTCAAATTCGAACTGTAACAGCTTTTGAGAAGATATGAAGATAACGAGTGATTAATTCAAGCCAATTATATATTATCAGCGATTTCATCAATAAAATCAGCAATATACGACAATCATAGCTGTTGTACGAAGAAGAAGCAAGTAAAGTTTAGGTCAGAATTATTATGTTAAGAATTATATGTTTAGAATTACAGTATAAAATTAGATATGAACTCTATGGTAGTAGTATATTAAACTATTAATATATAATAATAGGTTTCTAAATAGCGGACACTTTTGTAGTTGATACTATGTGCAACAGTTAATTTTATAAGATTTATTATGAGGGAGACTTGATTTATAACGAATGCGGGAAGATATACTTTTTAACTATACATCAATAATAGTGTCCGATATTGAGAGTTCATTTAATAAATAATCATAGCTTATTACCGGACATTATTATTCAAGTAAAAATTAATTAATGTTTATATTTCTCTAGGCAGTCACTTTCTTTATGCATTCCTCCAAAAATTTATTAAAGCACATAAAGCGAGGGTCCAACTTATCAATATTTGATAGCAAATAATAATTTGTGTAACCCAGATGATACTCAGGCATTATTCTAACTAGCTGGCCAGTCTTTAATTCATCCTTGATATATGATTCAGGCAAGCTGCCAATTATATTTCCCGCAAGAATAAGTTGTTTGGCAAACATATAGTGATTGATTGCAATCCGGTCATTTGAAGCAACTACTTCAGCCACGCTATCATCGCTTTCATGAAATACTGTAAAATTCATATCCATAAATCTTGACTTATGCGTTACTTTTACACGACGATGATTTACTCCATCTAATATATTGCTAATAATGCCCTGCTTGCTAATATATTCAGGTGTACAACAGGCAACAATCTTTTCTTGAAACACCATTTCTAAAATATTAGCTTCAATATTCAGATAATCTGGAGCAATAATTAAATCATACTTAGCTAAATCGATATCAGTGTCAGGATCTTGGGTATAAATCCGAAGGTTTAATTCAGGATTATCTCTGATAAAACCCCCTATAAATGGCATTAACAAATAAGATGAAAGAGAACGAGGTAAAGATAAGGCTAATTCGCCGCGGATTAGTTTATCACTATAAATTGGGGCAAGTAAACTATTTACTACAGTTTCATAATTTTTAAAATTTTCATATAAAATACTGCCAGTACGGGTAAGTGCAAAATTACGCGTATTGCGTTTAATGAGTTTGCTATTTAACTTTTTCTCGAGCGCCTGGATTCTCCGAGTTATCGTGGATTGATTAACTTTAATTAGGCGGGCAACCTGACTAAACCCACCGCAATTAACCAACTTTACAAATAGAATAATATCATCATGCATAGTCATAATCTCAGCGATTCTAAGCTAGAATTTAAAAAAGCCAAAAATTTTTGGTACCTATGATCCTTTTCTTCAATATTCCTTAATAAGAAAATATCCAGATAACCCAAATGATATTCTGGTAATAGTCGGATAAGCTTGCCTGAGGCTAACTCATCACGGATATAGGCTTCATTGTACGCTCCTATTACTTCACCACTGTCAATCATTAATTTACCAAAACCAAAATCATTCGTAGCTATATTAGTCGGTACCGTAATTTTTTTTACGACTTCATCGTTATCTTCTTTAAAAATGTATGCAGCTTGGCATATTGAGTTATCTTGAAAAATAGAGGTAACGGCTTTATGCTTTGGCAAATCATCAACTGAAGACAGTAAGCCATATTTCTGAATGTAAGCGGGTGTGCAACATATTATGTTTTTAGCCCGAAAGACATGTTTCACTCTCTGTGATTGCTGTTTTGGCATGAAGCCGACTAAGGCAATATCATAATCGTCTTTGATCATATCCACTTCTGCGTATTTGCACTTAATATCTAAATTTACGTTTGGGACTTCCCTAATAAATCGATCAAGGTATGGTATTACAAGATTTTCTCCAAACGTTAAAGCTAAGGCAACTTTGAGGGCACTACTGTCGTTAGGTTCGTTTACATAAATTGAGTTTAGTAACTTTTCTACTTTTTCTTGATGGGAACTAAACCTCTCATATAATATTTTGCCGTGGCATGTCAAAGTAAGGGTGGCAACATCTGCAAACAGCTTAACTCCTAATTTGGTCTCAAGGTTAAGCATTTTGCGATTAATCTTTGGGATGGAAGATTTGTAACATAGCACAAATTCTTCAATACTACCCGAATTAATTAGATTTACATATAACATTATGTCATCAAACATCTAACATCAAGCCCTAAAGATAACTAAATTAGAAACAGTTATTATACAAAATAAACCTGGTTAATAAGCGACGAATAATTAATTTAATTCATGCATAAATGTTATGCATAACAATATCAACAAATCATTAAAACTCAAATATATAATACCTCAAGTAGCACAGATAGCAAACCAAATTCAATAGTTCAAATGAACTTTCTCTTAATCTTGGTTAAGTAAGAAAGACATTAGGGGTGAAGAAGAGCCTTCAATCAGTTTTGCTATTAATTCCAACTTCAGTTTTAAGTTCTAAATAGTTATGGCAACAAAACAGAATTTTAATCAACGTGCAGCATTGATAATACCAATTATCAATCTAGCCTTAATAGTCTATAGCCGAACGCGTGGCTATGGGGTATATAGCTCGATTACTGAATATAACTTATTAGGAACTGACTTTAACCAGCTTATTGACTTTTTACCAATTCTTCTTGCTTTATTTTCAAATTATGCTATTTTATGCGCAATTGAGACATTAAAATTAATTTACTGCACATTACCTATAAATGTTTGCTCTATTTGTAATCTTAAGATTCAGGCATTAACTGTTTCAACTACTTCACAAAACCAATTACATTTTCTTCAAACAGCCCGTGCAATTTTACCTTTCATATAATAGATCTCCCCATCCTAGTTCAATAATAAATATTAATATGAGATAGTTATTTAAAAAGTAGTTCCTAGTTTGATTCACCTTTGTAATTTACATATAACTAGGTCCTATATATCTATTTATTTATGGGGTTCTAAAAATCATGAAAAAAATACTTGCAGCATTATTATTCACAACTATTACTACTTTAGGTTATGCCGAAGATACCTTTAGTTTGCAAATTGGCCTTGGTTCTGGGGTTATGCCGATGACTAACCCAGTTAATTATGTCTATGACAGCAGTGATAGCGAGAATGTCTGGGATCTTGGAAATGTCCAAAATCAGTATACGATAAGCAATGAATTTGGTGGCTCAGTTAATTGGGGGACCACAATTACTGGAGTAGTGCTAAATGCTAGTATCGTTAATGGGCCTGGTTACTGGTATGAACAAATACAACCAGGGCAATATCCTGGGCAATCCTTTAATGTAATTATTCATGATCCCGACATTGGAACACCAACTGTTAACGGGTTTGATTTAAGCCAGGATTCTAATGGAGTTTACAATGCTCAAGTTGTCTATAGCTGTCAACAAACTAATGATATCTATCCGACATTTACTGCTGATTTTTATAGTAATGGCCAACATATCGGGCAAATCGTTGGCGCTTTAGATGGCAATGGCGGTGCTTGGTGTGGTTATCAAGTCGGAGCAGCAGCTCCGAAAGATAGCAACAAGAAGCATACTACGGCAACTACAGCAGCAAATACAATAGGTAAACAATCATTAAATCAGCCTATCGCTACGGCTAAGGCCGGAATTATGCCTTGGTAAAATAGTGAATTCGGGTAAGTCCGGCCTCACGGCCGGGACTGCCCACACCAGTCCAAGGATAAAAAACATTTTCACCGTTTTAGCTGTCTTATGGGGCAACCACGAATCAAAAACTTCAGGCTGACTAATTTAATTCATAGTCAATTAAACTCTCCAGAATTAGGTAATTAAATCTTCTAAATCAAATATTTTTCAGTTTAAGAGCCATTAAGCCAATACAATATTCTTTAGCTTACGGAATGTTTTTTAGCTATTTTTATATTAGTGAATATATTACAGAATAATTGTTTAGAAATTAAGGCCAGAAGAATCTAAAAATCATATAGTTTATACTTGACTTTAATAAGGTTAATTGTTACAATTTTCATAAGATGATAAATCAGATCATCTTTACACTCTTCAAAAAGGAGGGTTTATCGTGAAAATATATAAAATTATTCTAACCCTATTTCTAATTATTTCCCTTACTAGTTGTGTAAATAATAACACAGCAAACGAAAATGCACATTTTGGTGGGGGAGGGTTTGAAACAAAGCAGAATTCATTAGTAATTAGACAGACTTTAAAATCAGATGTTTTTAACTACAATTATGGTAAAGTAGGATATAGTTTTTATGAAAGAGGAGGCAGATTTAATACTGGCTTTCATGGAGGTTATGAAACAGGCTTTCATGGTGGAGGTTTCTAGTAAACCCCATTATGAGTGAATAGCTCAACTTAATTTTACAAATTTTACTTATGTAATTACTTGTTTTAGTGTATTTGTCATTTAATTTTAATTTCCAACCAAAGATAGGGCTTTTTATAAAAAGCCCTATCTTCTTAAGAAAATTCAAGTTAATAATAACTAGTATTATCACCAAAGATGAAAAATAGTATCTAGCGTATATATTATTTAACAAAATGAAAACTTGACGGAACATCATCCTGATCGTTAAAAGTAATATATTCCCAAGTATCTGGATTATTAAGCAACTTTCTAAGCAACTGGTTGTTAATTGCATGTCCAGAGCGATAGCCTTCAAAAGCACCGATAAATTGATGTCCGATGATATATAAATCCCCAATTGCGTCAAGAATTTTATGACGGACAAACTCATCTGGGAACCTGAGTCCGCCCTCGTTTAGAACTGAATCTTCATCAAGGACAATTGCATTATTCAAATTACCACCAAGGCCCAAACCATTTTTACGCATGTATTCAACCTGATACATAAAGCCAAATGTACGTGCACGACTAATCTCATCAACATATGAGTGTTTGGAAAAGTCAGCTTCAAAAGTACTATACTCTTCTTTAAAAACCGGATGGCCGCCAAAGTCGGTAATTATCTTAACTTTATAACCTTCATAAGGCTTGATTTTTACCCATTTATTGTCTGTGGTATCTACTACCTCAACTTCTTCTTTAATGCGAATATATTTCTTTTTAGCATTTTGATCTACTACTTCAGCCTGCTCTAACAAATATAGGAACGAGTTAGATGAACCATCCATAATCGGCGTTTCTTGAGCTGATAATTCAACAATCACGTTATCAATACCAAAGCAAGCAAAGGCAGACATTAAATGCTCTATCGTACCAACGCGGACATTATTATCATCAACTAGAGTTGATGATAAGCGGGTATCATTAACCAGGAATGGGTGGCATTTTACGGAAGGTTTGCCATCAAGGTCAGTCCGAACAAAAGTAATTCCCTGATCAGCTTTTGCTGGCTTAATTGTTAAAGTAACCCGGCAACCTGAGTGTAACCCAACACCTATTGCGGTAATTGGGTTTTTAATTGTACGCTGGTAGATCATGAACGATTTTTACGGAAGAAAGCCGGAGTTGAAAATACGCTCTTATTGAAGCTTGCGAAAGGATCATTCTGGACACTTGAATTGTCATTAGCTGAGTCGCTAGCCTGAACATCATCGACTACTTGGCGATCATCGCGAGCTAGGATCTGTTGCTCTGAAGATTTAATATCGTTCAAACCTGTCGCAATAACTGTAACACGAACCTCTTCTTCATCCATATCTTCAATTTCTGCCATACCGGATTTAAAATCGGCATCAGGATGGATGTGGCGTTGAATAATACCAATAATTTCATGGTATTCACGCATTTTTAGTGAGCCTGGAGCTGAAGATATATTAACTAGCACGCCTTTGGCACCATCTAATGAAACGTCATCAAGTAATGGACTAAATATTGCTTTTTCAGTTGCTTCTTGAGCCCGGTTTTGTCCTTTAGCAGCAGCTGAACCCATCATTGCTAAGCCACGACCAGACATTACAGTTTTCACATCGGCAAAATCCAGAGAAATCAGTCCAGGCGTCTTAATTACTTCCGTAATACCAGCAACAGCACCACGCAGTACATCATCTGCCGCAGCAAAAGCGTCGCGCATAGAAACATTATCATCGAGTTCTGACATCAATTTTTCATTTGGAATTACGATAAGCGAATCAACATGTTTACGCATTTCCTCGATACCTTGCTCAGCAATCTTGCGGCGTTTTTCACCTTCATAATCAAAGGGACGTGTAACCACCCCAACAGTTAAAACATTTAAGCTGCGTGCAATATCAGCAATTACCGGTGCTGCACCAGTTCCAGTACCGCCTCCCATTCCGGAAGCGATAAACAACATATCAGCGCCTTTAAGTAAGGCTGCAATTTTTTCGCGATCTTCCATCGCCGCTTTTTGGCCTACATCTGGTTGGCTACCCGCACCTAAACCACGAGTAAGACTATGACCAAGCTGCATCAAGTGATGTGCACGATTACGACTTAAAGCTTTGGCATCGGTATTGGCACAGATAAATTCAACATGTTTAATACCACTTTTAACCATGTTATCAACGGCATTACAGCCACCGCCGCCAACCCCGATCACTTTTATTACCTCACCTACATGGGTAACAACAGCTTCCATATTATAATTGGTTTCATCTGCTGTAACTTCAAAAAATTGATTCATTACCAACCCTTTATTTATTTTTGAATATATTCTTTATTTTCTTAAGTGCCTGCCCAAGCCCAATTCCATAAGCAGGCTCATTTTCAATTCGGTTTTCGAGCAGTAAACTGTTTGCAAAGTACAACGCTCCGAGGCTTGTAGCATACTTAGGGTTGCAAACCATATCTGCAAAATCCCCATGATAGTCAGGGATTCCAATTCTTACAGGTACGTCAAAGTACTGGGCTGCAAACTCTTTTATAAGATTTAGCTGCGCACTTCCGCCTGTTATGACTATACCAGAATTAATTATAGCATATAAATTATTGTTATTCAATTGAGTTTTGATAATGTTAAAAATATCCTTAACCCGTTCAGTAATCACATCAGTGAGAAGTTTACGCGAGATAACAATGCTCTCACCGCGGTGATCGGTTATGCTGATTCCTTCAGAACCATGGCGACCATAACCAAGTATGTTACAGCTGCCATAATTAAGTTTCAGATCCTCACCCAAATTACGCGAAACCTTTAATACACTAGCAATATCCCGAGTAATATCTTCCCCACCTAATGGAATTGAATTCATATAGCGGATGAAACCATTTTCATAAACTATGATGTCAGTCGTACCAGCTCCAATATCAACTAAACAGCAACCTAATTCTTTCTCTTCATTATTAAGTACTGCCATACCCGACAATATACCTGATGGAACCACTTTTGCAATATCATAGCTGCTATAAGAAACGGCTTTTTTCAAATTAGAAATTGGTACTTTACCAGCCACAAATAAATTAACATTAGCATTGACGCTGTGACAACTAAGATTAAGTGGATTTACCGTGTAGCGGTCGTCATCTATCAGATATTCTTGAATTTCATAGTCAATTATCTCATAGGTAGGCGGTATAGCTATTTGTTTGGCTTCATTGATCATATAGCGGATAACATCTTCAGTAACATGGTGGCCGTCCAATTCTTGGCGACTATGCGAGTATACATTTCTAAGATGGTTACCTGATATATTTGTTATAACCGACCCGGTTGAACAGTCAGCACTAATTTGTGCTTCATGCAAGGTCTGGGCTATTTTACTACCTGCCCGCTCAACTTCACAAATAAGACCATTACTTAGCATGCTAAAATCATTGCTGCGTTTATTATTTAGAAAATGATAATTGCTAAGCCCCAATATCTCAACTTTATCACCTAACGAGCCAACTAAAGATACAATTTTGGAGCTGCCAACATCCAAACCAAAAATTAGTTTTCCACTCATTTACTTTCTGCTTTCATTTTATTGTTGTTTAATTGTGTTGGAACAGTAATTGAATTAATTGCTAGAGCATTTTTATAGCAAAAATTTACACTTGCTAAACCTGGGTTAAGTTTATAAAGCTTGTCCCAGTATTGATCCAATATTGCCAATTTATGAGATATGTCATCATCACAAATGGTAACCATAAGATTCTGGTTGGTCACAAATCTAGTTAGTTGCGGTGGGTTTAGCCATAACTTGACTAATGAAGCATTATGCTTTTGTAATACCCCCTGGATTTGTTTGTATTTGTCAAGAGCAATACCAGCGCGTTCTGGTTCAACATAGAATATTGGTAAATTAACACTATCATCAGCGCCATCAAATACTTCACCATTTTCAGCAAGTAAATCGTCGTCGCCAATTCGTGCTAGCGCATTGTATTCCTGAATTTTGACAACAATTGTATGCGGAAAATGCCGCTTCAGACTAACCTGGCGCACCCAGGGAATCTCTTGGAATTCAGCTTTTAAGCCACTTATATCAAGTGTAAAAAAAGTACCATGTAACTTATTATGTGCAATATAGGATAATTGTACTGGAGTAATATGTTTGATATTACCTTCAATAATGATTTTATTTACAGTAAACCAATTTTTAACTATATAATGGACCCCGCAAAATATCAATATTAATACACTAATGGAATTAATAAGATACGCCAAGCGGTTATTAAATTTAGCATTATCAAAGCTAAGTCCAGTTAATCTACTTGCCAAGCCCTGCCCCATCCAATATCATAAGACATAGTTGATCAAAATTTACCCCAGTAGCAGCCAAAGATTGAGGCACCAAGCTATGATTTGTCATACCTGGCAATGTGTTAATTTCTAAAAAATAAACATTCTCGTTACGATCAATCATAAAATCCAATCGTGCCACTCCAGTTGCCCCTATCGAATTATAACCAATTAAAGCTAATTCTTCAACTCGTGTTTGCAAACCACCCAAATCATATGGGCACAAATACACTGTTTCATCGCTAAAATACTTATGCTCATAGTCGTATTCACCTTCCGGTGCGACTACTTTGATTACCGGATAAACCTTACCATCCATGATAGTAATTGTATACTCATCACCAATAATTAGCTCTTCAATTAAAACTTTATCGGTAGTTTTAAAAGCAAACTCAATTGCAGTTAATAATTCACTTTTATCAAACACTTTTTTAAGGCCAAGACTGGAACCATCATCTGCAGGTTTAACTACCACCGGTAAATTTACTTTTAATATAAACTCACTTGCCTTATATGTGTTTTTTTCAATAAACTGTGATTTTGCTACTGGAATGCCAACTGATTGCCATATCATCTTGGTACGGTACTTATCCATCCCAATAGCACTCGCCATTACACCTGAACCGGTATATGGGACACCTAAATATTCTAAAGCCCCTTGTAATTTGCCATCTTCACCATTTTTGCCATGAATTATTACAAATGCTCGTTCAACACCATATTTTTTCAGGTTTTCCAAAGGTTCTTTTGCTGGATCAAAAGCTATAACCTCAACCCCACTTTTTTGCAGCGACTGCAATATTGCGTTGCCGCTAATAAATGAAACTTCTCTCTCAGTTGTATTGCCGCCCATTAAGACTGCTACTTTGCCATATTTTTTTATGCTCATATATTTCCATAAGATTGATATTATTGTTTAAAGGACAAAATGGCCGGCAATTTACCAATGCTACCAGCACCCATTGTTACTACCAGATCCCCATCTTGCATAACTAAGTTAAGCTTAGCTTGAGCATCTTCAAGGTCCTCAGCAAAAATTGCATTTTGATTACCCTGTAATCTAAGAGCTCGGACTAATGACCTGCCATCGGCAAGTGCAATCGGTTTTTCTCCAGCCGGATAAATTTCAGTAATAATCGGTTGATCAACATCTGCCAAAACTGATACAAAATCATCAAATAAGTCGCGTGTACGCGTATAACGATGCGGTTGAAAGATTAACACCAGTCTTTTATCTGGATAAGCGCCGCGCAGAGCACTCAAAGTTGCTTTAATTTCAACCGGATGGTGCCCATAATCATCTACTAATGTGGCTTGTTTACCATCTCTAATGATATCTGGATAATGCTGGCATCTTCGCCCAACTCCATGAAAATTTTGCAGCCCACGGGCAATATCAACGATATTGCCACCACAATCCAGAGCAACAGCAATTACCGCCAGCGAATTTAGGACATTATGCATACCGGGCATATTTACTACAATCGGATGTTTAAGTCCAGTCGATTTATCATTAACTATATAGTGCATAGTTCCACCGATTGGTTTAATCTCAGTTGCATATATATCTGCTTTATCACTAAGACCATAGCTAATTACCGGGCGTTTAATTTGCGGCAGGATTTCTTGCACCCTGCGATCTTCTATACATAAAATAGCCCTACCATAAAAGGGTAAGCGGTGAATAAACTCAACAAAGGTATCTTTTAATTTCTGTTCATCATGATCATAAGTATCCATATGATCAAGATCAATATTGGTAATTACTGACACCATTGGATTTAGATATAGAAAGGAAGCATCTGATTCATCCGCTTCAGCAACCAAATAATCTCCTAAACCCAATTTAGCATTCGAACCAGTAGTAGCTAATTTACCGCCAATAATAAAGGTTGGATCAAGTCCGCATTCACTTAAAACTTCTGCGGTTAAACTGGTAGTAGTAGTTTTACCGTGAGTTCCAGCTATTGCAATACCATATTTAAACCGCATCAACTCAGCAAGCATCATTGCGCGCGGTACTATCGGAATGCCATGCTCGATACCGTAATTAACTTCAGGGTTAGCCTTATCTATCGCGGTAGAGGAAACTATCACATCGGCATCCCCAATATTATTTGCAGCATGCCCAATCGCAACTTTTATCCCTAAGGCCTCCATACGTTCAGTATTATAGCTTTGCTGCGCATCTGAACCGGTAACTGTATAACCAAGATTATGCAAGACCTCAGCAATACCTGACATACCGACACCGCCGATACCAATAAAATGAATATGTTTAACTTTATGTTTCATATATTTTGCTTATAAAATAGCATTAACTGGATTAGCGGACTTCTACGTCTACACCAGCAGGCACTTTAAATTGAAATTCACTATCCGGAATATGTATACCAGTTTGTAAATTAGAGAATTTTAAATTAGTTTGATTACCAAAGCTATCAATGAATTTCATCGCTGAGAGCTTTCCGGTGTTGTCAAAACCCATTATTACAGTTTGAAATCCATTATTTTCATTTGAAGAATTAGGCTCAATTTTAATCCAGTTTAAACCATCTTCATGAGTAGCAATCTCACTAACTTTATATATTTTAGTAAGATTATTAGCCCCAGCTAAAACTGCCGCAGGAGACCGATCAATTGAATTACCCAATTTTTGTTCTGTTACTTGCTGTAATGGCTTATCATATATATAGATTTTTTTTGCATCACTAACAATTAGCTGCTGCTCTTTGGTATATTCCCAGCGAAATTTGTTTGGACGCGAAATTTCCATGGTCCCAGTTGTCGTGCGCGATTTCTTGCCGGACACTACGGTTTGGGTAAAATCGGCTTTCATCGTCTTGGCATTATTCATAAAATTATTTAAAGCCGTCTGATCTGCAAATGAGGAGCTTACCCAAGACATCGTTAATACTATTAATAATTTTTTCATTGCTAACTCTACACTTTGTAAAAAAATAAACTTTTCTCTATAATCAAAATTCTAATTTAGGTTGCCGGCTTATTAAATTTAATACTTGTTCTTTTATATCTTGATTACAATAAATAATCTTATATACCGCCGTAACAATTGGCATCTCGATATTTAATTTCTCAGCTAATTTATAAATCTCTCGCGCAGTTGACACGCCTTCGGCCACATGTCCTAAACCATTCACTATCTCATCGATTTTCTTGCCTAGTGCTAACTCTTGACCAACTTGCCGATTACGCGATAAATCCCCAGTGCATGTTAAAATCAAGTCGCCAATCCCTGTTAGCCCATAAATCGTTTCACGGCGACCGCCAAGTGCCAATACTAAGTTACCAAGCTCATTAAGGCTACGGGTAATTAATGCAGCACGAGCATTAAATCCAAGTTTTAAGCCATCAGATATCCCAACTGCAATTGCTAGCACATTTTTTACGGCTGAACCTACTTCACTACCAATTACATCATCGTGGGCGTAGATACGGAAATTCGGCAAATCTTTTAATTTATTCATCCAGGACGTTGCAAACTCGAGCTTTAAAGAAGCCAACGTAATGGCAGTTGGCATATTGAGCGCTACCTCGCGAGCAAACGATGGGCCAATTAAGAGACCAAATCGATCAAAGCCAGGCAATTCTTCGGCGATTATTGCATGTGGTAACAAGCCAGTATTTGCTTCAAAACCTTTACTAACCAAAATTAAATCTGGTATAGTTTCTACATTTTGGCGAATATCACGGGTAATTTGGCGAATTGAATTTAATGGTGTCGCGATAATCACTAAATCGCAACTAGATATTGCTTCGCTAATCTGTGAGGTAAACTGAATATTGGAGGGAAAAACAATATCTGCAGGCAAATATTCCGGATTTGTCCGGTACTTGCGCAAATACTGCAACTGCTCCTCATTTCGCGACCACAAGTTAATAGAAGCAATTTTACTAAATAGAATAGCAAGAGCTGAGCCCCATGACCCAGCTCCTAAAACAGAAATACGCATCTGTTAAACCTTGATTTTAGTTTACACTTACATTCGATGGTGCGCTTATCTGTGCCTGTTTTTGCTGATAAAGATAAGCAAAATTAATTGGTGCCAATACCACAGGAATAAATCCTGCGCGAGAAGTGAGATCACTAACTGCTTCACGTAAGTATGGAAATAACATATTCGGACACTCAATATTCTGTACCAGTTCGATTTGCTCGTTTGGAATGTTGCGTAGCTGGAAAATGCCAGCTTGATCAAGCTCAACCAAGAACATCTGTTGCTCGCCGATTTTGGCATTTACTACAGCATGCAATACTGTTTGGTAGATCCCATCTTCAATTTTCTCTGTATTAAAGCTGATATTTAATTCAATATTAGGCTGTTCACGATTTAGGAAAATCTGAGGTGCATTTGGCACTTCTAATGAAACGTCTTTAACATATATTTTATCTAAACTAAAAACTGGCTGATTTGTCTGTTCTGTCATTATTCATAAGTCCTTAAAAAAATAATTATTTTGCTAATAGTTTATCCAACCCACCTTCATGATTTAGCTTTTTCAAATCATCAAAGCCACCAACATGTGTTTCACCAATAAAAATTTGAGGCACAGTCATTCTACCCGAACGCTCGATCATTTTATCTCTTTGACTTGGATCAAGATCAATACGAATTTCTTCAATATTCTGAACACCTTTTTCTGCTAGCAATTTTTTTGCCATTACGCAATATGGACAAGTTTCTTTGGTATATACAACTACTTTAGCCATGATATTTATCCTTTGAAATTATTATTCTATAGTTCATATAATCTTTAATAGATGCAATTAATATTAATTACCTGCTCTCGATCATTAGTATAAAAGAAAAAGACATCGTAATTACATAAAGAGGCGTCTAAACCATTTTACAAATTTGCAGCTAAAGTTATTATACACCGCTAGTCCTAAATAACTCAAGCATTAATAATACCATAAATCAATCGATTAGATTTAGAAATGCCAGGAGCCACCAACTAACAAGCTAGTACTCGACCATGTTCCATAATTATTCCCATTACTCGTTAAATTAACGGGAATAAGACTACCATAATTCATAACTTCAATATGAGTATCCCATCTTCTGGTAATAGCATATTTAAGCCCAAGTCCGGCTGCAAGTGTTAAGCCGCTTCCTGAAGGTGGACTGGCTAGACAGGCACCACCTGCACAAAATTGGCCCATTTGCGGAAAGACATATGCTAACCCCAACTTGGCGTAAATTGCAAAGTTACTATCCTCAATCGGCAAGCTGCCAACTGCCAACAAATCTACTAGTTGCGAATTTAAATTGTAGGAAGTTGGGTAATTATCAGGTCCATATCCAGCTCCAGTGATATTATTGGAGTTAAACAGGTATTGGTAGCCAAGTTCCATACCCCAATACTTAGAGAAGTCATATCCGCCAAAGATACCTAATTGGGCGTCGTATCCGGTACCAGAAACATTTAATTGGGAATTATTTAATTGGGGGCCTAAAACTGAATTATTATAGGCGAACGACTGGCTCGCTAGCCCACCATCGACACCTACATAGAAACTACCCGCACTAGCAGTACCTATTAAACATGTTAATAAGATTAATTTGCGCATAAAATTCTTTCGGTTTGGCGAGTTCAAAGCATGAATTGCTATGTTATAATCATGGGCAATATTGTAACATAAATTAATGAAAGCTAAAATATGATTTATAGCATGACTGGATACGCTAGCATTGTAATACAATTTGGTAACGCAACTATCCAATTAGAGATTAAATCGGTAAACCATCGTTTTTTAGATATCACCCTTAAATCTTCAGAAGAATTCAAATCTATTGACAACCTTATCCGAGGATTAATCTCGCAACAAATTAGCCGTGGCAAAATAGATGTCCGCATTTTCTTCAAAGACGCCAAAGATGGTTCGCAACAATTAAGCTTAAATGAGAACCTGCTTAATGAATATTTAAAATTAGTAAATAAAATCAATAGCTCGGGCAACCAATCTCTAGTATGCTCGGTTAATGACATCATTGCATTTCCAGGTATTCTTGCCCAAGAACAATATGCCATCGAGGATCTTCAAGAACCAATTATTAAATCTTTTACCGAAATGTTACGTGACTTTAAAAATTCGCAACAAGCAGAAGGTAGCAAATTAGCAACAATCCTTAATTCAAAATTAACTGAGATCCAGTCAATTATCAAGGAAGTTTACCCAATATTAAAATCTGTTTCTTCCAGTTATCATGCAAAGATAAAACAACGCCTAAATGATTTTTTATCAGAGAGCGATATAAACGATGCACGATTTCAACAAGAATTTGCATTTTTTTGCCAAAAGATTGACGTTACCGAAGAAATTGACCGTCTGGAGGCACATGTAGCTGAATTTAAATCATTGTTAGCCAAAGGCGGCAATATAGGTAAACGGTTAGATTTCATCTGCCAGGAAATGCATCGCGAAGCAAATACTTTTGGTTCAAAATCAGTTGCCATTGAAACTACGCGTAAAGCAGTAGATTTAAAAGTTTTAATAGAACAAATAAGAGAACAGATCCAGAATATAATGTAAATATTATCTGCTATTCTTAATATACGCAGTATCCATGAATTTAGTTATACTGCGTAGTTGGATAAAGCTGTTCATAGACACTACATCTATATATTTAACTCTTGGCCCCACCCCTGCCATCCTCACATTCTGTGGCTTTACAACTCCTAATTTTAACTTTTATATTGATGGAAGAGAAGCTGAAATGGAGGCAAATTTACTGCTCGTATACCTTTAGCGCAGCTCCAGTTGAACTAATTTCAAGTTTAAAATCAATTGCAGTTGGAGCTGTTGCCGTACAACTGATATCTTGGCTAGATTTACCATATACTTGCACCGGCGTCCATTGAACATCAGTATTTACCTGGAACTTATTGCTATCAAAGAATTTGCAACGATAATATATTTGTTGGATCGAACGGCTATCATTATAGACTGTAGCTTGAATACTTAAATTATCATTTACTTTTGCAGAACGTAAGTCTTTCACTTCTATATCATCTACTTTCCCTACATTTACTACATGCGAACTAATTTTATTGGGGTCAATAGCACAGCCGGTTAAAATTCCTAATGCTAATAGTGCTGCTAAGTACTTCTTCATAACTTACTCCTGTCAAAATTATTCTTATTATATTTCTGTCTTCAATCTTGAAATTAATTAGTGGGACTGGCTACAGCTGGGCTAAAATATACCTGGTTACCAATTACCCGCCATGTAACAACCTGGTATGGGCTATTTAGATTAACTTTTATAGTTTTAAGTCCAACTGCGGTATTAACTGTTAAAGTATGCATTCCTCGCTTGAGGCGAACTCGATTAACGTAAATTTGCCCGGGTAATAGCACCCACGCCCGCTCATCTGCCCGATTAAGGATTAACTCAGAACCAATTACAGCCAGATTAATTATACCACTTCCAGAATTGCAGGCTGCTTGCTGACTTGCGCCATCTCGTGCTGCACGTAACATATTTCGAATAAAAATATTTGGTAAGTCATCTTTCAAATACCGAGCAGCCATTAAATTTACATCTGTAAACAATATGGGGTTATACGAAGTGCCGTCAACCTCAAATGTATTGGCAACTTGATTTTCTTTATCTATGACCAAGCTTGGAAAAGAGATTGAGATATTGTTAATACAATTTTTATTATTTATAGTTGAAGTAAAAGGAATGTTAATTGTATGCGATTTCAACTGTGGCGCGTGCCCAACTTCTTCCACTAAAAGTAAATCGGTATAACTATTTCCCGGCTTGTTACCTTTGTCTATATTGGCAACACTACGAGATATCATTGAATTAGTTGGATTCAACTGTAGTGCTTTTATATAGCCTGGTCGGGCTAAACTATCCTCACCTAAAGCCTCAAATACGAAGCCAGCAAGGTAGTGTGAAAAAGCATTTTGATAACTATTTTTTAATGCCAGTACTTGGGGTGAACTGATTGCCACAAAATCGTTATCAGATTGATTCTTTTGTATAAATTGCTGGTAACTGGTAGCATTCTTTGGAAGACTTTTACTATCTGATTGCATTTTCTGATATTCTGCTTCACGATAGTTTTGAATCAACTGCTCCAATTGATACATCCTTTGGATCTGCACACGTGCACTATCCCAATCTCCCATACTTAAAGCGTTTAATGCCAAATATGTGTTTAGCATTACTTTTTCATAATCCCGCATTTGATAATCAACGACATTATCATTAATTAAGACTGCTTCGGAAGTATCTGAAATCGATCCCCAAACACCATTATGGTAACTTGCAACCCATGCATCAACATATGAATTTGCCGCGAAAAAGTCACTTTCGCTTTGCGGATAATTTTGATTCATGCGCGCTAATGAACCATGCTCTAAATAATAAAGCACATCACCATTTGCATTTAAAGAAGATTCTGCCATCTCTAAATTACCCATTTTTAAAGTAGCTAGCGACTTATCGCTTTCTGCTTTATAAGAGCGTAACGGGTTATTAGCGCAGGCAGCAAGGCTTATAGCTGAAAAAATTGCAATTGTCTTTAAAATTGAATTCCACATATTATCAGTTTAACCAATCATTTAATTTATCCTCCAGCTCTGTTACTCCCATTTTTTTAGGCGACGAAAATAGCTGGACACTAAGATTGACCAGGCCAAAAGAGGCAAGCTGCTCCCTAACTTTCTTTAAGGTAGCAATTCTCTCCTGGTGTGTTAATTTGTCTACTTTGGATAGTACAATATGCAGCGGCTTATTGGTTGATGCAAAAAATTCAATCATCCGGACGTCGAGATCTTTTAGCGGATGACGCGAATCCATAATTAACACCAAGCCAATAATCTCCTTTCTAAATTGGAGGTAGTCCCCCAATAGGCCAACCCAATGAAGCCTGATTGCCTCAGGCACTTTTGCATAACCATAACCCGGCAAGTCGACAATATAAGTATTTTCTGCTAGTTCAAAATAATTAATATGCTGCGTACGCCCTGGCGTTTTGGAAGTATAAGCTAGACGGTTTTGATTAGTCAAAGTATTTAGTAAACTTGACTTCCCTGCATTAGATCTTCCTACAATCGCAATTTCTTTTTCGGAAAAAGGTAAACTTTTTAGATCATTGACCGTAGTATAGAACTTTGCTTGCTTAAAATTATAATTCATATATTCCTAACTTGAGGTTAAACTAGTGATGATATTTAGTCCGGTAACTCCACCAGTGTAGGTATTATTATTTAAAACTTTGGTGCAACCAGCTCCTGATGGACAACTAAATACAGCTCCTTGATTATTGGTAAACACGTACAGTGTCGGCAAATTGGCTGAGTTGTCTACCACCATACTAGATATATTCATTCCATTTAACGATTGCGACCACAATGTGTTAAATAATAAATTGGTAGTATTACCAGACATTAAGATATAAATATTCCCCTGATTATCTGCCACATACAAATTGAAGTTATTATCTCTTGTAATGGCATTAATTCGGTTTGAAAGTGGATAAGTTGCCCCAGCAGTCGTTTGCGAATAGGTAGCAGGTATCCAACTATTTGTATTTAAGCCTAATGTTCCAGACTCAATGAATAATCCACTGGAAGTACCTACTACCAAACCAGTTAAACTGGTACCATTACTCAATGGGCTTAATGATGTATAGCCAATGGCAGTAACCTGTGATTCAGGATTAAAAGGAAATCCCTCCGGGTTACAGCCATTTCCACCGGAAGATGATGAACTAGTACAATAATATACTTGCTGGCTAGAAGAATTGATTGCGACAAAAACATTAGCACCATTAATTGCATTTATATTATTTGCTGCTATTGTTGGCAACCCTCCCGTAGCAAAACTACCCCATTGAAAGGTTAAGCCAGGTATACTCTCAGCCCAGATACTGCCATAATTGGTACCATTTGGGGAAGCATATAAACTTTGACCGCTAACCATCACATTACTTGCACCAGTTATGCTGGTAGTACTATTTGTTGTATTACCAACATAAGTTCCGTTACCAGAATAATAAATACCATTATTGCCACTAAGATATAAGTAGCCATAATAATTATCATTGGTTACTGAATTTAACACAGTATCGCCGGATTCGCCCAAAAATGGTGCTCCAACTCCATTCGCGCTATATGATTCAATATACCCCATTCCTCCGCCATACTGAGGAAATGACATATAAAGAGTAGGTGTTTCATACACCGTTACCGACGAACTACCGTTTGAGCCAGAAGAAAAATATGGCAATGTACTGCTACTATATAAAGTATAGGATAAATTAACAGTAACGGGCACTTTTAGACCAACTGGGACCGACTCTCCTGTCAACTTCAAGTAAAAGGTACAGGAAGTGCCGGCCGTAAAATTCATTGACATACAACCATTTGGATCATACGGAGAACCCTGAGTATTTGGATAAGCAACGTTACTGGGCCCTGATAATGAAAAGCTTAAATTATTAAAAGAGCTAACGCTTGTAATGTAATTTTGCCCACCAGAATTATTTTGAACAGTTATTGACATACAATATGGTGCATTCGCACTACCATCGTTACATTGCCCTTGTTGGGTAGAAAATGTAATACTAGGCGGTGCACTACATGCTAGAAGTAATAGCGGAACTAAAACTGCAAATAACTTTCTCATAATATTTTTACCTTACAAGCATTAACCAAAATTATTAATATGGAGTCAGCTGAGAAGCCGTTTGCATCGATAGGAACCCACCGGTACTAAAACCTGTAATTGCCGTCCAGTCGCTTGCTCCAACAGCAAATGATGGAGAAGTTAAATAGGCAAGACTCGCCGTTGTGCCTGTGAAATCAGCAGAAGTAAGATTGGTCCCGCCAACAAAAACGTCCTGACCTTGGTCGACAACAATTTGTTGAGCAGTTCCTAATAATGGATTACCGCCTGATGGGCTATTTAAAGGTGCAAATGCCGCACCGTTACTTTCAAAGAAAACCATACTATTTGGGCTTTGCGATGTCATAACCCCTCCAGCGTACACATAAGCATTGGTTGTACCTGGAGTAATAAAATAAGCTAAACTATTAGCAAAATTTAAATAGCCTGATGCTGGAAATTGGCTAAATAGATTGCCAACCACACTAAATGTACCATCTGATTCCGCAGAATAGAAATTACTAGTACCAGCAGCAGCTATTTGGTTAATAGTTTGTAATGAAGGATTTACGCTTGTACCAGCGGCGCTACACGAAGAAGGTACAGCATTTGTACAACTAAAATTATAGATATTATTGCCATTTGCAATACCAATAGTATTGTTACCGAGTGTTGTTGAGCTTATTACTGCCATAGAGACCGGAAGCCCAGACGGTGAAAAGCTAAGTGTAGCAATTGGAGTAAGTGTAGTCGAAGAGGTAGGGGGATTTGCTCCATTAAACTGGAATACCTGACCACTTTGGTTAACATAATAAACATAGCCAGTATTTGTATCACTTGCCATTGCAACAATAGACCCACCAGGTCCAGCATTTACAATTTTGGTCCACGAGCTGGCTGATGTGCCATTATACTGATATATAGCCCCTTGATTATCACCAGTATATACATTGCCAAAAAAGTCGCGCGTAATAGAAATGATCGGATTAGTATCAGGCGAATTGGATGATGCCAATACATTACTATTTGAAGAAGCATTAGTTAACCAGGTATTGGTAGGCGTAATACCAGAAGTTCCGACATATAAGTTTACACGTTGATTTAGTGTTGTTGAAACTGAATAGTTAGAATTCCCATTAGTATAGTTTAACGTAAGAGTTATTGGATACACACCCACAGGGTTTGCTTCTTGGGATAACTGTAAATAGAAGGTACAATTTCCACCATTAGTCCCAATTGTTTGTACTTGAGATCCCTGGGTAGTTACACAATTTTTAGGATCAAATAATACAACATTACCAAAAGATTGTTGAGTAGTACTACTAAAATTTGATTGGGCAACCCCGGCAGCGGTGAAATCAATTAAGCTGCCAGAGTAGGAAGTTCCGCCAACACTATATGAAATTTGTAGACCATTCGCGTTTACTTGTATATTATTGGCATTAGTACCACTATTATTATTGGTAAGCTTAATTGCTACGCAATATGGAGAATTCGCTGGCAAATTTTTATTTATTGGGAAAAGAGAGCTTTCATAACTTGGAAAAGCGCCAGTTACACAACTACCTTGTTGTGCAACAGTTAAACTTACACTATTGGGTGTTTGAGCGCAACCAAACAGAAAAATAGCAAAACTAAAACTGATTGTGAGTGCTAATATCTTTTTCATTTTTCATCCTTCTATTTTATTTTTTTATAGCAAATACTATAAATTTTTCTAGTATTCAGCATTTTTTGGAGTACGCGGGAATGGAATGATATCTCTAACATTCTGTACCCCAGTAATATAGCTTACAGCTCGTTCAAGCCCCAAACCAAATCCAGCATGCGGTGCTGAACCAAATTTCCTTAAATCAAGATACCATTGCAAAGACTCAGGCGCAATACCCATCTCTTCCATTCTTGAAACCAATACATCATAACGTTCTTCACGTACGGCACCACCAACGATTTCTCCAACACCAGGAGCTAAAATATCCATTGCAGCCACTGTCTTTCCATCATCGTTTTGGCGCATATAAAAAGCTTTAATATCTTTAGGATAATTTGTTACTATCGTTGGTTTACCAATTAGTTCCTCGCAAAGGAAACGTTCATGCTCTGACGCCATATCAACGCCCCAATATAACGGATTTTCAAACTGTTTACCCGAAGACTCTAATCGTTTGATGGCATCAGTATAGGTAACTACTTCAAATTGGTCATTAACCATTTTTTCCAAGCGCTCAACTACACTTTTATCTATAAATTGAGCAAAAAAACCCATATCATCACTATTTCTATTTAGTACAGTTTTAAATACATGCTTCAACATGCCTTGAGCCAAGTCGGCATTATCTTGTAAATTGGCAAAAGCAATTTCTGGTTCTACCATCCAAAATTCAGCAAGATGCCGTGTTGTATTTGAATTTTCAGCTCTAAATGTCGGACCAAATGTATAGACCTTAGATAACCCCATACAATATGTCTCAACATTTAACTGACCTGATACGGTCAAGTAAGCTTCTTTACCAAAAAAATCCTGTTTATAATCTATACCACCTTTTTCATCGCGAGGTAAATTTTGTAAATCAAGAGTAGTAACTTTAAATAATTCACCAGCGCCTTCACAATCTGAAGAAGTAATCAATGGGGTATGAATCCAATAGAAACCATTATTTTGCAGAAATTCATGAATCGCCATTGATACAGTATTTCTTACCCGCATAACTGATGAAATTAGATTGGTTCTAATACGCAAATGAGCATGCTCTCGCAGGTATTCCACTGTATGCCGCTTTGGCGAAACAGGATAGGTATCTGGACTCTCGACAAACCCTGTTACTTCAATTTTTTGTGCATGAATTTCCACACTCTGTCCACCACCAACTGATGCGACTAATTTACCTGTGGCAATGATCGCACAATCCTTAGTCAAATTTAATATTTCAGAACCATAGTTGGCTAAGCCTGCTTCAGCTATAATTTGGATTGTATCGAAACATGAACCATCGCTAAGGGTTATAAACGAAAGACCTGCTTTTGAGTCCCTGCGATTACGAACCCAGCCACGTACCGTTACTTCACTATCTATTTGAATTTCATCTTTTAATAATTGCTTTACAGAGTAAACTGTCATTACCACACCTCTACATATATTAATAAAATTTCACTACCTTACTGGTTAATGAATCACAGGTATTAACTTTATAAATCTAAATATTATACAGTATATCTTGCTCTTTAAGAGAGAAAAAAGCAAAAACACCTCCAGCAAGATTGCGACAACTCTACCTATATTCGAATAAAAACACCCCTGAACTAGCAGGGGTGTTAAATATATTTAGTCTTTATTACTTCTGAGATGTAAGTAGTTTAACTGCAGGAAGTTCTTTCCCCTCAAGAAACTCAAGTAATGCTCCGCCAGCAGTAGACACATAGCTAATCTTGTCAAAAATACCAAATTTATTTATCGCAGCAATAGTATCTCCTCCGCCGGCCAGGCTAAAGCCTTTAGAGTTAGCAATCGCATTAGCAACGATCTTGGTGCCGTTTGCGAATTGTTCAAATTCAAAAACCCCAACTGGGCCATTCCAAATTATTGTTCCCGCTTCACTGATTATTTTGGCAAGCTCATTTGCAAATTTAGAGCCTATATCTAGGATCATTTCATTATCATTTACATCTGCAAGTTGTTTCTCTTTGGCATCAGCATTAGGACTGAATTCGGTTGCAACTACTACATCAGCAGGAAGTGGAACCATAGCATTACGTTTAGCCATCTTTTCCATTACTTTACTAGCTTCACTAACCAGATCAGCCTCCACCAAAGATGCACCAACTCGACCACCTTTAGCTAATATGAATGTATTTAAAATACCGCCGCCAACAATTAAAACATCTACTTTATCCGCAAGATTATCCAATATCGTTAGCTTCGTTGAAACTTTTGAGCCTGCGACTACAGCAACCACAGGCTTCGCAGGGTTCGCTACCGCAGTTGATAAAGCATCCAATTCTTTTGCCATCAAAATTCCAGCGCAAACTTCCTTAGCAAATAACCCGATGCTGTTAGTCGAGGCTTCAGCACGGTGAGCAGTTGCAAATGCATCATAGCAAAACACGTCACATAATGCTGCATATTTTTGCCCTAGTTCAATAGAGTTCTTTTTCTCACCAGCATTACAGCGAACATTCTCAATCATAACTACATGTGATTGAGTAAAATCAATTTCATTATTTTGCCAGTTTTTAAAAACAGGAACTTTTACCTCAAGCAGCTTTGCCAAAGCCTCAGCAACTGGAGTTACAGAATCCTCAGGATTAAGTACGCCTTCAGTCGGACGCCCAAGATGCGTTGCCACAATTACTTTAGCCCCTTTTTCAAGAGCATATTTAATTGTTGCAAGACCTGCTTTTATACGAGTATCATCACTAATTACCCCGTCTTTAAAAGGCACATTCATATCAGTTCGAATAAAAACAGTTTTATTCTCTAAAGTAATATCTGTAATTTTTTTAAATTGCATAGTATTAATTCCACTAAAATACTGTCATTAACAAAAAAGCACTCGCTATACTGGATACTTATATTTGCCATATATTATAACAAACGAGGTAAAAAGTAGTTAAAGAATAGTTTTATCCAATAACCTTAAGCCATAATACGAAAATAAGGCTTACTACCCACTACCTCATTACCGGACACTATTATTCATGTAAAGTATTTTTTATAATTTGATTTATTACCGAAAAATTTTAAAAAAGTCAACCATTAATAGTCTGGGTTAGACTACAATTGTTTACTCCAAATTAGTACTACTTTAATATTTATAAAAGCACTCAAATGAAAGAAATCGTTATAGCTTCAAATAATGCAGGAAAACTTAAAGAATTTAAAGATATCTTTGAAAAATTCAATATCACCATTAAATCACAATCTGAACTAGGTGTGCCCGAAGTTAAAGAACCTTTCACTACATTCATTGAAAACTCATTACATAAGGCCCGCCACTGCTCTCAATTTACAGGTTTACCAGCACTTGCAGATGACTCAGGACTTTGTGTAAACCAACTTAATGGTGAGCCGGGCATTTATTCTGCAAGATATGCGGGAGAACCAAAATCAGATTCAGCCAACATTGATAAGCTTCTAGCTACTTTAAAAGAAAGTCAAAATCGCGATGCATACTTTTATTGCAGCCTGGTGTTTGTAAGACACGCAAAAGACCCACAACCTATTATTGCCGAAGGTATCTTTAAAGGAGAGATTGCAACATCTGCTCGAGGAAATAATGGTCATGGCTATGATCCGATTTTTTGGCTGCCTCAATATCATAAAACAGTCGCAGAACTAAATAGCGACATTAAAAACCAAATAAGTCACCGTGCTATTGCACTAACGGAATTGATAAGTAAATTAAAAAATGCATTATTAATATCTTAATCCTAAATGTAGAGAAAGCATATTTCTATTATAAAATGCACATTTTTATAACCATAATACCAGGCAATTTTCTTTATAATATAGTATATATGCATTTTATTAATTTATTAACTTTTAAATAATTAATAGTTCCAAGTATTAGATACAAAAGTGTCCGATATTGAAATATGATAACAATGTAAATTTATTTTTTAGGAGAGAATCATGCAGCACGATCCTGCTTTTGAAGCACTTGTTAATGAAATCCGCCCATTTATTAAAGAATTATCCGTCGATGAAGTTAAACAAAAACTTGACCGTAAAGAAAACTTTATACTAATTGACGTACGCGAAGATACGGAATGGGCTGAAAAAAGAATTCCTAATGCCTTACATATTGGCCGGGGCGTTATAGAACGTGACATTGCGGGGATAGTTAATGACAAAAACAGCGAGCTGGTATTATATTGCGGAGGAGGCTACCGCTCAGCACTAGCAGCTTACAATATCCAAAAGATGGGCTACACCAATGTTTACTCTATGGATGGTGGGATCCGTATCTGGGGGCAGCAAAATTATCCAATTGAAAATTCTTAAATATGGGGTGCCAGATAACATTCAAGAAATTAATTTGAAAATATTTATTCCAAATTTTAACTCCAAAATAAGCGGAGAATTAAGTTAAAAGTATAAAATCCCTGGCAAAAATTGCCAGGGATTAATTTATTACTCTTCAGCAAAATGCTTTTGCATTTTTTCCCGTCGCTCTTGTGCTTCAATACTTAATGTCGCAGTAGGACGAGCAAGCAACCGCTTCAAACCAATTGGTTCACCAGTGTCTTCACAATAACCGTATTCACCTGCGTCAATTAACTCTAAAGCCGAACGAATTTTCTGCAACAGTTTACGCTCGCGATCGCGAGTGCGCAATTCTAATGCATACTCTTCTTCTATTGTAGCCCGATCAGATGGATCCGCGATGTAATTAGTATCCTGTTCTTGGAATGCCTGCGTAGTTTTCTTTGCATTCTCTACCATTTCATTCTCTAATGCTAATAATCGCTTTTTGAAAAATGCCAACTGAACATCATTCATATAGTCTGATTCAGGCATATTGAGAATATCTTCATCAGTCATCATTTCAGGATTTAATTGATTAGGCATAACAACCCTTTATAAAATACAAATTCATCGGTTCATTGCGAACTAACTACAGTAAGAGAACTTTAACTTGCGCTAAGCATGGGGAAAACCATAATTAGCACAACCTAAAACCCTAAAATTATTTATTCAAGCTTATTGAAAATATATTTAATTCTAATGAATATTAGATATAATCATTAAGTATAAATTATCGCTACTATTACAGACCACTAAACCTACTGATTATTATAACCCATAAGCGGTTCAACAATACCCCTAAGACAATTTATTTTAAGATTATATCATATTTGGGCAATTTATCCCTCTTCCACTTAAGCTTTTACTCCGGCAAAAAAGCACAGACTCACTCAAACTAGGTTAGTCCTAGAGTATATCTTATATATCTTATATATCTAAACTTTAGCAAATAATACTGAAAGCTTAAATGAAGGTGGCTATTATATCTGGTATTTACAAAATTGACAATACTAATTGATTATTTTCTTATCGAATTATCCACAAATAAAGCAACACGTTAATAGTTAAAACAAAACCCCAATATAGTTTTTTTCATAAAAATAGTTGACAGCATATATGAGTTTGGCTATAATACCGTTCTCTGAGCGAAAAGCTTAAAGACCTGGAGAGATGGCCGAGAGGTCGAAGGCACTCCCCTGCTAAGGGAGCATGCGAGCTAAAACTCGCATCGAGGGTTCGAATCCCTCTTTCTCCGCCATTAAAAGTAAACGATGCATCCGTAGCTCAGCTGGATAGAGTACTTGGCTACGAACCAAGGGGTCAGGAGTTCGAATCTCTTCGGATGCGCCACGTTTAACTTTACCAGTGTCCCTATCGTCTAGAGGCCTAGGACATCGCCCTTTCACGGCGGTAACAGGGGTTCGAATCCCCTTAGGGACGCCATTCTTTTTCAAAAAATAGTGGAGCGGTAGCTCAGCCGGTAGAGCAGCGGACTTTTAATCCGTTGGTCGCGAGTTCGAATCTCGCCCGCTCCACCATTCTTAAGTTTCCGATTATGAAATTTAAGCAAATATTTGTAACAGTTTGTCTTTTTGGTTATGCTTACGCTTATACGCAAAGTGATTTGCTATCTGCTCAATATACGTACCAAAGTTCAAGTGATGCTGTAACAAAAGCAAAAGATGAAAAAAAGTCTGCAGCTGATGCGCTTGACAAAGCCAGGAAAAACCTGAGTGATGCGCAGAAAAATCTTCAGAAAGCTCAAGACGAGCTTAAAGATGCTCAAACAAAATATAATAATGCAGAAGTGGATTTAAATAAAAAAAATTCTGATTTCAGCTCTGCAAATTTAAAATTAAATCAAATCTGGAATAGTTTAAACCCACAAACAACTCCAGGCAAATAAGTAAAGTCCCTATCGTCTAGAGGCCTAGGACATCGCCCTTTCACGGCGGTAACAGGGGTTCGAATCCCCTTAGGGACGCCATTCTTTTTCAAAAAATAGTGGAGCGGTAGCTCAGCCGGTAGAGCAGCGGACTTTTAATCCGTTGGTCGCGAGTTCGAATCTCGCCCGCTCCACCAATTTCTTTTGATCAAAATTAAAAACACTTCAATTAGAAAAATCCCTTAATCTTTTACTAGCTATATATAATTCTTATTTGAAATATACTCCTAAGTTGCTGGCGCCGTTGATCGTGTGCATTTGGCACCAAGCAATTGGTAAAAATTGTTATTCCCTTCTTTAATGACAAGACTACCATGTGACTCAAAATCACCGATTAGAGCCACTTACCATTTTAAACTCAAATAAGCGGCATTCAAGTGCGCCATTATGAACAGGAATTTTACGACTTGGTTTGAGGCGGATTAGTTTTGGCATACGCAAGTCTGCTGTAAAGAAATTGCAATCCCACCCTGCATAATTTTTCTTTAGGTGGTCACCAATTTGCGGATAAAGTAGAGCCAACCGTTCTTGTTCATCAAGCCTTACTCCATAAGGCGGATTAGTTACCAAAACCCCAGTAGACGCCGGAGCTTTTTTCTGTAAAAAGTCCCCATAGCTGAAATCAACGTACTGGTCAAGCTTAATCTGCTGAAAATTTTGCCGTGCAATTTCAATTGCGGTACGATTAATATCGCTGGCATAGACTTGAAGCTTCCTATTAAGATTAATTTGCGATTTCGCATTTTCCTTCATTTGTTGCCAATCATCAACCTTGAAGTCTATAAATTTTTCAAATGCAAAGTTCCGATTTAAGCCTGGTGCAATATTTAATCCATAGCTGATAGCCTCAACTACTAAAGTACCACTACCACACATCGGGTCATAAAAAGGCTTATCAGGTGTCCATCCACTTAATTTAATTAAACCAAATGCCAAATTTTCACGGATTGGAGCTTCAAGTTTTAATTTACGATATCCCCGTTTAAACAATGTATCTCCTGATGTATCCAAATAGATAGTTGCGCTATCTTTGGTCAAAAAAGTATAAACTCGCATATCAGGAAGAGACTTATCTACATTAGGCCGCGCATCGACCTTCTCAACAAAATAGTCGCAGATAGCATCTTTGACGGTTAACGTAACAAAGTCAAGACTTTTTAAGGGGCAAGCAATAGCATTTGTTGAAACTTTGATACTATTTCCAACGTGAAAAAACTGGTCCCATTCAATTTTTTTGGCAAGTCGATAAATATCTTTTTCATGTCGATAACCGGAATAGGCCAAGCGTATCATAATTCTACTAGCTAATCGCGAATAGAGATTCATTCGCATTACGCTGTTTAAATCAGCTCTAAACTCTAACCCCGCGTTCACAACATTAATTTCAGTCGCACCCAAAGCAGTTAATTCTTCTGATAATAATTCTTCTAGGCCACGTACAGTAGTAGCAAAACAAGTAAACACAATATATCCGATTCAAAACAAATAATTAGCCGGATTGTAGCATAGATATACCAATAAATTTAACATTTATTGGTAAAATTCTAGCTCAAACAATTTAAAATCAGGCTATAATACCAGTATAGATTAAAATAATCAAATTTAAAGCTTGAAAAGTCTTATAAAACCTAGGTTATAACTTAGATCTAGTCAAGAAACCAATTTGATAAAGTTTAAATTAAATGAATTCCTGATATACTAATGACGAAAGGATTTTGCGATGAAAAACCTAACAATATTATGTAAAGATTTTGATTTAACTGACGCTATAAAACAGTATGCAGAAGAGAAAATGTCTTCATTATATAAGTTTTTAAATAAGCCAGAAGAAGCGGTTAGTTTCAATTTACGTTTAGGGAAATCGACAAATCATCACAATAATGGTAAGATTTACTACGCAGAAGTAAGCATTCATACGCCTGACAAAAATTTTGGTGGCAAAGTAGATTCTGATGATGTTTATGCAGCTTTAGACGAACTAAAAGACGATATGGCCGAGAGCATTTCTCATTACAAAGATAAGTCTCAAACTTTAGATAGAAGAAGCGCTCGCCAATTTAAGGAAGCAATTCAAACTACAGCGGAATAACTTACTAATTTATATAAAATCCAGCTATAAAGCTGGATTTTTTAATGAAAGAAATCCAAATTTAGGTCATAAATTTCACACCAGAACTAACTCTATCTGCTATAGCAGCAGTAACTTGAATTTCAACCCTATACTCCGGATTAGCTAATTTAGCCTCTACACAAGCACGCGAAGGCGCAGAACCTTCAGGAACCCAATTATCCCAAACTTCATTAAATTCATCAATTGTATCAATATCGCGTAAATAAATCGTAACTGACAATAAGTGCGCTTTTGAACTTCCTAGCTTAAGTAATGAATTTTCCAGACTATTTAGTATTTCTAATGCTTGCTCCTTAACTCCGCTTTTAGTATTGCTTGCTACTTCAACTAAATAAACGGTATCACGGTAAATAACAGCATCTGACCAACGCCTAGATGTCCCTATACGAGATATACCCATATTAAAACCTCCACAAACAGTTTATTAACTCACAACATCATTATAAATAGTTTGATAATAAAAGTCCTAATTATACTAAAGCGTGCTCCCCAAAAATCAGCTTTTTCTAAATAAATAATAGCAAAATTATAATAAGGCTATATAACGTTAACCGTCACTTCTCACAAATAGTTTAAATCGAAAATACACCAGAATCTTTAATTTTAATTTACATACCAGCTCTGAAAAGGCAAACATTCAGCTAATAATGGTATTTTAAAACTAAGCTGGCAATTTAATGTATTTAGTTACTCAAGTATAATATTCCTTAAACTAACAAACCTGGAAGAAATGTATAATACTGCATATTGTAGATTTAATTTCAATTAATTAAAGATAAACACCATCAATTTTTATTTACCAAATTTATATAATCATGGAAACAAAAAAATTAATATATAGTATTGACTATAAAATTCGCTGGCAAGACATGGACGCGTTTAATCACGTTAATCATACTATTTACTTTATCTATATGCAGGAGTGCAGGATAGAATGGTTAAAATCACATGGAATAAACATGGATTCGGCAACTAGGGGGCCAATCGTCGGTGAAATCAGTTGCAGATACCTCCGCC
Organism: uncultured Neisseria sp.; assembly: GCA_964386295.1. GTDB lineage: Bacteria > Pseudomonadota > Gammaproteobacteria > Burkholderiales > UBA11063 > Aquella. The sequence goes on from CAYLRR010000001.1 coordinate 328,562, forward strand.
CTATCACTTATCCGGCTGAAATAACTGTAGAACTCCTTTTTAGCCATAAATCGGGGAGAAGAATTTACTTTGAACATCAAATTCGCAATAAATCGAATCCAGATTTGGTGTATGCTATTGCTCAAGTTACTATTATCTGGATTGACTTTAAAACAGGTAAAAGCATACCAGAACCAGATGAATATAAACATCTACTGAACTACTCTGACTCATAAAATCTTGGAGCTGCTTGCAAAATCTTGCCAGTCAAGTTGAATCTACTAAAAAATAAAGCCCGTTAAGCGGGCTTTATTTAAAGTTGGACACCATTACTTTTTATCATTAACTTCAGTGTATTCAGCATCAATGACGTCTTCTTTTTTTGCAGTATCACCTTCAGCATGCTCTGCAGAAGCAGCACCAGCAGCTCCCGGTTGATTTTGCATATCAGCATACATCATCTCGCCAATTTTTTGAGAAGCAGTCATTAACTCTTGAGTTTTGGCGTCGATTTTTTCTTTATCGTCACCTTTTACCGCCTCTTCAACTTCAGCAATTGCTGCTTCAATCTTGGCTTTTTCTTCTGCACTGATCTTATCTCCATAATCAGCTAATGATTTCTTAACTGAATGAACCATACCATCTGCATGGTTGCGTGCGCTAACCAATTCAGCAGCTTTTTTATCTTCTTCGGCATGAGCTTCTGCATCACGAACCATTTGTTCAATTTCAGACTCAGATAAACCGCTACTTGCTTGGATAGTAATTTTATTCTCTTTGCCTGTCGCTTTATCTTTAGCTGAAACATGCAAGATACCATTAGCATCAATATCAAAAGTAACTTCAATTTGAGGAACCCCACGCGGAGCTGGAGCAATACCACCTAAATTAAACTGCCCTAATGACTTATTGCCTGCTACTACTTGACGCTCACCTTGCAGCACATGAATAGTTACCTCTGGCTGATTATCTGCAGCCGTTGAAAATACTTGGGATGCTTTAGTTGGGATAGTTGTATTTTTATTAATTAATTTAGTCATTACACCACCCATTGTTTCAATACCTAATGATAATGGCGTAACATCTAGCAATAATACATCTTTACGATCCCCAGCTAGTACCGAACCTTGAATTGCTGCGCCGACAGCTACAGCCTCATCCGGATTCACATCTTTACGAGGCTCTTTACCAAAGAATTCTTTCACTTTGTCTTGAACTCTAGGCATACGAGTTTGACCACCAACTAAGATCACATCATCGATATCGCTTGCAGATAAACCGGCATCTTTAAGAGCAATGCGGCAAGGTTCAATAGTCCTTTGTACTAACTCTTCAACTAATGATTCGAATTTAGCGCGAGTAATCTTCATTACCAAATGTTTAGGGCCTGTAGCATCCATAGTCACATATGGTAAATTGATTTCAGTTTGTGCACTTGAAGATAATTCAATTTTAGCTTTCTCAGCAGCTTCTTTCAAACGCTGTAATGCCATTACATCTTTTTTAAGATCAATCCCTTGCTCTTTTTGGAATTCTGTAATAATATAGTCGATTAAACGTTGATCGAAATCTTCGCCACCTAAGAAAGTATCACCATTGGTAGATAGCACCTCAAATTGGCTTTCACCATCAACATCTGCTATTTCAATTATAGATACGTCGAAGGTACCACCGCCTAAATCGTATACTGCAATTTTGCGATCTTTGCCTTCTTTTTTAGCCAAACCAAATGCTAGAGCAGCTGCTGTTGGCTCATTAATAATACGCTTAACTTCAAGCCCGGCAATACGTCCAGCATCTTTAGTAGCTTGACGCTGGCTGTCATTAAAGTATGCAGGAACTGTGATTACAGCCTCAGTAACTGTCTCGCCTAAATAATCTTCTGCTGTCTTTTTCATTTTTTTCAATACTTCAGCAGAGATTTGTGGTGGAGCTAATTCTTTATCGTTTACTTTAACCCAGGCATCCCCATTAGCAGCTTTCACAATTGAATACGGCATCAAATCGATGTCCTTTTGCACTTCTTTTTCTTCAAAACGACGGCCAATAAGGCGTTTAACTGCAAATAATGTATTCTTTGGATTTGTAACAGCTTGGCGTTTAGCTGGAGCACCAACAAGAGTTTCACCGTCAGTATAAGCAATAATTGAAGGTGTTGTACGAGCGCCTTCTGAATTCTCAATAACTTTTGGCTGTCCATTTTCAATTACAGCAACACAAGAGTTGGTTGTACCTAAGTCAATCCCTATAATTTTTCCCATTTTATAATCCTCTAACTTAAATTGTTAACTAACCTTAATGGCTTAAAGCTAGTTTTTCTTAGATACAATAGTAAGGTTATTTTTTTAAATTTCAAGTGACTTTTTAATTTTTTTAGAAGATAATTTTCATCAGAAATTGATAATTTTTTATTTTACTATAGAATTATGCTTACTTTATCAAACCAAATCAGATAGTAATCTTAAATTTCATTCGAATTATAGTAGCGATAAAATAGCACATGCGTGATATAAATATTTAAATAGTAATGGGATAAAGAATTAACGTTTTACTCGATTTGCTATACTAAAAATAATGAATCACTATAGATCAACTTGCGCCAAGTTCAGTTGCTGATTTTAAATTGGCAGGAAATATATTGTGGATATTTAAATTATTCATAGTAAAACCTAGTTCAAACATGGTTTTACAGTTCAACTTGTCTTTAATATTATTTATATGTGTTTCTACTGTTCGGACTGATATTGCTAGATGTTCTGCAATATCAGGAACTTTTTTCCCTTTTTTAAGATATGCAAGAATTCGGATTTCTTTTCCAGTTAAATACCTGCCGCGGTCTCCTACATATAATCGCTTGATATTTTGAAATAAATTTATACCAAGACTTTTATCTAAAGTATTTACCATTTGCACATCATTATGAATAAGACTTTCCTCAACTTGCTGCAACGGCAAAATAAACCTTTTTTCTTCAGCTTCTACGATTATCTTATGCGCTTTTTCTTTAAAAAAGGCTATAAACTGATAAAGATACTGCAAATTGGCAAGTAGCCTAGACTCAGGTAGAGGATTATTACAATTAGTACCAAAATGGTAGAATTCACAATAAGAATTATCAGACTGAATTATGGTAATACCATGAGCAATATCAAACTGTGCCGCCTCCGAATAAATAGGATCACGCCGCAACCACTTCCAAAACATATACCCATCAGTAAATAAATACGGGGTTTTCTCAAAAATTGAATAGTTATACAATTTTTTAGAATAATAGTATTTTAGCCACTCCCCGCAACTTGTAAGCTTAATATGAGATTGATCCCTATACAGGCGTTCAAATGTAAAATTAGTTATTTGAATTTCATCTAAAACTGCTAATAATGATTTAACTATACCTACTGCCGTAAATGTGATGTGTTCTTCATAAAAGCTGTTATCAGGCTCCCACGTTCTTAAAGCCTTCTGGCGCATTATCTAAATCCCCCACTATTCGTTTTTATTATCACTTTCACGATTTAATCTTATGATATTCCAATGTAATATTTTCCATCGCTTAAAAATATTTAGCCCACTAATTACTGCTAAATAATAGCAATAATTTTGCTATTTATTGTGTAATATTGCTAACATGCTTGAATATTACAGCAAATTGTTACTATAGGTTTATCTGACAGTTCGAATAAATTTGCATATAACGAAGTAATAGCCAATCTTCATCGTAGAGCGGTTAAGTTATATGATAATTATCAACCCTGGAATTTACCCCCTTCATCTCTTCGACTTTATTGAGCGTAAATCTATTTTACTACTTCTTATGCTATGTATAATTGGGATTAAATCAGTTCCAATTTATTCTTAAGTGTGCTTTATTAGATTCTCGCGAGTTTTAAACAAATAGCCAATGAATAATACAAAGTATTATTCCCTTAATATTTAAATAATAGTTAAAGCATCACTTAGAATTGGTGAGGGATGAATCGCAAATTGTTATGCAGCAAGAGAAGTACTCCTGACTAAATGAGGTAAGTTCGGTAGCTTTACAACAAACCTTGCGTAATCAAGATACTGCTTTTAGTAACTTCTTTGCTAAACGTGCCAAATGACCAACAATCAAAAAGAAATCAGCTAATCAATCTTTCAGATTAGTTTCTAGTGGATTCTTAACCAGAAACGGCCAAGTGTATATCGCTAAAAATAAATACCGCTAGGCTAGCGGAAATTTACGCCTAGGGAGCATCCGCTGTTGGGGTCAATACTGGAAACGGTATTAATTAGATATGGAGCTCTGAACTAGGAATCCCCCACTTCAAGCCGTTAGGCTAAGTGGCAAGAGAGTGTCAATAGTTATTCTATAAAATTTAGGCATTTTTTTTATCCATAATCTTTTATATAACCACTACCCCCCAATTTAGAGCAAATGCTGGCTATGAAAGCATACTACAATAATTAATAAACTAATCCAATCAATTAAACATAGCCTAAATAGTTGAAATAACCTATCAATAGGATAAACTATCGATACAAATTGAAAATTGACTTGTATAATACCGGAAATATTGGATAGCAAGGTAGCCAATATTAAACCGAGGAAAATCAACGAATTAATAATAACTTTTTTGTATAAACAGAGCTAATTATGAAAAATGACCACACACTTACAACTTCATGCTTTAATCAAATCCGTAGTTGGATCTTAACCGGTGACCTGTTACCAGGTGAAAAGCTAAAGGGAGAATATCTTAAACATAGACTTGGAACTGGGTTAACCCCAATCCGTGAGGCCTTATCCAGACTTGTAAATACAGGGTTGGTAACATTCCGGGAAAAAATGGGCTTTAGTGTTGCTAATTTAAGTGAAGATAAAGTCCGGAACACCTGGAAAGCGCACGCTAAAATTGAAGCAATGCTTTTATTACGTGAATCAATCCAAAATGGTGACGACAACTGGGAAGCTGACATTATGGCTGCATTATATAAATTGTCAAAAGTTGAAACCGGTTCCAAGGTAGAGTATGATACTTGGGTCTTACGTAATGATGAATTTCATAATGCCTTAATTTCATCTTCTAAACTAGATGGACTATTGCAAGTAAGAAATGAACTTAAAGTTGTGATTAACTGGTATCACCGCCTTAGCAATAAATATGGACAAGAAATAATTGCTAACCATGATGAACATGCGAAGTTAGCCCAGCTTGTTCTTTCTAGAAAAGATCTTGCTTGTACTTACCTATATAACCATCTTATCGAAGGTATGGATAGTATAATTGAAGAGCTAAAACACTATGGTTTAATTAAAAGTTCTTCTTACTATAAAAACTATTAATATTCTTTGAGAAGATCCAAGTTTTTCAAACGATTGACTTTTGGTCTAAAAAATAATAGTAGCTAATTTAGCTACTATTATTTTTGATAATTGCACTTAATTGTTCTTATTAAATAACTCCAAGGTTATTTTGCTACAGTGACCATTGCAGGACGTAAAACTCGACCATTTAATAAATAGCCTTTTTGCATTACACTTACTATGGTATTAGATTCTTGGTCATGCTCTTCAACAACACTCATTGCCTGGTGCAAGTTTGCATCAAGTTTTTCCTTTGGCTGAGGATTAATATCTTTAATATTATGTCCATCAAAGACCTTAATTAGTTGCTGTAAAGTTAAATCCACTCCCATTTTAAGCATTTCAAAATTGCCTGACTGGTCTTTTAGTGCCATTTCAAGATAATCCTTAACTGTGATTATTTCTTTAGCAAAGTTACTTATAGCATAATCACGAGCCTTCTTAATCTCTTCCTGACTTCGCCTTTGCGCATTTTGCATTTCTGCTACCAACCTTAAATTATTATCTTTTAGCTCGGCAATTTCCTGTTCTAATTTAGACTGAAGATTAGATTCTACCATTGCATCTTCAATGGCACTACTTTCTGATAGGCTTTCTACAATAGCATCTTCAGCATTTTCAGCTTGAACCACACTTTGCTGTTCGTTTTGTTGATTTTGTTCCATAGTTCATTTCCGTAAATTAAAAAGCGACTTTTAAAAACATTTTAAAGAGTCATATTATGACATAGCTACCTTTTTATATGGGGAAATAAGTATGATTTTCAAGTATTCCAACTTAAAATTAATTTATTAATAATGACAGTAGCCACTTCTTTATACCATAAATATTTCTTTAATATTGTAAATCATAACTGTCGTCGAATAAAGGTCGCTTCTCTTTAATGGGCTCTATCTCGTCATTTTTGGACGGTGCTTATTTTTCTATGGTTCATGTACACTCTTGGTCACAATAGATATTTTTTTGTTTAAGGAGCACAAGTGAAAAAACTATTTCTACTTCTGGGATGTTTTATTTCAATGCATAGCTATGCTAATACTGGATGAAGTATTATTATTCAAAATTATAGCCCTAATCCAGTGTTGATTTCTAAAGCCTTTGATAGCAGTAAATTTGACTATTTTGACTTTGAGATTCCACATATTCAAGGAACAAACTTGTCGAGCGTATATTATATGGAGCAGAAATATAGTAATGCAAATGTGTCTTTTATGGTAAATGATGTAGAGTTTACAATAGATGCCGTAGGTTACGACTTTGAGCACCATGTGGATGTAATAAACCAGTCTTCTGCACAAATAAAGAAAACTTCTCATGATGGAAGCATATACTATACCCCACGGACAGGCCTTTATAATATAAATAGTGGCTGTGCAAGCGCAGTAATACAAATCCTTAAAGATGGAACGGTTAATCTTGATCCAATAATAAACTATGATGATTTTCGTGGTTGCCCTCATTAAGTAGGGAATTCAATTAGGTATTGGCAATTATTAGAAATTAATCTCCGAAATGGTTTAGTTATTAAAAATGTTGAGACCGGCGTTTACTGTTAAATATTTTTTCTTCTAGTTAACTCAACCATAAAAAAATATGCTAGAATCCAAATTAGATTTGTTATTTTCTCAGGAATTAGCCATGAAATCCGTTATCATCGTCTATCACAGTGGATATGGTCATACAGCTAGGCAAGCCCAAGCGGTATTGGAAGGAGCTTCTAAAGTTACAGGTGTTAATGCTAAATTAGTAAATGTAACCCAGATTGAAGATTATTGGGCTGACTTAAATTCAGCAGATGCAATCATCTTCGGATCTCCTACATATATGGGCGGCGTCTCAGCTGAATTTAAAAAGTTTATGGAATTAAGTTCCCGCTTATGGATGGCACAAGCTTGGAAAGATAAGTTAGCTGCAGGATTTACAAATTCCGCAAGCCTGAATGGTGATAAATTTAATACTATGATCCAGTTGGTGACATTTGCTGGACAACATGGAATGATCTGGGTGCCTCTTGGATTACTGCCTGCAAATAGTTCTACCGCAAAGCGTAATGACTTAAACCGTATGGGCGGGTTTCTTGGTGCCTACGCCCAATCTGATGCAGATATGGGTGCAGATGTTGCACCACCTGAGGGCGATTTAGCCACTGCTTCTCATCTAGGTACACGAGTTGCAGAACTAGTCTTAAAATTTACTCTATAAAGTAAAGCTACACTTTAAGTGTAGCTTTACTTTAAAATTTGATCGCACCTAAAAATTTCTAGACTATAAACTACTTAACACCGGATCAAACACAGGTGGATTGGGCCCAGATTTACCCTCTATATGGAATCCCATTTTTAGAACCACTTGATAGGTTCTTACTTTTCCTTCTTCTATATTCCCACGAGTTTCAATAACATTAAACCATCTAAGATGCTTAAGAGTATAGCTCGAAGAATTTATCGCATTTTGTATAGCATCCTCAATGCTAATTGGCGAAGATCCAACTATCTCTATAACCTTGTAAACTGCATCATCCATCATCGCCTACCTCCAAAAATTCTAAATTAATACCGCTTATCAATTATTCCTATCTTCATTAAAATTAAACCTAGCAAATTTCCCGATAAACCAGCCGGCAAAAACTGAAAAAGCTATCGTTTTCCATGGATGCGAACTTACACTTTCGCAAATACCTTCATTTAATTGTTGTGATTTGTCACGTAAAATATAAACAACTTCTTTAGCTGTACGTTTAGACGCCGCATAAGTATCTTTAGCTTCATTTACAACATCTTGCCAATTCTCACGTAAATTAGCGCCAGCATGATCAGTAGCATACATCTGCTTATCAGGTTCAATTGCTGCTTGCACTGAACTTTTTACTTCATCTAGAAATGCCATTGTCTTTACTCCCCATAAATAATTTCATTTTCTTACTATTAAAACCACAGTTTAGCAATTTATAATGTCCTATAAACCCTAAATTTTTATAGCTAATAATATGTCAAAATATTAATTCCTTCGTTACCGGATATTATTTAAAGAAAGAAGCTCGTAACTAAGACAATGCAAGGATCAACAGTGAAATTTAATAACTAAACCTCTGGCTGTCTAAATTAACTGTTAAAATAACTATAACATTTACCAAACTTTAAACACTTTACTATTTATTACAAAAATATAAAAGTTCAATCCATTTGAAGTGAAGTTACTTCATTGATTAACTTAAAACATTCTAAGGATTTTCTAAATGAGTTATAAATTATTTACAGCAGCAAGTCGTGGGCATTTAAACCATGGCTGGCTAGATACCTATCATACGTTTACATTTGGAGAGTATATAAACCGAGACAGAATAAATTTTGGGGCTATGCGTGTTTTAAACGATGACTTTATTGCCCCACAAGGGAAATTTCAGCCGCACCCCCACAATAATATGGAAATTATTAGTGTAGTTTTAGAAGGTGCAATTGAACATGAAGACAGCTTGGGCAATAAACAGACTACCCAAAAAGGAGAAATCCAGGTTATGAGCGCAGGCAAAGGAATAGTTCATAGCGAGGCAAACCCTTCCATGACTGAGATATTAAATTTATTTCAAATTTGGATATATCCAAAAAAACATGATATTATGCCACGCTATGAGCAAAAGTCCTTTCTTGATGCACTAAAAGTAACCAACCAATGGCATACCTTAGTAGGACCAAATGATGAAAATGGAACCTTATTGATAAATCAGGATGCATTTATTTCTATGGCCGAGATTTTACCGCAGGTTGAAAATTGCAAATCTAATTATCAAATCAAAAAAGCAGGTAATGGAGTATTTATTATGGTTATAGATGGTGAAATTGAAATAGATAATGTAAAATTAAAGCAACGAGATGCTATTGCAATTGAAAATATTAACACAATAGAGATTAGGGTTAATTCCTTAACAAAATTGATTGCTATCGAAGTCCCTCTTAATTTTACTGGTAATTGATAAAAATGGCCCACTTTAAAAGTGGGCCATTTTTTAAGCTATTATCAATAGATTATTTTGTAGCAGCTAAGTTTGAAGTAACGGTGGCTTTTTTAGCCGCGTTTAAAGCTACATTTGTGGCTACTTCAATATTTTTTTTAGCAACTTCAGCTACCTGTGCAGAAACTTTACTTGCCGTATCTGCAGCTTGATTGAAAGTAGTAATAGAATTTTGAATAGACTCTGTAGCAGCTTTAGATAAAGCAGTATTTACCATTGGAAATTGTTCAAAAGTATTTACATAATTAGTTTGTACTTCTTTGAAAGAAGCAATAGCTGCATCTTTGAAAACATTTTGTGATTTACTAAATACATTAGATAATTCTTTATTCTTCTCAATAGAAGTTTCTATAGTTTTCGCAAAAAACTCTTGTACAAATTTACCAGCTTGGCCAGCATCAGTAGCACCACAAAGACTTTTAGCAGTATCTGCGAATTGTTTTGTGATATGATTAAAAGCATCACATTGAATACCCATAGCTTGTTTGAAGTTATCGATTGATAAACTTGTTAAATTTACGTAAGTATCAAATAGTCCTTGAACTTGAGTATTTAATGCGTTAAATTGAGTAGTTTTTAACATTTTTCTCTCCCTATCCTTTAAAATTTCCTAATTAAACATAGGATTATTCTATTGCAGGCGCTATTATGTTGCACCGCAAAAGAAATGTCAAGTTTTTTTCAGAAATTTTCGAATTTAATTTTTAGCTGTAAAAAATAATTCTATGATAAGGGCTTTCAAAATCGTTCTTGAAGTTAAGTCATAGACTAATTATCCGTTTTAAATTTACCAGTAGCAGTTTATCAGCATAATTTCTTGTTTGCGCCAAATTAATCATTGCGGTGGCATTTATCTAGTTGTCCATTGACAAATTTACATTTAATTATTCCACTATTTTCGGTTTGAATTTTAACTATTTCCCCACCCTTTTTGCCAGACATGATACTAAGAACATTGCAATAGCTATTTACGTCGTCTAAGCTAGCGGTTTCAGTAATTATATATCTGCCACAACTAACATTATTATTACCTAAATAAAGAGACTCACCAAGAGACAATCCAGCGAAAATACTAAATACAAGAAACCGAAAAATTTTACTCATGCTTATCCCCTTAAATAAATAGTCAATATGGGTCGAGACAATAAACGAATTTATAAAGCCAAATATTTTTAGCATCTAAAAGATACAATAAAGGTGATAAAATAGCACCTTATAAAATAATTAATACACAAGTCTTCACTTATTTATAGAAGGTTAATCGACTATAATAATAATCATTACTTTACCTATAATAAATGTATATTCTACAGGAAAAATATGAAACAAACCAAAATAATCGCTACTATGGGGCCAGCGTCCTCTGATCCAAAAATTATTGAACAATTAATTCAGGCAGGAGTTAACGTTTTTCGTTTGAATTTTTCTCATGGTAGCCATGAGGCACATCTAGCCAACATAAAAAACATCCGTAAAATAGCCGATAAATTATCTCAACCAATCGCAATTATGGGTGACTTGCAAGGACCTAAGATACGTGTCAGCAAGTTTGTAAATAACCAGGTCGAACTAGAAAATGGTGCCAGCATTGTACTTGATACAGAATTTACAAGCCTTGGAAACCGTGATATTGTAGGAGTAGATTATAGTGACTTGGCTAAAGATGTAGTTAATGGAGACACATTACTCTTAGATGATGGCAAAATAACCTTTAAAGTTACCAACGTCACTGATAGCAAGATAACTTGTAAAGTTATCCAAGGTGGAATACTCAAAAATAATAAGGGGATTAATAAGCTAGGAGGTGGATTAACCGCCCCGGCACTAACTGACAAAGATTTAGAAGACATCAAGTTTATTGCTGCTAACGAAATTGACTATTTAGCAGTTTCGTTTCCTAAAGATGAAAATGATATACAGCTTGCCCGTCTTAAATTAGCTGAATCAGGCTCTAAGGCTCTGATCATTGCCAAAATGGAGCGAACTGAAGCAGTTACTAAAAATTTACATCAAATTATAAAAGCAAGTGATGGAGTGATGGTTGCCCGTGGCGATTTGGCCGTAGAGGTAGGAGAAGCACTGGTGCCGGGGCTTCAAAAAAAACTGGTTAAATTTTGCCGGAAATATCATAAAGTAAGTATTGTCGCAACGCAAATGCTCGAATCGATGATTGAAAGCCCTGTGGCTACCCGGGCTGAAGTTTCTGATATTGCAAATGCTGTTTTGGATGGCACTGATGCAGTTATGTTATCAGCTGAAACCGCTAGTGGCAATTTCCCGATCCAGGCGGTGCAAACCATGGCGCGTGTATGTGAAGAAGCTGAAAAAATGATGGAAGCTGATTTAGAAACAAACTTTGTCCACGAAAAATTTGCAAATATCCAGCAAACAATTGCCATGGCTGCTTTATTTAGTGCTTATCATCTTGAAACAAAGGCAATTGTAGCACTAACCACCTCTGGATCAATCGCCCGTTGGATGTCACGAGTTATAAGTGGGGTGCCAATTTTTGGGGTTACTGATTCTTACACTGCGTTTAGAAGCATGTCAATGTATCGTGGTGTGTTCCCATTTTTTCTTAAGCATAAAGCCACGGAGTCTAGCGAACATGCTAAAGAAGCATGTGAATTTTTACATCGCCAGCAAATTCTTGCCGAAGGTGATATGGTAATTGTGACAATGGGCGAGCGGATCGCAAAAGTTGGTAGTACCAATTCACTAAAAGTTATTACTATTTAGTCTTAGCTTATCTAAATGCAGTTCTCACTGATTAATAATAATTGTGAGAACTGCATTTAGTTCTGATAGTATCAAGTCTCGTCATTTTTAAGTCTTGGCTTAATAAACCAGATAACCAAAAATACGGCAAGAACGCCAAGAACAGTATCAATTATACGGTGCTTAGTAATCAAATAACCTTCAGGCTCTATCAAATTCATCATGACGGTAACTGCAATAGTTAAGAAGAAAGTGTATGCTCCATAGTGTTTAGCCAACGCTATTACCATTAAGAACATTAACGGCAACATTAATAAGGCTAAATAGATTTTTGAAGATACAAGCATGATTATTATAAATGCCAGTATACTACCAAGTAATGTACCGTATAACCGATGGTTAATCCTTTTTTTGGCAAAATCAAAATCTGACTTTAAAATCAGCATAGCTGTCATAGGTACCCAATAACCTTGCGGTAAATGAAAAAGATATGAAATCGCATTGCCTATTATTACCGCGAAAGTTAAAACCAATGCAAAGCGGTGCTGTTTATGATAATTGGCAAAAATTCTGCTAAAACTTAATTTCTTAAAACCAACTGCATATTTATCTCTTGAGGGATGGAGCCTATTCCATATATAAGCCAATAACCAAGTTGCAAGACCGCCAAACATAAAGGCCAAGGCATAACTAAACGCAATACCTCCACTTGCTGGCATGCCGCTACCAACAATAAATAGATCGGCACTAAATAAGATAGTACTTGCAATTAAATGATCAGAGCTGCTGGAATAGGCAACAAGTGGAATTAAAATTAATAAACCTAAACTGGTAATAAAAAAAGATGTGCCACAATAGCTACCAATACCGGTTGTAATGCCTATTATCAATGAGGCGCCAAAGGTATAGCGAAGCCTTCGATTTATCGGGCCGCGTAAGGCGATCGTCTGGAGCAAGCCCATGACCAAAACCCCGATTAAGGCAACGATAAAAAATAACGATTCAGGTTTTAGCAAAGCATGCAGCAAGCTGAATATACATGATAAAACTCCGGTTTGTACTGCTAGCGTTACGGCCTCATGATTAGTAGTCTCTAAATATTTTTGTTTTAATTTGATATACATAAGTAATTCTGTTTATGGTAAATAGATTAATTTAACATGTTGCAAATTTGATTGAAATACTGATTTATTAAATAATGATGGAATAAACTTTTCCATTTGTAGCCCTTCAAATTCGCCCAACTGCTGAGCATTTATGGGTAAGCTAACCTGATTTTTGCTATCAACTAATATGTAAGATTGATGCAATTCAACAATTTTTTGAATGTCGTCTATTTGGTTGACAGTATTCTTACCATGAAAAGCCAATGAATTAACTACGCCATTTATTCCGTAAACATTTAGTGGCAGGTGCACATGTTCATTTGTCAATTTAGTCACGTTATAGCCCAAATCATATTTTTGATATAGTTCACCGTTAACCAGCATAACGAATATAAATACACATGCTATTGCTAAAGAAGGATAAGTTAAAATCCGCTCGAGCTGAGTCTGCTCGGTACGCTGAAAAATAATGATTAAAACTATTACTGGCAGCAAAATAATTGAAGTTAAGATACTAAACTTAAAAAAATAAAAACTTAAGCCGATAGTCAGTAGTAGCAAGGCCGCACTTAACCAAGTTTGGATTATTGATAGCCTAAGTAAGCCAGGTACAGAATAAAGGTAATTGGCACAAATAATAGCCGCAAATGGCATAATTATATTTGTATAATGGTCTAATT
>CAYLRR010000002.1:0-225220 GCA_964386295.1 uncultured Neisseria sp.
ATGCATTTCTATCGCCTAAATTAGCTTATCTCCTGTCTTTATTACATATTAACTTAATATAATATTCTCTTAATAAATTATTATCCACCATATTTACTTGAGAAAAAAACTATATTTCAGTAATTTATAGATATTTAAAATGAAGTTATTCGTTATGATATATAATACTCGTTTACGCTTAACTTTTAGGGAAAATATTATGCCACATCTTTTACTAGAAGCCTCAACTAATATTGTTGAAACGAATGACAAAATTAAACAGACGCTTTATAAGTGCCAAGAGTTATTAGTTGAAAAATTGCCAACTCAACTTGCAAGTTGTAAATCTAGGCTGATTATGCATGATGTTTTCGTTCTAGGTGATAATAATCCAAAAAATGCTTTCATTCATTTAACTGTAAAAATATTAAAAGGAAGAAGCCAGGAACTTTTATCTACTACAAGTCGGTCTTTATTTGAGCTTTTACAAGAATCTTTTACAAAAAGTAAAGAAAATTTAAACCTTGGAGTAAGTGTCGAAATTACTGAATTAAATGATAGTTACGCTAAATAAGTATTTATGTATCTGGAATCTAAATGGATAAAATTGGGATTAAAAGTGTTATTGTCCTTATACTTACTTCGTGTTTAGGTATACGCTGGATACCAGTTGCTGGAAGTATAGGGCCTTCAGCAATAATATACTGGTTACTTGGGGCAATTATGTTTTTGCTACCATTGTCTCTAATTATTATCGAATTAGCGGCAAATTATGAAGGAAATGGTGGTATTCAACTTTGGGTGGAAAATGCCTTAGGTAAAAAAGCTGGTTATTATGTTGCCTGGATGTACTGGGTTAATAATTTCTTTTTCTATCCTGCCTTAGTCGTTTATACAGTTGCAAACTTTGCGTATCTGATTGGTAATAAAGGTCTTGCAGATAACCAATTTTTTGTAATTAGTTGTGTAATTATAACGTTGTGGTTTGCAATTTTCATTAATATTAAAGGTATAAGGCTGGTATCTGACATCACTTCTTTAGCTTGTATTGCCAATGTTGGTCTAGGTTTGTTTATTATTATTTCGGGTATTTGTTATTTCTTATATAATAAATCTCCAGCGGCTGAATTTAAGCTCCATAATTTTATACCTAACATCTCTCTTAAAGAAAATTTATCAAATTTAACCTTACTTATGTTTGCTCTATCGGGTATTGAACTTATTCCAACTTTAGCGGGTTCAATACGCGATTCAAGTAAAGTTATCGCAAGAGGAATGCTTTATAGTGTTATCATTGTACTATTTATTTACATTGCTGGAACTTTAGCAATTAACTGCATTATTAGCCCTGTAGAATTAAATGCAACCACTGGATTAATGGAAACATTAGAGGCTATCGCGCTTAAATTGCACCTACCGTGGGTATCTAAGATTTTGATAGCATGTTTATTATTTGTAGAACTTGGTGCACTAATTGTTTGGCTTCTTGCCCCGACGGTTATGTTTTTTGAATGCGTTGAACCCGGTGTCCTACCACATTGGATTGTTAAAGAGAATGCTAAACAAATACCAGCAAATGCATTAATGTTTATAGGTATTGCCGTTACTTTAATTGTTACACTTACTCACTATTTACCTACTGTGAATTCTATTTTTACTGTATTAGTATTAATGGGTACTATTGTTTATTTTATTCCATATTTGTTTTTAGCTCTTGCATATGCTAAAATTAAGTTAGATAAAAGATTGCATACTAATTTCGTATCGAATTGGCTTGGCATTACATGTGCAATTTTAATGTTTTTAGCAATAATTATTGGTATTATGTTGAGTTTTGCTCCTACTTCGGATTTAAAGACAAAAAATGAAATAATTATTTATGAACTAGAATTAATTTTAGGTCCAGTTTTATTTATATTTATTGGTTATTTAATTTATACTTACCGCAATAAGGTAGCATAAAATGAGAATAAAATATATTATATGGCTATGGTTAACTCTTCTAATAAATTATAGCGCATTTGCACGTGATAATAATCAGAATGTTATAAATGAAAGCGAACCAGCTACCATCTCTAATTTCGATATCGATAGGTATATGGGAAGTTGGTATGAAATCGCACGCTTACCAACATATTTTGCAAAACGCTGTCTTGCTCCAATTATCTCAACTTATAAGCATGATGGAGATGAGATAGAAGTAACAAATAGTTGCGCTACTATTTCTGGAGATAAACAGACAAGTACTTCAATCATTTATTTAACTGATGAAAATATTAAAGGTGGTGGTAAATTTACTGCCACTGCAATGCCAAGCTGGCTTAGATGGACGCATCTAGGGCGTAGTGATTACTGGCTATTATACACCGATTATCTTTATGCTATGGTTGGGACTCCAGATAGAAAATATCTGTGGATTTATTCTCGTCAAGAGAACCCTCCTTTGAAAGATATTCAGAATCTTATTTCACAAGCTGAAAAACAGGGGTACGATATCAGTAGTCTAATATATAACTATCCTTCGTATTATGCACCAGATAAATAGATAAGCTTCAAAAATATTCTATACGTTTTTATTAGACTATATATCGAAGTGGTCTTCTTATGAAGGGTTTATTTTAGTCTAATTACGAAATACTTGCATTAGCATAAATTCAATATTTATGATATAATTATTTATTAAACGTTTTTATTTTTAAGGAAACTGTAGGATGTCAGAATGTTCTGTAGAAATGGTTAGTGCTTTACAACGTAAGGTTAGTTTTAATGTAAGTAAAGAATCGGTTAATGGCCAAGTTGCTGAGCAACTTAAGAAATATGCTAAGCAAGCAAAGGTTCCGGGTTTCCGACCAGGTAAAGCTCCCAAGCATATTGTTGAACAAATGTATGGTGGTAAAGCATACGAAGATGCTTTAAATGAACAATTAAATAAAAAATTTGTAGACCAATTAGTTGAGCATAAGTTAAATATAGTAGGTTATCCAAAATTTGATTTAACTTCTAGTGAAGGTGAAGACTTTGTATTTGATGCAGTTTTCGAAGTTTTACCAGAAGTTAAGTTAGGTGATTTAGCAACTAAAGAAATAAATAAGCCAGTTTGCACTTTAACTGACAAAGATGTAGATACAACGATAGATATCCTTAGAAAACAGCGTGCAACACATAATGAAAGTGATGAAGCAGCTGAAAATGGTGATAAAGTGACTATTGACTTTTTAGGTAAAGTTGACGGTGTCGAATTTGATGGCGGTAAAGCCGAAGACTATCCTTTTGTCTTAGGGCAAGGTTGGATGTTGCCTGACTTTGAAGCTGGTGTTCAAGGAATGAAAAAAGGTGAAAGCAAAGAAGTAAATGTTAATTTCCCTGAAACTTATCATGCCGAGAATTTAAAAGGTAAAACAGCTGTTTTTACAATTACGGTTAAGTCTGTTGCTAAACAACAATTACCAGAGTTAACGCCAGATTTCGTTCAATCGTTAGGTGTTACTGATGGGACTGAAGAAAGCCTTCGTAAAGAAATCAAAGAAAATCTTCAACGCGAAGTTGAGCGTCGTTTAAAAATTAAAGCGCGCGATAATGCTCTACAAGCATTAGCTGAAGTATCACCATTAGAAGTTCCTGGTGCATTGGTACATGATGAAATTCATCATATGATGCATAATGCTGAAGAAAATATGAAAAAACAAGGATATAAGCCTGAACAAATCAATTTAACCCATGAGATGTTTGAAAAAGATGCTAAAAACATGGTTACTTTGCGCCTTTTAGTTCAGGAGTTTATAAAAGAGAATAATATTGCAGCTTCTGATGAAGAAGTAAAAAAAGTTGTTGAAGACATGGCCTCAATGTACGAAGACCCAACTGACTATGTTGCTTGGTATTATCAAGACAACGCACGGGTAAATAATGCAAAAGCTATGGCAGTTGAACAAAAAGTTACTGATACAATCTATAGTAAAGCACAAGTAAAAGAACAAGTGTTAAGCTATGAAGATATTATGAGAATGCAAGTTCAATACTAATTATTACTCTTGGCCCGAGGATATACCTTGGGCTTTTTAATAAATTTTTACATTTAGAAACATGATTAAACATATAGTCCTACTGGCTTTTGCTCCGGAAATTGAAGAGACAAAAATTAAAAAAGCTCTTGAGAAACTTGGAGACTTAAGTAAGAAAGAAGTCCCACAAATTAAATCATTTAGTTTTGGCAAAAATATTAGCCCAGAACATCTCGATAAAGGTTTTAATTATGCCTTTATTATGGAATTTGCCAATATTAAAGATCGGGATATCTATTTAAATAATGAAGCTCATAAATCTATAGCAGTAAATGATATCTTACCTTTATTAGCAAATGGTATTAATTCTGCAATAGTTATCGATTATAAAATTTAAAATGGTACATAAAGAAATTGTAATTGTTGGCGGTGGCCCCGTTGGTTTAAGTCTTGCCCTTGAAATAGCGAATCAGAACAAAAAAGTTTTACTGATTGACAAATTACTAAATTCACGTGAGGTTGATGGCAGAGTACTGGCATTATCATACGCTAGTTATTTGATTCTTAAGCGCTTAAAAGCCTGGAGTTCAAACGCAACTGCGATAGACTCTGTACAGATTTCTCATACCGGTTTAGGTATTAGCAATATAAATGCCCACGAATTAAACATTAATCACTTGGGTTATACTATTGAATACACAGAACTATGTTCCAAGCTAATAGAGCAAGTGAAAGAACATCCCCTGATAGAAATATTAGAGCGCCACGTATTGAACGTGCAAGATGGCCAAAGCTTTGCTACTATAGAGTATTTATCTCAGGAAAATAAACCCGATATTATGACTGCGAATCTGGTGGTAATGGCTGAGGGCGGCAAACTATTAGCTGATGAAAGCAAAAAAATAAACCATGATTATGAACAGCAGGCAATAGTAGCTCATATCAAGACAAAAAATAAATCTCAAAATATTGCCTATGAGAGATTTGCTGTTAGTGGCCCTTTAGTTTTGTTACCATTTAAAGACCATTACGTTATGGTATGGTCAATGAAAAATGAGTTAGCAGAACAAGTAAAACAAGATCCCGCCTCATTAGTTTCCAAATTAAATCAAGAGTTCACCAACCGTCTGGGTGGTGCTCAGTTGATTAGTCAAGTAGCTAGTTTCCCTTTAAAACTTACGCAAGTAAAACAACGCTTCAGAAAGAAAATCGTTCTGATTGGAAATTCTGCACAAACTGTACATCCAGTCTCTGCTCAGGGTCTTAATTTGGGGTTGCGGGATGTTGTAATGTTAAGCCGATTACTTGCTACAAGCCAGCAAATAGATTTTACGCAGCTGGGATTATTTGATAATCTGAGGAGCAAGGATGCCAATGCTGTTATCGGGTTTACACACTTCTTAGCTACTTTTTTGGAACGCCAAGGTAGTGCTTTTAATCATATACGTGGTGCTGGTCTAATTGCTTTAAGTAATTTACCGTTTGCTCAGAAATTTATAGCAAAAAGCTTAATTTTTGGAGTTTAGATTTGGAAATTCAATCATATGATGTAATCGTTGTCGGAAGCGGATTGGTTGGCGGTGCTTTTGCATTAGATTTAGCCTTAAAGTCACCTAAATTAAAGATTGCAATCATAGAAAAAAACCAACCGGACTTTTCATACTTAATAGATTCTTTAGATAATAGAGTCTATGCAATTACTCCGCATAACTACAACTATTTGCAAGATCTTGGAGTTATGTTAGATGAAGGCCGCATTGGTTATATTAATGCTATGAATGTGCGCGGAGATAAGAATAGTGCCATTGAATTTGATAAATCTGCAGTTAGTGGAGGATTTTTGGCGAGACTTAGCGAACAGGGCATAATGCAAAAAGCAATTTTGGCAAAAATTTCTGAATATGAAAATATCCATTTTCTTTATCAGGAAATTAGTGATATCCAAGATCTTGGTGATAAAGTAATAATTGCAACTACAAATGCTATTCAAATAGAGGGGAAGCTTTTGGTTGCTGCTGATGGGGCAAGATCATCTGTCAGAAGTAAGTTTGGATTTTCTGTTGCGAATATCCCTTATTTCCAGTCTGGAGTAGTTGCAAATTTCCAATGTGAGCGTCCCCATGAAAACACTGCTCATCAGTGGTTTATGGATCCTGGGATCCTGGCTTTTTTACCATTACCAGGAAACGTAGTTTCAATTGTCTGGTCAACCGATGAGCCTGAGAAACTTTTGAATTTATCTGATCAGGAATTTTGTGAGTTTGTGGCAAATGCCGGTAATCATGTATTAGGCAAGCTAAGCTTATTGAATAAACCGCAAGCTTTCCCTTTACAGCTAAATTTAGTTGAACGCTTCTACCAAGGACGGGTAGTACTAATTGGCGATGCTGCACATACTATTCATCCCTTGGCTGGCCAAGGTGTAAATTTAGGATTTGGCGATGCTTGGGAGCTGGCCTCAACAGTTGCTTCGTTAGATCTAAATTTAGTCAGTGATACTTCATTTGCACGTTACAATTTTAAAAGATTAGCAGAAGTTCGTAAGATGCAAATGACTTGTCATGTACTACATCGGTTATTCCATAATCGGCTTAATATAGTGAGTAAGATAAGGAATTATGGCTTAAATTTTGTTAATAATTTTTCTTTTATTAAGAAAGTTCTAATAAATTCGGCAATAAATTTTTAGTATTTTTAGTATAGTGCTGTTATAATACAAGTTTTAAAAGTTTTAATTTTTTACAATGGGTTGATTTAATGAAAAAATTGTTAATAGGTTTAATGGCAAGTGTTGCATTAGTAGCATGTAATAACACAAGTTCTGGTGGTCAAAGTTTATCAAAAGACCAAATCAAAGCAAATTTGGTTAAGCAAATTCCAGGTTTAACCACAGTTGATCAAGTAAATCCAACGAATATTTCTGGACTTTATGAAGTAGTAGTTGGCCGTAAAATATTCTATGTGTCTACTGATGGTAAGTATGCTGTGTTTGGTAATATCGTTGATTTAGGTTCTAAACAAAGTGTGACTGAGCAAAGAATGCAAGATTTAGCTAAAGTTGATTTTAATAAATTGCCATTGGATCTTGCAATTAAACAAGTAATTGGTGATGGTAGCCGCAAAATTGCTGTATTTACTGATCCTGATTGTCCTTATTGCAAAATGTTTGAAAAACAAGTTGTGCCACAATTACAAAACGTAACTATTTATAGTTTCTTGTTCCCACTTCCAATTCATCCAAATGCTGCTACGCATGCCAAACAAATTTGGTGTAGTAAAGACCGCCAGGCAACTTGGGCTGCATGGATGCAAAAAGATACTCCATTGCCAACAAATACCAGCTGTGATACTTCAGGTTTAGATCAAGTTATGAAAGTTGGTACAGATGTTGTACAGGTTGATGGTACTCCTACTATGGTATTAGAAAATGGCCAAATTTTACCTGGAATGTTACCTGCTGATCAATTAAATGCTAAATTTAATGAAATTTCGGGTAAACCTTCTTCACCAGTGGCCTCAGCTCCAGCTGCTTCAGCCGCGAAATAGTTTAATGTAACTATTACAGGCTTGTTATTAGCAAGCCTGTTTTTATTTCTAGGAAACCAATGAGCAAATTTATACGTATTAGTACTATAAGTATATTAATGAGTATTGCAAGTTGTTTTGCAGCCACTTCAACTGACCCCAATATTCCCCAAATCAAAAAAAATTTAAATTCAAGCTTACCTGATTTAGTAATTGATCAAATTTTACCAACGACAGTTGCGGGAGTTTATGAAATCGACTCTGGTCGCAAGGTATTTTATGTCGATAGCACCGGAAAATATGCCTTTGTTGGCAATATGCTGGATTTAACTACCAAATCAAATTTAACGCAAGAGAGGACTACCGAGCTAAACCGGATTGACTGGAACAAGTTGCCTACCGATGTGGCAATTCGTAGGGTAATCGGTAATGGCCAAAATAAAATTGCAATATTTACCGACCCTGACTGCCCGTTTTGCAAGCGTTTAGAAAATGAGACAGTTCCAAATCTGGAAAATGTTACAATATACTATTACTTCTTCCCATTATCAATTCATCCAACTGCACTAAGTGATTCAAAACGAATTTTGTGTGCAGAAAATCCAGAAGATACGTTAGTAAACTATATGGCTAAGGGTAAAGCTCTTCCTAAAAATGATAAATGCAATAATGCCAAGAAAATTACTGTGATGCAGGATCTGGGGAATAATTTAGTTCAAGTAACAGGTACTCCAACGATTATTCTGCCTAATGGCAGAATTTTATCCGGTCTTGTCCCTGCCGACTACTTATCTAGAATGATTGATCAAAATAAAGCTGAGTCTAATCTTGTTGCAAAGTAGTATAAAGTGAGGAAAAAATGAAAAAAACAATACTTTTAACTGGTGGTGCTGGTTATATTGGATCTCATACTGCTGTTGAATTATTAAATAATGATTATCACGTGGTAATTGTTGATAACCTTAGTAACTCAAATATTAAAGTTTTAGATAGGATCGAAAAGATTTCCGGTAAGCGACCTGATTTCTATCAGGTTGATATTCTAGATAGTACTAAACTTAGGGAAGTATTTACTAAATATGATTTTTCTGCTGTAATCCATTTTGCAGCATTAAAAGCAGTAGGTGAATCAGTACGCGAACCTGAACGCTATTATTATAATAATGTCAGTGGTAGTCTGAGCCTCTTTAAGGTAATGCAAGAGTTTAATGTTAAAACAATTGTATTTAGTTCTTCAGCAACCGTATATGGTGATCCGCATACTACTCCAATTACTGAGGATTTCCCACTATCTGCCGAGAATCCATATGCTTGGACCAAACTAATGATGGAACAAATATTACGCGATATCTATCGTGCGGATAACAGCTGGTCAATTGGAATTCTACGTTATTTCAATCCGGTAGGTGCACATAGTTCAGGTTTAATTGGTGAAGACCCAAATGGAATACCCAATAATTTAATGCCTTATATTAGCCAGGTTGCAGTTGGTAAGTTGGAATGTTTAAGCATCTTTGGCAATGACTATCCAACCAAAGACGGCACTGGTATCCGCGATTATATTCACGTAGTAGATCTTGCTGACGGGCATATGAAAGCATTAGAATACTTAGCTTCTCATAACGAGTTACTAACAGTAAATCTGGGTACTGGGATTGGTTACTCGGTATTAGATGTAGTTAATGCTTATGCGAAAGCTTCCGGCAAAACTATAAATTATAAGTTTGAGCCAAGAAGGCCTGGTGATGTAGCAATTAATTTTGCTAATCCGCTAAAAGCATTGGAACTATTAAACTGGAAAACGCATTTTAGCTTAGATGATATGTGCCGTGATAGTTGGAACTGGCAGATGAATAATCCACAAGGATATGCTGGCTGAAATGCAGCAATATACTAAAATGGTGGTGAGAGAAATTCCCATCATTTTGGTATAAACCAGTTATTTTTTTCTTATATAATATAGGCAAATTTCATTAAATTTCTCGTCAACTTCTTGATCACTCATATTCTCTAAGTATTTAAAATTTATAACTTCACCTATACCATAATCGGTTTCAGCCTCAAGTAACATGCGCTTAATATTTGTGGCTTTGACTTCTAATGTTGCAATTATATTATAGCACCACAAGGTGGTGAATCTTTGCACATCCTGCTGGCTTCTATCTTTTAAATTTTCTAATTTTGAAAATTCTTCGTTTGCAAAATGCATAATTTTCTTAATTGCGGTTTCTGAAACATTGGCACTACGTAAAATATTTTGCAGCGGAAAATGTTTTTCTTTTGGCGGTTTAAATCGCAAAATAATACAGACCCACCTAAATAGTTGATAGCATAGTGTTTTAAATCTTCTTGAGATTGATCCGCCTTGAACTAAATATTTATAATCAGCAAGGGCTCGTCTCTTAACTTTATCGGAAATCGGAAATAGCTTATATAACCCCCAGTCCAACATTTGGACCTTGCGCTGAGTTTCTTTAGCTCCCTTAGGATCGCAAGTAAACTTAGTATGTTCAATACGTGAGTCATCTTGAACTACCTTGGTATTTTCCAGGTGCGGATCACCATGAATTACGCCTATTTTAATTAGATTACTTAAGCCTATGATTAGCTGCATTAGTAAATCGGCGGCTATTTCGGTTTTATTAGTATTTGGTTCCAAATCTTTTAACTCATTAGTTATAGTATTACCAACTGCTTTAACAAAAGCAACTTTTTGCTGTTTTCTTAAGGGGTGTAGGAAACTACAAAAATTAATGAGTCGGAGGCGCAGCCAAGTTTCTTTAATATCATTATTGTTGATTCGTTCTTGTAGCTCTATATCCGGTGCAAATTCTCTCTGTGCTATTTCATCATTTTCTACTTCAACAAAATACAAGCTACGTGAGAAAAACTGGCGCAAAGCCATAGCTTCAATATTTGCTTGTTGTATGTCGGTTTCTGAATTAGTCTCTAAAGCCCCCCCGGATTCAGTTGAGCTAGTAGTCGGAAGAGATGAGAGAAAAGAGGGATTTGTCGGGCTCAAAATTTGAGGTTTAGACGCTCTAACTCTAATTAATGATTTATTAGTTCCCTCGCCAAGCTTCTCTCGATTGTAACCTAGAATTCTATTTTCTATAATCAGTAATTTATATAAATTTTTAATATCTTTCTTCAAGTTTTCATCTAAATCAGTAGACGTATAATTTATTAATTTTAAATAAATTTCTTGGTTTACGATTGCAGCTAAGAGAAGCTTTATTATAAATTCAGCCTCTTTAACACCAAGTTTAGCATCTAATAAGGGTTGTACTAATCTATTTAGGAAATCTAAATTTAATAAGTTAGCGCAAGCCAATGACTTAGCTGAAATTAAACTGTACCTAAAAGCTACTAATTTATCAAAACAATCAATAATAGCATCTATTTGTTCCTTGTTATGGAGGTCGAAGCAATTGGCAATTTTCTTACATAGCGTTGTTTTCATGATTGGGAAGTAAACACCTTTTTCTTCGGCTAATTTATTAAGATTAGCACTTTGGCCTCTTATCGGTCTTTGCTGATGATTTTGCTGGTAAAAGCTAGACTTATCACAAAGCATATTTGTATTTTGATTATAGTGGTAAGCTACCATAGAATAAACTTCCATAGCCTTAACAAGTTGGCTATTCTTAAGCATTCTAATTTGGAGTTCTTCTATTAGCGGAGCGTATATTATGTCATTTGCTGAAGGGAATAATTGTGGCTTGTTCGGATATAGTTTAGAATATATTGTATTCAATGCGGCAATGGTAGCCTTTTCGAAAATATCATTAAAAGCATTAGTAACACCAATAGACGCTCTCTCAGCTTTCTCTAATTCTTCTAACTCTTTTTCTAAATTATTTTCGGCAATACGCAGGGTAGAATAATTTACATCTGGCGCCGGTGGTAATAACGATTCGCTATGTGTTGTTAAATTTCCTTCATTGGCTAAATAGAATGTATAGTCATTAATATATTTCAATAATTCATTATATTGTAGAGCGTCTTTAGAAAGTTTTAAGAGATTTTCCTCATGGTTTTTAATAAAACTATTATAATTCTTTGCAATAACTAGGTTGCTGGTAAAAAGGTTAAGTTCATTATTATTTGCTTTTAAGTTTTTAATTTGTAATATTAAATACGCTTTAAGTACATCGAGCTCCATAAAAGAGTTGGCCATTGATAACAGTTGTTCTACCGGCATTTTTAATTGATTAAATACCTGAGGTAAGCCTGGCTTATGGTTAATTGGCATAGCTGGGCCTGGAAACTGCTTTTTAGTGATTTCAACCAATTTAATTTATCTTTACCTAAAAAAGATTTATTTAAGTGCTTCTAACACTATGGTGTAATAAAGCATATATTTATGATTAATATATTCGGCGAGATGGTTAATTTATTACTCAATTATTGCGGAAATAAGACTTTGTATTCTTTATTGCGTCTAGTATCCTTTATTTAATTCGTTTAAATTATGCATCCTCCAAATTAATTTATACAGTTTAAACCCCAATTGCTCAGGTATAAAACTGTCCGGTATTAATACCTCTCTCATACTTATACTAATATTATAGTTTAGGCAAAGATTTTCTGCATTTACTTGGTTACGAATCAATAAAATCATGTTATTTAAATCGTATTATTATCGTAAAAAATTCGATTTAAAAATAAAATTTTTTTATTACGAAATTTTTCAAGAAATATTGTATCAATTTAGGCTTTTATATCATTTAGAAATAGTTTAGTGTAAATCTATAGGTAGATATCAGATTTAATCAGTAATATAATAAAAATTCTGTAGAGTTTTAAAGGTATGTGTTTAATGTATGTAAATTCTCAACTGCTAAATAAAATTTATACGCTAGAGGAACATAAAAGCGTAGATCAGGCAATTGCAGTTTTTAAAGTTATAAAGTTCTTTTTTCCTTATAATTCGAGGGTACTTGGTAGGGCAATGAATGATGCTTATCGATTAAGTGATGAATTTGCATTATTATGCTCTACCCCAGAAGAGTTTGATAAAAAATTTAAGAATTATCCTATGCTAGAAAAACTATATCATTTTTTGGATAATGATATGGGGCTTTGGAGTATAGAGAAGCTGTTTAAATCAATACATCCAATCAAAATGTCTCTTGCTGACTATATTGAAGATAAAGATTTATGTTTTAAATTAAATTTTGCCAAGTTACGCCATAATTTTGTAAATCAAATAGTTAATGACTGCCTTAATGCTAATTACAGCTATTTTAATCAAATTATGCCAAATAAACTTAAAATAATTATTTTAGAACAGATATTAGAAAAAGTTAGAGAAGGAACCAGCCTTTGGGGGTTTAGTAACCAAAAACTTGACTTAAGTCACTGCAAACACATCCTAGAAATTTTAATTGAGCGCAGCATAAAATTTGGCACTGAAAGGGATAAATTAATTGCACTTAAATATTTGCAGATTCTCCATGAGGCAAACATATTAGATAATTACCATTTGGCACTCGAGCTCCTTGATGGAATAATTGATCATAATCTCAGCATTAAAGATGGTGAAGGGGAAAGACTTCAATTTACTAAAGATCTGCTCGACAATATGCTCACTCTACAATTGATAAATCAGGCTGATTATGATAAATATATTAATAAAATCAAATTTTCATATTGTAACAAGCATTACTTTATTCCAAATTTGCCTGTCAAAGTAGGATTAAATCAATAAGGTTATTAGCGATGATAATGCTTTCATTAGTTGAGTAATTTATCGCGTAATGCTAAAAATGGTTTTTCAATAAGAAAGTATAATAGACTTGCTCCAAAAGTTGTAATAATTATGGAGCTAATAAATAAAATAATGCTGGTACGCGGAACTAAATATTGCTTCATCAAAAATTCAGCGGCCAGATGGTCTAATGGTTTTTGCACAAGATATATAGCAAACGAAAGCAGTGCAACATGTTTAGCACCGGGTATTTTCTTGGCTATTAGAGTAGAATTGTCAAAGCTGGCAATAATGAGCATGGCATAACCAATACCCAGCATTGGAAAACCAATAATGTTAGCAATTAAACTAAACTGATTAATATAAAACATATAGCTAGCAAAAAAGCTGATAATTAATCCCCAAATCAGGCACCAATTGCCATTTTTAACCAATTTATGCCAGATTGAGCGGTAATGGTTTTTTATAAATGCGATGCTGACTCCAAAAGTTAACTCATCCAATCGTGAAAAAGTAAAATAGTAAATTTTAGTCCAGTAATCAGTAATGTTAAGGATGGAATTATTAGTTGTGCCGTGCACGAATCTTAGCCAGATATAGCCACGCAATAGCATCCCGCCAACAATGCTTAGGCTAATCACTAGCCAGGCCAGCCTTTTGGAATTCAAGTTGCTAAGCCCTAAAATAACAAGTGGTATGACCAAATAATATTGCTCTTCAATGCATAACGACCAGGAATGCGAGAAGGCAACGTTGGTATGCGGAAATAAGCTAAAGGTAAAACTAAGCATTTGCCATATTGGCGGCAAGCTGCCACGCTCAGCAAAGCTGGGTATGAAAAAATAGATAGCAAGAACAACTAAATAATTGGGTAAGGTGCGAAATAGACGTCGCATGAAAAATTTTGAGCTTTTAAATTTTCCTTGCTGAATTTGGCTAAATATTTGGTTAGTGATTAAATAACCACTTAGGGCAAAAAATAAATCTACGCCAATCCAGCCAATTTGACTAATATAGCCAAAAGTATCAGTGTAACTAATCATTGAGAAATGGTAAAGAAATACCAGTAGGATTGCAATCGACCTTAAAGTGTCTAATCCATTATTTCTAGTATCTTGTTTTATCATTTCTTAAATAGTCCGGTATTAGGTTATGTATTGAAGATGAAGGAGGGAATTTAGCACTAACTAGTAATTAATAGAAAGAAAAATATTCGAAACTATTGGAAATAATTAGTTGGTTTCACTAATTATTTTATTAATAAAACCAACTGCTAACGATAATAGTTGCACGTTCGATATTCTAACATTTTTAGGGTTATGATTTAACTACGGCTATACTGGCTAATTTACTTGAATAATCTTTTGGTAGTTTAGCAAGTTCATCTTCCACTTTAGTCGCTAGGCAATGATATATCTTTGCAATCGGATTATCGATAATGCTGCTAATTGGTGTGCCTTGGTCGCTAGCTTGGCATATAGCCATATTTAGCGGTAAATTTGCTAGTATATCAAGATTATACTCTTCTTTTAATTTTTGGCTAGCACCTGCGCCAAAAACCAATGATTCATGGCCACAATTCTCACACACATGCATACTCATATTCTCAACTACACCTAAACAAGGGATATCAAGTTTTTGGAACATTGAAATACTTTTGCCTACATCAATTAAAGCTATATCTTGTGGTGTAGTGATTACCAAAGTAGCGGTAATTGGCATTCCCTGGGCCATTGTTAGATGTATGTCACCGGTTCCAGGTGGCATATCAATTACTAAATAGTCTAATTCCCCCCATTGGGTATCATATAGCAATTGATTTAATGCCTTATTGACTATTGCACCACGCCAGATAGTTGGCTGTTTTTTGTCTACTAAAAAACCGAAGGACATAGCTTTGACACCATATTTTTCCAATGGAACGAAATTACTATTACTAACTTCTGGTTTATAGTCTTCGCTACCTAGCAGTAGAGGTAACGAGGGGCCATAAATATCGCAATCAAGTATGCCTACACTAGCGCCATTTTGGGCAAGGCTAAGCGCCAGATTAACTGAAGTAGTGGATTTGCCGACCCCACCTTTACCAGATGTAACAGCTATAATATTTTTGATATTTCCGATACGCTTAAGGCCTTGTTTCACCTTGTGTGCTATAATATTCGGTTTAGTATTATAATTCATATAAAATCTCGATTCATTCTTATTCTGATTAAGAAGGTAAAAAAATGCAAAAAACTATGATTGTAACCTGTGCCTTACCATACGCAAACGGAAATATCCACTTAGGGCACATGGTAGAACATATCCAAGCTGATATTTGGGTCCGATTTCAAAAAATGCAAGGGCACAACTGTTATTTTATTTGTGCCGATGATACTCATGGAACGCCAATAATGCTTAAAGCTGAAGAGCAAGGAATTACTCCTGAAGAGTTAATTGCTAAATCATATGAGGCGCATACGGCTGATTTTGCTGGTTTTGGGATTGGCTATGATCATTTTTATACTACCAATTCTGTTGAAAATAAACAATGTGCCTATGATATTTATAATAAATTAAAAGCCAATAATAAAATAGCGGTGCGTACGATTAGCCAGTTATTTGATGTTGAAAAAGAAATGTTCCTTCCTGACCGTTTTGTAAAAGGGTCTTGCCCAAAATGTAAAACTGAAGATCAATATGGCGATAGTTGTGAGAAATGCGGTGCGACATATGCACCGACTGATTTGATCAATCCTTATTCAGTGGTATCCGGTTCAGCACCGGTTTTACGGGAGTCTGAACATTATTTTTTTAAATTAAGTGAATGTGGGGAATTTTTAAGCTCATGGTTAGCTGCAGAAGATAGATTGCAGCCTGAAGCCAAAAATAAAATGCAGGAATGGCTGCAAAGTGGATTGCAAGATTGGGATATTTCGCGTGATAAACCTTATTTTGGTTTTGAAATCCCAGATGCTCCAGGAAAGTATTTTTATGTATGGCTTGATGCGCCTGTTGGGTATTTAAGCAGTTTTTTGCATTACTGCCAGGAGCAGGGATTAGATTTTAATCAGCTGTGGAATGGTAAAGAAACTAAAATATATCACTTTATTGGTAAGGATATTCTATATTTTCATGCCTTATTTTGGCCTGCTGTATTGGAAAATGCCGGCTATCGTACTCCTGATGGGTTATTCGTCCATGGGTTTTTAACGGTTAATGGGCAAAAAATGTCTAAATCACGCGGTACATTTATCACTGCACGCAGTTTTCTAGATAGTGGTTTAAATCCAGAGTTTTTCCGCTACTACATTGCTAGTAAGTTTACTAACAAAATCGAAGATATTGATTTTTCTTTTGATGATTTTACTGCCAGGATAAATTCAGAACTTGTTGGGAAATATGTGAATATTGCTTCTCGCTCGGCTGGTTTCTTGGCAAAGCGCTTTAATAATATTTTAGCTTCAGAATTAACTGATAGTGAATTAGTGGCTAAGTTGGTAGCAGGAAAAGAAGAGCTTGCCAATTTATTTTCTGAGCGCGAATTTGCCAAGGCCGTTAAATTGATAATGTCATTAGTTGACGAAGTTAATCAATACGTAGATAATCAAAAGCCTTGGTTATTGGCAAAAGACCCTGAAGATGAGGTTCGCTTACATCAGGTATGTACGGTATTGATAAATGCTTTTAGAATAGTCGCAATCTATCTAAAACCAATTGTGCCAAACTTGATTCAAAAGGTAGAAAACTTTTTGGCAATCCCAAGTTTACAATGGCAAGACTTAAATACCTTGCTTTTGAATCATACCATTAATAATTATTCTCATTTAATTAACCGGGTAGAAACAGCTATGATCGATAAAGTTATTGAATTAAACCAGCAAGAATTGGCTGGTAAAGCCGAGATCTCTTCACAAAATATCCAAAGTTATGAACCATTTGCTGAGACTATAAGCATAGATGATTTTGCAAAAGTTGATCTAAGGATAGCTAAGATTGTTGCGGCTAACCATGTTGTGGGTGCTGATAAATTAATCCAATTAACTTTGGATATTGGCAATGAAACCAGAAATGTTTTTGCCGGAATTAAATCAGCATATGATCCAGAGGCTTTGGTTGGTAAATTTACAGTAATGGTGGCTAACTTAGCTCCACGCAAAATGAAATTTGGTATGAGTGAGGGGATGGTTCTGGCCGCTAGTTTTGAAGACAAGAATGGTGGACTTTATATTCTAGAACCCCATGAAGGTGCGAAACCTGGTATGCGGGTTCGATAATTAGTTAAAGTTTAGTTGCCTCAGTATACAGCAATAAATAGCTAAAGGATATAATAAATCTTTTAGCCATTTTACTAATGACTGTGTGCCGGGGTAACTAACGATGGTCAAATTATTATACATATCGCTCATTTCTTTTCTTTCCTTTATACTAGTTGCTTGTAATGGAGGAGGCAGCCCGACTCCTGATGCCAAAATCAAATATGGCAAATTAATCAATTGGCAGCAACTCAATACCGATTCTAGCCTTGCGCATCTTGCTAAAAATTATGCTTATTCATGGATTGGCCAAGACTATCAAGAAAGTAGCCCGCCAGCAATAGCCAATATCAAAAATTTAGGGAAACTCTATAATTTTGCTGCAAACACAAATTCTAGCATAATGGCTTTAGAAGATTTTATTCAAGCCTCAGCCGCTAAAGTTAATGTTATAGGGATCGAAGCATATGCTATTAGCTATAATACTCCTGGCGTACTTCCCAAAAGCGTAACTGCTGATATTAGCCGGATTGTGTCCGGTTTGGTTGTAATTCCCAAATTGGCAGTTGGCCATAAACTACGAGGAGTGGTAATATATTATCATGCAACTACATTTGCTAAAAATAATGTTCCATCTTGCATAAAGGAAGCCGGCAATAGTTTAGGTGCATACTGCTTTAAAGCCCCCCTGGCTGCTGATAATGATAAGACGTTTTATCAAATTGCGGCAACTTATGCCGCGCGCGGACTGATCGTAGTTGCTCCTGATTATGTTGGACAGGGAATAGACCTGCAAGGCATTCATCCTTATGTAGCGTATCCAGAAAATAATGCCCAGGCAGGATTATATATGCTTCCTGCATTAAAGGTGCTTTTAGCCCAAAGAAATATTGTTTATGATGAAAGCCTGCCGCTATTTATTACTGGCTATTCAGAAGGTGGGGCATATGCATTGAAAGCTTCAGAGCTAGCTCAAACCAAATTTGCCGGTATGCTGGGCGGTCTAAATATACATCTTGCTGTCACTGCTCCGGCTGAAGGTGCGTACGCTCTTAATAGCCAAATGCAGTTTGCTTTTGCCAATTTAGCGGACGGATTATTTAATGGGAATTTGGCTGAAAGCGAAATGATGAATGATGATTTTTCGGACGTAATAGATGGAGTTAAACAGCAAAATAGCTGGAATATTGTCTGGGCTCCCGCTGCAGCAATTAGTAAACCGGCACTACTAGCTTACGTGATTGAGGCAATAATTTATTACGATTTTCAAAATAATGTAGAAGCTTATTCATCAATTTTAAATAGCTCGTTCTGGCAAAATATCCAAGTTCAGGGTTCTAGGAAACTATTTAATCTTTATGAGCTTTTTACTGATCCAAATTTAACCAAGGATCAAATATCCAATGCATTAATTGAACAAGCCTTTATGATTAATGATTTTGACCGCACTTCAAGTCCCAAAATCAATTTATTTGCTTATTCTCAATACTTATTCCCCTTGCAGCTACCAAGCTCACATTATGGGGAAAATAATAGTGCCTTGGCTTTTGTCAATCAAAGTGCTACGAATACTGATCAATTTAAACAGATTATACAAAATGGTACAACTTACCAATGGACAACTCACTCTCCAATAAATTTTATTAATCTAAAATATGATTCAGTAGTTACCGTACATAATTTTGATATCGCTTATCAACATATGCATGATTTGGCCCCTGAATATGTAGAGTCAACGCCAATTGCCAATTTCCAACTAACTAATGACTTAGCGCAATATTTTCCCAATGGAATTCTTGGTGAAAAAGCTGTTGCGGTTAGTAAGTTTTTTGCACCAAGTCCTATATTAAAAGCCATTAGCCAGAAATATAGTAGTAGAGCTGGCCAGCCAATTGACCATAGCGATGCTATATCTTCAGCTATCGCTAATATAATTGCGTTATGCAGCTTTGAAAATTCGTTAGCAAATAAACCAATTTCAGGGCGCTGCCCAGATTTTTGATAGCTGCTGATATTAAATCGAACGGTTTTAAAAAAGCAAAATTTGTTTCTTGAGAGCTAGATTTAAAAAAGGTGTTATAATATTTTATTGCATGAAGTTTGCTGAAAACTTGAGGAAACTAACGGCAGTCTCAACTTTTTTTGAATGGGTTAAGAGAAATATATATCTGATTTTAATCGAATAATTAGAAAATGCTAGTTCCTAATTCCGTTATTCTAATCTAAAAATCAGATATTTATTTTCGTAGTGGGTTTGCTGGCATTAAAGTCTTATCTGTATCTTCAGTAAGAAACCTTGAAAATTTATTATATGGAAATAGTATCATGAAGTTTTTGGATATTAAAACCGACTTTGCCTTTAAAAAGGTTTTTGGCAGCGAGGAAAGCAAAGAAAGATTAATCTCATTTTTAAATGCAGTCCTAAAATTTGAAAATGGCGCAAAGATTAAAGATTTGACCATTGTTGACCCTTATAATATTCCTCAATTATTGGGAATGAAGGATACTTATGTCGATGTAAAGGCGGTTCTTGATAATGATTCTAAAGTAATTATAGAAATGCAAGTCTTAAATCATGGCGGATTTGAAAAACGAGTTTTATATAATGCTGCTAAAAACTACTCCACACAGCTGCTTGAAGGCGAGCAATATCATTTATTAAATCCTATTATTGCATTAACTATTGTGGACTTTATTATGTTTGAAGATTGTGAAAAGGTGATTTCAAACTTCAAGTTACTTGAGAAAGAGCAGTTTATAAATTATAGTGATGACTTAGAGATGGTATTCATTGAGCTTCCTAAATTTAGCAAACAATTACACGAATTATCGGATATAACTGATCAGTGGATATATTTCATAAAGAATGCAGGAAGTTTAGAGTATATTCCTGATAACTTACCAAGAGCGATAGTGTCAGCCTTTGAAGTAAGTAACACCGCCGTATTGAGCGCTGAAGAACTTGAATTGCAGTATAAAAAGAAAGAGTTTATCTCTATTCAGAAGTTAGCTCTAATGCAAGCAGAGGAAAAAGGTAAAGCAGAAGGTAAAGCAGAAGGTAAAGCAGAAGGTAAATTTGAGACTCAAATAGAAATTGCTAAAGATATGCTAAAAAAGCGAATTGATGAATCTTTAATTGCGGAAATTACCAAACTTTCACCAGAACAAATAAAGACTCTTGGCTAACCTTTATGCGCAAATTGTGCAATAGTGCTAAAATACTAGGATAGTTGTATTAAAGATAATGAAATTTGTAGGATTTTTTTATGGGTTTTTTAGAAATTGTCGGTGGACTGGTACTATTTAGTATATTAAGTGTATTTAGTTTTATTTTGTTACCGACCTTATTTGGCTGCTTTGGATTTATCCTTTTTTTAATCGTATTTTTTGCATTACTCGTATATTTTAGTGCCAGTATTCTCTGGTTCATCGGATTCGTTTTTATTAGCTATCTGTTCCTTGCAATCCGTAAATATTTTAGATACCAAAAATTGCCAGACTATGATGCTTACTTATCACAGAATGTAAATGCTTATGTCAATGGTAAGGTTTATTGCAATAGCTGTGGTTCTGAACATATTATCCATACCGGATTATTTGGTCCGCAAAGCAAACTTAGGTATTATATGTGCATGAGCTGCCGCAAACATTTATATCGTTTTAAGGTAATCTAACCAATGACAAGACAGTTACTTTTGGATACTGAAACTACCGGCTTTGAGCCAGGAGAGGGGCATCGGATAATCGAGTTTGCGGCATTAGAGATGATTGATCGTAAGCTCACAGGTAAATCGCTTCATTTATATTTTAATCCTGAACGCGATATACCGATTGAGGCCACGAATGTCCATGGCATTACTTATGACCAGGTTGCCAATGAGCCAACTTTTAAAGAACGGGTTGATGATATAATTGAATTTATTAATGATGCAGAATTAATTATTCATAATGCTAAGTTTGACTTGAAGTTTCTCGACCACCATTTTAGTGAACTAGGCAGAGAACCTACCCTTTGTTATGCAAGTAAGGCAACGGATACGTTAATGATGGCGCGTAACAAATTTCCAGGCGGTAAAAATAGTTTAGATGCCTTATGCGATAGATTTAATATAGACCGCTCTAATCGGACTTATCATGGTGCGTTAATTGACTGTGAGCTATTGGCATACGTTTATATCGAATTGACAAAAGAACAAATAAGCTTACTTGGAGAGGATGGAGCTAAAATAAAGGGCCGCCAATCAGGCTTTAAAACTGTTACGCCAAATCTGGTTAAGCATATACCTGTGAAAGTAAGTGATAACGAAAATAAAGCTCATCTTGAATATTTGCAGCAGCTTGACAAACTTACCAAAGGTAATTGTAATTGGTTTAATAAAGTAAAAGACTATATTGATGGCTAAAAGGTGCAGTATGCCAAAATATATTGTATTAATACCGTGTGCTGGGAGCGGTAGTCGCTTTAAATCCGAATTACCTAAACAATATCATAAAATTGCAGGAAAAACCGTATTAGATTGGACAATTTTGGCTTTTTCTAAAGTGGAATTAATTAGTGAAATAGTAATAGTTGCCAATAAAGATGACCGATTAATCACTGATTATGTTAATAAGTATGCTAAGGTTAAAGTAATATTTGAAGGCGGCGAAACCCGGGCGCAAACAGTTATCAATGGCATAAATTATTTATACTGTGATGATAACGATTGGATCTTAGTACATGACGCTGCTCGGTGTTGCATTTCTCCTCACGATATCTCCAAATTAATTTCAAATTTAGATACAAGTTTAACTGGTGGCATTCTAGCTAAAAAAACTGTTGATACGATTAAATTTGTTGAAACAAATCATCTGGTTAGCCGAACAATTGATCGGAAATATATTTTTCAGGCCCAGACCCCACAAATGTTTAGGTCTGGAATATTAAAAACTGCTCTTTCAGTAGCAGACACTGCAAATATAACGGATGAAGCAAGTGCTGTTGAAATGATGGGTAAACAAGTTGAAGTTGTGGAAGCCGATCATTTTAATCTGAAAATTACATTTCCAGAAGATATACTTTTAGCTGAAACTATCTTAGTAGCACGCGAAAATTTCAAAGAATAAGGAATATTATGAAATTGAAAATTGGCCAAGGTTTTGATTTGCATAAATTAGTTGAAAACCGTCCTTTGGTTTTGGGCGGCATTCAGATACCATTTGATAAAGGGCTAAGTGGACATTCGGATGCCGATGTCCTATTGCATGCAATTATTGATGCGCTAATTGGCGCCGCTGCACTTGGCGATATCGGAAAATTATTTCCCGATAATGACAATAAGTATAAAGATATAGATAGTAAGATTCTCCTAAAAGAAGTATTTAATATAATTACTCGACTTGGTTATTCAATAAATAATATTGATTCCACAATTATACTTGAGAGACCAAAATTAAGGCCATATATTGACGCTATGCGTAGTACAATTGCTACTATACTTGAATTATCAATTGAGCAAATAAGCATTAAAGCCAAAACTAGTGAGAAAGTTGGTATAGTTGGCCGTGGAGAAGCAGCTATTGCCGAGGCGATAGTTTTATTAATTAAGGACTAAAGTGTTAATAACGCCTCCAAGTTAAGGTGATTTTTTTAAATATATACTGTCAATTTTGTAAAGAATGTTTGCAGGTGAAATGAGAAAATGGATCAAAATAAATTAAAACAGCTAGCTGGTGAGTATGCAATTAAATACATTACTGAGGATAATATGATTGTTGGCGTTGGGACTGGTTCAACGGTTAAGTTCTTCATTGATGCACTAGCCAGGATAAAAGATCGGATCCAGGGCGCTGTATCTAGTTCAGAACAATCTACACAGTTATTAAAAGAACATAAAATACCCGTATATGATTTAAATAATGTTGGTTCCCTTGATATTTATGTTGATGGAGCTGATGAAATTAATCATAACCTAAAAATGATAAAGGGTGGCGGAGCTGCTTTGACGCGTGAAAAAATAATTGCGGCTGCAGCAAACAAGTTTATATGCATTGCAGACGAGTCTAAATACGTTAACATCTTAGGAAGCTTTCCTTTACCAGTTGAAGTAATACCTATGGCGCGCAGCTATGTTGCCCGCGAACTGGTAAAATTGGGAGGAACCCCAGTTTGGCGTGAGAATGTCATTACTGATAATGGAAATTGGATAATAGACGTTCATAATTTGCAGATTTTAAACCCAGTTGAATTAGAGCAAAAAATTAACAATATTGTTGGGGTAGTAACCAATGGTTTATTTGCAATGCGTGGAGCAAACGAATTGGTTTTAGCAAGAATGAATGGCCAGATTGAAGTAATTAAGTAGTAATTAGGGTAAAGTTAATATGACTGATAATTTACTTGCAACAGTTGATCTTGGGTCAAATAGTTTTAGATTGTTAATCGGTAAGATTCATAATGACGGCACCATTTCACCGATAGATCAAATAAAGGAGACTGTCCGTTTAGCAAGCGGGCTAGATGCGAATGATAATTTAACTAAAGAATCGCAATTGTATGCTTTGGAAGTACTATCTAGATTTCATGAAAGATTAAGTGGATTTAAGAAATCTCAAGTGAGGGTAGTCGGTACGAGTACCCTCCGGGTGGCTAATAATGCTGCTGAATTCATTGCTATTGCTAATAAAACCCTTGGATTTCCGATAGAAGTTATTTCAGGTAAAGAAGAAGCTCGGTTAATTTATATTGGAGCAACTCATTCTTTGGCGTATACGGAAGAGAAGCGGCTGGTAATTGATATTGGAGGTGGTTCTACAGAGTTTATTATAGGTAAGGGATACGAACCACAAATAATGGAAAGTGTTACCATGGGTTGCGTATCATATACCGGACGTTATTTTAGCGGTGGTATCTATAATGAGGCCAATTTTAATAATGCAATTTTGGCTGCGCGAAGTAAAATACAGGCGATGGAACACTTGTTTGCTGAACATGATTGGGCAGTTGCAATTGGTACTTCGGGTACGGCAAAAATGCTTTATGATATGTGTGTAGAAAATGGTTTTGGGAATGAAATCACTTATGAAGGCATGCAACAAGTAAAAAAACTTCTAATTAAGGCCAAAAATGTCAAGAATGTTGCAATCGCCGGTGCCAAAGAGGATCGTAAACCGGTGATAGCTGGTGGTTTGGCAATAATGCTTGCAATCTTTGAGGAACTTCGTATTGAGACAATGACTATTGCCGATGGCTCATTACGTGAAGGAGTGATGTACGATTTGATGGGCCGTAAAACTAACTCTGATTTGCGCGAGGTGACTGTTGCTGACCTAAAAAAGCGCTATGAGCTCGATGTTAGGCAAGGCTTACGCATTGCTTCTTTGACTTTTTATTTACGTGATGGCTTGGCAGTAGTGGAAAAAGTTAAGCCTGAGCGCCTAAAATTGGTAATGTGGGCATGTGAATTATACGAAATAGGATTGAGTATTTCGCATAATGACTATCATAAACATGGGGCTTATATTCTGCAAAATTCAGACTTAGCTGGTTTCTCTAAACCAGAACAGACTATAATTGCAGATTTAGTTCGTAGCCATCGTGGTAGCGTAGGTAAGGTATTTGAAAAACTTCGGCGATTATACAAAGATAAAATTAAAACTAAAGCAATTTTTGCCGTAATTTCGTTTCGCTTATCGGTAATATTCAATCGTAGTCGAAAAGATATAGATTTTCAGTCAATTATTAAAATTGCCGATGCAACTAAAAATAGTTTCAGCTTAATTGTGAGTGGGGACTGGTTAAATAATAATCCATTAACATTGTTTTCGCTAAATGAGGAAATTGCCCAATGGGCGCAATTTGGTTTTAATATAAAATTGATAAAACAATAGTTCGTAGCTGATGCTTTTAGTAAACGTAAGGCATCAGCAACTTATTTATTTTTATCCTTACAACCGAGAATACCCCCTCTTAAACGGGTATGAAGTTGATGATGGTTAGATATTCTCAAGAAGCCCCAACTTCAAGCTTAGCTAAGTTGTGGGTAGTTTACACTTTTTTTGTATTCTCTTCTAACAACTAATTCTAAATATAACGTTTGGAATTGACTCTTCAAAAAAATTGCAAATAATTCAATCCTGTATTATAGTTTTGCTTATAATTATGTTATTGGTATCTTTGAAAAAAATCATATGAAATATAGGCATATGCATTTTTTGCTAGTTGAGGGTAGAAGTGTTTTATACTTAACGCTAGCCTGATGCTTACTTAAAAGAATTCTAGGGGAGTAAAGGTAATGAGTGCTAATAATCAACATCACGTTGTGATAATTGGTGGAGGTTTTGCTGGACTGGCTGCGGCATCAAATTTTAAATCAAATGATATCAAAGTAAGTTTATTAGATAAGCGTAATTTCCATTTATTCCAACCCCTTCTTTATCAAGCTGCAACTGGTAGTTTATCGCCATCAGATATCGCCTCACCGCTAAGGGCAATCCTCGCGAAACAAAAGAATGTAACCGTTTATAAAGCAGAAGTAACTTCAATCGATACAAAGCTAAAAGTTGTTAAACATGATTTTGGCGAAATCAGTTATGACAGTTTAATTGTTGCTTCAGGAGTAGTGCAAAATTTCTTTGGTAATGATGCTTGGGAGCACCATGCTACCGGGTTAAAAACCATAGAAGATGCTTTCGAAATCCGTAATCGTGTATTTATGGCCCTCGAACTTGCTGAAGGCGAGAGTGATCCAAATCGGCGCAAGTCTTTAATGCGCTTTGTAATTATTGGTAGTGGCCCAACTGGTGTAGAGCTTGCTGGATCGCTGGGTGAGCTGGCTCGTTGTACTTTGATTAATGATTTTAGGAATATAAACCCACTTGAAGTTGAAATTATTATGGTTGAGGGGAATGATCGAATTTTACCTCCATACCCACCTAACTTATCAGCAAAAGCCCAGCAAAGCCTTGATAAAATGGGAATAAAAGTACTGACTAATACCCGTGTAGTAGACATCCAAACAGACCATGTCATAGTAAAAAATGGCGAAAAAGAAGAACGAATTGATAGTATGACTGTTTTATGGGCTGCCGGGATGAAAGCCTCCCCGCTTGCCGGTATTATCGCTAGTGAGACTGGTGCCGAGCAAGACCGTATGGGACGGATAGTGGTTAACCCCGACTTAACAGTCCCTAATTATCCCGATATTTATATAGCTGGCGACTTGGCTAATTTGAAAGATAAAAACGGGGCATTGCTACCTGGTATTGCGCCGGTTGCAATGCAGCAGGGTAAATATGTAGCTGAGATTATTAAACGTAAACTTAAACAGCAAACAATAGAACCATTTAATTATTTTGATAAGGGGACCATGGCTGTTATTGGTAGAAATGCTGCGGTAGCTAAAATTGGTTCAAAAGAAATTTCTGGTTATTTTGCCTGGCTTACTTGGGTGTTTGTCCACATCTGGTATTTGGTTGGCTATGATAATAAGTTGCTAATTATGATAAAATGGGCGTGGAATTATTGGACCGATAAACGTGGCGCACGGTTAATAACCCATGAAAGCGCAGAGAGTAAGCAGGCTTGCCACGAGATGTATTCTAAGATTCATAAATAGCAATCTTACCATTCATTTACCTTGCCCTGGTAGTCAATGAATTGTCCCGATTGTTCTTGTGATAATTCATTAATAAGCTTAGTAATTTGTGGTATCACAACTTCCAGTTCAAGGTTTGCTCCATAACCGCCCATGGCTGTCTTAACCCAGCCTGGGCGTAGGCTAATCGTAATAATATCGGGATACTCTGTTGCTACGCATTTAGTTAGCATGTTCAAAGCTACTTTAGACATCCGATAGCTATAGCCAAAGCCTCCGGCACTAGATAGAGCACCCATCTGGCTTGACAGGTTAATAATTTTCGGTTTTCCGGCTAATTGTAGATTAGTTACAAAATTCTTAATTGTGAGAAAAGCGCCTAGGGCATTAGTTTTAAATCCGTCTAGGATAAACGCCGCCGGAGTTGCTGCTATACCTTGCCGGGAGTGATTTTCAGGGTAGATCCCTGCATTATTGATCAAGATATCAAATCTCTGATGGGTATATTTTAGCACTAAGCTTTTAAAATGATCTTCTTCTGTTACATCTAACTTTTCAATAATTAGTTCATCACCATAATATGCTTTTAAACCTAAAAGTTCACTAGCTAATTCAGGTTTACGGCAGGTAGCGATAACCTTACACCCTTCTTGCAAGTATTGTTTTGTTAAAGCAAGGCCGATTCCGCGGCTAGCGCCGGTAATAAAAACTGTTTGATTTTTAGGTAGTGGAAATTGCATAAAATAATCTCATAAAATTGGGATGTTAAAAATCATATGCTAATAATGGCAGCCAGTATATTATTATATCTCGAATAGCAATTAATCTAGCTGGGTTTGTCAAACATATTCTTTATGATTACAGAGCGTATTCTATCTTTTAAAAGGTAATATTTTCTATTTAGTATTTCATTTGTTGGAATGCGTAGTAAACGGATTACCTACTTTCACGGCAATAAGGTCACGCACTTAAAGTAGTTGTTGTATTATATGCGAAATATTAAAATTATATGAATATATTATTTAAATATAATTATTTACGAATATTGATCTTTGGGCTGTATCTATTGTTTGAATTATTATTCATAATCCTATTTATTTTATCATTTTAAAGTGTCAGTTTAGTGGTAAGTTGTTAAATTCTATTAACTATTTTAAAAGGAAAAATAAGATGAATGGATTAGCAAGGATTATCAGAAATAATGTTCTAAATCAGCTTAGTTCAGGAATACTCAATTCAAGAAAGTTTCTAAAAAACGAATTCATCTTTAATAATGTTCAAAGTAAATTTTACAGTACTGATAACTCTAGAGAGGATGTTACACAACTTTTTAAAAATGACCATACTAAAAAACAAGATAGATCAACGGCTAGGTTTGATAAAGAAATTTTAGATAGACTTAAGGTAAATAGTCTAGAAGAACATTTTGATTCACTGCTTGGTAATAGAAGCCCAGATAAAGCAGATGAATATTACATTAAAGGAGTAATAAATTTCTACAATGCTTATAGTGAAAATGAACTTTTTAATACTAAAACTCTTTTCGTTCTAGCAGCAACCCATGATAACGCTAAATACTGTAAATTATCAGAGGCATGGCAACTGAATATTGAATTAAGGTTAGAATATTTAAAAGGCATAGAGCTAAAGTATGCAAAAAGTAAAGAAGTAATAGAAAAAGCGTATAAAGAAGTATATGACTTTATCGATTCCCAATTTGAGGTGCCAAAAAACCTCGACCAAAAGTTATCATTCGAGCTAGCAAAGCGATTATTAAAAGCATCTGAAGCATATGCATTGGCAGTTGCTTATAGGTCAAAAAAATAGTTCTTTGGAAAGTTATTTGTTTAATGAGATTATAGTCAACAATTCTATGGGAGATGAAGATGTTCAATAACTGTTTAAGCATGGGACTAAGAACTAATTTCAATTTAGCTAATAAAACAATTGGTAAAAGTAATGCTAATTTTAAAAGTAGGCTATTTTTAAATATTGGTAGTATTAAACGAAACTATAGTACAACAAATCAGGAAGACTCCAATCTTTTTGATGCAAATAGCAGTGCTCAAGACAAAGCAGAACAAAAAAATATAGCAGAGGGAGAAATAAAAAATCTGTTTAAACAAAGTATAGACAGCCATCTGTTGTTATTAGTTTATTTAGAAGACGAAGGGTTAGATACAGGTGAAAAAAGATTCTTTAGAGGGGCAACTCTAGCTTCATCCAGTGATGGAGAATGCTTAGGACTATCTAATTATCATTTAAGCTGTGCAAGTGAATTAAATAATAAGAGATATGGAGAATTGGTTAAAGAGTATTCGCAAATTACTAGGCTTCATTTAGACAAATTTAAAAATATAGAAAGTGATTATAAAAGAGACTCCCAAGTTTTAAGTAACAAGTTAAGGAATTTAATGAAAGTTATTGACCAAGAACTTAGTGAACCAAGAATTTATGACGATGTAGTAGAAAAAGGGTTATCTAAATTATTGGTTGAACTGGCAGAAAGAACATTAAGGGTTTTACAAGTTAAAAAGAAGAGTTATGATTAGCAATCTAAGCTTTGGCTAGCTCTTAATTTAATTTGATAATGTCTGCCTGATAAGTTTAACTGTTTCTTTTCAGACTAGTTGACACTTATTTAGCATTTAACTGCTGTTAGCAAGTTGTTGACTAACAGCAGCGAAAAAATCAAAGTCCAAGTTGATATTTAAGCTTTTAATTGCTCTAAGATTGCTGGATTTTCCAGTGTAGAAACATCTTGGGTAATAGCTTCACCTTTTGCCAAACTACGTAAAATCCGGCGCATGATTTTACCGGAACGAGTTTTTGGTAAATTTTCTCCAAAGCGGATTTCATCTGGTTTAGCCAGGGCGCCAATTTCTTTAGCTACCCAG
Organism: uncultured Neisseria sp.; assembly: GCA_964386295.1. Taxonomy (GTDB): domain Bacteria; phylum Pseudomonadota; class Gammaproteobacteria; order Burkholderiales; family UBA11063; genus Aquella. Next base: position 29,929 of record CAYLRR010000002.1, read on the forward strand.
TCACGTAGTTCGGCAACTAAGCGTGCTTTTTCCTCACCGGCTGGTAACGCATCTTTACATACGACAAATGCTACAATTGACTCACCTTTAATATCATGAGGTTTACCAACTACCGCTGCCTCGGCAACTTTTGGATGAGCTACTAGTGCTGACTCTATTTCCATGGTTCCCAGACGGTGGCCTGATACATTCAGTACATCATCGATCCGTCCTAAGATTTGGTAGTAACCCAAGTCATTGCGGCTTGCCGAATCACCTGCCAAATAATATTTACCATCAGCAATATCGCTAGGGTAATATGATTTGATAAAACGTTCAGGGTTATTCCAAATTGTTCTTATTTGTGAAGGAAATGGCTTCGTAATTACCAAAAATCCACCGCCGTTATCTGTAACTGGATTCCCCGCTTCATCGACTATATCAACGAAAATTCCAGGAACTGCACGGGTGCATGAGCCTGGGACAAGTGGGGTAATACCAGGCATAGGTGCCAAAATATTACAGCCGGTTTCAGTTTGCCACCAGGTGTCAACGATCGGGCATTTGCCGCTTCCGATGACTTCATAGTACCACATCCATGCTTCTGGGTTTATTGGTTCACCAACCGTACCAAGTAAGCGAAGCGAGCTTAAATCATAATTTTTCGGCAAATCGCCGCCAGCTTTAATTAGCGCGCGGATTGCAGTTGGCGCTGTGTAAAATATGCTTACTTTATGTTCCTGTATCATCCGCCAAAAGCGATCAGCATACGGATAAGTCGGGATACCTTCAAAAACAACTTGTGTAGCGCCAATAGATAATGGACCGTAACAAAGATAAGTATGCCCGGTAATCCAGCCCACATCCGCTGTTGACCAGTATATATCATTCGGTTTTATATCAAATACCCAGCGCATGGTTGTAATTGCACCAAGCAAATAACCGGCGCTTGCATGCTGGACACCTTTTGGCGTACCTGTTGAGCCTGAAGTATATAAAATAAATAATGGATGTTCAGCTTCTACCCATTCCGGCTCGCATGAGTCAGACTGGTTCCGGATTACATCATGAAGCCAGATATCCCTACCCTCAACCCATTCAAGCGCTTCTCCTGTCCGTTTATGAACTATTACTTTTTCGACACATTCGGCACCAGGAGTAGCTAATGCTTGATTAACGTCGTTTTTAAGCGGAAAAATTTTACCACCACGTTTTTGCGCATCGGCAGTTATTACTATCTTTGCACCCGCATCATGAATCCGTTCATGGATAGCTTTGGCTGAGAACCCCCCAAATACTACCGAGTGGATAGCACCTATTCTGGCGCAAGCTTGCATGGCGACAATCGCCTCAATGCTATTCGGTAAATAAATTACAACCCTGTCGCCCTTGCTAACTCCTAGCGATTTTAAACCATTGGCAAAGCGACATACCTTCGAATGTAGTTCTTTGTAGGTAATAGTGTCAACATGGCCACCATCTGACTCAAAAATAATCGCAGTTTTGTGCGGATGAGTTAATAAGTGGCGATCAAGGCAATTATAAGATACGTTCAATTTGCCATCTTCAAACCAGCGGTAAAATGGGGCATTTTCCTCGTTTAAGGTTTTGCTAAACGGGGTATGCCAGTCAATGTACTGGCGGGCAAGATCGGCCCAGTATCCCTGATAGTCTTCTTTAGCGTGGTTTATCATAGATTGGTATTGTTGTTCGCTTCGTATATTTGCTTCTGCTGCAAATTTAGGGTTAACCGGAAAAACCCGATTTTCAACAAGTATTGATTCAATTTTTGACATTTTGTATAGCTCCGACCTTAGAATAGAGTAGGTATAAATACAATATTAGAACGCAGGCTAAGTTAAAGCCAAATCTAATAAAATGTAGATAGCCGCCATAATAATTTGAGTATAACTCAAATATTATCAGTAAAAAAGCAACACCAAAGAAATTTGTCAGTTTTCCTGAGTATGAAGGCTATAAATTGAGCCTAATAAACATATCAGCAGGTTATGGCAAATATTGGAAGTGCTTTTAATTATAGTTTTTATTATTGGGTTTAGTATACCAGAAATAGGTAATTAAGATTTTTGCTTTGCACAAATATAGGATAGAATGTTCCAGTCTCCACTTCCCGGGATATTATGTTAGAAAAAATTTCTAAGTTAAAAATCAGTTATGTATATCCGTAATTAGAAAAATTTTAAACAAAGTGGAGACTGGTGTACTAAATTAACAACTAATTCGGATTATGCCTTCGTCAATTAGCATTGAGCCACACCTGATTGAGCCTCTATCGCCATCATTTGCTATCAGGTTAATATTGGAAAATATTTTACGCATATTGCCCGAGATGGTAAGGTTATCAACAAAATGGCTAATCTTGCCATCAATTACTACTAATCCAGAAGCACCAACTGAGTAATCTCCGGTAACCATGTTTAAGCCATGGCCGATAGTCTCAATGATAATGATACCATTATACATTTCACGGGCAAGATCTTCTAAGTTACCATTAAAGTTGCTTTCGACCAAAACATTATGTGCTCCGCCAGAATTTCCTGTTGGCTGCATATTCATTCGGCGGGCAGAATAACCCGATAATAGGTAGCCTGCAACTTTGCCATTAGCAATGATAGCCCGCTCTTTTACCTGGCTACCTTCATTATCAAAGTAACAACTTGCCAAGCCGCGGACAATAAATGGATTTTCTATAATGTTTAACCATGATGGTAGAATTTGGGTACCTAGGCTATCATTGAGGAAACTAAGCTTACGGTAAAGACTACTGCCGCTTAACCCGCTCATTAAGCTGCCAATAATTGATTTGGCAATAGTACTCTCAAAGATCACCTTACAAGTTTCAGCTTTAAAGTCACCTTTATCAAGACGGCGCAACACCCGCTTGGCTGCTGTTTCGGCAAGCACTGGCGCAGTTATTAAATCATCAAAATTTCGTGCCGAACTATACCAATAATCAGTTTGCATGCCGGAGCTATTTTCCCCGATCAAACTTACATGGTTTGAGTAGCGGGTTGTCTTATAGCCTTGATTAAAGCCTTTGCTATTGGCGGTTACAAAATTGTATTCTGTAAGGCTTATCGAAGAACCATCAGTCGCTTTAATCAGTGAATGTTGATTTAAAGCCAGCTCCTCAATGTTTTTCGCTTGTTTTATCAAGGTCTCATTATTTAATGAGATGGGGCAATATAATTCTAAATCCAGCTTACTTGTTTCGGTTAATAAATATTCTTTTTCAAGTAGGCCATTGGCCTGGTCTTCTTCTGTATAATAGGCAATATCAAGAGCTTGATTGATGATGGTGTCAATATTTTGTGGGCGAATATCACTAACTCCAATATTTCCTTTTTTCTTCCCTTTAAAGATTGTTAGAAGCAGTTGATTTTCATGGCTGGTCTCAAAATTTTCAATTTTTTGATTTAATATTTCAACATCAGTAGAGATGCTTTCGCTTAATTCTACTTGAACCGATGTAGCTCCTTGGGATAAAGATTTGCTTATGATCGTTTCAGCGATGCTTTGAAGTTCACTTTGCGTATATAAGAAGTTCAGTTGGGACATTGTCTATTCTTTTCATTCAAAAATTAAGTATGCAATATTATATTATGCTTAACTATTTTTTACCAGTTTAGAAATTATTTGAGCTACCTTAAAATATTTTCCAATTCGTATGAATCAAAAAACGTGCTTAATAAATTTTGTATTTTTACCAGAATTTATGAAAGTAGCTAATATCAGTTACTAAGTGATGATACGCACATTCGACTTTTTTATATATCGGATAGGCTGATTTAGATTTTATTGTAGTGCGTAACATCACTTAGTAAATCAGATCAACTGTATCATTATAAGGCAGACAATTGTTGTGTTGATTCAATTTTATTGAACTGTTGTTTTAACTGGCTTTTATTAAAATAATTATTTCTCAAAAAACTTAATTATTCATCAATGCTAATTTTAACTAAAGTCCATTCAGTAAATATAGTAATATTATGGATATTCTGATGATCATTGGTGTCTAGAATAAATCTATTTTTTTGGGGTCTAACCAGTGTCTAGATTTGCTAGATAGCAAAGTCCAGATATATACAAAATACCAAGAATATACCAAACCGCCTAAAAGATTATAATAATATAGCTAAATATACACTTTTAGGAAATGGAAAAAGTATATAAATATTATAAAAAATGGAAATAATGGATAATATATTAGCTGATCAAGAAGAGTTGCTTAATTCAGAAGCACCAAGTAAAACTAAACGAAAAGAGCATATGCAAGAGTTACAAGACTTGGGTATAATGCTAGTTAAAGCATCAAAAGAAAAGCTTGAAAAGCTGGAACTACCTTCAAATCTAATGGATGCCATTAAGCTTGCCCAAAAAATTACTTCCAATGGAGCAATACGCCGCCAGTACCAATATATTGGTAAATTAATGCGTAATGTTGATGGTGATGAAATTCGGGCTAAACTAGAGTATTTAAATGGGGACTCCGTTAAGTCCACTAAAATTTTTCACTTGGCCGAGAAATGGCGAGATCAATTACTCGAAGACGATAATGCGTTAAATAAATTTATTGATAGTTTTTCAGGATTTGATATTGGTGAATTTAGAAGCTTGCTGCGCCAGGTTCGCAAAGAACGCCAATTAAACCAAAACCGCAATTTTACAAAACTTTTTCGATTAATCCGTAGCATAATTGAGGAAAATGACCAATGAATCAAGTTCAAATCGCTATAATTGCTTTAGTTGCTGTAATTGTTCTTGGGATAGTAGTCTATTATATCTATCAGGAAAATAAGTTTAAAAAAATTATTGAAAATAATTTCAACCAAAGAGCTGATGATGTAATACATGAAGAGCGCGGGTTGGTTTTTGAAAACCAGCAAGAAGACCTTCCCAATAGCTTTCAAGCTTCTAAAAAAGACAAGCCATTAATGGTTCAAGAACTTGAAATTAATGAGGATGACTTAAAATTCGACCCGCTACTGGATGATGTGCGGATTAATGATAAAAGTGAACAAAATTCTAGTTTTAATCATTTTGATCAAGTTCAATTTAGTTATGCAAATAATATAAACCCAGAATTAGATCACGTAATCGATATAGTTTTTGATAAGCCAGTAAAAGTTAAGGCAATTCCAGAGATCTCCCAATACTCAAGTAAAAATCATGTTTATTTTTTACTGGAAAAGGGCGGCAACTGGTCAATTTACGAGCGTGGCAAGAAATATACCATTGAAGGAATCAAACTGCTTATTAATCTAGTTGACCCTGAGGGGGTAATTTCTGAGTTGCAAATAAATAATATTTACAATGAATTAGCCAAATTTACTTTACATCATGATGGGCATATCCGCCAAACTGATTCGGAATTGAAAATCAGAAGAATTCAACAACAGCTTAAATCCTTATCGAATATTGAGCTAGAGTTAGGTTTATATATGGTTAATAAAGATGAACTGAGCTTTCGGAATTTAGCTAAATATTTTGAAAGTAACGGATTTAACAATAATAACGGAGTGTTTGAATACTACACAAACGCTAAAATCGTCTTTAGCGTTTGTGATGAGCATGGTAAGCCATTTGATCCAAAAGGCGTTTACCGTTTATTTTCCATCAACTCAAAACTTCACCATCTCGAAAATCCAATACTGGCGATTGAGAAGATCTTTGATTTTGCCGAACATTATATGCAATATTTTGAATCTAGGCTGCTTACCACAAATAAACTAGTATTAAGCGAGCGCGATTATCATGCTCTAGAAAAGCAAGTAAACGCATATATAGCAACGGCAAAAAGGCAGGGTGCAACTCTTGGTTCATCTTTAATCAAGAGAGTTTTACCATAAACTTTCATTAAACTAAAAAACCTCATCTATTGGTGAGGTTTTTTAATTTTTTGATATGATACTATAGGAGTGTACTCCTTTCACTCCTCCTAGATACATGAATTGTTTTATGAGAAATATTTAATAATGACTGACTTATTTGCTAGCTTAAAAGATACTAATTCTATTGAAGAACAGATAAAGGACTTAACTAAAAAGTTAAATTATTATAATTTGCAATACCATAGTTATGATCGCTCATTGATAAGCGATGAAGAGTATGACCGCTTATTTAGGCAGCTAGTTGATCTAGAAGAAGCTTATCCAGAATATTGCCAGAGTGATTCGCCAACCCAAAAAGTAGGTGGTGAAATTCTTACTGAATTTAAGCAAGTAGAACATATAGTACCTATGCTTTCATTGGGTAATGTTTTTTCTGACATGAATGAGACTGACCCTAAATTGCGGCATAAAGAATTATTGCAATTTACCCAACGGATTGCAAAAGAAATCAATAAGGATGCAGACAGTCTTGAATTTGTGGCATCTCCAAAATATGATGGCGTTGCGATCAGTTTAATTTATGAGCATGGTAAGCTTACACGGGCTTTAACGCGCGGTGATGGGTATAACGGCGAAGATGTAACCTTAAACATTAAAACGATTCGCAATATCCCATTAACTTTGCATTGCGATTTGCTTGCACCTGAACTGGTTGAGGTTCGTGGCGAAGTATTGATATTAACTAAGGATTTCATAAAGTTAAATGATGAACAAGCGAAAAATGGTAATAAAATTTATGCAAATCCACGTAATTTAGCCGCTGGCAGCATTCGCCAACTTGATAGTAAAATTACAAGTAGTAGGCCGTTACGGTTTTTTGCTTATGCCTTGGTTCGACATTCACATAACCAAAGTTACCAATTTTTTAGCGAAGAACTTGATCAATTACGTGAATATGGCTTTAGTATTGCTAAGGAATGCAAGCTTCTAGTGGGAAATCAACAGTTAATTGATTATTTTGAATCAATGATTTCAATGCGAAATGCACTTGATTTTGGCGTTGATGGGGTCGTTTATAAATTAAATAATATAGCTGATCAAAAATCGTTGGGTTATGTTGCGCGCGCTCCCCGTTTTGCTATTGCGCATAAGTTTCCAGCTGAAGAGGTTGAGTCAGAATTATTAAAAATAGAAGTCCAAGTAGGTAGGACCGGTGCGATTACGCCAGTTGCCCGGATTAAGCCAGTCACTGTTGGTGGGGTAATTGTTACTAATGCAACACTGCATAATCAAGACGAGATCTGGCGGAAAGATATTCGAGAGGGGGATGTCGTTATTGTGCGGCGTGCCGGCGATGTAATTCCAGAAATAGCAAGGAGCTTACCTGAAAAACGCAAAAGTGAGCTTCCTTTGTTTAAAATGCCTGTTAGCTGTCCTGTTTGTGGTTCACACATTGTCCAAGAAGAAGGAGAAGCGATTATGCGCTGCTCTGGTGGATTATATTGTATTGCCCAGAAAAAGCAAGCAATTACCCATTTTGCGAGTAAGCTTGCATTTAACATTGATGGGTTAGGCGAAAAAAGCGTGGAACAACTTGTTGATGCTGGGTTAATTAAATCAATTCCGGATATTTTTCTTTTGGAAATCAATAATTTGCTTGAGCTTGAACGATTTGCTCTCAAAAGTGCAACTAATTTAGTAACTGCAATTTCAAATAGTAAATCCACAACATTACCGCGCTTGATCTATGCCTTAGGAATACGCCATGTCGGTGAAGCTTCGGCAAAAGATCTCGCTAAAGCATTTGGTACTCTTGAAAATTTGCAAAAAGCAAGCAAAGAAGAATTATTACAAGTAAACGATGTTGGTGAAGTGGTGGCCAATTCGATTTTAGAATTTTTTGCTGAGCCGCATAATATTTTAGTAATAAATAAGCTACTTGAACTTGAAGTAAACTATCCGATACAAGAAGCGGTTAATTTATATCATGAAGAAGTCAGCGGTAAGACATTTGTAATAACTGGGAGTTTTGTAAACTATAAACGTGATGATATTAAGGCTAAGCTAGAAAAATATGGAGCTAAAGTTGCAAGTAGCGTATCTAAAAAAACCGACTATGTGATTGTAGGAAGTGATGCGGGGAGTAAACTTGATAAAGCTACCGAATTGGGTCTAGCATTACTTGATGAAGAAGCTTTACAAAATCTCCTTAATCAGTTGGCCTAGTTTTTTTTGGGACATTATGAACCAGATAGCTCAAGTTTGGGATGATATTGCCGGCTGGTGGGATGAGCAGATCCAAGATGGTGATAGCTTTCAGCGTAATTTGATATTTCCAAATATAAAAAAAATACTTAAAATCCAGCCAGGGAATAGTATTCTTGATATTGGTTGTGGTAACGGTGCATTAATTCGTTTTTTATATCAAGAACAAGTTAAGTTTGTGGGGGCTGATTACAGCAAGACTTTTATAGAACGAGCGAATAAGCGAAATTTGTATTCTAATGTAAAATATTTACAGACTGATGCCACCAAATTTGATGACTTACTTAAACTTAATGAGGTAATAAATAATCAACTTTATGATTTTATATGTTCAACTATGGTGGTCCATGATTTGCCTTATTTAGGGGACTTTGCTAAAGCGTCAAACTGTTTATTGAAAGTTGGCGGCAAAATTGCAATCGCAACTTTACACCCTATATTTAATTCAATATATTCAGAACCTGATGCAATAACAAAAAAAATTGCACTTTCTGGTTATACAAAGCCGAAAAGAGAGATTAGAACCGCAAAATTTAATCAGCCGCAAGGGCATCATAATTTCCATCGCTCAATAAGCGAGTTACTCAGCTATTGGCTTAATTGTGGATTTATGTTAACTGACTTTATTGAACCTTGTGCAGCAAATACCCAGACAGATTTTGCAACTGATGCTTTATGGAACAAATTGGCCGAATTTCCGCCTGTAATTATTTTTGGACTGCAGAAAGTAACTGAATTAGTAAAATAGGGGATTCTAAAGGATAGAGTTAATGAATGTCTTTTTAACAAACCGCCAAGAAAGTATAAAAACTAAAGCGATGAAATTTGGCTTTAATTTCTTTCCAGCGTATCGACGGAGTGGGGGGAGAGTAATTTTTATTTCGAGTGACTGGCATGAAGTTCATATAAAATTGCCTTTAAACTGGACTACCCGTAACTATGTCGGATCAGTTTTTGGTGGTAGTATCTATGCTGCAGTTGATCCAGTCTATATGTTGCAGCTAATTAAAATTCTCGGTAAAAATTATGTTATTTGGGATAAAGCTGCAACAATTAATTTTATTAAGCCCGTCAAAGCCACAGTCTATGCCAAGTTTGAATTAAATCTGGCAATTATTGATAATATTGTTGCCCAAGTTAAACAAAATAATAAATACTTGCTTGAGTTACCTGTAAAATTTGTTGATAATAAAGGTATTATTTATGCTGAAATCAATAAAACTTTATATATTGCAGATAAAAAATATTATCAGAATAAGCCCAAAACATAATATTACTGAATTAATAAACTGAACTTAACTCATAATCGTGACTATCCCCAAACTGCTTAAATAGTTAGTGCCAGTAATAACAGCAATATTTCCTCTAAATATTTAGAAATAATCGCTTGCAATTTGTTGATAAAGTTTTAAAGTTTGAGACAAATAAGCCTCACTACCGGACACTTTTGTAGTTGATACTACGTGCTACAGTTAATTTTATTAGATTTATTATGATGGGGGACTTGATTTATAACGAATTATGGAGAATATTAGACTTTGTTTATGAATTGGCGTTATTTGTTGAACTGTTTGAGTCTCGCGAGTTTTCAACAAATAGCCAATGAATAATTACAAAGTCTTATATTTGGAATATTGAGTTATAAATTAAGCCACCCTCATAATAAATCAAGTACAAAAAATATGCTTTTTTTTCAATTCATTTTGTAAAAGTGTCCGGTAAAAAGCAAATAAGCAGCACATTTTTATAGAGCGTAAAGCTAAAAGCTAAATTTCTAATCTTCGGGGAAAAAAGATGAAGATAACTTTGTTGATTGTAGGAATACTCAGTTGTTTGAATTGTTATGCAAACGATGAATATATCGATATCCAAACCAAACGGCCAGATGATTTCGTTAATGTCCAGCAAGTAATTCCACAGATGCAATTTGATATCCGCTATGCATCTCATAATAATTTCGTTGGTCGGCCGATTAATGGTTATCAAGCACCGTTATGCCTACTAACTAAAAAAGCAAGCGTAGCATTACAAAGTGTTGAATCTGCATTAATACCTTTGGGCCTAACCTTAAAAGCCTATGATTGTTATCGACCACAAAGCGCGGTGGATGATTTTGTAGAATGGGCAGAGCACGTTAACGATATTAAAATGAAAGCTGCATACTACCCGCACATTGATAAGAAGAATTTATTCTCGGATGGGTATATTGCCTATCAATCTGGCCATAGCCGTGGTAGTACCATTGATTTGACTATTGTACCCATAAATAGCCAAATACCGAAGTATAATCCTCGCTCAAGACTTAAAAGTTGTGAATTACCATCAATTAAACGTGAACCAGATAATAGTTTAGATTTTGGTACCGGGTTTGACTGTTTTAGTTTACTTGCTCACCCTGATTATACAGATTTATTGCCGCAAGCCAAAGCAAATCGACTATTGTTAGCTAGTTTAATGGAAAAAGCTGGGTTTAAAGGGCTTTCAACTGAGTGGTGGCATTTCACACTTAAAGAAGAACCATACCCTGAAACTTTTTTTGATTTCCCGGTTAAATAATTTCTTAAATATTCATTCACGTTACACCCTTCTACTATTTCCGGGTATAATATTTTTCTTTGGCTACCATTAATAAAGGTTTGCAAAGTGAAAGTAGTAATAAAAGTTGGAAGTCAGGCAATTTTATCCGCCAATGGTGAAATTATTGAGTCAGTTATGGCTGATGTAATTCGCCAAATTATCGAGTTACAGCGTAATGGTATTCAAGTAGTATTGGTAAGTTCCGGTGCCGTTGCTTTAGGCCGTGGTACTGCCCGCAAGATAGCCAAGCGGGAATATGGCAACTCAATTGCCGACAAGCAGCTACTTGCAAGTTTGGGTCAACCCCGACTCATGGCTATCTATGCCAGTTTATGCGAAAAATTCGAGGTAATGGCTGCCCAGCTATTATTAACCAAATATGATTTTTTAACTAAGCGCGGTTATACCAATATTTTAAGGTTACTACAAAAATCAATCTCACAACCGAATATCCTAACTATTATAAATGAGAATGATAGCGTTGCTGTTGAAGAGCTTATGTTTACTGATAATGACGAATTATCCGGCATAATTGCGGCTCAAATTGGAGCTGATAAATTATTACTTCTTACTAGTACTAATGGAGTCTATGATAAAAATCCAGATGAGCCTGATGCAATACTTATCCCGGTTATTAATTTAAAGGACAAGCTTCCCGAAGTATCAGGAGCCAAGACAGCTCTTGGCCGCGGTGGGATGAGTAGCAAACTAAACACTGCTCGAAAAATGGCTGGCGTAGGGGTAATGACACATATTGCCGCTATCAGTGAACCCGATATAATCTTGAAGCTAGTTCTGAAGAACGAAGAGATCGGCAGCAAAGTTATCCCAAATGAACGTAAATCAGGGCGTAAAAAGTATTTGGCTTTTAATCAGGGGGAGGTAGCCGCTAAGGTGACAGTAAATAGAGGAGTAGTTAATGTTTTATCCAGTGGACAAACTTGTATTAGTATATTGCCTGTTGGGGTTGAGAAAGTTCAAGGTGAATTTAAAAAAGGCGATTTAATTGAAATACTCGATCCTGAAAATAGGAAAATTGGTGTAGGTGTAGCCCGCTATAATTCTTCCAAATTGACAGAATATCTTGGCGGTAAAAACCATCCTGCTTTGATTCATTACGATTACTTACATTTAAATTATGATATATTCTAGGCGATTTTGTCAATTCAAATGCAAGTGCGCAACAACTCTTAATAAAGTTCTTTATCCAAGTAACTTTTCATTAAAGGTTTAATAAGTAAAATGATTTTGGGCTTCAAAAATAATGGTTTTCTTCTGGTTATATTATATAGATAAGGATTATTAATGAACTCATTGATTCTTGAGGAAATTGCAGCTGTAAAAAAAGCAGCGAAGATATTTGCAAATATTACTAATCAATTACGCCAGGCAGTCTTACTAGAACTAGCAAATCTTTTAAAGATAAATTACGCTGAAATTCTTATAGCTAATCAGTTAGACCTAGCGCGAATGGACCCTAAGCACCCTGAATATGATCGTTTGCTACTTACTAAAGAACGAATATTTGCAATTGCCGAAGATGTAGAAAAAGTAGCTGGCTTTAATTCACCATTAGGTAAAATCCTTGAGGAGAAGCAACTTGAAAATGGTATACTATTAAAAAAGGTTAGCGTTCCACTTGGGGTTGTTGCTGTTATTTATGAAGCGCGACCAAATGTAACTATTGATGTTTTTGCCTTGTGTTTTAAAGCTGGCAATGGGGTAGTACTAAAAGGCGGCACACAAGCCTATGAATCAAACTTCTTTTTTGTTGAATTGATAAAAAAAAGCCTTGCCAGACATGGTTTAAGTAGTGATATTGTTTACCTAATGCCTGCTAAGCGGGAAACTGTCTATGAATTATTAAATGCGGTTGGTTTGGTAGATGTGTGTATTCCGCGTGGGAGTGACCAACTGATCCGTTTTGTACGTGAAAATGCCTCTATTCCGGTTATTGAAACAGGTGCTGGAATTGTTCATACTTATTTTGACAAGAGTGGGGATGTACTAAAAGGAAAGGAAATAATTAATAATGCTAAAACTAGGCGTGTAAGTGTCTGTAATGCATTAGATACATTAATAATTCATAAAGATCGGATAACCGAATTAGCTCAACTTGTAAGCTTGCTTGTAAACAAAAATGTGCAAATCTGGGCTGATGAAAGCAGTTATGCTGCCTTGTTTTCACATTATCCTGACAACTTGTTATTCCATGCACAGACTTCATCTTTTGGAACCGAATTCCTTGATTTCAAGATTTCAATTAAAACGGTTAGCTCATTAGCTGAAGCATTAGAACATATTGAGAAATATTCATCGAAACACAGTGAAGCAATTATTGCTGAAGATCCCGAAGCGATAAGCGAGTTTATGGCGAGCGTAGATGCGGCGGTAGTTTATGCCAATGCTTCAACTGGCTTTACTGATGGCGGCCAATTCGGGATGGGCGCAGAAATAGGTATAAGTACGCAGAAACTCCACGCCAGGGGGCCAATGGCACTACCTGAATTAACCAGTTATAAATGGTTAGCTTATGGTAATGGCCAAATTCGTAAATAGTTATCTTGGGGCTAAAGTGAAAATAATCTTAGTTACTGAAAGATTAATCGTTCGCCATTTAACGATTAAAGATGCTCCAGATATATTGGAGTTACTAAATGAACCTTCTTGGCTAAAATTTATAGGTGATAAAAATGTTCGGACTCTACAAGATGCGGAAAACTATCTAATCAACGGCCCTTTAACCATGTATCAGAATTTAGGTTTTGGATTATTTGCAGTAATTAGCAAGGCAGATGGGAAGTTTCTTGGAATTAGTGGTCTGATTAAACGGGATAGCCTCCCGAATATTGATATTGGTTTTGCTTTTCTAGAAAGATACTGGGGTAATGGGTTTGCCTATGAAGCAAGTCATGGCGTTTTAAAATATGCTAAAGATATTCTTCGATTAGACAAGGTTGTTGCTATTGTCGATCCAGCCAATTCTAGCTCGCTTCGTCTATTGAATAAAATTGGTATGGAATTTGAGAAAATGGTCCTATTGGAGCATAGCAAAATAGAACTGGCCTTATTAGTTACTAATTGGTTTGCTTAAATTATAGTTATTGATTTACTTTACTAAAATTTTTTTGCCTTCGATGATAGCGTCCATAAATATACGAATTAAGTTCTTCTAAGTTAGTATCATGAACTTCCTCTTGTCTGCTACCTTTATTGATATTCGCTTTAACTTTATCCTTTATTAACTGGATAGTACTAATTTGAACACTATATACGATTTCATCAATTGCCCGTTTGAACTCATCTTTAGGCTCGAGGAAATTCTCTTTAAAAATGTCAGGAAGAAATTTTTCGGGGAATTTGCCTGCAGCCCGCTCATTTGTAATATCGATAGCGGTACCTAATAAACCAATTATTTCTCCTGTACTTGTTTTTAGAGGTGATAAAGTAATTGATAGATCTTTATCTTTTTTCAAGGAAATATCAATAAGCTTGTATTCTCCTTTTATATCCTGGCCGATAGATAGCGCTTTTTGAATGTCATTAAATAGGGCTTCCGCTATCTCACTAGGATATAAATCATGTGGTGATTTATATAAGAAATTGGTTAGCTGATCAACACCAAATGCTTTGGCTGCTTTATGATTAATGCCGACAAATTTTCCTTCGCAATCAAGCCAAAAGCATATAGCTGGAATCATTTGTGCCATTAGATTAATTTGCGTAAATATTTTAACAGTTTCAATTTCTTGGTCTAAATATTGCTTGGCTTTTTCTACTATTGGTTTTAGCATAGCGGAATCCTTTCCCTTCCAGTGGTAATTTAATTTGTGCAATAAAGAATTGGTTAGTGTTGTTAAGTGACTATTTGGTGTTTCTTCTTTAGGATTAAGAAGATGATAGCATAAGCGAAAGTATATGCCAGATAATCGGTCAATAAATATTGGCGACCTTTGTAAGCATTTTCTGAGTATTGAGATAAATTCTGCTAATTCTATCATTATAATGTTCATATTTTGATATTGGGCAATAAGATCGTATAAACTTGATTTGATTGGATGTTGAAGCTGCAATAGCTGGTTCTTTAATTCAGTTTGGCTAACTATGGCAACTAAAGCTTCACTAGTCATATCGATTGGCGAAAATTCTATATCTATCAACTCTTTAGGGACTATTTCCAGATTAAGCATTATACTCAAAAGATTGAAGTAAGGCTGAGTGCCGATTTCATCGCTTAAGACAAAGTTTGAAGAATTGATACATAAATTATCTAACCGGTAGATATTGGTTACAATCCCATTTTCTCTAGCTTTTGTTACTAGAGCTTCCGCTTGCTGTTTTATACAAAATGATTTATTGTAGGCTCGTACCAAGTTTTTAATAAGCGGATCATTATTATCTAATTGTAGGTAAGCTAGATAATCGTATTCAGAAGCCTCGCGCGGAGAGATAAAGTGTAATTCAGCATAGTTTGTTAACTTTGCTAATTTTAGGTAATTCTCGATTTCCTGTAAGTAATCTACGACTTCGTGTTCCGTATATTGAGTTAGCCCTACATTTCCTAAATGAATTACCGTATCAACCGATTTAGCAATTTCCAGGAAGCTAGATTCATCTAAACCTAGATTCTCATCTTTGGCAAATATCGTGATAAATTTCAGACGGTGTGAAAAACTATTTAAGTTTATCTTCAAATATTTATTTGCTTGGTTATTGATATAAGTAAAGACATCTCCAGAAAATAATTCATGATTTACAGGAAGACAAATATTAAATGAGGTTTTCGTTAGAATTTGATATAGTATGTTACATCCTAAATAGGTATTTGAATTGCTTAGTAGAACATTTTGAACTGCTTTGGGTCTTAAAGTAAAGTTTAACATTTGAATTTCCTTACATTTTCATTAGCATTCTGATTGTATATTGGACTTTTTAAATATTACCCATAAATAATGACAGTGTCATCGAGTAACCAGGAAATAAGCATTTTAGTTATTCTAAAATCATATAGAATCCCTTTTGTAAATTAACGATAATAACGAAAATAATTGCAATAACTAGAATAATAACGATTTTGCTAAAGAGGCGTGTTGATTGTGCTTCGAATGTAATTACCTGATACGAATTGTAGTAATATATAGGAAATTAAGCCAATTTATTCATACTTTGTTAAGCTAGAATAATTCCATTTGATAGCAATAGGTTAAATTAGCTGCTTCAAGTGCCTATGATAATAGAGATGTTGCTAGTATAAAAATAATCGATAAGATCAATGTCGCATGTTAGCTATTTGTTTTTTAGCAATAAACACTCTTCGCTTCATTCCACAATCTATGCTAAATAGTAAAGCATAGGTTTAACATGAAATAATTTGTTAGTCATAGCATAATATTAATGCTATAGCTTAGTGGTAAGTCTTTTATCTTAATTGCAATGCAGTAATTAGTGGGCATCCTAAAAACATTTTTTTAGGAGTGAAACCGATTTTTTATTATAAATCAATTAGATGTTGATTCGGTTTTTTTATGGCTGTCCCAAATTGCTGGATGCATTGCGACGGAGTGTTTTTGCTTGAATTAATGTGCCTAGCTTATAGCATAACATATTGAGGGGTATAATTTAATTTAGTTTCGATGATACAAACATTATTCGAGATATTTAATAACCATAGTTCTATAAAAATTGCTACTATCCTCCCATTGGAAAAAATATTTACTAAATTTTGCCTTTGCTGTGACTTACTGATTAATTAATAAAAATGTGGCTCATCTTAATATACTTGTTTATGGCCCCCTAGTAAGCAGTGTATTAACACAGATTTATATAAGTAAATCTGGTTTAGGTTTATTCTGTGATTAATTACTATATTGAAACTTTTGGTAGGGAGTGCATACTAAAAATGCAAAAAGAACTGTTAACTATCCACCAGTTTGTGCAAGCCTTTAATAAGTTTGCTGAAAATCTTCGGGCTAGCGAATCACTAGTTGATAGTGTTGATGAAATAGCAATGCAAATATCTAATTTATTGACAAAAGTAGGTTATAACTCGATATCAAGGCGCTCTTTTTATGAGTTAATGACTTGGCAAGTTCCAAATGTCGACTGCCCCGAACGAACCATGGCAATGACTGACGTTGTTGTTGGGCTTTCTGTAAATATTGAAGAGGACAATGTTTCTCTCTATAAGCTTAATTGCTATGATATTGACACAATTTATCAGATAGTATACAACAGCCGGGATGATGAGTTTGGTACTTTAAGTAGTGGTAATCCAGAAGAGAATTATTTCATTTATCCTCAGGAGAGATTGCTCAAAGAATTCTTGGATAAAGGTATTTTGATTAGGCGCTCTGAAGAAGACAATAGAATCGGCTAATTTGTCATCCAATTCTATACTACAATTGAAAAATTAAAACTTAATACCGGACAGTTTTTTCTAATGCTTTGCCCAATTAGGATTTAAACTGTTTCAATTTATGCGTAATATTTAACCTAGCGGGCGAGAATTCGCCCTCCTCAACGGGTATTAAGTTTGAGATGGTAAGTCAATTGCTGATAATGGTTTTGGCTTATTTAGGCAGTATCTAGGCTATAAGCTACTTGATAGAGGTAAACAACTTATTACTTTAGATAAGTGGTTTGCCAGTAGTAAAACTTGTTCTAAATGTGGCACAAAAAACGATGAGTTGCAATTATCCGATCGTGTATATGATTGCCTCAATAGAGAGTGTAATCATGAGCAAGGCCGAGATTGGAATGCCGGTGCGCTTTAGCTTAAATTATGTGAGCCGCATAATTTATTAACAGCTGTGATTTAGATGGAGGTGGGCCCTCCGCTAGCGGTATCCAGATACTGCTAACAAACCAACTCAAGCGTATTTACATTATGTGGTTGATATGTGGATGAAGACTTATCATGGAGAAAAACCATGGTGTCGATATGCGGATGATGGTTTAGTACATTGTAGAACATTGCAAGAAGCGCAAGAGTTATTGGGCGAGCTTAAGCAACGTTTTAGCCAGTGTAAGCTAGAACTACATCCACTCAAAACAAAGATTGTATACTGTAAAGATGGCACACGCAAAGGTAATCATGAGAATACCAAATTTACATTTCTAGGATATGAGTTTCGGCGGAGACTAACTAAAAACAGTATTACGCAGAAACTAAAGCTAAACTTTACGCCGGCAATCTCGCCGGAGGCAAAGAAAAACATAACTGCGCAGCTTAGGCAGCTGGGAACTAGAAATAGAACTGATTTAGAGATTAAACAGATAGCAGTATACCTTAATCCTAAGATATCTGGATGGCTAAACTATTATGGAAAATTTACTAAATCAGCCTTGAACGCTGTGTGGGCGCGAATAAACTCGATGTTAGTCGCTTGGGCGCGAAGAAAGTATAAACAGTTGGCGCAGCATAAGACTAGAGCATCAGAGTATATTGAAAAGCTGTTTAAGCGATATCCTAGATTATTTGTACATTGGCGCTTAGGTAATCTGTCGTTTGTTTAATGGAAGCGTAGTGAGTCGAGAGGTTCACGCTACGTTTTGCGAGGGGTTGGCGGGGGAAGTTCCGCCGATCTACTCACCGTGTAAAGAGCAGCTGCGGTGAACAATGCTAAGAGATGAGTTTCCGCTAAGATTGACTAAAAACAGTATCATGTCGAAAATATCATGGCTGACTTGTTAAGTCAGCCATTTATTCAACAGGTTAACTGAGGTATAATAACGTATGTGTTCAGCTTCACAAATTGAAGGATTGCTGGTATATAGTCTAATTTTAATTGAAACTCAACTCCAAAGGCACACTAATGAGTAGTTCACTGCACAATAACTCTTATGATATGCATGATTTGTTTGAACAGCGCAATATTTATTTGAATCCACCGGCTAGTGTAGATGATCAGATAAAAATATTGCGGAGTCGGGGAATGATAGTTGATGATTATCCTTTTGCCAAAGATTTTTTGGAAGAAGTTTACTTTCACCGCTTTTTGAGTTATTCTGTCCCTTTTCTTGAACTCACGAATGTCCGAAAATATAAATTAAACACAAATTTTAAAGATGTTGTCAAAGTTTACGAATTTGACAGTCAACTCCGTAATTTAATTCTTGAAGCCATTGAAAAAATCGAAATATCTGTTCGTACTCAGTTTATTAATCTTAGTTGGAAATATGGTCCACATTTTTATTTAAATCATAAATTATTTAGGGATCATCGTGCCTTAAACGATAGTATTGAACGAATTCAGTATCAAATGAAAGCCTCACACGATATATTAGTTAGTGAATATTACCATCGCTACAACGATCCGGATATGCCTCCAATTTGGATTGTTATGGAGCTAACGTCAATCGGACAACTCAGTAAATGGTTGCTAAATCTTAAAAACCAGGATGATAAAGCTGCAGTGGCTAAACGCTATCAAGTTCATTATAGTGTCTTGCAAGCAGTATTAGATAATCTAACTTTAATAAGAAATTACGCAGCTCATCATAACCGTATTTGGAATAGACACTTTAGTTTTGAATGTATTATCGACGATAGGCATAAATCAATAAGCCATGCATTGTGCGATGGCAGCAGGATCTATAGTGTACTTATATTGATAACTTATTTCCTAAAAACCCTTGGAATAGAACAGCCATTTTATAAGAAATTGACAGGACTAATTTCAATTTATGGGATAAATATAAAAGCTATGGGTTTTCCGGAAAATTGGCAAGAACATTTTAGTGATGTAATGAATGGTAAATAAAGCGATATTTCTAATGGGGCCAACTGCAGTAGGTAAAACTGAAATTGCCTTGAGGTTGGCCAGATACTATCCAATTGAAATAATAAGTGTAGATTCTGCATTGATCTACCGTGATTTAGATATAGGCAGCGCAAAACCCAATAAGGAAGAACTTAAACTCGTTACTCATCATTTAATTGATATTCTAAATCCTCTTGAAAGTTATTCAGTAGCTGATTTTATATTAGAATGTA
This sequence comes from uncultured Neisseria sp., assembly GCA_964386295.1. Taxonomy (GTDB): domain Bacteria; phylum Pseudomonadota; class Gammaproteobacteria; order Burkholderiales; family UBA11063; genus Aquella. The sequence goes on from CAYLRR010000002.1 coordinate 49,597, forward strand.
AGCGCCTTGTTGCTGATATAAATAAAAGGGATAAACTTCCAGTTTTAGTTGGTGGTACTATGATGTACTATAATGCACTAATTAATGGTATTTCTCAGTTACCTAGTGCTGACCCACAATTACGTGCGAGTTTGGAAAATGATTTTGCAAAATTCGGTAATGTTCAAATGCATGCAAGGTTAAGCGAATTTGATCCGATTCTAGCCGCCAGAATTAATGTAAATGATAGGCAACGAATTGAGAGGGCATTAGAGGTTTCAATATTAACAGGTAAGCCAATGTCTGTGGCTCAGAAAGAATTTAAGCTGCCTGGACTTGTTAACTGTGATTATTTAGCGTTGGCAATCGTACCTGGAAACCGAGCGTTATTACATGAACGAATTAATCTGCGCTTTGAAAATATGCTTAATGAAGGTTTTGTTGCCGAAGTACAACAGTTACAAGCTAAGTATCCTGAGCTAAGCTCTGAACATAACTCTATGCGAAGTGTAGGTTATCGCCAAGTTTGGGACTTTTTGGCTGGTAAGATAAATTATCAGGAATTGCTATATGAAGGACAGGCAGCAACCCGTCAATTAGCCAAGCGTCAAATCACCTGGTTACGCAGCATACCCTCAATTGTAATAGATGATAGTCAATTAAATCTTAGTGTGCTACTAGAGAAAATTTTAGGGCATATAGATAAATTTGTAAAAGCAGGTTAACTATAGGCTGTGTTATAATAAATCCCTAACCACTATATATAGTGTTTTTGTGTTTGGAAGAGGAAAATATGGTTTTTGGTTTTTTTAAGAAAAAGAAGAAAGATGAGCAGGTTGAAGTTACTAATTCCCCGATTGATGCAGATATAGATTTAAACGAAACCAGCCAAACAAATGATGTTAATAATCAAGAATCTGAGATAGAAAAATTAAAGCATGAAGTAGATGTGCAACCATTCGTGATCCCCAATGAAGAAGTAGTGGTGAGTATTGAAAATAATCCATCGATCCCAGAAGAAGTTGAGTTGCCTCAGATTAATGAGCCGGAGCAACTTGAGCCGTTAAAGAAGATGTCATGGGCCGAACGCCTTAAAATGGGGCTTAGCAAAACTAGGGATGCTCTTGGGAAAAAACTTTTAGGGGTATTTGGCGGCGGTAAGATTGACGAAGACTTATACGATGAATTGGAGTCTGTACTTCTTACTTCAGATGTCGGTATTGCCGCAACCACCCATTTATTAGAAGATGTACGTGGTAAAGTAAGCTTACGAGGGCTTAAAGATAGTACTGAATTGAAAAAAGCTTTGTCTGATTCATTAATCGAATTAATTGAACCGTTAGAAAAACCATTAGCAACTGATAAGCATTCACCATTTGTAATCATGATGGTTGGAGTAAATGGCGCAGGAAAGACAACATCTATTGGGAAACTTGCCAAGTATTTTCAACAGCAAGGTAAAAGTGTAATGTTAGCTGCTGGCGATACTTTTAGGGCAGCTGCTCGCGAACAATTAATGGAATGGGGTAAGCGGAATAATGTTACGGTAGTAGCTCAACAATCAGGAGATTCTGCTGCTGTTTGCTTTGATGCAATCCAATCGGCGGTCGCAAAAAAAATAGATATAGTTTTAGCTGATACAGCTGGAAGATTACCAACCCAACTTAACTTGATGGAAGAAATAAAAAAAGTTAAGCGTGTAATCACTAAAGCTCTGCCTGATGCTCCACATGAAATTATGCTAGTTCTGGATGCAAATATTGGCCAAAATGCTATTAATCAAGTGAAAGCATTTGATGATGCACTAGGTTTAACTGGCTTAGTATTAACTAAATTAGACGGAACGGCAAAAGGCGGAGTAATTTGTGCAATAGCTAAAGAGCGTCCGATTCCGCTTCGTTTTATCGGAGTTGGTGAAAGTATAGATGATTTGCGCCCATTTGTTACTAAAGATTATATTGATGCGCTATTAGGCTAAAAAATGATTAGATGGCTTTCTATCTCAAGTTTATTTATGTTAAGTAAGGTAGCTGTAGCTTTTACGGTAGCAGATAGCCAAAACTATACATTCATGAATGAACTAAAAAGTGAAAGTAAAACTGTTAAAAATTCCCAAATTGTACAAGGTGCTACTCAAGTCGAGTCTGAAGTTAGTCATTTTTCGGGCAAACAAAATAGTATGAACATTGACAAAGAGGAAATGCAAATTATAAGTAATGGCAACATCAACGTAAGTGATGGTACTAAAATGCAAATTAATCCCAATGGGGTTAATATAAAATTACAATATTAGTTATAGGGCATATATATTTTTGTTACCTGGTGGCCTAGGACTATCTCAAGTTAGGGGTAGGGGGTTATCCGGTACGAAGTTTAATGAAGTTAATTGATTAAGAGGATAGTGTAATGGCTGAGCATACTAACGAGCGGGTCAATGTAGTTGACAAGCGTATCATTAATGGTAAGACTGATGTTAATCAGTTAGTTCCATTTAAATATAAATGGGCATGGGAAAAATATTTAGCAACTTGCGCTAATCACTGGATGCCCCAAGAAATTAATATGCAGCGAGATATTGAGTTATGGAAATCGAAAGATGGTTTAAGCGATGATGAACGCTTAATTGTAAAGCGTAATTTAGGCTTTTTCGTGACTGCTGACAGCTTGGCTGCAAATAATATCGTACTTGGTACATATCGGCAAATTACGGCTCCTGAATGCCGCCAGTTTCTGTTGCGTCAGGCCTTTGAGGAAGCTATACATACTCATGCTTATCAATATATAGTAGAGAGCTTAGGCCTTGATGAAGGGGAAGTTTTTAATGCGTATCATGAAATCTCTTCTATACGGGCAAAAGATGAGTTTTTAATCCCTTTTATTGATACCTTAACTAACCCTGAATTTAAGACAGGTGACCTTGAGAATGATCAAAAGCTGCTAAAATCTCTGATAGTATTTGCTTGTATTATGGAAGGTATATTCTTCTACGTTGGCTTTGTTCAAATCTTGGCTTTGGGTCGCCAAAATAAAATGACCGGGGCAGCTGAGCAGTATCAATATATTCTGCGCGATGAATCGATGCATTGTAATTTTGGTATCGATTTAATAAATACGATTAAGCTCGAAAATCCTGAATTATGGACTGAGCCATTTAAAGCTGAGTTAATAGAGTTATTTAAAAAGGGTGTCGATTTAGAGTATGCCTATGCTGAAGATACTATGCCACGCGGTGTGCTAGGTCTAAATGCTGGGATGTTTAAAGAATACCTAAGGTTTATATGTAATCGCAGGATGACCCAGATTGGTCTTAATGAATTATTTCCTGGTGCGACTAACCCATTCCCTTGGATGAGCGAGATGATTGACCTTAAAAAAGAGAAAAACTTTTTTGAAACACGGGTAATTGAATATCAAAGTGGCGGGGCTCTTGACTGGGATTAATGCCAGGCTTCATAAAATTCAATAAGGCTCTTAATCTTAAGGGCCTTATTTTTTACTTGGTTCGTAATTTAATACCATGGCAAACTGCTGGTTAAAAGCAACTGGGATAAGCTTATCTTGACGCAGTAAACTGTATTTTTCAATTAGGTCTGGGACATTGTTTACATCAAATTTGATATAAAGTTGTTGGTTAATATTATTGCGGATTAGATTTGGCGTAATTGGCTTATTTTCAGTTTTAGCAATTATATCAGCGATCTGCCTTGTGTCATAATTTAGGCTGAGCAGGAAAAGGACTGCCTGTTCACGCTCGGATAACTGAATATTATTTGTCGAATCAATTTTTGGCATTACACAATCATGTTTTAGCTTTGATGGTTGATATAGATTTAGAATGAGGCTGCTTGAAAGCATAGGTTTATCTATAGGGTAAAACTTTATAATTGAGCCAAGCAATTTATTTTTCTTTGATACAATGGGTGCACCTTCTTGGATAATAAGCCCGGTAAGGGGAGCAGCGTGATAATTGGCAAGTACTGTCAGATTGGCTCGGTCTTGAATTATTTTTTTATCTCGGTCATGATATAGTTTGTCAGCCAACTCAACTATGCATGAGCGGATATCATAAACTGTCTTACCTTCAAGGTCACTTAAATCTTGGTATCCATAGGTACTTACAATCTGTTCACTTGCAAATGCGAATTGACACTTGGTGTCCTTAATCACGATTAAATCATTATCTAGGATACATCCACGTATATTATCTACATATTCTTTCAAATTATCGGCACTAGATTGAACCATAGTTTTTAAAGCTACCTTTAATGTTAAGGCGAGATTATAGCCTATAAAACAAATGTTTGTACTAATTAATTTATGATATAAAGACAATAAGTTATCGTGTCAATGGTGATTGTAATAAAAAAATAAAGATGTTCGAATATTGTTGAGTTTAGATGGGGTTAGGCGACTAGTTTTTCTCCTTTGAGAGTAGCTTTCTCATACTTTAGGGTAGTGATAAATTGTTTATTGAATGTAGTTGGAATTAGCTTTTCCTGCTTAAGTAAGGTGTATTTTTCAATTAAATCCGGAACTGAATTAACTTCCATCTTGATATAAAGCTGCTGGTTAATATTATTACGGATTAGGTTTGGAGTGATAATCTTCCGTTCTGATTTACTAAGTATCTCGGCAATCTGCCTTGTGTCATAATTAAGGCTTAGCAAAAACAAGACTGCTTGTTCTCTCTCGGATAGTTGAATGTTGTTAACTGATTGGATCTTAGGCAGCACAAAATCGTAACTTTGGTTTTTAGGTTGGTAATGATTCAATATTAAACTACTAGCTAGCATTGGTTTGTCAATTTGGTAAAATTTAATAATTGAGCCAATTACTTGGTTATCGGTAGAAATTATAGGCGCTCCTTCCTGAATATAGAACCCTGATATTGGGCTAGCTTGATAATTAGATAATATAGTAATTTTAGCGGTTTCATCGATAATTTTCTTGTCGCGTTCAACAAACAATTCGGGGGCAAGTTCTACTACACATGACCGAATATCGTAAACTGTTCTTCCTTCTACTTCAGACATGTTTGAAAAACCGTAAGTTTTTACTATCTGCTCTGAAGCAAAGGCAAAGTGGCATTCTGTATCTTTAATTACATATATGTCATCATCAAGAGCGCAGCTAGTCACTATATTTATATATTCATCGAGCGTCTTTACATTTGTCTTAACCATTTTTAGTAAGATTACCTTTCTTGAACAGATAAATTCATAGTTGCTCTAATATTCTATGGAATTATAAAGTCAAGAAAAGTTACTGGAGTGAAGTGATGATATTATGGGTTTATAATATACGAATATAATTTTAATATTATTATAATTTCCGATTAATATAAAGTGAAAATTTGCTAAATTCTAAATACTGTATTTGCAAATTGCGATTAGAGCTATTCAATTCTAATGATGAATTCGTGTTCTTTTAGTAGTAAAGGAATTTGAAGATCAATGTTAAATTTTAATGCTGTTTTGGTTAAACTTGCAATTGTATTTACCTTGAATTTGGGGTAAAGCTGCTGGTAGATGATATTGCTGACAGTTTTGGCACTGATTGCTTTTTGAGAATATTTTTGTAGTATCCAAGCGATTAACTTTGGCGTGTAACCAAGTAATAATAAAAATAGTATTGCTTGTTCCCGGTCAGTTAGGTCGGGTGCATGTAATAATTCTGTATAGGGTACATCATCCGGAAATTGGTTTAACAGCTGGTACATAAAATTACGTGCGATAAAGGGTCGATAAATATCACGGATCCCTAATGTTTTTCCATTTCTAATAATTAGGTTTTTTTGGATTACGAATAAACGTGGGCCTTGGTTGACTGAATCAATCATTGCATGAGCTACAAGTCTTTTCTTTGTATTTAAGCATTCTTGATCTAAATGTTCTACGCTTTCTTTAAAACTACTTGACTGCGTTAAAATCTGCCGGTCATTTTTGCCAATTATCTCATTAAGATCGGTAAATCCATAGCATTTTAACCATAATGGAGTAGCAAAAGCATATAAACCATTCGTATCTTTGATTGCAATTATATCGGTATCAACAAGCAGGTTTTGAAATTGATCGATATACTCGGTCAGGACTGCATTTCGCATCTTAAACTGGTCGCAAATTGCTTATTAAATGATTGTGGTATAAGTTTATCTTGCTTTAGCATTGAGTATTTTTCGATTAAATCTGGGACAGAATTTACTTCAAATTTTATATATAACTGCTGATTAATATTATTTCGAATCAAGTTGGGCGTAATTTTTTTGTTTTCGACTTTACTTAATATTTCAGCTATCTGACTTGTTGTATAGTTTAAGCTCAATAGAAATAATACCTTCTGTTCGCGCTCTGATAATTGCAAATTATTAACACTATCAATGTGCGGTAAAATTAAATCTAGCTTTTTTGTATTTGGGTTATAGCTATTTAGGATTAAGCTGCTCCAAAGCATTGGTTTTTCCAATTTACTGAATCTAATTAGTGAACCAATCAGTTTATTATCCCTGGAAATAATCGGAGAACCATCATGAACAATAAATCCAGACAGTGGTTTAGCATTAAAATTTACCAAAATAGAAGAATTAGTTTTTTGCTCAATAAGTCTCTTGTCCCTACTAAACAGATAAGGGGCAAGCTCAACCACTTCTGAACGAATGTCATAAACGCTTGTGCCTTCTAAACTTGAGAGGTTATTATAGCCAAAAGTTTTTACTATAAGATCACTAGCATAAGCAAAATTACAGTCAGGACTTTTAACTACGTATAAATCATCATCTAAGGCACAAGCCTCTAGATTTCCGATATATTCTTCAAGTGTTTTAAAGCTGGATTTAACCATCTGAATAAACTTTCCTAACGATGATAGCTATATTGTATCATTTCAGGCCCAATTATACATGGTAAAATACTAAATAAGAAATATTTTTTCATAATTAACAACAACTTAACTCGCAATCGTTTATTTGCAAGGGGTAGCTCATGTATTTAAAGGCAGCATTTAATCCTGATGATCCGCTAAGACTTGAATTTCAGCTTTTAAAGCCAGAGTTGGATTTAATGATTAAAGTACGTGAAAAAGTCACTGAAAATTTGGTACCTTTGATTCAAGCAGGATTTAGACAGGAAAATCAGGTGGTATTAGCCGCAAAATTTCTTGGCGAATTAGCAATTTTCGGAGGAGATATTGCTCATCTATATGGTGGGCCCTCAATCACTCCCGTGGCCTATGGGTTAATTGCTCGAGAACTTGAACGTGCTGATTCCGGCTTTAGAGCAATCTTTAGTGTTATGGGTAGATTGGTAATGAAGAGCATTTATGAGTTTGGAAGTGCTGCGTAGAAGGATAAATATTTACCGCTATTGAATACTGGCCAGATACTTGGTGCGTTTGGGTTAACTGAACCGGATCATGGTTCTGATCCATCTAGTATGGAAGCCGTAGCTCGAAAAGTTGCAGGGGGTTATGAAATTACTGGCGCCAAACGCTGGATTGGCTTAGCTCCATATGCTGATATATTTATAATTTGGGCCAAAAATGAAAATGGTGAGATCGAAGGATATATTGTTGAAAAAGATACGCCCGGCCTTAGTGTAGCGAAAATTGAGGGTAAAGTTAGTTCACTGATAAATATGCTTAAATATAACTCTACCCAAAAAGCCCTGGCAATTGCCAGAGCTGCGCGGGAGATACTTGGGGCAAATGGGATATTAGATGACTACCGGGTGATTAGGTATATGGTTAATCTTGAATCCGTAGCTACCTATGAAGGTACTCTGGATATTCACAGTCTAACCTTAGGTAGAGCGTTAACCGGGTTTTCTGCATTTTAAATTTTCTAACTTGTCATGTTTGTACTCGGACTAATTTAATTTAGAACAAAGGTAATTTGTGGTAAAATAATAGCCAAATTTTTTATGATGCTGCCATGATGAAGACCCAAGAATTATATGGACAAGTTACTGCCAAAATAATAAATTTTCAACCGCGAAAATCACAGTTGGAAATGGTAGAAGTTATTGACGAATGTTTTGAGAATGTTAATCCCGAATTAAAAGACGGCCACAATATTTGCCTAATTGAAGCTCCAACCGGTACCGGAAAGAGCCTTGCCTACATTCTAGCTGGGGTGGTTAATGCCCAAAAATTCCAAAAAAAGTTTATAATTGGTACCGCTACTAAAACATTGCAAGCGCAGTTATTTAATAAAGACCTACCTTTATTTGTAAAAAATAGTGGCATTAAAATTAATTTCGGTTTAGCAAAGGGACGCTCGAATTATTTATGTCCCTACCAATTAGAAAATAGTATAGCTGATCTCCCTATTGACATGGTTAGCCAAGCTGATGGCAGTGCTCAAAAGCTCCAGTCAATTGCCAGTCATTTTAAACAAGGGGCATGGAATGGCGATCTCGATTTAGCGCCAATTACCATTGAAAGTAAATTGAAACCCCTAATTACAATTGATAAACACCAGTGCTTAGGTTATCAATGCCCTCATAACCAGAAAGACGAATCAAACTGCCCATTTTACAAAAACCGCGAATTTCTCAAATCATGTGATGTAATCATTACCAACCATAGCCTATTATTGGCTGATTTAGAAAGTGGCGGCGGAAATGTCTTGCCATTTAAACCTGCCGACTATTATTTATGTATTGATGAGGCACATAATTTTCCTGGCTACGCGGTTAATGGCTTTATGGGACAGTTTGAGTTAAAACAAAGTATCGGCCTAGTAAATAATGCGAGCAAATTAATCGCTAACCCTGGAAATAATAGCTATATTTATACAGATATACCTTTATGCGATGATCTTGCGGCAAAAGCTCTTGATTTAAGTGACAGTCTTGAGAAACTCTATCAGATTATAAAATTGAATAAAGAAGTTTTTAATGATGGAGTTTTTATTCTTAATGATTATCTTAATCCGGCAATCAGTCAAGAATTAAAAGATTTATTTGTGGTAATTGCTTACATTGCTACGGAATTGGCTGAAGGGATGAAGAAGATCCAAGACAAACTCAAAGAAAAGTTAAAGTCAAGCCAGGATTTTGTAACTGAAGCGAACTTAGTAAAATTAGGGTTTTATTTAAATAGTATTGAGGGTATTGCAAATACTGCCAATTATCTGATAAATAAAGATGATTCACGCTATAATGCTAATGCTCGATGGGTAGAAGAGCGATTATATAATGGTGGCGAAGAGTATAATTTAATAGCCGGGGTAACACATGTTGGCAAATTGCTAGCAAATAAATTATGGTCGAGAGTTCATGCGGCTTGTCTTACATCGGCGACTTTAGCCATAGGACAGCGCTTTGATTATATAAAATTTCAGCTTGGATTAAATCTTTATTCCAATCTCCATGAAATAAAACTAACTAGCTCGTTTAATTATCCCAAACATAGCCAATTGGTAATTCCTCAATTCAGATATTCTCCTGAATATTCAACCCGGGTTGAGTTTCAAAAAGAGCTTGGCTTATATTTACGCCAAATCCTGGATTATAAGGAGGCATATGGTACGCTGGTTTTATTTTTTAATCGCCAGCAGCTTATAGATACCTTTAAAATGCTGCCGCCAAAAATTCAAAATAAGATATTGTTGCAAACTGAATATAGTAGCAATCAGAAGTTGATATCCGAGCATAAGGAATCTATTGATACTAACCAAGCAAGCATTATTTTTGGCTTAAACTCGTTCGCTGAAGGCGTAGATTTGCCTACTAGATATTGCATGCACGTTGTAATTAGCAAATTACCTTTTGAAACGCATACTGACCCACAAAATAAAGTCCGCGAATATTGGGTAAAAGCCGAAAATGGCAATTATTTTATGGATGTATCATTGCCGGAGACCTGTATTAAATTAATCCAGGCAGTAGGTCGATTGATCCGTAGTGAAGAGGATTATGGGCAAGTAACGATATGTGATAACCGAATTGCATTAAAGCAATATGGTTCAATCTTGCTCTCTGCACTGCCTGAATTTAATCGCCAGTATAATCCAGAATTTATTAATCAATCATATCAAAGAATAAGACATTAAATTATGGGAAAAATACGCATAATAGGCGGCCACCATCGTTCACGCTTATTGCCAGTTTTAGATTCTCCAGGCTTAAGACCAACACTCGACAGGGTAAAGGAAACACTGTTTAATTGGTTAGGCCAGGACCTGACTGGACGGAGCTGTTTAGACCTTTTTGCTGGGAGTGGTTCACTTGGCTTCGAAGCAAGCTCTCGCAATGCTAGCTTAGTTGTAATGATTGAAAAAGAGATTAAAATTGCTCTGCAGTTAAAAAGTAATGTCCAATTGTTAAATTTAGATAATTGTCAGGTATTAGTACAGTCAGCTCTAGATTATTTACGGAATTGTTCTATTAAATTTGATGTAATATTTCTGGATCCACCATATCAAAGCGACTTACTTAATCAGGTATTAAAAATTGCTTATAAATGCCTAAATCCAGATGGTCGGATTTACATTGAATATGAGTCTAGACCGGAGCTGGATAATTACGAGCTTCTAAAAGAGGGAAAAGCAGGGAAGGTAAATTATGCCTTGCTTGCAGTTAAATGAATAAAATTGCAATAATCTATTGATTACACTAAAAAACGGTTAAAATGCTAAATAGTTTGATTCGTAAAGAATAGTAGAGGAAAATTTAAATGTCATTATTTATTACAGAAGAATGTATTAATTGTGATGTCTGTGAGCCAGAATGCCCGAATAAGGCAATAAGCCAAGGTCCAGAGATATATGAGATTAATCCAGAGCTATGTACAGAATGTGTAGGGCATTATGATGAACCGCAATGCCAGATAGTCTGTCCTGTAGCGTGTATCGATCCAAATCCAAACCATGTTGAGACAGATGATCAGCTACTGGATAAATATAAAAAAATCTGGGGTAAATAATATTATGATGCCGAAATTTATACTTGGCGGACTAATTGCTAGCCTTATAATCGGAAATACTTACGCTGTAACTGCAGCATCCGAAGTAGCAAAAATTAATACCAGCCAGACAGCTAACCCAAACACTTTAGAGCTAGATGATTCAGGTTATTCAAGCTATATCTCAGGTACAAATTATCCCAAGCTGAATTTAAATGACAGTTTTGGACAATTAATTGACAGCAATAAAATAGCCGAATATAATGAACCTCAATTGTATAACTATTATAAAAGGCGTATTTGTAACGGAGTTTATTGGTTTAATTGCAGATTTAATATTAGTAACCTAAAGAAAAATACTGGAATAAATATTTCAGATATCTATAGCCTAATCAGCCAACGCTTTGAAACTGTATCAGGGTATCAGGTAAATTATACGACCATTAGTGTGAATGGTGGATCTCACCCTGTAACAGGTGCAATTTTAGTGCCCAATAGTAGTATACCCTTAAAAGGTGTAGTTATCTATTATCATGGTAGTAGTTTAGTTAAGAGTAATGTACCATCTAATTTTGTTGGTGATGAAAATGAGGTCTCTCGCTTGGCTGCCAGCACATTGGCAACTGATGGCTATGTAGTATTAATGCCAGATTACATCGGTCTTGGAGGAGATAAAATTTCGGTCTTCCCATCTTTAGTGTACCCAACTGCAAATGCTTTAAGTGGAGTTTATATGTTAAAGCTGCTTCCACAAGTGGTTCCAGCGTTAAGATTTAAATTGCAAAATAGGCATGTTAGGTTAATGATAGCCGGATATGCAGATGGGGCAGAATATGCTTTATGGTCAGCTAAAATTTTGCAGGATAACAAGTGGTTTTTAGAACGTTATGGTTTTAGTGCCCAGAAAGTCGTAGCCATGTCGGGGCCTTATAATATGTCGCGCATTATGCTGCCTTATTTATATGGGAACGTAGATGAGGTAAAAAGTAGCCCTTACTATGTTGCAAATCTAAGAACTTCAGCACTCGCTAAACCAGCAATTTTAGATAGTATTAATAAGGCATATAGCCAATATGGTAGCAATACTAATGAAAGTAAAGACTATTCTCGAATAGCTAATTCGATTAGCCCCATGGCAAATTATGCTCTCAGTGACGATAAGCAGTTTTTAGAAACGCTACAAAAAGCAGATATTTATAATTGGCAAGCAACGATACCAGTTAGTTTTATTAGTTTAGAATACGATTCTGTAATTCCGCGGATTAACTCAGAAGTGGCATATTTAGCAATGACTAAGCAAAAATCGAGTCAATTAGAAATTACGCAAATACCTAATCAGGATTTCAAGTCTGACGGTCATTCAATTTTTGCAGACGAGGCCATTGATCACGCTAGCGCTGAAAATTTTATGATATTGTTCGCGCGTAAAGAATTTGATGCGAATTTGGCAAATACTAATTCAAACTAAGGGGATATAACCTCGAATGATATTAAATAGGTTACAATTCTTCATAAGCATAATATTATTGATCTTTGGCACATCACTTTATGCAATTGGGCTTAACCAGGATAATTCTATTTTTCTTGAAAGCTACATAGCAAATAAAGGCTATCCCAAAATATTGATAAGTAATACTACGGGTAATTTAGTAAATAATCAAAAGGTTATAGACTACCATCCTAAATGGCTCTATGAATTCTATCTTTCAAAGATCTGCAGTGGCCTATATATCGCCAGCTGTAACTATAATCGGGCGAATATTAAAACCGATATGGGAATTGATTTAAGCAGTGAATCGGGACTAATCACTGAAAATTTCGAAAGTGTATATGGCTATAAGGTTGTATATACTACCAAGGATCTATATAATCGCGATCACCACGTATCAGGGGCAGTATTAATTCCAAATAGCATGAACAAACTTAAAGGGATAGTTCTTTTTTATCGTTATACTATTTTGGATAAAAATAATATACCATCAAACTTTTTAGGCGATGAATTCCAGTTAAGCCGTTTAATGGCAAGCACCTTAGCTAGCGATGGTTATGTGGTTGTAATGCCTGATTATTTAGGTTCAGGTATTGACGCTAATTCGGTGCATCCTTATATTTTATACCCAGAAATTAATGCTCTTAGCGGAATTTATATGTTAAAAGCATTAAATGGCGAGTTTGGTAAATTGAATTTCGACCAGCATAATGGTAAGACCAGGCTCTTCATAAGTGGTTATTCTGAAGGTGGCGCTTATGCATTATGGGCGACAAAAATCCTTCAGGATAATCCTGGTTTCATGGTTTCACAGTCGCTGACTTTAACCAAGACCGTGCCAATTGTTGGTGCATATAATTTATCAAAAGTAACTTTGCCATATGTTTTACAAAATATTGATAAGTCCCATAAAGATCCTTATTCGGTCGAGAATTGGCGTGTGGCAGCATTTGTTAAGCCTGGGCTATTAGCGCATGCATTAGATTCATATAGTTACTATTCATTGCCAGGTACTCCCGAGAGTCAGGTTTTAAATTCAAAATTTATTGCATGTGATGGCTGTGTTGTAGCCGGCAGGAAATATACTCTACCTGAATTAATTCAATCAGCCCCACTGCGAGATGGTTATAAATATAGTCTATTATATCAAGCGGCGTTAAGTAGTGGATATTCCCGTGGGGAAAACTCTGTAATAAGCATAACAAATCCACAAATTTTTTCTGATCCAAAATTTGTTAAGGCGGTAGAAAATGCTGATATATATAATTGGCGCTCAAAAACTCCAATTAGCTTTCTGGCATTTGAACATGACTCGGTTGTCCCAACTCTAAATAGTGAAACTGCTTTTAAAGCCATGACGGATAGCGGTTCAAGTTGGGTGAAAATTACCCGCGTCCCGAATCAAGACTTCAAGGTTTCTGGCTATTTACCATGGACTGATATTGATGTTGATCACCCACAGGGGATTAGTTTTATGTTATTATTCGCCCGCAAAGAGTTCAATGAAAGTTTAAAAGATGAAGCCGCAAATTAATGCTACTCTAGGGGTCATATATGACAATAATGCTAGCAAAGTATTGCTTGCTTGCCGCCCTATTGGTAAGATCTATGCTGGCTATTGGGAATTTCCAGGAGGTAAACTGGAGGTAGGGGAGTCGAGTTTTAGTGCTTTGGCACGAGAACTACATGAAGAGATTGCAATAGAAGTCCTACCTAAGTGCATGATAAAGCTGGGCACTATTGAACATGACTATCCCCATGGTTTAGTAAACTTAGATATAATTCTTGTAACTTCATGGCAAGGTGAAATATATCCGAAAGAGGGGCAGCAGCTTATCTGGCAATCAATTCTAAATGATGCTACCTTGCCAGAGATGTCCTTGCCAACTACCGAGTCAGTTTTTAAATTAATACGAAGTAGTTTAGTAAACGTTACTTCAGAATTATCATAATAAAAGAGAGAATTATGAAACAATATCATGATCTATTAAAACATGTGCTTGAACAAGGGTCAATCAAAGGGGACCGGACTGGAACTGGTACCATCTCAACTTTTGGTTACCAGATGCGATTTGATCTAAATGATGGTTTTCCATTAGTGACAACCAAGAAAGTTCATCTGAAATCAATCATATATGAGCTTCTATGGTTTATTCGCGGTGAGACCAATATTAAATATTTAACCGAAAATGGTGTAACTATATGGAATGAATGGGCCGATGAAAATGGTGAATTAGGCCCGGTTTATGGTAAGCAATGGCGAAGCTGGCAAGGGGCTAATGGAGAGATTGTTGATCAAATTAGTAATGTAATTGATGAAATAAAAGTGAATCCAGATTCGCGAAGGTTAATTGTATCAGCTTGGAATGTTGGTGAACTTGATAAGATGGCGTTAGCTCCTTGCCATGCATTTTTCCAATTTTATGTTAAAGATGGTAAATTATCCTGCCAGCTTTATCAGCGCTCTGCTGATGTATTTTTGGGCGTACCTTTTAATATTGCAAGTTATGCCTTATTAACCATGATGATAGCTCAAGTATGCAACTTGCAACTCGGCGAGTTTATTCATACCTTTGGTGATGTTCATATCTATTTAAATCATTTAGAGCAGGTTAGACTGCAATTAACCAGAACGCCTAAAACGCTGCCGCAGATGAAAATAAACCCATCAATTAGTTCAATTTTTGATTTTGAATATAATGATTTTGAGCTAGTAGGCTATGATCCTGATCCGGCCATTAAAGCACCGGTGGCCGTTTAGCTGAATTGTTTTCGGCAATGTAATGCGTAATTGAATCCAGCTACATACTGGAATAGATTTTTTCGGAGAAAGAATGGGCCAAATTATTTCCATAGTTGTGGCGATGAACCAAGAACGAGTGATTGGCAGCAATAACCAATTGCCTTGGCATATCCCTGAAGATTTAGCCTACTTTAAACAAGTTACCATGGGCAAGCCGATTATTATGGGGCGTAAAACATTCGAGTCTATTGGCCGTGTTTTGCCCGGACGAAAAAATATTGTAATTAGTCGTGGTGAGTTTAGCCATCCTGGGGTTATCGTATATTCATCATTAGCAGAAGCTATAGCGGCTAATCAAGATGCTCCTGAGCTTTGCATTATTGGCGGTGGCCAAATCTTCAAAGAGGCACTGCCATTGGCAAACAAGTTACACCTGACTTATATTGAATTTCTGGTTGCTAATCCAACCACTTGGTTTCCAGAGGTAGATTTTGCTAAATGGAATCATTTAAAACAATCTGTATTGATTAGTTCCTCAGGAGTCAAATGCTCTTTTAATGAATATGAGCGCATAACTGGTTGCAAATGATTTCGGATTGATTCTAAGTGCCAATCGATTATAGGTTATTAATTTTTAAAATTTTCCATTGGCCGCCTGTATCTTATCTGTTCCCTTAAATTACCTTGTAGCGAAAATTCTACAAAAATATTTAGTCGAATTTGTTACGTGTTATGATGAAAATGAATATAGTTTAACTAATTTATTAACGATTTGCTTTTTCCTTAAAACGCAAGTCTTTAGTATAAAACCGACATTCCCACGATCTTTTTTAAATTCCATACATTTCACAAACCCTCTTACCAAATAAACGTATAATTTAAACCTCAGCTCACTCTAATTGGTCACCATGGCAGAAAATGAATTTTGCGCTTGATCTTAAATCATAACAATACTACTGCCCTCCATTATTTGAAATATCCAACTTAATGTCGGATTCTTCACCGGCTTGCCAAGTATCTTTGATAGCCTGTTGCTCTAATTTAACTATTGCCAACTTCAGCATAGCGGTAACCATCACTACAGCCTTCCCAGGCAATAGTTGCCTCCTCTAACTTCAATAATTCTTTGCAATCAGCAATATTCCCTGGAACTCTACTTATCCATAAAAAGATTTAGAAATTCTTCATGCTGAGCGAGATATTGCTAAATTCTTGGTTGAGAAATATCCAGTACAAGTCAAAACTCAAGTTGAACTTTGGTTTCATAATTAGCAAATCTACGCCGGAATTTAGCCCAAACTTACTCATTTTCTTCTAAAAATCTATATCTCATATTCTTAATCTCATTTTTTGCATTAAACTTTTGACTCGTTAATTTAACCCAGGCAAAACCTTTATACTCAATACCGGACACTTTTATTGCTATAGATTTAGTGAGTTTTATTATAAGACAATTTATATTGAGGAATAGTTTATCTATTACTCAAATATGCAAGATATAAGACTTTGTATTATTCATTGGCTATTTGTTGAAAACTCGCGCTACTCAAATAGTTCAACAAATAACGCCAACTTCATAAACAAAGTCTAATATCTTGCATATTTCGTATAGATAAAGCATTCATCATAATAAATTGAAACTATATAAATCACAATTGTGGGTAGCATTAAAATAAAAGTGTCCGGTAGTAAGTCTTTATATCTCCAAAGCTATTATCTAATAGCTTAAAGACGCGAGTTAGATCTAATTTAAAGTAAATAAAAAAATTCAAACTGTATGTTGTGATTTAGATTTAACAAAAGACTAATTAAATTTTATAAAAGATAAGTGCTAAATATACCGTTTACAGTATCTTTAGTTTAATTGTATTATAAATTTTACTAATTTATGTTGAGTAACATATAGATCTATAATTATAAAAGCATCGAACTCGCGTTATAGAAGTTATGCTGAACATGGGCATTTAATTAGAGTATTCATAAATTGGAATATTACTTATTCTAGTTTTGTTATTTTAATTATTCAATATCTCTGCCTATAATGTTGTACTTACTTGTTATGTTTATATTAAATTTAATGAGATTATAGTTAAACCGTTAGAGGATAACTGATATGTTAAAAAATCAGACCAAGCAAATTTTATTTTTGATTTTAAGTATTTTGGGTTATATGGCTTTTGCAGGTAATGAATTTTGTCCTGGTTATATGAATTCAGGTAAAACATCACAAACAGTTCCAAGAACTCTTGGAAAATATTCCAATTTTATTGCAGGTTACCATTTTAACCTTAATTTTACGGGCAATAAATTGCCAGACCAGCATGTATTTTATTTAGTTATTGATGCAGATACTGGTAAAGTAATAATTCCAAAGACAGAGGTTAATGGTAATTTAGAGTTTGATGATATTAATGATAGCAGTTTATTCGGTATAAGTGATCCTAGTTACCTTACTTCGCATAATAAAGCTATCCATCGAAAATTAATAATTAGTGGCTTGTCGATTGCTAATTATGACTTAACAACTAGCTTTGAATATCGTATTTCTTTGGACAAACTCAATTATCTAGTAACTATTAGCCCATTTTCTGGGTGGGGGTCGGATGATGCTAGCTCTCCAAGTGTAGTTAGTTACTCTTACACTAGATATTCGGTATTTCCTTTTAATATATCACAAGAACCAAACGATGATTTAACCCATGCGGGATGCGCTGCTTGGTCGTGGGGACCAACGATTAATGATCCTTGGGTTAGACACGGTTGGCAAAGCCCTAAATTCATTATCGACGTCAGCGGTGAAATTTCTTATCAACCAAGCTATATCAGCTATAAGAATGGCACAACTGTGACAAACGGAGGATCTTTTAATCTTGCTGGTGATCATTTAGAAAAGGTAACTAATTATTAATTCCTAGAATTTATAACTGTACGGTAGTTTCTAAAGGTAATTAACTCAGCCTTGAGAGCTACTGCTATAGAGTTCAGATAAGTTACCAACTTTTTAAAATTCAATCTAACCTTAACTTTTTTTTGTACCTAACTATGAATCTAAATCTTAAATCGCACCTATTTTATATAATTACTTTGACACTAAGCTTAGTAGGATGTATTGGCGGTTTGTCAACTACAGAAAATAATCAAGGTACTACCACGAAGCTGGCAAATGAAGTTTCTAACATAAGAGATTACTCAAATCAGCCGATGCTTGAGGTAGACCCGTTGCAAATAGATAATCCTTTTCTTATTGCAGAGAAACTTTTGCGCGATCAAATTAATACCTGTACTCCAGATAATTCAATTTGTTTTGCGACTACGCAGCCCAGCGCTACTTATGTATTGGATAATTTGGGAACTCGTTCATGGGCATTACGGGACGTTTCTGACTTTATAAAAATTACATTTAATACCAATGTAGATAGTAAATTTCGGATTAGCAATATCTATAATAGTTTACCTTCTTCTTTGGATGTCGCAGGTCGGATTATCCAGATTGATACTAGTAGTTGTGATTCTTTAATCCAAAGTGGAGCAACAGCTGGGAAGCAATGCTATATCTATTATTTTTACCAAGGTACAGCATTAGACTCGACTACTGTAAATCAAATCCATTTTGTCTTCAGTTGGGGTGCTGACCAACAATATGATTTTAATTTCAGTGCTTCTAATCAGGTTAGAGATAATTTAAACACACCTGTAATTACCGCTTCGGGGGATGATCTAGTACCAATTGTAATTTCAAGTAGTGAAAATTCTTCGAATACTGGTTTAAATTATAGTAATGTTAGCTCAATTGAGCTAAAAAATGTTGGTACTGGAATGTTAAATGGTAATAATGAAAGCCCAACTATTATCCCTACAGTTGTAGGGCGTTATGGAAGTAATGCCAATCTCTATTATATAGACGCTAATGCTACAGATTTAGGAACTGGCAGCTTAGCTCCTGGAGACGTGACTATGTTAAATTTTAGGATAGCTCCTAATTCTAGCGCTAGTATTGGAAATCAAATGGGTAGATTTTCGTTCTATTACTCCTTGACAGTCCCAGGAGTAAATGAAACACATAGTACCATTCGATTTGCCATTAGTCAAGGTGATATAAGAACGAATAATTATGCTATTGGCTATAGTCCATTAATTAATTTGACTAGAAATAATGTTTATTCAGAATCGCACGTCAGCTATGCTATTCCGCTTAAAAATTTTCAGCTTTATGCGAGATATAATGCTATGTTTAATATTTCTTCAAAAGTAGCTAATGGTATCCTTAACTATACTTATGGAGATTATAACTTGGGTTTATCCGCAAGCGATTTGACTAGCAAGGTTCAGTTTTTCTATGATCCAGACTGTTTTACTAGTGGTTTTGACCCTCGCTATAGTAATGACTTAGATAGTAGGAGTTGTCCGGTTGAGATTCAAATTGACCCCCAATATTTAGGTGCTAAGCCTTGGGAGTTTGAGCTTTATGCTTCTTATGATAGCCCGACTCAAGATTCTCATGTCGAACAATTTTTAGGAACTGTTTCACTAAATTTTCTACCACCTGGTAATACACAGGGTTATGACTATCAGCCTCGTTGTAAAAATACTAGCTTTGATGGAACGTTTTTAAATGCCCTTTGTCTTGATGACTCTTTAAACTACGTAGCTACCAGTTTAGATTATTCTGGCTGTACCCCTGGTAGTACTGTTTCAGATTTTCATGGTAAATTAACTTGTGATCTAGTTAATCAACCATTACCACCTGGAAATCAGAGTGGTTATGATTATCAGACGCATTGTAAAGGTATAGTATTTGACGGTAAAAATTTAATTGCAGCTTGCTATAACGATCATTACGCGTTAAATCCATCAAACTTAGATTATACTACTTGTGCGCAAGGTAGTACGGTATCTGACCTGCATGGGGTATTAACCTGCGATTCTCCTAAAAATAACATAAGTTGCAATGTTATTTATCATCAATCTCGTGGTGATTATTCGTTCAGTGGTGATAAGACATTAAATCCGGGCGATTGTATTCAAGTTGATGCTAGTGACGGAACACATAAATACGAATTAGATATGGAGCAAAGTGGTAATTTTGCATGGTATAAATGCTCAATTAATGATTCTTATTGTATTGCAGATCCAAATCGACAAAGCATAGTTAGCTCTACTACTGACGGAGTTAATGGTCGAGACCGTGGGGCTCGCACTACGATGCAGCAAGACGGTAACCTAGTAGTCTATGATAATAACAATACACCAATTAGCTGGACTGGTACGAATGGATATAACAATGCTACTTTACGTTTGCAAGCAGATGGTAACCTTGTAATCTATAAGGCTGGACATGATGGGCAAGCCGGCTACGCAAAATGGCAGGCTGGAGACGGGTTTGGGCATCCTTACTAAGAAACTGAAATCTTACACGTTTATTTATAATAATGAAAATAAGAAGTAGCTATTTCTAGGAGATTAATAAAAGTGAAATCAATAGCTAAAAGCTTAATATCTACGATAGTTAGCTTGAGCATGGCTGGTTGTGGCAGTGGAGTCCAAACAGGTAAAACGACTAATGTTTCAGTTAATCCAACTAGTCTTAAAATAAAAAAAACTTCAGCGAGCGTACCTGTAACTGATTTATATAAACTCAATTATGGTCCAATCTCTGCACTTAGCGAATGTTCTCAAGGTAACCAAGTGTGTATTACTATTAATGCAATTCCGCAGCCAGAGTTTCAGGGTGGTCTTAATGGTAATTCACAGTGGATTATCCAAAATTATCCTACTAGCTTAACCATTAATTTTATGCAGAATATAGATAAGGACTTTCACGTGAGTGATATCTATAATAAGCTAAGTAATCATGATTTACCTAGTGGTCATATCTCGCAAATTAATACCTCTGATTGTGATACATTAGTGCAACAAGGAAGTTTGGCAGGAAAGAGCTGTAATATAAAATTGGTATATACTGGCGATAATTTTACTAATACTACCAATGATGTTCATTTAAATTTTAAGTGGGGAAATTCGCAAAATAATTTTGATTTTAATTTCAATACAACCAATCTAGGGTTAAGCGGCGATTCGCTTCCAATCTTAAATCTTCAAGATGTAGCTACTGATGTAGTTAAGGGGGCGTACGGGAACTTAGTTATTAACATTTTACCTATTGAAATTAATCAGGGAACCTATATTGATTACGATTTACAAGTTAGCAATAAAGTACATTTAGTAAACAATGGCTTGGCTCCCATAACAACTAATCAGGCGCAGCCTATAGCTACTATTGGTATGGGCCTAGCTGCTGACATAATCGGCGGGGATAATTTAATTATGTATTTTGCTAATCTGACTTGTCTTATTGAGGGAGGGTGCGAAGATTTAGTTAGTGGGGCAGCAGATGATTTCCAATTCAATTACTTTTTACCTGCCGGCCCTGTCTTAAGTAAAACTAATAATTTTGTTTTTGAGTATAACAACGGGACTCAAACTGTAAACTATGTTAAGCCTTTTATCCTTAGCCTAGGTAATGTTAAGTACCAAGATTACATAATAGGTAGTGCCGGGGGCGTTATCTTAGTTGAAAAGCCAAATCTAGGCACTTCTTATCTTAGTTATAGTGCCCCTTTGAAGAATTTTACTATTACAGCAAACTATAACCCAGAGTTTAACCTTGCAAGTGCAGTTACAGTTGGCGCTGATAATCAACCTGATAAGCTAGCTTACAGTTATGGTGATGCTGGTAATGCAACTAATATTGCCGACTTAGTAAACCAGGTAAAATTTGATTTCGATCCCAATTGTTTTACTAGTGGTTATGATCCACAATACGATGGTAGCAGTTCAGTGCCCACTAGCAGAGTATGCGGTATCCAAATTACAGCGCCCAATGCAATTATTAATTCGATTAATAAACCTCTACAGTTTCTACTTTATGCTACATATGATTCGCCTACCGAGAATCGCCATGTCGAGCAGATTATTGGTACTGTTACAATACTGGCTGCCAGATCTCTACCTTTAGGAAACCCAGTTGATGATTATCAAGCGCGTTGCCAAAATTTTAACTTTGATGGCACTACCCTAAATGCTTCATGTCCCAATAACTCATTGCAGTACGTTCCAACCTCATTAGATTACTCGACTTGCGCACCAGGTAGTACTGTTAATGAAATAGATGGTTCACTAGGCTGTGACAACATGATACAAAGCTTACCACCAGGTAATAGCAAGGGTTATGACTATCAAACTCGCTGTAAAGCCTTAACTTTTAATCACAATATCTTAAGCGGGATATGTTTAAACGATAATCTGAATTACGTTGGCAGCAATCTAGACTATAGTAGCTGTACCGGGAGTACGGTATCTGATTTGCATGGCGTACTAACGTGTGATCAACCTAAAACTAGTTGCAATTTAGTCTATCATCAAACAGGGGGCAATGATTTCTCGATTATTGGAGATACAACTTTTCAACGAGGAGATTGTATTCAAGTTGATGGTAATGATGGAATACATAAATATGAACTTGATATGGAGCAAAATGGCAATTTTGCTTGGTATAAATGCGCTATCTCTGATATCGACTGTATCTCAGATCCGAATCGACAAGCAATAGTCAGTTCTGCAACTGATGGTGTGCATAGCCATTCTCAAGGGATGTATACTAAGATGCAGCACGATGGGAATTTAGTCGTTTACGATAATAACAATCAGCCTATTAGTTGGACTGCTACTAATGGTAATCCACAAGCTACTCTTCGCTTACAGGCCGATGGTAATTTAGTTATCTATACATCGGGGCATGATGGTGAAGCTGGTTATCAAAAGTGGCAGGCAGCCGATGGTTTTAAATCTTGAGATTACGATTAACTATCTTATGTTTTAAATTAGATTTCAAAATAGACTATTTATATTTAGGATTTTTTTATGAAAAGAATTATTTTTATACTATTTAGTATTGGCTATACTCTTTTGGGATATGCCCAATCCATAACTTTAAGAACTGGATTTGATGTTAATGTAAATTTTACCGGAGATAAGCAGCAAGACCAACAGATATTTTATCGGGTTATCGATAGTAATAACAATACCATAGTCGGATCAACAAATGTAACTGATAGTAGCTTTAATTGGTCGACTAATTATGAGATTGATAATCTTCATTCTTCAACTAATGATACCCCGAACCTTGACTATACTTTAATCATCTATGGCTTAAATTATAAAGGTTATACTGTTGCCGTTCCTATTCGGCTGAATATGGGGGCAAGTGGCCTTAACGCTAGTTGGGATTTTTGTGGCGGTGGCTATACTTTTACTTGTCGGCGTTGGACGATACAAGGGAGTTGGAGTTATACAGTCAGCATTTTAGCAGGCATCACTAGTAATGTAAGCGAGAATCATTCAGATGCCTTTAATCAGAGTAATTATAGTTGTCTTGCTTATGGTCAACCAGGTAACGAAGGATGTCCTGATGCAACTAATCGAGTTGCGGTCAATATTACTTTACCATATGTATCCCCTTTTATATCGGTTGAGACAGGTAGTATCCAAACGAAAACTAAGTCATATGCCTGGAGCGGTAAGTTATCAACATTAGCTGCCCAGAATCAACATTATTAATTCTAAAGAATATAGGTAAGAAAGGAAGATTATGAGATTAAAGCGTAAATTTGTGGAGTTGCTCAATGTTTCATTAATAATGCAGAGTATTCTCTTAACTGGTTGTGTAGGCAATGAGGAAGAGCAAAGCTCGCAATTATCTACTAATCCTAGGTTACAGCAGACTTCAATGACTAATAATAATCTAAAGACTGGCCCTAATGATGACAACGACATCTGGACAAATATTGTTCAAAATGATGCAGAGTATGCAGATAGTAACTTATCGCTAGTAGGAGAGAATCAGAGTAATTATAATGTTGAATTTGTAGGCTGTGAAAGTAGTGATGATCATAACCGTAGCGTCAGCAGTTATGTAGGTACTCACTTAAATCATATACCTGCTGGGTATAGTTTTCCTCGAGCCAGCAACTATCCTTCGAAATGGAGTTATCTCGATCACGGTGATGGAATCTATGCTGAAAGCCATATCTACGATAATAGTCTCCATTTCCACGATGTGCCAAAGTATACGGATGGGAGCTTTTCCTGTTATTATAAAATATATGTTCCTGAAACAGGTTCTAGCTTAAATTTTAAAATAGTCGATCATTGGTATAATGCTTCTTCATATGACCCAGCAGGGAAAAAGTTAGATAAGCCACAAACTGATTCGCAACAAATGCAAAGTTCTTCTGTTTTACAAAATTTTATTCACTTTGGCCCAACATCGATACTTACAATGTTGGCAAGCGGAGGTACTTTCGCTGCATTTACGCAACGAGTTCCTTCAGCAAATTTAGCCGATTATATTTTTAGGAAAGAAAAGAAAGTATGGGCCAAATTTGGTGAAAAGTTAAATAGAAATTTAGAGATTCTGCGTAATCCAACTGAATATAGCCAAGAAGAAATAGCTGCAGCAACGAACTTCTTTGAGAAAGAGCTGTCTACGGATGTTACTATGTTAAATATGAAGAGTGGAAACGTCAATGTAGATACTGCAATTAAAGGGTTAGTGAATGGTGATAGTAATCTAGGAATCCCTAAGTTAAAATTAAAATTTAAAGATATTACGCTGTCTGATGTTGATGCTAATGATAACTATATCTATATGTTTGAATACCAGGGGTTAGATGGTAAATGGTATCCTTTAGATACTAGTGCTCCATTCTATACTAACTACAGAGTGGCTATAAATCCTATAAAGAACCCAGTGAAGGTTATTAATAGTACAGATAATATATTTAACGTTTCTGATTATATTAATGACCCTCTTTCTGATATCAGCAATTATAAAAATGTAATAATAAATGCACCGAATTACGGTAATTACTATTCTCCAGAGTATGGAGAATTGGTAAAGATGGATGAAGTGCCTACCTCATTGACTATGGATGCATTAGGGTTAGTTAGTAGCGTAGGTAGTACGGTTGGTCTAATTGCTCTTCAATATTTTTTATTTGACCCTCTATTTGGATTTATTACTGGAGATCCAGGGATAGGCCAATTTAATACAGGGGTGAATCATATTCGAATTGATACAGTGTCAAATGATGATGCGAACAAATGGAACAGTAGTCATGACCAGAACCATCAAATTCAGGCTAATACACAAGTAACCAATGTCACTACTAATTCTGTGCTACAGCAATCTAATTTGAGTTTTACTGATTCATCTATTGATAAACAGCTAGCGGTTAGTATTAAGTTAGAAAATTTAAGTAATCCATGGGTTAGATACGAAGATTATCATCCTGATAGCGGACGCGATGATCCTTATTTCGGCTCGGTAGGTAAAACTGGCGCTACGCACAAATATGATGCAGGGGTAATTTTAACAATTACAGATAATCAAGCTTCTGGCGATATGGCAGATTTAAATTATCAGTATGAAAAATCTCAGCTAGCTTACTTAGGATTAACTTCATTAGCTAATGATGATCGCCTGCCTGCACCAAGCTATAGTGTTAATAGTATTAATAATAGTGTATATGGAAAGCTAATTTATTCGAGTAATAGGAGTAACCTACTAAATACTAAAGGTTTGACTAAAGTAGGAGATTCTACGGTTTTAGTGTTGAACTCAGGCCAGGATATTAAGCTTAATGTCAGCATACCATCTACTTCATTGAGTACTAAATTAAAAGATAGTCAAATGTATGGCGGTGGCTTTGAAATCTCTTATTCCAGCGATGATGATGAATCGGAGGGGATAGATTTTATGCCGATAAAAAGTGTTAGCCTTAAAGCTTCTTTAGATAGCGAAAGTGATATTATTCCGTATTTGTATAGTAACTTTAACTGTAGTTATCCGCTTGCAGTAGGAACAAAATGTCCATTAGACTTGAGTATAGGTGGCGTTGATGATGGTAAGCATCATATGGGTAAACTCTATCTAGCAGATGCTAATTCTAAAACAACCTATATTCCAGTATTTGTAAACTATCATTTATTATCGCAGCCAACTAGATTAGATGTCGATCCTAATGATCCTACACATAGTAACTATATTATAAATGTTGGTAATTATGGAGCCCAGGATTATAATCAAATCGTGGTATCTGGGTTGCCTACCGGAGCCAGCGCTAACTTAAATGGTTGTGCAAATGGATTGCCTTCAGGAACTCAATGTCAGATTGAATTAGATGGATTGGAAACAAGTGATCCTGGCACATACTCGGTAATGATTTATGGTTTAACCACTAATTCCCTGCCTCGAGTAAGCAAAGTTAGGAATAATGATTGGCAGGATATAATTCCAGAAGCGGATCAAGAATCGTTAAATATAACCGTAGAGCCTAACTTGGGACAAAAACGTTGATAGCAGCGGCTAGGGTATCATATTATGAACATACTCCTGGAACTGATTAAGAAAGCTTAATGATTCCGATAGCTCTTACTAGGGGACCGAAACTTCCCTCATAATTATTGACTTAATTTCGTGAATTCTTAGATTTTTGTCAAATCTCGGCTACTTAAAAAATAGCTTCTGGAATAAACCAACAATTTTAGATTTTAAAAGATTAGGTTTATTTCAGAAGCTCTATGCTTGTTTTATATTGCTGTATTATACTAGGGCAAATTCATTTAGTAATAGCCTAGTTACTAAAAGACATATAAGTATAGACAGGGTTAGTTGGCGTAATACTACCACTTGTGAAGAAAGTTTGGCAGTTTGTCAAAACTCCGGTCGTACTACTGGTACAACGTGAGTAACTATAGCCAGGACCATCTTCATTAGTGATATAAATATAGCCATTATACTGTGAAATCCCAGTTGGGCTATTGAGGAGTAGTCCTGAAGCATCTTTATAAGTATTGCATCCATTTAAGTTGCCGCTATTATTATCTACATTGCACATGGTGTAACTACTAACCGTATTTGCCACTTTTTGACCATTATGGTAGCCAGAATTAACAAAATAGGCAAAACCGTTATAAAATAGCATTCCACGTGGTCCGGTAGGAACTGCATCACCACTAGCCCCCTGAACCAATTGGTTAAAATTACAATTTGACAGACTACCATCTGCTAATACATCACATTGTGCATAACCGTCATCTTGTTGGTCTGTAATATAAGCTTTATAAGTGTTATTCTGTGTCAAATAAAATGCTATTTGTTCCGGTGTCCCGGTATCCGGCATTCCTGTAGATCCTATTTGTGGTGAGCTGCAATTTGATAATTGTGCATCATTGTCATTTATGTCACAATAAGTATAGGTAGGTTTAGTTGTTGCATTAGCATCTCCCCAATTTGCCATATAAGCTTTCTTATTAAGTATGGTAAGGCCAATGGGGTGGTTTAAACCTATATTTGCAGAATTAGCTATGCTACAGCTTGCCATGTCAATATTCCCATTAGAAATAGGACATCTGACTACGTTACTCACATCTCCATTTCCAAAAGCACTATTACTAATGTAAATATTGCCATTATAAATTGCATTTCCAGCAGGATTTTTTAATAAATTGGAACTTAAAGGCGGATTATCCGGACAGGCAAATAAGTTATCACTGCTAAGTGAACATTGCTGAAGCTTGTTATCGCCAAAAACTGATATATAAACTTGAGTCGGGTTTTGGGGCGGATTAGTGTTGCTGCTACTGCTACCATTATTGCATGAAGCCAATATAGGTCCAGCAATTACCATTACAAACAACTTTTTGATATTAATACTCATTTGCTACTCCTTAAAAATATTAAATAAATTAGATGGTTTTAAATACCTACTTGCTGATCTACAGTTAAGCATTATTACTAAAGCCTATTGGTAAGCCAAAAAATATTGCATAAGGTTATAGACTGTATATTTAGGTAATAGGTAGTAGTAAGTCTATCAATATAATAGAGTCTCTTATTATTTTAATTATAGCAAGAAAATACAGTAATTCCTATCCTCTAGAAAGGAGGATTTACAATTTAAAAATGTTTCATTTTTTGTCTTTTTAAAAGGTGGCGGCTATGAAAAAAACACTGGTAATTTTTTTGGCTATGATAAGTTTAAAGATTATGAATGCTGAGGCAATGGATCTTGATCCGTTACATTTACAAGGTAGTTATAGTTGTACTGGCTATGACTCAAATGATGGACCGTATCACAATGAACCCTCACCTCAGCTTACATTAACATATATTAAAAGTCATAGCATTCCTGAGCGTCAAATGGCTTCTTATGAGTTTAAATTAACTGTGCCGGATGGAAGTCTATTTACTGGAATTGCTGCACTTAATGGTAGTGCTTTAGCTATCTATTTTGCAAATAATGACCCGTTAAAGTGGGACGATAAAGGTATTGGCGCAGCTCAAATAATTCGAGAGTATATCGGTGTAGATGCGAGAAATGAACCGGAATACAAAACCATTTTCAGTAAATTTTATTATGAACCAATTTATAGTAAAACAGGAGGACACGGGGTGGAAGTTTGCATTAAAAATTCCAAAGATTAGATTTTACAACGATAGAATAAATAGTTACTTAATATCATTGAATCATTTCTCTAAATTATTATTGAAATAAAGCCTTAATGATTTATAAATATAGTAATCTCTTTAGCAATGTTGAGGCTAGCATATCGAGTTATAGATACAATTATGGTATAATCCGGGGAAAATTAGAATTAGTATCATTATAATTAGCCAAATAAATTAAAAAGAGTAAAGTTTATGGTAAAAACAGCAAGTAAGACGATAAATTATTTAAAATTGATTGCAGCACTTTTGTTTTGGGGCGGCCTATATCATGTTGCAAAACCAGCCGCAGAAGCAGCAGATCCATTTATCGTTGCTTTTTTACGTTATTTAATCGCATCGATACTTTTACTTATTGTTCTTAGAATTAAAAGCGGGAAATTAAAGCCGAATTTAAATTTGCGCCAATGGTTGTTGATTATTTCGATCGGAACAATTGGTATTTGTTTTTACAATATTTTCTTTATGAGTGCTGAAGCATTGATTTCAGGGAACATCGTGGCAATATTATATGCTTTTGCACCTTGTTTGACTACAATCATTTCTTCGTATCTATTTAAGACTCATCTCAACTGGCTTTGTAAGTTGGGCATAGTACTAGCGTTACTTGGTTCAATTGGAGTCGTTAATTTTGCTACCCCAGGTTGTGAAAAACTTTATTGCACTACTATTTTTAGCAATATTAACCGTGGAGAAATATACGGAATTTTGGCAACCGTGGTTTTTGCCTGTTATTCTGTCTTAAGTAAATGCGCATCCCATCAAAATATATCAGGACTGGTTATCAATACTTATGCTGCAGTAGTCGGTTGTATTTTGCTTGGGGTTATTTCTCTTTTTACTTCAAATTACTCAGAAATAACAACTTTAGGGAGTTCATTCTGGCTAGCTTTATTATATATGTCTGTACTTGCGACAGTGATAGCATATTTATGGTATATTGATGCATTAATTAATCTAGGGGTGTTTAAAACGGTTGTGTTTCAAAACACTCTTCCATTACAAACCGTCCTAATTGGCTATCTATTTTTTCATGAGAAAGTTAGTTTTGGTGAATTGGCCTGTGGCGGAGTAGTGCTAGCTGGAGTTTATTTAACTAATTATGCACTTACCATGCGGAAGGATTAACTACTGCAAAAATAAATGGAGAGTTAATCAATTATAAAGTGACGTGATTAAAAAAATAACTGCCAAGATATGGGCAGTTATTTTTTTGAAATAAACTAAATTAGATAATAAATGAGTTGACACGTTTCACAAAGCCAACAGGGTCTTCAAGCTGGATTCCCTCAGCTAACTGGGCTTGTTCAAAGATCATCAAACTTAAATCATCAATTTGTTTTTGATCAATATTATCTTCTAATTTATTGATTAGTTTATGCTTTAAATTTATTTCAAGAGTAGGCTTCATTTCAGGGATTGCTTGTCCGGCCTGACGTAATAACCGTTCCATCTGCATACTCATAGCATTATTTTCGACAACTAAGCAAGCAGGAGAATCAACCAGGCGGTTAGTAATTACTACTTCTTTAACTTTACTTCCTAGCGCAGCCTTAATTTTTTCGATAATTGGTTTAGCCTGCTCTTCTTGCTGTTTTTGCTCCTCTTCACTAGGTTTAGAATCTTCTAGATTACCTAAATCTAACTTGCCTTTAGCTACAGAAACTAACTGTTTTTTATCAAATTCAAATAAATGGCTAACTACCCATTCATCGACCCGATCGGTTAATAGCAAGACTTCGATGTCTTTTTGTTTAAATATTTCCAA
Organism: uncultured Neisseria sp.; assembly: GCA_964386295.1. Taxonomy (GTDB): domain Bacteria; phylum Pseudomonadota; class Gammaproteobacteria; order Burkholderiales; family UBA11063; genus Aquella. The sequence goes on from CAYLRR010000002.1 coordinate 80,042, forward strand.
GTGCGGGCTATTTTTAGCTGCAGTATAACTTTCGGCTGTAATATAATAAATTTTATCTTGGCCTTCTTTCATACGGCTAATATAATCTTCCAGTCCTACGCTTTTTGTACCGGTATCATCATTGGTTGAAGCAAACCGGCAAAGTTTAGCAATCCGTTCTTTGTTGGCAAAATCTTCAATAATACCTTCTTTAATAACTGGGCCAAACTCATTCCATAATTCTGCATATTTTTCCGGTTCATTTTTAGCAATATCTTCAAGTAAGCTAAGGACTTTTTTGGTTGAACCTGAACGAATCGCATCAATGTCACGCGAAGATTGCAGGATCTCACGAGATACATTTAGCGGTAAATCTTGCGAATCGATTACGCCGCGTACAAAACGTAAATAGTTTGGTAGCAATTTCTCGGCGTCATCCATAATGAACACACGTTTGATATAAAGTTTAATACCATAACGGCGATTTGCATCATACAAGTCAAATGGTGCCTTGCTAGGAATATACAATAGCTGGGTATATTCCTGTGCGCCCTCAACCCGAGCATGAACCCATTTTGCCGGAGGATTATAATCATGTGAAATATGTTTATAAAATTCCTGATATTCTTCTTCGCTAATATCGTTTTTATTGCGTGTCCATAATGCATTAGCTTTGTTGACTGTTTCTAGCTCATTGCTAATAATTTCCTTGCCTTCTTCGTCTTGCTCTGGTGCTTTTAGCATCTTAATTGGATAATTTATGTGGTCTGAATACTTACGGATTATAGAGCGTAAACCCCAGTCAGATAATAAATCGTCATTATCCGCTTTTAAATGCAAGGTAATCGTTGTACCATTACCATCTAGTTTATCGGTGGTTTCGATACTAAATTCGCCAGAACCGTCAGATATCCATTTAACTCCATGTGAGCTTGTTTCGCCGGCTTTAAGAGTAACTAATTCTACTTTATCAGCAACAATAAATGCTGAATAGAAGCCAACCCCAAATTGGCCTATTAAGTTAGCATCTTTCTTTTCATCACCGGAAAGTTTTTCCAAAAACGCTTTGGTGCCTGATTTAGCAATTGTACCGATATTTTCGATTACCTCATCATAAGTCATCCCAATCCCATTATCTGTGATAGTAATAGTTTTGGCATCTTTATCAAAACTTAACTTAATCGCTAATTCATCGCCTTTATTAAGCTCAGGTTTATTGATCTGCTCAAAGCGTAATTTATCAATAGCATCTGATGCGTTTGAAACTAGTTCACGCAAAAAAATCTCTTTGTTTGAATAAAGAGAATGTATCATTAAATGAAGTAGTTGTTTAATTTCAGTCTGAAACGCCATAGTTTGCTTATTTGACATCTTGTTCACCTTACAAAAAATTTACATAACCATTAAATAGTGACAATAAATAAAATTTCAAGTCTTAAATTTGGCTAACATAAACTTTTTTTATTATTTGGCTAAATGCTTAAAATAAATATTACCCGATCAATGCATGAATTCAGGTTGAGCTCATTTTATTACCTTAATATCGGAGAAATTAATAAACTTCTTTATAGGTATAATTTAAAGCATTATTCAATAAAACTTGGCCTGTATGTTAAAACTATTATGGTTTTAGTTTATTTAAAAAAACCTCCAAAATTAACCACTTCTGATAATTCAAATTATTGCGTTATACTTGGTCAAATCCTATAATCTGAGTAGCGTAAATTATATAAATTTAATACCAGACATTTTTATCGCTACGGATTAGTAAAGTGTGTTTTATTATAATTCAATTTCAATTTATTCCTAAGAGTGCTTATTCCATTACTCAAATATTAGGAGTATAAGGCTTTATATTATTCATTGGCTATTTGTTGAAAACTTGCATACCAACAGTTCCATAAATAACGCCACTACATAAACAAAGTCTAATTCCCTCCCTCATTCGTATAAATAAAACACTCTTACGAATAAATTGAAACTGTTTCCCTCATATATATTTTTTAAGGAATTAATAAATGCAACCAACCTCGCCAAAGAAAGGTATGACGCAATATACTCAATTTGATTCAAATGCAGAAAACAATAATACTTGTGGTGGAGATGTAATTCAAGCCATAAAGTTATTAGAAACTGCAAAAGGGGAAACTACCCTAACTAATAACTTTAAAGCAATGGTGAATAATGCAATGTTCAAATGCCCGCTTTTTTTAAGCTTGACATATGATCAGAAAAAGTTTATATCAGAATTTAACGAGTCGAATTATACTGTTGAAGCTAAAACAAAGCTTTTTAACTGCCTGGACGGGTTAATGGATGGCTATAATATTGGTTCGTTTCTGGTTGAGGGCGGTTCAGACAACAAAACATTAGGAGAGTTGCTCTCCTCATGTAATGAAAATGTAAAAACTAATTACAAATTTATGCAGCAGAGCATTATAAATGATTTCAGTAATGCATGCTTACAAGGTAATTTAAGCAACTTTGAGGTGCTTAACGAAGGTGAAATTAATGCGGGGATGATCCTCAGTATTTTAGATAGTATAAATAATTCACAATCAAATGATAAATCAAAAATATGTGCAAAACTGTTGGGATTATTGCTAGGAAAATGTCTCGATAGCCGCAACTTAAAAGATAATGTGACAGGTTTAACTTTACTAAAATGGCTAAAGAAGAATGAACCTAAGGTTAATGTAGGTAAAGTTGCAATAAAACTCTTTGCTGCAGCCAAGGGAAATGATTTAGAACAGACCGATCTACAACAACTATTAACGGCGTCAATAAAAAATAAATTGTTAAATGAAGAAGAAGGAAGTTTAGTAAAAGAAGGGCGAAATAATTCGCTAAGTAACGATAATGTAATATCTCAAACTATAATAAACAATGCGAAAATGGTTGATGGTTCATTAAACGATAATACAAATTATTCAAAATATAAAGTTGCTATTAAATCTATATTGAATAAATTAAAACTGTGTGAGATATTTAATCAACAGCAATACCTAGAATATTTAGATAAATTAGATCAAAGCTCTGGTTTTACCGATGACCGAACTCTTAATAACTTACCCTTATTAGCGCAACAATTTAAGCTGTTATCACCTGCTGAAGTTGATGAAATCAATCAATTAAAAAAATCTGAAAATAAACAACTAGCATCGAATGATAACACTCGAAACAATGACACTAATGCGACTAATGGAGCAACAAAGATTTATCAAGAAATATTGGATCAATTTAAACAGTATGGGGACTTTAGCTGGATTAATGATTATCTTGAATTAGGACTAAAATCAGAAGCTATTGAACAAAGCTTTTATGGAGTATTGCATGCACAAATCAACTCACAAAGTATGAGTATAGTTGCTAAGAAACAGTTAATCAGACAATATCTGAATATATTGCTGTCAAAAGGAATTATTGCCAATGAGAAGTTTAATGAGTTAGATAAGAAACTTTGATAACTGAAAGTGCAGCACGAGTAAATAGAAATAGGCGCAAGGTTTTTTCATGCGCCCATTTGGATCTGGCTATTGACTGACAAAAAATTTTGCCGTTATGCATTAAAATTTAAAAATTATATTTTACTCCAGCACCAAGTACATTAATATTCCCATAATTGTTGCCGGCAAATGGTATTAAACCATAATCTTCAACAGTTAAGTCAAAATGGCGGCTTAATTTAAATTCACCACCCATTGCCATATATATGCCCGGACTTACCCCGGCTGGGGCATTCCAACCATTGTATGAGTATGCTGAATTATAGGCAAACCCGGCACCAAGACCCAACTTAGCATAAAGGTTAAAAATATCGCTTAAAGGTATAGATCCTTTTGCTGCAACATCCAGGAAAGACTGTCCGGCGCTGTAACTGCCTGATAAGCCGCTATTTGATGGATACTGAATAGCAATCGGGTAAATCCAAGTAAACCCAGCTTCTGTAGCGAAATATTTATCAAAAGCATAACCTCCATTTAAGGTTAAGGCCATAGCCCCGGTCCACCAGTTAGCAATATTAGTATAACCAATATTTGCTCCGATATAGGCACCTTGGTCTGCGTTGGCAGCACCGAGGGAAAGTAAACTGCTAATTAAAATAATACGCTTAAACATCAAATAACCTGACTTAGTTTAAAATATTGTAACCCATAATTTTACCAATTTATTGATAAATTGTGTGGATATATCGTTAAAGATATAACAGTATTACGTGTGCTTTCAGGTTTTGGAACTTTTAAATTAGTAGATTTACATAAGTTTTTTATTGCTTTTTTTACAAATATTATTGTGGTTTTACACTCCAGGCATTGCCAGTATTAGGGTCAATAAATGAGGCTCCGGTATTATAATATGTATTGCTACGGATAGGGTTTGTAGGATTAACGCCATTATTACCCCAATTATCGTTATAAAATTGACTGGTTGAATTTAGCATAAAATTTCGATTGGCTTGGTTAACCGCTTGATTACTATTTGCTTTCGCTTTCGTGCTTATCTGTTGTAACATATCATCACGATTAGCCAAAGAATTTATAATTTGTTGGTCTTGCCCATCGGCAAAAGCCACGCCTGCGGTACAAAATAAAATTATCAAAGTAGAAACTGAAAATGTTTTAATGATAGTTCCTCCTATAAAGTATAAAAATACCAGGTATTGAGGCATAAGGTGGTTAGCTCCACTTATTTTAACTTATTGTATCGATTTTGTCTAACTGTAATTATTTTCATTCTCTCCCCGCACAATATAGTAAAACTTACCTTATCAGCCGAGTATTTATCAATTAAAGCATGTGGCTTAAATCATTAAATTATAACGTTTAAAATAGTTTCGGAAATTATTTAAAATAGCCATTGGTTTCCTTTGCTATTATATGCATTTTAGTATGAAGGTCTCCTCAATACGGGGTGGCTTATATAACTTTTCTAAGAAATGGCAAGATATTAGTAATGAAGACCAATTTGCGACCAAAACAATTATTAGGGATAATAACGGCATTTTGTATGATTAGTGCAAGCCAGGCTAATGATCAGTTATCACCAAATATCAATAACCAAACTCCGGCATTTGCTACCTTGATTATTAAAAATGATAAAGTTGTTTTTAAGGGTGTTCAAGGTTGTGCTGTTTTGAAAGATAGTACATGTAAATTGGCTGCTAATTTAGATACCCCATTTTCTATTTGCTCGATTACTAAGCAATTTACCGCAGCAGGTATATTGATGCTTGAGGAAGATGGAAAATTATCAACAGATGATCTTGTCATTAAATATTTACCAGACTTACCAAAACCTTTTAAAGGGATTAGGATTCGGCACTTATTATTTCATATTTCTGGTATACCTGATTATATAGCTTCTGACCCTCAGGCTTTAGATATTGATAAATTAATTGAAGAAGGTAAGAAAATTGATGAAAATACTGCCTATGCTTTTATCAAGTCTTCCAAACTTGACCCCTATAGCAAAAAATTTGCCTATTCCAATTCTGGCTATGTTGTACTTACCAAGATAATTGAAAAAGTATCCAATCAAACATACTCCCAGTTTATCCAGACGCGATTTTTTGATAGATTAGCTATGCAAGATGCATTTGTTATGGCAGATATTAATAAACATGGTAACTATACTTTAGCCTATAATCCTTGGCCACTTTATACCCCAACAAATTGGATGAAAGTGTTTACTCCTAGTGGTGAAGGCGGTATTTTTATGTCGATTAATGACTTTGAAAAATGGATTTATGCTTTTGACCATAATCAGATTTTCAGAAATAAAGCTACCATGAGAAAATATTTATCCATTGGCAAAATGGATAATGGAAAGAATGTAATAGTATTTGGCAATGAGACATATGGATATGGGCTAATGCATGCTGAAGTGGTCCGTGACGGTAAAAAATTTAATATGCTAGAACACAATGGCGGTATGCCAGGGACAGCATCATTAATATCAAAAGTTTATAATAGTGATGAGAATATCTGGGTTGTTTATTTGAATAATGCCGGAAGCTATCCTGATATGTTTTCAATATTAAAGCAGGCAAAGGTTGAATATTAGTTATATTTTATGCCTTAATTTTTTCAAAAAACTAAATAGTACTAAAGAACCAGCACCTAATAACATTACCTTACAGGCTGGACTGCTAGCAATTAGACGAGTATAAATACTAGGTACAATTATCTGGTCAGGATAATCGCCATAAATCTGGCCTTCAGATGCTGGAGTATTAAGGTTCCCTGCATGGTTTTCTTTTTTGGTATTAGCTAGTTGGCTATTTATTATAAACTTAGCGGATAGTTTATCAACTATTCTAGGAAACATTTTTGATATGATTGCAAGAATTGGGGCTGAACCACCTACATATATATCGCGAGTTGGAGTTTGTGCTGCACTCAATATAGCTTTAGCCACTGCTTTTGGGTCATATATTGGTGAAAGTAGTCGCGGATCTTTAGGCGTATAATTTTTTACTTTCTGGGTTAGGGGAGTACCTATTGAAGCTGGTTTAATCAAGCTTACTGCTATGGGCGTTTTATTATGGATTAGTTCAATTCTCAGGCTATCTGTAAATGCTTTAAGCGCGTGCTTAGTAGCGCTATAAATTCCTTGAATAGGTAATACGACATCTGAGGCAATGCTGCCAATATTTACTATAACGCCGCCATTTTTTCTAAGATAGTTTAACGCCACAAGCGACCCATTTACTGTGCCCCAAAAATTAATGTCAAATAATCTACGCATATCATTTTCATTTATATCTTCAATAAATCCCCATATACTTGTGCCAGCACTATTAACCCAAGTATCGATTCTACCAAACTCGCCAATTGCGTTAGTTGCAACTTTTAGGAGTTGGCTTTGCTCGCATACATCTGCTACCACATAGATCGCTTTTCCGTTTTTTAAACGAATTTTATTAACTATTTCTTTTAAAACCTCTTCATTTCTTGAAACTAATACTACTTTTGCACCCTTTTCTGACGCCATAAATGCGGTTGCCAGGCCTATCCCGCTTGATGCTCCCGTAATAACCATTACCTGGTCTTTTAGTGGTTTTAAATTGTACTTCATGCTTATATTTCCTTACTGGTTTAGCTTAGTTTATCAAAATATAGTTAAAGAATATCCAGATTCTCAACGGGTATTAGCATGTTTGTTTTAATAATTCCTCTTGTAACCAATGCTTTATAATTTTGAGGTGACTGTTTTCTTGATCATATGCGATCTGGAATTTATTTACTATTTCTGGTTCGGCAAATTCGCGAGCCATTAATATCAACATTTCCCACCCTGCATTATCGGTCAATTCCGCAGTTAATAAAGCATTTAAAGACTGAGTTAAGGTGCTGCGTGGGTCTGTAATAGTTTGTATCAAGCCAATTGAACTAACACCTATCATATCAGCGCATGGGGTTTGCGCACTTGGGTCTGCACCTATGGTGTATAAAATATCATTAATAAGCCTAAAATGGTTTGCTTCTTGATTTCTAAACTGTTTTAGAACTTGGAGCATCTCTTCTGAATACCCTTCAAGGCTACAGTATTTTGCAATTAATGCATCGTATAATCGGGTTCCTGTGCGCTCAAAAGCCAATCTTTCGCCAAGTTTATCAATAAATACTTCCAAATTTCGTGATTTGATCTTTTCAATGGCAGTATTCGCAAGGCCTGTAAATGTGGTTGGAATGGGAACTGATCCCACTTTGTCTGCTTCCCTGATTAACGCTACCCGCGCATCTTCAATTGTATTCATGGTCGAAGAAATGTCCGGTGAAATCATTTCTTTAATTTTTTCTAGTTGTAAGCTATCGATTGGCGACATTTGCGTGCCGGTCCGGTTTAGACCAGTTTTAACAGTATTTTCCATAATAATTTTGCTCTTTCATTTTAAATTCGGGTTAACTCAGTACCTGATGTCCATTTATAATTGGCTGAAACCACGTCTGATGCATTCCCTTCAGAGTTTACATAGTTACGGTAATTTAATGTCGCAGCACTTTCCTGGTTGCGTGCAACAAATTTGGTTTTATTAACTCTGAGATCGACTTCATCACATAATACCTGGCGAACAAAGCTACGCTGGCTTTTAAACGGCAGAAACAACGGCAGCGAGTCACTGAGGATTTCTTCCGGGTCGCGTTTTTCATATTGTTGAAACAACCTACCTACATAGTGTAAATGGCCTAATTCATAGTCATAGAACCTTTCCCAGATAGCTTTGATTCTGGGATTAGTCTCCTGCTCCATGCAGTTATAATAGGTATATGCCTCCATTGCTTCATGGATCAGCCATTTTTCCAAAAAGCTTTCATCTGGATCACTTAACGAACCATATTGAGTAACATGTTGTTCTTCGATCGAAGCAATCTCTGCATATAACTGGCGTGCAAGTGGGTCGGCAAATAATGGTCCGATATTCATATAATAATCATGGGTCTGATACTCAGCAGCTGTAATCAGTGCCGCATGAATCTTGGTAATTAATGCAGACTCATCGCGTTTATATGCGTTTCGCAAATCATCTTCAGGCGCGCGGTGTTCTAGCGAAGTTGGCCTTCCTGGAACAATGTCTGTGTATGACTGTAAGATATTGTTTGCGTCTTTACCTTCTAGCCGGTCAAGAAGGGCAGAATAGCGATATAAGTGGTCGAAGTCCTCTAGCATTCCATAGCGGTAAGTCTGTGCTTGATAAGGGTCTGGCTCATTTTGGGCTACAGCAGCAGTGACTTCTATTGCCGTCTGCTCATAAGCTATAGTTGTTTCTAATGGGGAATGGTCAGGGGATAAAAGCCAGTTTATCATTGTTGCCTGGTGTTGCTCCACGCGCCTAATAGAGGCCAAAGCCATTCGCAGTTCACCCTGGAATCTCGCACCGATATGCTTAAGCCGTAAGGCATCTAGTTCAATGCCGTTCATAAGTATTATCCGAACCCGGGTAAAAGCATCATCATCCAATTTACTGATTGGTTTTACCCCAGCTAATTCACGCCAAGTAAATTTTTGCTGGTCAAGCGAAATACCTTTGTTGTCAAAAAGACGGTTCAATGTAGTCATTTAAGTGGCCTCTTTCATAACTGTTTTTAAATTTGGTCAACCAATTGTTTTGTCAAGCCAAATCTTATGGGCTTGTTCGTCAATAAAGGCTTTATCGAGTATTTCGCTTAAATCATCAGGTTTTGCAGAATGGTTAACAATCCGCTCATATGCAGAATTAGTATCCAGTTCATTGCTTAACATCGCTTTTAAGATATTTCTGTCTGAGCCGGTTAGATCACCTAGCATTACTTTCATTTTAGCCATCATTCCTTTAGTATAGTCAGGTGATGTTGGGAGTTTAATCGCCGACTTGCTATAATAATTGGTTAAACTAGTAATGTGTTGGTTATGATCGTTTAAAAAGCTTGCCAGTTTTTCTTTATATTCAATATTCTCTAACTTATCTATAGCTAATTGGTAAGCACCAACTGCATCATACTCAAGCTCAATTAAGCTATAGATCGCGTCTTCAAATCTACTTTGGGTTCCAACAAGAGTAACCATGACAGTAACACTCCTTTAATATGTTTAATCAACTGATTATAGGCTGAAAAAATATTTTTGAAATCTATAAGCTTAGGCGAAAAGCTATATGTGATTTCTTATACTATTAATGATAATAACTAGGCCACCACCTTTGGAGCTCTCCTTAATACCGGACACTATTAATCATGTATAGTAAAGATGCATATTTTTCATAATTTGATTTATTAGGAGGAATGTTAAATTTTTTACTCAATATTGCGAGCATTGCCAACATCCATCATCGAGAAGACTAGTTATGCTATAATACTGGTAATAATGTATACTTCATTAAAGGATTTATGATGCCCAAAATACTAGCAACAGAAATACGTGTTGGTATTCTACTTGAATGGGATAAGCATCTATGGAAAGTGTTAAAGTGTTACCACGTTCATGTTGGTGGCCGCGGCGGCGCTTATATGCAAGTAGAGATGAAAGATGTCGAGCGCGGTACAAAAGTTAACCAGCGTTTTAATACGGATGAAAAATTAGATAAAGCAAATGTTGAAGTTCGTGACATGGATTATTTGTATCACGATGGTGAGTCTTATGTGTTTATGGATAATGAATCATTTGAGCAACAAAATATTTCGCAAGATTTCCTAGAAGGGCAATCTGGTTACCTGTTGCCTAATACCAGGGTTCAGATAAACTTTCATAATGATCGTCCTATCGGGATCAGCTTGCCACAAACAGTGGTTTTAGAAGTTGTTGAATGCGATCCTAATATCAAAGGTGCTACAGTTACCACATCATTTAAACCTGCAACATTAGAAACAGGACTTAACGTTTTAGTTCCTCCTTTTGTTGAAAAAGGTGAAAAAATAAAGGTTAATACCGATACCGGTGAATACATGGAGCGCGCTTAAATTCTAAATCGAGGGGTGAATAGTCCCCTCGTTTTTTTATAGGCATAAAAAATTATATATCATTAATTGTCAATTTTTATGAGAGTGAGACGGTGACAAAATATATTTTTATTACTGGTGGGGTAGTATCTTCCTTAGGAAAGGGAATCGCCGCGGCATCTACTGCATCAATTCTAGAATCTCGTGGCATTAAAGTAACGATGTTGAAATTGGATCCATACCTAAATGTTGATCCTGGGACGATGAGCCCATTACAGCATGGAGAAGTATTCGTAACCGAAGATGGAGCTGAAACCGATCTGGATTTAGGGCACTATGAACGGTTTATTTCTGCCAAAATGACTAAAAAGAATAATTTCACTTCCGGGCAAATTTATGAAAGTGTAATTAGAAAAGAGCGCAGAGGCGATTATCTGGGTAAAACGGTACAAGTTATCCCACATATAACTAATGAAATCAAAGATAAAATTATCGAAGGGGCCAACGGCTACGATGTTGCCATGGTAGAAGTTGGGGGAACTGTCGGCGATATCGAATCGCAACCTTTTTTGGAAGCCATCCGTCAAATGCGGCAAGAGCTAGGTCGTAGTAATACTCTCTTTATGCATTTAACTTTAGTTCCATATATAGCAAGTGCCGGAGAGCTGAAAACCAAGCCAACCCAGCATTCAGTTAAAGAGATGCTGCAAATTGGTTTGCAGCCGGATATTCTGATTTGTCGAATGGATCGAGAGTTACCTATTGAAGAAAAGAAAAAAATTGCACTGTTTTGTAACGTTGATGAGCGGGCTGTAATTGGGTGTTATGATTCGTCTAGCATCTATAAAGTCCCGCGGATGCTACATAACCAGGAAATTGATGATATCATTTGTGAAAAATTGCAAATTGCTGCTAAACCAGCTGATTTTACAATCTGGGATCGAATTATCAATAACCTTGAGCATCCATTGCAAATTGTTGATATTGCTATGGTAGGCAAATATGTTGACTTGACAGAGTCATATAAATCATTAAATGAGGCGCTAATCCATGCCGGTATCCATACCAAAACTAAAGTGAATATCGTTTATATCGATGCAGAAACGCTAGCTGATGGGGACCTTAGCCAAATTAAAAACGTTGATGCGATATTAGTACCTGGGGGCTTTGGCAGCCGTGGAGTAGAAGGCAAAATTAAGGCCATCGAGTACGCTAGGACTAATAATATCCCGTTTTTGGGTATTTGCTTGGGAATGCAGTTGGCAGTAATTGAATATGCCAGACACGTAACTAAACATCTTGATGCTAATTCTACTGAATTTAATCCTAATTCCAGCTTTCCAATAATTGCGATGATTAATGAGTGGGAAGATAAAAGTGGAAATATCGAAAAACGTGATGAAACTACCGATCTTGGTGGTACAATGCGGTTAGGTGCCCAGGATTGCCAGTTGGTGCCTGGTAGTTTAGCTCATAATATCTATGGCAGCGAGGTTATAAATGAGCGCCACCGTCATAGATATGAAGTAAATAATAGCTTGATTAATGAATTAAGCAATGCAGGATTAGTTGTAAGTGGTTTATCAAGTGGGCGTGAACAGTTAGTTGAAACTATAGAATTGCCAAAACTTAAATGGTTCTTTGCCTGTCAGTTTCATCCTGAATTTACGTCTAATCCGCGTGAAAAACATCCTCTTTTTTTCGCTTTTATAAATGCTGCGATGGAACATCGCCGCACCAAAGGCAATTTAAATTAAGTTTAGAAAGTTGTTACTATGCAAAATAGAACTTGGAAGTTACTTGATTTTGAAGTAGGTTTAGATAAACCGTTATTTCTGATTGCTGGACCTTGTGTTATTGAGTCTGAGCAATTGGCAATTGATACAGCTGGTTACTTAAAAGAAGTTACCGCAAAACTTGGGATTAATTATATATATAAATCTAGTTTTGATAAAGCCAACCGAAGTTCCGATAAAACATTTCGCGGTCCGGGTATTGATGAAGGGCTCAGAATTTTATCTGAAGTTAAGCGCCAGCTTAACCTGCCTATTTTAACTGATATCCATGATATTGATCAGATTGATCAAGTAGCATCAGTAGTTGATATCTTGCAAACTCCTGCATTTTTATGCCGCCAAACTAATTTTATTAAAGCTGTTGCGGCTAGCGGTAAGGCAGTAAATATCAAAAAAGGCCAATTCCTTGCTCCATGGGATATGAAAAATGTTACAGACAAAGCGTTAAGCGTAGAAGGTCATGGTTTAATCATGGCTTGCGAACGTGGCGTCAGCTTTGGCTATAATAATTTGATATCTGACATGACATCGTTAGTCATTATGCGCGATACCAATTGCCCGGTTGTATTTGATGCCACCCATTCGGTTCAGTTGCCTGGTGGCCAAGGGCATAGCTCTGGTGGCAGACGAGAATTTGTACCGGTATTAACTCGTGCAGCTGTAGCTGTTGGGATTAGTGGCTTATTTATGGAGACTCATCCACGGCCGGATGAAGCAAAATCTGATGGTCCCAATTCTTTCCCAATGTTTGAAATAGAAAATTTCTTAAGCGAAATCATGGCAATTGACAAGCTGGTCAAAAAGTACTAGTAATTGCCAATTTAGACAAATCTTTTTCATTTTTATAAGGATAAATTATGTCAGCTATCATAGATATTACCGCCCGCGAAATATTGGATTCTCGTGGATTTCCGACTGTAGAAGTTGATGTAGTACTAGAGTCTGGCGCTTTCGGTCGCGCTGCAGTTCCAAGTGGTGCGTCCACGGGCTCGCGGGAAGCTTTAGAGCTTCGCGATGGTGATAAGAAAAGATTTAACGGTAAAGGTGTATTGAAGGCTGTTGAAAACATTAATGCCACGATTACTGAAGCTTTACTTGGTATGGATGCATTAGACCAAACTGCTATTGATAAGGCTTTGATTGAACTTGATGGTACTGATTATAAGTCAAATTTGGGTGCTAATGCTACTTTGGCTGTGTCGATTGCTGTTGCTCGTGCCGCTGCAGATGAGCTTGGTATACCATTATATAAATATGTAGGTGGTGTTGGTAAAAAGATTTTACCTGTGCCTATGATGAATGTAATTAATGGTGGCGCGCATGCAAATAATAACTTGGATGCACAAGAGTTTATGATTGTTCCAGTTGGTGCGCCAAGTTTAAAAGAAGCTCTACGTTACGGTTCAGAAACTTTTCATGCCTTAAAAGCAATTTGCAATGAGCGTGGTTTTTCAACGGCTGTTGGCGATGAAGGCGGATTTGCGCCAAGTCTAAATAGCAACAAAGAAGCATTGGATATGATTTTACAAGCAATTGATAAAGCTGGCTATGTTGCGGGTGAGGATATCATGATTGCGCTTGATCCTGCGGCATCCGAATTTTATAAAGACGGGCATTATCATTTAACTGCAGAAGGTTTAAAATTAACTACAGAACAAATGATTGATTACTGGGAAAACTTAATTGATAACTATCCGATTATTTCTTTAGAGGACGGCCTTAGCGAAGAAGATAAAGCTGGTTGGACTAAAATGAGGGAACGTTTGGGTGCACGCGTGCAACTAGTGGGTGATGATGTATTTGTAACAAACCCGCGGATAGTTGCCGAAGGCATTAAAAATAAAATGGCAAACGCATTATTAGTTAAAATAAATCAGATCGGTACCTTAACTGAAACAATCGAAGCCGTAGAAATGTCTAAATGTGCAGGTTGGACAACTGTTATGTCACACCGCTCAGGCGAGACAGAAGATTCAGTGATCGCTGATTTGGCAGTTGGCCTAAATACTGGACAAATCAAAACCGGCTCAATGTCCCGTTCTGATCGTATTGCTAAATATAACCAATTAATTAGAATTGAGGAAATGCTTGGCGACTGTGCGATTTATCCAGGGTTAAATGCCTTTTATAACCTGAAATAATTGTATGCACTAGACTTTGCTGCAGAATAAAGAATTTGTTCTTTATTCAATAAAATAAAATTTTTATGGCACCAACTCGGGCTAAGATAAATTTGTTTGTCTAAAAATAAAGAAAATTTTTCTAACTAGACTTATTATTTCATCCTTTGCACGAGCTGGTGTTGAATGTTTTATGTAATTTAAGGGTATTTTTACTATTGTCAGAATCTTACTGATACTTTACACAATTATATCGCTTCTTAGCAGCAAGCGAAGTAAAGCAGTTAGGTTTTGTCCTTGTGTGCTTTCTTTATTTAAGTAGTTTAGTAATGTTTTAATACCTTCGTTTAATTCATTGCGACAAATTACTGTAATGATTTCTGAATGTTGGGTTTTATGCGTGTTTTTGACTTTAAAGTGAGTAACGTTGTTATTTATAGCTAATATCTGCCAGATAATCACTTCAATTAATTTATCCGCTCTATTTTTAACTTGTTCTTTTTGAATTAATTCAAAATTTGAACAAGTAATCGTGTCATTAGCATATAGGTCTTTTTTACTACCAGTTCTTTTCAGCTTTGTCGTACCTTTAACTATAGAAAAATCACATTTTTGAAATTGATTGGCAATATTGCAATTACTATTATATAAATCAATGGTATTGCTAATGCTAAACACAAATATTTTACAGACTATCCTTAAGAGTATTACCAAATCGAAATAATTTTGACTAACGGGGCTAATTATGAGTTCTTCGCTTTTCTCTTTGAAGAATTTTAAGAAGAAAATTACCTTATCAATTTTGTTTTCTATGCAAATCTCTTTACAAGCTTCAGCAAAAAGCTGAGCTTCCTCATTGCGCAGGGATAAACTTTTTGCTATGTAGGGGAAACTGTCATTGGACAACTTATTTAATTCAGCTTCTTCGCATAATGTCAAATTTAGTTGATCGGGTAACTTGACAACCACTCGTAACTCATCAATATAAACTCTAACTCGGTCCGCAATATCTTGATATCCGTTTTGAACTAGTTTACTTAGAAGCGCTTTGATCTTATATGGATTATTAATTATTTTGCTTTGATATTCTAAAATTTTTTTTCTATCATCGAGACTAAAGAGTTGCAAAATTTGATTGGTTGTAGTTAATGTTCTATCATGGTTCAATCTAAGTACCAATAACTTAGCAATTGCAGTTCTAATTGGCTCATCAGGATTCTGTTTTAAAATTTGAATAATCGGATTTTCAGCAGAATTTCCATTAAGTAGAGATTTAAAAAATGCCTTGCTTGTATTTGCTATATTCATATGGCTTCCTCAACTTAGCTTAGTATTGGAACAGTAGTTTAGCATAATCTTCTAAGAAGCAATATACTTGTTAGGGAATATTTTACAACCACCCATAAAAGGAAATATGGGGGTGTTTAAACAGTGATAATGACGAAAGAATGCTCTTGCTTTAGAATTTGATAGGGGCTTAATCGGCTATACTAATCAGACATTTGATTACCAGTTACTATTAAATTCAGTAGCTTTTATAAATGATAATAATACTTCTATTTTGAAGAGCACAACCAAATTGACTTGTCGATGGGTAACTTCAGTGCTACTTGAATTCATAAAAGTATATTATATCGATTGCAGTTGTCACATGACTTTTATTTAATAGGCGTTTTTGATGAATCTGAAACAAAATATTAGACTGTTTAGAACTGGAAATCCAATTTTTTTTAGTCCTAGTTATATAAACACTTCATTAAAAGTAGGTGATTCCTCTAGTTTATTTCAAACTGTAACTGATGAGGGAAACAATATAATTGAGTCTTCTGCTAAATCGGGAAAAGAAAATGGCTTGCCTTGCGAAAAATTTAGGAGACATGGCCCAGTTGATTTAAATTCCCTTACTACGCCAGATGCTGAACAGATTAAATTCATGACTGATGTAATGCTAAAATTATTTGAACAAATAATTAAGGAGGATGGAGGTACAGATCACTGCCATGAGGAATTTATTGCAGCTTTTAAAACTGCTTTAAAGAATATAGTAAAATTTGCAGCTAACGATCTAGAAGAGAATGGTCAGCAAGTCAATATTGGAAAGATAAAAGGAAAATTATTAGAATCTGTTACAAGCGAAAAAAATGAAAAAAGATATTATAAAAAAATAGTTATCTATCTAGCTGAGATTCAAATAGGGAATACATCTAATAATGAAAATAAAGACGTTGAAGAGATAAGTGACTTTACGTATATAGTTGCAAATATAGTGCGGATTAACCCACCACAAAAATATTTTTTCTCTCCATTAAATGCAAACATAAACGAGGTTTTAGATGATCTAAAAGTGGCTTGTCGTGAACATCTGATAGATATAAAATATGCAACAAAAGTTGATTCCATCCGAAAATATGAATTACATAGTCCCTTAAATAATGATCAGGTTAAAATTAAAAAAGAGGAATTATTAAGTGCGTTCCGCCGCAATTTTGATAATCAAGTTAACGATGATTTTAATGGCAAATTTAGTATATTAATTCAAGCTGTTATAAAATTTAAAGAAGCCCGGCAGTGGAGGGCTTTTCATAACCAAGCTGAACAAGAATTGGAATTAAAAAAACTTTATACGGCTGGAAAAAAGGTATTAGATGATCGTCAACTCAATATGCTTTGCCGATTAATTCGCGGACTTTCTTTAAGAGAAACACAGTCATTGTTAGACGAAGTAAACCCTAACAAAAACAGAATTAAGCAAATATATAATAAAATTGCTTCAATTAATCATGGGTTTGATCCAAGTTGCCAAGTAACTCGCGAGGAGCTAGAATATGCTCTTAAATTATTTGATCAGAACATAGGTAAAAAAGAAGTAATATTTCATCAAAAAGCAAATGGGAAAAAGCATTCAATAATTATTGGTCCTCTAAATGAAAATGCTTATTATATACTGTTCAAGCCCAATATTCACAATAATGACCAAACCACTTCCCATCTCAGAAAAGGGGCTTTTAAAACAGTAAAAAATTCAGGTATTATGTTGCAATTTGAGGACAGTAAATTTAAAAAGGCAAACCGAGTAATTACCTTATCAGCATATAAAATAAAGGGCAAGCAGATTAAAAATAAAGCTTTAAGAGAGTCGGATATTCATAAGGATTTAGCTAAAGAAGGCTACACGGTGATTAACTTTAAGGATACAAATTGTATTGATCGCACTATTTATATCATGCCGTATAAAGGAGAAAATTTACTTAAATTTAACTGGAGTAAAGCTAGATTAGAAGATAAAAACGAAATTATCAAGAAAATTATCTCAAAAATAATGCAAGAACCGACTAAATACTTTGACATAAAAGCTGCTAATATACTTTACGATAATTCTAGTGATGAGATATCAATAATTGATTATACAACAAAAGACTTTACTTTTGTAACTTCAAAAACTTGTCAATATTATTATAACATCAATATGAGACAAGATTCTAGTATACAAAACGAACAGGACGATATGAATCAGAGAATTCTTAATATGGCGCTGGTTTTCTATTATCTTTATGAAAATTATATGGATAAAATACCGACTGGATTAATTTACAACGAATGCCCACAAGAAAGTCTTAAGCTTAACGATCAAAATAAATTTGCACAAATTTTACAAAATGCATACAAAAATACATATGACACTCTAGAAAAATTCGATACAGAAGTGCAAGCAATAATTGGAAACCATTATTCACAGAATAGTCTTAGTAGTTAACTATTTCTTGCATTGTAAAGCAATGGAGGGAAGCTAATACAAATGACAGCATCGTGTGACACAAATTTAGGACTTGTTAATGGAACTATATAAGAATTCTGCCAATATGAAAAACATGGGAACTTAGCATATATCGGCTTAGACACTTTATCAACATTACCAACTACTCTATATTCTAATCCATCACTAAATGTCTGCAGATTCTTACACGGGACTGAAATTGTTTTTGCTGTGTTACTAGAGAGGGAGTACAGAAAAATTAGGCGCAGCATAGATATGTATATCTAAAGATGATACTTCTATTACTACTTGGACTATGATTTATGTCGCTAATGGCTCGCAGATGATGTTAAGCAACTCATAAAGTCTCAAGCAATAGATATCGATATTTCGAATATTCAACCATAATTTTACAAATAATTGAGTAGTTATTATCTGACTATTATTTCGTGCTTTAAACTAGGAGAAAAGTCTTATTTAAAGCTAAGATTGATTATTAGTAAATATGCAAGAATAATGTATAATAACTAATTATTAAAGGCAATAATTTAGGGTGTTTTTGATGTCTTCTTATGTTAGATATGGCAAAGTTGCCAAACTTTTACATTGGCTGATTGCCAGTCAGGTTTTGTTAAACATAATACTTGGATTAATATTAAGGAATTTTCCTAACTCCAATCTGAAGCCACTACTTCTATCCTGTCATGTCAACAATGGTTTATGGTTATTGTTATTTGTGATTTTACGCATAGTTTGGCGATTAACACATGCATATCCTGACCTTACCGGCTTAATGCCAATTCAGGAAAAAATTCTTGCACGCTTTGGCCAGTACTCAATGTATGGGCTAATGCTGGCAGTTCCTGTTAGCGGAATATTATTTGCCCAAAGTAAGGGGGTGAATTTATCAATATTAGGCGTTGAACTACCTGTGTTTCTAAAAAAGCAGCCCGCAGATATCATTAAAATGTACCTCGAAGTTCATACTTATTTAGTTATTATATTCGCTACCTTAATTTTAGGTCATGTGATCGCTGCACTAAAGCATCATTTTATTGACAAAAACCGGGTGTTACTGCGAATGTTACCGAGGTTTAAGAAGTAGTATATGCCAATACTAAAAATTTTAAATTTAGTTGCTGATGGCAAAGTCCATGCCCGGCATAAAATGTTCATAATAATTTGTACATTAGTGCTAACTCTTGAATACTTAGATATTTTAGTATATATCTATAACACCCGTGAGTTGGCTGTGCGTTTCGCTACTTCCAGTTTTAATACATTTCTATTTGTTCTATCATTATTCAGTGTACTATGGATAACAACTTTAATTGGTAAACCATTAGGTAGGTATCTAAGTCGCTATTTTAGCGATAGCCAAAAGAATGTCTTATTTGCAGCATTACTAATTGCTGTTATCCAAATTTGTCAGGCCTATCTTTGGATTAGCCTTGTGTCAAGTGATCTAAAATTATTTATCTTACTTTTCATCTTACGCTTATTTTATCAAATTTCTCTTGGATTAATTGCTAATCAGCTATATCAGATATTAATTTGTATAAATGAAATAGGTAACCGTTTTATTGGCTTAATATTAAATAGTTTGGAATTAAGTCTGTTACTTGGAATTGTCGACTGTAAGATTTTAGATTATCTTCCAATAACACCTGTTGAGCTGTTATCTCTAACATTAATAATGGCGGCAATATTCTGGGTAATTATTGGGATAACTTTTTACACAAAATATAGCGCACTTCATTTTCAGGTTTATCTTGCAGATGAAAGCCAGTTAATCAAAGGTATCCGTAAAGCATTTAATAAACACCCTTACGACACTATGGTTGCTACATTTTTAATTGGTGTAAGAAGCTGCCTAAGTATAATTGGTGTGGTTTTTATGCCCTATTACCTAGCTTCCAGTTTACAAATGGGAGTGCATAATACTTCGGTCGTAATTGGGTTATCAAGTTTATTAGCTTTGCTGGTCAGTTTTGCATTACGCAGCCGGCTAATGGCAGCACAAAATGCTGGGATAATTCGCACTATCCTAGTTGCATTAATTATTGGTTCGCTTATCAGCTATGGCTTATTTTTCTTTAAAGTAATCCCTTTTGTTGCGATCGCCATTTTACTAATTTTTCATAGCTTGTTTGCACTTATCTGTCCGCTTATCCTCGGTCAATTATTTACTCCTGAAGACCGCGCTTCTGCAGTTGTTTCTTGCTATGGAACCAGTTTTTTTACTTTTTCTTCTATTACCTTTGTAAGCCTGATGTATTTTACCGATATTGCTCATAGCTATTATGTTTCACCTGCTATTTTCCTGATAACTGTAACTGCGGTTTGCTATATATGTATGGTGCTTTTTAATCAAGAAGCCAAGGATCAGCTTCCACCAAAAATTTAATCATGATTTTGTGAGAATATATAGATAATGGGAGTTAGTTGTGATAGTTTTAATTAAAACGTTTAACTTTTTTGTGCCTTTTTTGCTTGGATTTTGCGCTAGCTTAGTCAAGCTATTTAGAAAGGGTGATGAACAGGTATTGGTAAAGTTTGTCTTTTATATCGGGTTACCTGCCACCTTGTTTTTAAGCTGTTATAAAGCCAACTGGGCTATCTTTGGCACTAATTATCTTATGAGCTATCTAATTTCTGGTATATTTACATTCCTATTGAGTCTTATCGTAAATTCTCTGATATTAAGAGATAAGGTGATTAATGGGACAATGCTCGGGTTAGTTACTACCCAGGTAGGAGTAGGATTATTCACTGTTCCTCTTTTTAACTTGATTTTCAAGTCTGCAGCAATGGCGATGCCACTGATGGTATGTCAAAGCATTATTTTCTTGACTTTTAGCATTATTCTACTAGAGCTACAATCTGGTAAACCAGATAAAAAGGGTATTTTCAATCTAATTGTTAAACGTTTTATGCGGAGTATTTTTTATAATCCGGTAATATTATTCGCTATTTTAGGTTTATGCTTAAATTTACTTAAATTTAAACTACCTATTTATCTGCTTGGCGGAATCGAATTTATAAGTCAACCATTGTCAGCTTTGGCGTTATTTTGTTTAGGCCTAAGTTCAGGGTTTAATCTTAGAATATTAGGTGCTGGTTTTAAAGACTGGCGTTTATTTTGCCAACTCTTAATCAAGCTGTTTATTTTTCCTGCTATCGCTTATTTGATCGGCAAATGGATGTCTTTAACTCTTATCCAGCTAGAGTCGTTGGTATTATTTGCCGCAAGTCCGACTGCTGCCCATACTTACGCAATTAGTAAGCGTTATGGTGAGAAATCTGAATTTACTTCCATCGCAATTGTAGTTAGCACAATAGCTAGCTATTTTACAGTTGCACTCTGGATCTACTTAATCTGAGTAATAAAAATTTTGTCTTGTACTCAAAGCTGAGCCTGAAAAGTTACCCCCGAAAGATCAGGGACGTAGTTTCCTATTTTAATGCTATCATATAACGTTAAATAATGTTATTAGCTCAATACCGGACACGGTGCTAGTAGTGAGTTCCCTGCTAATGGATTTTTAAATAGTAGTATTGGAAATGGTGGTGAAGAATAGTTTTATCAAGATCGTATATATATTCGGGACATGCTTTCTAGCAATTATCATTCCGCTTATTTTATTTATCAGTATAGTTGATCCAAACGGCTATAAAGAAGCATTATCAGATAAAATAACTGATACTATTGGCCGCAAAGTACTAATTAATGGTCCTATCTCTCTTACTTTTAATCCTGATTTAAATTTACATATTGAAAATATCAGTATTGCTAACCAACCCACATTTGAGTCAGGTAACTTTGCTTACCTAAAGGGATTTGATATAAGTATTGGCTTATTGCCAATTCTAAAAGGGACTCTTCAGATTGAAAGAGTCAAGTTAGATCAGCTATCGGTAAACCTGATTGAGGAAAATAGCAAAAATAATTGGCAATTTTCAATAAATGATAAAGATGAAGAGGGCAGTGATACACTGCTTAATTATGTAATACATTCTATTATTATTAATCAGGCTCAAATCTCCTATAAACACCTGAATCACAAATCAGGATACAAATCTAAGCCTTTTAATCTTAAGGTTAACCCTGACAGTCAGGGAGAAATTTCTTTTAAGGACAATAAATTAAAATTTGTAAATACTCAAATTAATTTGGCAAATATATTAAATACGAAAATTAATGGACAGGTTAACTTTGAATCTGAGTTAACTTATCAAGCAAATTTTGTTAGCGGTAACTTTTCTTTAATTAAGCTTGCAGAGCTAGTAAATATTTCTTTGCCCAAAACATTAATTAGACCTATCTACAAAAGCCTTAAGCTTAGTGCAACAATTTTCGGTACAAAAGATAAGATTCAAATAGAAAAAGTAAAGCTAAATTCTCTACACACCAAATTAAATGGGAACATCACTGCCAACTTAACCTCGCTAAAGCTTAATCAACATTTAACGATTAATAATCTTGAAGTAAGCGATTTTTTTGACCTTGATGGGTACAAATTGAAAATTAATAAATTGACTATAGACGGTGATCTTAATTTAGCCAAAACCTTTTTAGCCAGCAGTTTAAATGGCAGAGAAGATATAAATGCTAATGATATCATTTTATATGGTTTTGCAGCAAGGGAGTTTACACGGCAAGTAAACCAGGCAACCAAGCAAATAAGCTCTTGGGCCAAAATTGTTAGTTATACTCAGACTAAACAAACTATAAAACAGTTGAAGTCTACCATAACCGAACTAAATAGCCATAAAGCCAAGAACGTATCACAAAGTACTAATTTAGGTAATTTCAATTCGCGGCTAGTCTTTACAAATGGAGTATTGATATTTCAAAATTGTAAATTAAAAGGCAACGAATTAATAGCATATTGTGGTGGCGGGATAAATTTTACTAATCAAACCATAAACTTTATGGCTCAAGCTCGCTTATTAGCAGAAGGTAAGCAATTTAATCTGATTAATTTTCTTTTTTTTCCATTTTACGTAAAAGGAAATTATACTAAACCTGAAACTGGGGTTGATTGGCCGTATATCATAAAAGAAACCACTAGGTATTACCAAACAAGTAGCAAAGACCGTCCTTTGTTAAATAAGCTAGTTGAAGCAGTAACTAGTTGGTTTAGCACGGATCCAAAAAAGTAACTCAGGATCAAAAGTCAATTTATAACATTTTGGCCGTTAGTTAATAGCTTTGTAAGAGGGGGCAAACTCATCATCATAAATAATTGCATAGGCCTGATAATTATTGACTAATGCAATTGTTATGTGGAAATCCACTGTGTATCCTTTATAGTGGGGTAGTAGCGGTAACTTGGCTTTTTTTCTAAGATCGGTTAATGCTTTTGATTCTATTTTTAGCGCAATATATCTTTTGCCATTTAATGTTGCTTCAAATGGTTCGATAACTTCAAATTCTATATCAATCTCTTCTGTTGACATTATAAAATTATGTTTTAATTCATCTGGATAAATTACGCTAATATGTGCGCCCGTATAGCTGTATTGCAGTGTAAAATAACCTGGCTTAACCAGGTTTTTGCTTGGCAAAATTTCATATAATTCATCAATGTATCTTGAATCTACAGAAACATATAACAAGCCATTAGTAGCTAATCTTAATTTGCCATGGTTTGGCAATGTTCGCGCCTGCTTAATTAAGAGTTTTTTAAGGGAGCAATTTAAAACACTTTTAGAGCCCATTTGATGTTTTACTCTTCAAATATTGGGAGTTAGTGAAATTTGACACGCGGTCTTACCCGGCGGGCAAAAAAGTCTGATATTATCAGAAATGTTACTTTAACCCAGCCATACAACGCAGCTTGATATTTGCGATACAGGAAGCGATAACTTAAATATGCAAATCTTTTATTAAGTTTCACTTTACCAATAGGAGTGTTATTCACTTCACCTACAGCTTTGCTATTGCCAATTGATACGATCGTCCCTTCTTGTTTAAAGTTAAAATTAGCAAGCTCATTGCCTTCAATTAGAAAACTTGTCAGGCTATTGGCTAAAAAATCGGCTTGTTGATGTGCTAATTGTGCTGTTGCTGGCAGGATCTTTTGTTTATCTGGAAAATTAGCACAATCGCCAATTGCAAATATTGAATCATCTTCTAAGAGTTGTAAGCTATCGCGAATTAAGATTTGGTTTTTCTGGTTAAGGCTTAAACCCAATTTAGTTAAGCAATCCGGAGCCTTAATTCCTGCCGACCATAATTTAATTTCGGCCTTTATCATCTTTCCTGATTCAGTATAGATAAAATTACTATCTACTTTGGTGACTTTTTCATGGCAATATACCATTACTTCTTGTTCACTAAGTTGCTTGGAACTTTCGGCTATCAACTCATCATCAAGGTTGGCAAGTATGCTTGGGCTACTTTCAATTATGCTTAAATTGACTTTGAGATTCTCTTTATCTATATTATTGTAGGTAAATAGTTCATGGATTGTACCTTTGATTTCAAAGGCCAACTCAACACCTGTTGATCCTCCGCCAATAATCGCAATATTTAGCTCTTGGTTTGGTGATTGAAATAATTTTAAAAGTTGAAACATCAATTTATCATGAAAATATTCGCACTCACTTAAATTATCAAATGTTATACAATGTTCATCTACACCTGGGGTATTAAAGTTATTATGAACACTGCCTAATGCTAAAACTAAATAATCATAGTGGATTTTTGCCGGCAAAAAGGCCTCTTGTTCCGAAAAACTGGTTTTGTTGAGTTTTATAATCTTATTTTTGCGGTCTAGGTCTGCAAAATCTCCCACTATAAAATTAAAGCCATGAGCATTTCCATGAGCTAAGTATTCGGTTTTATCCTTCATGACATCAATTCGTCCCGCAGCTACTTCATGCCATAATGGTTTCCATAGATAGCTTAAATTTTTATCTATCAATATTATATTAGCAAGCTTATTTTTACCTAATTTATGCCCCAACTTGGTAGCAAGTTGTAAGCCAGCTGCGCCTCCGCCAATAATTACTATTTGTTTTAAGTCGTCTTTAGTCATGAGCCTCTTGTCCTTATTATGCGTCCTTAGCTAACAGTTAAAATCCTTTAAGCATGGCATCATCAATTAGTTTTTCACTTATTGATTTTCCTTTGCTTTGACTTTGTATCCTTGATTTTTCGCTTGATGGTTTTTCAGGTTGGCTATTAGGTTTAGTTTTCTCGATATTAGTATCTTTCTGGCAGTTATTATTTTCAGTGTTAGCGCCTTGATAATTTTCACTAGGATTGAGCCCCGCAATTTGGTTAGCTTTTATTGAGGAATTAAACTTTGGCATTTTTGTAGTCCCTTTATTTCTTTGTATATACCAGAATATAGCAATAAACATGTTTTTATACAATAAGAGAGTTAATGCTTAAAAATTTGGCTTAATAACCATAGTTTAGGATATCTGTTATTTTTTGTAAATTATGATGCACAAATTTAGCCTAAACTATTAAAGCGAGCAAAAAGCCCGCATTAATAGTTTACGAAAGATTTCAAATATATTAATTACATATTATCAAAACAATGATCCTGTTGTGTAAATTCATCTAAGATAATTGAAGTAGCAGCCGCTACGATATCGTCGCGAATAGGCGCATCTTTTTTATTTTGGATCGTATAAATTGCCAATACTACTGGTTTACAAAATGGAGTCGACACTATTCCAATGTCATTGGCAATTCCGTTATCTCCACTACCAGTTTTGTCTGCAACCGTCCAACCAATTGGTACTCCAGCACGGATTCTCTTATACCCGGTAGTATTATTTGTCATCCAAGTAGTTAACTCTGATCGGTGAGAAGCTGACAATACATTGCCAAGTAGGATTTTTTGCACGCTTATTGCCATATCTTTAGGTGTAGCAGTATCCTCTTTTTTACTCGGGTCTGTATTTAGATCAGCACCGTCATAATGGATGAGGTTATATGAGTTATTGCCAATTGAATGGGCAAATTCTGTTGAAAATTTAGGCCCGCCAAATCGTTTTAAGATAAGATTCATAGCAGGGTTGTCACTATAGCTCATCGACGCCTCTGCCATTGCAGCGATAGTCATCCCGCTATTAACATATTTCCTGGAAATCGGATGCCAGCCATTTAAATCCTTTTTGCTATATCTAATCTTTTCTTTTAATATATCTTGGTTGCTCTCACTTAATTTTAATAGCGCAGCTACGCCCATAAATTTTAAAGTACTTTGTATAGGAAACCTCTCATCAGAACGATAGGCTATTACTTGGTTATTATTGGTATCAATTGCATAGATACCAATTTTTCCTTTAAAAGCAGACTCTAACTTGGCTAGTTTATTCTGAGCTAGTATAGCGCTATTAACCGAAGGGGATTCTGAGGCATTTGCAGAACAAGCAAGTATAGAAACAAAGAAAAGAAAATATTTTGCTAGATAATTCATGATTTAAATCCTCTTATACATTTTACTTATATTATCATTGCGCTAAGGTCAATTCTGGTTAAGTTGATGTTATGTTGTTTATTCAAGTAAGTCAGTAGCTTTAATGGAGGATTGTAACATATTAGCAAAATACCAAATTACTTATAACCGGGAGTCCTAGTTTAGCTAGCTAGCCATAGGTAGAGAGGCCATTAATAGATTTTCTGTATTTAGTCTGGCAATTTGATACAGGAAAATGCAAATGTCAACTCACAGAATTGCTTGCAGTAATTTGAGCTAGTTTTTGATGTAATATTTATTTTCACTAATTTACGAATAGTGATGGTAAATAATGGGAAATAAAGAATATATAGAGAAAATTAAAAATTTACGATATTGGAACTTGCCAGATTTTTATCTATTAAATTTATACTATTATGATTAGATAAGCCCGGTAATTTTAATACAGGATACTTTAATACCTAGTATTGTAAAAATGCATGCCTTTTATCAATGATTTATTATGAAAGAGGCTTAAATTTTTACTCAATATTGCGAATATAAGACTTTGTAATTATGCATTGGCTATTTGTTGATGCCTCGCAAGTCTCAAACAGTTCAACAAATAACGCCACTACATAACCAAAGTCTAATATTCTCCATAATTCGTATAAATTTAAGCATCCCTCATAATAAATCTAATAAAATTAACTGTTGCACGTAGGATCGGATATAATACTATCAGGTATTAAGCCCGGAAATGTAAGATTAGCGGGCTTTAAAATAATTAAATTCTGATTGCTTATGCTGGACTATTGCCAGCCAAGAGTTGCCTGCCAGATGTTTCCAGATGATGTAGCAACCCATAATGTTGTACCATGATTCATAAATGGGCTACTCATTGCTGCAATTGCTCCATCAGGAGATTGCCCTATTTTCGACCATATGCCATTGCCTGAACTTGGATTAAATTGATAATTCCAAATATTCACTGAATCAGTAGCAATTATTCCATAAAAGCCTGCCAAAGTAGCCATTTGTAACGGTGAGCTAGTTGCACCAATATTTTGCCAGGAACCATTAATGGTTAATAGCCAAAGATTTCCATCTGCTGATAATACTACCATTATATAGCCACTGTAGGGAAGGGCATAGATTACTTGTGAATTAGTCGGCACGCTAGGCGCAAATTTGATTGCAGCGGAAGTTGTTGAATTATATTGCCACACCCCTTGCTGGCCCATGCCATAAACCATACCTAGCTGTAGTGGATTTTGGAGTGCAAAATACATAGTAGAGTTATTTCCATTTATAATCTGTGTCCAGCTGCTACCATTAAACTGAAATACCTTGCCGCTAGTTGTAGTCAGTAAGTTATCCGACATTGATTGAATTTGGCTATTATCAGGTGTTTGCCAAGTTTGTGTCCAGTTGTTTGATCCTGAGTTATAATTTTCAAGCGTACTGCCGGTTGCTGCTACAAGTATGCCATTAACAATAGACATGCAATTTGGTAGGACGCCATAGCTAAGGCTATTTTGCCCCCCTAATAATGACCAAGTAGAACCGTTATAGCTATACACATTACCGGAATAAGTGCTCATAAAGGTTTGACCACTATTAGTTACTAAAAACCCTGAAGCCATGGAGTAATCAATCGATGATGCACCTGTTTTTTGCCAGCTAATGACGACACTCTCATAAGAGGATGGGGTATTGTCATCAAAACTAGCATCGATTGACTGCGGTTGTGTATTATTCGAAGAGCCGTTATTACATGCTGCTAGAGCAAACACTGAAATTGTACAAAGAATTATTGATACTTTACTTGTTAGCATTTTATCTACCCTTTATTCAAAAAAGTTGAACTATCTTAAGATAGGTTACTTCTTGTCTTGTGTATACTTACTACAAAAGGAGTTTGATTTAGCTTCTCCTTTAATAATAGACATAGCTAAACAAGACTTAAATTTATTAAATTTACTTTTATCTTGATTAGTACAGTTCTTTTAATAAGCAAGAAGAGATTCTAATTTATTTGGAATTTTTTATGGTTTAAATAAATGGATAAAAGGTATCTAAAAATGCAAGTATTTAAAATCGGTTAATTCAGCAGGACTAAGGTGATAGGCTAGCTCAAAATCCCTAGCAATTTCGAATACATATTCGCTATCTCAATTAAGTATTTAAAGAAAATTTAGATAGTAAAAATAAAGCCTTAACTTGCAAGTTAAGGCTTGAATTGATTAGTCTATTATAGCCAATATAATTTTAAATAGTATTTTCAAAAAGCAGGCTAAAAAATATATTATTTTTCGGTTGGCAATATTTACATAACCATCTTGTTCATATTAAGGATTGGTAACATAATACCAATTACAATTAGCATCACCACAGCTCCCATAAATACAATTAACGCAGGCTCTAATATCCCAGTTAATAATTGACTCCGATGAGTTAATTCTAGTTCCTGGTGACTACCTGCTTGAGTAAGTAAGTGATCAAGGTTACCTGATTTCTCACCACTGGCAATTAAGTGAATTACTACCGGTGGGAATGCTTTTTGTGCATTTAGCGCAACAGCAAGCCCAATACCTTCACGTACCATCACTACAGCCTTGTCGATAGCATTTCTTAGCATAAAGTTACTAATAGTATCACGACTTGCTTCAAGAGCTTGCAGCATTGGTACACCACTTGACAATAACATGGCTAGAGTATTGGTAAATCTGGCTAAATCGATATTTATAAGTAATTTACCGGCGACTGGTAAATTAAGTAGTTTTCGGTGAAAATTGATCTTGTTTTCATGTTTTTTTAACGATCGGGCAAATGAGAAAATAACCAGTAAAATCAATATTAAGGCATAAATCCCATAACTTCTTAGGCCATTACTAGTTGCAATCATGGCGCGAGTTATTAATGGCAAAGTTTGTTTGGAAGCTTCAAATACTTTAACAACCTGTGGTACAACAAATACCAATAAAGCGATAATTACTAAGGTAGCAACAATACACACAATTACAGGATAGAGTAAGGCCATCATAATTTTACTTGTCAATTCACGGGTCTTATCGCTATAGTCGGCAAGTTTTGTCATTACATTACCTAAACTACCTGATTGTTCACCTGCATTTACCAGGCTGCAATATACGGGCGGAAATACTTTTGGATACATTCTTAAAGATGCGGCTAACGAGCGCCCACCTAATACTTCACTGCGTACCCCACTCATAATAGCTTTTTGCTCTTGGCTTTCTAGTTGATCAGATAGTGCTGCCAGTGATTGTTCCACAGACATCCCTGAATTCAATAAAATTGCAAATTGGCGAGTAATTAGTGATAGTTCAAGTGAAGAAATCGGTTTCTTGAATGAAATCGCTGCATTTTTAGCTTTACGCTCTTTCTCTGATTCAATCTGTGATGCAATAAGTCCCTTACTGCGTAGCAACTGGCGAGCCTGTTTAATGTTTTCGGCTTGAATTACGCCAACTTTTTCTTTACCTTTTAGGTCTACTGCCTTATAACTAAATGTTTGCATAGTTATTCTTTTGTAACTGATAGTACTTCTTCAATAGATGTTTTACCATCCATTACCCAGCGTAGAGCATCCATACGTAATGTACGCATATTTAAATGACCGATAGCGTATTTCTCAATATCTTGTTCAGCACTATTATTATGAATAAGTTTTTGAACCTCTTCATCAATTACTAATAATTCATGAATACCAGTTCGCCCTTTATAACCAGTGTCATTGCAATGGTCACAGCCGACAGCTTTATAGATGATTGCATCCTCTGGTATATTCAGTTTGGCGCGCATTGTTCCATCGATAGCATTATTTTCGGTTTTGCATTTAGGGCAGAGTAATCTAATTAATCGTTGAGCCAAAATACCAATCAAAGTTGATGATAAAAGGAATGACTCTACACCCATATCAATTAAACGGGTAACAGTAGAAGCAGCCGAATTGGTATGAAGAGTGGCAAGTACCAAATGCCCGGTTAAACTTGATTGCACTGCAATTTGAGCTGTTTCTAAGTCACGTATTTCCCCAATCATCACTACGTCAGGATCTTGCCTTAGAATTGAACGCAAAGCTCTGGCAAAAGTCATATCAATTTTAGCATTGACTTGTGTCTGGCTTATCCCTGCAATATCATACTCCACCGGATCTTCTACCGTCATTATGTTAAGTGCGTTAGAGTCAATTCGGGCGAGCGCAGCATATAATGTAGTAGATTTCCCAGAACCGGTCGGACCAGTAACTAAGAAAATACCATGCGGCCGTCTTATCAGGTCATCAATCCTAGATAGGGTATCGCTTGCCATTCCTAGAGTTTCTAATTGCAGACGTTCTTTGTTTTTATCTAGTAAACGCATTACTATCCGTTCGCCATGTCCTGTTGGAATGGTCGAAACCCGTAAATCAACTTCTCGTCCGGCAAGCCTTAGAGCAATCCTACCGTCTTGTGGTAAACGTTTTTCTGCAATATCAAGCTGTGCCATAATCTTAATTCTTGACACCAAAGCCGCATGAAGCCCGGGGTTAACATCAATGATTTTATGTAGCACACCATCTCGCCTAAATCTAACTAATGATTTATGCTCATAGGCGTCCAGATGGACATCTGACGCATCTTCTTTCACCGCTTGAGTAAGGAAGGCATTGATAATCTTAATAACTGGGGCATCATTTTCAGATTCAAGCAAATCTTCAGTCTTTTGTAAATTTTGCATTAAATCTGAAATATCTATATCATCCTGGATATCGTCAACTACTGCCGCGGCATTTCCGCTGGAATAGGCTTCGGCAAGGATGCTGTCAAAAAGTTTTTCTGCTATTTTATGTAGTTTTACCGGTAAATGAACTTTTCGTTTTATTTCTGTAATAACAATCGGTTTCAAATCACCAATGGTTGCAATATGGACATAATTGTCATCAGCAGCAAAGATACACACCTTATTTGCCCTAGCAAATACATAGGGTATCCGCCGAGAATATTTATTAGGGGAAAACTTTAATTCTTCCATACTGTATAAGCGCTTTAATTATTAGTAATTGAAATAGCATTTGGCGATGATTGAATCACTCGCGCTGTACCTGTCGTAGGACTGCCATTGCTATATGGTTGCTGCTGATTGGTTGTTGATTGCTTACCATTATTGGTTGTACTACGTAAATCAACAATAGGGTCACTAGGAACCGCTGGGGATGGCTGAGCTGGTATCTTATTATCGTATGGCACTTGGTTTTCAATGTTAACTGCATCAATTTTAGGTAATAATATATTGCCATCTGCCTTGATTGTATTTTGCTGATCCATGATATAACGATAGCGCTGGTTGGTAAGGGCTCGATAACCTTCAGAATTGCGAATAATTACCGGACGTAAGAAAATCAACATATTCTCTTTTTGATGGATACGATTCTGCCAGCTAAATAGCCATCCAAGATATGGTATTGAGCTTAATAATGGTATACCGTTACTTTGTATTACGACATTATCATTGGTCATTCCACCAAGGGCAATAATCTGGCCGTCATCGACTATAACCTGAGTTTTTAGATTACGCTTACTGAAAGTTGGTCCATTAGTTTGTAATAATTGTGCAGTCATGGTTCCATTATCTTGTTTGGAGTCTTCTTCATAAAGGGACATTTGGATTGCACCACTTTGCGTTATTAATGGCTTAATGCGGATAATTGTACCCACATCCTTACGGTCGACAGTTGTTGCCAGGTTACCGGGCGCCCCTGCCGTGCTTTGGAATGAACCGCTTGGTACACCAATATTTTGACCTACGAAAATAGATGCTTCTTCATTATCTAAAGTTAGTAAAGTTGGTCGCGCTAATACGTTAGCCGCCGAATTTGCCGCTAACATGTCTGCGAGTGTCGAAATTGCTGGAATTTGCTGACCGCCAACAGTAACGGTTCCTGTAACCACCCCTACATAAAATTCATTTGGGATACTTATACCTGATGCGCCTGAGCCTCCTGATCCTGAAGCTCCTTGAGTGGCTGCATAGATAGAAGAGCCTATACTGCTTAGTGCGCTACTTGAACCACCACCTAGGCCATTAGCTCCTGCGTAATTAGATACCGCTGCCACACCTACGTTATTATTACCTGCACCGCCGACCCACTGGATTCCAAAGTTACCTTGCTCTGAAGTCCCTACATCTGCCACCAGAACCTCAATCATGATCTGCACACGACGTACGTCCAGCATATTGATAACCATGCGGAAATTGCGGTATACCGCATCGGGAGCTTGGATAATAAGTGAATTAGTTGTAGGTTCAGCTTGTATCAAGATTTTAGGGGCATTCTTGTCATTTGAGCCAGGGGTGCTGCCAGAACTCCGATTGGAACTTGATGGACGGTTTCCTCCGCTACCACTATTTCCTCCGCTACTGGTGCTACCAAATGGCGAACCGCCACTACTTCCCCCTGAGCCAGACCCCTGAAATACCGAGCTGGTATCGCTTAAAGCTCGACTTGCGCTGGAAGCAGTCATGTCAGGGTTATCCTGACCTGTTGCAATAACTTTTAAAACTTCAGCCACGTGAGCTGCATCCGCATTTTTTAAATAAACTACATGAAGATTGTTATTATTTTGTGAAGCATCCCGATCCAGACTCAGGGCTAAATTTCTAAGGTCATCTTGCTTAGAGGCTATCGGTGAAGAAATTATAATTGAGTTCGAGTTAGAGTCTACGGTTACATTAGCAGTAACACCATCATTACTACCGCCGCCACCACCACTGCTACTACCGCCACCACTAGCGTTACCTAAGTAGCTTTGCAGGGTTTGCGCTACATCGCCTGCATAGGCGTATTTTAGTTTTACTGTAACTGGCGGCACCCGATTGACTTTGGTAACTTTCAAGTCATTTATAATCTTGGTAATTCTTGCCATATTTGATGCATAATCAGTTACGACAAGAGAATTGCTGTTTTGGTAGACAGAAATAGCATTATTTGGTGAAATTATTGGGCGCAGGGCATTTGCAAGCTGCGAGGCAGAGCCATTGTCGATAATAAAGACCTTAGTAACTAATTGATCACCTGGGTTACGTTTTTGACTATACTGGCTATCTGTCTTCATCCCGTAAGTTCGAGCATCTGTTTCGGGTAATACTTTGATTACTCCATCCGCTTCAACTGTGGCAAAACCTTGCATGCGTAAGGCAGATTCTAGAACTTTATAGCTGTCTGATTTAGAAATTGGCTTTTCAGAAACGATGTTAATAGTACCTTTAACGCGCGGATCAATAACAAAATTTTTCCCCGAAAGTTTACTTATTGCTTTAATAACAGTTTGGATATCCGCGTTTTCAAAATTCAAAACTATCTTATCATCAGCTGTTTGCGAATTGCTAGTTGTAGGGGTTTTTGAGTTGCTATTGCTAGATGCATTATTTTGGCTAGCTGAAGTATTGGTATTTACTGATGTAGAGGGTGCAGCATATACCAGGTTTGACATAAGTGAAAGTCCGCACAACGCTATAGTGAGTTGTTTTAGCTTTAAATTCATAAGGTTCCCTATATTTTTCTATTTTGTTTTAATATGTTTCAACTACATATCTATTTATCATTATTGGCAGCATTTTGTTTCTGGAATGCTTCAATCATTTTTCGCCGTTTTTCAGCAATAGCTGCTTCATTATTTTCCGAGTTGCTTGAGTTGTTGGCATTATTGTCATTTGAATTATTTTGTTCTTGCTGGTTCATGTTCATCTGCTGTTGCTGGTTTTGTGGGAAATTATTAGCCTGATTTTGGCCTGGGTTATTATCCTGTCCCATCCGGCTTGAACTTGCACCACCACTGGTTATATTAATTGTTACAGTTTGGCCTGAACCAATTGCAAGAGTTATATTGTTTGAGTTGATTGATTGGAGTTTTGCATCTAGGATATTATCGCCAATTTGGGCAATTTTATTAGTGCCATTGACCTGTATAAAAGCAATACTGTTATTTGGGCCTCCGGCATAAACGCCAACTAGTTTTACTTGATCAATTATTCCAGGTTGCGGTGCTTTTTCCGTTGTTACGATTCCAAATGGCGCACGATTAACTATTCCTTGTGCTAAACCATCAGAGTTGAAACTTCCGCTGACAATATTATCAAACGTGGTATAGCCAAGCGGGTTAAAAAACCACCAAAATGACTGACCAAGCAGTATAGCTAAAGCAAATATGACTATTAAGCGGCCAATGCTACTTACTGTACGAATACTTTGATTGATGTTTATATTTCTCATTTATTACGCATAAAATTAATTTTTACAAGTGGTCAATTAAATTATACCTTGCTCGTTGTAAAAGGAATTGATTTTCTAGTCAGCTTCTGAAGCAAAGTAAAATAAATACTGTGTCTATTAGGTTATTAATGTAATTATATATTTTTAACCCAAAAATACCAACACTAAACCGGTTTGATTTCTTGAGTAAAAATTTCTTTAATTAATTCTAACCAAAAATAAAATTGTCGATTATTTAATATAAGCTATATGGTTACAAGAATAAACCATAATTCTACCATGCGTAAGTAGTTAAAAGTAATATTTTATGCAGTGAATAATCGAATAGCGCGGACTTGGGTTTAGGTTAATCTAAAAATACGAAAAAGATGATTATTTACTGCAATTTTCACAACGTCCATAAATATTGAGTGTATGGTGATAGACATGAAAGTTATTAGCTTTTGCAATAGCTAGTTGTAAGTTTTCAATTTGTTCGTTGACAAACTCGATTACCTGACCACATTCTAAACAGATCAAATGATCATGATGCTCATTTTCACTGGTAATCAATTCGTATATAGCATGCTCGCTACCAAAGTTATGTTTAGTAATGATTTGATGTGTTTCAAAGCTAGCTAATACCCGGTAGACTGTAGCAAGGCTTACCTCGGCTTTTTTTTGATGTAAGAGCTCCAGTATTTTAGTAGCATCAAGATGCTTATGTTCGACAAATAACTCAAGTATTGCTAATTTGTGTTGAGTTACTTTAATGCCGCTATTTCTTAGACGTTGTTGAAAATTCATATTGTCTTTATAACCTAAGTAAACTTTTTGTCCATCCTAATCTGCTATTTTAAGGTTAAAATAACGGATAAAGCAAATTTTTTGGTGTTGTTAATGAAATTTAAAAATAGTATTTTACTTGGCTGTTACTGCTTTTGTTGTGTTTTTATTAGCGCATGTTCAGGCGTAAAATTTTCAGATTGGCGTTTTCCTTACATGTATCCGGTTCAGCAGGGGAACTATATCAATCAGCAACAATTAGCACAATTAACCCCAGGAATGACAAAAGATCAGGTGACTTTTGTAGTTGGTCATCCTGTCTCGCAGTTTATGTTTAATTCAAATCAATGGCAATATATTTACCAGGATTATAAGAATAATAAATTAGCTAATAGTTATATTGTTAATATTAATTTTGATGCCTACGGTAAATTAACCAGTGTAGAATCTGCAGGAACGCCATTTAATAAATAATTTAGGTTAGTGTTGGAGTTTATCATGCTTAATGTGGCAATAAATGGTGCGATGGGAAGATTGGGTAAAGAAATTATTAATATTATCGAAGCATCTTCTACTAAATATAGGCTTGTCTTTGCTAAGGTTCGCGAAGCTCCAGAAGACTTCATGGGAGAAAGCATCTTTACTTGCGAATTTAAAACACCATCCTCAGTAGATGTCTTAATTGATTTTTCTAACGCTGAATCTACGTTACAAAGCCTTGCCTGGTGTTTAGAATATAAAATCCCTTTAGTAATCGGAACTTCCGGGTTTACTTCTCTACAAATCGAGAAAATTAAAGCTGCAGCGACCCAAATCCCGATTTTGCAATCGGCAAATATGAGCTTGTCAGTTAATGTCCTTTATAAGGTTTGTGAAATTGTGGCTAAAACCCTAAGGAACTACGAAGTAGAAATAACTGAAAGCCATCATCGCTATAAAAAAGATTCTCCTTCGGGAACAGCTTTGTCACTTGGTGAAGTTATTGCAGCTTCTCGTGGATTTTCGCTGGAGCAGGTTGCTAAATTTGATCGTTCCGGAACCAATAACTCAGTACGTGATCCTGACGAAATTGGGTTTTCGGTAATCCGCGGAGGGGATATTGTCGGTCGTCACACGGTCAGCTTTATTGCCGATGGGGAAGAATTAAATTTTACCAGTATGATTAATAATCGAGGTAGCTTTGCTGCAGGTGCTTTACTTGCTGCCCAATTTTTAGCAAAATGTAAACCAGGCTACTATACAATGGAAGATGCATTAAATTTGAAAAACCTTTAAAAAGAAATCCCAATGAATAAAATTTTTGATGTGGTTGTTATAGGTAGCGGGTTAGCCGGGCTTTCAGTTAGTCTGCGTCTGGCTAACTTGGGTAAAAGGGTTGCATTGATTAGTAAGCGGGATCTCTCTGAGTGTAATTCGTTTTATGCTCAAGGAGGTATTGCTGCTGTTATTGATCAGAAAAATGATTCTTTTGAACGCCATATACAAGATACTTTGATTGCTGGTGCTGGTTTGTGTAACGCCGAAGCTGTGCGCTTTATTGTTGAGCACGCACCAGAGGCGATTGATTGGTTAATTTCCCTTGGTGTTCCATTTACCCGTGATAAAGAGACGGAAAACGGCCTCCATCTTACTCGGGAAGGCGGGCATAGTATGCGCCGAGTACTCCATGTGGCGGATGCTACAGGAGCAGCAGTTATTGAAGCACTAGTGTTCCATGTGAAAAACCATCCAAATATAAATATTTATGAAAAACATGTTGCGGTTGATCTGATTACTGCTGCTGGTGCTAGTGGTAGCAAAGAATGTCTTGGTGTTTATGTTTTAGATAGTATAAATTCAGAAGTTAATACCTTCAGTGCGCCACAAACGGTGTTAGCAACGGGCGGTGCTGGCAAGGCTTATCTTTATACTACCAATCCAGATGTGGCAACAGGGGATGGGATTGCTATGGCTTTTCGCGCCGGCTGTAGTGTAGCCAATATGGAATTCATCCAGTTTCATCCCACTTGTCTATATCATGAAAAAGCTAAATCTTTTCTTATCTCAGAAGCTGTGCGTGGCGAAGGTGGAATTTTAAAATTGCCGGATGGGACCCGCTTTATGAAAGAGCATGATGAAAGGCTTGAATTAGCGCCGCGCGATATTGTAGCTCGGGCAATAGATTATGAAATGAAAAAGTATGGTTTAGATCATGTATTTTTAGATATTTCGCATAAACCGGTGGAGTTTATCACTGAGCATTTCCCTAACATCTATGCAAAATGCAAATCACTCGGCATTGATATTAGTAAAGAACCGATACCTGTAGTCCCAGCCGCCCATTATACTTGTGGGGGGGTCCTCACTGACTTGGGCGGGGCAACGAATATAGTCGGGCTATATGCGGTGGGTGAATGTGCGCATACTGGATTACATGGCGCTAACCGACTGGCAAGTAATTCTTTATTGGAATGCCTGGTGATTGGTAAAGCTTTGGTTGAAAATATCCTTAGTTGCCCAAGAACGGTTTGTGCTAATCTCCCGCAATGGGATGAGTCACAGGTAACCGATGCCGATGAAGAGATTGTTATATCTCATAACTGGGATGAACTACGGCGGTTAATGTGGGACTACGTGGGGATTGTCAGAAGTAACAAACGGCTAGAGCGTGCCATGCGAAGAGTATTACTATTGCAAGATGAGATTCACGAATATTATTCAAATTTTAAGATTACTATGGATCTTGTCGAATTGAGAAACCTTGTATTAGTTGCGAGGCTTATTATAGAAAGCGCAATGAATCGCAAGGAGAGCCGTGGGTTACATTACAGCCTCGACTATCCAGCTACAAGTAGCAATGCGGTTGATACCGTTATTTACAGTAACTATTAATTTATGTTACAATTCATCGCTAATAAATTCTAGTATTGAGAGGAATAAAGATGCAAAGTAAAAGATCCGGTTTTACCCTAATTGAAATTATGGTGGTAATAGTGATCATGGGGATAATGGCTGCATTGGTGGTTCCAAGGGTTATGGGAAGTACCGACCAAGCGCGTACTGCAGCTGCCAAAGCAGATATTGCTTCCATTATGACAGCTTTAAAATTATATAAATTAGATAATATCCGCTATCCGACAACCCAACAAGGCTTGGATGCCCTGGTTAATAAACCGTCAATAGCACCAATACCTAATAATTATAAGCCAGGTGGTTATTTAGAGAAATTGCCTAAAGATCCTTGGGGTAATGATTATCAATATCAAAACCCTGGTAAACATGGTGAAATTGATGTTTATACTTATGGTCCAGATGGTCCAACTTCCTCTGGCGATAATAGCTCATCTGTAATTGGAAACTGGCAGTAGTTTATTTTTTAAAATATCCGAAAATTAGAGTTGAAATTTCTCAACTCTAATTTACTTTTAGGGCAAGTCATGCAGCGTGGGTTCGGTTTTACGTTAATTGAAATGATGGTAGTAATTACCATTATTGCAATAATGTCTACAGTAGTAGCGGTTAATATTGGTGCACCGAGTTATTCCAGGTTTCTTTCTAATGCTGAGAAACTTGCCTCTGCACTTGCTGTTATTTCCGATGAAGCCATTTACTCTGGAAATGTCATTTCTTGTAACTTTAGCTCAAATTCGGTTAGTTGTAATAAATACCATGATGGTGAGTGGGCTGAACTTAAAATGAGAAGTTTAATAAGTTGGGGCTGGCCAGAAGGGTTAAGTATAAAGCGGATTTATATAAATGGTGTACCGCTACCGGATAAAGAACCGTTACGGTTTATGCCAAGTGGTGATAATGGTGGGATATCAATACAAGTTACAGATGGAGAGTATAGTGCTTGGATTGATAGCGATATGATTGGTCGCTACAAGGTATCAAGTTAGATGAAAACAAATTCAGGATTTACCCTAATTGAATGTCTAGTTGCCTTATTCATTGTAGCTGTCGTTTTAGCTTCAGCAACCAGGTCAATAGGGGTGGTAATTAGTGATGTGCATGATAGTTTCGTTAGGGAAGTGGCGACATGGGTTGCTGAAAATGAATATAATAGCATCCTGATAAACTCACAATATCCGACCTTAGGAAATGTTAAAAAGACTGTAGTTGCAGCGGGTGTCAGTTTCAATGTTGCCGAGGCTGTAACAAGTACTCCTAATCCATATTTTCGCAGAGTGGAAATTTCAATTAGTGAGGCGAGTAACCCTGATTACCGGATTTATAAAACCATTAACTTTGTTGCCCAGTACTAAATATGCCAAAGCCAATAAACAAAGGATTTACCTTGATTGAACTAATGGTCGCAATTGTAATTTTTGCGATTATTTCCTCTGTTTCTTACCGCTTGATAACTAGCTTAGTTAGAACTAAAGAAATTGCCGGTGAGGCCCAGGAAAAGTGGGGAAATCTTTCACTTACTATGTCAAAATTTGGCGACAGCTTTAACCGTGTAATTCCGCTAGTTGCCCGCGACCAAACCGGAAATGTATTAGCTGCTATATCTGGTAAACCAAAACTAACCGGAATTTATGATTCACAAATTGAGATGACAATCAGCGGTTACATTGGTGACCAAGTTTATGGGAGCTCACCGCCAAGAAGGATTGGTTATCGCTATTATGGTGGCAGTTTATACATGGTAACTTGGCCTGTGCTAAACCGGGTCTTGTCAACTGTGCCAGAGATTGATCTATTAATTGAAAATGTAAGTAAGTTTGAAGTTTATTACCTATATCCTGATAATCAGTGGCGAACAGAGTGGCCTCCAGATGGAGGTGACCCAACTGTACTCCCTCAAGCAGTCAAGATAAGCTTTTCTTTAAAATCAGGTGAAAGTATCGAACGCGGTTGGAGCATCCGATGAAAAGGCAAAATGGCGCAGCCTTGATTACTGTTTTGGTAATTGTATTTATAGTTATGACGATAATTGCTAATCTGACAGTATCTAATTTCAGGATGATCCGTCGCTTAGAAAACCGACAAATAAGTGAACAAGCTTTAACAATTGCCTATAGCGCGATTGATTTTGGTCGCGCAGCATTAGGTACGAGTGGGGCAACTTCAAGTGCGGATACTTTGAAAGATGTCTGGGCGCATGGATTACCTAAAGTTATGGTTCTTGATGATATCTATATGAGTGGATTCATAACTGATGAACAGAGTAAGTTTAATATCAATGACCTGGTTTCTAATGGCCGGGTAAATCCAAATGTATTAAATGAGTTTAGCCAGCTACTTGGATATCTAAACATTCCCCAGAGTTTAGCGTATAATATTGCCTATTATATGGCATCTCCTCAATACCAGGGGCAAATAAGCCAGCAGTATATTAATGGGAAACCAGCCTATCGTCCAGGTGGGCGCCCGATGATAGATATTTCTGAATTAATATTAGTCAAGGGAATCACGCCCCAAATAAGCCAAAAGCTTTCTGAATATGTGACGGCTATACCTGTTACCGGATTGACTTTAATGAATGAAAGCGCAGTGGAGAGCGTTCCAAATAATACTCCAAATAATGCTACTTTTGGCTATGGTACGATGATTAATGTGAATACTGCTCCAGCCGAAGTGATTGCTGCGAAAAGTGGTATACCGTTACCGGTAGCCCAGAGGATGATTAGTTATCGAACTGCAACCCCTTTTCAATCAGCATCTGATATAACTAAGTTTTTGGCAAGTAATGGGGTGAATACCAGTAACTCGACACCGGTACCTGGTAGCCAAACTCAGAATTTAAATATCGGTGGTTTGAATGCTACTTCTAGCTATTTTACGATCCATGTGATCGTGGATGTTAGGCAGGATCAATTTAAATGGGTAGCTTTTGTTTATCGACAAAACCGTAGTGGCCAATGGCCGCAAATTTTATGGCAACATCCAGAATGACGATTTTACGTTTATTTATTGATAGTGAAGATTTAAACTTAGTTAATTGGCAATTAGTCGACAATGTTACAATCAGTAACAGTGGACAGGCTGATATTTCTGAAGCTATGCAATTAGAGTTTGATAATGTTGAGATTTATCTAGCACCCTACTTAGCAACTATCTTAAAGGTGGAGTTAGGTGAGATTAGCGATAGAAAAATAAATGATGAGCTACTTCTTGGTTTGGTCGAGGATTCTCTTGCTGAAGATATTGAAAATTGCAAGCCAATCTTAATGCGTTTAACCGACGGTATTGATTATGTGGCGATACTTCATCGTAATTTCTATCAGGAGCTTTTAGAAAAGTTAGCGAATAACGTTAAACAGATAAAATTTATTCAGCCATTTCCTTTTATTACCCGCTTAGAGCAAAATTTATGGACAGTCTACTTGGTTGGAGCTGATAAATTTATTCGAGTATCTCAATACGAATATTATTTACTCGATGATCAAGAGCCGATTCCTGAACTATTAGAGCAGATGTTGGCTAGCTATGAACACGATTCTCTGCTAATTTATGCTAATGATGATAATGTAGTTAAAGCAATTAGTGACAAATTTAATCTTAATTGTAAAATAATTTCCGAGCTTGATTATGGTTTGTTAAATTGGAACTTATACAATGAGAAAAGTAAGCGATTCAATATTAAACTAAATAAAGATACAGTTACAAGCATAGTCCAGTTTGGCAAGGTGGCAGGTGTTTTTGCAGTTATTTTTGCATTTTTCTGGTTTATGAACTTATTTTATCTGATTTACCAGCGCCATAAGTTACAAACTGATATAAGTGGTGATTTAGCAGGTATCATTACTAACACTGATTTCAATCCTAATTTAATATCACAGGTTGATGAAAAATTAATTACTATGGAGCATCAAAAAGGCTTATATGCCCCAAGCGATATGGTAAGACTTTTTGATGTTTTCCTGAAATCAATCCCAAGTATTGATAATTCTATGATTCAAGGAATACAATATTCCGGCTCTCAGCTAAATGTATTTTTAAATAGTCAATATGACCCGAGCCATTTTGCCAATGATCAAGGTATTATGCTGACAAAACGAATTAAGTCTGATTTAACTGATTATAAAACCTATCAGGCTGCGCAGGCATCAGATAATAGTCAAAATAATAATGGCGGTGGCGTATTATCCAATACCGATGCAAATAGTAATTCCACAAATAATGCAACTTTGCAGGATACCGCATGGGTTATCTCCTTACAATTGATTTCTCGAATGGACCACTTCGATGACAGCAAAGATAATTAAATTATATAAACAGCTATTAGAACAGCTTGATCCCAAACTAAAAATATTACAAGCTAAGTGGTATCAATTACAGCCGCGTGAGCAGCGGTTAGTAGCAGTAATGGTTAGCTTCATCTGTTTGATAAGCTGTTTTTTCCTAATTAGTAGTTTGATAGAGTTTGAACATAAATTAGTTAAGCAGATTGATGGTTTAAATAAATTTACCTTGTATTCAAAACAGGCAAAAAGTAGATATAAATCATTGAATCAGATTGAAGCAAATTCTTTTAACCAAGTTAGTATTGACCAGGTTAAAGGTGATGTTGCCCAAATATTCCAAACTAAAAATCCAGATATCTTAATTCAAGATGGACAAATGACGATTAATATTCCAAATGCAGAGTTTTCTAAAGTAATGACATTACTGGACCAATTTCGTCGTAGTTATGATATTTTTCCGAGCCAAGTTTCAATTACCCGTCAGTCGAGGGCTGGATATGTTTCATTTAATGCAACTTTTTGGGTAAAACAATAATGAAAAAATGGCAAAAAATATTATTGATTGTTCTATTTGTATTCACTTTTTTGGCGAGCCTTATTAGAAATATGCCGGCTTGGCTTCTTGGTGGCCTTATTAGTCATTATTCCCAAGGTAGAGTCAATACAAGTTATGAGCATGGAACATTTTGGAATGGACATGCGATGTTTTATTCTCGTGATGCAAATGGGAAAACATCTGTACCATTGCAAGTGCTTAGCTGGACAATAAAACTTGGTTTTACTAAATTTGTAGATATCTCTTTTACAGCGGCAAACCAACCGATTGCTCATGCCTCACTTACTAAACAGGGGTTGGTGGCAGAGAACATCGATTTGCGCTTGTCATTAGACCAACTTGCGCCTTTATTAGGTAATCTAAGTTCATTTGGTTTATCGGGAAACGTGCATGTTAGTAGTAGCCGGATAACTTTAGGTAAAGGATTAAGCGGTACAATTAACATCAATCTTGAAGATGTCGGTTCTGGCATTTCCCCGGTTAATCCAGTCGGAAGCTTTCAAGTTACTGCTGATTTAGCTTCAACCTCAATTAATGTAACTAGTAGCCCAGACTCAGTCCTAATAGTCAATGGATCTGGGAATTTCAATAACCTAATTCTGAACTCTAAAGTTCAGAATGATAAAAAAGAACAGATGCTGCAGTTTATGACTATGATGGGTATCCCTCAAGCAGATGGTTCGTACCAATTAAAAGTATTCTAATTATGTCAGACTTGATTTACGGATTTCATAGTGTTGGGCCACTAGTTTGGCAAAACCCAGAAACAATCGACAAACTATACTTGGATCAAAAGCGCCAAGATAAGCGAAGTCAAGAATTAATTGAAATGGCTCGGGATAAAGGCATTATTATTGAGCTAATTACTAATACTCGTTTAGATAAACTCGCTGGAACTAATAAGCATCAGGGAGTATTGGCTATTTTAAAAGAAAGCCTGAGTAAAAAAGAACTAAGCCTTAAAAGCCTATTAATTGATTTAGAGAATAAAGACAGTGCATCTTTAGTAGTTTTAGATGGCATAACCGACCCCCATAATTTAGGTGCCATTATTCGAAGCTGCGACTGTTTTGGGGTAGATGCAGTTATTCTACCTAAAGATAATTCTGCCAGCATAAATGCTACCGTTGCCAAAGTTTCTTCAGGAGCAATCAACCATATCCCGGTAATTGTGGTTAATAATCTGGCACGAAGTTTAGAAGAGATTAAAAAGTATGGTTTTTGGATTGCCGGAACCACTCTTACCGAAGAATCTGTCAGCTTATTTGAATTTAAACCGGACAAAAAAATGGTGTGGGTAATGGGCAGTGAAGGTGAGGGTATTCGTAGGCTGGTTGCCGAAAGTTGTGATTATCTAGTTAGTATTCCTATGTATGGTAATACTCAATCGTTAAATGTTTCAGTTGCAACAGGGGTTGTCTTAGCCTATAGTAGGTTTGTGAATTTGAGTTAGTGTATTAGCTTGACACTATAAAATTAATCTAAAGAAATTAAGGAAGAGTTTATGGATATTAATCAGCAGTTAGCCATGATAAAAAAAGGTGTTGATGAA
Source organism: uncultured Neisseria sp. (assembly GCA_964386295.1). GTDB lineage: Bacteria > Pseudomonadota > Gammaproteobacteria > Burkholderiales > UBA11063 > Aquella. The sequence goes on from CAYLRR010000002.1 coordinate 124,849, forward strand.
TTACTATTAGAAGATGAGTTAGTTGAAAAATTAAAGCAAAATCGACCGCTTAGGGTTAAAGCAGGATTCGATCCGACAGCACCTGATCTTCATTTAGGCCATGCTGTATTATTAACAAAAATGCGCCAAATGCAAGATATGGGGCACCATATAATGTTTCTAATTGGTGATTTTACTGGCATGATTGGGGATCCTACAGGTAAAAATGCCACCAGGCCGCCTCTTACTCCTGAACAAGTTAAACAAAATGCGGAAACTTATACTAAACAAGTATATAAAATCCTAGATCCTGAAAAAACTGAGATATGCTTTAATTCAACTTGGTTGTCTAAATTGGGCGCTGATGGCATGTTAAAACTGGCGGCAAGCCAGACTGTGGCACGAATGCTTGAACGTGATGATTTTTCTAAACGCTTTAAAAATAATCAATCGATTTCGATTCATGAATTTATGTATCCACTTTTACAAGGCTATGATTCGGTAGCGATGAAAGCTGATATTGAAATGGGTGGTACAGATCAAAAATTTAACTTGCTTATGGGGCGAGAATTACAGAAACAGCATGAGCAGAAACCTCAAGTTGTAATTATGATGCCTTTGCTAGAAGGTCTCGATGGCATCAATAAAATGTCAAAATCATTAGGGAACTATATCGGAATTGCTGAACCTGCTACAGAGATTTTTGGCAAGATTATGAGCATTTCGGATGACTTAATGTGGCGTTATTATGACTTGGTATCATTAAAGTCTCCTGAAGAAATCCAAGGCCTAAAAGAGCAAGTTATTAATGGCGAAAATCCACGTAATATTAAGGTTAAACTGGCACTTGAACTAGTTGCTCGCTTTCATAATGAAGAAGAAGCATCTAAAGCACTAGCCGACTTTGAGACAAAATTTAAGCGTAATGAAATACCTCTGGACCTACCATTAACTGAGGTAGCCATAACAACTGAAAGCATTGCTATTGCAGCATTATTAAAGCAGTCTGCTCTTGTCGCTTCTAGTAGTGAGGGTATTCGGATGATCGAGCAAGGCGGTATCAAGATTGATGGGGAAAAGGTATCAGATAGAAACTATCAATTGCCAAAGGGCGCTACTTTTGTTGTCCAGGTTGGCAAACGTAAATTTGCAAAAATTAATTTAAAATAGGATTGTTAATACCGTAACCTGCTATTTTGGTTAAAGTTCGTTTATAATCAGAATTTACATTTGTCTAAATATCGGAAAATTCTGATTATAAATAATAAGGAACCTACATTTGATTCTTGCTTCAAAGTTATGTTAAATGGGCGAACGGCTTTGTTCTTGACAAGTATCCCAAAATCCGCCAAATACTGTGGCCCAGTCAATATAAGAAATTTCCTCTACCTTTGGATTTTGTTTGCGAGATTTAAATATGCCTAATATTTTTCTAAGCCAGCTAACATTTTCAGCTTTTTTATTATGCTGGCTTAGATTAGTGATAGGAGATTTTTTTATATGTTGCAAGTCGCTAATTTTCTCAAGTATTATTTGGCACAAAGTTAATTTTTCATCATTTGTTAATTGGGGGTACTCTTTTTTTGGCCTTAAATAATATTTAGGTTTAGGCGTGCCACCAAGTAAAAATTTTATTGCTTCAGTTACTTGATTTGACTTTTGAGTTGGGTCATCACCTTTATATTCTTTAATTTCTAATGTCAATTGCTCAATGATTGGGGTAATTTTATTTTTTATCCTCTTAATTATTTTATCATTTTGTTTTTTAATAAATTCCTCATCTTTATAAATTCCAATACGTATGGTTTCCGATTGACTTAATTTTAAAATGCTGGTCAATTCACTATTAATATTTTGAAATTCTTGCAAATTGTGAATTGTCGGTAACTGATATTCCTCTGGATTTTGCTCTTGGATGCTTTTTTGTTGTTGATCCAGCTCCAAATGATTAACTTCTTGAATAAGATTTAAATTTTGCTTTATTAATTGTCGATTCGGAGTTTGCGCTTGGCAATGATAGAAATAAAGATTTTCAATTTCTAGGTAAAAGTTAGTGTAGATATCTGACCAGTTTATCTCTTTATTATTCATATTTGCGTGGAACTGTTCTTCAAGCTGTTTTATTATAAAATTAATATTTTCTAAGCATAGTTTATTACATCGAAAGTCTGCTATTTCGTTTAGATAATTTTTAACATTAATAATATTTTTATTCGTAGTCTTTTCATGGATTGGGTTTAAGCCCATAATGGTTACTAAGATCTCAAGAGTTATCTCTTGCCTTAATTTTGGATTCAGATCAGCAAGTAGCCGATTAATATCTCCCAATTTTAAATAAAGGTTTTTAATGAGTTTCTGCTTCTGGTTGTCGCTAAGCATGTCTAAATAATGGTTTAAATAACTGGCAATTCTTGTTTCATATAATACTTTTTCATCTTCGCTAGGCTTGCAGTAGAAGAAATCTATAACTTTTTTCAACCAAGTCCGCTGAGGTTTTTCAAGGTACAGATTCTCATAAAACACTTGCTTATCCTGCCGTTTTCTAACCAAGATTTCTTGAAAATCGTTTAGCTCAGAATTACCTGAGGACATTGAACCAAAATGCTGCCGTGACGGCTCTGGGCTATTGGTTGCCGAACCAGGAAATAACTTTCTTCGAACGGAAGATGCGGGATCGGACTGTGTAATACTTGGCAACTGCCCTGTAAAGTGTTTCTTATATGATCTATCATTTAAGCTAGGGCTTCTAGATGGGGATTGGCTTGGTGACCTGCTGCTATCGCTGGTCAAATCTGGTGACTCATGATTTTCTTGGCTTTTCTCTTCTTGAAGAGAAGCCGCGAGCGAATCACAATTCACTGTGTGATGGGAGTCCGCTGCGACATTGAAATAATTTAAATTTGATTGTTCACTATTGGTAGAATTTGAGTTATCAATATTTCCCGGTTGCTCTTCTATAGCATTTGTGGCGTGAAGTGCAGTTTTTTGGTCTGCTTTAAACCCTTGGAAGAATATACTTAATAGTTTCATGATTTCCTCTTAAGAAAGGTTACATAGCAAATCAGATTAATAGAATATTATCGATAAAAATGGTAATTATCTTAATTAGCATTATAATTTAAATGATTTCATAATATAAATGACAAATTTGTCAGTAATTATAGCTTGCAATAATTAAGTAAATTTGCTAAGAGATGGCATTGTGAACCGAGTTTAAGTGTATTATTGAGGCTCTAAGGTGATTAATTAAGCTATAATTATGCTACAGTGTCACTTTTAATTTTATAATCGGGTTTTTATGTAATATATTACTCCTGTAAAAATTTACGATAATTATTTTTAGTTTATAATGTTTAGATAGATAAGGTTATAGATCAAAGTATGCAAGGTATAAAAAAATCAATCGCCATTGCTTCAATAGGGACGATGATTGAGTATTATGATTATTCAATTTTTAGTTTATTCCTCCCATTTCTTTCGCCCACTTTTTTTGCTGCAAATAGTAGCTATGCAGCTTTAAGTATCGGCTTTTACGCAATTTTAATATCGTCGGTAGCCAGGCCTTTGGGCGGGCTGTTTTTTGGAAGTATTGGAGATAGGTATGGCCGCAAGAAAGCTCTTCTTTTTTCATTATATGGAATTGCACTAGCAACGCTAGCCATGGGAATTATGCCTGGTTTTGCGCAAATTGGGCATTTTGCCGCAATATCGATTATTGTGATACGTGCGATTCAAATGTTTTGCTACGGCGGTGAATATAGTGGGGCAGGAATCTATGTAGTTGAATTAGTGGCACATAGGAAATCCGGGCTAATTGGCGCTATACTTTCGTCAATGGCTCTCTTTGGCTCTGTTTGTGCATCTTTAGTTGGATTATTCCTGACATATCTTAATAAAGATGTGCCCAATTGGCGGCTTGCATTTATTTTTGGCGGTTTAGTCGGCTTAGTAACCTTATTTTTACGTCATGGAATGACTGAGACGCTAGAAGGTTCTAACCTGCAGCAAAATGACTATTCAATTATTACAATAATAAAAAAATTCCCTCGCCAAGTTCTTGTCACTAGCTTTGTTGGCGGCTTAATTACTTTGCCATTTACCTCAATTGTTGTCTTTATAAACCCTATATTGAAAGCCAAGGGGATAATAAATAGCTTCCAGTTAATGTTAATACAATTTACAATATCTATTGTTGCAGTAGCGGCACTAATTATCGCCGGAAGATTGGCTGATAAATTTACTCCATATAAAATTATGTGTGGAGCAACGATAGGTTTATTTCTAATTGCCATGCCCTTTGCTCAAATAGTGCAAAGTCACCAACAGTTAATATGGATTATTTTGGCTGAGATAATAGTTATAATTATTAATGAAAGCTTGCTTGGGCCATCTAATGCCTATTTCAAAGATATTTTTCCGCCGCGAGCTAGGTATCGTGGCGTTGCTTTTAGTTTCTGTTTGGGGATGTCTGTAATTGGTGGTCTTACGCCGGTTATAGATAACTATCTATATAAACAATCTGCAAGCATGGTAAGTAGCGCTTACTGGCTAATGCTGGTATGTATAATTACCTTATTTACCCTTCGTTTAGAAAATAACCATCTAAAAGAAACATTAGTGAAATCTTATGCGAAGTAAGTTAGCCATCCTTGGTTGCCTTTTATTTTATCTTATTTCGGGTTTCGCCGACACTGACAAAGCTTTAGCAGCTCTTTTCAACCAAGCTGAAAGTTACATAAAAAGTAAGCCAGCCGAATCTAGCATACCGGTTGTCACAATCTACCAGAAATATAACCAATTGCAAGAAAAGTTTGTCGGATATGATAATTCAAAATTAAACCAGCAGCAAATTAGCCTCTCGCCGCTATTTGCTAAAACCAACCTTTTTGAGTCAAAGCCTCCTGTCGCTAAAGATGCTTCAATCAAATTTATCCGCTTGAGATATCTAACCCCTAATAGTTATGGTAAGCAACAAGTTTCTGGTTTACTGCTATTACCGCCTGCAAAACCCAAGGGAATTGTTCTATTTTTTCATTCTACTATTTCCGGCAAACTGAATGTTCCTTCGTTACAATTTAATGAGTATAAAGCCCAGGCATTAGCCGCAGTATTTGCTGCAAACGGTTATATTGTAGCAGTACCTGATTACATTGGGTTAGGCGATAATTTTAAAGTTGCCCATCCATATATTATTTATCCGGAAATGAATGTTACTGACGGAAAAAATATGCTAATTGCGGCAAGGCAATATTTAATTACGCATAAGCTAATAAACCCGGCGTCTAATCTTCCATTATATGTCAGTGGATATTCTGAAGGCGCCTCGTATGCACTTTGGTTTAGTCGGATTTATCAGGAAAATCCTAAATTCAGTGCGGAACTTAATAAATCCAAGTTACAATTAAAACGCACCATTCCCATTGATGGTGCCTATAACATTACAGGGGTGATGTTTCCCTTTTTATTAACCAACCAGGTAAATGACGAAATAAATAAATTTTCAATAAATAGCGCCATATGGGGAACGCTCCTAAAGCCATCATTATTAGCTAATGTAATGATAGGCTATAGCTACTATAACCAGCAGCCGCTAAGTTCGCTTTTAAACCGTGATTTTATGCGCTTGCAATGTAATTTGCTATTACAAAATAGTTGCGGCCAGGAAGAGCTTAATCAGTATGACTTAACGACTTTTATGTTAACCCCCACCAAAAATTTTAGCATGGTATTTAAGTATTTTTTAGTTGCCAATTTTAAATCTGGTCAAGGGATTATTTATTCTCCATTCTTTAATAGCGTGTATCCGTTATTGGCTGAAGGTGTTGCAACTGATAAAAACCTAATGAATACCGCCGCTAAGGCCAACATTCTTAAATGGAAGAGTAATTATCCAATTACGCTTATCTCGCTTAGCAAAGACTCGGTAGTACCCGAAAAAAATAGCTCTGATGCTTATTTAGGTATGCTAGAGAAGGGCTCTAAGCAAGTAAAGTACATTCAAGTAGACAATCAGATTTTAAAATCACGTAGTTTATTCGGTACTACCAATATTGACCATGTCAGCTTTGAAATCTATGCGTTACTAATCGCACTCAAAGAAATTCAAGATTAAAAGTGCATATAATTAATTTTTGCAACAAGTAAATGGCTGATTAATGGGCCCTGTCAAGAATACTCAATGTCATTTGAAGTTAGTTAATAGCTCATGTGTAGAAATTTACATTTGATCGTGCAAAGCGCTTTGCAAGAACGTAATGAACTAAACGGATAAAATGCCATAACCCAGTTGCCTGCTAATTAAAGGCTTTATAACCAACGAGCTGAAGCTTTGGAAAGTAACAGAGAAAATGACTCTTAAAATTGAACCAGATCTTCTTATTGTCCGCAAGAGAGAGAAACTCCCTATTAATTGCATAGTAATGACTACACTATCGGATAAAGTTGGCAGATAGCCACCATTTCGTATAGGCTTCTTTTTTGTTGAATGGTGAAAAATATCGTCAATTAAACGAAATCCGCATATAATATAATCATTAAGTGGCATAAGAATCTTCAATAAATAGTTGCTTGAGAAACACTATTTTATTAGAGCTTATGCCTTTTTTTTATTTTCTAATTTCCGAATTGTTGAAGACTTTATTCAAGTGTAGACTGAGGCCTTCAATCTATTAGCTACCAGTATTTAGATGCGTTTACCTTGGTTATATTGTTTACTTGATTTTTCAAATATAAATTTAATAAATAATCCGTTGTTTCTAACATTCCAGAAATAAGTTCATGACTAATAGAATTCGTTATTACTTCATCAAAGTCTAATTCAGGAGCTAGTGTATTTGCTGGGTGACGAAGTTCTTGTATACTATGCCATCCATGTGAAATATATGTACCAGTGAGAAACATTAATACTGAAGCTTTTTCATTTTTACTTACACTAGAATCTAAAAAATATGGCATCATTCCTACTATATGCCCTGATAAATCAGACCCATAAGCCGAATATGGATGAGTAGATTGAAAAACGATATTGTTTATTTTAGGAGATATGTTAACATCTGGGGTCCTATTATATAATGGAGGTTCTAAATAATCATAAAAATTTGGCGAACTTTGTTTAATTAAACCTCTATTCATAGAAGGCAATGGAACATCAATCACTTTCTTTCTTACAGATCTTAAAGTATTCTCTACATCAAATATCTTTCTTAATCTCATTATTTCCTGGTGCTCCCGCATATAAATGGCACTTACCGTAAAATTAAAATAACACTTAAGGTCTTCATGAGTATTAGGTAGATTATCATATAATTCAGACTGATATCCAGAGTTATTTATTATAAAATTTTTTATATCCTGAATACGGGAGCTCTTAAAGATGTGGTTGGCTAAAATAGTTTCAAAAAATTCTCGTCCTTTGCTTGCCGTAAAATCCAAATTCCAATTATTTAAAATTATATTAATCATCTTTCGTAATTTCAGTTTATTATAGGTATTAAGAATTTCATTATTTTCTCGTAGAAATAAATTTATCTTGGCAAAATCTTGAACAAAAATTAATTTTAACAACGTAGTTATATAGTCTCGAGGAAGCGCTAAATCATAACATAAACGAAGATAAACCATTATCTTATCTTCAAGATTGCTAACATCACTTGCTACATATTTGTCCAATATGTCTAATTTCCATTTGCATTTTGTTTGGCCAAATACTCTATAAGAAACTCCTTGGTCAAATGTTAACAGATCAAATACTAAAGGTCTAAAATCGACAACAAGTGTCATGATGAAAATTTTTTTATATTCATGTGGGATAATATAATCAGGTATTTTCCGGAGCATGCGGCCGAGCTCAGAAGCTATAATAAAGTCAGAACAATATGAAGTTAAATTGTTAATGAAACAGTTTATTTCAGCCCAAACATCAGTTAAAAAATTTGATAAAAGCTCTTGCTTTAAATCATGAAGAAGTACATTTTTTAAACTTAACTGCTCCGCTGAAAGATTCAAATTGGATTGTTTATCAATAAGTTTGGAGATTAACCTAACCTCATAACTTGAGGCCTGCTCCTCATGTAATAATTGATTCAACAGTATAAATTTAATATTATTGGTAGTGGGGTAATTACTAATCTCTATTTTAGTCTGGAATATTTTAACTTTGTTATCTATTAAGAGTTTTTTCAGTTTTATGAAGTTAATTATCCTAGATAAATTGTTGTCGGGAAAATGTGTATGTTGATAATTTTTAATATCTTGATTATTAGATTTAATATTTTCAATATATTCTTTAGCTTCAACTATTTTTGAATCTGGAAGCATCTGCCAAAAATCTATATAAATATTATCAACAGTCTCATCATTAAGCTGGCTCAATTTATTCTCTTGATAGTGTAAATAGTTATTTATTACTTCTCTTCCTGAATTTAATCTCATCATTTTCTCTATAAACCGATACCTAAAATTAATATAAAAGTAAGCGGTTATTATATTAAAGTTAATAATTCGTTAAGGTCTATTTCTGGGTAGTACGCCCATTAAATGATGAAATGCACCAAGGAAGGAAGCAGAAGGAGTGAAATCTAGATAAATAAAAGGGTTAGATGTTTTAGATTATAATTAATTTTGACAAAATTAAGGTAAAAATTTATGTTTAAACAACTAACCCAAACCGAAAGATACTATATCTGGAATGGCTGTTAGGCGAAAAAGTACGGCAAGCAGCCAAAAATGGTAAAGCTAAAACCAAAATTAAAGGAATCAATCATTTCCTATTTAGCTTTAGGGTGGTTACCAGAACAAATAAGCGGTAGGTTAAAAAAGACAAGCAAACGCGGTATCTCCCAACAAAGCATCTATAACTATTTAAGAAAAGGTGTATTAGTTTGGGGATATTCTGCAAATTTAAAAATCTAAAATTCAGTTGAAAATGATTAATTGACATTAATTTCTTATTTGCAGAGTTTTCTCAATTAACAGTAACTTTAATAATTTCGCGATTATTCGTTAAAGATTAGATATATTAATTTCCTCAAAATATGTATATTCCGAAATTGAGGAGATTAGCATGTTTTTAATAAATCAGATATAATGTTTTTGATTTTATAAGCGTGCGTAACCAGCATAACGAATTTTATCTTTACTAGAATAGCAAGCGGTAAGTTTATGGTAGGATAAAAAAAAGCCCATCGTGTTTCCTATTTATTAATAAAATAGTCTATTAAAAATAGTAAAACAAAGATGGACTTTAGGTGTCTTGGTTGCAGAATAATTTAATTTAACTGCTAAAGTAGTTTAATTTACCTTTGCAACTTTTTGAAAAACTTCATCATTAGAAGTATTTTCACGCGTTTCACGAATCAGAAATTGATGGAAGTGTTCAAGCCCCGCTTCGGTTGGCTGCTGATATGGCCCGGCATCTTCAACCCCGGCTTTATATAGCGCTTTACGTCCTTCATTCATTCGATAGCAAATATCATCGTCTTCTTTAGCTGTTTCAAAATACACTTTTTGCTGTAATTCAACATATTCACTATCGAAGCCCAAAATTTCGTCAGGGTAATAAAATTCGGTAATAACGCGGCATTTAGTTGCGCTAATCGGTTCCACCACCGAAATTACGATTACTTTAGGATAACACTCTATCATAATGTTTGGATAATAAGTCATCCAGACTGCGCCAAATTTAGGCAGTTCGCCATTGTGCGCTTCCAGTACTTTTTTTTGCCAGTCATTATATAGTTTGCTGCCTGATGGGTTAGCTAGTTGCTTTTTAACCGGTACTACCTGAAAATGATGCCAATTACCAAATGACCATTGTAATGAAGAACAGTCAACAAAGTTGCCAAGTCCAGGATGAAATGGGTCAACATGATAATCTTCAGCATAAACTTCGATAAAGGTCTTCCAGTTAAAATCATACTCGGTAATTACGGTGTTACTATATTGATAGTCGCTAAAGTCAATGTGGCTGGCATAGTTGCCTAAATTAGATAAATCAGCAAATATGTCCCGGTTATTTCGGAATAATAGCCCTTTCCAATTAATCAACGGTTCTACTTGCAGATTTTTGCAGCGCGGTAACTCGTTAAATAAAGGAGCACCGATTAGCTGGCCTTCAAGATTATAAGTCCACTTATGTAAGTCACAAACGATATTCTGGCTATTACCATTACCTTTCATCATAATTGCTTGACGATGGCGGCAGACATTATTGACGAGTAAATGATGACCATTCTTGTTATAAATTAATTTTGTATCGTTCAACCAGGTAATAGACTGGTAGTCAAATTGATTAGGACACATTAATTGGTGGCCCATATATTGGGGGGCTTTGGCAAACAAATACTCTTGCTCATAAGCAAAATATTTGTCATCAAAATAGGTATATAGTTGTGGTGCTTTCATAACATCCTCTCTAATCTAAATTAAACCATAGTTCAATTTAATTTAACACCAGAAGGTAGCCATAAATAGGTTACCAGACCACAGAAGGAGGGATTTTACCCCAGTTAGCCATTAATAGGGGTATTTTTTTGTCGTAAGATGTTATATTTAGCAAGAATAGTTATTAATTATCGCTGGATGATAATAGCTTTTCACAGCCGTGGATAATCAATTTTGCACCAAAATCGAAAGATTTTTCATGGTTGTAGCCACCATTAGTTACATGAAACATATATACGTTTTTAAATTTTTCGTTAATTTTGATCGGTAAAGAAGGATGCTCCGAAGTATTAACATTGCTATTATATTCAAACTCCACATGCCCAATTACAAATACGCGCATTACCCGCCCAATGTAAGCAGCTTCTTCCAAACTAAAACCATAGGTTTGCATTTTTGTCAAATAGCTTTCCAAGGTTTGCTGAGATTCTTCCGAGTTTGAATTATATGCTGCAAATAATTCAAACATCCAAGGATTATCTAAAAAGAATTTACGCATATTTTGCATTATATTATATATATAGTCCTGCCAATTAGAGTTTGCCGGGTCCAGGCTGCCAATTAGCTGGTTAGCCTTAAACGCATATGCTTGTAACAATATTATTAAATCCGCTTTATTTTTTATATGAACATAGAGGGAAGGTGCTTTAATTCCAAGTCGTGCTGCAAGATTACGCATACTTAATTTAGCAAGTCCGCCTTCTTTGATTAATGCTAAAGATTCTTGACAAATTAAATCTTTATTTATATTTTTAGATGCCACAGAAATTTCCTATTTAAGTTAAACTAAAAATGCTGGGGGCACAGGCCTGTCAGAAATTTTAATTATCCCAGCCCAAGTTATTAATTGTTGTTTAATTCTTGTTTGCACTTAGTTAGCATCTGATATAACTGATCTTTCAATGCTACTCTTTCTTTTTTTATCTTTTCTAGCTCGAAATCACTCATGACTTCTTGCTCGTGATCAACTTTGTGTACGATAGTGTCTAATGCTTCATATTCTTTTAAGATATGCTGGAAATGCTGATCGCTAGTTTTTAAATGATGAAATGCTTCTTTTAATTCCGGAAAACTTTCTGTAAGGTTTTGATTTGGAGTTCTCATCCATTTTATCCTTTAAAAATAGTTACATGAATTTAAATTATTTGCCAAATAATTGAAAATTAAAGTTTATATATTGTGCCTTGTAGCAGGCAACCCCAAAATGATTTGAAGTCCTTCTGCTACAAAATTGGCGTTGGCAAAAGCTAAACTCAGATTATCAAAAAGTACGATCATTCAAAGTTTAATTATATCATATCGAAATTACACTGTTAGCTTAAGTAATTAAAATTTAGGAAACGTTTCTAAGATGCCAAAGAGGCCATGAAGTTTGCCATGCCCAAATCACCTTCTGGAGTTAATTTAAAAACTCCGGCATTTTCAAGAACTTGGCTAAATTTATGTGAAACTTCACTTTTTAAAATTGCCTCAATCTCAGATTCTGAGAATTTACCATATTTATCATATAATTCTGCAAGCCACTCTTCATGCTTTAGCAGTTTTTCGTCAAACAAAAGCTCGGTGATAGCTAATTCTTTATCATTTAAAGCAAGCAATTTACCAATTTCAGCAAGCTCATATGCCAGCCTACCAGGTAAAATAGCTACTCCCATTGCTTCAATTAAACCAATATTTTCTTTTTTTATATGATGTAGATGACGATGGGGATGGAATATCCCATCAGGGTAAGTAGAGGAAGTACGATTGTTTCTTAACATCAGATAAAGGGAATAGTTATCATCATCATTCTTCCGTAGAATTGGGGTAATAGCATTATGGCGGATACCTTGCTCTGAAAAAGGGATAATATTTAGTTCTGGTGATGAATAATGGTACCATTTTTGAATTAATTGTTGAGAAAGTTCCAGGAGATGTTGCTTTGTCCCAGTTAAGCGGATCGTACTAACCGGCCAAGTTAAGTGTTCAATAAGAACCTGAGGATAATTCTTATTTGAGTAGTTTTGGCGAACTTTAGCATGTTCAATAGGAAATACATAGTTGCCAGCCTGGAAGTGATCATGAGTTAAAATTGAGCCGCCAACTATAGGAATATCACTATTTGAACCAATTAAATAATGCGGAACTATTTCAACGAAATCAAAAAATACTTTAAAAGTGTTTTGATTTATAATCATATCCGTGTGCTTGGCGTTTAAGACAATTGAATGCTCGGGATAGTAAAGATAAGGTGAAAATTGGAAATACCAGTCTTGATTGTTTAGCTTTAATTTAAGCATTCTATGGTTTTGCCGCGCAGGTTTGGAAGCTGTCCCTCGATAGCCTTCATTTTCAATACATAATAGGCACATAGGATAGTTAGTGCTTTTATCTTCTGCTAATTTTGCTCTGGTAATTTCGCTTGGGTCTTTTTCAGGTTTTGACAAATTAATTGTAATCTGGATATTGCCATAGCAAGTTGTAGTTTCCCATGAAATATTTTTGGCGATGTCAGCTAATTTAATATAATTAGTCTTGCCGCTAAAATCATAATACCAGTTTAAAGCTTCTTTAATACCGTCTGAAGCGCTAATCCGATAAAATTTATCTTGAATATAGCTAGGTGGCGGGAGCAATGTATTAATTAGTTCGGCTTCCTGCTGTTCCAGATTCTCTCCTAATCGTTCAAGCTCCCTAGCGCTTAGCTGTTTAATTATTTCTTTGCAAATTTCACTAAGACTATGAAAGTTATTTACGCTAGATTCGAGTTCTGGGTGAGGTTTCAAGCCTATAAGGGTATATAAGCGATTTAAGACATAGGCTTGATCACGGTCTTCCAGAATATGAGTTTTTATAGCCAAATCAACAAAGGAATGTATTAATTGATAAATTTTATTATTCACGATTTGCTCCAAACTGCCAAATATTTATTGATTCATATGGTTTTTCTGGCCCAAATATTACTGTATCCCGGAATTCTGGCAGATTTATTGCATTTGGAAATCTTTGTGTTTCTAGGCAAATTCCAGAATGTTTTGGTGTATGAAAATTTGCGGAGTAAATGACACATACCGGCTCAGATGTATTAACCGTCAAATATCTTCCACTATGCGGATCTTTCAATTCAATGGGTTGATTAGCTTTAAGGATATATGGATGGTCATAACCACCTGCTAACTGAATTTGCGTATCATGAGAGAATATATCCCTGCCAATTTGCTTAAATTCCCTAAAATCAAAAGGTGTATTAGCTACATGGCTGACTTTACCATTTACAATACCGCTTTTATCAATTTCGCCATAGAAATCAGCTGGGATCTTTAATTGTTGATTTAATGGAGAAACACCACAACTTAAATCGAAGTAACTATGATTAGTTAAGTTAATGATAGTATTTTTATCCGGGTAAGCTCTTGCGGTAATTGTAAGCTGATTGGCAGCAGTAATTTCATAGACTATTTCAAAACCAATGTTGCCCGGAAAGCCATTTTCCATATCAGCACTATGATAGGTTAACTTTGCTCGATTGGCTAATTGGGTAACTTCCCATATTTGCTTATCTAGGCCAGCTAAGCCACCATGTAAATTATGCTTGCCATTATTTTGAGCTAATTGGTAGCTGTAGCCGTCTAAAATAAAATGGCCATTGGCGATTCTGCCGGCAACTCTACCGGTTATTGCTCCTAAATATCCCGGATTGCTAGGGTCGAATTTTGCTTCTCTAAGTACTACATTAGCAAAATTACCATATTTATCAGGAGCATAAATGGCAGTAATAATCCCGCCATAATTTAAGAAGTTTATCGTAAACCCATTTTCAGAAACTATTTGATATTCATAAACTATTTGTGAATTGATCGTGGCTACCCGGGTTTTTTTGAATGAGTAATTCATTATATTTGGCCTGTTATTTCACCAGCGCCTTGACCGGCTTTGACTACATAAAAGGCTGCATCCAGATCAGTAATTAAATGATACTGCTCTTTTACGTATTCAATAAAAGACTCAACGGAGTCTTCTTCAACCAGACTAACGGTACACCCGCCAAAACCAGCGCCAGTCATACGCGAACCAATACAACCATGATGGTTCCAGGCTGCATTTACCATGCTGTCTAACTCCAATCCGGTTACCTCATAATCATCGCGTAAAGAAATATGAGACTGGTTCATCAATTTGCCAAAAGTTACCATATCATCGTTATTAAGTGCTTCTACTGCCTTTAGTGTTCTTTCATTTTCACTAATTGCATGGCGTGCTCTTCTAAATATTTTGTCATCAGTTAAGAGGTGGCAATATTTTTTAAAGTCTTCGCTACTTGCTTCGCCAAGAGAATTTATAGTTAAGTGTTGCTTTAAAATTTGTAGTGCCTGTTTACATTCGCTTAGCCGCTCATTGTATTTAGAATCAGCAAGGCCCCGCTTTTTATTCGTATTGCCGATGACCAATTTGTATTTATTTAAGTTCAAGCTGGAATACTGGTATTTAAGGGTATTGCAGTCGAGTAAAATAGCATGGTCTGCTTTACCCATTGCTGAAGCAAATTGATCCATTATCCCACAGCCCACACCAATGTAATTATTTTCGGCAAACTGGCCTAATAATGCTATTTTTACAGGGGCAAAGTTACAGTTAAAAAAGCTATTTAAGATCGTCCCGGTTAAAACTTCAATAGATGCAGATGATGATAAGCCCGACCCATTTGGTAGGTTTCCATAATATACAATATCTAAGCCATGGTTGATTTTAGCGCCTTCCTTAAGGAAGGCTTCAATAACACCTTTAGGGTAGTTAACCCAATTATGTGCTTTATTATATACTAAATCGTCTAATGTGAATTCAACCACACTTTGATTGCTAAAATTTAGAGAAAATAATCTAAAGAGGTTGTCGCTCCGGCTAGAAGCTACAGCGTAGGTACCAATATCTAACGCGCATGGAAATACGTTTCCACCATTATAATCCGTATGTTCTCCAATAAGATTGACTCTTCCTGGCGCAAAGAAATAGCGCAGCTTACTTTTATCTGATTTTAAGTGTTTCTCATAAGCATTAGTCAATTTTTGAGTTATTGTTTGCATGATTATAGTTTTTCCTCTTAAGACTTATCCAACCTTGATTAAAAATATTTTCAATCATTTGCTCTACAGCTTTTGCAAGATTAAGCGTAACGCAAAGCTAAAATTTTATAACTAATTATACGCAAATTATACAATAGAATATAGTTAACAATAAAATCTCAGTTGCTATAAATACCAAAATCAATACATTTTGAGCTTATATGGATTAATTAGCAACTTTGCATAATA
Source organism: uncultured Neisseria sp. (assembly GCA_964386295.1). Classification (GTDB taxonomy): domain Bacteria; phylum Pseudomonadota; class Gammaproteobacteria; order Burkholderiales; family UBA11063; genus Aquella. The sequence goes on from CAYLRR010000002.1 coordinate 140,556, forward strand.
TTTTAATTTTAATGTAGTCTAAAGCTTGGCATATGGGAAAATAGTTTGAGAAACAATTTAACTAAAAATAAAGCCCAGAAAATCCAGGCTTTATAAGTTTAAATGAAATTAATGCTTGCGGCGTGCACCAATATCCTTAAGGGCAATACCAGAGCGTAAATTCATTTCCATTTCTTCAAGCGGAACATCTTTAGTTTCAGGCGTAAAGAATTTGATTAAAATAAACCCTAATACACAGGCAAATCCAAACATCCAGAATGTTTCACCAACCCCCATTTTTTCAAACCAAACTAGGGTATAACTACCAATAACAGTATTAAAAATCCAGTTAGCCATAGTTGTAATTGTTACGCCTAAATCGCGGCCTTCTAATGGGAAAATTTCAGCGCAGATAATCCAGATGATAGGGCCTAAAGATACGGCAAACCCGGCAATGAATAATAAACAAAATGCTACTAAGGTATATTGTAATGCTGAGGTTAATTGTATGCCTTGACTTTGCATATTGAAGATATAGCCAACAATAGCACATGAGATAACAAGTACGCTTAACCCAAAGTACATAATTGGTTTGCGGCCTAATTTATCTACGAACTTAATTGCTACGAATGTAGTTAGCACATTTACTAGACCAACCACTACCGTACCGATTGCTGGATTTGTAAAACCTGCAGCAGCAAAAATTTTTCCTGAATAATACATGAATGCATTCATGCCTGAGAATTGCTGTAAGCATTGTAATAATGCACCAAGGATAACCACTTTTAGGAAGTACCCTTTGCTAAGTAGGCTAATACCTCCTGTTTTAGTTTGAATCGCTTCTTTGATTTCTTCTAATTCAAAACTAACTTCTTCCTTGTTTGAGCGGATTTTATTTAGGATAGTTTCGGCCCCGGCCAGATCACCAACTAATGCTTTCCAACGCGGGCTTTCAGGTAGGGTTAAAGTACCGATTAACATGATGGCTGATGGAATAACTAGTACCAACAGCATTAATCGCCAAGAACCAGTATGCTCCAACGCGGCATTTGATAAAAACATCAAAAAAATGCCGATGGTGATCATTAACTGATACATTGCGATCAAGGCACCACGTATTTTAAACGGTGCAATTTCCGATAAATATAATGGTGCAACAAATGATGCGATACCAACAGCAATTCCCATTATGAAACGGGCTAATAGGAATAAATGGAAATTATGAATTAATACGGTAAATAATGTTGCTATAGTGAAAATACTAGCCGCTAAAACGAGTACCCTTTTACGGCCAAATTTGCGAGATAACCAGCCACTAAACAAAGCTCCAGCCGCCGCGCCCGCTAACAGATAACCAGCTACCTGGCCAGCTTCTTCTACTGATAATCCGAACTCTTTAATAATAAAATCAAGTGCTCCATTTACATAAGCGATATCTAATCCAAAGAGTAAACCTGCTAATGCAGCGATAATACTTACTTTAATGACAACGCTATTATTTTGTTGTGCCATATTAATCCTTTAAAATAATTAATAAAACTGGACCTAGGCTGTGTTTGGATTAACAAGCATAAGTCCTAAAGTTAACCGTAAATTAGTTATTACCGAGGTCTTTCAATGGTGTTCCTGCTTTTAGTTTTCTTTCGATTTCTTCTAAGGTAACACCTTTAGTTTCAGGGACAAAGAATTTTAGGAATAGCATTGCAAGGATACAAAATCCTGCAAAAACGAAGAAAATTGATGCATTACCATGCGCTTTCATAAAGCTCAAAGCATTACCCATTACCAATCCTGCAAACGACCAGTTAACAATAGTAGTAATTGTCATGCCAACTTCGCGCCCTTCGATTGGAAACACTTCTGAACATATAATCCATGCAACAGGGCCCCATGAAACTGCAAATCCAAAGATGTAGATAATCACTGAAATAAGTAAAACAGCTTTAGGTAGCATTCCTATTTGGCTTGGATCTGAGATGTTGCCGATACTCGCAAAAGCAAGTCCTGCAGCTACCATTGTCACTAACATTATAATTGCACCAACATATAACAATTTTTTGCGGCCCCATTTTTCAACTAAGCGAATTGCAGGAAAAGTGAATATCATGTTGACTGTTGGTACTGTCAGCATCGCTAATAGCCCAGTCATGCCTGCATAACCAAAGATAGTTGGCGCATAATATATCATCATGTTAATACCAACTAATTGTTGAAACATTTGCAATACAATCCCCATAACTAAAATTTTTATGAAGTAACCTTTAAAAATACCTCCCAAGCTGACACCTTTGTCGCTATCAATTGCTTGTTGAATATCTTCAATTTCACCATCGATATCTTTCTGGTGAGTAAAGATTTTACTAAGTACGGTAACTGCTTCTTGTTTGCGGCCTTTTAAAACTAACCAACGCGGGCTTTCGGGCAGAGCAAAGCTACCGAAAAACATAACTAAGGCAAAGATGCCGATAACTAAAAACATTAGCGGCAGGGCAACATGGGGATTTGTGAATATTTTAGCAATGAATACATTGGTTGCCGCAATAAGGAATATACCTATAGTGATCATCAATTGGAATAAAGTTCCCATTGAACCCCGAATGCTAGCAGGAGCTGTTTCCGATAAATATAAAGGGACAATGAATGATGCTATACCAACTGCAAAGCCAAGGCCAAAACGGCAAGCAGTCAGAAGTCCGATTGCAGGTAGGGTTGCAGAAACTATAGATAGCGAGCTAAATAAGAAACCGGCAAGGATTAAACTGCGCTTGCGGCCTAGGAACCTGGCAAATAGCCCCGATAATAAGGCACCGATAACTCCGCCTGTTGCCAGAACAGCTGCATATGCCTCACCACCTTCAACTCCTAAATGGTAGACATCCTCTATAGTAGGCAAAGAATTAGCAATAAATCCTTGGTCTAGACCGAATAATAAACCACCTAATGCCGCTATTGTGCAAATCCAAAAAACAATTTTCTTGAATTCGCTGTTTTGTGGTCTTGAATTATTCTGGCTTGAGCTAAAATGACCTGCAGCCATAGATATTTCCCCTTTATTAAAAAATGTTGTTTTTATACACAATATCTAGGCCTGTGCAATCAGGTTGCTTGCTAGAAAACGTGCAACCATTTACTCCTGGCTTAATGGCTAAAATTGTGTATGGGACTATAAGGCAATGATATAGAATGAAATTTTATGCATTTGAGCGACCTATGTCATTGCAGATTAAAAGCAATATAATATCATTTAGCAAATATGCTAAAAATAATTTACTATTATAATATAGAAGCAAACAATAATGTAATTTGCAGCGCACAAAAGCCTGGGAAAATCAAATGAATAGTGATGTGTACCTGCACTTCTTAAGATGATGAAAATGTATCTAGCTAATTTTACAGTTTTAAAGAAGTGCAGACTTTTATGATTCTATTTTGATTCGCTAAGGTTCTTATAAATGGCAAAATCTACCAACTGGCGATTATACTGGCGATCGCTTACAATAATGTTTAACGGAACTTTAGCAGGTAATGAATAAAGATAATCTAAAATTAAATGATCATTAGGGTTTTTACTCAGCTGATTTAGTGTATTTGATTGTGGGTTGAAATCAGAATAAATCGGTAAGATTTTAAGATTATTAGTCATACTTCCTGATTCAGCTTGAGCATATTTTTGGATGAGAGTTAACTTTTTAATTGTCGTATAGGAAGCCTCTTCTGGTTCATTGACAAATTCATTTTTATTCCAAACATCATAATATTTTATCAGGTTCGGGTTTGCGGATAATAATATAATTCTATGCTTAGTAGCCCAAATATCTTCCAAGGTTAAATTTTGCCAATTCTGTCGAGGTGTAAGGTAAGAGCCAAATTGCATCTGTAAATAATTATGAAGTATATTTATGTCATTTTCCGTCATGTAACCATAATCCGAGCGGATATTGTTATCTAAGTCAATTATGATTAACTCTTTAGGATTATCATCGATAAAATCTTTAATCTGCTTAATAATGCTGTCTAAGGAATCAGTTAGATAGTAGTTCGATGTATAATAGTTTGCATTTTGTAGGCATATTTGGAGCTCTAGGTATCTTACACCGTTATTTAACTGTCCGGTGATATTGTTATTTTGAGTATTAAGATAATTCACGAATTCTTCTTGAGAAATTGAGCTATTCCCGTTAATCAATGATGCAAGCTTTGCATTATTGGACATATTATCTTTAAAAGTTTCTCCATTGCAAACAATTAATTGCTTATTATTAGATAAGCCATAGGCATTTGAAAAATGTGAGCCAGGAATTATTAACTGGTTTAGCTTTTTGTTGCCCAGGCTTTTTTGGTTGTCTGCCATCCAAGTTGAATTTAACGTATTATTACTAGAGCAGGCTATCATTGCTAAGGTTAAAGGGATGACTTTATAGATTATAGGTAATCGCATTACAAATCCTGTTTATGGTATGTACTGTTTGGTTAAATAGGTGTCTAAGGCGTAACTTGACCCAAGCATAGCTGGGAAATCATGCGTTATTATATATATAGGCATTTTCTCAAGGTATGAGCGATAGCGGCCTTTGTCTTCGAAACGGCAACGAAAATCAGATTTTATAAAATAGTCTAAAATGCGTGGAACAATTCCGCCCCCTATGTAAACACCGCCAAAAGAATTAGTTATGCAAGCAAGGTTCGCTGCAGTTGTACCCAATATCCTACAAAAATGGTCTAGTGTTTGGCGACTAATAAAGCAGCTATTATCTAACGCTCTTTCCGTAATTTCACTTGGACTAGGCAGTTGTTCAATTTGGATGTTTTTTATTGAACAAAGTGCTTCATAGATTAACTGAAGACCAGGGCCTGAAAGAAACCTTTCAACGGACACATGGTGAAATCTATTGTGTACGAATTGCCATAGTTCAAATTCTTCAGCTGATACAGCAGCAAAACTTGAACGGCCTCCTTCTGCTGGAATTGCATAATATTCATTATCTTTTGGATGTTTTATTAAAGTTGCCATGCCAAGCCCGGTTCCGGGGCCAATTATGGCAATGGGTTTTTCGATTTTTGGTTCAAGACCACCAAATTTATATAAGCTTTCTTTGGGAATATGGGGGATTGAAAGAGCTAAGGCATGAAAATCATTCAAAAAAATTAAACTTTCTAGTCCGGTTTCTTGTTTGGTTTTTTGCATTGAAGATAGATGCCATGGGCTATTTACCATAAATAAGGTGTCATCAACGATCGGCGAAGGTACTGCTAAAGCTGCATGTTTAATTTCAGGACGGCCGACATCTTTCAGATAACTATTGATTGCCTGCGCCAAACTCGGATAATCTTTACAGGCTAAAGTTTTCGTGTTTTGGTAGGTATAGGGAGCAACTTCAATCGAAAATCGTGCATTGGTTCCACCGATATCACTAACAAGGCGTGGGTAATTGTTATTTAACATGAATGTGTCATCCTGTAAGTAGAGTTTAATCAAACTATAAATTCAATAAATATAATCAACTTATTAATAATGCCAAAAGATCTCATAATTTGGGTGGAGTTTTAGCACATAACTAATCGGGTATTGATAGCTTGGTTCCAGGCTTGCATGTTCAAGGACTTCCAGCTTCTTCTTGCCATTGATGCTAATGAATATTTGCGGTATGTCGAGTATGCCGCTTAGACTTAGACCAATTCGCTGGTAATTAGCATTTTCTGGTGTAGTAATAACATAACGTTCAGGTGTTAACATCGGGTCTAATACAGTTTTAAGCTCAGGTGCACAAGGGAAAATTGATGCTGTATGGCCATCTTCGCCCATGCCTAGAACTGCAATATCTATTTGCTTAATGTGCAAATTCGCGTTTTTAACCGAGTCTAATATAGAAGATTTAGGATTAATTAATCCAACAAAAAATGCTTTTTCAGCTTTATTGATTAGTAAATGCTGCCTGATTAAGTTCTCATTGCTCTCTGGGTGAGTTGGGTCGAGAAACCTTTCATCAACTAAGGTGATCGTGACATTTTCCCACGCTATATCAATATTATTAAGCTCATGAAATAACCCAATAGGACTTTTGCCGCCTGAAAATGCAATACATACTTGAGGCTTTAGTTGTAGGACTGAATCAATTTTATTGGCAATTATTTTAGCCAATTCAGCGGCTTGTTCTTGATTTGATGTAAATTGATGTATGTTCATAAGTACCTGCCTATAGCTAAACTTATATTCTTTAACATTATTGTAACCCAATCTTTAGGGGTAAGCCCAGTTTTTCTATAAATATGGCTAAATGGGGAGGGTTATGCTATAATCAATCGTTTAAGGAGATATATGTTTTTGGTAGTATATTGTTGTACTTTAACTTTTACGCGATAGATTGCTTGCCAAAGTTTAAATACACTATATAGATTGAATAATTAGAAATAGTTAAGATTTCTTTTTTCTCAGGAGTTTAGAATGGGATTTTTGCAAGGTAAAAAAATTCTAATAACCGGGTTGATTTCAGACCGCTCTATTGCCTATGGCGTTGCTAAAGCCTGTTTTGAACAAGGTGCTGAGTTGGCTTTCACATATCAAAATGAAAAGCATAGCGAACGCGTTGCTGGTTTTGCAAAAGAATTTAATTCTAATCTAGTATTTCAATTAGATGTTGCTAATGATGAGCAAATCAGCAACCTGTTCACTGAATTGGAAAAACATTGGGACGGTTTAGACGGCTTATTGCACTCGATTGCATTTACACCAAAAAATGGTTTAGTAGGGGATTTTGTAGATAATATTGACAGAGAAACTTTCCGTTTATCTAATGATATTTCTGCTTACAGTTTTATTGCATTGGCTCGCGCCGGGCGTAAAATGATGCAAGGTAGAAATGCTTCGTTAGTATGCCTAAGCTATTTAGGTGGTGAGCGAGTTTTGCCTAATTATAATATGGCAGGAATTGCAAAAGCAGCATTAGAGTCAAGTACTCGTTATATGGCATATGCTATGGGTCCTGAAGGAATTCGGGTAAATGCGGTATCTGCCGGTCCGATCAAAACTTTAGCGGCAAGCGGAATAGGCGGGTTTGGCAAAATTTTGGATCATATGGCTAAATTTGCACCATTAAAACGTGGTGTTACTACTGAAGAAGTGGGCAATGCAGCTGCCTTTCTGTTTTCATCACTAGCAAGCGGTATTACTGGCGAAGTCTTATATGTTGATGCAGGATACAATATTACAGCAGGCGGATTAGAAGGTTAATAAATATTATGGCGGACCCTAAAAAGCAAAAAATCTTAACGATTGCCAATCAAGTATTTAAAGATGAAATATCTGGGTTAAATCAAGTTTTAGATTCAGTTGGCGAATCTTTCTGTATAGCAGTTGAAATGATTTTAAACTGTACGGGCAAGGTAATTGTGTCCGGAATGGGTAAATCTGGCCATATCGGAAATAAAATCGCTGCAACCCTGGCATCTACCGGGACTGCAGCTTTTTTTATGCATCCTGCTGAAGCACTGCACGGTGATTTGGGTATGATTGAAGCAAATGATCTAGTACTTGCGATATCTTATTCCGGAGAATCGGATGAACTAAGTTCTATTATACCAATTATAAAACGCAAGAATGTTCCAATCATCGGAATTAGCGGTAATTCTACTTCAACTTTAGCCAAGTTGTCTGACTGCTTTTTAAGTGTTCAGATTACTAAAGAGGCGTGCCCACTGAATCTGGCGCCTACAACCAGTACGACTGCAACTTTAGTGCTAGGTGATGCGTTAGCCGTTTCGCTATTGTCTTTGCGTAATTTCCAGCCTGAAGATTTTGCTTTGTCACATCCTGGCGGGAGTTTGGGGCGTAGGTTATTAACCAAAGTTAGCGACGTAATGCATAGTGGCGATAAGTTACCAATTGTCGAAGAGAATGCTAGCTTAAAAGAAGTAGTAGTAGAAATTAGTGTTAAAGGGCTTGGTTTAGTTGCAGTTATCGATGAAGGGAATAAGTTGAGAGGGGTTATTACTGATGGTGACCTACGCCGTATTCTTGATAATGATATCGATATCCGCAAGCTGGTTGCAAAAGATATTATGGTAACTAACCCAAAAGTAATGCATTCTAACGACATGGCAGTTGATGCGGTAACTTTGATGGAGAAAAATAAAATTACAGGATTACTTGTGGTTGAAGAGGGAAACCAATTAGTTGGCGCATTTAACATGCATGATCTTTTTAAAGCAAAGCTAATATAAAGGTAGATCGATGTCAGCAAAAAATATTACTGAAAAAGCTTCCAAGATAAAGGTTATAGCAACAGATGTCGATGGCGTCTTAACTGAAGGATTTGTTTTTATTCGTGATGATTATGAAGAACCCTTTGGTAAATTTAATATTTACGATGGCTTTGCTATTAGTATGGCGCAAGAATGCGATATCAGAATGGTTGTAATATCTGGACGTAAATCATTAGCAACCGAGGCTCGTTGTAATAAACTCGGAATGGATATTGTCTTTACCGGAGTTCGCGATAAAAAATCTAAATTATTAGAAATATCTCAAGAATTAGGAATTAGTACTGAGGAAATTGCCTATATTGGCGATGATTTAATTGATTTAGGTGCCTTATCTATTTCTGGGCTACGCTGCGCCCCTGCTAATGCTGTTGCCGAAGTTAAAAACCGGGTAGATTATATTAGTAAATTAAATGGTGGAAGTGGCGTTTTGCGCGATGTTGTTGAATTGGTCCTTAAATCGCAGAATAAATATGAACAGGTTTTAGCTAAATATTTGGTATAACTGATATGAAGATTAAGTATCAAGCTTCCCGGTTATTTAATTTTTTGACGGTTATAATTCTATCTGGATTATGTTTACTTTTAAATAGTTTAACGCAGATTCGCTTTCATCGGCTTGAACTACCTAAAAATAAACCGGAATTTTCATCCACCGGTATTACTGCTAATATGTATAACCCCAAAGGAAACCTATTATATAAGTTTGAGGCAGAAAGCGGGATTCAGTTTCCAGATAGCAATAAAATAATTATCGCAAAGGTTAATTTAGAAGCATTTGCTGAATCGAACGGTTTCTTGCAAGAGAAACTAACTAGTGATGACGGTTGGATTGATAATGCAAGTAGCCTAGGATATTTGGGTAAAAATGTTGTATTGACAGTTAATAATTTGGAGCCGGATAAAAAGATTTATGTTTATACCGAAAATGTAATTTTAGATGCTGACAAAAAAACGGCAGTAAGCTCGGCCCCAATCAGGGGAACTCAGGGTAAAAGCGTAATTACTGGTAATGGTTTTAAGGTGGATTATAATACTAAAATTCTAACTTTAGAATCTAATGTGAAGGTGATTTATGTTAAATAAAATTTTTTCAATACAGTCAACACGACTGATTCTAAAGTTGGTTACAGTACTAATTTGTGGCTATATACCTTTTTGCTATGCTTTAAAAACTGATAGCGAAAAACCAATACAAATTGTAGCTGACCATGCTACTTTTGATCAGAAAAATATGGTATCAGTCTTTACTGGAAACGTGGTTATAACCCAAGGAAGTTTGACTGCGCATGCAGCTAATGCAAAAGCAAGCCAAGATAGTAATGGTTATCAAAATATTACTTTGATGGGTAACCCGGTTACTTTTTCACAGCTAAATGATGATGGCGAGATGACCCAAGGCCAAGGAAATAACTTCGATTATAATTCGAAGAATAACCTAGCGGTTTTAACTGGACGCGCTAGGGTGAAAAAGGGTGATAATATTGTAATGGGTGATAAGATTACCTATAATACGCAAAGCCAGATCTTTAGCGCTACCTCAACTAATGCTAATGGGGTTTCTACTACCAAAAGCGGTAGGGTAACCGTGATATTACAACCTGATCAAAAAGGCCAAAATGGAAAAAAATCAATCTTCGACACCAAGTAGTTTTCTAGAAGTGAAGCATTTACGCAAGCAATTTAAAAAACGCGTTGTAGTTAAAGATGTTTCATTTGATGTTCATAGTAATGAAGTAATTGGGTTGCTTGGACCCAATGGGGCAGGCAAAACAACAAGTTTTTATATGGTAGCCGGTCTACTTGCCAGTGATGGTGGCGATATTTATCTAGATGGGGTAAATATTAAAAGCACACCTGTCCACAAGCGGGCTGCTCTTGGGCTTGGCTATTTACCACAAGAAGCTTCTATTTTTCGTCAGATGACAGTCGAAGAAAATGTTCGTGCTATCCTTGAATTAAAAAAACTTGATCGGAAAGAAATTAAAAGTGAAGTGGATCGATTGCTTACTTCATTGAATATAGACCACTTACGCGATGTTAATGCAATGGCGTTATCAGGCGGTGAGCGTAGGCGATGCGAAATTGCTCGAGCGCTCGCAAATTATCCCCGCTTCATATTGCTAGATGAGCCATTTGCCGGGGTTGATCCGATTGCAGTTAGCGATATTCAAAAAGTAGTCACTTTTTTGAAAGATTTGGGCATTGGCGTAATTATTACTGACCATAATGTTCGAGAAACTCTTCGAATTTGTGATAGGGCATATATTATTAGTGAGGGAAATGTTTTAGCCAGTGGAGTTCCCGAGGAGTTAGTTAACGATGAAAAAGTAAAAAAAGTCTATCTTGGTGAGAATTTTACTTTATAGCTAGAATAATTACTTAAATATATAAATAGCATTTTTCATATTTATTAGGGCGTGTTTATATTAGCACGCCCACATTTAATTTATGATTTTTAAGAGGAAATATAAGTGATGGCGTCCGGTAACTTTGTCAGGTACAAATGGTTTAGTTTAGGTGATGTTAGTAGTTCGGCGACAATTGTATTTGATAATTTGACGAATATGGCGATTATAGCCTTTCTGCTAACTATCGTATTTGGCATGCCTTCAAGCATAGTCTTAAAACATATAATACCTGGCTTGTCGGTTGGTGTGGTTTTTGGCAATATTTTGTCAATTTTCTTTGCGTTTCGGTTGGCAAAAAAGCTAGGGCGTGATAGCGTAACTGCATTTCCAACAGGCTTGGATGCCCCAACATGCATTGGCCTTACTTTATCTGTGGTTGGACCCTCGTTTTTACTTTTTAAATCACAAGGCATGGCTCCGGATGCTGCTGCGCTGCATAGCTGGTATATTAGCTGTGCATGCTGTTTCTTTATCGGTGTAGTAAAATTTGTTTTTTCTTTTTTTGCTCATAAGATAAGCAATATTTTACCTACAGTAGCATTATTAGGCGGTTTAGCTGGCGTAGCAGTTGGTTTGATTGCATTTTTCCCGTTATTGTCAATGTTAGAATTACCGCTAATAAGCTTCTTTGTATTTGCAATTATAGTTTTGGTTTATTTTGCAGGTTACCGGATGCCAGCTAATTTACCGGCTATTTTAATTGCAATTATATTGGGTACTATTGCATATTATATTTTCCAAGTTGCAATTACTGGGCATAGCAATATTCCCAGTTTAGCCAATATCCAAATAGCTTTACCCATAGTAGATTTGCGATTTTTCAGTTCTTTTGGTGCGGCGCTAAAATATTTTTCGATTGCATTTCCATTTGCTTTATTAGTTGTTTTTGGCACCGTATCAGTGGTAGAAAGTGCAACGGTGATGGGAGAGCAATATTCGTCAAAGAATTTATTAATGGTAGATGGCATTTCAACTATGTTGATGAGTATTTGTGGAGGTATCGCTCAAACAACTCCCTATGCTGGGTTTCCTGCATACAAAAAAATGGATGCCCGATCAGGTTACCTATTTATTAATATCTTAGTTGTAGGATTTGGTGCTTGGTTTGGTATTGTTAATTATATAATCAATTTAGTTCCAGATGCTATTTTAGCTCCAGTACTATTGTTTATAGGTATTGAGATAGCGATTCAGGTGTTTATCATTAGCGATAAAAAATATTATCCTGCAGCATTATTGGGCTTATTTCCTTCAATTGCGCGCATGGTCGAAATTAAACTTTCCTCAAATGCTGATTTAATTTCAATGGATAAGTTAAATCTTGCCTTACATTCAGTGGTTAATGGAAAATTGTCAGACATTGCCGCGGTAGTCACATTTGGCAATGGCTTTATCGTGACAGGTACATTATGGGCAACATTAGTGTGTTATTTAATTGATCGGCGAATAGTGGCTGCAGTAATTACTTGTCTTATTTTAGCCGGTTCATCGCTATTTGGGATAATTCATTCAATTAATCTTGATGGCTCGATGTATTGGGTAGGCAATCTACCGCAGAATTTAAGAATTATACCACTTGAAATTGCCGGTGGTTATCTAATGTTTGCGATTGTTGCTATAGTTTTGCATTTATTGAATATAGGAAAGAAACCTGAACTACATTAGCCAGGCTTATTTATAAAATAAACGCCAGCAATTATTACATAGTTAAAACTGGATTAACAGAATAAAGTAATGTTGCTGGCATAATAATTGGATTATGAAAAAAGCTGCCACTCTCCACCGATTTATAGATTTTAATTCGCAAATTAGCCTAATTGGGTTACAAAGCGGGTTGCTTGCCATGTTAATAGGACTCAAATATTGCGTGGATAAGCCTGAAAATGTAAATTATATGCTACTGATATTCGGCTTATTAATTAATACCATGATGTTAAGCCAAAATTATCATCAACATAACTCAATCCAAAGGTTAAAGTTTGGGGCATTGTTTACTATTCCTTGCACGCTACTTTTTACGTTAGCTACACTAATTAGTAATTCAATTTTATTTACGACTCTTGTATTTTCGTGTCTGGTCCCTTTTGCTTTCATATTAGATGGTTCAGTGCTAATCAAGAGCTTCGCATTTTATTTAGTTTATGCATTTATACTGGGACTGGGGTTTCATTTTGATGTGGATAAAACACTTGAAGTTGCCAGCTATTTCTTCAGCGGGGCTATTTCAATTGTTATTGGCGGATACTTACGAATATTGGTTCGTAAATATTTTTTGAATTTAAATGAGACCATTCTTTATATACAACATAAAAAAATACTATTGCCTAAATCGAGTAATATTAAGTTTATATTTATTGTTACCGGTTTAATAATTAGTTGTAATTTTATATCACTGTATTTTAGCGTACCACATGGCTATTGGTTACCAATGACTGCTCTTTTAGTGATTCGCAATGACCACCAAATCACAATCGAAAGAAGCCGACATCGGATTATTGGCAGTATTATCGGTGTCATTCTGGCTTTAAGTTTATTAGCTTTGTCTGAAAAATATATTTTGGCATTCCTTTTGTTTCCATTATTCTATTTGATGGTAGTTACAATTAACCGGCACTATGCGTTATTTTGTGTAATAATTACCTTACTGGTAATGGATCTAATTAATTTAGGTACACAAAGTAGTCTATCGATATTAGTAGTACGCTTATTTGCAACTATTTTTGCGGTATGCATTGTTGCAGTCATTGCAATTGCTTGCAAAAACTGGGAAGATAAATCAAACTTAAAAGAAAAATAATCTGTAATGAGAATAACAATAATCAATATTGCCAATAAAATGCCTGACTGGGTTATTTCGGCTTGTAACGAATATTTAAAACGGATTAATCATGGAAAATATAATTGTCAGATTGTTGAAATAAAAGCAGATAAAAACAATAAAAAAACTGTGCTTGAAAATATGGAATATGAAGCAGGTAAAATAATTCAGGCAATTCCTAAAGATAGTTTTGTTATTGCTTTAGATGAACGTGGAAAAATGCTAGATAGTATCAAGTTTGCCCATTTTCTTAATGATACTGCAATGAATTTCCGTCACATTGCGATTATTATTGGTGGAGCTGATGGTATACATCCAGAACTAAGAAATAGAGCTAATTACCAAATTAGTTTATCAAATATGGTTTTTCCACATGCGTTGGTTCGCGTCTTGATTTTAGAGCAAGTTTATCGGGCGGTATCAATTTTAGAAAACCACCCATATCACCGCGAGTAACCTAGATGATTAAATTATATTATACCTCCGATAATTTATTAATACAGGCAACTGAATTGGCTTCAGGGATTCCCGGCAACCAATTGATTCAAGCCGACATGTCTGAGCTTAATAATACCAGCTTGCCTGCGCTAGTGCTCGCAAGCGATGGTTTATGGTTTATGAGCCAGCATTTTAAACCTCTTAATATGGCCGAATTTTACTCTAATTTTATATTAGTGCGTGCAAAGTCGGTTCTTCGTGAAACTTTAATTCAAGCTGTCAACATCAAAGTTAATCAACAAAACCAAATTAAAGCATTAGACCTGACAGCAGGCCTTGGCCGCGACTCAATTTTAATGAGCCTTTGTGGTTACCAAGTTACTATGGTAGAAAGTAATCCCTATTTGGCAGTAATCTTAAAATATCTTACAACTACATTTAGTAACAAGTTTCCGCTGTTAAAATTGGTATATATGGATAACTTGGATTTTTTAAATGCTAACCATGACAAGTACGATATTGTGTATCTTGATCCGATGTTTCAAGATGGGAAGCAGGCATTAGCCAAGAAGGATATGCAGATAATTGACCAATGCCAGTTAATGTATAATGGATTGCAAGAGCCAAGATCTAATGAGGATCTATTTATTCAAGCAAAAAAATGCTGTAGTAATAAACTAGTTATTAAACGCGACAATAAACAAGCAAGCCTGGTAGCAAGTCCAAAACCTACTTATTCTAAGTTAGGAAAAACTATTCGATTTGACATATACCAATGCTAGTTTGTAGCTTTTAACTTCTACTTATTGCCAAACTTTTTAATTGTTTCTTCATATCTAGAGTCAGCTTCAGTGTGTTGATACTTCATGGTTGTTTCAAGCATGCTATGGCGTAGATTTTCTTTTACTACCCGTATGTCGATTCCTGCGTCTACTTGATGAGTCGCGGAAGTATGGCGCAACCAGTGGGTAGAAACTCGGGCAATCACAAAGGCACTTGCCGGATCAGTTAATTTTAATTCATCGGCAAGAGCGTTGCAGGTGAATTTTATTATTTTATAAAGCATTGAGTCGCTAATTGGCTTAAACGTGCCATTTTTGCTGAAGATTATTGGGATTTCTGTTTCTAACGGGCTTGGGTATTCCTTAATGCCCATTGCCTTACGGTAACGGATCAATGCGCCAAGCAATTCATTGGTAACCGGAATTTCACCATATTTATTTCCTTTGCCGATTACTTTAAACCACCATTGATTGCGTTTACTTATAAAATCAGACATTCGTGCATTAATTACTTCACTGCGCCGGCAACCGGTTAGGTAAAGCAGATGAAAAATCCAGCGGGTTCGTTCGTATTCAAATAGCGCTTTTGGGTTATCTTTTGGTAAATTCTCTATATAATCGGTCAGGTAATTCCATTCGCGTTGAGTAAGAAAGCGTTCGACATTTTTGGTAGTCTTTATTTTTTGGCGAATAAGCCTAAATGGATTGCGAGTCAAATAACCAGCATCAATCAGGTATTGGTATAAACTACCAAGTATCTGAAGGTTTAATTTAATGCTGCTATTGGATAAACCCTTTACAAAAGGTTTCCACTCTTCGCTGGTTCTAGGCCGTGAAGGACCACACCAAAAATCGGTGGGGACAGGCATTTGCAAAAAGTCTTGATACTCTTGGATAGTTTCCCGGGTAACTTTTTTCAAATCCAAATTTTGTTGCATTAACCACATCACAAACCTCTCGGCGGTTTGCCGATACGAAATAAATGTGTTCTGGCTATGCCTAAATTCAAGTAGCCAAGTTTTGATTGCATCTATATCATTACTTGCATTTATGCTGCTAGATTGTTGCACTCCATCGATCGGTGCATCTATCTGTTTGACTACATCGTGTATAATTAATTGTGTACTCATTATTTTACGCTACCTAAAAATGCTCTTGCAACTTGATCTAGTCTTAATACTTGACAGTTTTATCGCTACAGATCAGTAAAGCCTGATTTATTATAAATTAGAATTGTTTAAACCCTAAATGTGCTTTAGATCAAATATTAAAATGTCCGGTATCAAGTGACCTAGTTTGGATTACACCATAGATTTTAACATTTTACTAAAACTTAGGTGAGTGCCATACTGTTAATATAGTACAATTAAGCATTTAATTCAGATTATTTTCCAAAGTGCGTTAAGTTTCAATAAATTTAGAAGGGAACAAAATGAAGTTAATTAGAAAGTTGTTAATTCCTGTTATAGTAGTCGGAATAGCAGCATGCGCTAGCAACCCTGCGCCAGCAGTTAATGGAGTTAGTAGCGCCAAAGGCGATGTAAATACTGATAAAAATGTTCTTACTAATAGCATTTATTTCAGTATCAATAGTGCCGAAGTGACGAGGTCCTACCATAGATTATTAACAATTAACGCCAGCTATTTAATTTCTCATCCATATGCGAGTGTCCAGATTCAAGGAAACAGTTCCGAAATAGGTACCCCTGAACATAACAAGGAGCTAGGGATGATCCGTGCACAAAACGTTAAACAAGAGCTAATCGCTTTAGGGGTTCCTGCAAAGCAAATTTCAATTGTTTCTTTTGGCAATAGCAAATTAGTGTTTCCTTCTGAGACAGGGGGACGACAACCTAAAAATCAGCGTGCCGATATTGTATATATTAATTTAGCACCATACCAATATACGCAAAATCCGTTACCCAAAATAAATATTACCACCATGTATTAATTCATAACTTGCGGCTATTTGCTTGATTAATGAACATACCCTGACAGCTTTTTCTTCCTGAGGAGGATTAAGGTGTCAGGTATTGCTGAAATATACCGGTTTTGTTTTAAGTGAAATATGGTAGAATATTCGAGTCTTCAGCTATTGCTAAACTCAATACCGGACACTTTTATATCTAATGTTACGCACAATTGGGATGCAAAAAGTTTCAATTTATTTCTTCTAATGGAACACTTTATGAAAAAATTAGACCAATTAATCGCTGCTGCTGGGAATAACCGCCTATTGGAGCTGTCTCAGTTGATCAATGAGGGAGTTGATGTTAATGAGGCCAATGATAATGAGTTGACTGCATTAATGCAGGCTGCCACATTTGGGCATGCCAGTGCTGTTGAAATTTTACTTCAAGCAGGGGCAGAAGTTGAAGATCCTAGTACAGGTGTTTTTAGTGCACGCAAATTAGCTGAAGTATTTGGCCATCGAAAAGTTTTAGATATATTTGCCCAGTATACAGGAGTTCCGCGTAAGTCTGATATACAAAAAACAGCGCCATCTCCTGAAAAGTTAACCAAAGAATTATTTACTGCAGTGAAAGAAAATGATGCCGGCAAAGTTACTAAACTGATCGGACTAGGGGCTGATGTTAACCATATTAATTCGGATAACCGAAGTCCATTGATGCTAGCGGTAAGGAATAAAAATATAGATTCTCTAAAAGTATTAATTGAGAATGGGGCTGATGTTGAATTGGCTAATAAATATGATTATACTGCCTTGATGTTTGCCGCTTGGTATGGTAAATTGGAATCGGTAAAATTCTTGGTTGAACAAGGAGCCAATATTGAACACCAGACTCAAGGAGGGGCTACTGCACTTATGGAAGCGGCAACCAGCGGGCAATTGGATGTAATACGCTATTTACTTGATAAGGGCGCTAAAATCGATAGCCAAGATAAATATGGTGAAACCGCTTTGATGAAAGCAGTTAAAAGAGGACATAATATAAATGTTATTAACTATTTGGTAGATAGTGGAGCGAGTATTGATTTACCAAATAAATATGGTGAAAGTGCCTTAAAGATTGCAAAAATTGAAGGTCATACTGAGATTATTCAATATTTAATTACAATGCGCGGTGGAATTGATCCTGACCAAGTTAACTCTAGTGAAGAAGATATTCCTGAAGTTGATGAGGAGTGTGACTCCAGTAATGTAAATTTAGAACAAGCTAACCAAATTGTCCTCGATTCGCCAAAAGAAGTTAGCATTGATGTTGAAGCAGTAAACCTCGAGACTGATGATGAAGAGATTATAGATAATGAGCTCACATCGCAAGTACTGGCTAACAGCGATGAAGTTAGTAATAGTGTTAGCGTTGACCAATCTTTGGCAGATCAGCCAAGCCTAGGGAACCAACACATTAATATTACTGAACTTTTTGATGCTATTGAAGTTAACAGTTTAGGGGTTTTAAAAAACTTAATCAGTCAAGGTGCAAGCGTAAATGCTACTGATAGTTATGGTTGGACACCATTGATGCTTGCTGCCAGGCAGGACAAACCACGTATTGCCGAGTATCTAGTAAGCGTTGGCGCAGATGTAAATAGTGTTAGTAATAGCGGCTGGACCCCGCTAAGGATTGCTGCCTCATCGGGTAATCTGAATATGGTTAAAATATTACTAAATGCCGGTGCTGATATTGCTTATGCCAATAGTAAGGGCGAGAGTGCTCTTTCAACTGCCGAGAAATATGGCCATGGCGAAGTAATTAGCTATTTAAAAGAGGAATTTATCCGCAACAATAATAAATAATTAAGCTTGTCTCTTTATAAGCAGTCGCTTTTTAGCGGCTGCTTTATAATTCTCCAGCATGCTTCTCAATATTAGATATCTTTGTACCTGATACTACGTACAATTGGAACCAAGCTCGCTATCACTCTGAATATTTCAATCATTGTTTCATGAACAAATTTAAATTTCTGCTTATCTCGACTTGATAGAACTACATATTCTTAATCAAACCCCTCCACGGCTCAACTTTTACCGAATGAAAATAATATTTGATATTGTTTATTATAAATTGGGTAAAGGTTTAATAATCTGACTAATTATCGCAAATTTTTGTCGTTAAATCAGTGAATTTGCGGATTAATTTAGCTAGTTATTGCTTGGTACACTGCATGCCTGAGAAGTCTTTTTCTGTTAAATTTGACAGAAGCAGCTGATGATTAACTTATTTTATTAGGATCTAAATGAAAAAAGTAATAGGTTCAATTTTACTTGGCGCATTATTTTCTGGTTTGAGCGCATGTAATGCAGGCGGAAATTCATGGAGTTATAGTAGCAAGCCAGATGTTCAAGATGTATCAAACAAGAAGAATTTAAGTGATGGCAGCTATAATTTTCATCTTGTTGCACGCGGATGCGAAACAATTCGGCCAAGCGGCGGAGTTTGCAGCGTTACAATTACTTATTCAGGTTCGGGAAGCATGCAGGGTAAAAAATTAAAGCTTTCGCCAGATACCCTTGATGATTATGATACAAGCGGTTTTGGCTATCAATGTTCAACACTGTCAACCCCAGACGATTCAGTTTGTAGTTTCCAAATCTGGAGTAAAGGAAGTACAGCCAAAAAAGTGCCGTTGAGTGTGATTTTTGATGGAACAGAAGCTTCGGTTGGTCCGATCTATATTGGCGGTGGACAAACTAATTAAGTCATCTAAAAACAAACTAGCAATTTGGAAAAAGCAATCAAAAAGGATTAATAATGGTTCATAATCGGTTAAATCAAGGTTTAAGGTTTTGGACTGCTACAGCACTAGTAGTAGGTAGTATGATAGGCACAGGAATATTTTCATTACCTATTACAATGGCAAGCTATGGTTCGTTAAGTATTGGCGGTTGGCTACTTAGCTCGCTTGGCACGATCTTAATTGCATTGGTGCTGGTTGACTTAAATAAAATCTTTCCTGAAACCGGGGGGACTTTTCTATATGCGTATAAGGCATATGGAGAATTTATAGGCTTTTTTATTGCAACAAGTTATTGGTTTTCTTGGTGTATCGGTTGCGTTGGTGCAATAATTCCGGTTAGTGCTTTCCTTGCACCATATATACCTGCTTTAAATGAGAAAAGCATTTTTTATAGTCCTACTTTATCATTAATGATCAAAGTGGGGCTTACTTGGTTTATGATTTTAATAAACATATTGGGTATTAGAATGGTAGGGCGATTTCAACTAATTACCATGTTATTGAAAGTACTTCCTTTATTACTAGTTTGCTTTATTGGCTTCTCTCATGTAAAATTGACTAATTTTACTGATTATTTAAATATAAGCGGTAAATCAAACTGGTATGTATTATCGAGCAGTATGGCTTTTACCTTCTGGGCATTTACCGGACTAGAGGCAGCCGTAGTACCTGCGGATGGGATATCAAGCTCTAAAACCATAGCCCAAGCAACTCTTGTCGGAGTAGTTTTTACTGCACTAATTTATATGCTGGTTACTTTTGTATTGATGGGGGTATACCCAGCTCCCGTATTAAAAGACAAAATTTCTCCTTTTAATGATTTAGTTATGACATTTTTTGGCCCCGGCGCATCGTTATGGGTGGCATTAGGTGCAATTATTGCAATATTAGGCTCAATTAATGGTGGGATATTAATTTTAGCGCAGGATGCGATGGCGGCGGCCCGCTACAAGTTACTGCCAAGAGTATTTGGTGAAACAGGTAGTAATAATCAAACTCCGGTTAAAGGATTAATTATCGCCGGAGTTGTAATGACCTTAGTTTTATTTTTAACGTTCAGCGCTAGTTTGCTAAAGCAATTTAATTTACTGGTACTGTTATCAACTTTATCGATGCTGATCCCGTATTTTATTTCTGCGACTGCGGCAATGATACTGCTATTAAATAATCCAAATAAATATTCTCGAACTAAATTGTTCCGTGCATTTCTGGTTGCCAGTTTAGCCAGTATCTTCACATTTTTGATGCTTTTAGGAGTAGGGCAGGAAATAATCTTTTATGGTACTATATTCCTGTTTGCAATTTTCTGGTTACACTTTTTTTATAAAGCCTATCAATTAAAAACTTTGGCTAAATAAAATTAGGCTTCAGCACAAAACTACAACTCGGGTTATTCGCATAAACATTTTTGGGTATATTGTATGCTACGACTTGCTACTGACTCTGACTATTTAGCTATATGGTCCATTTACATGGACCCAGATGCAAACAGCTTTATGGATTATGGGCAAATGGATCCTGAATCCTTTAAGCCTATTTATGACATGCTAAATAGCGATGGGCACTTTTATGTTTATGAGATTACTAACCAAGTTGTATCAATTTGCCGCTTGGTATGCTTTACTGGCTGTTACAGGCACATCGCATATATTGGCAGCGTCGCAACGTTAGCCGCTAAGCGTAAGCATGGATATGCTTCAAAAATGTTGGTGGCACTATTAAATATAATATCAGAAACTATGCCGCAAATTGAAAGGGTTGAATTATTTGTTGAGGAAGATAATCCCAAAGCACTTGCTTTATATCAAAAGCTAGGTTTTGAATTTGACGCAATATATCCTAATTGGTTTAAGCGGTCTACGGATATCCTGCATGCTAAGCCTGTAGCGAGCCTATTATTGGCTAGGTTAAAACATGCTGAAAGGTCGAGCACATACCCTCTAGAACAAAATCACATTAAACTTAATGATAAAATTAAGTCAATAACGCGTAGTAACTTTATTCTCAAGAATAAAAAATGGCACGAATTAAATACGCTAACCAAAATTCAAAGTACCACTAGGTTTATATTGTCTAAGTTAGCTATTAAAACTTACAGTAAAAATGCTCAACTTTACTTAGATACTATTCTGCCAATTAAAAAAGTTCAATTGCTCCAATTTACTACAAATAGAAATTATTATTTTCCTAGCTATAAATTATTTGTTTTATATGGGGATGCCCAGGTTTTTGCTACTGCATTTATCAAGACCTTCGCAAATGAGCGGCTTAGCGGTGATAGAGTTATTGATTTATTAGAGATTAAAGAAAATCAATTACCGTTTGCCCCTTACATTATTAAATCGTTAGTCAATATCTTGCTAAATAAAAATTGTTCAACTATTATAGTCAAGTTATTTGAATGTGAAACTGAATTATACAATGCTTGTTTGGCAGCAGGATTTTGCTTTACCGGGATTATTAAAAATGCAGTATTTTGTCCAGTTGCTAAAAAATACCATAATAAAGTCGTGTTAGCTTTTACTGTATAACAAAAATAAGAAAACTGCATAACATTGCTCAACTTATTACCTTACACATAATTAAATAATCTGAATTAATTTAATTGATTTTAGAATATTTATTTAAGCTTCAGGTGTTTCGCTAAGATTCTCAGTATGTACAATCCGGATATCGGGGAGCCTTCTACTTATTCTGTTTCTATGCCATAGACTATTATTTTAATTTTTTATACATAGGCGAATCAAAGCAACGGTTTTTTGTATTAAAGTTGAGTCCAATACCTATAATTGCAACATTTATCGAGGTATTAGACAGGTGCCGAGCATATTGATTTAGTTCAATCTGGTCTAATGCTATAGCTGAACTTTTATCCTTTTTTAGTTCGAAAATGATAATCACGTCTTTTCTTAGTTTAACTATTAATTCTATCCTACCACTACCAACATCTGATTCTTGGTTACAAGAGGTTATTAAATCTGGGATTAAATTAGAAATTAAAGCATGTATTATGTTAGAGTATTGAATTTCATCTGTTTTTTTAGGTAATTCTAAATAAGAGTGTGTAAATATTTGATCATTAAATGCTTCCACCATTTTTTCAAAATTAAAAGTTTCTAGAGCATTTGCTAATTTGATCCTAATAGGACTATCACTATCTTTTAAATAAGCAGTTCGTATAATAAATTTAAAACTTGATTCCACAGACTGGTTTGGGAAATCCAAAGCATAAATTGTTGAATTAGAATCTTTATCTTTAATCACTGATTTGATGGTTAAATATCCAGTCTGAAATAATAGTACTTCTATGGGTATATCGTCAATATCAAAACTTTCAAACATTAAATGCCTATCTACTTTTATATCCTTAGGCAAGAAGATTGGCTGGGTCTTTTTCTTTAGTAAATTAATTAGAAATGTTGGGCTTCCCGTACTAACCCAGAAGTCTTTAAATTCTTCACTACCTTCAATAAAAAATTTATGTATGTCATCTGGATTATACATTTTATGGTTACCTATACCACAAAAATCAAATCCATTATAATAATCTTTAATCTTTTTTCTTGTTTGTTCAGACAAATTACTCAATTCAGGTTTAAAAATTAATTCCAGCTCTTCTTCTGTATATCCACAAATTTCAGCGTAGTCCTTTGACATTGATATATCTAATAAATTATTTAATCCACTAAATAAACTGACTTTATTAAATCTACTTACTCCAGTAACAAATACAAAACCTAAATATGAATCACAATCTTTGATTACTGAATAAAATCTTTTTAATTCATCTCGAATTTCTTTTTTATTTCCAGCATCGCAATCCAATATCGGTTTGTCATACTCATCAATCAATATAGCAACTTGGGAGTTATATTTCTCATATATTACTCTAATTAACTCTTCAAATCGGCCCCGAATAGTTATACTTGTGAGATTAACTTTATGCTCTTTACATAACAATCCAATTTTATCTGTAAGCATTCCCTGTAATTCCTCTACAGAACCTGCCCCGGCACTAAGACTAATATGAATTATTGGAAATTTCGGTAATTTATCCAAATTTTTATTTAATTTTAGATCTTTAAAGACTTCATGATCACCTAGAAAGGCATACTTGCATGTGCTTAAAAAAAGACTTTTGCCAAATCTCCTTGGCCGAGATAGAAAATAGTATTTACCACGCGACAACATTAAATGAACAAAGTCGCTCTTATCGGCATATGGATAACCATTTTTTATGATTTCTTTTAAATCTGATATTCCAATTGGAAATTTTCTACCTATTTTTGCCGGTATTATAGCTTGGTTAGAAGAAGTACTCATTTCGCGTATTCCTTGATTCCTGTTAGAAGTATATCCCAAACAACTATTTCTCCAAGCCTTAAGTATGTTATTGGGCTTAGTAGTAAAGAATTTCACTTGGTTTTCAGCGTTATGGCTTTGACTCATAAAGTTATGATAACTTTCATCTTTACAAACTTTGTTTGTATTTTGAATGCCTGATTTATTAAAAAGCTGAAATTTATTATTATTGGTAAATGATAAAGTTGAAGAAGTACTTTTTGTTGCCCTGAAGATGATATTATTTAATGCGGTTTTCATAAAATTCCTATGCTATACAGATATAAATATAATTATTATCATAATAACCTAGATTCTTTGTGCTAATAACCATTAAATTTTAAAGAAATATTTATTTAAATAATTATAAGCCATTTGTCAACTTTTTGAACTAGTAGCATAACTAATTACTTTATTTGAATATAAATCAATTATGGTTGCTAAATATAACCAGCCCTCTACCTTTGTGCAATAGATATGTCTCCGCACCCATACTTTTTCCTGTAATGAAGCCTGTTTTTGCTATTCATATTTAACTTTATCTATCTTGCGCGCCTGATTTAAATTATAGCTATTCAAACTTAACCAACCGCCAAGGCTTCGCGTGACTTTAACACTTTATTAAGCTTTTATATCTTAATATTCCTGCAAAGTTCCCAGTTCTTAATAAATTATTTAAGAATTAATTAATCATTCGAAGTATCAGTTGCAAAAGTTTCCGGTATTGAGATGTATAGCAATAGTCACCTATGATTCTACACAAAAACAAATTCTCGCACTCAATTTTAAGTAGAGTTATATTGAATTCGTCTTAACTTGAATGGCTATTGCTATAGCTCAAATTAGAGTATTCCATATTTACTTATTACTTTTACATAAATATTTTCATAAAAATTTATATATCTTATTATTTCTGCATTTTACTCGTATTGGTTTAAGGTAGAACCATGTTGTCACGTAGCTACAATTCGCAAATAATCATTCAAACTTATGCTTGGAGGAAAGCATATTTTTTATAATTAAGTGATGTTATGCATCTAATAAAATTTAACTAAGTATTATCTGATTTACTAAACAGGTTAAATGATTAATAACTCAAATCTTCTGCATTTAAGATTTTGTAAGTACTCGCTTTACTCAAGCAAATCAAGCAATGAAGCAAGCTTGGTTAACAAAATCTAATATGTTACATATTTAGTTAAAAATCGATTAACCTGTTTAATAAATCCTATATTTTTGCCTGAATTTGTAAAAGTGCGAAACATCTGTATTTAAATTGTTTTTCAAAAGGTAAATCGTATGTTTGCACTTATGCTTAGACAGACTACTCAATGGCTTACAAAATCAACTTCAATTTCTTCATCCTTAACCTCTCAAGCTGCATCATCATTATCAACCAATCCGCCAACCACCGGGACTGATTCATTCAACTCATTTAGCAAAAATTCTATGGTTGGTCCTGATTTGAATTTGCAATTAGTGGGGATCCTTGGGCAGACTCAACAATTCGGTGCAAACTTTATCCAGCAATCGAAGGAGATCTCTACTATCTTAGATGACTTAAAAAAAAGATTTGAAGATAAATTACTCATTGCATCTAGTCATCCCAGCGACGTAACATTTGAGTTTACCAGCTATATTAGGGCGCTATATATGATATTTGATGAATTTAACCATGATTTAAAAAATTTTGCTGAAACGCCATTGCTAAATGTTAAATACTATGGAACATGTAGTAGTCTGCAGTCATACCAGCAAATAATTCAAAATTTAATTAAGGAGGCTACAGATAAGTTGCAAAATGCGTTGGACGCCAAGCTTGCTGATCTAGCAAAACCAGAATTACAGCTGGAAAAGCAGCTAAATATCATAGACAATTTATTGGCAGTATTTAAAGACAGGTTTGCGACGCAATTAGCTAATGAAGAGGAAATTCAAGGACGTAAACCCGGCGATCTTAGGGGACGAGACTATGATAATTATATTAAGCTGCTGGAAAAAGTCTTAAATAGTTTACAAAGGCTCATTGAGAGTAATCAATCCGATGACTCACGGCTAAGTCTAAAGTTAGAAAATGAGAAATTAAGGCTTAAAGGGGAATTCTATAAAGCTAGAACCCGCTTTTATCAACTTAAGTTAGATATAATTTTAAAACAACCTGTTTATTCTGGAACAAAATTTGATAATCGGTTAAGAAAGATACTTATGGTTTTAAATATCTTTAAGGAAAATTATACACAATTAATTAAGGAGTGCCGAGGTAATAAATTTACTCTTGATAGCATCCTGGGAAGATTAATAAAGGAGAATTATGAAAATTATTTGAATATGTTAAAAATGATATCAAATAAATTAACAAATGATTATGACATTTTGCAGCTTGACCCGCAACGATATTCAATTGAAATAGCTAAACTTAAGCAGATAAGACTAACTTTTTCGGATAATTATAACCAGGCTAATTATGAATATGGCCAAATATTTCCTGAATCTAGAAGAGTATTTTTAAATAGTAACACTGACTACCGCAAAGCCAAAAACCAAATGCTGAAAGAATTTAGACATAACATAGCGGGAACACTAGCTTTCAAAGAACAAGTGGCTAAAGAAGTTATGAAAAAAGGTTTAAAGGAAAATACTGATTTAAGTAGCAATGAGGTGACCAATATTATAACTGCAAGCTTTATGTCATACGAAATTCAAGCTAGAAGGCTTATTGATCAAAATGAGAATGAATATTACAATAGTAAAACTAATGATAGTAAAATTGCTTTACAGGAACTTTTAACTAAAATTAAAGAATCTCTTAATCTTCTTGTGGCAAAAGTTGCCACCACGGATATTAATCTTGCAAAATTATTTAATGTAAACAAAGGTGGGCATGTTGGGAAGATTAAAGATGAATTATAAAATAAGTCAGAGCTTACCCAATCAATGAATTAGTTCCTAGCATTGACGCTTAGCATTTTTTTAAGAATAATCTCGAATTGGTAAATTTCCTCAGGAGTTAGAACGGACAAGATTTGTTGTTGAAAATTGTAAGTTATTTCTAATAGCGTAGTAGTTAGTTCTTTCCCTTGCTGCGTAATGAATATTTGCTGGCTACGCCTGTCCTTTCCTGGGATAACGAGTATATGCTGCTTTTGGGCCAATTTTTCAACAGTTCTAGAAATTGCAGCTTTGTCAATTTGTATGAATTTTGCCAAAGTAGTCACTGAATCGGCCTGCCTATCATGGACACAGCGCATTACATTCCATTCGGGAATCGTTATGTCATATGGGTTTAAGCATTGTTCAAAACCGTTGTGAATTTGTGCATTTAACCGGCCAAGCCAAAAGCCTATTTGCTGATTTAAGTTTGAGTATTGCATATGCGCTATTATATGTTGTCTTGTCAACTATTGTCAAGACAACTAATTCATGGCTAGTTGATTAGATTTTTTTTGATATAATCCTGGGTTAATTTATTTTATTGGTGGATTTGCTAAAATGACAGAAAAAGCGCACTTAATTCAGGAAAATGTAATTGTTGAATTAAACCAGCAAGATAGTACTGTGTCAAATGACATAGGTAAGAAAAAAGTAAAAAAGGAAAAGTTATATAATAAGCTTACGCTTGATGAAGCTAAAAGGCTATTGGTTGCCGAGACTATTAAACGTAAAACAATATCATTTTATCAATATTTTTACATAGCCAATCCAGATGACTTTCGTGATGAAATGTTCAAACGGTTTAGTCAATTAAAAGTATTTGGCCGGGTGTATGTAGCTCATGAGGGAATTAATGCCCAAATAAGTGTACCGGAAAACAATTTTGAGGAATTTAAAGAATATTTGTATTCAATTCCTGAATTAAATGGCTTAAGATTGAATATTGCAGTAGATGATGATGGAAAATCATTCTGCGTGCTTAAAATCAAGGTCCGTGAAAAGATCGTAGCTGACGGAATTAATGATCCCAATTTTGATATGGCTAACCGCGGACGTTATGTAAATGTTGAAGATTTTAATAAATTAGCTGAAGATCCGGATACTATTTTGATTGATATGCGCAATCATTACGAATATGAAGTAGGGCATTTTGAGAATGCAATTGAAATCCCTAGTGAAACTTTTCGTGAACAGCTACCGATGGCGGTAGAGATGATGGAAGACAACAAAGACAAAAATATTATCATGTATTGTACTGGTGGCATACGCTGCGAAAAAGCCAGCGCATGGATGCTGCATAACGGGTTTAAAAATGTTTACCATCTGGAAGGTGGCATTATAAACTATGCAAACCAGGTCAAGGAGCTTGGGCTAAAAAACAAGTTTCGTGGCAAGAATTTTGTCTTTGATGGCCGTTTGGGTGAACAGATTGGCGAAGAGGTAATTGCCAAATGCCATCAATGTGGTAAGCCTGCGGATACTCATGTTAATTGTGCTAACAAAGGCTGTCACTTATTATTTATTCAATGTAAAGAATGTAGTGAATTATACCAAGGCTGCTGTAGCGATGAGTGCCAGGAAATTATTAATTTACCTGAAGATCAGCAAAAAGAGCTTAGAAAAGGTATTCTTGCCGGGTCTAAAGTGTTTAATAAGGCAAAAGCCAAGCTTAAACCTAAAAATAAATAATATATAGCAGGCAGATCTTCTTTGCCTGCTATATATTAACTAAATATCAATAATTTATAGTTCAACAAATAACGCCAATATCATAAACAAAGTCTAATATCTTCCATAATTCGATATAAATGAAGCTTCCCTCATAATAAATCTAACAAAATTAAATGTTGTGCGTAGTATCAGATTGCAAAACTGTCCGGTTTTAAGGTTTTTATTTATTCTTAAGACTCAAAGTATAAAAAATTATTCCTGAGGCTCAAGCATTATTATTTTCGATTATCATGGTTAAAATTAAAAGAAAAGGTTTATTACAAAATTTTGAATTTATTCTGTCATTGATTGCTGCAAATGCTTCTAATTAATAATAGCTACCCGGGAACGTAATTAAGCCAAACATTCAAATTAAATTAATTAAAGCCGAAATGAATTTTTTAACAGGCATAGTACCGGTATCAAGCGCCTAATTCTGGTTAACTAACAGCAATAAAAAATTTACCTGGCCTAAATCCGAAATTAAATAATTTATTATAAAAAAGAGTTTTTTAGTTAAACTCAAACTCATTAATAAAAATAAAACAGTTGGATATGTTGGGTTGCTTATGGCTGCATCAGATGAAAATGTTGTTTATTACCTAAATATTCTTGTTCGGAAAGGTTGAAAATATTATTAGCATAATGCTATTATTCTGGACAATTTATTAGCAAAGGATGAGATTAAGATGCATGGACTAATAATTAATAACAGCGATTTAAGCTGGTCATTGGCAATCTTAGTTGCCTGGTTTGCAGGGGAAATCGGCTATCAAATTACCAAATTTCCACGCATTAGCTTTTATGTAATAATTGGTTTTCTATTTGCCAAAAACCAATTCGGCTTATTGCCCGAACTTGATGGGGCAAGAATTAGTTTTCTAATAAATATTGCTGTAGGACTAATCCTATTTGAGTTTGGTTATCGTATTAATTTAAACTGGCTAAAAAATAATCCGTTTATTTTAGTTACCGGATTAGCTGAGTCCGGTGCAACCTTTCTACTGGTTTTCTTATTTGCCAAAGCATTTCATGTTTCTACGATGGTATCTTTGGAATTCGCTTCATTAGCGATGTCAACGTCTCCAGTAGCTATAATGTACTTGATTAATAATCAACAATGCTCAGGCCAGGTCACTGAAAGGGTATTACATTTAACCGCCATCAATACGGTACTTGCCATTTTCTCTTTTAAGCTAGTTTTTAGCCTAGTGGTATTTCAAAAATCAGGAAGCTTCTGGCAAGCGGCCTGGTCAGGGATGCTATTACTGGTATTATCAATTTTGCTTGGCGCACTAACTGCAATACTATTATCAGCAATATTAAGAAGAATTAAAGCAATAGCTATTGACCGCACGATTATTTTGTCGCTTTTAATAATTTTTATAGTTGCTCTTGCTGAGGCTACCAGCTTATCTGCAATCATCGCTGCATTGGCTTTTGGTCTTATTACTCGCCACCGTAGGGTTGCGATGGGGAAAACCCAACGTAACTTTGGGGCTTTGGGACAATTATCTGTTATTGTTATTTTTGTAGCAGCGCCAACTACGCTTAGCTGGCAAAATGTTTGGCTTGGACTTGGCATGTCTTTGGCATTAATCTTGATCCGCCTGGTTACAAAAGTAGTTATTGTCGGCGTCCTTTCTTCACTCTCAGGTATGAGTAAAACTAAAGGGTTCCTGGCTGGACTAGCCCTTAATCCAATAGCGGTGTTCTCTTTACTTTTAATGGACCAAAATCATTATACTGGAGTGGCTTTAAACCAACAATTAGCGCCAATGGCCGGAATAATCATCCTTCTTGAGATATTTGGCCCGGCAATTTCTAAGTTTGCTTTCGTAAAAGCAAAAGAAAGCCTAAACTCTCAGGCCTAAAGCCTTTTTGCTATATTGTAGCCGCATTAAATTTGAGAAAGGAATAATTATGCTATTAGGACCTTTTACCCAGTCAAATGCATATTCGATGGGTGTTGAGCTTGAATTACAACTAATTAATTTATGTGATTTTGACTTAACTGCATCTAGCCCAGATTTAATTTATTTGCTTGGACAAAACAAGTTTCCTGGCAATTTTACGCCTGAGATGACTGAAAGCATGATCGAAATTTGTACCGGGGTTCATACTTCGTATAGCACTTTACTTAATCAATTGCTAGAAATAAGAAACTCACTGGTATCAGCAGGGGATATTCTGAATATTGGGATTTGCGGCGGAGGCACCCATCCTTTTCAAAGTTGGTCTGAGCAGAAAATCTATGATAAAGAAAGGTTTAATCAATTATCTTCACGTTATGGCTATTTAGCCAAGCAGTTTACGGTATTTGGCCAACATGTCCATATCGGCTGCCCATCGGGATCAGACGGACTTTATTTATTGCATTCGCTAAATCGATATTTGCCTCATTTTATTGCACTGTCTGCTTCGTCCCCATTTGTTCAGCGTAATGATACTTTATTCAATTCAGCACGGCTAAATTCGGTTTTCGCATTTCCGTTAAGTGGCCATGCTCCTTTTATAGTAGACTGGGAAGATTTTGATAATATTTATTTCGCTAAAATGCAAAAAACCGGCACAATCAATAGCATGAAGGATTTTTATTGGGATATCAGGCCAAAGCCAGAATATGGCACGATAGAACTTAGAGTTTGCGATACTCCGTTAACCATAGAAAAAGCTGCGGTCTTAGCGGCATACCTACAAGCAATTTGCAAATATCTAATGACTGAAAAGAAATATAAACCTGAAGAAGACGATTATCTTGTCTATAATTACAACCGATTCCAGGCTTGCCGTTTTGGGATGGATGGCACCTTGGTACATCCCAAAACATATGAGTCAATTCTCTTAAAGGATGATATCGCTCATACTCTTGATGAAATTGCCTCACATTCTGAAGATCTTGGCTCTCTTGATGCTATAGAAAAAATTCGATCATATCTCGAGCTTGGAAACGATGCCAACTATCTCCGTGAGCAATTTAATTTGAATGGTAATTTGGAATTTGTCGTTAATAAAGCAGTCGAGAAATTTAGAGAATAGTAATTAACGCGAGTCTACACTTAGCTAGATTGATTAATAAGTATTAAAAGCTACTTTCACAATTTAAGATAAGTATAAATTCGCGTTAACTACTAGAGTTCTATAATGCCCAAACTATTAAATTGCACATGTGATTCTACTTCCTGATATGATAGAACATGAATATGCGGTAATTCTTTTTCTATAATTGAGCGCAGATAGCGCCGCGTGTCATGCTGGCATATAATCACCGGTGGAGTTACTAAATTTTGATATTCATTACAATTATTGCGAATGCTTTCAATAATACTATTGGAAATATTCGGATCTATTTGCAAATAACTACCACGTTCATTAAAGCGAATTGAATCCCTGATTATATCTTCAATGCTTTCATCAACAATAAAGCATGAAATAATATAAGTCCCATTACTATATTTATTGGCAATATAGCGGCCTAATGCTTGCCTTACGTACTCAACAATTATCACAACCTCTTTTTCACGCTGCGACCATTCAAGCATTGCATCGAGTATTACTTTAAAGTTACGTATCGAAATATCTTCAGCTAACAGCCTTTGGAGTATTTCAGTAATCTTATTTAATGGAATCATCCTTAATAATTCTTTAATTAGGTCTTGTAACTCATCCATTTTACTCAGTAAGTTTTTGACTTCTTGCATGCCGAAGAATTCAGAGATATTTCCTTTTAGTATTAAACTTATATGGATTACCAGGAATTGCTCTAAACTAAGATAAAGAATTCCAAATTCATCACATTTGTTGCTAAAAGAGTCTTTTATCCAGTACTTATAATCAATTCCGCTGCCTATAGGAACTTCATTTATTTGGTACTCGCTTAAGCCTAAAGCACTGATAGTTTCATCATCAGCTTTAGCCAGTAAGATATGGTTAGGGTAAAATCTCCCTTCACTTACCGGGATCTCAAATACTAGTATTTGATAACTATTATTTTTAAGCTCACTGACATATTTTATGAATATTTGTGGAATTTCTACCCCTAGATTGACAAGTATATTTTTCCTAACCTCAATCAAGGCTCTCTTGATGATTTCAGTAATCGATGGGTGTTTAAGGTTAACTGCTAAATTAACAATTAATGGCTGTAGCTTCCAGCTTACAATATCGCCTTCATTTTTACTATCAATATTTTTATCTTCTACAATATTTTCCTGGGCTTTTTCTTGCGAGCTACTTGGCTGGCTTGATTTGCGGTAACTGTAAGTGGCAAATAAGATTAGGCCAAAAAATAATACAATAAATAGTATCTTTGGCATTCCGGGTATCATTGCCATAAAAAGAAATAGTACTGAAGCCGAAAATAACGCTTTAGGGTTGCCAAAAACTTGATTGATTATATTGGCACCAAGATTTTCCTTTATTTTGCTATTATCATCGCTAACCCGTGTAATCATCATACCCGCGGTTAGGGATATCAAAAGAGATGGCACTTGCTGTACCAAACCATCACCAACTGTTAGAAGGGTATATGTCCGAAGGGCATCTGAGAGCGTCATTGAATTTTGGACCACGCCAATAACCATTCCGCCAATAAGATTTATTAAGATATCAATAATACTGGCTATGGCATCTCCTTTTACAAATTTCATGGCTCCATCCATGGCTCCATACAGTTTACTTTCTAGGCCAAGATTATTTCTAAGAATCTTTGCTTCTTCCATCGTGATATTTTCGGCTTTTAAATCGCTGTCGATCGACATCTGTTTACCTGGCATGGCATCTAATGAAAACCTTGCGGCAACTTCTGCTACACGCTCAGACCCTTTGGTTATCACAATAAAATTTATAATTGTAATAATTGAAAAAATTATAATTCCTACAACCAAG
The DNA here is from genome assembly GCA_964386295.1 of uncultured Neisseria sp. Taxonomy (GTDB): domain Bacteria; phylum Pseudomonadota; class Gammaproteobacteria; order Burkholderiales; family UBA11063; genus Aquella. The sequence continues at coordinate 173,813 of CAYLRR010000002.1, forward strand.
TTGCCGCCAACTACGAATTCGCCGAAAGTCGTTATAATTTGTCCGGCGTCACCGTCTAAAAGGATTAAACGGCTTGACGAAATAGTAATGCCTATGCGAAACAATGCCAAGACTAGTAAGATACTAGGGAATGAGCTTAATTCTAGGGGGGACTTCATGTAAATTATGACCATCAGGATTATGATAGTAAGCCCAATATTAATTCCAATTAACATATCCATTATCTGGTGAGGTATTGGAATTATAACCATGGCTAATACGCCAAGGATTAAGATAACTAAAAGAACTTCTTTATTATTTTTTATTAAGGATAAATAATCTTTCATTAACCACCCATTACTATTATGTTAAATTTTATATACACAATCCCTCACATTTAAGTTTTATAAATACCTTGATTATCGAAAAAGGTTCTTAATATTAATAAAACTCAAAATAACTTACTAAGAGAAATTAAGGCGCTAGTATTTACAATAGACTCAGATAATAACATGGAAATTTTTGGCTCGAGTTTATCTCTATTCGAATAAAAGCCAAACTTGGCGATAATGTTAGAAGGTCTTAATATATTTACGCTATTAAATAAATATGGCTTTTCCATAATGCATAGAATTAAAGTTCTAAATATAAAAAAACGTATAATTTAGCTATTAATCATATATATGACTAGATAAATTTTAGCGTTATTATATTGATTCTAAAATGATAATTCTCGCTAGTAGAAAAGCTATGTTTAAATCTTAAATTTTACTAAAAAAGCTTTATAAATCTTATCTTCGAAAATTCAGCTAATTGTTTATCCTAATCTAAATAACAATTGATTAATCTGTATTAAAATGGGTGCTGACTTAGATGTAGCTTCTGTTACAACCATATTATTAGCTATAAATAATATCGATTTGTAACTATAAAATTAATTGCAAGATAGATTCCTATAATTTTAGGAAAACTTTATAGGGCTTAAAGTTATCCCGGCAATTTTGTCCCGTGTATTCGTTTTAAAACATAAAATTTAGGTTATAACTAATAGTTAATGGACTTAGCATATGAAAACCGTAAATTTAACAAAATTAGCAACCGGTAATTGTCCAAGTTGTGCAATAAGTCCAACTGTTCTCGAGGTTTATCAAAAAAGCCTTGATTATGGTGACAACTGGATGATAGCGTGTAGCAGCGGCAATATATTTTTATATAGTCATGGCTTAAATCTACTCTTAAAAGATTTAATGTTTAACTATAACTTAGTAAGAAAATTTTTAAGGTTAATTAAGTATAAGCATGTTGCACATATTCTTGAATCATTTGATTCGGCAGGTGGCAATAGATTGTTTTGGTGTTGCATTGAACCTTTGACATCATTGGGTAATTGCCAAATTTTAGTTATTTATTTTCAGCCGGTTAATTTTGCAAAAGGCCTTAAGTTTATTTCACGGAATAATGTAAAAAATGATTTACATCTTGCTAAAAAATCTAAAGATTTAGACTTGTCTCACTTGGCTAACGAAGATAAACAAATATTAAATTTATTAAGGCTAGGCTATACTCAACAACAAATTTCTGAAAAATTGGCTACCTCCCGTTCTTCGGTTGTGAGAAAAATTATTCAGATTTGTCAAAAGTTAGGGCTTCCAAACTGTGATACTGCGAATTTGCGAAAGATCTTAAACTTAAGTTTAAATTGGAGTGTTTTTTGAATTCTAAGGTTTTAAGCTTTATTGTTAATAATCTTATACCAACTAAGTTGCATCATGTTTACTCTAAGCAAAGTATTTGGGCATTAAAAGATGTTAACCACAGGCATTTGCTGATGTCACTTCAGTATGCAAGCTTGGTTGGTTGTTCTAATAAAGATAGTTTAATCGGAATTAGTTTAGAAAAATTTACTAACTTGAAAATAAAAGACATAACTTTCATCCATCATAAAGAAAAGGAAATACTAGACAGTAAAAAACCGCTAAGGAATGTAGTCTATGCTGAAAGTGAAGAATTCGTTTCTGTTTATGTTGTGACCATTATGCCGATATTTTTTGAAAATAACGTTATTGCACTGGATGAGAAATATTCTCTTATTTCACAATTTGACTTTAACCAGGTTAATTTGGGGAGAAATTTACAAACCCATGAAAATAAACCATTACAGATTAAAAGTGAGCAGGAAAAATATGTTTTGTCATTACTTATTCTCCATAAGACACAACATGAAATTGCTTCACTATTATCATTATCCCGCTCAAGGATAGTGCAGATTATTTCTAAGTTATGTAACCAATTTGGCATTGAAGGGTGCTCGACTTCACTTTTAATCCATAAGGCATTGAAGGCGAATTTTCACCGCATAATACCACCAGAGTTATTTCTACTTACATAACGAATAGAATATTTAATTGGATAAAATATGACAGAGCTAAATCTTATACTTAAATTTAACTATAAAGGACAAGTAATATACTTAATTATTAAAGATTGGGTAAATAAGTATAAATTACTTTGCAAAGCTAAGCAAGAACCTACTAATGGATTTTTTTATCGATGCTTATTAATAAACTATATATATAGCTGGCTAACTAAGAAAATAAACTCTATTAGCGGGTTTCAGTTGCTGGAAGATGGTATTGATAATACAAGTTTTTCTCATGGTGAAAAATATGATTTTGAACTAAACCAATTAAAAATAGGTGAATTAATTGGAAATGGCAGCGGGCTATTAGGAGATTTTGTATATAACCTGAATAATCAACAATTTATTAATCTTCCTAAACTTTGGCCTGAGATAGATATAAATGGAAAATTTCCAAGTGATCCAGGCTTGAATTTTAAAACTTATCGAGAGTTTAAAGTTAACCGATTGGAACGTTTTATTAATTTGCAATTACTAATTGAAAATAAACCTTGTCAAGTTTATTTCCCAGAACTTTCGCTATCTGAAATAGAACTTTGGTCCCAATTTTTAGATACTAATGCTAAGTGTAAAGAAGATTTTCTTAATAGTTTAATTACAAAATTTGCAGTTTTAACAAAATGGGAAATTAAGACTTTAAAAGTTAATATGTGTACAAAACTGCAATATAGCAGCGAATTATTGCCGTTGAAAATTACTTTTGGTGACACAAAATTTACCGTACTTTTATCTAACTGGCAAGAAATTTTCTCTACAAATATTTCAGCTTCCACAAATCAGGGTAACAATAATTTTACGCTGCCATATAGTCTGGCCCATGGTCTTATGAAGCTGACAGTTGATGAGATAAACGGGTTAGAAGTAGGCGATATAGTCTTTTTTGATCAGTGTTTTGCACCTAACCAGGTATTATTGTCACTGAATAATAATGGGTTTATTTGTGATTTATTAGCAACTAACCAAGCGATAGTTAAAAAGCCTTTTGTAGAATTTAGGTACTAGATCAGTTTTGCTCTTCAGTTTAATTGTTTTTTATTATTTTGGTGATTTGATTATGAATACAAATGATGTAAACCAATTAAAGGAACTATATTCAAATAAGCAGCTCAAATTAATGACAGCTTTAAATGAATTGCAATCTGAATTAAAAGAAACCCAGATAAAATTGGCCGAGCAAGAGCAAAAAGTTCAGCTTATGAATAATGAAAAAAAGGAGTATGTGCAAAGCTCGCGCAAAGCATTATTAAATGCAATTATTGGTATAAAAGATTTACAAATTATAAAGTTAAAAAAACAGAAATTAGATGAAGGGATTAGTCAGGCAAGAACCGAACAAACACAAATTGCCGAAATAATTGAAGAAACAAAACAAAAGATTGATAAAGTCAAACATGAGATATGGAAATTTCATATTAAGGTAGAAAAATATAAAGTAATTCAAGATAACTTGAACTAATTAAATTTAACAAAATTTTTCTTGAAAGAGGTAGTTATGGTTAATGAAAGCCCATTTAATAAAGATCTTCCTGATGAAGACTATGATAACTTTGAGGACGACTTTGAGGATTTTGAAGATGACTTCGAAGATTTTGAAGATGAATTTGAGGATGAGGCAATAGAAGATCTAAAAAAGCACCATAGAAATGAGGTCGATGCAAGTAGCGAACAAAGTGATCTTTATTCCCATTCAGAGAATTTAACAAAACAACAAATAAAAAATGTTACGCATAACGAGGTAAATGAAGTTAGAGCAGGGGGTGAAGATTTTTCAAAATACCAAAATGAAAAAATAAATGGTAATTTATTAAAAAATTTGTCGATAACTGTTAGTGCAGAAGCAGGGCAGATAATTTTGTCTCTCCAGCAGTTAGTTAATTTGGAAGTTAATCAGGTATTGGATATTGCTCCAATGCCACCAAAGGTTAATCTGGTTGTAAATGGGGTCAATATTGGTAATGGGTTCCTGGTCGAGATTAACGGCAGGGTTGGGGTAAAAATAGCACATCTTAATAGCGGTATAAATGTTTCAGCTTAAAGTATTTACAGGTCCGCAGCAGGACGCGACTATAGAGCTTGAATCAGGCGTAAAATATTCTATAGCAAATAATTTATCAGCAGATATTTTCTTGGAAGAGTCTAATATTTATGAATTAGTCGAATTTATGCTGCTTGATAATGGTATAGAATTTTATAACCTAAATAATCAAGAGTTATTCCTAAAAGATCAAGAAGTGGTAACGGCAAGTAATTCTTATCCATTGCCGGCATTTTTTTCCAGTGGGGCAATTAAATTTGCAATATTTAACAGTGATAAAGAACTAACTAGTTGGGAAAATGATAATGTTTTAGATGCCCCTTCGGAGAATTTGCTTAAAGCAGATGAAGAAAGTGAAGGCTTTATTCATGACATTGAAAAAGCAAGTGAGGCAACTGCCAGGGAAAATGAGTTTGGTGCATTAGACGGCCCGATTCAAAGCGAAGAAATGGCTCTTGAGACAACAAAAAGGAACTCAGTAGTTACTGCTTTGCATAATTTTAAACTAAAAGCTATTGCGCTATTAAAGTATTTACATAATGAATATAAGCTAAAGTTTTATATTGCTTTAGGTATTATATTTCTATTGTTCCTCATTATTACATCGGCAGTTGTACTAATCCATAAAAATAATTTAACAACTACATTAAATCAAAACGCTCTAGACCAGACTAGAAATATTAAAAAAAGATTTGCCGAACTTCCCAATAAATTTGCAAATCTTTCAATAAAACAAGGAACTAATTATTTTGTAATAAATGGTTTGGTATATGACGATAATGACTTACAGGAACTTAAGCAATACTTTAAAGATTACCCCGGGTTAATTAACTTCCAGGTACTAACAGTTAGTAATGCTGATGCCAAAATAAGGAAAATCGTATCAGTTTATCATTTAACTTCATTCTCTATTAATTATGATAAAGCTTCGCAGGAATTGAATATTTCAGGAATAACTACTGGGGATGCAACTGAAATTAATGATATCCAGATTGAAATAAGTAACCAGTTAGCCGGCGTACCCAATTTACAATTTTATATATATAATAAACAGCAAATATTTCAGGATTTTAATAATACTTTAGGCTTAGATAGTAATCATCTCGAGTTACAAGAAAGCTATGATCTAGTCAAGCCCAAGTACCTAATTAGCGGTTATCTGACCGCAAGCCAGCTAAATAATCTGACAGAGAGCGTCAATACTTTACGAGAAAAATATAAGACGGTGTGCAGTATTAATTTAGATATTAAAAATTCACTATCTGCATTGCCATTTAAGATTTATAGTGTTTTTACCGGGTCACCAGGTTACATCATAACCTTAGATGGAGATATTGTCTATGTCGGTGGCGAGCTTGGCGGGTTTAAGCTAGTTTCGATTAGTGATAAAAAAATAGTCTTTAGCGGCAAATTAACTTTAGAAGTGCCATTGTCACAGATTAATGATAATTCGGCTAATACAATGAGTTTTTTAAGAAAGCCTCTTGAAACGCGTGACCAGATTTTGAATGATGAATACGCTAAAGTTAAAAATACTATTAGCCAGGAGCAAAAGCAACTCAACTATTTAAAACAATATTATGCAAAGATTGATGATTCAAGCATTAAGGCATTTATCTTAAATCAAATAAATGCATTAAATAGTGATCTTGAGCTTAAACAAAAAGATTTAACTTATTATTCTAAGGTAATAAATCCAGCATGAACTATGATCCAATAGCGATAATAATTATACTTACATTTTTAAGTCTGATCCCAATTGTATTTGTTCTCACGACTTCTTTTATCAAAATTGCCATGGTATGCATTTTGACAAGGGAGAGCCTAGGAGTGCAGCAAGTACCGCCAAACATCGTTATTTATGGATTAAGTTTAGTGCTGTCATTCTACGTAATGGGTCCTGTATATAATAATACTTATAATTCTTTAACTGATGATATCATGCAAAATAAGCAGATTACAGCCCAGGTTATAATTGAAAGCTTTAGTAAATCTAGTCAGCCTGTTAAGGTTTTTTTAGCGCGGCATTCGAGTAAACTAGAGCAGCAGTTTTTCATGCAGACCCTAAAACATTACTGGAGCCCTGAGATGATGACAAGTGTTAAAAGCGATGACTTTATTATTCTGGTTCCTGCATTTGTCGTATCTGAATTAACCCAAGGTTTTAAGATCGGTTTTCTCATCTATTTGCCATCGGTTATTATCGATATTATTATTTCAAATATTCTTATGGCAATGGGTATGATGATGATGTCACCAGTAACGATATCATTACCAATTAAATTATTATTATTTGTATCGATTGATGGTTGGTCTAGGTTGATAAAGGTATTACTAAGTACATATTAACTGTTGTTACTGACCCCTAAATGAGATATGCTAGCACTAGCACTTAAACAATATAATTTTACTTAGGAGATAAATAATGCCAAATATAATCGACTTGGTCGCACTTAATAATTCTATTGGAACTAACCAACAACAGATGCAAATGGATATAGCTGATATTGATAGCTTGGACCCGACAAACCGTGATTCATCAATCTTTAAGAACCTAGTACATGCTGCGGTAGATCCGGTTAATTCAGCGGAAATGTCTGCTACAAACCTTGTCGTGGCAATGCAGGGCAATTTAAAGAGCCAAGGTACATTACCAGACCCACAAGAGTTAGTTGCCCTTCAAGAGCGAACTAATCAGGTTATTGTGCAATCGACAGTTATAGCAAAAGCTGCCAATATGGCGACTAAAAGTATCAATGAACTGACCCATATTCAATAGATTGTAGCTTACATGTTTCATTATAGGAATTTTCAATGAGGATTAACTATAATCGAAGTATCAATAATTCAGGGCCAATAAATCAAGCAAATAATGGATTACCCGGTGATTGGCCGCAAATTATTAATTTTCGCGAGCGCTTCAATTATAAAGATATTGAAAATGAAGACTACTTACGCGAAGAGGAAGATGCTACTTCAGCACTTTTAGCTGGAATTTTTACCAAGTTAACTAGAAAAATCCTGATGCTAGGCTTGGATATTCGCCATGGCAAAAAGAAAAGGCAAGGCGAGTATGTTATAGAGGCATATTTTGTTCCTAGAAATAAGTACACAAAAACGGAAGCTTATATTTTACTTCCACTAAATATTGACTATGACTTAATTGCCAAAAAAACTAATCAATCTCTTAATGTTGACACGCTAATTAGAGAATATGTGGAAGATGTTATAAATCGGACTGATAATCCTTCGTTGATTCGCTTAGTGACGGTTCTTGCCCATGAGTTTGGCCATTTTCTTTCATATTGCCACGGAAACCATGATCAGAATTTAGCCAGGGGGATTTTGTATATGCACCGTAACCAAGTTATAGGTAAAGAACATTTTACTTCCTTAGTTTTTATTGAGGAAAGTGTAGCATGGCGTTATGGTCGCGAGCATTTGGACAGTTATGGGTATAAATGGTGGACAGTCTTTGATAAGATCAAAATTAATAGTCTGCAAGCGTATTATGAGAGATTGAAGCTTGCTGAGGCCAATCTTTCAGTATATTGTGACCTAGCGAGGATTGAAGATTTTAGAAAAAGTATTGATTCTAGCTATTTCAATAAAAATGAAAATTCTGCCAAACTTGCTAAGTAATGCTTTGCTTTGCTAGTTTAACCCAAGCTTAAGTACTTTTTGCGAGATCGCTTCCGAAAATATGGAAAACTTAACCATTATTTAGAATTTAATCATACTGATTCCTTCTGTTTATAAGTATTTCTACGTATATTAAATTGTTGACGTAGTAACTATAATATTCATTTATTGCTAACACAAGATTAATTGGAGAAATTTTAAGGTGAGAGCTAAATTAGTGTATCTGATGTGCAATTTATTTAAACAATATCAAATTTATTATCCTAACTAATTACAACACTAATTTAGAAAGATTGCATATCAGTGTACGAGAGCACAATGAAAAAAATAATTACATTATCTATTTTATGCTTTAGCATGACTCAAGCAATCAGTGAAACTCCACTTATCCAGGTAGTACCTCCAGTTACAAATGCAAGTGGCGAGCATGTTTATTTCTATCATGGAGAGAATTTAACTAATGCTTTAACGCTTTTTTCACGAAGCAATGGTATGAAAGTCATTTTCTCTGATGACCTGCCACAAAAAATAAAAAATAAAAGTGTAAGCGGGCGTTTTGCGGTTAGTTCGCCAAACCAGATGTTACAAGCATTGAGTGATAAATATGGTTTTGACTGGTTTATTTATTCGGGAGTATTATATATAACTTCAGCCGATAGAATAAGTAAAAGTATTGAAGTTTCACCTGATGACATGCCTATGGTTCGCGGTAACCTCCAGCAAATTGGCTTACTGAATGATAAGTTTGGTTACTCTGAATTAAGAAATGAGAATAAGGTTATCGTTAGCGGCCCACAATTATATGTAAATATGCTTCTAGACCAGATTCGGCATTTGGATATTTCGCCGGCATCCCAGCAGTTTGCAGTATACCGTTTAAGATATGCTAGTGCTACCGATATTCAACTTAGCTTTAATAATCAACAAATTGTAGTTCCGGGTGTGGCAACAATCTTGCAGTCACTATTGCAAGGTAGGATAAATTCGAGTCCGGTCGGGCCGAATAAATTAATGGATCAGGTGAGTGAACCGATCCAAAACCAAGCTAAACAAATGCTATCACAACGTGACCAAAGTCAATCTAGCGATACTAGTGGCATGACGACCGGTACTTTGTCCACGCCGCTAATTCAGGCCGATAGCCGGTTAAATACCATTATTATCCGGGATAAAGCTTATAACTTAAAAATTTATAAGAATTTGATTGATTTACTCGATGTGCCATCGCCTTTAATCCAGGTGAATGTAATGATTATTCATATTGATCAGAAAAAACTGTCTCAGGCGGGTATTAATTGGTGGGCAAGCGGATTTGGCAATGCCGGCGGATATGGTGCCGGTAATCTCAATCAGGGAAATGGCCCGTCGAATAACTTATCATATTATTATGGGCAGTTAAATCCAGGTCAACTAATCGTTACCAATATTGCCAGCTTTGCAAGTAGTTTAAATTTCCTACAGCAAAACCAAATGGCGCAAGCCGTAGGTAAACCGTCGTTAGCCACAACTGATAATTTGCCGGCAATAGTAAATGTATCTGAGAATTTATATTTTGGAACACAGCAAGGCACGAATAATAACAATAATAATAACAATAATAATGGCGTAGCAAATTATGCGTCAGCTCAGATTGTTCAAGCATTGCAAATTACTCCGCATGTTATCTACAATGAAGCGACAAGTCAAAACGAAATTAAATTGTCAATTGTTTTACAAGATGGTTCGGTTAATCAGCAAAATAATAGTGTTTATCCTAATACAACCCAAAGCACGATTAATAGCCAGGCGGTAATTACCGAAGGGCAAAGTATTTTACTTGCCGGATATACCCGTGATGTAGCTCAAGAGGATGTCTCTAAAGTTCCATTTTTGGGTGATATTCCATTACTTGGCTGGTTCTTCAAGAGTAAAACTAATTCAGTGCACCAAATTGCTACTTTATACTTGGTTACTCCTCAGATAATTTGGCAAAATGAAATGTATAAATTAAAAGACTATGTTGTTGTAGATAATAATAAAGTTAACATAAAAAACAATTATCAGCTAGGACCTAAAGCTGGTGTGGTAGATCAAAGCGTAGCGGGTACAAAAAACCAAAACCCAAATACACAAATTATTATACCTCAAACGAAGAGTAGCCCCCTTAAAAAGGAAAGTGGTACAACCTTATACCAGGTTGAATCAAAGTAATTAAACTATCTTGCTAGTTCAAAAGATGAAGTAGCAAGTTATCTTGAAATTGTTGAGCCAATAATGCAGTTAATCGATATCTTGCTACATTACAAAGATTTTTCGTTATGGCCATTAAGTTATTTATTTATGAGGATATTAGGTGCGATAAATTTGTGCCCGCTATTTTCTTCTAATTTTCTTAGTGCCGTATTGCGCTCAAGTTTGGCGTTGCTTTTGGCGGGCGTGATTTATCCAAGTTATATAAATCTACAACTTACCGATAGTGTTTTTTTGGATATTCTACTCCTATTTAGCAATTATGCTTACGGGGCGCTTATTGGTTACCTGCTTTCCTTACCAATTTGGTTGATTGAGTCATGCGGAAATATAATTGATATGCAAAGGGGGGAACAGATAGGTTCAATTGTCAACCAGTTAACTGAGACGCCTTCATCCTCAATTGGAAAATTGATGGTCAAGGCTTTTACCGTATACTTGGTGGTTAATAACGGAATATTATTTTTCTTTGAAACGGTTTTTGGTAGTTTTGCAATTGTTCGGCTAAATCAATTGTTTCCAGTAATTGATGCTAAGCATATAACATTATATATCAAGCTGTTTACAAGCTACTTTTATTGGATAGGTGTGTTGTCAGTACCGGTAATTTTGGTGCTTTTTTTGATCGATATCTTGCTTGGCTTAATATCATCATTTTTACCGCAATTAAATGTAACTATTATATCAATGCCGATTAAAAGCACTGGTGCAATGTTAGTTTTATCAATTTATTTAGGGTATATGTTTCATAATGTATTTACACAATTTATTATCGAAATTCGTAAAGCGTTTTAAAGAATTCGGGCTAGTTTGCCTTGTCTTTAGTCTAATCTCGTGTAGCGGCTCTAAAGTAGAGCTTCTGGACGTTGCTAGCCAGGAAGCTGCAAATGAAATTGTACTTTTACTTGGCAATAATAATGTCGATGCTGATACCCAACTACAAAAGGGGGGCAGAGTAATAATACTTGTCGATAAATCCAATCAGAATAAAGCACTGAATTTATTGAGTGCTAACGGTATGCCTCGAACAAGTTATAGCAGCCTTGGCGAAGTATTCAAGAAAGACAGCTTTATTTCTTCCCCATTAGAAGAGCATAGTAGGTTTCTATATGCTTTGGATCAGGAGATAGCCAATATGCTATCGCTAATTAATGGAGTTGTTGAAGTAAAAACTATCGTGAATATCCCTGCACCAAATGATAATCTTTGGCAAACAACTGCGCCATTACCGACTGCTTCAGTACTAATAAAGTACCGGCAAGGCGAGCGGATTGATTTATATGTTAATAGGATAAAAACCTTAGTTAGCAATGCTGTACCAGGTTTGAGCCCGGATAGGGTAGAAGTTGTTATGCTTTTACAAAAGGATAATTAGTGATGGAGGAGATATTTACTAAATATTCAAAGCAATATTTAGCTAAATTTACTGCTTTGGAGCATACTCTAGCTTCGATTGGCGCATATTCATACCACGGTAAAATTGTAAGTGCAACTGGTTCAATAATTGTTGCAACATTGCCTCTGGTTAAAATTGGCGATCTGTGTCTTATAGAAGATAAAGCAATTGAATTAAAACTATTTGCCGAAGTAGTGGCCATCAATGGTGAGGAAGTTAAATTATTACCTTTTGGCAGTATCAGTAATTTATCTAATCAAGCAGATATCTATTGTATTTCTGATAATTTTATGATCAGCATTAGCGATAAACATCTGGGTAAAATCGTAAGCGGCTTGGGTGAGGTAATTGGTGATCTTGAAGATATTTCGAATTCAGGGAAAACTATCGAAAAAGTTGAGCTAGCTCAAAGATATTCCGTGTTAAAAGTTGCTCCCGACCCCCTGACAAGAAGTATCATTGAGGATATTCTTTATACTGGAGTTAGAGCAGTAGATCAATTTATTACCTGCGGCAGAGGGCAGCGGATAGCTATATTTGCCGGCCCGGGTATGGGTAAAACAACCTTAATGGGTATGATTATTAAATATGCTGCTGCGGATGTATTTGTCGTCGCTTTAATAGGTGAACGCGGACGTGAAGTACGTGAGTTTATTGAAATTGAGCTTAATGAAGAGGCGCGCAAAAAGTGTGTGTTAGTTGTAGTAACTTCTGACCGCCCGCCGGTTGAACAGGTTAAAGCGGCATTTGTAGCGCAAACTATCGCCGAATATTTCCGCGACCAGGGTAAAAATGTTGTAATGTTTGTTGACTCGATTACCAGGTTTGCAAGGGCGCAACGTGAAGTTGGCTTATCGGCAGGCGAACCTGTTACCCGTGGCGGGTTCCCACCTTCAGTATTTCTTTCTTTTCCACGCTTGATGGAACGGGCCGGAAATAATGAATTAGGTTCAATCTCGGCATTTTATACGGTACTCATGGAACAGGACAATGCCAGAGAGGACCCGATAGCTGATGAAATTAAATCAATTGTTGATGGCCATATTTATTTAGACAGATCGTTAGCAGAAAAGGGCCATTTTCCAGCTATAAATATTTTAGGCAGCTTAAGCCGGATTGCTGATCGGATTATCAGTAATGAACAAAAACTCGCTGCAAGAAAAATTCGCTTACTTCTTTCCAAACATAAGGAAATTGAATTTTTGCTCCGTGTTGGTGAATATAAGCGCGGAAATGATGAATTAGCAGATGAAGCCATAGATAAATATGATCAGATTATGAGTTTTTTAAAGCAGGATGTTTATGATAAAACTGACTTCCAAACTGATTTTAGGAAATTAGTTGAGCTAGCTAAAAAGGCTGAAAGGATGCCGAGTTTTAGCCGGGCATTTGATTTCGAGGACGATGACCTGTGAACTCTGAGGGCAGCAAAACCGAAAAACCGACCCCGAAAAAACTGAAAGACGCCAAAAAAGAAGGAAATGTCGCTTATAGCCATGATTTGTCAATGTTTATGGGGATTATGGTTATATTAATGTTTGTTGTGTTTGGGCGAACATATATTATCGATTGCTTTGCCAAAAATTATGCCCTAACATATGCGTTAATTAAAAATCAGCAATTCGATTTGCATATCCTATATAACGCAGGAATGGAAATGCTTAAAAACATGACAGTCTGTATGCTGGTAATGACAACTTGTGCGGCCATTGCTGTAATGCTTACAACAACAATCCAGCTGGGTGGGTTAGTGTTTAAAGAAGACCTCTTTAAATTCGATATAAATAAGTTCAATATCGTTGAAAATGCCAAGCAAATGTTTAGTAAGAAAAATTTGGCAAAATTCGCGTTTAATGTTATTAAATTAACAATTATGTTTTTGTTGTCTTACTGGCTAGTTAAAAATTATTTGCATGAGATTTTACAGTTAGTCACGCTGCCTTTAATTGATATGCTGTTAATTTCTTCGGTAATAATTCTAAAAATAATTATTGTTTTATTAGCAACCTATTTCGTTTTTGGGGTTATTGATTTAGTCATCGAGAAACGGGCCTTATACAAACAACTGATGATGAGTCTCGAAGAAATTAAAGATGAGATGAAGCAGGTTGAAGGAAACATGGAGGTAAAGCAGCGCCTGCGTGAGCTACGCCAGGAAATGATGGCTGAAAGTGACTCGATGTTTAGCCAATATAAGGAATCTATGCTGGTACTTGCTAACCCGACCCATATCGCGATATTAATTCTATATTTACCAAAACGCTGGGGGCTGCCGGTTACTATTTTCAAAGGTAAAGGACCGATTGCCAAATATGTATTTAGGATTGCCAAAAAACACGGGGTTCCGGTTATTCGCGAAAAATGGCTGGCAAGGAAATTATTTGAATTGGCAATTTTAAACCAATTTGTGCCATTAAGTTTAGTTAAGGATGTGGCTGAAGTGATAGGTAAAAACCTTCATTTATTGCCCAAAATTGCCGAAGACATCGCAATGGCCAAGACATCGCCTGAGGCAGCAAATACTATAGCCAAGCCCAGAGCGAGCAATTTATTTAATAATCTAGCAAAACCTAATTAAAAGGGGATAGAGTATGAGTACATCAATACCATCTGGTTTAAACCGCAGGTTTAATATTAATAATGTCGAGCCTGTCAATAATGGCCAGCTTAATGAATTAGATAAAAATAGTACTGTAATTGGTATTGCTGAAGATAATAATAAAAAAGAAGAATTTCTGAAATTTGCAAATCAAGATAATACAAGTTTGGATAAAGCACTAAAGAATAGAATAATACATAGATTTACCACGAGTACCAAGAACCCCCTTGCGCTCAAATTAAATGCTAAATTAGCGGTTAAAAGGGCTGCTGAGTCGCCTTTTTATCAGAAAAATCTTAAGGCAAATTTAAATAAAAAGCAGCTGACTAAACTTTATTCTTATGTCCTTGGCTTATCGGAAGAGGCAGTAGAGCAAGAAATAGAGGCTAGTATATTGGCAAATGGTGAAGGAGTTGATAAAGATACCGGTTCACGCGACTTTAGGGAACAATTGAAAAAAATCAGAAAGCTTATTGAGAAACTTAAAGCGGCAAGCCAAGGGGAAGTAGAACAAATTATATCGAATTTTTTTGAGGATGAACTACCAGTTAAAGCATTAAGCCCAGGTAAAGTTGCCTTAATTTTTCATTTGTTAACATTAGATGAAGTTGGGCTGGATGATAAAATCTGCAACGAATTAAATCAGATTCTTAATCGGTATGAGCAAGAAAATTCTTTTGCCATAATTACGGAATTGAGTATTGCCAACTATCTTGAGCGCGTAAATAGAAATGAACAAAAGCAGAATGCTAGCTATTTCACTACCTTGACCACACTAACTAATAAGCTAACCGATGAAGAACGCAAGCAAAGCTGGGGATTAAATGATGCACTTTTTTGGTTATATAAAGATGTCTATCCAACTCTTGCTAAAGCAAGCACGGAGACAATTAACGAGAGCGAAGAGTTATCCCATGCCAATTTAGTTTCCCTACACATTCGTTTTTTATCAGGCGTTTTGCAAATAGATGGTGGAGATTTGAGTAGCAGTGAGGCTAAAGCACAGCTTCATGAGCTAATGAAGATCGAAAATAGTTTGATCACGGTCAAGTCAGCAGCCGAGCGGGTTCAGAAATTTACTCAAAAATACACAAATTTGGGTCCGTCATTGAAAAAAGAGCAGGAAGGTGAAATTTTATTTGCATTAACCCAGTTTTGCCAAAATGGCTTTGTCAGTGAATTTACCTATAACTCTTTTATGAACCGCTCAGGGATCGGCAAATCAATGAGTGAACAAAATGAGGCTACCCGGCGATTGGTTGTTAAGGAAATGTGCAAAAAATTACCAAAGCAGTTTTTTAAAGAAATTGATGACAAATTTTTTGTGGGGATGGATGATTTGATAAAAGCATCAGGCAGTAAAACAGAAAATAAAGTTCCTAGTAATCCATTATTGAAACAGCGGCCAAAAGAAACTATATTTATATAAATTTTTTCAATAGCGGACACTTTTGTATTTGATGCAACTTGCTATTAATTTTATTTGATTTATCATAGGGAAGGCTTTATCTATACGAATTATGGAGAATATTAGACTTTGTTTATGAATTGGCGTTATTTGTTGAACTGTTTGCGTCTCGCGAGGCATCAACAAATAGCCAATGAATAACTACAAAGTCTTATATTCGTAATATTGAGTTATAGATAAAGCCTCCCTATGATAAATCAATTATAAAGACATGCATTTTTACAATACATCTATTAAAGTGTCCGGTATTAACATCGGATTTATTAATATTGGCCCAAAGACGGAAAAGTGACAACATATCAGTAGCGTTGGAGTCTATTTATGGAAACGAGGAATAGTGATTATCTTAATAATGTAATATTGCCAATTTATAGGCCTTATCTCTTTGCTAATATGCTAATTTGTATTTGTGATAAAAATGGAATAGTACAATTTACTACTGAATTATGGAATCAAGAAAAGTATCGCCCAGGTAAACATGCTTGGCACGGTATATCAATTACAGATTATAACTATATGGAGGAAATCAATACCAAAAGCTTAACTGATGCTAATAGGATTATGATAGATTATAATTTGCGGAACCAACAAATTAATGAATCAATACTATTATCTAAAAAAGGGATATTATTCATAGAAACAAATTTTCCCCTTGTCGACCAAAATGGCAGCTATGTAGGAATAAAACATTTGACCCGCGAAATATCGATGCCGAACATAAGCATGGTATTGCGCGATCTAGATAAAAAATACAGTGTAGGTGCTCATCTCTTCATTGGCAGGAATGATTTTGCGGCCAAATGCGCATATAAGCTGGATGAACAGCAGGAAGTAATTTTGTTCCTGTTAAGCATGAATTTTAGCCAACAGGAAATTGCGTCCTTTTTGCAAACATCACGTTCCAATGTTGCCCGCAAAATAGGAATAATCTGTGAAGAATTTGGCATCTATGGCAATAATACCAAGTTATTAATCGAAAAATGTTTGGAACTTGATCTTTTACGCTTTATCCCGCCTAAAGTATTTCAGCAGTTGCAAAATTAATTGATAGCAACCAATTCAAAATTCAATTCAGAACTAGATTTACAAATCTTACCAAATGCGCTGGTCAAGGCTAAACTTAAATTCTTACTTGCAAAACTATCCCAGTAATGTTTAAGTTCAGGGCTAACCTGAGGGGCAGGGGTCCAGCGCCACATTAGCTTTGAATAAACTTCCGGAAAGCTGTCTTGATAAACCCGTTTATAGATCAAATAGCTGCTTTTATCTATAAAATCAAGGTCTTGGAGTAACTCGATAGTTATGCTAGGCCCGCTACTACTTAATTTTAGCTTAGCACTTTCACTTTGGGCTTGCTTTGAGAATATTTGGTTAAGCGCTAATTTTTTTTTGCCGGATAAAATTAGTGATTTGTCTTGGCTTATTAATAAGAGTAGGGCAAGTTCGGTAACTCGCTTGAATTTTGAGTTTGGCAGTAAAGATAACCGTAACAACGGATCATTTAGGTCAAAACCAACACTTATGGCTAATTCACTATCTGAAAAGTCCTGGTCATCATTTAAAAGACTATTCATGTCATTGACGAACTTTACCTGACGTTTAAGATTCAATAAATTCATGCTTACTTCCTCTTTATAATTCAAATGAAAAATGACTTTTATCATTAAGATAAAAGTCATTAAGTAAAGTATTATATTAATACTGCTTGATAGATTGACCATAGCTGCTAATAAATTGCTTAATCATATCTATTAGCGCATTGATCGTTTCTTTAATTTGCTGAATACCGGCGGTAATCTGGTTATCAAGCGTTGTTTTCTCGGCAATATTTTGGTCGCATGCTTTGCGCTGTGCGTCGAGTTTATCTTTGGCTTCCTTAATGTTTATATTCCCTGAAGAATCCACTTTAAACTCAGGAACAATTGCCGCCGCGCTATAATTTTCGCTACCTTTAGTAAGATTATTAACATAATTAATATAGCCATTTAACTTATCTGTCAGGCTTTGCCGATCTTTATCTGACTTATCCCAACTCAATGACAAGTCAATCCCAGCTTTAGCAAACTGATCTTTGTATTTATCCAATAACGCTTTGCCATCATCAGTATTTAATAGATCATAAAGATTAATTGATTCAGGATCGGTGCCATCATCAAGATGCTGATTGATATAAGCCTGAAGGTCATTTAAAAACTGGTTAAGGTCGGTAGCATTTTTAGAAACATTCTGTGCCTTAGCTTGTCGATAAACTTGATACGAACCATTTGCGTTATTAACTTGGTAACCATATAACATAGCTTGAATTGCCATAGCGTAAAATGGTATTTTGCCTTGAAACATTTGCTCAATTGCAGTTAGGGCATCCCTAAACATATGATCGCTAGCTTTAGGGCCTAGATCTGGGTCAGTGTAACTACCTTGAACTTTAGGCGCGCCACCATTTAGTTTCTTGTCGACTAAGCCTGTAAGCGCAGATAGCTTGTTACCGCCTTCAAGAGTTTTCTTCTTGAATTCAAGGAATTCAGGAGTTTTTTCCAAATTATTTAGCTCTTCTTCACTCGCATTTTTTATACGAGCTTCCAATTTTTGACCAGCGTCTTTTATTCCTAATCCTTGCGCTAATGACCACTGGCCTAGTTGACGAAGAGTGCTTGCCTCTTCTTCACTTATTGAACCATTTTGAGCTAAATCGTTGACGATGTTGTCAAATACTTGTTGCGACTCTTCCGGGGTATGACCGCTATTAACCAAATCCAACACAAATGAATGTAATTCTTGAAGAATCTTTTGCTGATTTATATCCCCAACTTCTACTCCCTCCATAGAATTTGCAGCAGCACCTTCGGCTTCACGTAGTTTATTTAACTGTTCCGCCAAGGCTGCAGCATTCACTTGACTGCTTTGATTGGCTATTGGGTAAAAGCCTGCATTGCTTGTATTTGCTCCTGGTATCATGATAGCTTCCTTTTAGAATAATAAAAATAATTTTTAACCGCCAAACTACTTTTATTAATTTTATGGATCATGCTTCCATTTAAAATTTCAGTTATTTAGTTATTAAAAAATTTTGCACAATTTGCTTCTATTGGGGCTAATTAGCCAAATTTTTTTAATAACTAATGTTAAATGAATGAAGTTTTAAATATCTTGATCGCAAAAATTTTATAAAAGTATATTTAGCGCCAACTAATCAAACAGGAAGTGATGCCAAGACAACCATTTCCTGTTTGAAATGCCTGTAAACTAAGAACCAATATTATTGGCAATAGATTTATCCAAATCCCCAACTTGTTTGATTACTGAGGTAAATGTTTGAACCGCAGCCAAATATGATTGGGTAATCATTTGCACCTGGGCCATTTGGATTGGGTCCAACATTCCACCTGTTGTATTCATCGCGGCTAAAGTATTTTCCATCTGATTTTGCGTATTTGACAATAATCCGCCAATCTGATTTAAAACTTCATTTATACCGCCCCCTGGCACCATAAAGCTGCCAGCACCTCCACCGCTACCTGGAAACATATCACCCTCCTGCTAACTGTGTTTCACGAACTGTCGACATATATTGTTGTAATTTAAAGTCTGAATCATTTTTTGCCTGTTCCGGCTTTTTGGCTTGAACGGTTATTAGATCCTGGATATATTTAATGATCGAATTAAATTTATCCATCTGATTTTGGACCTGGGCAAATGTTCCTGTTACTGCAGTGAATAAATCATCTACTTTAAGGTCCTCTCTTTTACCTGTTACGCTTTCAGTCATGCTTATAATTTTCGTAACAAGTATTTTTAATACGTCCTGATTAATAGCATAGCATTCAATCGGAGCATTTTTGTCATTAGTTGTTTTTAGACCATATTTCTCTAGATCCGGTAATAGAAAACTTGGAATTTGGCCTTTATCAAAGACAATTGCCCCATCAAGAAGAGAGTCATTTATGCCTTTACCTGATACTTGTTTACCATCCTTGTCATAGTAAGTCTGATCTTCATAGTAAGTTTCAGATTTATATTCTTCAACGCGGTAGTCTCTGCCTTTATCTTTTTTTAACTCGCCATCAACCTCGCTCAATGCTTTTTCGAATGCAGCTTTTTGCTCCTTATTAAGGGTTCCGGTATCAAGTTTCCCTTTGATAACAATTTTCTTTTGACCCCATACTCCATTGCCTTTTATCTCTAAAAGACCAAGTTTAGCAAGAAAAGTTAAAATAGGATTTTCACGGACCAGTTTTTCTATATCACCAGTAAATCCTTGTATACCGTTATATTTAGAAAAATCATAGATTCCATTTTTTACCGGATCGCCATGATGTTTAGCTACGTCATCCCAGGTCATATTATTATGGTCACCAATCGGTGCACCACCTTTTTTTTGACTTTTCTCTTCAGTATCCCTAGAAAATGCATTGCTAAGTTTTTCCTGCATTGCTGTCATCCAGGTGATCATTGCCTGAAGTTCAGCTAATGCTTCTTGCATTGCCTGAACTTTTTGTAAAGCTAGTTCAGACTGCTTTGCCATTACACTGATTGAAGACCTTAAAACCATAAGCGACAATACTGAAAACGCTATATTCTTATTTTGGTATGGGTCTGAAGTGTCATTTGATTTAGGACTGCTACCTTTAAGCCCTGATCTAGGAGCCTTATCCGGATTAGCGTTTTGGACATCATACTCTGCTTCACTATATATCTGGTTGATTTTTTCCTTGGCTTGCATTTTCTGGTCGACAACAAACCCTAAAGTATCATCATAAATTGAATTTAAACCTTGCTCGGCAACGCTACTTTCGTAAGCGGCCTTTTCGGCTGCTTGTGTCAGGTTTTCAAATTGCGTGATAACTTGAAGTGCCATAGGGTTATTAACCTTCACTATTTCCTTACCAATCAGGGTTTGGACCGCTTCAAGCTGTCGCTGGGCCTTATCTGAATTAGCCTTGGCTATATTTTGCAAAACTAACATTTCTTCTTTTGAAGTAGTTTCGTTTGCAGCCGGAATTTCAGCTAATTTGAATTTGTTAATAACTTCCTTAAGCGTTTTGCCGATCTCTAAATCTAAATTGGCTGGGGTTAAGTTAGCTTTTGCCCGATCAAAACTCGCCCCAGGCTTTAGGAGAGGTAAGTCATTTAAATTTGGCCTTAATGACGGGTTTTGAAGTATTTCGATTGCGTTCAACCTTGACATGATAATCTCCCTAATTAAAGAACTATTTCAATTTTTTTAATACCCCGGCCAGAAGCAGCTGGGCGCGTTTAAGCTGTGAATCGTATCGATCGCGATATAAATCTCCTGAGGCAATTTGAACAAAAAGTTCAAGATTTTCGCGTGCCTCACCTAGCTTCTTTAAATTCAGCAGGCAGTCTCCCATATAAAATAATGTATCAATATTCAAATTTTTATCTAATAAATAAACAACTCTATATAGTTCCAATGCTTCAAGATAATTGCCTAAGCCATGCAAAGTTCCCGCAAGCCCTTTAATGTAAAGATAGTTTTTAGGTTCTAAAAGGACTAGCAGCTGAAATAGCGGTACTGCATTTTTAAAGTCTCCAGTTTGGCATTTATTAGCCGCAAGGTTATATAGAAAATTTCGTTCCTTTTCGTTTAATTCTGGTAAGTTCATTAGTTCGGCGAGTTTGCCGCCTAATTCAGAAAATTCCTTGCCAAGCATAAGTAAACCCGAAATAATTGGATCATCCATTGCTAGTTCCTCCATGAGCTAAAATACGATTAATTTGTTTTTTTAAGGTAGCTAAATCTATTCGTAATGTCCACATATTAGTTTCACAAATGCATTCTTCATCGGATAACTCATTTTTGATAGCCCAAGTTAATTGTTTAGAGACTGGTTCATTAAATTCACTTTTTATTTTTTCAGCCATACGCTCATTAATTAATATCTTTACCTGTTTCTGGCCAATTAGATTACCAATCTCTTCTTGAATTAAATTCCTAATTTGTAGGCTATTTACCTGCAGATAACCTAATTTAGTTAATATTTGATAAATGATATCAAATAATTTTTCATCTATTGTTTTTAAGACTTGTTCCAAATTAGTATATAATTCGTCAAGCTGTTCCTCATTTTTTGAGCGAATTTCAGCACTTATTTCTTCATAAACTTTTTTCTTGAGGACTTCAATTTTTTTTTCAGTTTCTGCAATTAATTGATCATTTTGTTTTTTCTTGAGTTTTAAATACTCGTCTAATTCTAGGATGTTATTTGCATCTTTAGCTTTAAGCACCCGATCAAATTCAGCGTTATTGAGTTTAATTATTTCCACTCTAAAGCTACCTTTAACGATTAACTAATAATTTTTATTCCCGTCAGTGTTGTATTATTAATTAGATAGCAATTAATAACAATGTACATTTTTGTTCATTTTGAAAATTGCTGGTTAAATACTCAAAACCGGATACTATTATTCATGTATAGTTAAAAATCATTTTTTTATAATTTGATTCATTAATAAATTAAGCCTCCCTCCTAATAAATCAAATAAAATTAAATATTGCAAGTAGTATCGGATTCAAAAGTGTCCGGTATTAAAGTAAGATATAGAGCATAGTGACACTTATTTAACTTTTTTATAAAACGAAAATTTCTAAAATTCTCCACTAAATTCTCTTTTTGATTGGTTCATTGTATTATGTTATTGTTCGGTTAATTCTTGCTTAGGCAAGAGATAATTACCTACAAATCTTTAATATTAACTAACTAAAAATGGAGTAATTAGATGAAAAAAAGATTATGGCTTAAACTCTTACAGATATTTGGCTTAATTTTATTGCTAGGTCAGGCTTATGCTAAAGAAACAAGGGATAATATTTTATGTGATTCTTATTTCAATCAATTTTCTTTTAAACCTGTCAATAATTATGACTGGTATAGCATTACTGATGGCCAACCATTTGAAGAGGTTGTCCAAAGTGTAAGTACTAAGCCTTATTGTATTAACATAAGGGCGGGACGCAAGAAAAGTGAGAGAAATGTTAAATGGGTAAAAGAAAAATTAGCCGATATTGGGGTTTCTTGGGATGAGAGGTTTGTAACAGGAACGAAATATTATAATGATCTTTTGCCTAAGGAATTGAATTTTGCAATTATGGGTACCTTGTCATTTATCTGGAATGATACTAGTTTAATATGTGATAATGTAATAATTGCACAAGGTCATCATAACATGGGTGACGACAATTTTTGGATATTCAATAACAATACTGATAGGCCTCATACTTTAAAATGTATTGACCAGGCGCGTAAAAAGAAAGTATATATGAACTTATTCACTGGGGCATATCAAAATGGAAGCGAGAGAGTAGGGTTTAGCCTTGACACAGTAGCAGCTGAATAAAATACTGTTTATTAACCAATTTTGATTTTTTCTGATTAATGGCAAGCTATAAGTTTGTCATTAATCATTTATTAGCAGTTTTTTGCCAGATTCAAAATATTTTACATTTAAAAGTAAGTATATTTTCGCGCCCTTAATTGGGAAATTAGCATCGCTTTTCGGCGGGTAATTAGTAAAATGGACGAAAATGTATACTGTTTTTTTTAGTGGTTCTCCTTATAATCCATCATAGAAATAAATGTTTTGATAATTAAGCATGTATTTTTTGTGAATAAAATTATTTATAGGGAATATGAACCATGAGCTCAGTTGCAAATGTATCTTCGCCGCAAACACAGGTATCTAAAGTTGATAATCCGAATAATCCACCTCGATTAACTCCAACTGACCCCCTAAAGAAAAAAGCAGGGGGAATCATTATTACTGAAAATGTTATTCGTGGAATATATAGCAAGAATGTTTCCAGCAAACCTATCTATCTACCAAATTCTGATTTAATGCCGAGCCAGCAAGAAGAAATCAAGCAAACTACTTTGCAAGAGATTCAGCATTCTGCTATTTTTAGGGTAGACTCGGAAGCTACTAATCTTTATGTTGAACTAGCAAAACTATATAGCATGCCCGATAAAGCCAAGCTTGAGGATAGCGAATTTAGTGGCGATATCGCTAGACTTATTAATTATGGCTTAGCCATGAAAGATAAAGTTATTGACGATTTAACCCAAGTATTGGCTCATTCAGCTAGCGCCCCAAAGCCAAAATCTTCGCCTGGAACTGATGCTAATGCTGATGTTGGACAGTTTTCAGGAGGAAGCAATACAGTTAAGGGTATTGCATATGCAATGGTTAAAATATTTCAAACTATTGCAGAAATTATGCAGACTTCGGCGAACCAGCAAGAAGAATTCCTCAAAATGGTTAGTTTACTAAATTCGCATTTGGCTGATATTACGGCACAGATTGAAAAATTGAATGCAGAGTTAGAACAAACGCGCCATCAGCAAGAACTCCAAAAGATAAAAAAATCCAGTTTTTTTGGCTTATTGACCTATATTGGATTAGCTATAGCTATTTCTGCTACGGGGTTTGGTGCGATTTCTCTATTCATGGGGGCAATGTTCTTAACTCAAGCAATTGGTTTTGGTACACGGTTAGCAAATCCAGAGTCAACTTTACAAAAAAATAGTATAGAAAATTCATTGGCTAAAAATGGGCTTTTCGCAGTATTTGATTTAATTGAACCTGGATTAGCCGCCAAAGCACAGCTGGTTTTTAATGTGGCTACTTTGGTAGTTGGTCAGGGAGCTTCTTCTATGGCTTTGGCGCTAAATTCCGCTACAGGTACTATGACTAAAGTAATGGCAGGGATGGTACTTGCTGATCAAATATTTAGGACCGGTAGCATGGTTCATTCAATGGTTAAGCCTGATAGCAAATGGTCTATATTTGGCAGTATGGGAAGTATTGCACTTCTATTCCATGAAGTTATGACATTAACCGGAGCTAATAAATCGACAGAAGGAAAAATTGCTGAAATGGTGATAGCGATGTTACTGGGAGTATCAACTGGTCTAGCAGCTGGCTATGTGGCGAAGAATGCAGGTGGCCATAGCAGTTTACAAGCATTTTTCCCTAAAGTAAGGATAATAACCAATTATCTAAATATATTTACTGAAGCAACTGGAATGGCCACCAAGGAAATTAATGTTGAAAGTACTTTGATAGCTTATCAGAATGCTAAATTCTTGGCGACTAGTAATTTAACACAAACAAATATGAAGTATATACAGGAACTTTACCAAATGTTTTTAGATGTAATGCAAAAGCAAATTGAAGATACTTCTAAATTCGAGCAAGCATTAATTGAGTTGAATAAGCGCTTTCAAATGATTTTTACTAATACGTTTTCTCCAAGGTAGTTAGCGCTATGAATTATGATGTCGTATATATTGCCAAGCAAGCATTAGTATTGTCCTTATTGCTGTCCTTGCCGGTGGTAATAGTAGCTTCTATTACTGGTTTGGTTTTTAGCTTATTTCAGGCATTGACGCAAATTCAGGACCAAACCCTTTCTTATGCAATTAAGCTTATCTTTATTATGGCAGTACTATACCTTACTGCTGATTGGGTTGGCAGCAAATTATATCAATATACTTTAATTATTTATAACAATATTTAGGAGAGCTAAAATGAGTAAAATAGAAACAGGAAATTTATCAAATAAAGGTCTTGATCAGTTAGCATTGATTAATAGCCAAAAGATTCTGGAACGTGAAAGGAAGATTTTAAATAAAGATCAGGATTTAACCGGAATCAAGGAATTAACCGGAAAAAATGACGTTGCTTTGAATAAGAGCAATAGTGCTTCTTTAGTTGTGGTTGATGAGGTACCAATTGTTAGCGGCCATATAATTAGTGCCGATAATTCCAATATTTATATACCAAAATTAGCAGAAAGCCATCCTCCATTAACTAAAGAAGAAGGCGATTCAATAAAAGGTTCGTTATCTGGGGGAGGTTTTAGTGCAAATGCTGGTGCCATAGAATATATGCTACAGTTGATATTAAGCAAGATAAATAATGTGGTAAATGAGTTAAGGCAAAGCATGAATGAGTATTATGCCCAGATTAAGAAACAGCAAATTGATAATAGCTCGTTGAGTTTGAATGCAGCTGAGCGATCTTTTGAAGAGTCGATGTCTGCTGCCTGGGTGCAGGGCGCGACAGGGATTGCCAGTGGCGTAGTTGCAATTGGTACAGCATCAATGGGAATTGTAGGGATCCAAAGTTCAATCAATAAATCAAAAGCATTAGAAGGGTTTGCTGCTTTAGAAGCTAATTCTAAAGAGGTAAAAGATGAAATTGAAACCCTAAATACGCTACTTAAAAAGTTTGACAATGTACCAGATCTGAAATATTCTGATACGCAGAAAAATGGCTTATTTTCAAAAATCAATTTAGCCAATAGCAGCCATCAGGAATATATTAATCAAACCGGTAAAACAATTAGTAATATTGATGACTATAAGAAGGCAGTTAATGTATTTTCAACGATTAAAGAGAATTATTCTACAGATTCTACGGCCTATAGTAATAAAGCAAATAGTAGTATTAATAGTGAGCTTTTAAAGAAGTTACATAATAGAATTGATTTAACTGAAAAAGAAGCAAGCGAGCTAGCGTCGTTAAAAACGCGGCAGGAAGCAAATGGTGTTTTAACCCAGGAAGAGTCGAAACAATTAAAGGAGCTAATTCAATCTAGAGCAAGTTTAACTGATACAGAAAATAGCCAGTTATCTGCTCTAAAAGCAAAAGACTCAGCGACCCTTACTCTTGAGGAAAGGAATTCATTAACTGAATTAACGGCTAAAGAAGAACAAATAAATAATCAAAGCATGCAAATTCAGCAATTAAGCAAAAAGCTATCAGAAGAGGAAGTAGCCAGACTCAATGTTTTAAGCCAAAGAAATGCAGGTGGTTTGACCCCTAGTGAAGTAAAGCAGCAAGAAGAACTTAGGAAAAAAGATAAGTTAACTCCTGAAGAACAAGCTAAGCTAAGTGAATTAAATCGTAAACAGTTTGGCCTGACTGGAACAGAAGAATCGCAACTCAAAAATCTGTATGAGTTGAAGCTAGAAGGGGAGAAGCTACTCAAAAATTATAACCAGAGTTTAAATTATATTGAGTATTTAAAAGGTGTTAAAGATAACTTCCAAAACCAGATACACAATGAGCAGACTGTTACCCAACATATGACTGGCCTTATGACGCAGGTTTCTAACGTCATAAATTCTTTAGGCCACTCAATTGCTGAAGGTAAACAGGCAACGGCAAATTTACTTAGAAATTTAACTGATTATATTTCTCAGCTTGTAAACGTGTTTGGCCAAATGGCTTCGGACTTGGCCGAAAGTTTCCGTAGATCGGTAGCTGAGATGTTTGAGAAATGTTCTCAAATGGTAGAAAGTTTTACTCATATATTGACTGAACTTTACCACATTAGAGGTTAGTGGTCGATACTTAAAAATAGCAGGCTTACTGTCTATGTATTTAGAAAAAGTAAGCCTGCTTTTTTTATGTTTATTAACGCAATTCTCTTCTTTATCAATTAATGCTTTAACCTAAGCTTAATTTTTTTATATATGGTATGATTATAATGAATTTAAATAAAAACAAAAATCTTCTTCTTACTTATCCATCACTACTACTTTTTACCTTTGCTGTTTCTGCCTGTAATAATGGTGGTAGTAACACTAGTAGCAGCCAGGGCAGTTTTAAGCAGCTAACACCAGCTCAACAAATTTCTCCAGCCCTGTTAGAACTTAAAGCTCAGGATAAACTAATCTCTTCCTTGACCCTTGAATGGTTGGAGCCAAGTGTCTTAACTACAGATAATCCGGCTTTAGAGCTGGTAACAGGACGTTCAGTTTCAGTACGCGCCAAAATAATTAGCCCGCAACAAAACTTAACGGCAAAAGTCAGTTTCCTGGTTTATGATAAAGATAATAATTTACTAAACGTTAATGCGACAAATGGAGTAGGGCCTGAATTTCTCCCTAATAATTTATCGGAAGATGATCTAGCCGATAGTTTTATTTTTGCGCTTGATGGCGCCTGGGTTAAACCTGGGGTAAGGCTGGTGGTAAATGTTATTCCTTATAAGGATGGTAAGCCAATTACCGCACAGTCAATTAGTGAAAGTTACAGTCCTAAAGTAGGGCCAATCCAGGTAATGCGGGTAACTGTTGTACCATTTACCATTAACGGGGAAACCGCCATATTACCTAAAAGCAAAGATATAAAAAGTACCTTACTTGCAGCTTGGCCTTTGACGGATGTTATTGTAACGACTCATAAGCCATATGTCTCTTCTATGCAAAAACTCGACTGGGGGGTGGCGCTAGCCGAATTAGATGAATTACAATATGAGGATAATAGTAAAGATTTTTATGTGGCATTTATTCCTAAAAAGTCTTCAGGCGGTACTGTTGGTAATTCGGCAATGCCATTGGGCCAACATAAAAATTACCGGATTTCGAAATTTGCTCGACTAGTTTCTCTAAGAGCCCCGTTAACGGCAGATTCAACTGGGTGGAAGGGGACATTAATCCATGAGATGGGGCATGCTTTAAACCGCTTACATTCACCGTGCGGAACGGCAAATTATGATCACAAATACCCTTTCACTAATGGCGAGATCGGGGCTGAAAGTTCGCCATGGGGCTATGATAGACGAAGCGGTAAAATGTTTCAACCAGATAAAACTTATGATATTATGAGCTATTGTGGGCCAGCATGGGTAGGCTGGTGGTCATATCAACAAACACATAACTTTCTTGATAAAGCATCCCCGCTTGGCGGCTATTAGAAATATTTTCTCACAAAAAGTATTTAGTTGTTTGAAAATAAGGGCTGATGTATTAAAATATCAGCTTTAAAAAGGAGTATAATATGCCTCTACTAGAAAGTTTTACCGTTGATCACACAATTATGCCTGCGCCAGCTGTACGTAAGGCTAAGGAAATGACTACCCCACATGGGGATGACATTACTGTATATGACCTTCGCTTTACGCGGCCAAATGTTGGATTATTGTCTGAAAAAGGGATTCATACCCTAGAGCACCTTTTTGCCGGATTTATGCGTCAGCATTTAAATGGTGAAAAATGCCAAATAATTGATATTTCTCCGATGGGTTGCCGTACAGGGTTTTATATGAGCGTAATCGGTCGTCCAGAAGAAGCAACTATAGCCAAAGCTTGGGAAAAATCAATGCAAGACATCCTTGCAACTAGTAAAATTCCAGAAGCCAATGAGTATCAATGCGGTACTTATGTAATGCATTCATTAGATGAGGCCAAGGAAATTGCCAAGGCTATTCTAGCTCAAGATATTTCGGTAATGGATAATGCCAAAATCAAACTTGATTTAGAGAAAATAGGTTAGTTAAAGTTTACTTTGGCTTTAAAACATTTGTCCCCACTAGTTAGTGGGGATAAATCATAAAAAACTTGGCTTATTCCATTTTAGGGTCGCACCCGCATATCCGGGCCTAACTGGCAATGAATTTTCTGGAATTGATGCGAGTTGATTATGAATGTCCTTGCGCTGCTTTGTTGTTTGTCCCCCAAGCATTACTATAATATTCTTGCAAAATTTAGCTAGAGCTTGAGTGAAATAAATTACATGTTCTTTTCGCTCGGTTAGTATTAATGGGCTTCTTCCAGCTTTTAATGCATTAATTACACCCCAAGAAATACTTGGCTTTACATTCTTTGACAACAGCTTCAAAGCTTACAGCAGATAAATGATGACACTCATCCACAATTACCTGTCCATAATTAGCAACTATATTATTTATGGTATTTTTCTTAATAAGGCTTTGAATTACAGCAATATCAATAATTCCACTTGGTTTGTGTTTACCGCCACCAATAACACCAATTTGCTCAGCGGTAATGTTAAGGAACATTTTTAACCGTTCAATCCATTGGTCTAATAACTGGATACGATGAACAATGATAAGCGTATTTACCTTTCGTTTTGATATCATATACGCACCAATAACAGTTTTACCAAACCCCGTAGTTGCTGACAGTACGCCAGTATCATGATCTAATAATGATTTGGAAGCTAATTTTTGGTCTTTAGTTAATTGTCCTAGGAATTTTAATTTAACTGTGGTGCCAAAATTTCGTTTATCATCTAAAACCGGTTCTACGCCTACAGATTTTAAAAGTTCAACACATTCATCCACGCATCCGCGAGGTAGTCCTATATGATTGGGATAATTCTCAGCACACGCAATAACCCTTGGTTTATCAAAGACTGGAAGCCTCATTGCTTGTGCCTTATAAAACTCAGGATTTTGAAAAGCCGCTAGCCTAAGTATCTTACTCATTAATTGTGGTGGAATATCTTGTTTAGCTATGAATAATTGATTACTTAATACTATCGTTATTGATTTGGGTAATAAAAATGTTGCTATTGCTGTTTCTTTGGCAATCTCTCTGGAAGGCAACAATTCCCATGGTTTATTGCTGTCCTCTTCAGATGCTGGAATCTTAAGACCAAGGCCATTACCTATTATAGATGAAGAGCTAATGATTTTATCTATTTCTTCTAACGTAATCTTCTCAACTGAGGCTAATAATGCCCATTGGTCTGGGTATGGCTCAAAATTTTCATCAAGAAACGTGCTATTCCCGGTTCTACGAGGGAAGTACTGTAGTGGCAGAGCAATCAAATTTCCAAACCCACCAATTGGCCGGGCATCTTGGTTAGGAAAAAATGCTTACTATTATTATTGTTAAGTCCGCCCAAATGATTACGAATTTTATCTGGAGTTTATGGTATAAATGCCTGATTATTACATTCACTACATTTAATTTTGGGTTTATAGCACTTACCATAAACCCAACCATTATTGCATACAGGAGAATAACCACGTTTTCCAGTTTTTTAAATTTTCCCAACGTTTAGCAAAGACATCCGCACGTCCGCGAAATAGGCTCATAAAGATATTGATTTTATCTTCTACACTATAATTGGACAGTGGTATTACTGGAATCTTTTTATCACAATCGGCTAATTGCTGATTAAGTACTTTCAGTTCAGATGACAATAACTTTTCTTCAGCCTTTAAAGTCGAAAGCCTATATAGTATCTTATTTATTTTATCTTGAATTTCAGTAATCATAACAGCACTTCATAGACGGAATAAGAAGAATAAAAATCTAATTTCCTACTTTTTCTTGGTTTTTCTTGTTTTCTTGGTAAACTCGAGACTTGATAAGACATTAATTTTATAAGTAGTCTCCGTCTCAACAATCTCCAGATCATCTTCTGTTGGCATGATTAACTTACTAATCATGGTACCAGCTTTGCTTAATAAAGATTTTTGCTTAGGTTCATTTTCGGGATCTTTAATAATTTCTATAATTGCTCGATTAATTTCTCGTACTTTAGCAAATACTTCAATGATAGCAATGGTTGTTGCGGTGGCTCTTGGGCTTTTAAGAATTGTCGCTAGCATATAAAGCCCTTTTTCTGTAAATGCTTTTGGCATTACTGTTGAATGTTTTAGCCTATTAAACCGGTGGAAATTTTCCACTAGTTCAATTTTTTCATTCGCAACCAACTCAATAACGTAACCATCTGGAAATTTATCCAAATTATTTTTAACTGCTTTATTTAATATCTCTAGTCTCAACTTCATATAGTTCTGCCACATCTGAATCTATAAGGGCTTGCTGACCGCGAAGCAAAATCAATTTATCTGATATTTTTGCATCTAATTTAACTATGTCGTTCATTCTTGTATACTCTCTTTAAATGAAATATACCTTTTTCTGACACCCTTGCATCCTCTAGCTCGGGCAGCATCGAGACCTGCTCTGGTGCGTTCCTGAATAAGCCGTTGCTCAAATTGAGCTAAAGAAGAAAAAATGTTAAAGAATCTAATACTTTGTTATTTGAGATGAATATATTATAGACTATTACTTCTATTTTTTCATAAAAAATCAGAGTATTAATAAACGAACGTTTTTCGAGACATATTTGGATATATTAGAGTTACAAATTTAATCTCATTGCCAGTTAGGCACGGGATATGCGGTAAGACCCATTACTCTTCAGGCAAATTAGCTGCCAGGATTTCAGCTCGATAGGGCATAGATGTCTGAGTACCTAATCTGGTAACTGAGATAGCTGCAGTTTTTTGACCAAATCTAATTGCTGAGAATATATCTTCTTCCCCATTTGCTAGGGCGCTTACAAAGCCGCCATTAAAAGTGTCTCCGGCACCGGTGGTATCTATAGCTTCAACCTTAAACCCGCTAATTAATTTCCTTAATTTTTGGTTAGCAAAATAAACGCCACGTTTACCTAGGGTAATTAGCACATTCTTAACCCCACGTTCAATAAACCAAGCTGCAGCTAAGCTTGCAGAGCTTTCATCGTTCACCGCAATTCCGGTTAATATTTCGGCTTCAGTTTCGTTTGGCGTAATGTAGTCAAGATACGCAAAGTATTTCTCTGGAATCTTTTGCGCGGGTGCCGGATTTAGGACTATTGTTTTACCAAATTCATGTGCTATTTCGATGGCAGTTAATACAGAATCAAGAGGTATTTCTAATTGCAAGAGCAGAATATCAGCCGCTTTAATCTCATTTACCGCGTTTTTGACTACTTCAGGTGTAAGTAATAAATTTGCTTCAGGGGCTACTGCGATTAAGTTGTTGCCATCGCGATCAACCATGATCTGTGCTAGGCCTGTTGCTTCATTTTCTAATTTCAAGATATGGCTAATATCAATCCCGTCTTGTGCATATGAGTCCAGCGCCATTTTACCAAAAGCATCATCGCCCACGCACGCAATAAAAGTAACTTCGCCGCCACTGCGTTTAGCTGCTACTGCTTGATTTGCCCCCTTGCCGCCACAGGCAATATGGCATTTGCCGCCAAGAATCGTTTCACCAATCTTAGGGATATAGGGAACTTGAATAAGTACATCAGTATTACTACTACCAATCACCAGAATTTGTTTAGCCATATTAGACGACCTTTGAAATAACGATTAAAATTAAACCAGCCAAATAACATAAAAACATTAATGTAAGGCGCCAGGCAGTGCCCGATGGTGCATTTTTGAATTCACGCCAAACAAATACCCCCCATAAGGCAGCAATCATAGTCGCTCCCTGGCCAAGTCCATAAGAAATGGCAAATCCGGCTTTATCAGCTGCCAGCAAGCTTAGCAAAGTTCCAAATGCCCAAATTGCCCCACCCAATATTCCTACTAAATGAGCATATAAGGATAATTTAGTATAGCTTAATCCGCTTAATGGCTTACCTCTTATTGGCTTTTTTATCATCCATGTATTAAATAGCAAGCTTGATAAAACAATTCCTATAGCAAAAATAACACTTGCCGTATAAGGTGTTAATTTTCCTACTTCCGGATTAATGTAATTACTACACATTGATGCCGCAATAAACCGAAAAAAAAGACCCATCAAGATACCTGAAACCAGAGAAATAATAATCCCGGATTTACCCGTACTATCTTTACTTTTATTCATCCGCGCATAAGCATTGGCAGATAAAACCATGGCAGCAACGATCAGGATTACACCAAGCATTAATAATTCTGGATTACCTATTGGCTGGGCAAGATAATTGATTATTACTCCAAGCACCAAGGCTAACCCAATTGCAACAGGGAAAGCTACACTCATTCCGGCAATATCAATTGCGGCAACTAAAAGTAAATTGGCTAAGTTAAATATAATACCGCTACAAAGGGCTAATCCCAAACTACCAACTTGTGCTTGATGAATGTCAGTAATGAAACTCCTCCCCATATGACCGAGGCTACCAAAAGTAAGTGCAGCGGCTAGAGACAAAAGTAATACTCCCAGTCCATAGTCCCAATAAAAAAGCTGGAAGGGTGTAGTAGTCAACTTTTGGGTATTTGCCCATGAGCCCCAGCAAATCATCGTAATGATACACATGAATACGGCTAACGAATAACTTCCTATTATATACATCTTAATATCCTTTTATTTTTTATGGTAATTATTATAGCATAGGATATTTTAAATTACTAACTGATATCCGAGCCTAGGATAGAGTCATAATTCGTATGGATGAATCTGTATGACATCTAAGGTTAGCCAATTTAAGTTGACAAAGTATCTTGTAATGATGTATCATTACGTCATGACAAAACAAAAGGCAACAAAAATGTACGTGAATAATCAAATTTTCTCTTCGTGGCGACTTTTAGTTATTTAGAAGCTGCCAGTCAAAAATTATCTCAATTCTTAATTGATCCGATTGAACCTTTTCACTGGTAGCATGTGTTATAATCTTAAAACTTTAAGGAATACATGTTATGAGTTTATTTAATAATCCAGTTTTAGACCAAGAATTTCATCAAATAAACCAAGTCGTTCGTGAGCTTGAATACGATAGCCTGACTCCAATTATGGCATACGCAGCTATAGGAGGAACCAATAGCACTATGATGGAGTCGGCTTATGACGAAGGTTATGGTACTTCATCATTTATCGGGATTAATCCATTAGCTACATTTAAAGCTTATGCCACAAAAGTACACATTGAATATAACGGGCATAACACACTTCATAATTGTGACCCATACCTGTTACTACCTGAATTTACTTTAAAACGCAGGGCGTTTGGCTTTGTAACTTATGATGCGGTAAGGCTTAAAGAAAAATTGCCAGATCGCCATCCGGCAAAGCCAGTGCCTGATTTCTTTTTTAGGGTATACAAAACGGTAATTAAATTTGATCATCAGATTCAAAAATTAATTGTAATGCACGAAGGTAGTGCAACTGAACTTGATATTATCATTGAAAAACTTTATCAAGGTAAGGCTTTGCCAATTAATGAGCCACAAAAGATGCTCCAGCTTATGCCTGATGTTACTGATAGCGAATATATGGATAAGGTCCGCCGTGCCAAAGAATATATCCGCCAGGGAGATATCTTCCAAGTTGTTCTTTCACGAACTTTTAGTGCCGACATAAATGTAAATCCGTTCTCTTTGTACCGAGCATTGCGAAAATTAAATCCAACCCCGTACTTATTCTTGTTTGAAGAAGAAAATTATTCTATTGCCGGAGCTTCACCAGAATTACTGGTTGGGGTTAAAGATGGCGTAATTGAAACTGTGCCAATTGCGGGAACTTGCAAAAAAGGTGATGATATTAATAAACTATTAAATGACCCTAAAGAAACGGCAGAACATATAATGTTGGTAGATCTAGCACGCAACGACGTTGGTGCAGTTGCCAAGCCCGGAACCGTTACTGTAAGTAAATTTAAAAATGTTAAAACTTACTCGCATGTTAGCCATATTGTTTCGCATGTGGTTGGCCAATTAAACCCAGAATTAAATCCGTTTGATGTTTTGAAGTCAGTTCTTCCGGCAGGAACCTTATCCGGTGCACCAAAAATCCGAGCAATGGAAATTATAGATGAATTAGAAATTAGTCGCCGCGGTCTTTACGGCGGCGCCGTTATGGTGATTGATGAGGATGGCAATTTGACCAGCGCTATTGCCATTCGTACTTTATTCAAGCATGGTAATACGGTTGAATTACGTGTTGGAGCGGGTATAGTTTACGACTCTGTGCCTGAAAAAGAGGTTGAGGAAACCTATCTTAAGGCTCGTGGCGGGATGGCGAGTATTGAGTTAGCGCTTGGAGGTAAACTATGATTTTATTAATTGATAATTATGATAGCTTTACTTATAATTTGTATCAAGCTTTAATCGTTGCCGGTGCTGATGTTACTGTAGTGAGAAATGACAAGATAACCATAGAGCAGATTGCGCAGATGGCCAATCTCAATGGTGTAGTATTATCTCCCGGCCCAGGCCATCCTCTTCAAGCTGGGGTATGTATTGACGTTATTCGTGAGTTTGGGCCCAAACTGCCAATATTTGGTGTTTGCCTGGGCCATCAAGCCATGGGGGCCGCTTTTGGGGGTACTGTTGATTTGGCTGATAAAGTGATGCATGGTAAACCAAGTTTGATTTTTCATAATCGTGGAAAATTATTTAAACAGGTCCATTTACCATTCACAGCTGCGCGGTACCATTCATTAGTCGTAAAAAAAGCTGATTTTCCAGCTGTACTTAAAATTGAAGCTGAAGATTCTGAAGGTAATATCATGGCTTTAAGCCACCGCCAATATCCGATTTATGGTGTTCAATTTCATCCAGAATCGATATTAACGCCAGAGGGGCAGCAAATAATCAAAAATTTTGTGGAATTATGCAATGATAAATAAATATATTAGCTTACTTATGCAGGGAATTAGTTTATCGCAGGAACAAAGCTATTTTGCTGCTAAAGAATTGCTTCAGGAGTCTGCTGATCCGGTTAGAAGTGGTGTCTTAATCAGTTTACTACATGCCAAGGGCGAAACCGTTGATGAATTACTTGGTTTTCATAAGGCGCTGGTTGAGAAGCGCCGCAGCCTGATGGTTACTACTCCGTTCGTGGATATAGTAGGCACCGGCGGTGATAAATCCGGGACTTTAAATATTTCTACCGGCGGTTCGCTATTAACTGCAGCTTTAGGAATACCCGTTTTAAAACATGGCAATAAAGCGGTATCGTCTAAATGTGGTGCGGCAGATGTGTTAGCTGAACTAGGTTACAAATTAGATTTAAATAATGAGCAAATCAATACTGAATTATTAAAAAATAACTTTGCATTTTGCTTTGCGCCTAATTTTTATCCGGTGCTACGTCATTTAGCTGATGTCCGTAAGAAATTAGCAATGCCGACAATTTTCAATTTGCTTGGCCCGTTATTAAATCCTGCTGGGCGTGACCACATAATACTTGGTGTTTATAATCCAAAATATGTAGGAGTAGTTGCTGAAACATTACTTAAATTGGGTACGGTCCGTTCTTTGGTTTTTCATGCCAATGGCTTAGATGAACTTAGCTGTCTTGGTATAATAAATGCCAAATTGGTAACTAATGAAGGAATAACTGATTTAGTAATCGATCCGGAAAGTTTTGGCCTGAAAAAAGCAACAATCGATGATCTACTTGGCGGCGAAAGAATGTTTAATGCCCAAATGTTACAACGGACCTTAAATGGCATTCCCACTGGTTTAAGTGATAGCTTGGCATTAAATGCCGGGGTTGCATTATATCTATTTGGTAAATCAGCAAGTTTACAAGATGGTATTAATCAAGCGAAAGCGCGACTACAAATAGGTAATATCGTCAAACTCAATAAACTGCAACAAATTATTGCCCGCAAATATCAAGAGCCAGTGAAGCGTAAAAGCATGAAAGCTGCTCTAAAAGCCAAAGATTTTGCTGTAATTAGCGAGATTAAGCGTGCTTCACCTTCTGCGGGGCATATTGCTGATATTGGCGACCCGCTAGAGCGCGCACGTGAATATGTCTCATATGGTGCCGCAGCGATTTCAGTATTGACTGATGCCGGGTTTAATGGCTCAATGGAAGACTTGCGTAAGGTAAGTAGCGGACTAAAAGATATTAATGTACCGATTCTTTGTAAGGATTTTATGTTAACTCCTCCGCAAATTGCCGAGGCCGCAGCCAATGGTGCCGATGTTATTCTTCTGATAGTACATGTGCTTAAAGAAAAAACCATAGAGTTAGCAAAAATTGCCCATTCATTTGGCCTCGAAGTATTAGTTGAAGTTCATACGGCCGAAGAATTGACAATTGCTCTTAGTGCCGAAGCTGATGTAATTGGCGTTAATCAGCGAGATTTAAATGATTTCAGTATGCATCCTGAGCAATTCGAAGAATTAATAAAATTAATTCCTGAAAATAAAGTTAAGGTTGCTGAATCTGGAATTAAGACTCGTGAACAAGCATTAACTGCTATTAAGCTAGGCTATGATGGGGTATTGGTTGGAGAAGCATTATCCAGGCTCGCAAATCCCAGTGAGTTTTTTGGCAATAGCAACTAGCAATTTATAAGGTTACTTAAAATGTTAATCAAAATTTGTGGAATTAAATCACCTGAGATGGCGCGTAAAGTAGCTGCCAGTGGTGCAGACTTTATCGGCTTATTATTTACTAGCTATTCTCCACGCCAAATAGATTTGGCTACAGCGAAAGAGATATGTAAAGTAGTAGCAGAATATCCAACTAAGGTCGTAGGCGTATTTTTTGATGAATCTTTGGAAGAAATCAAGGCAATTGATCGGGAACTTGATCTTGATTTATTGCAGCTGCATGGCGATTTACCACGTGCGGCTTGTGATCAGTTAGCCGGCACTAAACCGATAATCTATGTGCCAGATGGCAAACCCCTACCAGGTTCTCTAAATCCGGCGACTGACTATTTATTATATGAAAAAATTGAACCAGATACTAATAGCCAGTTCCGTTATTTCATTGCAGGGGGTATAAATAAGGATAATGTTAATGAATTAATTGCCAAATACCAACCAGATGGCGTTGATTTATCTTCAGGGGTGGAATCCAGCCGTGGAGTTAAAGATTATGGCATGATTCGGGAATTTTTAGCTACCGTCAAACCAACTTATTATGGCGCTTATGGCGGTATGTACGTACCGGAACTTTTAATTGAGCCATTAAATTACTTAACTAAAGCCTATACGGAAATCATGCATAGTGCTGAATTTCAGGCAGAATATATTGATTTATTGAATAATTATGTAGGTAGGCCAACTGCGCTAACCGAAGTGAAAAATTTTGCTAAAGCTATTGGCTTAAATCATGTTTATCTTAAACGTGAAGACCTAACTCATACCGGGGCGCATAAAATCAATAATGCACTTGGTCAATGCCTACTTGCTAAAAAGATGGGCAAGACCAGAATTATTGCAGAAACGGGCGCGGGCCAACATGGCGTTGCAACCGCGACCGCATGCGCCATGCTTGGCTTGGACTGCGTAGTTTACATGGGGCAGGTCGATGTTGAACGCCAAGCGCCAAACGTGGCTAAAATGCGCTTGCTTGGTGCCAAAGTAGTACCTGTTACAGATGGCAGTGCTACTTTAAAAGATGCGGTAAATGAAGCACTGCGTGATTGGGCAAGTAGCTATGAAAATACTCATTATTGCTTAGGTACTGCGCTTGGCCCTTATCCATTCCCGCAAATATGCGCTAAATTTCAATCTGTGATAGGCAATGAGGCAAAACTCCAGTTTCATAATAGAACTGGTAGTAATCCGGATTTAGTGATCGCTTGTGTTGGCGGAGGCTCGAATGCAATTGGTATATTCGGGGCATTTATTCCTGATGAAAGTATTAAGTTAGTTGGTGTGGAAGCTGGAGGTTATGGCTCTGGGGTCGGCGAGAATGCTGCCCGATTTCAGTCCGGCCGGCTTGGGGTATTACATGGCAATCGTACATATGTACTTCAGACCGAAGATGGTCAAATTGCTGATACCCATTCGGTATCAGCTGGGCTTGACTATGCTGCGGTTGGTCCACAGCATGCAGATTTGTTTGCGACCGGTCGGGCAAGTTATGATGTGGCTAGCGATAAGGAAGCGCTGGAAGCTTTCGAGCTATTAACTAGGACTGAGGGTATTATTCCAGCATTGGAGTCATCCCATGCATTGGCCTATTTGGTTAGAATCGCTAAAGATTTACCAAAAGACTATAAAGTATTAGTCAATTTATCGGGGCGCGGCGATAAGGATTTACCGAGCCTGCTTGCTAAGGAGTTAGTACATGTTACGAATTAAGAATGCATTTGAAACTAAGGCTAAAATAGCTTATTTAACAGCAGGTGATGGCGGGGTTGCTAAAAGCGTAGAATATTTTCTGGCTTTGGTAGCAGGCGGGGTAAATCTGCTCGAAATTGGAATTCCTTATTCCGACCCTGTTGCCGATGGCCCAGTTATTCAAGCTGCAATGGAAAGATCGCTTAACGCCAATACCGATGTTGCTGCCAGTTTGGAAATAGTACGCCAAGTACGGGCTAAATCTGAAGTAGCTATGATTTTATTTACTTATTACAACCCGATTCAGGCAAATTTGGCTGAGTTCTTGTCAGAGGCCAAAAATTCTGGCGCCGATGGTGTGTTGGTAGTAGATTTACCATATGAAGAAGCCAGGGAATATCGCAGGCTTTGCAAATACTTGGGGTTGTCTCCAATTATGGTGGTAGCACCATCAACAACGCCAAGCCGGATGCAGCAAATTTTAGCTGCCCTCGATAGTGGCTTTGTATACTATGCTTGCCAAAAAGGCACTACTGGCATTAAAGAAGGTTTACCGGAAGATTTATCTGCGCAATTAGCTGAAATTAGAAAAGTTACCAATTTGCCAATAGCAGTGGGCTTCGGAGTTGCCAATTCAGAAATGGTTAAGCAAATATTGAAGGTGGCTGATGGTTGTGTTGTTGGTTCATACCTGGTTAAACAGTTAGCCAATAATATTGAGCCTAGTAAATTGACACAATTGACCAAGGAGCTTTACGATGTTGCTTGAATTAAAAGAAGGAACTAATTACCTTGATAAACAAATTCTAATCGATCGGTTAGAAAATATGGGGTTTCGGGTAGTAGAAAGCGATGCCAATATCCTTGCGGTTATTGGTGGCGTAGACTCTTTGGTTGTTACTGAGGCTTTTAGTGAGTTGCCTAATGTGGCGCGCGTTTTACCTCTTACCAGTAATTTCAAATTAGCCAGCCGGCAAACTAAACCAAGTAATACTATTATTAAAGTTAAAGATGTTGCAATTGGTGGCGAAGAGCTTTTTATTATTGCCGGACC
Organism: uncultured Neisseria sp.; assembly: GCA_964386295.1. GTDB lineage: Bacteria > Pseudomonadota > Gammaproteobacteria > Burkholderiales > UBA11063 > Aquella. Next base: position 214,221 of record CAYLRR010000002.1, read on the forward strand.
ATGCTCAATTGAATCTAGGGAACAACTAGAAGCATGTGCCTTAGTTGCCAAGGCAAACGGAGCTCAAGCTTTGCGTGGCGGAGCATATAAGCCTAGAACTTCTCCTTATGAGTTTCAAGGCCTTGGGGTTAGCGGCTTGGAATTAATTGCTGAAGTGGCTTCTAAGCACGGGCTTTTAGCCGTATCCGAAGTAATGGATGCAAGTCAAATTGAAATTGCTGCGAAGTATCTGGACATAATCCAAATTGGTGCCAGGAATATGCAAAACTATGCACTATTGACTGAGCTAGGTAAAATAAAAACTCCAGTACTGTTAAAGCGCGGTTTTGCGGCTACCTACCATGAATTATTAATGGCTGCCGAATATATCATGCTAGCTGGTAATCCGAATGTCATCTTATGTGAGCGTGGCATTCGCAGTATCGAAACGTATACGCGTAATACGCTTGACTTAAATGCAATTCCAGCATTACAGGAATTGACCCATTTGCCTGTAATTGCAGATCCAAGTCATGGTACTGGTGTTAGGAGTTTAGTGTTGCCAATGGCACGCGCGGCTGTTGCTGCTGGAGCACATGGTATATTAGTTGAGATGCATCCCGATCCGGATAAATCGATATCTGATGCCAAACAGACGATAAGCTTTGCTACTTTTGCTGACTTAGCCAAGCAAGTGAAAAATATTAAGAATGCGCTTTTATTATGACGAAGTTTATTCTAACTTGGTAAATAAATAATTGCATCCCCGGAAAATTTTCCCGGTTGCTAAAATTAGTAAAAGAGTGTAGCATTGCTAATAATTTAAATCACAATTAATATTTTTGTTGCAACGCAAAAACCTGCAAATAACCTTTGAAATGGTTTATAATAAATAGTTTAAACAACGTGAAAAACCAGTCGTATAATAATTCTATTTAGGGCAAAACAATAAGCTTTATCTTCGCCTAAATATTTAAATATGCGAATATCTCAAAATCAGAAAGAACAATGCAAGCTAAATTAGAAGTCAATATTCCAGCTAAATCCGGGAAATCATATCCAATCTTGATTGAAGCAAATCTTTTACGTAATTGGCAATCCTGGCTTGACCCATATTGCAAGTCAGACAAGATAGTTGTTATAAGCGATAGCCAAGTTGCTAAGCTTTATGGCGAGAAATTTTGTGATTATTTAGAAAAAAGCGGTTATCAAGCCAAATTACTTGTATTTCCTCATGGTGAACAATATAAAAATGCTGAAACAAAATATAAGCTAGAAGAACAAATGTTTGCTTTTGGCTGCGATCGACATACATTGTGTATTGCCCTTGGCGGTGGAGTTGTCGGTGATATAACCGGGTTTACTGCAGCAACGTATATGCGCGGAATTAATTTTATCCAGGTGCCGACTTCGCTTTTGGCGATGATTGATAGTAGCGTTGGCGGCAAAACCGGTATTAATGCCAGCTATGGTAAAAATGTAATTGGTGCATTCTGGCAGCCAAAAGCGGTGATAATGGATCTCGAATTATTAAAAAGCCTGCCACGTGAACAAGTTATAAACGGTTTTTTCGAGGCGGTTAAAATATTTCTGACATTAGACAAAGAACATTTCGAGTTCTGCTCTCAAAATTTGACAGCGATATTATCACTAGATAGCGCTTCATTAACTAAAGTACTATGCAAGGCAGTAGCGTTAAAAGCCCATGTTGTTGAAGTAGATGAAGAAGAACGTAACTTACGGATGATACTTAATTATGGGCATACTGTTGGCCATGCTCTTGAGAAGTTGACTAATTATGAAGTCTTACACGGATTTTCAGTCGGTCTTGGCATGTTGGTTGAAGCTAAAATTGCCGAACTAATGGGGCTATTATCTACAGATGAATATAAGCAAATTTATGAATTTTTGTTAAAGTTGGAAATACCGGTTAAATTATTAAATAGGTACTCAGCCCAAACGATTGTAGAAGCAATGCGTGGCGATAAGAAGAATAGGAATCGAGAAATAGTAATGGTACTTCTAAGTGGCATTGGGCAAGTTAAAAACATCAATAATAAAGTTGCATTTCAAGTTGAAGAGAAGACAATAATTGAAGCATTGCAGCTATTACAAGGGAATGAGAATTATGGGGTATAGATTAGTTAAAAAAGTCCCAAATGCGGATCAGATCATTGAGCGCTATCCAGTTAGCCGTGAGGGGATGGAAGGAATAGCTCGCCATCGCCGTGAGATTGAAGATATTTTAAGTGGTAAGGATAATCGGTTAATTATGGTGGTAGGGCCGTGCTCTGCATGGCCTAGTGATGCAGTACTAGAGTATGCCAAACGCTTAGTTAAGTTAAATGAAAAAGTCGGACATGCATTAAAGCTGGTTATGCGCGTTTATATCCAAAAACCAAGAACGATTAAAGGTTGGACCGGCCCGGTAAACCAGCCAGATCCTCTTGCTGAGCCAGATATTGAAGCGGGAATATGGTATTGTCGTAAATTAATGACGGAAGTAGTTGAATTAGGTTTACCAATAGCTGATGAAGCCCTATTTACTCATAATGCTCGCGGTTTCTTGGAATTGTTATCTTGGGTAGCAATTGGAGCTAGGAGTAGCGAAGATCAGGAACATCGCATCTTTGCTTCTTCAATTGATTGTCCTGTCGGAATTAAAAATCCGACACATGGTTCTTTGAAAATTGGAGTTAATAGTGTAGTTGCGGCCCAACATACCCATTTCGCTGTATTTGATGGATTTGAAGTTGAAACCAATGGTAATCCTTATGCTCATTTGGTTTTACGTGGCAGTAATGATAAACCTAATTACTCATTGGAACATATCGCCGAAGTAGCTGCAAATTTTGCTAAAGCAGATATAAAAAACCCGGCAGTAATCGTCGATGTAAGCCACGATAATTGCATGATTAATGGGGTTAAAGATCATAACGCCCAAGCCAAGATCGTATTAGAAGTAGTCAAAAACTTAAGACAGAATCCTGAGTTAAAAGAACTGGTAAAGGGTTTTATGTTAGAAAGCTTCATAAAAGAAGGTAAACAAAATATTGAAACCGCTAACCCAATAGATATGGGTGGATTATCGATAACTGATCCATGTCTTGGTTGGGAATCTACGGAAAAATTGTTAATTGAATTGGCAGGAATGATTGCCAATAACTAATTACTAGTTAATTAGGATCCTAGCCTAAATCTAAAAAGAAAGAATTGAAAAGTTATGGCATTTGAATTGATCAAAAAAGTTCCTACCTCAGATGAAATTATAAGCAAGATTCCTTTAACTGAGGCAGGCTACGAAAGCATTAGAAAACACAAAGAAGAAATTGAAGCGATTCTATCTGGTAAGGATTCACGACTTCTTATGATTATTGGTCCTTGCTCTGCTTGGCCAAGCGATGCTGTGTTAGAGTATGCCAAACGCTTGAAAAAGCTTGAAGCTCAAGTTGGACACGCCCTAAAATTGGTAATGCGCGTATATATACAAAAACCGCGTACTATAAAAGGTTGGACCGGGCCTATCAACCAACCCAATCCGCTTGCCGAACCGGATATTGAAGCCGGTATCTGGTATTGCCGGAAATTGATGACAGAAGTGGTGGAAATGGGTTTACCTATCGCAGATGAGTGCTTATTTACCCATAATGCCCGTGGTTTCCAGGAGTTATTATCATGGGTGGCTATTGGTGCACGTAGTACTGAAGATCAGGAGCATCGGATTTTTGCCTCTTCGTTAGATTGTCCGGTTGGGATGAAAAACCCAACACATGGTTCATTAAAGGTAGCAGTAAACTCGATTATCGCTGCACAGCACTCTCATTATGCAGTATTTGATGGTTATGAAGTTAAGACTGCAGGAAATCAATTTGCACACTTAGTTCTACGTGGTAGTAACGATAAACCAAATTACGCAATTGAATATATTGCTGAAGTTTCAGATCTATTTACTAAAGGACAAGTAAAAAATCCTGGGATTATAGTTGACGTTAGCCATGATAATTGTGTTATAAACGGTGTTAAGGATCACAATGCTCAGGCTAATATCGTGCTTGACGTAATCAAGAATTTAGCTAAGAGTCCGGAATATAAGCCGTTAGTTAAGGGTTTCATGCTCGAGAGCTTTATTAAATCAGGCAAACAAAATGCAGAGACGGCAGACCCAATCGATCTTGGTGGCTTATCCATTACCGATCCATGCTTAGGCTGGGATGATACCGAGAAATTATTAATTGAAATAGCAAACTTCTTAGCAAATAAAGGGAATTAAGCTATGATGCGAATCGGTGTGTCTGGGGATGTAGGTTCTTTTTCTGAAGAGGCAGGATTAATATATGCAGCTAAAGCTCATACTTCGGAATTTGAATTACGCTACTTGATTGATATGGATGGGGTGTTAAACGCATTAAATGATGGTGAAATTGATGTTGGCATTTTTCCATTTGTGAATTATAATAGCGGGATTGTTTGGCCTGCATTCACTGCTATGGGTAAATATAGTTTCATGCCAATTGATGATATTCAATTGAATGTAGAACAATGTTTAATTGCCCGCAAAGACACTCAATTAAGTGCAATAAAGGAATTATATTCCTATACTCCGGCTTTCGAACAATGTAAAGGATTTATTAACCAGCATGGTTTTCGAGTTATAGATTGGGGAGATACAGCTAAAGCTGCACGTGACTTGGCATCCGGTATACTGCCTCTTAATGCAGGAGTAGTTGCATCTGCTCAAGCAGCTAAAAGCTATGACCTGGCTGTAATTCGGCAGGGGATACAGGATATTCAACCTAATATAACTCGTTTTATTGTTGTTAAGAAAGCCGAGTAAGTTATGAATCAAATTGAACAATTACGTGTTAAGATTTCTGAAATTGACGCGGAAATAATTGCTTTAATTGCGGCCAGGCAAGAGGTAGCGCGCAAAATTGGCGAATATAAAAAACAGCATAATATGCAGGTATTAGATACGACTAGGGAAGCGTTGCTGCGAGAATTCCATGATACACTGTGTGAAGAGCATAATTTATCAACTACATTAGTGGCGCGGATTTTTGAAATATTAATTGAAGAATCAAGAAAGGTACAGAAGGATGAGCAATAAATTACAAGCATCAGTTACGGTCGTGATAAATTCTATCGCACAAAGTAAAAAAGCTCAGGGAATCCGGGTCTATAATCTTAGTGCAGGAGAACCTAAACTAGTGACTCCTAAAATAGTACGTGATGCAGCGATTAAGTTTATCGAAATTGGTGATGTTCCCTATCCGATAACGGCAGGGCAGCCAGAATTAAGAAAAGCAGCAGCAGATCGTTTAAATAAGCTGTACGGTTCTTCTTTTACTCCTGAGGAATGTATTGTTACTACAGGCGGTAAATTCGGCCTGTATTTGATCTTGCAATATCTTCTTGGGCATAGTTCTCCTTTAAAGGCTAGTCCGCAAGAAAAACTAAGCGTGATTATTCCTGCGCCGTATTGGGTATCTTATCCGGCAATTACCAAAATTATGGATGGTAAGCCTGTTGTTATAAATACTACTGAAGAAGGCGGCTGGAAGGTAACTGCAGAAATGATTCGCAATGCTTATACTCCTGATTGTAAGATTTTAATAATCAATAACGGCGTTAATCCGACTGGAGTGATCTATTCTCGCCCTGAAATGCAAGCGATTATGGATGTGGCCAATGAGTTGGGGTTATTAGTAATTAGTGACGAAGTTTATAGTGGCCTAGTTTATACTGATGATGAATATGTATCGTGTGGGAGCTTCCCTGAATATAAAGAAAATGTAGTAGTACTACAAAGTGCCTCTAAAACTTTTGCTATGACCGGCTGGCGTGTAGGTTTTATGTTAGGACGTAAAGATATTATCGAGGCATTAAGCGCCCTAACCACGCAAAGTACAACTGGTGTTTCACTAGTATGCCAGCATGGGGCAATTGGCGCATTTAAGCATGCTGATGAGATTACCGATTGGGTTAATGCAAGTATGAAGAAACGCCGTGATGTATTTGTTGAAGCTTTTAAAGAACATTTTGGCATCCAATTAGCCTATCCTAAAGCTACGCTTTATGTTTGGGTTTCTCTAGCAAGCCTTGGTGTTACGGGGATTAGCGATGATGAATTTTGTATCCGCGCATTAGAAGAAGCTAATGTGGCAACTGTTCCTGGCAGCGGCTTTGGCCAGCCTGGCTATGTACGTTTTTCATTTGCTGCCGAGGAAGAAGATTTGGTTGGCGGTATTGAAAATTTAGCAAAATTTGCTAAAAGCTTAGCGATTAAGACAGCAAACTAAAATAAGTTATTAAATTAAAATAGGGATTAAGGTACTATGTCGGGAAATAGTTTTGGACAGCTTTTTAAAATTACCACTTGCGGGGAGTCGCACGGTGGTGCAGTTGGCGTGATCATTGATGGTTGTCCTGCAGGGATAGAAATAAGTGTTGAAGAAATTCAACATGATCTTGATCGGCGTAAACCAGGTCAAAGCGCGATTACAACTCCAAGGTCCGAAACCGACACGATCCATATTATGTCTGGTGTTTTTGAAGGTAAGACAACAGGTACCCCAATATTATTAATGGCTCATAATAAAGATCAGCGATCACAAGATTATGATCATTTGAAAAATGTGTTCCGGCCCTCTCATGCTGATTTTACGTATCTTATGAAATATGGCTTACGTGATTATCGTGGGAGTGGCAGGGCAAGCGCCAGGGAAACATTAGCTAGGGTTGCGGCTGGTGCAATTGCCAAGAAATACTTAAAAAATGAATTGGGTATTGAAATTTTGAGTTATGTAGAGCAAGTTGGACCGATTAAGGCAAAAATTGATCATAGTAAAGTAACTTTAACTGATGTGGAATCAAACATTATTCGCTGTCCTGATAACGACATTGCCAATGAAATGATAAGATTAGTTGAGACTGTCCGCGATGAAGGAGACTCGATTGGTGGAGTAATTAAATGTGTGATACGTAACGCCCCAGTAGGTCTTGGTGAACCAGTATTCGACCGGTTACATGCTGATCTTGGCAAAGCTATGCTTAGTATCAATGCGGTTAAAGGATTTGAAATAGGCTCTGGCTTTGCCGGAGTTGAGCTGCGTGGTTCTGAACACAATGATCCCTTTGTGTTAGAAGATGGGGCAATTCGGACCAAAACAAATCATGCTGGTGGAGTGCTTGGCGGTATTTCAAGCGGCGAAGATATCTATTTTAGAGTTGCTTTTAAGTCTGTTTCTACCATTAATAAACTACAACATACACTTGATGTTGATTATAATGAGGTTTCATTGCAGGCAGAAGGGCGCCACGATCCCTGTGTTTTACCGCGAGCCGTACCGGTAGTAGATGCAATGGCTGCTCTTGTCATAATTGACCATTATCTACGCCATAAGGCATATTCACAACACTAGTTTGGCATAGAGTTAGTAATTGATGGAGTACATTTTATGGGAACATTAAACTTGTACGAGGAAGATTTTTATGCTTGGACTCAAGAACAAGCTAAATTAATTAAAGAAAAATCCTTCGATAAGCTAGATTTTGTACATTTGTATGAAGAGGTCGTAAGCATGGGTAATCAGAATAAAACAGAATTAAGAAATCGTTTATCTGTATTATTAATGCATTTATTAAAGTGGAAATATCAGTCAGAATTCAAAGGGAAAAGCTGGTTCTTGACAATTGTGCAACAGCGCTCAGATATCCAGGATTTACTGGAAGACAACCCCAGTTTAAAACATTTTTTACCAGCTATATTCAGCAAGGCTTATAAAAAAGCGATAATTATTGCTTCTGCAGAGACTGGTATTAAAAAATCTGCATTTCCGGCTGATAGTGAGTGGACAATTGAACAAGTTTTAAATGAGGAATTCTTTCCAAATTAATAAACAGAACGTGGGTTTATCTATTTGTAATGTAATTAAAATTTGTAGAATTGTGTTAGCGTGATTTAAAAATAAAAAATAATCTTAGTAGGGTAAGCTACTTGATAGGGAGAGAAGATAATGTCTAATATGCCATTAGCGGCAAGCCATAAGTTAATAAATGCAGTTTTAGATTTACCCGGTTCCAAAAGCATTGCGAACCGGGTTTTGCCTTTGGCCGCTATGGCTCAAGGCACCAGCATCATTCATAATGTGCCTGATGTGGGGGAAGATGTACAGCTTATGCTATCTGCATTGGCTAAACTAGGAATTAAAATAGACAAAATTGCAGTAGCTGCAAATGGCTGCTCCAGTTATTCAATTACTGGTTGTGCTGGCAAATTACCGGTAGATTGTGCTGAAATATTTAGCGGTAATTCGGGAACTACTATCCGATTTCTAACAGCATTACTGGCCATTTTACCTGGTAATTATACCTTAACTGGGATTGAAAGGATGAAGGAGCGCCCGATTAAAGACCTAGTAGCTGCTTTGCACCAGCTTGGTTCTAAGATTAAATGTACTGAAAATGAAGGCTATCCACCATTACAAACGACTCCTTTTGTAGATAACCAAATAGAGGCGATTGAATTAAGCGGTAAAATTTCTAGCCAATATTTGACTGGCTTATTAATGGCCTTGCCGCAATTAAAGAGAGAGATTACAGTTAAGATCTATGATGAATTAATCTCTAAACCGTATGTTGAAATTACTTTGGCATTACTCTCAATGTTTGGTGCCGAAGTTAAAGAAACAGCGGCTAATTGTTATACGATGTATCCAGTTAAAAATTTGAAAGCTATTGAATACACGGTTGAGCCAGATGCCAGTTCTGCGAGCTATTTTCAAGCTATTGCTGCAATGAATGGCGATATTCAAATCAATAATTTGTCGGCCAACAGTCTGCAAGGTGACAAAAATTTTGCGCGGGTACTGGCTCAAATGGGTGCCAATGTTGAGTATAATGCTAATAATATCAAAGTACAAAGAAATCAATTAAATTCGGTTAATGTGAATATGGAAGATATGCCCGATGTTGCAATGACTATTGCGGTATTGGCTTTATTTGCTAAAGGTACGACGACAATTAATGGGATTTCCAGTTGGAAGGTAAAAGAAACTGATCGCTTATTGGCAATTTATACTGAGTTAGTTAAGCTTGGTGCCAGCGTGAATTATACTGATGACTCAATTACGATTACAGCACCAGAAATTATTCGTGAGAATGTAGCAATTAACACTTATAACGACCATCGTATGGCAATGTGTTTCTCTTTGCTAGCGATTGGCGGGGTACCGGTAGTTATCAATAACTATGAGTGTGTTGGCAAAACTTTCGCCAATTACTTTGATGTCTTTAAAGCTATTGCGTACTAGTCCTTAGATAAATCATTTTTGATCATTCTTACTATTTTTATATACTAAGTTGTTTATTTGGCAATAAGTATGGCTATTAATTGTTCTTTTTAATATTACTGTTACTTATTGCCAATGACAATTCCCGTTAAGATTGTCTTAATAGCCAAATCTGGGTAATACTGCTTAAAAAATTTAATATTTCTATTCCCAAATTTATTCTGTTGCTTGCCCATTAAGCCATACACTTTTATATTGGCTACCATCATTAAAGAAAGCCGTTCCTATCCCATTGGGTTTCGTATAGCGCCATTCACCCTCATAACGAACAATTCGTTTGCCATTCCAATTGTCAGTAATACTAGAATCAATAAACTTACCAGTACCATAAATAAACATCCCATATTCCCATGTTCCAGTATAGGAATCTTGATTTGCACACCAATAAGTACCGTAGCCATGAGGGCATGGCTGCGTAGCAACGGTATCATCTGTATTTAGAAATGCCTCGATAAATACAACTTCGCCAAAATATGAACTGTTATCATCAAAAGTTATCCTAACTTTGCCATTTTCTTTATAATTAACCTTCCTAATTATATTTTCTTTTTGCATCGCTTGACATTGACCTGCTATATCATTATATTCATAAGAATAAATTAATTTAGCCATAAATTGATTATTGTGCCATTCCCCATATTGAGTAATTTGATTATCAATAAATTTTATCCCAGGGCCATCTATAAAATTCAATTGTGTAAGTTCAATAATAGAACTATCATGCATTTTTGCAGATAGTGGCTTTATGTCACTTCGTCCTATATATACTGATTTGTTAGCAGGTTCTCGAAAAAATATAATAGGTTTGAGTTCCCTTTGACTGGAATTATTCTCATCAATTATTGTGATTTTTTCATTTATGAAATTTACTTTTAGCTTAGGCCGATTGGGGTGGTTATATGTAAAAACACCGATTTTGTTATCTTTGACCCAGTTGCCGGTTAAGGAAGTTTTATTAGCGTATAAGATTATGCCTTTACCATGGCGTTTATTCTCTTGCCAACTACCTGAGTATTTTACTATTTCATTGTATTCTTTTATGGCAGAGTAGCTTTTAGGGTATGGATTATTGTCAAAGGTTTGACTATTTTTAGTGAATTTAGAGCTTTTGCTTTCGTTATTCTCAGGTGTAGGAAAATAAGTAAGACTTTCTTTTTTGGGCTCAATTCTACGCTGTTCCTTTTCAATGCTAGTAGTATTTAGGAGGTTTTTATCACCTATTACAAATAACGGATACCTCATGGCTATTCCTTTAAATTTATATTATTCTTTACGCAAATGATAAAATCGAAAAATTTAGAGCTGCTAACTATAATACCGGACAGTTTTATCTAATGCTATGCTTAATTGAAATTTAAACAGTTTCAATTTATTCATAAGAGTACTTTATTTAGATGAATTATGAAGGGTATTAGGCTTTGTTTATGAGATTGGCGTTATTTGTTGAACTGTTTGAGACTCGCGAGGCATCAACAAATAGTCAATGAATAATACAGAGACCTTATATCCTTCATATTTGAGTATAAATAAAGTAGTCTTACGAATAAATTGACTTATAATCAAACACGCTTTACTAACTCTGTAACAATAAAAGTGTCTGGAATTAAGTGCTGCTTCTCAATACCGGACACTTTTAATAGATCTTTAAAAATTTAACATTAAATCAGACAA
>CAYLRR010000003.1:0-5659 GCA_964386295.1 uncultured Neisseria sp.
TAAAGCGGGAAGAGTCGTTAGAGCAGTATACTCATTTAAACGTGCCGATGCAATTTATTAATAAGTTTTGCCAATATAATAAAATTTCGCCTGAGCATTTCTATGAGACGACACAAAAAATTTATATCATAATCAATAAAGTTTTTAAAACTAAGCAAACTGTGAACTTTGTCGTTTTAATGCCACTCCATAGAAGTTTCCATGGTTATGCAAGAACTGCTGTGCCAATATTACACCCTAATGGTGAAGTGGTTGGAATACAAATAATTGGCTTTCATCATACATTTTTTGGTGTTCAAGAATTTATTCATCTTTTGCATAAGCAGGAGTATACTCCTATGCAGTTTTATCCAGGGAATAATGCTGACCCTGAATATAATAAAAGAAAGCTTTCTCCGCGTCAGCAAGAGATTTTATTTTTAGTTAGCCAAGGTATTTCTCAAGACTTGGCTGCGCAAATTCTTGGCATAAAAAGAGGTACACTGAGTAAAATCATAACAGACCAGATCTGCCCTAAATTTGATATTTTTCCACCTCACTATTTAAAGCTCCTTGAGATAGTGCGCAATGAGGGCCTAAACAAATATATTCCCGAAAGTTTTTGGCGTACTTTTGTCTTAGAGCTTTAAACAGTAAATTAGTTTATAATAATTTATATTTTAACTGCTTTATGTACTTTTATTTATAATTATTAAAAGGAGCTAACTTAGCTGAGTACGGTAAAATATTCTTCTCGCTATCTATCCATATTCTTGAATTTGCATTAAAAATATGGAATCCTTCACTTTCTTCTACACCAGGCGAGCCGGTATGACCATGCAGCTGATCAACTTTAAACTTCGCATTTAACGCTTTCAAAAGCTGTTTATTATTGCTCTTATTGAAATTGCTTAATAGGAGTGAATCATTTTGAGCTAAGATTATTACTGTCAGCTTACCATATCGATCAATTCTTGCAAATTCAGGTTGATCAAAGCTTATAGCTTTTACTAAGGCCTCTATTTGATTTACTAACCACTGCGGTTTATTTTCAATTAATTCAAAATCGTCAGGCAGTTCTATGTTGCCAAAAGCTGTTAAAACCTGATTGGTATATTCGTCAAAAAGTATACCATGATGTGAGATCAAAACTTTGTCAATTAATAATATTGGATTAAAAAATTCCTTTACTTTATTTGAAACTTGAGTTTTACTCTCTTTAAACCCATCATCATTGCTTCCAAATTGATATGATGAAATATTTGATATAGAATTTGCCTGTGACACAATATCATGGTTGCCAATCATTATGAAAAAATTTTTAACGTTTTTTTTCATTTTTTCAAGCAACATTAGCATAGCTGTGATGCTTAAAGAAAGTCTATCGTATATATTATCACCCAGTACAATTATTACCTTATCTGTGTCCACTATGTGGCATGTCGATACGATATCAATAAAAAGATTTTGGAAATCTAGATTTTGCTGGTATTTAGTGAAATATTCCGAAAAACTTGGCTGGAAATAACTTATATTGACCTCGTGGCATATTTTTTGTTCAGCTGTAATTAGCGTAGCTAGTTTATCTAAATCACTACTAGAGAGTTCAATTATATTATTTGAAAGCAAGAAAAGCAGCAGTCTTGCAGGGCTACCATCTGTATCACCAAGAAATGTAAATTCTGAATTACAATTAGGTGTGCTTTTAAGTATTGGCGTCTCAAAAATTAGTTGGAAATGCGTATATACTTCACTTGAGACTATAGACCTTAAATAATCTATGGCGGCATCTCTGTTTAGTAAGCTTGCAGAGTTAGAGTAATCATTTAGATGATATCTTTGGGTAGTAACAACCTCGTCTGTCATGAAATTGGTATTTATACGGTTGGCCGTACCTGAATTGTAAGTTACTGATATTGCCCCAGTGTTTGTTAACATTAATAATTTCCTATGAAATATTATTTGACAACTGGATTATATAATTAACCTATTGAGTTAAGTTTCCTTTTTTGGAATAAGCATAATTAGTGGCGCTTAAACTAAAATCTTTTCCACGCTAGAGCAATCACAAGTAATTTTAAAGGAATTTTCTAACTTCCAGTATCGCTGATATGCGTCTAGAACTAATTTAGGGTAAGCTTCCCTTCCTCTGCTTCCATTATATCTCCCCAACGCGTAGAAAAGGTTGCCTTTTTCTGTGTCAAGATATTCACGTAGAATTGAACAACCTAAGTGTATGTTTGTTTCTACATCGAATAAGTTTTCTGTGGGGTGCTCTAATTCATTAAGCCAAAAAGGCATAACTTGCATCAATCCTATTGCACCACTAGATGAAATTGCATATTTATTAAATTTACTTTCCACCGTAATGACACTTAAAATCAAAAGTGGATCTAAATTAGCTTTTGCAGATTCTTTTAATACTGTTTGAAGCATTTTAATTCTTACTTTGTCGTCCAAGACCCATTTCTTTAATTGCAAAGACATTTGTTCTATCCATATTTGCTCTGCATTTGATTTTCTCGTCATAGTGCTAGATTTATTAAGTAGAGGCACGTTTATATTGGGTCTTGAGGTATTCCTTAAATAACTGGAGATGGTTTGGCTGTCCAAAGAATGTGGACAAACTTTAGGCATAATATCAATTATTATTAATCCTAAAATAATTTTTGCTATTTTCATACATTACTCCTTGCACTGGCTGCAATTGCAGTCTTTTCTCAGAGACCACAATAAACCGGGGTTAAATGTTTGTAAGGTAAGGCAGTATTTTCAATAAAATAATCTTAAGCAGATACCTTCATTTAAAGCAGGCATTTCCCCACTAAATCTTCCTTATTAAGAAAAATATTCTGTTCCTAATCCCAAAATAGATAAGTGCTATGTATATATAAAGTAAAAACAATAAAAGGCTAACAGCAATTTTTGCTGGTATATTCTTTAATTATTCATCTGTATACTGATTACTTTATTACAAATTACTGTGTAGCCGGCAGGATTAAAATATTGAATTTCCAGAAATTAAGATCTTCCATAATTCACCTGATATGGATTAGTCACGGATCGTATAATTCAAACAATAAAGTAAAGAAAGGATTTGAAAATGCGCAGCATAAATAGTAGGCCTCGTATTAATAATGGCCTAATTCCAATGGATATTCTGATGAATGAAAACTTTTTATATATTGGCAACCTGCTCAGAGATAAAATTATCGCGAGGATGAATCAACATCCTGCTTATAGAGTAGATATAGCTCGTAATTTATCCTTATTAATTGATTATCTAAGTGTTATATCAAAGATTCGAGATAATATTTTTTCAGATAAAAATATTCTTATTCCTGCGATAAATGATTTGGGGATCCGTGATTTTCTATATCGTTATATTGGTATTCATATAGAAGCAGAAGAAATAAGATACATTAAAAACTTATGCTCTTCAAATGGATCTATGCGAACTCAGATATTATTTAATTCTAGAATAAGTTATAGCGATGAAATAAAAACATTTATGCAGCAACTTGGATTGCCTATCCAATCAAGTAGGAATTTAGAAGAACTGTATAAACAATTTGAAAATGGGTTAATCGATTCAACCTCTTCCGTCATGTTATTGTATTTAAGTAACTATGATTTAAGTAATCTTGTTACTCTTAAAGGTTTTACTCTAGCTATAGACGGCTATAAATATATTAATCTGCAAAATGTAAGGCTTGAATCAGAACAAGTTTCTTTTAACGACTTAGACTGTATTCTGGAATTAAGGAAAGATAATAGCGAGGAGGATAACTATTTTCTATCAGAATATTACTTGAACAATATTCTGATGTCTATTAGCTCAATTCAAAATATCATTTTGGTAAAGCAGCTAATTAGGAAGTTTATTAGAACCGTAGAAGCAAAAGATAATCAAATCCGCTTTAATTTAGCTGGTTTCCAATTAAACAGGCTACCTTTTAATGGACTTGCATTTGTCAATCAGGTAAAACAAAAATTATTTAATGAATTTAATCATCTGTATTTCTTAGCATATAGTGAAGAAGGGGATAAGTTTTTTAATATAGATAATACTTTTGTTTATTCGTTAAAAGACATAAGAGATCACGACCTATTAAGAAGCTCAGCTCATTTGGCAAAAATTTATAGGCATATATTTATCGATAGCGCTAGTTATGCTGATGATAGTAGGCAGCTTTATGAGCTACAGTCAGCTTTTGCTGATTTTCTTAGGGAAACTGATAAATTAACTGAAATGAAACTATTAGAAATCCTCTTTACAGATATCTTCATTATACCAAAAGGGATTTTTAATAAAGTTCCGTTAAGCGATATTGGTTATAAGATGGTTAACAGCTTTATAGATATATTATCAAATCGCTGGGTCACAATTGAGCTTAAAGCAAAAATTGCTGACTGTTTAGAGCAAGCTGAGCAGACAGCTAGCGCTCTTGTTTTTGAGTATAAGCGAGAGCTTAAGAAGGCACTAAATTTCTCAAGCATTATAGCACAAAATAATCCTTTGGATGAGTTGTCTATGGATGGTAAAACCCATGACTTTACAGATAATTCGTATTTTTGTATATTTGATGAAATTATTTCAGATAAAGTAAATAAATATTTAAATCTTAGTAAATATTTGGAGGAATATTCTTGTGTAATGGTTTATGAACAGAAAAGAGCGTTTTATCAAGCGTATGAACTAGAAAGCTCAAGAGAGGGTGAGCTAGATATTGTTATGCTTTCTTGGCTTATCCAAGGTATTTTGGATGATCAAGGTGTTAAATCAAAATTAGTAGACCGGATGATAAGCGGTAAAATTGATTTGAGTAATTATCCCAGAATTCAACTTGACATTATAAGGTATATTTCTGAAGATAAAAATACTAAACAAAGGCACCTGCAACAGCTATTGGCCATGAACTTAGCAACTATGAATATTACTGGTACTGAGGCGCAACTTAACCTGATAAATGCAATTAGGCAAAATAAATTCAAAGAAAATAAAGAGCTATTTAGACTGTTAGCTGCAAGTATCACTAAAATGAAACTTACTGATAACCATGTACAAAACCAATTTGCTATTGCTCTTCATTCAATGAAATTTTCCTTTGATAAAGAGGCATTAATGACAATTGCCGAGGGGTTAGGGGATATGAATTTAACTAATCCATTAGCTCTTCAAATGATCACTGCTACTATTAACCAAGGTAAATTTTCTACTGATATACAAGTATTAACGAGGCTAGCTAAAAGTTTGGGGGTGATGAATATCTGTGATGATTTGGTTCAGCTAAATCTTGCCAAAGCTATTTTTGCCAAAAGCTTTACCAATCAAAAGGAAGTATTGAAAGAATTAGCCAGAAGCCTAGGCAAAATGAATTTTACTAATTCGAAAGCCCAAAAGATAATAGCTGATGCTATTCGAGAAGAGAAGTTTACAGATGAAAAAGAAGTAATGATAGAACTAGCCAGAAGCCTAGGCAAAATGAATTTTACTAATTCGAAAGCCCAAAAGATAATAGCTGATGCTATTTATGAAGAGAGGCTTACATCTGAAAAAGAAGTAATGATAGAATTAGCCAGAAGCCTAGGCAAAATGAATTTTACAGATTTAGAAGCCCAAATGATAATAGCTGATGCTATTTATGAAGAGAGGCTTACATCTGAAAAAGAAGTAATG
>CAYLRR010000003.1:5759-219791 GCA_964386295.1 uncultured Neisseria sp.
ATAGAATTAGCCAGAAGCCTAGGCAAAATGAATTTTACAGATTCAGAAGCCCAAGTGATAATAGCTAATGCTATTTTAGAAGAAAGATTTACCAATGATAGACTAATACTAGGCGAGCTGGCTAGCAGCATTAGCTGTTGGGTTATTTCAAATGAACAAATTTTGATCCGATTAAAAGAGAAGTTGGGAATAGGCTACTTATTTGGTATACCAATGAAGTTTGAAGAGGATAGACAATTAGCTAACTTGATTTTCCCAAATTATCAAGATATAAATATCGAGTATACTACTTTACATAACCCAGAAACGATGGGGTCCTATGGCGTTATATATAACTCAGCAAAGAAACCGCTATTATTTATAGTTTATAGTGTTAGTATTTCTGAGGTAGGGATTGAATATCAAAAAGAGCAAATGTTAGGCTTTTTTAGAATCAATAAACATACGGCTCCGCTCTACCAACATAATATTTCTAACCTAAAAGTATATAAGCTTATTGATTTAAAAGATGAATTCCCAGTTTTGTTGGACGAGTTAAGTCCTCAGTGCAAAGATTTTAATTTGCTGCCTAAATGGCTAAAAGAAATTGTTATTAATATGCAATTTAATCCTGAGGATTATAAATTTGCAAATATCATTAATTTCGTATTTGAGATAGCAGATGTAATAACTGACAACAAACTTAGGGGTATTATAAAAGCAACCATAGAGCGAACAATAATGAATCAGGGGAATCCTATTAGTCTAGGTGAAACGGTAAAAGAAGATATAGAAATTAAAGATAGTATAAATTTTGCTTTCATTCAGGCCGATCAACTTGCATCATTAAAAGATAAGCTTGATAAATTCTATATTTCTTTGCCTGACCGCAGTTCTAAACTTAAATTATTATTTTTACTAGGTCAAATTGCTAAACGTGGAGCTTTAGGCTACGACCATGGAGGTAAAAACCAGGCAAATGAGCTATTTTATACTCTAGCATTAAAGGTTGCTAGCCTAATTAAAGCTGAAGATGGTGAGCAAGAGGATAAAACATTGCTAGATTTAATTAAATGCCTAGAAGAAGGAGGCTGCATTGAACAGGCTACATATCTCTTTGCAATAGAGAAGCAGAATAATCATGTGTTAGAAATCTGGGATACCATAAATTATAGCTGATAATAAGTCTGTTAGTTTAACTGTATAAATAATAACTTCACCACTGATGCTGTTGCGCAGTCTAACCAAATTTTCTAGCGCCCACCCATTAAAGGATAACTTAGGCATGATCTGCTTGTTAAGCTTAGCAGTGGTATATCAGGCAAAATTTCAATTTGGTAATAGAAAGTAAATATATTAAAGGAGTTTTTTGGATGAAGGTTAATTGTAAAATCATTTTGGCTACTAATTTATATTTCATATTCGCAGCAATAACTTTTGCTTCTAGTTGGGATAATAGTTTTAGGGTAATTAATAATTATAACCAAGATCTGGTAATATCAATATTTGATAATAATACTAATGTAAATTTAAAAAATTGCCCCCAGTCTTCTATAAGTAATTATTCTTTACAAAAACAAAGTATAAGCTGCAGT
The DNA here is from genome assembly GCA_964386295.1 of uncultured Neisseria sp. Classification (GTDB taxonomy): domain Bacteria; phylum Pseudomonadota; class Gammaproteobacteria; order Burkholderiales; family UBA11063; genus Aquella. Next base: position 7,334 of record CAYLRR010000003.1, read on the forward strand.
TTTGAGTTAACAACCAAACAAGAGGGTTTAACTAGGGTTAATAAAGGAAAAATTAAGGTTAGTTTGGCAACTGACCCGGCAAGCTACTGTTTGATGGATTATAGCTATGATTATAACTATAGCCAAACTAAAAGCCAATTTCAGAAATATTCACAAAACTTTAGTAATTCAGAATGTCATGGTCTCCTAAATACTAATATGCTAAGCGTGGATAATCCACGCTTGGAAGCGTCTGTTCGTCCAGTGGCAGGGCCTCTGGTGGACAGTTATAAACTAGATGCTACCATTTTATTTAGCCAGGCTACTTGTGGTGGCAGCAAAAATTGTTTGATTATTGCTCCGGACGCTAATACTATATACCAACATGGAGGTAGCTCTTTAGCTCGCGCTCTTAATTTACAAGCTAGTATTGATGAGGCTGAAAGCTTAAATATTGCACAATTTATAGGGGGCCATAATTCACTAATTTCACCATTTTATACTACTAGTCATAGTTTACTGAATTTAAGTTATGCTGATCCAGATAATTATCAAAAAGTGACAGATATGTTAAATACTGGCGTGAGAATGCTTGAAATCGACGTTGGCAAGGTTGGTAATTCATTAGGAATATGCCATAACCATTCAAGTGAGCAATTAACCAATACTTTATGTGAAAATAACACAAACTTATCTTCAACAATTAGTGAAATTAAAGCCTGGATAGTTAATAATCCTGATCAATTATTATTGTTATATATAGACCCAAACTCAGGACTTGAAGATAATATTTTACTGTTAGATAATGAATTGTCTATGCTTGAACCATATATCTTTACACCACAAATGGCAGGGGGTAAATCCTTAAATTTAGCAAAATTTAGTAAAGCTAGTCTAATTGATAAATATAAATCAAATATTATCATAGTTACTACCGGAGATAAGGAAAAATTTAGTTCTAGCTCGTATCTTTTTACAGCGATAACAAACTCAACAAAAGCACCGCTTTATTTTAAAGGTGTCGGAGAACTTATGCAATCTTCAAAATCAGGTATTGATAAATACCAGGTAATCTCTGATATGTATTCAAGTGATGCTGAACATATTAACATATTGCGTCTAACCAGCACTAATACGATCTTAGATTACGTAGATGCAGCAATGAATGATAAAAGATACAACGATTTTTTTACTACAGAAAATATTAGAATAAGTTTGACTTATCCAATAAATTTATACGCTTTAAGTATGACAGGTTTCAGTTGTAGCGACTCATCATGCACTAAAAAGTCGACTGACCCACGCTATTATTCTTTACTCTGGAGTTGGTCCCTTGGTTATCCATTAGTGAATGGCAGCAATTATGCTTACATTAATTCAAATAGTGGACATTTTGAAAATGACAGCCTAGTTACAGCCAATTATGCACTATGTCAGAAAGCTTATAATCCCAGAAATCTTGAAAAAGAATGGCTAATAGTTAAGTTATCAAGTGCGGGAAATGTTCAAGAGGCGCAAGATAAATGTAGGGAGAACCAAGCTTCATTTAGTGCTCCCAGTACGTCATATTATATGGATGATGTATTAAGATTAACCCACCAAACAAATATAGTCGGTAATATTTTAGTTAACTACCATAAAGTAGATAAAACTTGGAAAGCGAACTAACCTGTGTGATTCATAGACATCGTTTCAATTAACTTTTGTTAAAATAATGTATTATGGATCACACAGTTCACTCTAGTTATGGCCTGCTATCACGCATCTATCCTTATGCTAGACTTTTCAGTAGGCATCCCTTTCTATAATCTTATTGATTCATTTAGGGATGCTGATAGATAACGCATGTCGCTATTATATTGTAAACTGGAATTTTGTAAACTGGATTTTAAATTAGTAATGATACTTATTGATTTAGTAGATCCTTCTAAATATTCGTTAACTAATTTATTATAAACCTTATTATTTTTTTCCCTTAGTAACATATTGCATATCTTAATGATATTTACGTTATTAAGTTTGTTTAATAAAGCTAATTCATATTTTCCATCATCTACAACCACTTGGGTCAATAATAGACAAGATATTAACTCTTTAATTTCTTCTTTGCTAAAGTCTATCAATTTATCATTTAACTTAGAGAAATAATCGTTTAAATTGTCGATTAATTCACTTAAGTATTTTGTTTTATCTTTATATGATTTGCCCTCAGTATTCTCTACCAATTTTTTTAAAGCGATTGACATGATTTCTATATCAATGATTGGTTCACTCCCTGCGCTAACCCTAAATCCAAACAGACTTTCTGTAAAGGTAACATAGTTAAAACCGAAACTATCTCGACAGTAAATTGGAAAGCTAGGATAAATATCTAGCACTAGAGAAAGACTACTTTCAGTTAAGAATGGACCAATCTTAGCCCTCTCTACTGGATTATCAGCCATAACAATATCACGCATTTTTTTACCATTATTAAAATTTATTTCGCGGTATTTATTATGGTATTTACGACTTACTTGGAATAGTGCACCAATCTGCATGTCAAGCCTAATTATATCTTTTTCTGCTAACTGCTTAATCGGTTCCAGTTTTTGTAAATGCGATTTGCTACTTAAAACAATAACACGTCCATACTGAGCTTGATCCGTCCCTAAAAGCCCCATCTTTTGCCAACTTTCCCATAAAATAATAGTTAAACTCCCTTGGTTAACCAGCTTTTGTGTTTTATCATCTAGCTTAATATTATTGTAATCACTATTGGTAGTGTCTAAAAAAATAACATTATGCCTATTATTATGAAAGCTATTTTTAGCTAATAACTTCTCTACAAACTCTCTTAAATTTACTACTCCATGAGTATATTTGCTAAATCCATCTAATACAGATCCATTAACTGCATGAATATCCGGTAATGTTGGGTCTTCATTAACACGTACTGTAAGACCACCCAAAATTATCTCTCTTGTCCCATTGATCTCATGATATTGTTCATATTCCTGATTATATTCCCAGAAAATATGCTCATTAGCGTTAGCATCATTAATATCTAATATTTTATTAATCAAATGTAAACCTAATGTATTAGCATGCATACCAGAATTTGCTGGATAACCATTAACACCTATTTGATCATTCTCTTGATTGATAGCAAAAATACCACCCGCTTCGCCCAGAAATTCATTTTGAACAGCTTGGTTAAATTCTTCATAGGTAACAATTGGCTTACTAGTTAACTCAGTAGTAATTTCATAAACTAAAAGCGATAACTCGTGAACTATTGGTTCTAGCATTGCTGTAAATTTTATATGGTTATTATAGTGCAAATTAACCAATATATCTAAAAACATGTGTAACCTGGCAAGATTATCTTCTATTCTAGTTTTAATATTAGGTACTTGAGAGTCTAATAATTTAAGAGAGGGATGGCTACATACTTTAACTATTATTGCATAAATCTCTTGCGCATGAAGCGAAAAATTCAATGAGCTTTTATTCTGGCTTGAAACTTGTTTTAATTTAGCTAGTTCTTTACTTTTTAGTATTGCTTCCCCATTTTTTGCGTAACGAGACAATATATCGATAGCTTTTTGTGTTTTAGTATTCTCATACCTATCTATTCCAAACTCTGCAATAATATTTTGCCACTGTGTATTACCTGTCCCTTTGGCCGAAACTTCAATTTCTAACTCTTGGTCATTTGGCATCATATTAAAAGTAGAATTTTTATTCCCATCCCATTCTCTATAATACTTCACTCTTGCAGATAATAGATCCGTAGTAATAAAATTGTGGTTTAATTTTTTATCATTTGAATTTGCTACATGTTTACCAAACATTTCAGTAGCTATCTTATCATTGGAAAATGTACGGTATGTTTCTTGTGGCTTTATTAGTAAAGATTGCCATAAAAGATTTAATTTAAAAATATGCTGAATTTTAACAGCGGCTTCATTATCTTCTAAATCATATTGTTTATTCTGAATAAATAAGCTTGGCTCTAGTGCTTTTTTTCTTAAAGCAGTTAGGTCAAACTTTGGATTTATAAGAGGGGAAGCTGCTGCATATTTGTAGATGTTTAAATAAGATTCATTTCCAGTGTTCAAAGAGAAATCTTTCTTTAGAAAATAAACTTGAATAAATTTTTCTAATTCATTAATTGTCTTTGGTAATCGGCTTTTTATTTTTTGAAAAATTGCACACCACATAAAAGTACCCCTAAGATCTGATAAGCGCTCTTTATTTTTTCTCTCAGAAGGTGAAATTTCGCCCAACTCTTCGGTGTTAATATTTTGTATATAATTAAATATTTCTGCCCGTTTTTCTGAATCTAAGTTTTCTAGCGGGGATTTTGATAATAATGTTAAAACATCCTCAATTTTTCTTTGCTCAGTAATTTCTTGGGATAATTTATCAGAACTATTATTTCTCGGATTTGTTGAAGCTATCTCTAATAAATACAAACCTGCTTTACTAACAGCATCAATGTATACATCTTTTAAAGAAAGTTTTCCAAATAATGCATCAGTCTTTTCCTGTCCAAGGAATCCCAAATGCTTGTTTATTAATTCATTTAAATTAATGCTGATCGATTGATTGCAAGTATCCTTGAGAAGTCTTACTTCCTTTATAAACTCATCAATTTTATTTTGCTTAGCTTCAGAGGGGGGCGTCGGGGCTGCGCTCTTAGCTTCGTGAAGTCCAACTAAAATAGAATCTATCCTAAAATTAAGTAGGTTATCATCTGTAAAAGATTTATAACTATCCTTTAATTCATCAATACTTTTAGGATATTGATTTGCGTACTGAAAAGAAAGTTCTTCCGTTGAGACTTTATTATCTAAATTAGGACTAGGTAATAAAGTATAAAAATTTCTACTGTCTAATTGATTCATGTATACATACCTTAAAATTGCTTCTACAAAAAGCAGGAGTTTGAGTTAAACAGAAAAAGCACTATATTATTTCATCTCAAAGAAACGATTGGTATCTGCATTTTTTGCTGCTTATTAAGTAGGTTCATTAATAACTGGTAACCAGTTATTCGGGAATAAGTCAGATTAGAGTTCAAGGTAAACTTGACCTTCTAGCTCAAATACCTGAAAAGGTAATTGAGCTTATTTTTACTCTAATTATGAAGCTAACTTAGGTTGAAAACAAAAAGTACAAATATAAAAGATTTCGATGCTTTGGCATAGATGAGACACAAGTTAAGCAAGTTTATTTTTATAATTGAAATCGCTTTGAGGTTGTAAAAGGGGTATAATAATTGCGTATGTTAAGATTATGGCTTACAGCAAATCGGAGAATGGAATGATCTCAGAGTTAAAAATAACTAAGCAACAGCTAGAGAAATCTGTCAATGCAGAGATAATTACTGCTAAGCAAGCTGAACTATTATGGCAATTTTTAGCATCTGATAGCCAGCATATACCACGATTTCAAGCAGGTCATGTTTTATACTATCTTGGAGGGTTTATCTCGATTTTAGCAGTGACTTTATTGATAGGAGAAAGCTGGAGTTCTTTAGTTGGTTTACCGCTATTGCTGCTAAGTATTGTTTTTTTTGTCATAGGAATTCTTCTCACAAATTTCTTCAGGAATAAAAATTTAGTACTTCCTGCCGGTATAATGGCTGCATTTAGCTTGGTAGTTGTGCCACTAATTGTTTATAATACCCAGTTTTTGCTTCATTTTTTACCTAAAAATTTTAGTGAATACCAGAATTTTTATTACAGAATAAATTTATATTGGTTACCGATGGAAATTACTAGCCTCTTTGTAGGCAGCCTATTGTACTTCCATTATCGATTTAACTTTATCCTTTTTCCTCTCTCTATGCTACTTTGGTATATGAGCATGGATTTGTATCAATTGCTCTTTAAACTGAATGATTTTAATTTATTTGACCGATCGTGGTTCTCACTTTTATTCAGTTTGATAGAATTAAGTTTCCTTATCCGGATTGACTATACTTTACCAAAAGAGTCCCAAGATAAACTTTTTTGGCTGTATGTTTTTTCTGTAATTACTTTCTGGAGTAGCCTAAGCTGTATTTTTATCAATAATAACAGTACTGCTAAGAGCATGCATTTTAGTTATTTATTAGTTAATTTATTGATGCTATGCGTAGGGGTAGTACTGCAAAGGCGAGTATTTGCAATATTTGCCGCATTAGGTATCTATTTTTACTTAAGTTATTTAGCCAATGGGAGTATACTTTTCCCCTTTGCTTTGATTGCAGTAGGCTTAATAATCATTTTTATTGCTGTTAAATGGAATAAAATAGAACTAAGATTGATAGTCAAGTATAACCGCTTTTTGCCAAAGCGATTTAGAAATAAATCATACGAGCCATTTTGATATAAAACCTGAATAGACATAATAACTTATAAAACAGATTTAGGTTACAGTGACATCCCTGCAACCCAAAGATTTACCTGGCTTAGCTGCCTGCTGCTTTTTGGGCCAAATTACTAAATTCAGTTAAAGTACATGGCTGCTGCTTGCATTCTGGAATGTTAACAATTGTCCCATTATAAATAATATTAACAAATAAAATATTCTTGTTGGTTTCTTTAAACAGCAAAAATTTAACATCTGAAGCATAAGGTGGTGATTTGGCTAACGGCGACTTTAAACCGCTCATTAAACCAAGAATAGTGCTGTCATGCGCGGAAAAGAGTACATATTTTAGTTGGTTTTCACCTTTGGCCGCTGTGCTTAGGTAGTTATTTATTTCCTTTAATAAAGCACTTGATGCATAGCTACCTACTTCGTATGGCTGGAAAACATTAACATGAATCCAGTCAGCAAGCGCAAGAATTTCTTTACTATCGTTTTCGCTCATCCCCTTTGGTAATGGTATATTGTAGAGGCTTCTAATATATAGGGTATCGCCGAGGCCAGAAACCGGATAAAGGCCTTTTAATGACATTCCGCTAATTAAGCCCCATTTATTCAGCTTATCTTGGTAAAGATTTACCTTATTCTGCCAGTTGGGCGTATTTATCACATATTCGATTACTCTAGATTCAAAGCCAGGGCCATGGGTTCTATCTTCAAATAAAGGATCTTCTTTTTGCGCCACAGTATGAATTGGAATTGGTTGGTACTGGCTTGGCAAAGCAGGACTATTATTTATTTGTGGTCCTGTGCCAAGAGGATAGAGCCCCATCAAAACCGCTTCGGCACTCATTAAAGTACGGTTATAGTCAGTTGAGCGGACGTACATGGTGCTGGCAGAGTAGCTTTTAGGTAATAATTTATATCTTTCGATGTACATAGAACGAAAGCCTTGGCCTAGTGAAAATTCTTGCTGCATTCCTCTAGCGGTTAATTCACCCATTCCTTCACTCCACACATGTTTATCGTTAGGTATTTCTTTAATAGGCGTTCTATCACCATGCCGGATTACATCTATGGCAAAAATTAGCTGGCTATCAGCATAGGTATTACTGATTAAAGCTAAGGATATCAAGCTAATCAGCAAAATTCGCAGGGGAGGGGTATAATTACTTAATTTTATTTTCATTGGCTTCTCCAAAATATTAACTATCTAAAATGCCCATTTATGGTTATTGCAAATTTAGTTTATGGTTAAAAATAATAAAGGAACAGGCTTAGTAATGCTTTTGGATTATAACAGGGTTTACCGATTATAGCTAGTGAAGAACTTAATACCTGATGCTTTTTAGCGAATTATACAAGCACCAGGTATTGTGAGTTAGGATTCCAAGTAAGAAAAAGTTGCTCGAAACAACGTTTCAGTTGATATGAGTCAGTGACCGTTATTCACCATCTCTACCCAATGCCTGATTAAATGCCTTAAAAAGATCCTCCCTTCCCGTTACTTTAAAGATAAGTTCTGCTGTGGGAAGTTCATTTTTGTCAAATTTAATAGTTCCGTCAGGGTTCTTGGCTGATTGATCAATTTTTGAGTACAGGCTATCAATTTCTTCTTGAGTACTATTATTATTAGCAATAACTAGCAAATATGCCAACTTATATTGTTTTGCTTGAATACATAAATCATATACTTTTGAATAATCAGCTTTCGCTAGCCAGTAATCTATAGCGTTATTTGAGTTAAATCTTTTGATATCATTGTTGCTTAAAAAGCTCGGCATGTATTTTATGATATGGCGATGTATTGTATTGATCACTGTGTCAATATACTCAGTTTTTATACTTTGATCAATCATTGGAGATCCAGTTAATTGCCTTAATTTATCAACCATGTTTATAAGTAAGTCAAAACACTCTTTGGACTGATGATATTTGATTGAGTTTTTTCTCAATATATTTTCAATAGTACTATTTAACCTAGAGCGTGCCAAAGAAATTTTTCTCTGATCTTTGTTATAACTTCCTCTTAATAGTAGTTCGTAAGCTGAATTAAAACGAGCATTAACAATTTCGGGCAACAGTTTTTCTTTAATTGCTAGACATACCTTATTTGTAATATCTGTTACAGTTATTGTGACTGTTTTGTTATTTTCAACTGGAACTATTTTATTATATTCTTCAAAAATGTTATCTTCGACATTCAAACCCAAATCGTTACAAGCAATTTGCTTTAGATCTCTAAAGGAGGTACCCTCGATTGAAAGTAGGTCTGACTTAAGCTGATTATCAATACTTAGCCCGGCAAATTTAGGGTTATGCTTTACATATTCGGTCCAAATATGAGTGTTTGTACCATCGATGCTTTCATCAAATATGTTTTTATAATCTAATAGAAACGTAGCACCTAACTCGGCTCGGAAATTAGATAGTTTGCTACAAAGTTGTTGTTCCCAGTGATTGGCTTGTTGATTGATTGCAAATGACTTTTGGTAATATACTAGAAGCTGGTTATTAATTGTTTCGCATAGTGGCCTCAGCATTTCGTGGTTACAGTCTTTTAGAAGAAGTGATAACTGGCTAAGAGCATTACTAAGTAAATCATTATCAGTATCACTTTCAGCAGCGATCTTCCTATATTCATCTATTAAACTTGGTAAATCGGCAAGGCTTTCGCCTATGCCATGTTCACTCTTGACGCGGTAATTTACGTAGTCAACAATATTTCTAATATCTTGATTTATTTCTTGTTGATTTTTTTTATGTCCAAGTTTAAAATAATGACTAGTTTGTCTTACTGCTACCTCATTTAGCTTGTGGTCTAAAGAACAAATTATCGGGAAGTCCTTTTTCAATTGATCAAACTGTTGACTTAGATTTTCGCTGTTTAAATCTAAATTTCTTAATTTATTTATTGCTAAATAGTACATCTTCAATTATTTTTTCTTTTTCCCCCGAAATAGCCCGTGGCAGATGCGCCTCTGAGCTAGCGGCGTATGGAGTAGCCTTCGCTAAATTAGTCGATGATAAAAAAGTACGCCCAGATAGTTTATTAATCATAATTTTTCTTTCTCAATGTGTCAAATTTAACTTACCTAATTTGACATAGGTTAAATTTTATGGCACTAATACTTTAGTACCTACCCAATTTAGCTTTAGTTACTTATCTAGTATAAATTAGAGTTTAGTCATTGTCCTAATCTTTGAAATGTGATTTTAATTTATCTTGCAGCGAGGATTATATGAATTGTATTTAATAATAAATACCTGCAAATATTGTAGTCTTATGGTCAAAATGGCTATTGTTGATAGAATGATTCCGGAATAAAAACTAAGGTTTACTGCTTGATAGGGGCTCTGACAGTTATGATATTATATTTTTTTAAGAGTGTGAAAAAGTAGAGTGAAATTTCCTAGAGATATGTTAAGAGGCAGCTTCCTATTTGGCTTCGGTGCAAATTAGCCAACTTTATATAAAGAATAACTTATTTTGGCAATACTATCTAATAGCTTATGTTCTCTATTTCTTTATAAATTTATTCAGCAGTTAGCAAAAAAGTTCGTGCCTGCAAAAAATGCAGATATTTTACAAACAGTGAATAATATACAATTTAAACATCTAAAAATCAAGAATTATACAATTAGCTAACTAACTAAACTAAGTGTATGATTTCTCTTCTTTCAACTATAGTTATAGAAAAGCCAATTCGGGCCTAAAGCTGGGTATGGCTTAACTCGAATTGGCGTTATCAAGGAATATTGTAAATGAAACGTTTAAATTTCGCCCTACAAAAATTTATTGCTGCGACTCTTTTTAGCATAGCCCTTACTGCTTGTAATGTGGGCAATCAAACTAACTCAAATACTAGCCAAAGTACCTTTAAAACTAGTATAGCAACTGAAAGCCAAACATGGCAGGCAGTTGGTACACCAGGATTTTCTGCTGGGGCTGTAGAATTTCAAAGCCTTGCTATTGCCCCTGATGGTACCCCTTATATTGCGTATAAAGATGATGCTTATGATGGTAAAGTCGTTGTAATGAAATTTGATGGCAAAAATTGGGTAAGCGTTGGAACTCCAGGATTTTCTGCAGGTTGGGCCTTGTATATAGATCTAGCTATTGGATCTGATGGCACTCCGTATATAACCTACGCAGATGACAATAATTATGGTCAACCAACTGTATTAAAATTTGATGGGTTTAATTGGGTTAATATTGGACCAACTTTTTCTAATACTGTGGTGGGGTATTATGAAAATTTGGCAATTTCATCTGATGGTAAATTATACCTTGCGTATTCTGATGTTACTCGAAATTATGTCCCTACGGTAATGGAGTTTGATGGTAAACAGTGGTCAAATCTTGATAGCTATCTATTTTACAATTATTATAGAACTGATAACCAAAGTTTAGCTGCTGGTCCTAATGGTGCTTTATACCTTACTTTTAATACTGCAGCAGTAGATAGTCAAAGAGTTATAACATTAGTATTTAATCCTGTAAATCGTCAATGGTCAACTAGTGGTAATTATTATGATGGCACGGTTGGGAATGTTGTTGTAAGCTCTGATGGTATTCCCTATATCGCTTCCATGAATGTGACTTCACTCTGGGGGTGTGGGCAAGTAACCGTAAAAACTCTTAATGCTAAACAACAGTGGCAAAGTGAAGGCAATGGTCTTTCTGATATGGCATTTACTCCAAGAATGGCAGTATCACCTAAAGATAATATTCAGTATATTACTTATCTAGATCAAAGCCTTGCTAATAAAATTACGGTTATGACATTTGATGGAAAAAATTGGATAAACGCAGGAAACCAGTTTTTTTCAGATGGTGGAGTAGGTTCCCCAACAATTGAGGTTGCACCTGATGGTACAGTATATGTAGCATACATAGACTATGCGCATGGTAGTAGGATTACAGTCATGAGATTAAAATAACTTACCGTAACGATGTTGTAATTTAGTTATTGATGCAAGCTTGGTATTTTTGTGGGTCTGAATAGAGTATATTGCAATGATAATATTTCCATTTATCGTCTTTGCTGATTGGCTGCTTAAATTGGCTATTATTACCATTATAGTTTTGCCGGTAAATGATTACTTTAGACTCACTAATATTCTTTGGGAAGCTTTCAATAACTTTACTAATCTGAGAGCCTTTACCAAATACCTCTGAAAAAGAGTATAACTTTTTCCACTCAACTTGCCCTGTGCTTAAAGTGGTATAGTAAGTAGTATAACCTTGAAAGCTGCCATCATCTTTAATACTAATTATTTTAAATCCTGGATGATTGCCAAATCCGGCATTAAATGCAAGGCTGCCGATTAGCGGCGTTTTTCCGTTTATTACTGATAAATTTTCACCGTGGAAATGTCCTGCGTAAATTGCTTTGATTAGATAACTATATTGGTCAAGCAGTGTAAGATAACTTTGTTGAAGTTTAGTGTCTAACACTGGAATATATTCGCCTTTAGTTGCACTTTTATAGGTGTCGGCGCCAAAAGGAATATGCTGTAATATTATTACATTCTGTTTTGCTTTGGCTGAAAGTTCTAATTTAGCCTGTAGCCACTTTAATTGTTGGATAGCTAAACCTGATTCAGGGTAATAGGTAGATAAAATATCCATATTTAAGCCAATTATGTTCGTTTGGCTATTTAATGATGTAAAGAAATAGCCGTATTGGCCAAAATCAGCTTTGAATTCAATGCTATTACTTACAAAGCCGCTCAAATACTGAGAAACATTTTTTAAATATTCTTTAGATGGCATTACATAATCACCATTATCGCCATCGTTATTACCTAATACAAAATATAATTTACTATTTGGAAATTTATTATGAATTTGGTTTAGAACATATAAAGTTGATTTACTGGTAAATTCAGTATAGTATTTTTGGCTGGCATATTCTTTAGGTGCGTAGCTTTTATACATTTGATCAAAATTATGACTTAATAAATCTCCAGTAACAAAAATTGTGTCTATACTACTCTCCGAGGCTATATTGGTTAGATTATTAATACCTGTTTGAAATAAAGCATTATTAGTTTCTTCTTTATAGCTATTAAGCGCCGCTTGGTCAAGTAATGCCGGCCAGGACTCAATTGGCGTTTGAATAAGTTGAGCTAATGTTGTGCACGGCTGCCGTGTTTGAGTTTGACATTTTGCGAAGGGGGAAAAATGTATATCTGTTAATAATAGTATTTCTTTAGAGTAGCCTAAACTACAACATAAATATAAAAGATAAAACCAGTAGAACTTGTATCGCACAATGAAATAATCCTTATCCAAAGCAGCTGAGAGTGCTTAAAAATTTACCATTTAGCGTCTAGTATAGCATTTTTAGTTTTTTTTTGCTAACTACAAATTACTGCTGAATTCAAATTACATTTCCAGAGTGATTATAAGAAATCTCATTTCATAGGATTGATCTCATGCAAGCAACACCTCTGTATCGTAATTCTCAACATTTTACTATCAATAACACTTCAGGATGCTCTACTATTAATTCATCATTATCACCAAATTTAGTAGCTAGAATAAAATCTATTATTGCCGGCTGCAGCCGACTTTGTAAGGAATTAGGTATTATATTGCAATGCCCAGATGGTGATTACCATTCTCCTGAACTATGTTTCAATAATTTCTTAGAGTTTGAACAAGAGCTAATTAGAGCGCTTAATCAATTAGTTGCCAAGCAGGATATGTTTGCTAAGAGCCATAATAGCAGTCAATATGAAATTAAAAACCCTGCATTAACGCAATTGATCTTGTTCAGCGCTCAATTAAATGAACTATTTATCAATAATATCGCTAGTTTTAAGGATCTTAAAATTTTTTGCGAGGCTGATCATATTATTAGTCTAGAGAGGCCTTACCACTCTTGTTTAGTCCCAGATAACTATATAGAAGATATTCAAAATTTCATGACTTTTAATTTTACGAAAATCAAGACTAATATTCTTAACAACCCCTCCATTGACAGCAGCGTTGCAAATAAAGTTTTAACTTATTTAGCGGCTTTTAAAACTGGCAAATGTGTCCTTTATTTAGATAAATCGTTAAGGAATACTACGTTTAGTATCCAAAATAGCCCTCAGTCTCTCAGTGATGAAGAGTATAAGCTAAAATTCCCAGCCATACAAGAAAGTAAGAGTATTTATGAATATGCCAAACATTATCAACGTTATCTGGTAAAGGGCGCAAGATGTATCAATATTTTGCATAATCCCGACTATGATTTAATAAAACAATTAAGCCTCTATCATATATATTTTTCTATAAACGAAAGTATAAAAATTTGCTCTTCAGATGCGACAATTTTCCATGAAATTATTCATTATAAAAGAAATAAATCGTATGTTCCTAAAGCTATAAGCTATCTGTTATCAAGAGAATTGCTAAGAGAAATTGGCAAATGCAATAATTTTACTAGTGAGCTATACCAAGATGAGAGAGCAAACCTTGAGATGTATGACAAACTGGAAGAATTATTTACTATTCGTTCTTTTACCAAATCATCGCTTAATGATGAGAAAAATATCTCCCAGGAAACATATCATCAAATTCTTGGCTTGCCAGTTAGATTATATCATCGTGGCGGCGGATTTATTTATGAACAAAATGAAATTGAAACTTCGATCTCTCAATCGTAAATATAGCATCAACCAAAGTCTAATTAATGATTACCTCTAATACTAGTGTTAGCTGAATGAAATATTAAGTAAAATTGCACGCCTGCATTTTTTGTAGATATCTTTTTCCTTTGGAGTCAATTATAGTATTGATAAATTAACTACTTAGCTAGTATTAATAAAATAAAGTTAGCCTAAAAGATTAATATATCAAATACAATGACAAAAAATAAAAAAATGGAGAATCAAAATGAACCAAGTATTTCGATCGAATAGAGCAACAATGAATAGCACATTAAGCAGCACTACTGTGAAAAAAGCCGCTAGCTTGCAAAATGTTTTAAATATAACTAGTAAGGATTCTCAAACTCAGAATTTAGATTTTGGAACGGAAGGATACTTTTATGCACTTTGTGAAAAAATGCAAGATGGAAGTGATCGATTATCAACAGCAAACAATTCAGAAATGATTTCATTTGCCACAAACAATAGCAGAAAACATGAGTTTATGCAAGCGGTATTTGAAGGACTAAACCGCATTCCAGCTAAAGATGAGGGTATGCAGGATCATGAATATCTAAATAAGTTGGTTAATAATTTTAATCAGCCTTATGGTGAATACCTGCATGATCTAAAGAGAGCTTGTGAGTATTTAATACGTGATCGGGCCAAGAATCAGGGAGGCAAAGCATTTACTGATTTCATTCAAAATGTATTACATATATTTACTGCAATAGAAAAGTTAGTTAAGTTGTGTCCAAATAAAGATGATAGATTTGAAGTAGAGGATGTGAAAAAAGAATCTACAACTGAAAATGGCATGAAACTACGACAAATCTCCTCTGAATTTGAAGACGAAATTAACAAAGGCAGCGCCTCAGGCAGCAAATATGGATTTGGCGCAGCTGCAACTGGTGCGGTAATAGGTACTGGAACAGGTGCTAGTTATTCAGGTCTTTCATTTTTGGTTGGAACTCTTGCAAATTTAAAAGCTTCTGCAGTAGCCATTGCTTCTGCTGTGGGAATAAAATTAGGCGCTGCTGTAGCTATTACTGCAGCAGCAACAGCATGGCCTATTGCGGCTGGTTTAGTGGCAGGAGCAGCGATAGGTGCTGGAGTATATAAGGGAGTTCAGTATACTCGTGATGTAGATTCCCAGAAACGTCTTAATGGTTTATACAAACTCTCAGCGAACTGTTTAAAGCTTTTCCCCTCTGTTAGTACAGAAAATGAGAATACTCTTATCACTAAACTTACTAAAAGAGACTTCGATATACTAAAAAATAATGCTATACGTCACATTGCCGCTAAAAATTTTGAAGCTAGGGATACAGATGGTATAGAATTGTTTAAAAATGGAGCTCAAAAGAAACTTAAATTGCTTGAAATTTTGGAAAATATGAAATGGGGCGGGACAGATGGGGCTGAATGTACAATTACAATCCAAAAAGCCCACGCTAAAAACGATAAAAAATTCGGATTTAATGTTGGTGGCGACGCTGCCATGAAAATCAATTGGCCAAATGGAACAGACGAATATTTTTGTTTTGATGCACCGTCTAGCGGTGGAGATTTTGGCGAGTTAGGAGCAATAGCTGCTACTAAGGCTGATCAACATCTGATGAATGCAGATAATAAAGATGCAGCATTAAGACACAATGTAATACTGATGTATTTATTAAATGGGTTATCGAATCAGCCAGTAGATGTTAAGGAGGGAAATGAAGAATTTTTATTTTCTGATATGAAACTTAAAGCCCGATTCTACGATTCAGCCAAAGATACTTTGCCCCATTCAAGGATTAGGGTAGATCAAAATGGTCAAGCAATATTCAAAATCCGTGGTGATGCAAATATATTACTCGTCAATCGTCAAGACCAAAGTGATCGTTTTTACTTAAATGCCGGGGTGATCAATAATGGAAGCCAGTGGGGAAGTGAAGAAGATATTAAAGAATTCACTACAAAGTATAATGAATTAAAAGATGAGAATGGCTTTATAGACCTAGAAAACTTAGAGACTTTTAAACCACTTAGTGTTGAACATAATGATAAACTAAAAAAATTCTCAAATCCATCAGGCGTAGTTGTGGATTTCACCATGACTACTGAAGAATATGAGAAATTATTAGCTAAGTACCATGTTTTTTGTGTGAGTGATGGAATATCAGATAATAAAAAAGCTGAACAAAAACTTGCAGATCAGCCTGATTCCACAGTAGGTGATTTAAATGACGCAATTGATTTCGCAGCTAAAATAACGGAAATTGGTTCAAGACAATGTTTTTTTATGCTAAAAAAACAACAAGAAATATTCCAGAGCCAAGGCGAAGCTGGTAATTTTAATCAAACAGAATTTGCATATCTGGAGGGGAATTCACTGATTCATTACGAAGAAGTATCTGAACAAGGTAAGCAGCAAGAATATCATTTAAAAATTGCTAATTTAGAAGATGATTTAGCAAACGATCTGCAGGAGCAATTGAAACTTAATATAGGAGGCTGGGTCGGGATTACTGCAGAAAACATGGATAAAATAAAGTTACCTAATTATTTACAGAAAAATCAATGGGCGTTTTTAACCGACGTCAAGGAATTTTGCAAAAAAGATGATATTTGCTTTGTTCGAGTATCAAATTGATTTGTATTGGTAAATTAAGTACTATTTGGCGTATTATTTGGAAAACATAAATAATCAAATTACTATATTAACTAATAGGGGGAGTTATCTTCACCCTATTAGTTAAGCGGGACTAAATATCAATCATGGCTTGAGCGTGGTTGATTTTCTAAAGTGCGCGGCTATACCAAGTGAAAGAATCTGCAATTTAGCAGTATTTGGTAACATGTCAAATACTATGGCAATAAGTTTAAATAATGGAGAATCAGGATGAACCAGATATTTCGATCGAATAGAACATCAATGAATAGCACATTAAGCAGAACTACTGTGAAAAAAGCCGCTAGCCTTCAAGGTGTTTTCAAAATAACGGGGAATAGTTCTCAAGCAAAATTTGGAACAGATGATTACTTCACAGAACTTTGTAAAAAACTGAAAAATGGTAAAGATAGAAATACAGATAGCATTACCTTTGACACAAACAATAAAAGAAAACATGATTTTATGCTGGCGGTATTTGAAGGACTAAACCGCATTCCGGCTAAAGATGAGGGTATGCAGGATCATGAATATCTAAATAAGTTGGTTAATAATTTTAATCAGCCTTATGGTGAATACCTGCATGATCTAAAGAGAGCTTGTGAGTATTTAATACGTGATCGGGCCAAGAATCAGGGAGGCAAAGCATTTACTGATTTTATTCAAAATGTATTACATATATTTACTGCAATAGAAAAGTTAGTTGAGTTGTGTTCAAATAAAGATAATCAATTTAAAAAAGCTGATGTGGAAGAAAATTCTGAAACTGAAAAAGGGAAGCGGCTAAGACAAATCTCCTCTGAATTTGAAGACGAAATTAACAAAGCCGGCACCTCAGGCAGCAAATATGGGTTTGGCGCAACTGCAACTGGAGCGGTAATAGGTACTGGAACAGGTGCTAGTTATTCTAGTCTTTCATTTTTAATTGGAACTCTTGCTAATCTAAAAGCCTTCGCAGTAACCATTGCGTCTGGTTTAGTGGCAGGGGCAGCAATCGGTTATGGAGTATATAAAGGGGTTCAATATAGTCGTGACGGAAATTCGCAGAAACGGCTTAACGAATTGCATGAAAGATCCTTCGCACCCAGTTCAGTAGAATCCGCAAGTTCCATATTAGCAAATGAAGAAAATTGCAAACCTATTCATTCAGATGTTACACCATGTGAAACTGGTTTTGTTAAATTTAGGTTGGTAGATTTAACAGTACCCTTTATTGAATTTCCTCATCGTGACAAGCGTCCAAAAGATACTATTTATTTAGATGAACGAAAGCTACATTATTTTGATAAAAAAGAAGCAAAAGATTGGGTGATAAGATTAATGGATGATAGAGAAATTGACAGAGTTATGGCTTCGAAGAAAAAAGCTTCCAAAGAGGACTTAGAACAAGCTCTGGCCGATTTACTGGATGTGGGGCATATTATTCTGGAAATGACTTAATCCTTAGGAAAAGTTGGCCCTAAGTCAGCAATAAGAGTTATAATAGGCATTAAATTAATTTGTCGCGTAATAATAGACATTTTAATGCAACACGAAACCCTGATTTTTTATGCCAGGAGCAATTGAGTATGAGTTTATTAAAATCTCATTAAAAATTGTTCTTTAATTTACCCCTTCAGGTAGTTAAGTTTTGTAATTGTAAAACTTGTTAATATTAGAGGTGAAATTGTTTAGTAAATTTAAAACATGGCTCCCGACCAAAGAAAATATTGAAACTAATCCGCAATATAAATTTCTAAGAAAGTATATGCACGATAGTACTCTTTTTGAATTTAACCGAAGCTCGGTTAGTAAAGCTGTATTTATTGGGATGTTTGTTGCTTTCTTGCCGATGCCTTTCCAGTCAGTTGTATCTGGTCTGTTGGCAGTTTTCTTGCGCTCTAATTTAATCATTTCCCTAGCACTAGTATGGGTAAGTAATCCATTCACTATGGTGCCAATTCTTTATATTTCTTATTTGATGGGTAGTGAAATTTTAGGAATCAATACCGCTATTTCAATGAACCATTTAAACTTGGATATGCTGATGTCAAGTTGGAGTACTTTATTCTTGCCTGTCTTAGTCGGATCGATCATTGATGGGATAATCAGTGGCGCCGTCCTTGCCACATTTGTTTGGCTGTTTTATTCATTCTTTAAAAGCAACCTCGAAGGTAATAAAAATCGCGGCTAAATTCCACTAGTAGTTAAATAACATATAAATGGCGATACTGCCATAAATGATATTTAAGATGCCAAATATTAAGGCAATTTTAGTTCCTTGAAAAAAACCGATGAAGCTATAGATAACCATACCGATACCACCAATTGCATAGCCCAGGTTGCTATTTGCCAGATAGCCGTAGATTAAACCAACTAAGCCTGCAATACCAAATCCCGTATACCATCTGCGGAACTTTTCGAATGAAAATATTTTAGCAAAAGCAGCCAATGTCAATATAACCATAAGCAGATACTTGATATGGTTGGCTATTGGCATAAAACTTAAGATATAGCCAATAAGAGCCACTATCTCAAAATAGAAAAAGAGGGCGTTTTTTCCTTTATACGCATATATGATTAAGGCAATGAAGCCGATTATATTTAAACTGAATTTTAGCAGGCCAATTGGTAAAGGTATTCCCGCACATAGTGCTATAAGGCCAATAATTCCTATAATATTTTCTTTAACTAAGTTCATTTACTTTCTTACTATAACTACTATTAATCTTCAAATATTAAACTGATCTCAGAATTGGAATAGCTGACTTCGCCAGATTCGGTAGCGATTAATAGTTCGCCTTTTTCATTAATATCTTTATGAATACCTTTATCTATTTCAATTCCATTTTTTTTAATTGTTACTGCTTTATTTAAATGTAGGCAATTATCTAGCCATTCACGGCGTAATAGAGCAAATCCGAACAATTTAAATTCGTTAATGATATTATCAACATTTTCTACTAACTCAATCAAAAGGGCGTTACGATCCCAGGCGGCAAAATTATTTAGCCCTATTCCTATGACAGTTTTGAAGTGTTTGCCTCGGACCAAATTTTCAACTAATACTCCAGCAACCTTTTCTTTATTCACATAAATGTCGTTTGGCCATTTAATCTGGTTTTTAATCGCGTGGTTTTTTAATAAACGATTAATTGCAACAGCACAAATTGCTGGCAATAGTGAAATATTAAACTCTGGTTCAAACGTATATAAAATTGAAACGGTTAAATCTTCGGCAATTTTACTTATCCAGCTTCGGCCAAACCTGCCGCGGCCAGAATTCTGCCAGTCGGTACTTATAATCGTTTTATTTTCAAATTGCGTAATATTGCGTAAGGTATAGCTGTTGGTTGAATCGGTTTGGTCAAGTAAATGCAATTTAAAACCAAGCTTCTTATCTTTAATCAAGCGTAATAACTTAGTTTGGTCCAACCAGTCTAGTTTTTTTGCAAGCATATAGCGGCCATTTTTAGTCGTAATTAAACCTGGAAAATAACCATTGATTTTAGCTATCTGGCTTAAAGTTTTTAAGCTCGGCTGTTTTAATTCATTATTCAGCTCGACAATAGATAAGCTTTGATTGTTTAAAAGTTGTAAAAGTTTAGTTTCCATGCTGGCGAATTTTACTCACTAATTTTGTTGTAGAAGTATCAAAAAGAAAAGGAATAGAGTGAACCTGACCGCCATTGGCTAGGATTTCTTTGCTTCCGACTATTTTATCGATGTTCCAGTCACCACCCTTGACTAAGATATCTGGCATAATAGTTAAGATTAAATCTAATGGCGTATCTTCATTGAAATAAGTTACATAGTCAACTGATGCCAGGCTGGCGATTACCGAGAGCCGGTTTTCTAAATTATTTATTGGCCTATCATCACCTTTACCTTGGCGTTTTACTGACTCATCGGTATTAAGCGCAACGATCATGGCGGCACCAAGCTCACGAGCTTGAGCAAGATACGTCACGTGGCCTCGGTGGAGTATGTCAAAGCAGCCATTGGTAAATACCAGTGGTGCTTTGGCTTTAATCTTATTTAAGTGATTAACTATATGTTCAGGCTGAATGATTTTTTGTTCAAATAAAGGGGTAGGGTAATCCATAGTAGTTTTCTCAATAATACAAACAGTATATTATACGTTAATAATTAGCAAAAGTTAATTAAATTAAGCTAAGAATATACTAAATTAGATTCAAAATTGAACATGAAATGTCTTCATAACTTGGCGAAGGTACAAGGGATTTAAAAATGAAAATCGAGGGCCTTTGGTATATTTTCTAAGTATTCATAAGATATTATCTTATTTAAATTATGTTTTAATCAATTGTGTTGCAAATTTGATCCTTATGGATAGTGAATTGGAGTATAATACCTTCTCTTATAAAAATGCTATTCAAGATATTCGTGAAGCCCAGAGTATGATATCCAGCATACAACCATGCTACTTTTATTCCATTTTGCATTTTCGTAAACTTAGCATTAGTCATAATTTTTGAAATTAGGAAGCATTGTGAAACAAGCTAGCCGTATTATTTTTTTGGCATTACTGTTACCTGTAGCCTCAGTTTATTCCGTTACTTTTAATCTAGACTATGAAAAACCACTTACTGTTTATTTAGAAAACGATACAACTAAGACCCATGATTATAACTTTTGTAACTTCATGTATGCCTTTAATACCCAAACCGAAATTAATGGAGCAAACTGTCTAGGGACTATCCGGCCTAAAGAGCAGCTTAGCTTTGCCATTAATATACCAGAAGAAGCCATTCTCGGCCCAGATGGTAATACCTTTTATATCAACGCGGTAGACTCTTCCAAGACAATTTATAGCTATGGTAACAGCAATGGCAGTAATAATGCTAGTTTAACTTTAAAAAATCTTGAAGATTTTGCTCCCGTAATTGATGAAGTTCCCTTAATTATGGTAGTTGATTCAACTAACCATGAAAATGTAAATATTGAAGTTATCAGTATCCCGAGTAGCAATAATTCGGGGTTTGAGGTAATACAAGATAATTCATATGATGATATTGTTCGCTCAATCCACTATCCATATTTCGTGCGATTGGATAGTGGTCGTGCTAAAAATGCTAATACTAGCCAAATTTTCTTTTACTTAAGCCCAAAAGCATGATGTGATATTAAATATAAATAATCTTAATTCAGGTTGGAGAATGTGATAAGTATATCCTGAAATTCCTGTTGTAATTTAGATAAATTAGGTTTGTCAATTGTATTTATCAAGTCTGCCAATTCAAATGTATCCTGACTTTTATCACTTAAAAATGATTCGGTGAGCTTTATTGCAGTATATGCTGTATAACGGCCACAATTTGTGCGATCATAGATTTTTTGCATATTAGTTGTAATTTGCTTATATGGGACAGCAAATATTTGGTAATCTGACTTATTTTTTGGATCTATAACATATATTTGTGTATTATATATAGCAACTAATACTGAATGATCTTCATGAAATATACCACGATTTGTAACCCCATAAGGAATTAATGTTAATCTATCTTGCGCATAAATACTCTTATTACTTAATAGCTTATTGATATTTTCGCTCCCGGTTACTGGCGCTTTTATTGTAACTTTTTTACCATTCTTATCATTTTCAATATCGATATCATCAGCAATGGAAGTAGCGTTTATATTTAATTTTGATTTAATTATTGTAAATATATTGAAGTTGCTAAGTTTTCCGGCTTTCTTGCAATTTTGATTTTGGGGATGCTGGGGATGTATATTCCTATAACTAGGATTACTACTAAGACTTACAGTTTCCATGTCATTCCAATTATCGCTAATATCGGAATGTCGGCTAAGCCGTTTTTTCTCATCTGGTTGTGAATAAGTATAACCTTTGCCTGAGACCTTAAACAATCCATCGACAATAGAGCTTCGATCAAAATACGACTCGCTACTAAATTTAATATTTCCCTTCGCATCTCGAGGCAAATCGGGAAAACTTGTATCTTCATTACGTAAACTATCGAATGCGTCATTAACTAACTTTATTTTGTCTCCTCTTGAATTTGTTTTCAATTCCTTGTGAGAATCTTCATATTGTAATTTATAACTTGCTGCAGTAAGAATTTGCACTGCACCTTGGGTAACATCTTGATGATTAGTAATCCAGTGATTATTTTTATTCCTAACAATAAACTCTATTGCTGTTTTTATTTCTGTGGAAAGATTGTTTGGTATATTTTCTTGGTTTGTCAGGCAGCAGGTAGTATATTTAAAAATATCTTTAGCTCTTTCAGTCCCGATTGATTCAAATATTGCATCCAAAATTTTTGCCAATTGCGCGTTTTTAGTAATATCGTTATTATTATCGCAGAAATCTCTTCTATATGATTTATTATATGCAACATTTACTGAACCCATGATTTTCCTTTCTCAAGTTATTGTTATATCAAGAACACATCTCTCATTTACTAAAATACTGGCCTAAGTTATTGGTTTGATATTTATTTTCTAATTGTGAATTATTTGGTTCAAAAGATAACATCATAACTTTATTTTATTTAGGAATAAGTCAGTTTCCTATTCTAGGTGGGTAATCTGCAAAAATTGCAGATTACAATTAATTTACAAACTAACTAGAATGGTGCCTTCAAAATAAGATAATAGTTTTATAAAAAGTTTTGCAGCAAAGTTAAGATTTAGAAGTTGGCAATTAGATGAAACCAACATTGAAGTTAAGGAAAAATGATTTTATCTATAGCAAAACAAATTAATCTGATGGCTGTCTAAAGCTGTTGATATGGCGGCAAAACGCCGCCAATAACGGATAAAGCGTCAATTTATTAACAAGTTACAGACCGATGCAGCTTTTTGGCAGAACCAAAAAATTAATAAGGGAATTACCATGATATCAGATTTCTTAAGTTCAAATTTTATCAATGCTAAAACAGCAACTTTAGGAAAACAACTAGACAATAACATTGATGTTCTAAATATACTTTTAATAGACGCAATTAAACATATTGAAATAGATGCTGCAAAAGAAAGCATCTGTGCTGCGGTAAAGTATTTAACCGACAAGACTATTCCAAATGGTTCAACTTTAGACTACGGACTAATATATACTGCTGTCGAAAAATTATCGCCCATATTTGACGAATGCGATGGACAAAGTAAGCTTGAACAAGGCAATAAGTTTATTAAATATTGTAGTAATTTTGGTGGTACAACTTATTTTAAGGATAATAACATATCTGAACCCATAATGTTAACTTTAACGTCTGACGAATCAAAGCAAAGCTACCAAGGTCAAGCAACTCGATCCATAAAAGATGAGGTTAAGAAAAAGATAGAAGATAAAGTATCTAGCTTAGTTGCCCCTTTAAAAATTGAAACACTCAAGAATGAATTGGCAATAACATCAGCTCAAGAACTTACGAAAATAACAGGAATTAAGAAAAAAATAAATGCCCTAGAAGCAGTACTCATAAGTCCACAGGCATCAGATCTTGACAGAAAATATGCTAAAAGTTCATATTGTAATGAAGTACAAAAGAACCTTAAATTAATATCTCAATGGTGTAGTATTTCAGAAGATCAATTAAATGACACTAATTCTGACCATTATTCCAGCCTTGAGGAAGTTTATATTGAATTCCATTGCTTATTTACAAATATTAGCCAAATAGAAAGCAGTAACCATGCTGAAGTTCCTGCAATGGCTTTAAAGGCCCTATTGTTGTTTACGCCGCTACATAAAGGTAGTGATGTGCGCGATTTTAAGTATAAAAGCATATTAAATCTTAGAGATTTTATACGCACCTCAGCTGGTAATTTAGAGCGCCCGATTCATGATATTTTTATGCACGAGGTTCCTTTACTGGAAAACCCTAAGGATGCCGTATATTGGAAAAGTGTGCTCATAAGAAAGGATCACGCTTTTGGTATGCAAGGAATAGCTGCTTTGAAACTAGCCAACTTAATAACTGAAGAGTTAAACAAGAATCTCCCGGCAGGATTTAAAGATATAAAGCAGCTAACCTCGGTATTATCTAATCTTAGCTATGCAAATGTTCCTGAAAAGTATAAAAAATTTGCTGCAGAATGTTATAAATATAAAGTACCGTCAAAACAATGGAAGAAGATGATGAAACTTGAACAAGAGTTAAAGTTCAAGCAAGAAGATTACTTGCCAGACGTAGGCGAAATTACCCTAAACAATCTGCATATGTCTAAACTACCATTCAACGATAGAACTGGATATATTTTAGGTAATATAGTTAGTTGTTGCCAGCATATTGATGGCCATAGCGAACAATGTGCAATTGATGGTATGACACTTAAGAGCAATGGTTTTTATGTGTTTAAAAATAATCAAAGTGAAATTATTGGCACTGCATATGCCTGGATTTCGGAAACGGGAAATCTCTGTTTAGATTCTCTAGAATTCCATCCAAGATATATTAATAATGATAAGTTTAGAAATAACATTAAGGATTTAATTAACATATTTGTAAAACAGTTATTGGTAAAAAATCCTAATATTTATCGAGTGACTATTGGTGTTGGCGGTGGTACTCAATCTGTTCTAGGCTTAATAAATGATCAGGAATTTATAAGCAATCCGGAAACCATGCGTGAAGGATTTATGTATGGAGATGCAGAAGTACAAGTGGTAATAGCGACAAGAAGCTTAATATCCCCAATTTTTAGAAGTAAGCATCATGAAGACAACTATATCAGGCTCTGGTTGAATTATCGGTATCAAAACTTTAAAACCCGTAAATTTAATTTATTGGAATTTGCTAAATTTTATCCAATTTCTGATAAATTTATTGATCAGAGCACTATACTAAATATTGAAGATCTAACTTTTTGGAATAGCTTAAAAAAAGCTCATATTCTCCAAGATATTGAAAATGGCAAGTTCGCAATTGAAGATTTATATAATATATATATAAATAGCGGCGATGCAAAATATGAATATCTTATTTCGCAAAATTGTAATCAAGGTTATAACAGAAGATATTATACTATTACAGATTTAGAAGGTTTAGAAGCAGATCAAATTGAAGCATTATCTTCCGAGTCCGCTCACCAGGGCTATGAAAAACATTTATATAAGATAGCTGATATAAAAGGATTTGATCTCGAGAAAATTAGAGAGTTAACTAGTGTATCTGCCAATCTTGGCTATGAAAGACGCTTATTTGATTTCGCAACACTAAAAGATTGGACGTATGCTCAAATTGGGGCAGTAACTGCGGAGTCGGCTTTTCAAGGGTATGAAAGAAAATTATTTACGTTAAGCGATATTAAAGATCTGGATTATTCCAAAGTTAGCGCATTAACTACAGAATCGGCCTATCAAGGGTATAAAGAGGGCTTATACACTTTTGAAGAGTTAAAGAAGCTTAATGGGAAAGCCATTGAAGCATTAACTACAGAATCAGCTAATCAGGGGTATAAAGACGGCTTATACACTTTTGAAGAGTTAAAGGAGCTTAATGGTGAAGTCATTAAAACATTAACTACAGAATCAGCCACTCAAGGGCTTAAAGATGGCTTATACACAATTAATGAATTTAAAGGGCTTAATGAGAAAGCCATTGAGTTATTAACTACAGCCTCTGCCAATCAGGGGTACAAAGATCGCTTATATACTTTAGAGCAACTAAAGGGTTTTAATCTTATAATAGTTATGGCATTAACTACAGAATCTGCTAATCAGGGATACAAAGATGGCTTATATACTTTAGAGCAACTAAAGAGTTGTGGAGATGTAAACAAAATTCTTGCACTAACCTCAAATTTAGTCAATCAGGCATATAAAAATGGCTTATATACGTTCGAACAACTAAAGGATTATGATCTTTACAAAATTTGTAACTTAACCTTAACCTAACCAAAATGTTGCTATTATATATTTATATACCAATTAAGAGTAAAATTTAATGAAAAAGCATGAGGGAAATTAAATGGATTGGTTAGACAAAGTTATAATTCTCTAATTGTATGTTTATGCTGAGTAAAAAAATAGCTGCATAATATACCTTAATCAGAAATCGGGAAACGTAATATTTAAAGGAGTCGCAATAGTGGGTATTAGTGTCAACGTTAGGGGAGGAGAAATTAATAAGCGGAGGTCTAGCAACAAGTATACTTCAGATGATTTAGGGCTTATCAAGATGTCTCGCCGCGACTACTTCGGCTTGGGGACAGTGCAAACGTCTAACACTCGAGAGGATAATTTTAAGGAAATACCATATCAAGTCAATGAGCATAGCTCACTAAATACGCTTAGCCATTCAGAAGCTATATTCATGTCCAATACTGATTTGGGGAATTTGGCTAAAGAAAATGTAGAATTGAATAAAAATAAAAAAATCTTGATGATGAACCCCGGTGATCTTGGACTATCAAATCAAAGTTTATTCAATTGTTTTACTAAATTTGCCGGAGGAAATATCCATTTGCTAAAAGAAATGGCGCTTTCTACTAATACGCAGGACGCTAAGGATATTGATGAATTTTATGCTTGTCTGCTTAAATATGACTTAAATAATTCATCCAGACAGGCTTCAACGGTTGACCCGAAGGGTATAATTGAAGAAATATGTAATATAAATATAAAACATAATTACCAAACTCGGGCAAGTTACCTGAAAAACGCAATAGTTACCGGTTCCATTGCCGTTAATCCAGAGTTGCGGCAGATCTATTATTTTTTTGAGCACTTTTGTCACTTCGCCACAAAATTTGAAGCTTATATTGTTCCAGGTGCAGGACCTATGTTTAATGAGTTATTTTATAATAATGAGATAAATATTTATAGTCGGGCAAATAGCCAAGGCAATATGCACGGAAATATCTTTAATGATTTGGTTCAAATCTTCTGTTATGCTTTATCGATTCGTGATAAGAAGCCCTTTCTGGGTATTTGTCATGGTTTTCAGCTTATGGCGTGCTGTAATAATGCATATTTAACTCCTGGCGGGGCTTCTGGTGAAACGCTTAGCGAAATATTGCTAGAGAATGATTCAAAAATATATAAAATTCGGGATATTAATACAAAATTCGCGCATACATATTCAGTTAGTCCGTACTTTCGATTAAAAACAGCTAAAAGTGAAATAGGTCAGAATCAAGCAGCCTCAAATAAAGTCAGATATATTAACGTTTTGGATAAATATGCAAAATATTCGCTACCTCATTTAACAAATAACTTGAATAAGGCAATGTTGATTGATGAAAATGGCAATATCGGAATCCAATTCCACCCTGAGCTAGTTTATTCATATTGCAGTGAAAATTATTTAGATAAAGCCCCATTTATTTTTATTGGTCAAAAGTTACGAGATTCCTCCTCACATCCGGAAGAGGTATTCACAAAATTTGCCGAAGAGCAGCAAATAACAAAACTAATAAAAGGCTTAATTGACATTAAGGATGTCCAATTTATAGGCAGGTATCAAGAAGATATTTATAAATGCATATATCAAAGATGTGCTAGCAATCCTAAAGATTTTGCTAATTTGTGCCAAAGTGGCAATAGGAAATTAATAACCGAAATTTTAACTTTATTCTCTAGAGAAATAATTTCAACAATTTTAGCAATACCTAATTCAGCTATTGATCAGGAGTTATTGAGTCTAGGTGATATTAACAATCGAAATTTAAACTCCCTGGTAACTATGCAACAAGACCATTTAAATAGTCCTAGATTAAGGGAGCTAATTAGTAACATAATTACTAATTTGGATAATACTAAAGAATCAGCACATAAATTTTTTATGATACTGTTAGAGTATGCTTTTACTCAGTATGCTATGACTCAGGAAAAGCTTATGCTAGTATTAGCCTTAGTCCCGCCAAGAATTAAACTAGACCCTATGTCATTTACGGAGGACCAACGAATTGTTATAGCACGGGCATTGTTGTATATGCCAGCTTCCGTTAACGCGAATAGTGAAAATAATTTTTCTAAATTTATTTCTCATTTTTCAAACTTAGATAGGGTAAAGCTAGTGCTGAATAGTTACCATAAGAATCTATTGACGCATGAGTTATTTAGGAATATTACAATTGAAATAAATTCTGAAGTTTTAGCGGATCTAAGGTATATAGCAGGTGCATACGAATCATTGCTGGGTATTATACTTAATCATGGCGATATAAAAATTACCGATGGACAGCAGCGGTTAAGTTTACTTGAACTTGTGGAAGATCACAATAGAAGATATTCACAGTTATTTGGAGCAATTGAGTCAACCACAATAATTGACCTATTAGCCCAAAAATGTAAAACTTATCCTGAACTAGTTAAGCCTATGCTAGACAAGATTAATCAATCACTTAAGCAGTTTGATCCGATGGATTACTTTTACAAACTAGTGCCCCTGGATTTAACTCCAAACAATGCACTATATTTACTCTGTAAATTAAGAGAGTATCCTGAAGCCCAAGAGTTGTTTGTGAAGTTAAAAAACAAACTTTTTGAAGACATTGCATACGAAGAAAATGAGATGTCTTTTAAGTGTAAGATGGCTTTTTATACTTGGTTTAGTGGAAATAGTATAGCATATCGACAGAGTATTCTGGATAGTAGTGGCGTAAATTTACAAACTCGAGCTTCAGATATTGTTAAAAATATGCTTGAATTGGTATTTACTATCTAAAGACAAGGATTAAGATACTAGCTAAAATAAGCTTAATTGTTTGATAGGAGTAAAACTGCTTCGGTGGATTCCCTTAATTGGGCCATACTTGGCAATAGCCTCTAAATGTTCTTTAGTACCATAGCCTTTATGCGAAGCAAAGCCGTATTCTGGATATATCTTGTCTAACTCATATAGTTGCTGGTCACGGGTAACTTTTGCCAGAATTGACGCTGCAGATATTTCGGCAATTAACCCATCGCCGCCAATGATTGCTTCGCAGGGGATTTGTGTCTTGGGTATCTTATTCCCATCGATAAGGGCTTTAGTTGGGGTAAGGCTGAGTTTAGCTATTGCTCTACTCATGGCAAGTAAGCTGGCTTGCAAAATATTTAAGCTGTCGATTTCCTCTACGCTTGCCTCAGCAATCGCGTATGCACTAGCTTTTTCAATAATTACAGTAAACAGGGCTTCACGCCTTTTTTCTGAAAGCTTCTTAGAGTCATTAAGCCCTGCTATCGGTTTTAGTGGATCAAGTACTACTGCTGCAGCTACGACATTCCCGGCCAAAGGGCCGCGGCCAGCTTCATCAACTCCACAAATAATCATTTATTTATTAGCTCCAAAATAGCGCGCGCGCCTTCAATACTTGCATCTTGACGTAGTAAATGATGTAATTTATAAAATTCATCAATCATTGCCTGACGCCGCTCTTTACTATTATATAGTTCAACTATAAAATCGCTCATTGCTATTGGGTTGGCATCTTCTTGCAGAAACTCTTTGACGATCTCCCGATTGGCAATAATATTTGGCTGACCAACAAACTTAATGGTGATTTTTTTCTTAACCATCCATTCAGTAAATTTATTTATCTTATAGCAAATTAACATCGGTTTTTTGCAAAGGGCAGTTTCTAAACTAACTGTCCCACTTTTGGCAATCGCCATGTCGCAAGCTTTTAGAGCTTCTCTAGTTTGGTTAATTAATAATTTATAGGCAAACTTGACATTAGATTTGGCCAAGTGGTTTTGCATGATTGCTAAGGTTGTCTGGTTAGCAAAAGGAAAAACAAAATAGCTATTTGGAATTTGCGCGTCAATGCGGTTGCAAGTTTCAATTAAAATTTGGGCTAGACTGTTTACTTCACGTTTGCGGCTACCGCTTAATATCGTAAATATATTTCTTTCTAACGGTAAACCTAGTTCTTTACGATATTTAGCTGTATCGATTTCCATTTCAATAGCATTAGCCATTGGATGACCGATAAATTTGGCGCTCATTTGCTCTTTTTTGTAGATTTCCTCTTCAAAAGGGAATATACACAGCATCAAGTCGGTTGATTTTTTAATCTTATGGATCCGCTCATAGCGCCAAGCCCAGATAGTTGGGCTGATGTAGTGAACTGTCTTAATGGAAGCTTGTTTGAGTTTATTTTCAATATAAAAATTAAAATCAGGAGCATCAACGCCAATGAAGACATCAGGCATATATTCAAGTAATTGTTTTAAGATTTGCGATCGAAGCTTAATCAACTGAGGAAGGGAACGAATTACTTCAATATAACCCATTACCGATAAGGTTTCCATATTATGCCAAGACTTAAAGCCTTGTTCCATCATCATCCGGCCACCGATACCTACAAATTCAATTTCACCTGGGTATTCTTTTTTAAGGGCTTCTATTAAAGAAGAGGCTAACATGTCTCCTGAAGCCTCTCCTGCGATCATTGCTACTTTAAGCATTAACGGATGATTCCGCGCGTTGACTCTGCAAAGAACTTAACGAACACTTCAAGTTCGGGATGTTCTTGTGCCATTTCTTCTATATAACTTTTAGCTTCACTAAATGATAAACCATTGCGATAAAGCATTTTATATGCACGTTTGATATTTTCAATTTGGTCAACACTAAAGCCACGACGTTTTAAACCTTCAACGTTAACACCTTTGGGTTCAGCCCTAAAGCCTGAGGCTAGAGTATATGGAGGAATGTCTTGGGCAACCGCAGTCTGCCCGCCCAACATTACATGTTCACCAATTACGCAGAATTGATGTACCGGCGAAAGACCGCCTAAAATTGTCCAGTCTTTGACTGTTACGTGGCCACCTAATGTAACGCCATTTGCAAAAACTGTATTATTGCCAACAATACAATCATGACCGATATGAACATAAGCCATTACCCAGTTATTATCACCAATTACCGTTACACCATTACCTTGGACTGTACCGGTATTAAAAGTACAATATTCACGAATAGTATTATTTTCACCAATAATCAAGCGAGTGTCTTCGCCTTTGTATTTTTTATCCTGTGGTGCTTCACCAATTGAGGCAAAATGATAAATCTTGGTGTTTTTACCGATAGTTGTATTCCCGGTAAGATTTACATGGTTACCAATCCAACAGTTTTCCCCTAATACTACTTTAGGGCCAATGATCGAATAAGCACCTACTTCAGTGCCATCGCCCAAAACTGCGTTACTATCAACAATTGCAGTCGGATGAATTTTTACTGCCATAATTTTAAACCTCTTTTTTAGCAATCATGATTTCGGCTTCTGCTGCAATTTGGCCATCAACTTTGGCAACAGCACTAAATTTACCGATACCACGGGATACTTTTAAAATTTCAACTTCAAAAACTAATTGATCGCCTGGTACTACTTGGCGCTTAAAACGCGCTTTATCGATTGCGGCAAAGAAATATAGTTCATTTTCCTTACGTTCACCAAAGCTTAATACGCTAAGTAAGCCAGCAACTTGAGCCATAGCTTCTACAATTAATACTCCAGGCATTACTGGAAATTCAGCAAAATGGCCCACAAAAAATGGCTCATTTATTGTTACATTTTTAATTGCTGTAACATTTTTGCCGATTTCTACACTTGTTACGCGGTCTACCAATAAAAATGGATAGCGATGCGGCAAGCGCTTCATAATTTCCAAAATATTTAACTGAGTTAGATCCATGGTTTCACTCATTCTATTTTACCTTCTAACAATTCTAATTTGGCCTGTAATTCACGAATTTTAGTATTCATTTTATCAATGTTTCGCAAATGTACATAGGTTTTTGCCCATTCTTTATATTCCATAACAGACATGCCGCATGAATATAATCCTGGCTTGGTAATATCTTTGCCGACGTTACTCGCGCCGCCAATAACTGTATAATCACATATTTGTACATGGTCAGCAATTCCAGCACCTCCTGCAATCATGCAATGCTTGCCTATTTTGCTGTTGCCTGCGATCCCAACCATAGATGCTATACCAGTATGTGCACCGATTGTTACATTGTGCGCGATTTGGACAAGATTATCGATTCTGGCACCATCTTCAATGATAGTGGGT
This sequence comes from uncultured Neisseria sp., assembly GCA_964386295.1. Classification (GTDB taxonomy): domain Bacteria; phylum Pseudomonadota; class Gammaproteobacteria; order Burkholderiales; family UBA11063; genus Aquella. The sequence goes on from CAYLRR010000003.1 coordinate 39,934, forward strand.
GAGAATGTACCCGAGTCAACCGTTGCATTAGCTCCAATTTCAACTCTGTTTCCTATCACTACGCCGCCAATTTGCGGAATTCTATGGTAATGCTGCTTTTCATCTTTAGCATTGCCAAAACCATCAGAGCCAAGCACTGCGCCAGCATGGAAAACGCACTCATGCCCAATCGTTACTTTATCATAGATAGTAACATTTGGGTAAATTGTTACATCATCCCCAATGATCACATCTTCCCCGATAACTACATTCTGAAATATTTGGCAATTCTTGCCTATTTTGGTATTTTTGCCAATAGAAACAAAAGCTGCAATAGAGGCATTGTCGCCAATTGTGGCTGTAGGGTCGATAATAGCGCTAGATGCGATTCCCACAGCCATTTTTTTACGAGGATTGAATAAGTTACTAACTAAACTAAAATAGTAATATGGATTTTTAGTGATGATTTTTGGTAAAGATATATCTGCACTATCTTCGTCAGTGATAATTATCGCTCCTGCTTTACAAGTAGGAAGGTTTTTCTTATATTTACTATCAGACAGAAAGGTTATCTGGTTTTCTTCTGCCTTGTCAGTTGGGGCAATACCACTGATTGCAATATCTTCGCCTACCAAAGTTCCGCCAAATCTGGCTACTAATTCAGATAGTTTGAATTCCATTATTAAATCCTTTATTAAACCAATTACTTAGCTGGAGTTTTACTTGCTGCAGGTGCAGCTGGTGCTGTAGGTGCCACAGCTCCCGCCGGATTAGGATTATTAATTTGTTTAATAATATCTGTTGGGTCGATTGCATTTAATTGATCCATAACTTGATCAGTTAAATCATATTTAGCTTTAGCATAAACAAGCTGATTAGAAGTTAATACTAAATCATAGCCTTTTTTATCGCTGATATCTTTTAAGATAGCATTGGTTTTAGACATTAACATAGATAAAGCAAGTTCTTGTGATTTTTGGATACCTTGCTGAAATACCATGTATTGTTGCTGGAAGTTCGCTTGGTCTTTTTGGAATTTGCCTTCCAAAGACTTTAATTGGCCTTGGTCAGCTTTGCTAAGTTTATCAAAGCTTGGAGCTTTATTAGCAATTTCCTGCATTTGCTTTTGCTCATTCATTAATGTAGTATTTAAAGTTTGTAACTGGGTTTGTTGTGGAGTATACTTATCTTTTAATGCTTGTTGAATTGCTTTAGCTGGTTTTGCTTCAGCAAAAACACGATCCACATTGATATATCCTAATTTAAAGTCATCGGCGAATGCAACTGAGCTAGCAAGCGCAAGACCAAGTAAAGCTAATTTAGTTTTTTTCATTGTATCATCCCTTTTAAAAATGAAAAATCTGACTGTTAGAACATTGATCCAAGAGTAAACTGGAAGTTCTGTATATTGTCGGTTGGTTGGTTGAACATTGGTATCGCATAGCTCAATTGGATAGGACCCATTGGAGAAATCCATACTAGCCCAACACCGTAGCTGGCGCGTACCATTTGTTCCGCGGTTAAATTAAATGAGCTTCCGCCGTATAAGCTACCTACATCATAGAAAAAGCTCATCCGTACGGTCTTATCATCTTTGATGCCTGGCATTGGGAATAATAAATTATTACTCATGAATATCCAGCGGGTACCACCAATTGAGGAACCGTCAGTATCTTTTGGTCCGATACTACCAATATAATAACCGCGAATTGAATTTGGGCCACCTTCTAGGAAGTTTTGGTAAAATGGTACCTGGCTGTTGTCACCATAAGAGTTTATAAAGCCTAACTCGCCATTGGTTTTCCAGGTAAATGTATCATTGATTGGGAAATACCAAGCATCAAGCGAGTCAAATTTATAGTATTGTGCACCAATCCCAGGAGCTGTAACGGTAATACTTTGCGAATAGGTTGCTCCACGTGTCGGCCATAGCGTACTATCGGTAGTATTGCGTGCCCAGCTAGCTGATATAGGGACTGCATTTACCGAATTACCGTACTGGTTGGTAAACTGGACAAAGCGAAGAGGAGCTGTACTGCTATTAATGCTGATTTGGTTATTTTCAAACCCTAAGCTTAAATTAATCCGGTCAAATTCAGATACTGGTACTGATGTCCGTATTCTAGCACCGATTGTTTGCGTAGAATATGGGCTAATACCGGCAAGATTTGGCGTAAAGTTATTATCGTAGATATCGTAACCTAAGCTAGTACCATTGGCTAAGTAATATGGATCAGTAAACGATAGGGAAATACTACTATTTAATTGGCTAGTTGAAGCATTAATAGAAGCCGATTTACCTGAACCAAATAAGTTGGACTGGCTTATCCCGCCATTTAAGATTAATCCTTGTCCTTGGGCGAAGCCGACCCCGAAATTAATACTACCGGTGTTATTTTCTACAACTTTAATATTCATATCAACCTGGTCGTTAATACCTGGAACTGGGCTCGTAGTTACATCTGTTGTCTTGAAATAGCCAAGTACATCCAGGCGATCTTTTGACCTTTTAATAGCATCAGCATTATAAATAGCAGCTTCTTCTTGGCGTAACTCACGGCGGATTACCACATCACGTGTCTTATCGTTACCGCTGATATTGATATTGCGGACATATATTTTTTTACCTGGGTCAATGAATAAGGTATAAGCAACAGTGTTATTTTTGGTATCTACATCTGGAACCGGGTTGACGGATGCAAAGGCATAACCGTAGTTACCCATTGCACTCTTGATTGCTTCGATATTTTTGTTTAGGACTTCCTGATCAATAATTTGACCTGGTTTGACTGTTATTAGTTTCTGCAGTTCCAGGGGAGGGATATCTTTATATTCACCTGCTAATTTAATGCTCTTATAGCGGTATTGAGCCCCTTCTTGAACATTGATAGTTAAAAATACTGATTTTTTATTAGGCGTTAATTGTACTTGGACTGAATTAAGACGAAAATCTATATAACCTTGATTTAAATAGAATGCACGAATTTTTTCCAAGTCACCAGCTAACTTATCACTGGAGTATTGATTGTCTTTATACCAGAAGCTTAGCCAATTACCTGTAGTTAGAAACATCTGCTTGGATAATTTTTTGGAACTGAAAACTTTGTTGCCAGTAAAATTAATTCCAGCAATTTTGGCGGTTACACCTTCCGAAATCGATATACTGATATTGACCCGATTTCGCTCTAACTGAGTTACTGTCGGTGTTATCAGAACTGAGTAAAGACCACGGTTATAGTATTCACTTTTCAAGCTTAAGACTGCATTATCCAAAATACTTTGATCAAAAATTAAACCGTCGGCAAGGCCATTTTCTTTTAAAGATTTAACTAATTTGTCATGATCGAATTCATGATCTCCAGTTATGGATAATTTAGCGATAATTGGGCGTTCTTCCACATCAATAATAAGAGTGGAACCTTGCTCTTCAATACGAACGTCTTGAAAGAATCCGGTACTATATAAGCGATGAATTATATCATCTGCCTTACTTGTAGTAAGCGTATCTCCTACTTTGACCGGAAGATAGCTAAATACTGTCCCCATCTCAATTCTTTGTAAGCCTTCGATGCGGATTTGTTGAATTACAATATCGCTACCGTCAGCATAAACTTGGCCTGCTATGAAAAGGATTGCCAAATTAAGAATTTTTAACTTTAGTTTCATTATAAATTTAGTAACTTGAGAAAATCGTTATAAAGAGCCAAAGAGCTAAGTCCTAAAACTATTACAATTCCAACTTTAAAAAATAATTGTTGGGCCTCTATACTTAATGGCTTACCACGCAACCATTCAATCGAATATAGTAATATATGCCCACCATCTAAAACCGGAATCGGTAATAAATTCATTATGGCTAAACTTAAACTAATTAAGGCTAAAAAGTCTACAAATGCTTTTACGCCTTGGTGTATTGCCGATTGAGAGGCTTTGGCTATTGAAACCGGGCCACCTAGGTTATGCCAAGATACCTGCCCCTGTATCATAAGTTTCAGCATTGTCAGATTACTTACAATTAAATTTATGCAGGAAGTATAGGCATAGCTAAAGCTAGTAAATGGACTGTACTTTTTAATAAAACTGTTTTGTTGAATTAATAGATTATCCAAAGTAGGCATTATACCAATTTTACCAATTATTTGTCCATTATCGTCAGTTGCTGAGTCGGGAATAACGGTAAGCTTCAAGGAGTTATTGTCACGAAATAATGTAAAAGCAAGCTTCTGGCTTGGTGAAGACTTAATAATTCTCGAAACATCAAACCAGGTTTCTATTTTTTGATCATTTATTTGCGTGATTTTATCCTCTTCATGTAAACCCGCATTTGAAGCAGGGGATTGCGGCTCCACATAAGAAATGATAGGTAAATAACGAATCGGTAATAGCCCTAGTTCAGTTAAGCTTGGTGTTTCTTCATTATTTAAAAACTTGTGTAAATTCAAGCTGACATTTTGAGATTTGCCGGCTTCTTTAATTTTAAAATTTACAATTTCCGAATATTTAATAACTTTACTAAATGCTTCCTCAGCCTGGTTCCACGAATCGACTGGCTGATTATTTATCGAAATAATAGTACTATTAACTGGAATTTGGCTAATATTTTCGACTAATTTACTTGGGTTTAAACTTGCAATGGTAGGCTTTAGGTTATAGACACCGTAAATTCCCATCAGATAATATGCTAAGAAAGCAAATAGTATATTAAAAAGTGGACCAGCAAATGCAATTAAGAGCTTTTGGTAAGCTGGCTTATTATTATAAGCTAAATCTTTTTTATCATGTGTAACAGGAGATTCCCTTTCATCAAGCATTTTTACGTAGCCGCCAAGAGGGATAATGCTTATGCACCATTCGTTATGCTTGCCCTGCCATTTTAAAATTTTTGGCCCAAAGCCGACCGAAAAAGTAAGAACTTTTACATTAAATATACGGGCAAATACATAATGGCCAAATTCATGTATAACTACCAAAAGGCCAATTGTAATTAAAAAACCGAATAAAGCAAGCATTATATAGTTCCAAATTTAAAAAAGGTAGCACTAATTAGTACTACCTCAAACAAGTTTTTAATTAGCTTTTATGCATGTGCACCAACTCCCCGTTGTTTAGGAGTTTTGGCAACCTGCTCTGTCTTTTGCTCTGTGGTTTCTTCTGGATCAACTTTAACTTGTTTATCCCATGGAACTGGCTTATATTCCAAAGCAATATCCAGAACTTGGTCAATGCTTTTAACTGGAATAACTTCCAATTTACCTTTGATCTCATCTGGGATTTCATCCAAGTCTTTGATGTTTTTCTCAGGGATTAATACTGTTTTAATCCCAGCACGCAAAGCAGCTAACATTTTTTCTTTTAAACCGCCAATAGGTAATACTTCACCATATAAGGTAACTTCGCCAGTCATCGCAACTGACGATTTAACCGGAACATGGTTTAGGCTTGAGGCAATAGCTGTTACCATTGCAATACCAGCTGAAGGTCCATCTTTTGGTGTAGCACCTTCGGGGACGTGGATGTGTATGTCTTTATTTTCATAGAATTTTTCATCAATTCCCAAATGATTGCTACGGCTTCTAACTAAAGTAATTGCGGCTTGGATTGACTCTTTCATAACATCCCCAAGTTGGCCAGTTCTAATTATGCCTCCTTTACCCGGGATTGCTACTACTTCAATTGTTAAAATATCTCCACCAACCTCAGTCCATGCTAATCCAGTTACCCTGCCTATCCGGTTTTCTTTGGCACTGATGCCAAAATCATTAATTTGTACGCCTAAAAATTCATGTAGATTCTCTGGCGTAATCTTAATTTTCCTGCCTTCAACTTTTTTAGTATCAATTAAAGTTACTACTTTCCGGCATAGTTTACCCATTTGTCGGTCTAGGTTGCGCACCCCGGCTTCAGCGGTATAATGGCGAATTACGCCAAGTATTGTATCAGAACTTACGCTTATTTCTGATTGTTTTAAGCCGTTATTTTTAATTTGACGCGGCAATAGATACTGTTCAGCAATCTTCAACTTCTCTTGTTCTGTATAACCAGATAAACGGATTACTTCCATCCTGTCGCGAAGAGGTCCAGGGATATTCATTGAATTTGAAGTACATACAAACATGATCTGAGACAAATCAAAAGCCACTTCAGTATAGTTGTCAACAAAGGCTTTATTTTGTTCAGGATCTAGTACCTCTAATAAGGCAGCTGCCGGATCTCCACGGTGGTCTGAACCGATTTTATCAACTTCATCAAATAAAATAAGCGGATTTTTTACACCAATCTTGGTGATGTTTTGCATTATTTTACCAGACATTGCCCCTATATAGGTTTTCCGATGCCCACGAATTTCTGCTTCATCGTGCAATCCACCTAATGCAATTCTTACATATTTACGGTTGGTTGCTTTGGCAATCGATTCGCCAAGCGAAGTTTTACCAACTCCTGGAGGCCCTACAAAACATAAAATCGGTGCTTTGTTGTTCTCTACGCGGCGTTGAACTGCTAGATATTCAATTATGCGTTCTTTGATTTTTTCTAGGCCGTAATGATCCTTATCAAGGATTTTTTGTGCCTTGTCCAAATCAGTACTTACTTTAGTCGATTTATGCCATGGCAATTCAACCAAATGCTCAATATAGTTACGTACAAGAGCGCTTTCCGATGACATTTGCGGCATTGACTTTAATTTTTTAAGTTCGCCTAAAGCTTTTTTCTCTGCTTCAGCTGTCATCTTAGCACGGTAAATTTTGTTTTCTAGCTCCTGAATTTCATTTTGCTCTTCAATTTCGCCAAGTTCTTGTTGAATGGCTCTTTGCTGCTCATGAAGGTAGTACTCTTTTTGGTTTTTTTCAATTTGCTGTTTTACGCGTCCTTGAATTTTTTTCTCAACATTTAAAATTTCAATTTCACGATGCAATTCTTTTAAGAGCAAGTTCAAACGTTTTTTTAATGAGGCAGTTTCTAAAAGCTCTTGACGGATTGCTAAATCAACTATCACGTTAGTAATAATTACATCCGCTAACTGCTCAATGTTTACGATTTTCGCAATTATTGAAACTACTTCATCAGGAACTTTCTGGTTTAACTTAGCAAACTCATCGAATAACTGGATGGCTTCACGTCGTTGGGCTTCGATTTCAATTTTACTGATATCATGCTTAGTTTTAATTTCCTCGTATTGGGCGCCAAGAAAGCCGTTGCTTTCACGAATATTACGCACTTTAGCTCGAGTCTTACCTTCGATTAGAACTTTTTTGGTACCATCAGGTAACTGTAAAATTTGCAAAATCTTAGCAAGAGTTCCTGTTGAGTGTAAATTTTCAGGTGTAACTTCATTATCAGCTGGGTTCTTCTGACTCAAGAGGATTACTAATTTGTCTTTTTTATCAGCATAATCCAAGGCATTAATTGATTTTTGTCTTCCAACAAATAGCGGTACTACCATGTTTGGAAAAATTACCACATCTTTAAGTGGGATAATTGGAACTAAGCCATCAACATGTTCAATTTCTGTACTTGTATCATTGTTATTTTCGTTGTTTTTAATCATTCTATTTCCTAATCTATAAATATGGCTTTGGGTTCAGAATATTAACTATTTTCAACAAATTACATCTGGTATGGTAAGTATTGCTTAGTTAACTAAATTGCTTGTTGCTGCTTCAAATTTAAATTATAAATATGAAGCGCCAGTAACATTCAATGTAATCTTTTTATATTATATACTAAATTACACCCTAGTTGCTTTTAATACGAAATCATTTTCAACTATGCTTGAAAGCAAGTCATCAACATCTTTAGCAGAAGCAATACTGATGGTCAGCCTGACAATTACCAATGCTGGATTGTCGTGACGCTCTTGGAAAATTTCTTCCATATTTATTTGGCGTTCAGCAATGATCGCTGAAAGCTTACTAAATACCCCAGGCTGATTATCTATAATGACAATTAACTTGGATAAAAACTGTGTATCAGTATCATTAATAATGGTGACAGGAATCAGTTTATCAAGGCCAATGGTTTTATTTTTATGGCAATGATCACTATGTAATTCTAATTCACCCTTACGTGTTATCTTAGCCAGAATTGTCTCATCTGGTAGCGGACAGCAGACATCATCTTGAATAATTGGTACATTACAATTGCTTAGGCGGATTTTTAACGACTGGTCGCTAGTTATCTTTAATAATTGGCGAACTACTTTTAAGGCAGGGATCTCATTGACGCCAACTTTTTGTTCGAAGTCGGCTAAACTTATACGTTTATATTGTTCTTTGATTAATTCCTGCAGAATTTCATCGCTAAGGATTATTTCACTTCCTGCCATATGTAGGCCTAAGCCGAGTAAGTGTACTCCATTACTGATATCCTCATCATATTTCTGCTCTTTGAGATATTGCTTAATCTTGCTAATTGCGCGGCCGCTTATAACATAATTGAGCCATTCCTCATCAGGTTCACTGTGTGGGGTGGTTGTAATTTCGACTACATCGCCATTTTGTAATTTATAGTTAGGCTGGACTGGGCGTTGGTTAACCCGGGCTTTATGAAAGTGGTCGCCAATATCGGTATGGATAGCATAAGCAAAATCAATTGGCGTAGCACCACGCGGTAAATGAATGATTTTACCTTTTGGTGTGAATATATAGATGTTTTTCGGTGAAAGATCTTTTTTTATATTTTCTAAAAAGTCGGTTGCCGAGAATGTGCTTGACTGAATGTCTAATATATTATTTATCCATGTCGAAGTTTGTTGTTTTGCATTTTCGTAGTCAGCACCTTGTTGTTGTTTTAGCCAGTGGCTGATAATCCCATGTTCGGCAATGTCTTCCATTTCTGATGTGCGAATATGGATTTGTAGTGGTGAACCATTCGGTCCCATCATTGTTGAATGTAACGATTGATAGCCGTTACTTTTAGGTATCGCAATATAATCTTTAAATTTACCCGGTACCGGTTGGTAGAGATTGTGGATAACTCCTAGAGTTAAGTAACAGTCTCCGATTGTTTCAACTATTATCTTTATCTCAAAGATATCATATATCCGATCAAACGATTGCTGGCGTTTTTGCATCCTGGTATACAAGTTATGTATTGTTCGTTGGCGATACTTGAATTCAGATTTGATGCCGTTGGATTTAAGTGCATTGCTGATATTGCCAAGGATGTCTTGAATTAGGGGGAGGCGATTTTGGTGCGCTACTTCTACAGCCGCAGATAGCACCCGATAACGGTAAGGATAAATGTATTTGAAGCTTTCTTCAGCTAATTCCAAATGAATCTTGTGTAAACCGATTTTATTGGCAATCGGGACATAAATCTCCATGGTTTCTAATGCGATCCGGCGGCGTTTCTCAGGCTTCATCGAAGCTAATGTCAACATATTATGCATTCGGTCTGCAAGCTTAATTAAAATGACTCGAATATCTTTGGCCATTGCCAGGACGACTTTGCGGAAATATTCGGCGTGTGCTGCTTCTTCTGATTCAAAGTGGAGTTTATCTAGCTTAGTTACACTGTCAACCAATTCAGCAATGCTCGGCCCAAAGATCCGGGTAAGTTCTTCCTTGGTAACTGGTGTATCTTCAATAACATCATGCATTAAGGCGCCAGCGATAGTTTGTTCGTCAAGCCCCCAGTCTGCAATTAAGGTCGCAACTTCTATAGGGTGGGTGATATATGGCTCGCCACTTTTGCGAAATTGACCAAGGTGGGCATGGTTTGCCACTTGGAAAGCTAAATCGATGGTCTCAATTTTTTTGCCATGGAGATGTTTTCTGGCAGTTTGCAACAATGTGCGGCGGAGGTCATCGACTAGTTTTTGATATTCGCCATGATTGATTTCCATATTTGCCATCCCACCTTATAAAGATAAAAGTTATTCCGCTCGGTTTAAAATTTGGCTGCTTACTTGCTTAGCCGCTATTTCTTTTAACGCATTTACGGTTTCTTTATCATTTTCTGGGTCAACAAGCGGAGCTGAGCCTTTTTGCAATTGGCGTGCCCGAATTGCCGCAGCTAAAGTCATTTCGAAGCGGTTTGAAATAGTTTCCATGCAGTCAGCAACAGTAAATCTAGACATTTATATGCTTCCTTTCTAAAAATATGAGTTAACAAATGTTTTACTCTCCCAATATTATTTTGGGGTGTTTAAGTTGAATAGAGTTTTAACGGTTTCGATAATTCTTTGAGTTTTATTACGTTGAGCCCTTATTATACTACACAAATCAAGTAATGCAGAATCAAAGTCATCGTTGATAATTATGTAGTCAAATTCTTCGGCGTGGCTTATGTCTTCTTCAGCCGCAGCAAGTCGTGTCCGTATTACCTCCTTGCTATCGGTATTGCGGCTTATTAAGCGTTGTTTAAGTACCTCAAGCGATGGCGGTAAAATGAAAATCAAGATCGCATCGCTGAAGATTTTACGGATCTGTCTAGCGCCTTGCCAATCTATTTCAAGAATAATATCCTTTCCGTTAGACTGAAACTGTTTAATAGTGTTTATGTTAGTACCATAATAATTGTTATAGACTTTAGCATATTCAAGGAACTCATTGTTGTCAATCATTTCTTCAAATTTTTCAATTGAAACGAAAAAATAATTTACTCCATCATTTTCTCCAGGTCTTATAGGTCGGGTTGTATGTGAAATCGAAAGTTGAACCAAAGGGTCGGACTTGCATAACGCATTGACTAGGGTTGACTTTCCTGCCCCAGATGGGGCAGCAATTACATAAATTTTACCTCGGTTCATCTTAGAAAAATACTTCCTTATAAATGTTGATGAGAGCAATTCGCGCATGAATAGGCTTATCTATTTATGGTACAATTCCTTAATTTTCTTAAACAGTAAAATATGGTGCCGTTATGTACCGTTGCTAAGGATTATTGGCCACTAAAAGAAATTAGGCCGAAAATCATAGTCTCAAAAAATATTAAAGTATACATTTTATCAAAATAAGGGTAGTTAATGTTAGTAGATTCTCATTGCCATCTAAATTTTAATGAGCTGGCATCAAATTTATCGCACTATCTGCAAGCTATGGTAGAAAACCAAGTAGATTATGCGTTATGTGTTGCTACAAGACCGGACAACATTGAATCGGTAATAGGGCTTGCCCGGGATAATCCTAATTTATTTGCCACCGTTGGAATTCATCCAGATGAAAAATTAGAAGACTTTAACCTGTGTCATGATTTCTTATTAGCCTATACCAACGAACCCAAAGTTATTGCAATTGGCGAAACTGGGCTTGACTACTACTGGAATAAGGACCAGGAGGCAGCCTACCAGCACGAGCGATTTCAAATACATATCGACGTTGCCAAAAAAAGCCAGCTGCCCCTGGTTGTTCACACCAGAGATGCTCAGGCTGCTACTTTTAATATGATGAGTGCAGATGGGGGTATCAATTCATGTGGTGCTGTTATGCATTGTTTTACTGAGAGCGTAGAGTGGGCGCGTAAATTCCTCGATTTAGGATGTTATATTTCTTTATCTGGAATTTGTACTTTTAAAAATGCTGTTCAAGTTCAGGAAGTCGCCCGTTATGTTCCGTTAGATCGGTTATTGGTGGAAACTGATGCGCCATATTTAGCTCCGGTTCCCTATCGTGGAAAATTAAACCATCCGGCGTTAGTAAGGCATACTGCGCAATTTATTGCTGACTTGCGTGGGATTACACTTGAAGTGCTTGCAACTAATACAACTAAGAATTTTTTTAATTTATTCCATAAGGCAAAAAATTCTATTTAAAACTTATTTAGTCATGAAAGTCTCAGTATGATACCTATTATAACAATTGATGGTCCCGCTTCATCAGGGAAGGGGACAGTTGCTAAAATAATCGCAGATAAGCTTGGATTTCATTATCTGGAATCCGGTGCGATCTATCGTGCGCTAGGATTATGGGTGCACAAGAATTGCCAGGAAGATAATGTACCTACTGTAAAGTTATTGGAACTTATTGCAAGTATGGATCTGCAATTTAAACATGGTAAGATATATTTAAATGGTAGTGACGTCACTCTTGATTTACGTGAAGAATTTATCGGAATGCTTGCATCCAAATATAGCTCAATTCCTGAAGTGCGCAGTAAGTTATTGCAATTTCAGCGTGACTTTGCAAGGTTTCCAGGGTTGGTAACCGATGGTCGGGATATGGGCAGTGTAGTGTTTCCTGATGCTAAGTTAAAAGTTTTTTTAACGGCTAGCGCTGAAATGCGTGCTAAAAGACGCTATAACCAGTTGCAGCAATTTAATAAATCTGATACAATAGAGTCCATTTTAGAGGATATTGTGGCAAGAGATGAGCGCGACTCTAATCGGAGCGTTGCCCCACTTGGGTATGACTCCTCTTTTAAAGTGCTTGACAATTCAGATTTAACTATTGATGAAACAGTTGAAATGATACTTGGTTGGTACAAGTCAAGTTAAGTACAAGTTGGGTGCGCTAAGCATTAGCTTTGCGTGTTTTATGTTAATTTTTATTTTTATGGTCTATTTATAGTGGAAAATTTTGCAAGTCTTTTTGAACAACACTTAGCGCAATTAGAAATGCGTGAAGGTGAAGTGGTTGATGCAACAGTTGTATCAGTTGATAATAAATATGTAACAGTAACTGCTGGTTTAAAATCTGAATCAACTATTTCAGTTAGTGAATTCAAAGACGAACTAGGCAACTTAGAAGTTAGCGTTGGTGACGTTGTTAAAGTTGCAATTGAAGCAATCGAAGATGGTTATGGTGAAACTCGCTTATCACGTGACAAAGCTCGCCGTATCGCTGCTTGGGAAGAGTTAGAAGGAGCTTTAGATCGCGGAGATATCTTAACTGGTATGGTTTATGGTCGCGTAAAAGGTGGTCTAGGCGTTATGTATAAAAACGTACGCTTATTCTTACCAGGTTCATTAATTGATGTACGTACAGTACGTGATTTCGCTCCGTATGACAACAAACAAGTAGAATTCAAAGTAATTAAAGTAGATCGTCGCAGAAACAATATCGTTATCTCTCGTAAAGCAGTTTTAGTTGAGAAAACTGGCGAAGATAGTAAAGCTATTATTGAAAGAATGCAAGAAGGTAACGTGGTTAAAGGTGTTGTTAAAAACATTACTGACTACGGTGCGTTCGTTGATCTTGGTGGTATTGATGGTTTATTATATATCACTGATTTATCTTGGAAACGTGTTAAACATCCTTCTGAAGTATTATCTATTGGCCAAGAAATTGAAGCTAAAGTATTAAATTTCAACCAAGAGAAACATCGTGTTTCATTAGGGTTAAAACAATTATCTAATGACCCATGGTCTGGTATTGCAGAGCGCTTCCCTGCAGGTACTCGCTTACACGGTAAAGTTTCTAACTTAACTGAGTATGGTGCGTTTATTGAATTAGAGCCTGGAATTGAAGGTCTAGTTCACGTATCAGAAATGGATTGGACAAATAAAAACGTTAATCCTTCTAAAGTGGTTAAACTTGGTGATGAAGTTCAAGTACAGATTCTTGAAATCGATGCAGACAAACGTCGCATTAGCTTAGGTATGAAACAATGCCAAGCAAATCCATGGACAGAATTTGCTGACAAATATCAAAAAGGTGACCGTGTAACAGGTCAAATCCGTTCAATTACTGATTTTGGTCTATTTATTGGCCTAGAAGGCGGTATTGATGGTTTAGTGCATGTTTCAGATGTTTCTTGGACTTTATCAGGTGATGCTGCTTTACGCAATTACAAAAAAGGTCAAGACGTTGAAGCTGTTATTATTTCTGTTGACGTTGAAAAAGAGCGTATCGCTTTAGGTATCAAACAACTAGACAACGATCCTTATGCATTATTCTTTAATGTAAACGATAAAGGTTCGGTTGTAAAAGGTACAGTTAAAGAAGTAACTGCTGAACAGGCTACTTTAGACTTAGCTGATGGGATTGAAGCGGTATTACCTGCGCGTGAAGCATCAAGCGAAAGAGTTGATGATCTAACTAAAGTGGTAAATGTTGGTGATGAGCTTGAAGTAATGATTACTAACATTGATCGCAAAAACCGTGTGGTAACTGTTTCTGTTCGTGCTAAAGATTCTAAAGAAGAAGCTGAAGCTGTGAAAAAAGTTAGAAATGCTGAGAAATCATCAGGCACTACTAACTTGGGCTCACTATTACAGGACAAATTGTCACAAGGATAACTATGAACCGCTCAGATATAATTAAAAGAATCTCTGAGCTTTACCCTAAGCTAAGCCGCAAAGAAATTGAAGTAATCGTAAAAGAACTTTTTTCTTCAATGGCAAGCAGCATAGCAACGGGCAAGCGAATTGAGATCCGCGGTTTTGGTTGCTTTTCCCTAAAACATCGTGCTGCAGGCAAGGTACGTAATCCTCGTCACGGTGTTGCTGTTGAGTCTGGCGAGCGCCATGTGGTGTATTTCCGGGCTGGAAAAGAACTCCGCGAACGCGTTGATATTTTTAATCAATAAGCTAAAACCTCATGGCAGTTTGCCATGAGGTTTTACATTTGGGTTAAGTTGCCTATTAAAGGGAGATAGATGGAGAAGACCACCAATGCAAATCAAATAAAACCCGTGACTGTACGCCAACTATCAATAGCCGGACTAGTAATAATTATATTTTGTTTAGTTATTGTTATTCTTATATTAAAACATAAACAAAGCCGGGATGCAAATAAGCAAGACATACCTATTCCTGCCGTTATTAAACCTAAAATAACTGCATCTCAAGCGGAATATATGCCGGCAAATCCAAGTATGTCATTTAATCTTAGGACAAATTAATCAACTAGTTTAGGTGATGTGCTTGCCGTTTACGTAGTACCAGATCCCAAGCTTACGTTGGAATTCACTAATTTCATGTATAATACAATTTTGCCCATTTTCTGCAAAAAAAGCCTTAAATTCTACAATCCCCTTGTTGGGATTATCTAATTTAGTTTCTATTATTTCAAGGTGCTGCCATTTAACGCGCTGAGCCCACGCTTTTGCTTCTGTAGCGTCAAACCCTATACAGGCTTTACCACGCATTGTTTTGGTTATATAATTAATATTTGCTTTTGAATAGGCGGTAAAGCGTGAACGCATAAGTGCTTCAGGCGTCGGAGGCTGCTTATATCCCTTGATAAATGGTTCACAACACTCTGAATAGTGTTTACCACTACCGCAAATACAAAAAAGGCTATTTTGATTCATCACTGACCTTTAAGTTGAAAGTACCTAACAAACCTCAATTAGTAATTGTATATTTTAAGCTTTACTATTTCAAGAATTAAATTTAAACATACTACTGAATTCTGTTTAAATCACAATTGCGCGCAGCATTAGTTAAAAATGTGTCAGGAATTGAATATTTAGTATATAGATAATTAAAGGCTAAATCATAGTTAATTAAATAAAAAAGCAGCACAATGTTGTTATTACTTTATTTTCTAATATTAAATTTCTGCTAAAATCTTACCATAAAAAAATTTGTGTGAAGCTATGTTTCCAAAACTATTAATAGTTTGGAATAACCTCATTAATCAATATTTGCAGTTAGGATATAATATCTATGATAGGATTTTTAAAGCCAGCCAAATTTACTAAGCCATTGCCGCTAAACCAAATAGATCATACATATAAACGCTATCGTTTACAGATGTTCTTGACTGCATATATTGGTTATATGGCTTATTATTTTGTCAGAAGCACTTTGGCGCTTGCCAAGCCTTATCTAATGCAGGATGGTTTAAATATTGAGCAAGTTGGATATCTGGGGTCGGCTTTAGCAGTGACTTACGGGTTAAGTAAATTTATCATGGGGACCGTCTCAGATCGTAGTAATCCGCGCTATTTCTTAGCGCTCGGTTTAATTTTATCGGCGCTTACTAATATGTTAATGCCGAGCTTTTTGAGTTTTGGCATGTTATTTATGCTAATGATGCTAAACGGTTGGTTTCAGGGCATGGGCTGGCCACCATGCGGCAGGATCATGACGCATTGGTTTTCCGACTCGGAACGAGGAACTAAGATGTCCATTTGGAATACTGCCCATAATGTCGGCGCCGGCTTGTTACCGTTTATTGTTGCCATTGGGCTAGGCTTTTACAAAGGTTGGGATGGCTTATTTTATTTACCTGCTATAATTGCTGTCTTTATCGGATTAGGGGTGCTGGTGTTTGGCCGCGATGTTCCGCAGTCAGTCGGATTACCGCCTATTGAAGAATACCGCAACGATTACCCTTTAGCCGAGGTAGAACATGATCTGGTTGATCGGGAACAGGAAATGACCACCAAACAGATATTATTTGATTATGTTCTAGTCAATAAAAATGTCTGGTATATGGCGCTTGCCAATGTATTTGTTTATTGCGTGCGCTATGGGGTACTTAACTGGGCGCCAACCTATTTGAGTAAAGTTAAGCACTTTAGTAATGTATATAGCAATATGGGCTTTGCCTTTTTTGAGCTGGCAGCGATCCCCGGAACCATATTAATTGGTTGGCTATCCGATAAATATTTTGCAGGTAGAAGGTCTCCTCTGGGAGTTATTTCGATGTTAATAATCTTGATTGGCTTGATTGTTTATTGGCAATCTTCAAACCAAATCATGACGATTATTTCGCTTGGCGTGATTGGCTTTACAATTTATGGGCCTGTTATGCTAATCGGGGTTGCTGCCTTAGACTTGGTGCCTAAGAAAGCAGGAGGAACCGCGGCTGGATTTACCGGCTTATTTGGCTATTTTTTTGGAACAATGGGTGCCAAAGCATTGATGGGGTACCTAGTGCAGAACCATGGTTGGGATAGCGGTTTTATCTTATTGATTTTTGCTAGCATACTAGCAACATTATTCTTTTTAATAACTTGGAATGTTCATAAACGGGACTAATTTAAGGATAGATAAAGTGATGCGTAGGCTATTATTATGTGTATTTTTTTTGATCAAACTAGCTTTTGCGAGCGACTTTATCCCTGCCTGGCAGGCATTCCAGTTAAGTGTTGAAGCTGAAAGTACACAAAGGGTCTGGGTGAAATTTGATATTGCACCAGAATATCACATTTACCAGAATAAAATTAAAATCCAGACTTTAGAAACAAGCTCGGTAAAACTTGGCAACCCTCTGTTGCCGGACCCTTTAGAAATTAATGCTCCGAATGTTGGGAAGTTTAAAGTTTATGAAGGAAAAGTGGCAATCCAAGTTCCAGTTACTTATGCTGGCAATGGAGACTTAGATTTAACAGTAAGCTACCAAGGATGTAAAAATGTTGAATTATGCTATCCTGAACAGCAAGTATCTGAACATTTGGATCTTTTTCACCCAAAGGAAAAAGTGGTAATAACAGATACTCCTACCAAGGCAAGTAGTTTACCTATAGATAGATCGCAACCTAAAGCTAGCTTAACAGACCTAGTAAAAGGTGGCAATCAACAGAAAATAGCAAGTTGGTTTACTCAAAGTCCATGGCTTGTTATTAGTGGTTTTTTTGTTGTCGGATTATTATTAGCCTTTACTCCTTGTGTATTTCCAATGCTACCAGTCCTAATAGGTGTTATTGCTGGTCATAATATTAGCTTAAAAAGAAGTTTTAGTCTTGCCTTCAGTTATATTCTTGGTGGGGCATTTCTCTATTCACTTGCAGGTGTAGTTGCGGCAAGCTTGGGATATAGTCTAGCAAATTATCTACAAGCAAGCTGGGTAAGTTATTTGGTAGCTAGCTTATTCTTAGTTTTTTCCCTTTCATTATTTGGCATATTTGAGCTAAGACTGCCACTTAATCTTCAGAATAAATTGAATTTTTCAATTAGCAAATTTAAGCATCGTTCACTTGTTAGTTCATTTATTCTTGGCGGTTTAGCTAATTTGGTGCTGTCTCCTTGTGTCACTGGACCTTTGGCTGGAGCATTAATTTATATTTCTACAACGGGTAATAAATTACTTGGCGCCCTGTCATTATTTGCATTAGGCTTAGGTAGCGGAGTGCCATTATTAATCATTGCTGTATTTGGGAAGGGACTTTTGCCTAAGGCCGGCAACTGGTTATATATAGTTAAAAGCGGCTTGGCATTACTAATGTTATTAATGTCTATCTATATGCTTAGTAAAGTGGTGGTCCCAAGCGACCTAAATTGGTTGATTTCAATATGGATTTTAGTAGCAATATGGTTTGTAGCTGATTGGGTTAAGCTAAACCAATACAAAACAGTAATAATGCTTTGTACTGGTATCGGGCTTTTGTATTGGGTTACTAATCATAACCGGCAATTAATTGCTAGAGCTAATCCAAATAGCGATCGGCCACATGTCATTGTAAAGAATATGGCAAGCTTAAAGCAGGCTCTCACTACGGCTAAACTGCAAGGCAAGCAAGTTATACTTGATTATTATGCCGACTGGTGCGTGGCATGTAAAGAGATGGAAATAAATACTTTTAGTGACCCACGCGTAAAACAATTAATCAATAATTATAGTTTTATTCGTGTTGATATAACTGCTAATGATATAGCAAGTGAAAACTTATTGAAAGAATACAATATTATCGCACCGCCATCCCTCGTTTTTATCGACAAAGATGGCAATGATCTGGAGCAAGCAAAAATTGTTGGCTATGTCGATGGTGACAAACTTTCAACACAATTGCAGCAATTAACAAAAGCCGGTAATTAAAGCCTATCCAGTATACTAATTTCTAAGCTCAATACCGGGCACTATTGTATTTGATACTACGTGCAACAGTTAATTTTATTAGATTTATTAAGAGGGACGCTTAATTTATAACTCAAATCTTCCGCATCTAAGATTTTGTATTTACTCGTTTGCTATTTGCTGATAAACTCGCTTTGCTCAAACAAATCAGCAAATGAAGCAAACTTCATAAACAAAATCTAATATGCTGCAGAATTCGCATAAATCAATTAACCATTTTAATAAATCTTATTATTTTGTCAAAAAAGTTGGTGAAATTGCGTAACAAACTTATTAAGCATAATTTCATAACAATTCCAATTAGTTTATCTCAAGCCTGCATTTCTAAGCTATTCCTCTTTTTTTATTAAGCTTTTTCATTAATAATAGCATTAAAATTTGATAATTTGGTTAATTAACGTATATATTAATGGTAGTAATAATAAAAGTTTACAATAAATTTTTTGTACAAAGGGTAAAAAAATGATACTAAAGGATATCCCTTGTGATGGCGAGTTGGTAATCCAAACTATTGCAATGCCTGGAGATACTAATTCTAATGGTGATATTTTTGGTGGTTGGGTTTTATCCCAGATGGATCTAGGAGGGGCTATAATTGCTAAAGCTTTATCTCCTTTTGGCCGGGCTGTCACTGTGTCAATTAATAGTATGTCTTTTATTAATCCTGTAAAGGTCGGTGATCTGGTTGTCTGTTACGCTAAATTATTGAAAAGAGGGCGGACATCGGTGGAAGTTGAACTAGAGACCTGGACTTATAATTATGTAAGCCAAGAGTCACGGCCTGTTACCAAAGGAATATTTAAGTACGTAGCAATAGATAATTTTGGAAAACCTGTTCCGATAAAAGAGTGTTAAAGGTATAGTTCTTGTGAAGATTAATAAAATTAAGATAGCAAAATTAACAATCCCACTGATTAGGCCATTTATTACCGCATTAAGGCGAACCGAGCATGTAGAAGATATAGTGGTTTTAATTGAAACCGATAACGGTTTAGTAGGGTATGGTGCAGCGGCTTCAACTCCTGTGATAACCGGTGATAGTCAAGAATCGATAATCGGTGCCTTGCAGATATTGGCAACTAAACTTATTAATTGTGATTTGACTAATTTTGAAGAAATTTTATTACTTATACAAAATAGCTTAGTAAATAATACTTCAGCAAAATCGGCTTGTGATATGGCTATCCATGATTTAGTTGCTAAGAGACTTAATCTTCCCTTATACCAGTTTCTAGGTGGCGGTAAAACAGAACTTAAAATACTAACAACAGTGAGTGTCAAGAATGTTGCAGAGATGGTTAATGATGCCAAGCTATTTATTAGCCAGGGTTTTGAAACTTTAAAAATAAAAGTTGGCCTTGATCCGATTGAGGATGTTAAGCGTATCAAAGCTATCCGCGAAGCTGTAGGTCCACAAATTAATATTGTGACCGATGCTAATCAGGGATGGGATGCAAAGTCGGCCTTGTCGATAATTAACAATTTAGAAATACATAATTTGAATATCGCGATGGTAGAGCAGCCGGTAAAAGCTTGGGATTACAGCAATTTGAAATATGTACGCGATAACTCTTCTTTACCTATCTATGCCGATGAGTCAGTATTCGATTTGCGTGGTGCGCTTAAGGTAATTAGCGAAAATGCTGCAGATGGGATTAATATTAAACTCATGAAATCCGCTGGGATATATCAAGCCAGGTCAATCTATGATTTGGCGACCGCGCATAATATTCCGTGTATGGCAGGATGTATGCTTGAGTCTCCAATTGGGCTTAGTGCGATGGCAAGTTTTATTGCTGGCCGTACTAATATTAAATTTATTGATTTAGATCCAATTACCATGATTAGTACTAATCCGGTAGTTGGTGGTATTAGTCTTGATGGGGCTACCATCCGTTTATCTGATAAACCGGGGCTTGGGATTGATAGTATATCCGGGCTTAAAATATTAGCTGAGTTTCCAAGTAGTTGACTTTCTTAATATATCCGATTGGCTGTATTAAATTTTTAGATGGTGGGCAATTAACTTAGTTATCAGGTAGGTAAATGGCTATTGTTCTATTAAGATTAGCCATTATTAGTAGTAAGGAATAATGAAATCAGAAATAGTTTTTGCTCTTGATGAAAACTTAGGGTTCCCAATCTTAGATGAAAATTGGCAGGAATTTATCAGTAAGAACAATTTAAAAATCGAGAATTACGATAATATGCAATTACTTACCCAAGTCTTGATTGAGCGTGAAATAGGAATTTCTTATTTGCCGGTAGCCAATTATTATTATTTAAGGAATGATGGAAGATACCTACCTATAGCAAATGCCAGAACAGCAAAAACCCATTCTTCTACAATGGAAAGCGTACTTGTAGTTGAGAAGAATAGTGATTTTAATACTATC
Organism: uncultured Neisseria sp.; assembly: GCA_964386295.1. Classification (GTDB taxonomy): domain Bacteria; phylum Pseudomonadota; class Gammaproteobacteria; order Burkholderiales; family UBA11063; genus Aquella. Next base: position 60,995 of record CAYLRR010000003.1, read on the forward strand.
GAGGAGTTATACCAGCAAAAGATAGGTTATATTCATCCTTACTGTACTACCAGTTACTTTGCCTTAATTTTGCTACTTAAGCAAAAAGGCTTTTCAATAAAAAATTTTTTCAGTGAAATAGTTGAGGTCGGAGCCTGGCAAAAGCAAATTGATGCCGTTATTAGCGGAAGTGTCGCTGCAACTATGGTGTTTAAAGATGTATGGTTAAGTAACCCATTAAATGCTGAGAAAACCAGAGTAATTGCCGAAGTAACCGGCTTACCTACACCACTAATCATTGTTAATTCAAGATTAGTTGCTGGATATTTAGAAGAGTTTAAAAACATGCTATTTTCAAATATGTCTGGTAAGAAAAATAAAGCAAAATTGTTTTCTGGCTTTATCCCCTTTGAAGAGAAGGCAGTAAAAAACATGCTTGCAGAAGTAAGTGCTGTTTTAGATTAGTTAGCAATGGGAATATAGCTTTATGACTGAAATTATCAAGCATACTAGTCCCTTATTAATAAATGGTTATTAGTTTTTAATTAACAAGAGGTGATATGGATTTGCATTTCTATTGGCAATTAGCAAGTTTATCAGTAATTATAATTTATGCAATATTAGTTTTTCGAAATGTTGACCCACTGGTAGCCACTGCAATCTGTGTGGGGCTTGGTTTTATCTTTAACCACTCATCTCCTCTTGAAATGGGTAAAGTAATGGAGTCGGCGTTAGGGTCTTTCCTAGCCTTAGTTGGTTTTATCATTATGCTTGGGCGCGGGCTTGGCGAGGTGCTAAGTGAAACCAGAGTTAGCCATACCTTAGTGCATAAAATTGTATACGGTATTGGAGTTAATACCCAAAGAAAAGTTAAAATTGGGGTAATGGTTTCCTCGATAGTGATAGTTGCTGTTTTAGGTACGTTGGCCGGGGGATTAGCAATTTTAGCGCCAATCCTCCGCCCAATCGCAGCAAGTGTCGGGCTAACCAGGCCAAGCCTGGCTGTATTGATGCAAGCAGCGGGTGAAGAAGCTTTGATTCTCGGACCGTTTGCGCCTCCGGTAGTGGCTTTACTTGGGGTTACCGGTCTAGGTTATGGAACCATGCTTACTCATGCTGCGCTGCCGGTTGTGATAGTCACCTTAGTTACAACCTGGATAATGTCAGGAAAATTGCAAAGAGAATACTCTTATGAATTATTTGAAGAGGATACCGATCAGGAGCAGTTTTTACCGAATATGCGACAGAATCTTGCAACAATAATATTTGTATTAGCATTTGTCGGCTGTGTTATCTATGGATTGACATTTAAAGCTAAGACTTCATTTGTAATATTTGTCATGTTGTTTTTATCGATATTGGTTGGCCTTATTGGTGGATTATCGATCAGCAAAATATTCGAATTAATTGTTTCAGGTATGAAGAAAAATTTCCATTTGTTCTTTATTTTCTTATTACTAGACCCATTTTTAAATTTGGTTCAAAGTGCAGGGGGATTTAAAGCGCTGACTGAATTATTTATACCTTTGATGCATTTGGGCGGTAAAGGAATGTTATCCATATTAATTGGCTTAACTGGGGCGTTTGGCATGCCAGCTGCATCTGCTGCCGTAATTAAAATGCTTCATGAAATGTTTTCACCGGCAGTAATTCAGATGCAATTATCGCTTACTACTTTTGCATTTAGTATGCTTCTTGCCACCCGGATTACCAATTTTGCTTATCCTGGAGCAAATATGTTTGCTGCGATGGGCTTTGCTGAGAGCCAAAATATAAAAGCAATGATTAAAAATGGCTTAACGGTGACCATTGTACAGGTGGTTTTTTTGATTTTGTACAGTTATATTCATTGTTAATAACTTCTGAGAAACAAATTTTTAATCATATTTAAATAAGAGCTTTTTTAAATTGTTTCTTGCTACCTAACTAGCGCAAAGCTCTAGAAAATGATTAATGTAGCGTATTTTATTAAATAAGCTATTTTAATGAGAGTACTGACTCGCGTATAAGATATTTTAAAATTTCAAGGGGAGATATCATGAATAAAAAAGTAGTTGTAATTACAGGTACTTCTTCGGGTGTGGGGCTTGAACTAGCGGTAATGATTGCCAAACATAATTATACCGTCTATGCAACCATGCGTAACTTAGCCAAACAAGAAACATTATTGGCTAAAGCAAAGGAATGTGGCGTAAGTTTAAATGTAGTAGAACTTGATGTTACCCAGAATGAAAGCATTGAAAAATGTTTCGCCGACATTATTAGCAAAGAAGGACATATCGATATTCTTGTTAATAATGCAGGTGCTGGGTTTATTAGGAGCACCGAACAAGCCAGTCTGGATGAAATAAACTGGGTCACTGAAACCAATTATTTAAGTGTCGTTAAATGCGTTAAAGCAGTTATCCCACAAATGCGTAAGCAACGATTTGGCCATATTATTAATGTTAGCTCGGTTGGCGGATTGGTAGGTCAGCCGTTTAATGAACTATATTGTGGAGCAAAATTTGCGGTAGAAGGTTATACTGAAGCTATGGCAAGCTACTTAACTCATGCGTTTAACATTAATTTTACTTTAGTTGAACCAGGTGGCATTAAGTCAGATTTTGCCAAAAATGCTATGGAAGTGGTCCAAAATACTGGTGGGATTTACCAGGATGAATATCAGCCAGTGTTAGAAGAATATTTGGCTAATATGCGCTCGAGAAGTACGGATGTAAGCCTTTATCAGACTTCATCTGAAGTGGCTGATGTAATTTGGTCGAAAGTTATTAATACTCAAAAACCACCATTAAGAATTAGAACCTCTGCCTGGGCAGAGAACCTTTGTAAATTGAAAACTGATCTTGACCCGGACGGGCTAAAACTGCATAAATATGTTGAAGAGTATTTTTTAGGCTCAAAATAGCAATTTGGCAATAATACCATCTTAAAAAATTTGATGGTATTATTTCTTTTAGCTTCCGTTTAGCCCGCGCATTATCCTTTAATTGCCCCAGCAACCACAAAATAGTATGACTCAGAACATGAACTGAAAACTTGTCCACACAGGTATACACTCCTTTAAAATTGACTTGATCTATATTTATTAATCTAGAAAAATGTAAACTCATTTTTTTCTTGGAATATTATTTAAAAAAACACAGATTACCAACTGATGAGTTACAATATTAATGTTTAAATTTAATTTAAGCAGAAGACTCTATTAATTGTTACCAACTTCAAAAACCTTTTAAAGGTATGCTGATCATGGAACTAGAATTGCAAATACCACAATATTTAAATACCGAGTTAAACAAAAATAAACTTCAAAAATTCACTACAGATGAATCTAAGATGAATTTAGTTCATAAGATTACTCATCATAATATTGCAAGTCATACTGGCGGCCCTTTCGGCGCTGCTTTATTTATAAAAGACCGACTATTATCCCTTGGGGTAAATCTAGTTATAAACCAAGAAATCACTTGCCTGCACGCAGAAATTGTTGCTATTTTACTTGCTAATAAGCTTATTCACAGCCATGATTTAAGTTCATGCGGCGAAGTTGATTTATATACTAGCTCGTTTCCTTGTGGCATGTGCCTTGGCGCTGTTATCTGGAGTGGCATCAAAAGAATTATCTATTCAACAGCTAGCACTACAGTTGAAAAATATACAGGCTTTGACGAAGGTGTAAAAGTAGTAAACCTTAAACAGCAATTATTAGAACGTGGGATTATTGTAAATGGTCCAATACTTGAAGATCAAGGAGTCGAACTTCTCAAGCTATATATGAGGAATAAAGGCCCAGTTTATAATTCTGCCAATAATAGGCTTCTTAAATAATTTTCTGTAAGAGTTATTAAAATGAAAATCAGTGAATGTACCTTTTTAACTCGCTTTTATTTTCCAAAAATCACGAACCCAAAGGAAAGGTAAAAACGTTTAAAAGTAAAATTGCCTATGGCTATATATGGGTTTGTCTGGATGATAATCCTCGAATAGAGATACCTTTCATTGATGAAGCTTTTCAAGAATCATATTCATTAGTACATGAGTTCCATGAGATATGGCAAGTTAATCCATTTAGGGTAATGGAGAACGAGCTAGACATGGCGCATCCAAGCTTTGTACATACTGCTACATTTGGTGACCAAGGAAGTTTAATACCTGATTATTTGCAAGTATGGGAAGTTGAAAATGGTATTGAAGTTAAAGCACAACTAGGCGTTAAAAACTGTCAGGCCCAGACTAAACAAACTAACATCAGTGAGACTACGCGCTTAATAACAGCTAAATGGTATATGCCTTTGGTTTGTAAATTAAGAATTGATTACCCAAATGGGATTAGCCATATAATTGTAAATATGCATACCCCAATTAACGATAAACAATCCCTCATGAATCAGTTCATATTACGTAATGACTTAACAAATTTTAAGAGTGTGATTGACCTTGACCGCAAAATTACTCTTGAGGATAAGTATGTGTTGGAAGCTTGCCATAATTTTGATTTCCCTTTAGATATTAAAGAAGAAGAGCATATGTATACAGATAGGCCTGGAATATTGATCAGAAAAAAACTACGTCAACTTATGGAGGGGCAATAGCAGCTATTCTTTTTATTCACCTCAACTCAATAAAATGCATATCATAAGTTGTAAATATTACTAATAAGCTAAGTATTATATTTTCATTATTATATTCGTAAAAGTAATATAAATAATAAAACATTAATGTGCTTATTGATTAGTTTGTTTACTATAATTAAATTCCAAAATTTTATTTTTAACCTCAATACCAGTCACTTTTGATTTGATACTACGTGCAACGGTTAATTTTAGTAGATTTATTATGAGGGAGACTTAATTTATAACGAATTATGTAGAATATTAGACTTTGTTTATGAATTGGCGTTATTTGTTGAACTGTTTGAGTCTCGCGAGGCATCAACAAATAGCCAATGAATAGTTACAAAGTCTTATATTCGAAATATTGAGTTATAAATTAAGCCCTCCTCAGAATAAATCAATTACAAGAAACATGCATTTTACAATTCAATTGGTAAAAGTGTCCGATATAGAGATTTTCAACTTCAATACTGATACTTTGATAGATATACTTTGATAGATGTATTGTAGTAATCTTATCTTTATAATCAAATTATTAAAAGAGTCTTTAAATTTACTGCTTAATATTGCGAATGTAAGAGAATCGTTCGCTTGAGTAAATTAATTTAAGAATGTACGGGATGGCAGTATGTGTATTGGTTCTACGGCTATAAGCCCTGCAAGGGTGGCAAAGTTTCTGGATAATAACAAGGATACGGCTCTTTATATGGGAAGGTATGATCGAGCTTTTGATTTTTTTACTGGCAAGCACGATAAGCTTGAAAGTTTATGGAATGAGTTGCATAAGGAGGGTACTAGCCAAACAACCACAAGTGACTATTTTCCTAAAGAAAATTATAGCCCGGAGCAAATAGATGAGATCAATGAAAAGATCCATATTTTTAGCCTAATTCGGGATAAATATTATACAGGTGAGTATAAAACATTTAAAGTACTTCTGACTCAAGATAGTATTGAGTTTATGATAAACCTTAAAACGATAAAGTCAATTCCATTTCAGACGAGTAAAGCTCTTGGGGTTAAGGGGCAAAAAATTAATCAGACAGTTATAGGGTATATTAAAACTCAAGGATTAGATTATCAAATAGTTAATCCTCTTGAAAATAATGAAAATGCCGCTAAGAGCGCTAAAATTCGACAGAAATTCACCAAGCTGGAGATTGAGGCAAATAGAAAAGCCGCAACTTGGCTGTATGAAGTATTGCTTAATTTGGAATTAAAAAAAATTATAAATCGGCATGAAGTAAATAATGATGATAGAAAAAAATATGTAAGATTAATTATTCGTTATAACCAAATATGTAATTTAGTTTTACGCCATGGATCTAATCAGGCATTTTCAATTGAACAATTAAAAGAAATTGCAGCTCCTATTTTTACAATATTTGAGTTTGATGAAGAACAAATGAATAACTTTATTGATAACACTATTTGGCTAAATATGCATCACAATCACAGTAATTTAGGTAAGAAACTGTTAAAAGTGCTTGCGCTACCTTTTGCTTTGCTAGCCGGGCTAGTCTTAGGCCCTTTTATGGGAGCTGCTAGCTTAGCCGTAAGAGGATATTATTCAGTTGACTCCTGGTGCTGTGACCGGATAATACTTGGCATAGCAGGGGCTTTTATTGGGATTTTACTCGGTCCTTTGATTGGTGCAGAGGTTTTTGCCAAAAAAATTATATCAATAAATTCTGGCGATGATTTAGCAGCATATACAAAAAATTTTGAAAAAGTTATAGATAACATACTTAATGATTTCGATAAGGAGTTTAAGGCACCAATTGCTACAGAGCTTGCCTCAATGCAAGACCTTGTTGATTATGCACAGATAGTAAAGAAGGACTTTTTTGAATTTTGCAAACAAAATTTGGAGCAGATTGCTAATGGACAGGATCTAACCTTGAAAAGCGACTTTAAAAACAAAAATAAATCAGAAGATAATAACTATCTTGATTGGCTATTTAGTGTTTATGGTTTATTGGGAGCGAGGACTCAGGCTTAAATCATTTCTAGTACTAAGTGTACGTTAGATTGATTATTTGCAGTATATGGATTAGTAAATAATGGTGAGCAAATTTAACAATATAAGGGAAAATTATGTCAGCAGTAAATTTAGGCAGTGGTATCGGGCAGATAAATTATTCACGTGTTGCAAGGTTTCTAAATAGCAACAAAGAACAAGCACTGTATATGGGGTGGTGGGATAAATTTAAAGACCTGTTTCGTAGTTTAATCGGAACGCCAAAAGAGGAGCAGCTAAATCAACTATGGGCAAAATTACAAGCTAATGAAAACCGAAATACTAATAAAGATATTGGGTCTTACTTTACTGCCTACGGAGTGGATCCGCAGGAAGCTAGTGGTCTCCAAGACGGCCCAACTAAGTCTCAGGCCAATGAAATAATTAGAAAAATTAACGTGTTTAGCCAGATTCGCAATTTGCTAGTTGATCCTACGGCTAAAAGCTCATTTAAGATATTATTAACTAGGCAAGGTTTAGATTTTAAGATTAATAATCATACAATAAAGTCGATTCCAATTGATGAAAAGATTGGCATAATGAATAAAAATATACTAGCGGCTCTAGAAGAAAATAATTGGGGTTTAGTATTAGATATACCAAAAACCAAGAACGCAGAAACTAGAGAAATTTTTAATGAATCAGTTATCAAGGCTAATAAGAAACAGGCATTGGATGTTTATAAATTATTAGTAGAAAATAAACTTGATACGATAGAAGGTGAAGATAAAAAATTCACAACTGTTAAGTTGATTATCCATTTTAATCAAATTTGTAACTTACTGCTGCGTCATGAATTTGGCCTTACAGTTAGTTATGCAGAATTATCGAAAATTGCTGAGCCTATTTTTGCTAATTTGCAATTAGATGAAAATCAAAAAAATCAATTTATTCGAGCTACTATTTGGCTAAATTTTCATCGTAACACTGGACAGTTGATTAAACAGGTACTTAAGGCTGCGGCTATACCAATTGCATTTGCTGGTGGAGTGGTTTTGGGTGTTTTGGCAGGGCCAGTTGTTGGGGGTCTTGCTGGTTGCTTGTATGGAGCAACTACGAATCGCTCATGTCTAGCTTCATTGTTATTTAGTGGTCTAGGTTTAACTTTTGGTACAGTAATTACGCCAATTATATTAGCCTCTTTATTTACTGTATTAGTAGGATATATAAATACAGGAGATAGTCTAAGTTCATGTACCAAAAGTTTTGGGTTAGCTCAGAGAAGCTTATTAGAAGCTGTAAAAGACGATTCAAGATATTTTATCTTAGCTGGGCTTCCTAGTATGGAAGTTATAGTTAATCGCTTATTATTCAATAATGAAAATTTTATACAAGAATGCAATGCAAATATGGAGCTGCTAGAGAAAAATGGTTCATTGCAATTAAAGCCGGTTGAACCACAAGCTAATTCAAGCGCATTGGAGCAAGCGAGGCAACTCATAGCAATGTTTAAGCCAGATGTTACTCGGCGTGCGAGTTTTGGCGAATATTAAGTTTTTTGAATATCATGTTTATCTCAACAAAAATTTAATTACTTCCTAAAAGTTAGAGCTGGGGCAAAAAAACTATTTTATAGATAATAGTGTATGGATAATTTTAAAATGATTTATTTAACTTGGAGGTAACTCATGTCTCATGTCTCAATTAAAAACTATGGTGCGCTGAGTTATTCGCGGGTTGCTAAGTTATGTGAGGATAAAAATACAGCTAAGTACATGGGGTGGTGGGATAAATTTAAAGACCTGTTTCGTAGTCTTATCGGGACGCCAAAAGAGGAAAGATTAAATAAGCTGTGGGACGAACTCCATGTAAAGAATACAGCAAATGCCTCTTCATCTGGTAGCTGCCTATTTGGGAGCGCCGCTGATAGTCCTTCGCCAATGCTGCATGATGCTCAAGTTAACACTAAAAGCGTAGTAGATAAAATGAAGAAGTTGGAGGACAGGATTAGGGTATTTAGCGAGATTGGTAATTTATTAGAAGAAAAAGATTGGGGCGCTTTTCAAGTAGCATTTTGTGGGGGCAAAGTAGAACTATTGATTAACTATGAAATAATAAAGTCAATCGATGTAGGTGATATTGACAATTTGGCAATAAGAAATATGTGTAGCAGCTATGGCTGGAGCTTCACTTTAGTCAGCCCGAAAGATAAAAATACAAGAACTCGTGAATTTTTTACGGAGGAGCAAATAATTTATAATAAAAAGATGGCTGTTGAATATTATGCCACTTTTCTGAAAAAAAAGCTGGATGCGCTTAAAATGGAAGATGATGGTTGCCAAGCGGGAGTGATTTCTGCACAGGGTGAAGATCTGGAGGTTGCAAAAATTAAACAGCTGGAAGTGCCTAATCTTATAAATGAAAATGTTCACCAATATGATAAAGAAAAAGCGCTCAAATTAATCATATTTTTTAATAATTTATGTAATTTAGTGCTACGTAATCAGTCGCCAGCTAGTTTTAGATATTATGAATTAAAGGATATTGCAGAAGTAATCTATGCAAAACTAGGAATTGATAATGATGAAGAAAAAAAACAATTTCTCAATGCGACACTTTGGTTAAATTTTCATCGGAATAATGGCCAACTGGCTAAACAGATACTCAAGGCTGTTGCAATTCCTGCAGCTTACGTGGCAGGCTTGGTCTGTGGTCCAGCAATAGGAGTTGCTGAAGGCATAGCAGATGGGTATAGGGAGTCTGCAACTAGCCTAGGTGACGGATTAAAGACTGGGGCAAAAAATGTTGCTTTTGGGTTAGTATGTGGGTCAGTGCTATACTCTACCAGTTATCTTGATCAAGCACTCACTTATAATACGGGTGATAAGTTAACTTTGTTGACTAAGAGCAATAAGAGAGCTATTTCGTTGCTTGAAAGTAGCATATTTAAAGATCGCATTATTATAGAAAAGTATCCTGGAGTACCTAGTATTGAAGATTTAATACAGTTTATCAGCTCTCTTGAGGCATGCTATCATGCTCCAGATGAGCACTATAGCGCATCTGATTTACCAAATTTATACTATAAACATACTCCCTTTCTTGAGCTGATTAAGATATTTATGGAGGAATTAGCCACTAGAGGAAGTTTAGACCTGCATAGTAAAATAGCAGAGGTAAGAGAGGAGACTAAAAGAATTATGGAATTTAGGAAATCTAAAATTAAGAAGCCCCCGGCTGTTAAGCCACGAGGCTTAGCTGAGGGCTCTTAAAGTTTAGAATAAAGCAATTAAGAAGATAATAATTTAATTAGAATATTTGCTTAGTGCATTTTTGACCATCTGGCCATATTCAGAGTCAGCATTACTAAATTGCGTTAGCATTTTTGTCTGGACTGCCAAAGTTGCTTGGGATAATCCTGAGGCAATATTATTTACGAGCTGGTTTTTTTGCTCATCGGTCATTAACCGGAAAAGGTCGCCGGCCTGAGTATAGTTATCTTCATCTTGCGTATCATAGGCTTTAATCCAAGCATCACCCAAGATTGGCATTGGCGGTTCGCTATATTCCGCTGCTGGTTTTGCTAAATCCGCCTGTTCATTTGGATAGAAATTAACTCCGTTAATCTGGCTTGGCGTGCTTAGATGGTTTTGTGCCATAAAACCATCACGTTGGAAATTATGTACCGGGCAGCGTGGGCGGTTTACCTCCAACTGATGCGCGTTAACCCCTAAGCGGTAACGATGGGCATCCGGGTAAGCTAGAAGTCTAGCTTGCAGCATTTTGTCAGGCGATGCTCCCACGCCTGGAACCAGATTACTTGGACTAAATGCAGCTTGCTCGACCTCCATGAAATAATTTTGGACATTTTCATTTAATTCTAATTGGCCGATTTCAATTAATGGGAAATCTTTATGCGACCATACTTTGGTTAAATCGAATGGATTAATTCGGTAGGTTTTAGCTTGTTCAACCGTCATAATCTGTACTTTAACCGACCAGCTAGGGTATTCGCCCCGGTTAATCGCATCAACTAAATCTTTTTGTGCCCCGTGGCTTGGCATTTTAGCCGCTTCTTCGTTAGTCAGATTCTTGATTCCCTGATTAGTTTTAAAATGCCATTTCACCCAATATCTCTCGCCATTTGCATTAAAAAAGCTTAGAGTATGCGAACTAAACCCATGCATATGGCGATAAGATGCGGGTATCCCTCGATCTGACATCAAGATTGTCATTTGGTGTAATGACTGTGGCGAATTAGCCCAAAATTCGTAAGCACGGGCCGGGTTTGGCAGATTAGTCGCTGGGTCTTTCTTTTGTGAGTGGATGAAATCTGGGAATTTAATTGGGTCACGTAGGAAAAATACCGGGGTATTATTGCCAACAATATCCAAGTTTCCCTGCTCGGTATAAAATTTTACAGCGAAACCGCGTGGGTCACGTGCGTAGTCACTAGAATCCTGCCCGCCACCTACAGTTGAAAACCTTACAAATACTTTAGTCTCCTTGCCAACCCCAGTTAAGAATTGAGCAATTGAATAATTTGCCATATCTTTCGTTAACGTGAATTTTCCATAAGCACCAGTTCCTCGTGCATGTACCACCCGCTCAGGGATTCGCTCACGATTGAAATGGGCAAGTTTTTCGAATAAATGAAAGTTATCAAATGTAAGTGAACCGCGCTCGCCGGCACTGATACTGTTTTGATCTTCAGCTACTGGAGCACCGTTTGACATAGTAAGTGGGCATTTAGACATAGCCTGTCTCCTAAAGAATGTAGAGTTGTCAAATAATCATAAGCCTATTTAGCTTCATGGAATGATTATTGCAGAAGTAATTTAATATCTCAAATTGATTATACTAATTGCAGTAATAGTTAAGAACTATTAATCTTGCTTAAAATTAATGAGCTTGGGTATTTTACCATGCCAATCTTATTTTTGAACTAGCAAACTATCATGCAATGCAATGAGAGTACTTTGTCAAAGATCTATAACTGATCCTAGACTTGCCGATTTTATACAAGCTTCTATTACTTGAATGACAGCTAATCCGGAATAAGCCGTGACGGGCGCTGGAGCATTAGTTGATAACGCCTGGTAGATACCCTGGTAATATTCAAGATAATTGCCTTTTTCACTAGGGAGCTCTTCTTCAATAAGCTGGTTATCCGTAAACCTTGTCAATTTGCCATGATTCAATATTGGTTCCTTGCCATAATTGGCATCAAGCGGCGAAAGTCCGGACCTTAAAGCTTCTTCTTGCGGGTCTAAACCAAATTTCACAAAACTACCTTGATCTCCATATGCTGCAAGAGTAGGGCGCGCTGAAGCCATTATTGATGAAGAACCAAGGATTACCCTTAAATTATTATAAAAGAGAGTTAAATGAAAATAATCAACTGCTTGTGCATTTGGCCGTTGCATTTGTAAGTCTGCTGAGACTTTTTGGGGTTTACCAAATAAATTTATGGCCTGGTCAATTAAGTGGGAACCCAGATCATACAAAATACCAGTGCCAATCCCGTCTTGTTCCCGCCATTTTTGTAAGTTGACAATAGGCCTAAAGCGATCAAAATACGCTTCATAAAGATATATTTTTCCAAGTCGATTAATATTTTTTTGTAGCGTAAGATAACCATTATCATAGCGGCGGTTATGATATATGCTCAATAAAAGGTTTTTATGGTCTGCCAGCTTAATTAGTTTTTCACCATCTTCCGAATTAACAACAAATGGTTTTTCTACTACGACATGTTTGCCTGCTTCTAAACATTTTCTGGTAATATTAAAGTGTTCTTGGTTAGGGAGAGTATTAATAATCAAATTAATATTATTATCTGTCAGGATTTGATCCAGGTTTTGCGTAACTTTTACATTTGGAAAGATGGCTTTAATTCTTGCTTGCTGGCTTGATAGGATGTGAGTTAACTTTAATCCTTTTGTCGCTAGGATAAGCGGGGCATGAAAGGTCGATCCAGATAGGCCAAAACCCAGGATTGCGACATTGATTTCTTGTTTCTGCATTTAAATACCAAGTCTTAGCATTAGCTAATAAACAACAAAGCTCCTCTAAGAAGGAGCTTTGTTGGATTTTGTAATAAGTTATGCTTTATAACGATCGATTGAGTCTTGGACTTCTTTAATCGCTGCCTTAGCATCTTCAATGCCTGATAACTTAACCCATTTGCCTTTTTCTAGCTTTTTGTAATTTTCAAAGAAATGTACGATTTGCTGAATTTGTAATTGAGGGAATTGATCTAATGTATCAATGTCCGCATACAGTGGGCAAACTTTTTTTGTCGGAACAGCTATAATTTTAGCATCGATACCACTTTCATCTTCCATGCGTAAAACACCTAAAGGACGGCATTTAACCATGCTGCCATGAGCAACTGGGTATGGGGTAATTACTACCACATCAGCAGGGTCGCCATCTTCCGATAGAGTATTTGGGATAAAGCCATAATTTGCAGGATATGACATAGCTGTACTAACAAAGCGGTCAACAAATAAAACACCGGCTTCTTTATTCATTTCATATTTAATTGGCGCTGAACCTGCTGGGATTTCAATAACTACGTTAAATTCTTCAGCAGAACCAATATTGATCTTTGATAAATCCATTAATAGCTCCTAAAAATGATAGCTTTAAATAAAAGAATAGATGCATAATTATACCTTATATTTTGTTTTTCGTTAAAGTCCGCTGCTTAAATATTTATAATGTGCCTAAAATCAATCTTAGTTAAGACAAGCGGCCTATGCTAAAATAATTAATTGAGATTAAAAGAAAAGATTGGGATTAGGTGTATTATGTTAGATCAAGCAATTCTAGAATTTGACAAAATCCTTAAAAATTTATTCCATAAACCAGTATCAACGAGACCGCACCCTGATGCTAACATCAACGATGGTGAATTTACGGAAAGCGAACGTAAACATATAATCGGATTAATGCGGATTAACCACTGTGGTGAGATTTGTGCACAAGGCTTATATCAAGGGCAAGCAATTACAGCTCGTGACAAGACTAATAAGGATGCCTTTGCTCATGCTGCGCATGAGGAAATTGAGCATTTGGCTTGGACTGAAGAGCGAATCCATGAATTAGGCGGTAAAACCAGCTTATTAAACCCTTTGTTTTACGCCGGAAGTTTAGCAATGGGAATTACGGCAGGGCTATTTGGTGATAAATGGAACTTAGGCTTTTTAGAAGAAACTGAAAAGCAGGTTGAAGGTCATTTAGAAGAGCATCTTGGCAAATTGCCGCCGCATGATAATAAAAGCCGGGCGATTTTAGAGCAGATGAAAGAGGATGAAATCAAGCATGCTCATATGGCACATGATTTTGGTGCTGCACAATTACCAGCACCAATCAAAGCCATGATGGGTCTAACTTCAAAATTAATGACAAAAACAGTCTATCACATTTAATAACGCCCAAGGAAAAATTGCAAAGAATGGCTAAAAAATGTTCGATGTATCAAACTGGAACGATTAATTCACTACTCCAGGCGGTCTATCTTGGTGACACTTCGGTGGCCGATTTAAAAGAGTATGGTGATTTTGGCTTGGGGGCACTTGATTATATCGATGGTGAACTTATTATTTGTGATGGAGAGTGCTATCGGGCCAATGCCAAAGGTGAATTAAATGTTTTACCTAACCATCACAAAACGCCATTTGCCGTAGTTAATAAATTCATGCCGGAGATTAGCTTCAAGCTAAGTAATTTAAACTATCTTGACCTTGAGCAAAAAATTCTTCCATACCTTCCGTCAAACAACTTAATTTATGCAATCAGAATAAAAGGTCATTTCCAGCATATTTCCCTTAGAAGCGAAGAGTGTACTACACGACCATTTCGTAAATTGGTCGAAATATTACCGGCCTTGCAAAGAACTTTTGAATACTCCAATATTTCGGGGCAACTAGTTGGAGTCTGGTTTCCTGCTTATTTATCCCAGGTTAACGTTCCAGGTTTTCATTTTCATTTTGCGGATAATAATAAAAGTGTAGGCGGGCATGTTTTCGGGCTCTTCATTACTGAAGGCGAAGTAGAAATCCAGGTCTTGCATCGGCTTGAACTTGATATGATTGCATCGCAAGAGTTCTATGACGCTAACTTGGATACGGAAAATAAAGAAGCGGTTGCCCAAGTGGAACAAGTCCGTAGTTAGTAGATATTCTATATAAGGAAACTAAAAACAATGAGAATTGATATAAAAAAAGATGAAAATGGCCAAAAATATATTGAGCTAGACGTATATGGTCATGAGATTATCAATAATCCATTACTAAATAAAGGGCGCTCTTTTTCCAATGAAGAGCGCGAGACTTTTAAATTAAGAGGTTTAGTACCGGCGTCAAATTTCGTGCTCGAGGAAATTGTAGATAAAAACTATCATGTAATTATGAATAAACCAAATGACTTAGAACGTCATATATTTTTGCGTGGTCTACAAGACCGTAATGAAACGCTTTTTTATGCGTTGATGAATAAATATATCGAGCAGATAATGCCATTAGTCTATACTCCGACGGTTGGCCATGCCTGCCAGAATTTTGGCCAGATATACCGTCGTCCGCGTGGGGTTTTTATCAGCTATCCTGATCGCGAGCATATCGATGAAATATTAGACCATGAATATTTTAATGGAACCGAAGTGATTGTTGTATCTGACGGTGAGCGGATTTTAGGCCTTGGCGACCAAGGTGCCGGTGGTATGGGTATCCCTATTGGCAAACTTTCATTATATACCGGATGTGCTGGCATTGCGCCAAACAAGACTTTGCCGGTGATACTCGATGTTGGTACGGATAATGAGCAATTACTTAATGATCCTCTCTATGTCGGCTGGCGCCATAAGCGGGTGCGTGGCCAGGAATATGATGATTTTATCGAAGCATTTATTCAGGCGGTAAAAAAACGTTTCCCAAATGTTTTACTGCAATGGGAAGACTTTGCCCAAGCTAATGCATTAAAACTTTTAAATCGCTATAAGGATCAGTTGTGCACTTTTAATGATGATATACAAGGTACAGCAGCAATTGTGGTAGGGGCTTTATTGTCTGCAACTAAGGCTTCCGGCGTTGCGCTAAAAGACCAACGAATTGTGGTAGTTGGCGCTGGGTCTGCAGGAGTAGGAATTTCTAATTTAATTGTCGAAGCCCTGGTTGACTCTGGTATTGACCGGAATATTGCCTATAAGTCATTTTACCTGGTTGATCGTTATGGCTTAATTACTGATAATATTGAAAGCCAGGATTTCCAAAAACCATTTAGCCGTAGCCAAGAAGACATAGCCTCGTGGCAGGTTAATGACACCAACAATATTACCCTTCTGGAAACGGTTAAATTTGCTAAAGCAACCATGATGATCGGAGTTTGCGCCCAAGGCGGTATTTTTACCAAAGATGTAATTTTGCAGTTGGCGTCTAACTGCCCACGCCCAATAGTGTTTCCATTATCAAATCCTACCGAGAAGGCGGAAGCTAATCCGCATGACGTACTGGATTGGACCAAAGGTAAAGCAATAGTTGGTACCGGGACAGCCTTCCCGCATTATCCAACCGATACAGGTTTAAGAAGAATCGACCAAGTAAATAATTCTTACATTTTTCCAGGTTTGGGGCTAGGCGCGCTTGCTGTGAACGCCAGAAGGATAACTGACCGGATGTTTCTTATCGCCGCTAAAGCATTGGCTGAAATTTCACCAGCCGGGCAAGATAATAATGCAAATTTGTTGCCGCCACTTCGTGAAGTGCGCTCTGTATCGCGCCAAATAGCAATTGCTGTTGCAATGGAGGCGGTGCAAGAAGGGCTAACTAGTTATGAATCATTAACCAAAGAAGAAGTTTGCCAGATTATTGATGAATATATGTGGGAGCCCGTGTACTTGCCATATCGCCGCAAAGCTAGATAGCCTTTGAGTTTAAAAATCTAAAAGGGAGTTCAAAATAAAATGAGCTCCTTTTTATATTCAGTCACGCATAGTTTTATCCAATAATCCAAGGGCTTTCTGTGGGTTTTTCCTTTCTCCTACTGAGCGTTAGACAGTGGATATCCTGCTGTATCAATTCCCTAGAGGTTATTACCTCATGATGTTTTCCAAACTGTTAGTAAACTAGCTCAATACTCTAATTAAAGATGTCTTCAAAATACAGTTGCTAATTTTTATGTTACATCTGTATAATATCTATTATGAAAAAGCAAACGCAAAATGATATTGTGGTAATAGTAGATGAACAGCATTCATTACCCAGAAAAGCGGGTAATGGAATATTGCGCTACTATATAACTACCGATCGCAAAGGTAATTTGCTGAGGTATAGTATAGCTTACATTAACCACAAGATATTTGCAGGAGATAATGGTCGTGTCATTGGTTACGATAATGACCATGGTTATCATCATCGCCACTATTTTGGCAAGGTTGAACCTATTCAATTTAGCTCCCATGAGGGAGTCATTGACAAATTTGAACAAGAATGGAGAGAAATCCATGAAGAAAATAAATAATAATGTAGTTATTAGCACAGGAACATCTAAAGAATTTTTTAATCGTGTTCGTAAAGTGATGCAAAGCATAGATAAAGGAACACCTATCCAAGCATCTCATACTATCACATTTGAAGATCCTAAAGATATGCTTCATTTTTTAAATGAAAGCAAAATCAAATTAATCAACGTAATTAGGCAGCAGCCTGATTCTATTACTAATATTGCTATAAAGGCTAATCGAAGTAGGGTTGCAGTTTCACGGGATATCAAAGAAATGGCAATGTATGGCCTGGTTCAGATTAGAGATGTAATTAATCCAGGCCATGGTCGCCAAAAAATAATTGAATTAGAGGCTAACCAACTCAAGTTAGAAGCATTTATCTAAAATTTTTCAGAGATCAAAATATAAAGCGGGCTAAGTTTAACCTAAGTCCGCCGTGTAATTTGTTATGCCACACTTACTAGTGGATTAGGGTTATTAAGGTTTACCGGTTGAGCTTTCGCGAGCACTGATTTTACTACTTCTTCTTGTAGTTTATCCTGAGTTGGGATTGGTTCACCTCTTCGGATAGAGATAAAGTGGTCTGTTAATTTATGAGTTATATGCAAGGTATTACTCTCATTTTTACATTTATCAAACATAGAAATTAATTCTTCAGTACTTAATAAGTTAAGATTTTTAATGTATTCATTATATTCTGAAATTTCTTTTTCAGATAAGCAGGCTAGAAGTGCCGGTTCAAAATCATATAAATAAGTATCAGTGCGTTTATTTAGTGAGTCACCAGAATTCCAAATTTTATTTAATAGTTTTTGCATATTTACATAGCTCCATAAGTCCCCGATACTTTCAATCGTAACTCCAAATAAGCTGGCTAACCCGATTAAGCCTAAAAGCTGCAAAGAACCCCAGGCCATTACCATCATGCCGGCATAAGTTAATAGCGGCAAAGATATAATTGTTGTCGCAATTATTACTTTTACCAAGCGCTTGGCTGTCATGCCGACATTACGGTGAAAATTTACAAAAACCGAGTCGTTTATAAATTGGCTTTCTTGGCTTTCTTTATCTAATTTTGCATAAGGGTAGCCAGCGCCTGAATTATCCATCAATTTACTAACGAGGTCGTGAACTAATGCGGATAAACCTTTATACCCTGTTTTAAAGTTTAGCAACTTCCTGGTTGCCAAGTTTAATATACGATGTAGATAAATGATCTCAGTTACGATTTTTACTTTCTCATCGCTAGTCAAGCGATCGTTAGCTAGTGCCGATTTTATCAATTCGATTAGTGAGGTAACAGCTACTGCTTTTGCGGCACGGATTTCGCCTTCGCTAAAGTTTTGGCGAATAAATTCGTTACTTATACAATTTTGCCGATCTTCTGGTTTATTGGAAACAAGCTTCTGTCTGCCAACGATTGAGTCTGGATGTTTTTCTTTTGTTATGTAATGTGTAGAGATAGCTATTTTATCATCAAAAGCAATTGCTGAAACACGCTGATAATACCTGATCTTTTCAAGGAGGTCTTCCGGAATTTTATTTAGATAATCTTGGAGACTGGTGTCTTTTCTAAGATAATTTTTTAAAAAAGTATAGAATTTCTCACGGTCTAGCGCTAAGCCGATTTCATTTGCGCTGTTAGCAAAATAACTCTGTTTATTGCTAAAACAATCAGCGATGCTAGCTCTGCCAGGCTGGGCCTGCAAGAATAATATTACTACTTTAGCTAACCCCTGTTGGGTTAGTTTGCCATCGGATAATTTAAAAACATTATTTAACTCGGCACTATCTTTAAGGTAACTTTCGTCCAATTCTTGGGTTTTACTAGATGTATTATTTTGAACGTTTTTAGCAAATAGGACTAGCGCCTGATTCTGTTTTAATTTAGTGGGTTGTGGTTTATTTGATGTGGATGATATTGGTACTGGAAATGCAATTGAAAGACTCATATTGTCACCTTAATGATAAATAAAAAGATTTGAATGCGTTAATTAACATATTTAAGGCATTAAATCCACCGAGTTAATATTGAAAATTGATTAATTGCTTAAAATTGAGTAATAAAAACCTAAAAAAAAGTGAAAGCACCTAACAAACTTTATAAGTGAAATCTAACGATTCACTTGGTAATCCAAGAAGACTATTTTATTTGTTATTAGACGGTTAACCACCTAAATAGCGCACACTTTAATAGATGTATTGTAAAAATGTATGTCTTTTATAATTGATTTATTATGGGGAATGCTTAATTTATAACTCAATATTCCGAATATAAGACTTTGTATTTATTTATTGGCTATTTGTTGATGCCTCGCGCTAATCAAACAGTTCAACGAATAACGCCAATTGCATAAACAAAGTCTAATATTCTCCCGCATTCGTATAAATTAAGCATCCCATCCTAATAAATCATGTAAAAATTAATTAATGCTCATAGTAGCAGTTAAAAAGTGCCTGGTAATGAGGTTAACCACAATGAATTCAGGATGGATTATAAATGAGAGTGATTCTCATTTGCAAGTTGTAATGCGAATAAGGTACTTATAAATATTTGCACGAAGAATTTAGAGATAGCAAAAGCAGAACTATGCTCTATCAATTTGCTAAGGTTCTCTTTCTTCGTGCTATATTGAAGAATTTTATTCCAAGGCTTGTTTCTGGCGGAATATAATTATTGCGCAAATTAAGGTTAAGATAGAAATTAACAGATATAACAATAATGCGGAATAATAGTGTGATTCTATGCCATGCTGCCCTAAAGAGCCAGCAATATATTTATCTAAGTCTATTTTCTTCAAGATAAAGCCAAATAATAATTGCCCAACATAGCCGCCTAACACCACAAATGTGTTGTTTAATGCAATGGCAGCCCCACAGAATTCTGGTTTTGCAAATCTTGGAACCAAAGAAAAGGCAACGATTACTCCTGTTGCTGAAATACCGGCAAATGTAACAACCATAAATAATTCTATGTAGTTAAATAAAATTGGAATTGACATAAATAAATAAGATAAGAAACCGACAATTGCAAGGACGAATACTACCAACTTGGCTTTGGCATAATTATTTGCAATATATCCGATAATTAGGCTGGCAATAAAGAAGCTAAGCCAATAGACTTCTACCAGGGATAGCGCTTTATTGGCACTGTAGTGGTGCATTTCAACTAGATATTCCTTTAGCCAATAACCGGCAAAAGACATAATAATAAACCAAACAAGGAACGAATATATAAATACAGCCACTAATACCTTGTTCTTCAACAGTAACCATATCTGATGGACTATCCCACTTAATGATACCTGCTGTTGCGGGTGTTCATTCATAACAGTTATTTTTTTTGCAGAATAAAATGACATTATACTAAGAACAACAAAAAGAATGCTAAATAGAATACCTGTAATATTCCAGCCATACCTTTCTAACAGCCAGTGGAGGGGGTTAGCTGCAAGCATGGAGCCTGTAGTTGCGGTGGCTTCAAGTAAACCAATCAGAAAGGGCAATTTTTTGGGCGAGAAATATCTTGCAGCCACAAATATCGTAGAAGTATATGCCACCGAAGAACCTAAACCAGAAATAATTCGGCTTGTTCCAAGCACGGCGCTACTATTGCTGAACCAGAATAAAATAAAACTAAGTACGGTAATTAGTATAAAGCTTGGTAAAAGTACGCGCAAACCATATTTATCAAATAACATTCCGCCAGGAATTTGCATTAAGGAATATGTGGTAAAGAATAAAGCGCCAAGATTAACAAATTGGGTTGAGTCGATGTGTAGTAAAAGTTTAAAGTGTTCTGCCGTCTCTATCGGTATAGACTGAAGAAAGACCGATAAAATAGTAAAAAGTAATGTTATTATATATAATTCATATCCTAAAGTATTATTAGTCTTAGCTGAATATTCCACCTACTTCCCTTCATTAATGATTAGACCTCCTTAAATTAAATGCATGTTAATGAAAGAAGTCTATTTTTGAAATAAATATATGCTATCGAGGGTAAATTATAGCTCAAGTATAAATGTAGATCAAGAATTATAATACTTTGCCAGGATTAAATAGGTTTTGCGGGTCAAAATATTTTTTTAGGCCGCTAAATATTTGATAATTCGATGCGGGTTGGAATTTTAGCAGCCACTTTCTTTTGCTTTGTCCTATACCATGTTCAGCTGAGATACTGCCACCAAGCTTAGTAACATCTTCATATACGATAGGACTGACTATATCTTCAAGCTTTGCCAGTTGGCTTTGACCAATATTAGTTAAGCCAAAGTTATAGTGCAAATTGCCATCACCTAAATGGCCGAAAATACTAAAGTAGCCATCCGGGACAAGCTTTTTTAGTTTTGGCATATTAATTGCCAAAAATGCTTCTATTTGGCTTAATGGTAAAGAAATATCGTGTTTTGCAGCATATCCATGTTGTTTTTCGGCTAATGGTATATGTTCGCGAATCTGCCACAGCTTTTTTCTATCCTTTTCATTAAGCGCGATTATTGCCTGGTCAATATCACAACTATTGCTCTTTAAGCAATTTTCCAAAATATCTAAGTTAAACTCAGAACTATATTCAATTTCTCCCAAAATTAGCCAGGTAGAATTTAATGCTAGGATGTTATTTGGGAAATGAAGGTTATAAATATCTTGGCTTTCCTTGCGGATAATTTCAAAAGCGGTGACGTTATTATTAAATGCCCTTTGTAGTTCAGTCAATTGTTTGATTGCCAAATTAATATCTTCAACCCCAGTCATAAAGGTACAATGATTTGCTGGTAACGGAAATAGTTTTAATGTTGCTTCGCTAATTATGCCAAGAGTACCTTCACTGCCTATGAGGAGTTGTTTCAAATCAAGGTAGCAATTGTTTTTACGCAGTGCATGCAATTGGTTTAAGGTAGCGCCACTAGGTAAGACTGCTTTTAGCCCTAGTGTTAAGTCACGCATCATCCCATATTTCAAAACATTAATACCGCCAGCATTGGTTGCCAGGTTACCGCCAATTTGACATGTTCCCTGGCTAGCAATTGATAGAGGGAAGAATAAGCGATGCTTCTTGGCAATCGATTGTATTTCAGCTAAAGTAATGCCGGCTTCAACATGGATGGTGCTATTTTTAAGGTCAAGATCAATGACTTTATTCATTTTAGCCAGATTTATTATTATTTGCGGCTTGTGGTAATTGGCTAATGGCGTTGCCGCTCCACAGGTTGAGGTATTACCACCTTGTGGAATCAGGGCTATATCAAATTGCTGACACAGCCTTACTATAGATTCAATTTGGTAGTGGCTTTCAGGGAATACAACTGCTAGAGCGACCCCACTATATCGATTGCGCCAGTCGGTTGTATAGCTTGCCATTATTGTTGAATCAGTAATAACGTTATTTTGCCCACAAATAGTGGCAAGGGCGCTGATAAATGAACTATTCATCCATGAACTCTACTAATTCAATATAATCATTAAGACTATTGCTATGGGTAATGTGAGTTGTCAACCGCTGGCGCCATATTTTAGCTTTAGGGCAACCATGATAAAGCCCAATCATGTGCCGTGTGGCATGATGCAAGCGCCCGCCATGTCTAATTATCTCTTCTAAATATGGAATCATGTTACTAGCTATTTGTTTGCGGTTTGCCGGCGGATTTCCCTCTTTATAGTAACGTTGATCAAAATCGGCAAAAAGGTAGGGATTATAATAGGCTTCACGGCCAAGCATTACCCCATCCACTTTGTTTAAGTGTTCATCTATTTCGTCCTTAGTCTTAATCCCGCCATTAATCATTATATCTAAGTCGGGAAAATCTTCCTTAAGCTGATAGACGAATTCGTAGCGTAGCGGTGGGATTTCCCGGTTCTCTTTTGGCGATAAGCCTTTAAGGACTGCGTTACGGGCATGGATAATAAATTTATTGCAGCCAGTTTCCTTGATTTTATCGACAAAGCTTGCCAAATAATCATAATTATAATCATAATCAAGGCCGATCCGGTGCTTGATTGATATGGGTATGGTCACTGCGTTTTTCATTTCTGTGATACAATTGGCAACTAGTTCGGGTTCGCGCATTAAGCAGGCCCCGAAGCTGCCTGATTGGACTCTCTCGGAAGGGCAGCCAACATTTAAATTTATTTCGCGGTAGCCATAATCAACACAAGTTTTGGCAGCAGTAGCCAGCTTAGCGGGATTGGACCCGCCTAGTTGAATTACTAATGGGTGCTCTAATTGATTAAAGCCCAATAACTTATCCCTCTCTCCATGAATTATTGCATCAGCTACCACCATTTCTGTATAAAGAGTAGTATGACGTGTAATTTGCCGCATGAAATATCGGTAATGCCGATCAGTCCAGTCTAACATGGGCGCTATCGCAATTTTGGCACTTTGCGTTAAATTTTCATGAAGCATATTGCTACTTTCTTATTAACACGATATCGATTGACTCTAATGATTGGGCCAATTTAACCGGATTTCCCAAAGCCGGGATTACTTTTTCCGGAAAATTGCCATGCACTACATTTACAACTTGGCTATGTGGATACAGTTTGCTGATTTTATCCCATTCCCGTGCCGGGCTTACCAGATAAAACTCTGAAAATTGGCTTGAAGCTAATAGGGTAGAAAGCTCATCCGGATTATTTGCTTTATAGTATTTGTTGCTGCTAAAAAACTCTAATGCCCGATTGTCAAAAGAATAATCTACAACTGTGATTGCCGGCTGTTTATTAGTGATTTGCGAGGCTAAAAAGCCGCTATCATATTTATGGTAATAATAACCATTGACAGTCATGGCAAAGATAAAGAGTAGGCTAATCGCGCTAACAGGCAAAATAATAGCTTTAATAAATGGTGGGTGTCCCCAGTTTTTAATCAATGCCACAATCCAAATTAATTCAAGAATAATGAAGATAGCGAGAATCATACCTTTAAACAGCATTCCAACCAAAATTGCGGTTAATATCAACATGGTAATACTTAAATAATGCTGGATTGGATAAATTTTATGGTTGCTATTGGCAAAATCCAGCAATAGTTTTGCGCACATAATTGCTGCAAATGGAAAAATAATATTGGTATAGTGATCAACCTGGAAAGAGGTTAAGCTAAACATTATAAAGCTGATAAAGAAATAGCCAAGAAGCAATACGGTGTTATCTCTTTCGGTATTAGTGGCTTTCTTAAAGTTTTTGAGCGCATAATATATCGCTACCGGGAATACTAAAGACCAAGGTAAGAACGCCCATAAGAAAGTATGGATAAAAAATAATTGATGTAGTGGTGGCGGATTGGTTGTGACAATTGGACCGGTACCAAAAAAACGGCCAAACTGGCTATCAATAAAAAACCAGCGAATGCCTGATACATGTGTTCTACCAAAAATGACTTTTTCAGGATGTAAGTCAAATTGTAAATAAAGCGCCCATAGTTCAGGTATTGCAAATACAAAAGACATAAAAAGGCCAATTAACCATTTAGGACTAATTATATTGATTAAGCGTTTATTGTATACCCATAGGCAAAATAATCCGCTAACTATAGTAATAATGACAAAGACCCCCTTAGTCATTAGCGCTAAACCGGTAAAGAATGATGCTAATATTAAGTGCTTAACCGAAAATTTCTTATCATAATGTAACCAGTAATAAACGGCTGGCATAATTTGCCCAAGCAGATAAGCTTCAGCGCGGACATCAATGGCTGATAACATTAAATGAAGCACTGTTAAATAAATCAAGGTGGCAAGTAAAGCTAGGGATTTATTATTGTACAAATAATTAGCAAGTTTATAGGTATATAACGCACCTAGCAAATTAAATAGGAAACCAGGCAAAACATATGCAAAAGAATTTATGCCAAAAATTTTGAAGCTCGCGGCTGTAATCCAAAACGGAAAATGTGGCTTATCAAGCCAGTCCTGATTACTTAAAATTAGATCACTCCAATTGCCGCTGATGGCGATATTTTTAGCTATACTGCCATACCAGGGGCTAAATGATGCGCTGGTAACCGGAAAGAGTAAGCCAAGAGCATTGATAAAGATGGCGAAAATTATTAAAGTTTTACATATGGTATTAAATGAGTGATTTTGTTGCATTGATGTCCTTTGAGGTAAATCAAAAATTTAATTTTTGTCATAAGGTTATTTGGTTTAAGTTTACCTTGGCAAATTGCTGGTTTTCCAACTAATAACTAATGCTATGCCTGTTAACTTTTTAATAAAATAAATTTCATTATGGCGCGAAACTTAGTTAAAAATTAATTTGCTAAATAGCTTTATAATTTAAGGGTTATAATATTAAATTAAATTTAGATGTGATTTTATCATATCCAAGAATAAGCTTTTCAATATCAATACGATTAGAACTGGCTTATGTATGATCAAGTGTAAAAATCGTTTAATTATAGTGTTGTAAGAGCGGATTTAGAGGTTTAAAAGTAAGATACAACTAATATAATATATATGTATAGTCCAAGAAAATTGTATTTATGTTAGAATTTTTAGGTCTTTACATGTGCCGGAGTTCGAACATGCTCGCGAAAAAGAACCATAAGCTGAAATCGCGTAATCCATTTAAAAGAGAGTTGTTTTTAAAAAAGCGCATTAATAGAATTAACCTAGAGTGGAAGCTACGATATATTTTAGAGATTCTGCTGATACTTGTATTTGGCATTCTTGGGATTCTCTGGTCTATGGGTATTATGAGACTTTAAGTGTGAAATTTGCAGTTCGTAAAAAGCATAATTGTTTACTTTATACAAAATTTACTAGTGGCTGCAATACATAATACCGGACACTTTTATCGCTACGAATAAATTGAAACTATTTAAATCTCAATTGTGAGAAACAGTAAATATAATAGTGTCCGGTATTAAGACTGCAATATTTGTAATCATAAGACTAGCTTAGTTCATTTTAAAATTTACAAAAGTGTAGACTTACCTAAAACTTGAAAGTTAATTGTTTTATGTATAAGTTTTTCTGATAAATGGCAAAAGCTATGCTATAATACGGGACTAATTTTTGCTAAAGGATCAAATTAATGAAACGCACATTTCAACCATCTGTTGTAAAACGTAAGCGTACTCATGGCTTTTTAGTTCGTATGAAAACTAAATCTGGCCGTGCAATTATCAACGCACGTCGTGCTAAAGGTAGAAAAAGCTTAGCAGTTTAATTGCTCGGGTTGAGTAAATAAATATGTATGGCTTTTCAAAAGCACATAGATTATGTAAAGCGGATGAGTTTTCATCCGTTTTTATTTTTCGCAAAGTCAGGGTTGGCAAGTATTTCAAATTGCACTATAAGCCTAATCAATTGGCAAATTCCCGGCTTGGGTTTATGGTTAGCAAGAAAGTTCATAAGCGGGCAAATCAGCGAAATTATATCAAACGTATAATCCGTGAATATTTTAGAGTTAAGCAAATTAACTGGTATCCGCTTGATTTGATAGTTCGCGCCCAAAAACATTTTACTAAAGCTGACTTGCCTGAAGTGATTAGCGAATTAGATTATCTATGCAATAAATTTTTACGAGATAATAATGTTGCGAAAAATAGCAATACTATTAATTCGTAGCTATCAGTTACTTATCAGTTCATGGCTGCCACCAACCTGCCGATATACTCCAAGTTGTTCCCAATATGCAATTACCGCATTTAGCAGGTATGGTATAATCAGAGGTTTTTCATTAACCGTGCGGCGCATTTTGCGTTGTCATCCATGGGGAGGTAGTGGGCACGACCCAGTACCATAAATAATTTTTAAGGAAGCGTATGGACACTCGTCGTTTGATATTGTTTATAGTGCTGTCATTAGGTTTAATGCTGGTTTGGGAGAAAGTATTCCCGCCAAAAGCTCCAGTTAGTGCTGGGCAAAGTGTGTCATCAACATCGACAACGCCATCTAATACAGCGAATAACGTTCAGGATAATGGATTTAGCTTACAGAACGATAAAACAATTACGGTAACTACTGATGTTATGCAAGTGCAAATTAGCACCGTCGGTGGGGATATTCGGGATATAGATTTATTGAAATATGCGGCATATAACAATCCAAAAGAGCCATATAAACTTTTATTAAATCAGGATAACCGGATTTTTGTAGCGCAAACAGGTTTAATTAGTAATGATGCCAAACTAGCTCTACCAAATCATAAAACCATATTTAGCACAAGTGCAACAAGTTATGAATTAAAGTCAGGGCAAGATAGTATTACAGTTAGTTTAACTGCCCCAAGTAATCAAGATGGTATTTCTGTTATCAAGAACTATACATTTAAACGTAATAGTTATGTAGTTAATGTTAGTTACCAAATTACCAATAATACGGCAAATGCATTAAATGGTATTACCGGCTACTGGCGTTTCTTGCGTGATGAGCAAGCCCCTGATGGTGAAACCAAGTTTGTGCATACATTTACCGGTCCGGTGTATTTTAATGATAGTGCTAAATTTCATGCAATTAAATTTAGTGATTTAGCAAGTAACGATGTAGATTATCCACAGAATACTTCAAATGGCTGGATTGGTTTTACCGAGCATTATTTTACCGGCTTATGGTTATTAAATCCAAATAACCAAAAAGCAGTCTGTAGTGACGGTGTGCAATGTCATTTTAATCTTAAGACCGTTGATGGCAAGCTTGCTTCAGCTGGTGTGATGACTGATTTACCGACGATTCAATCGCATACAACTTATACTATCGATGTACCTATGTATGTTGGCCCGCAAGAGCATAACGCTTTGGCCTTGGCAGCGCCGGAACTTGAGCGCACAAAAGATTATGGTTGGGTTTATATTTTTGCTACGCCATTATTCTGGCTATTGGTTCAGATTTTTGATATTGTCAAGAACTGGGGATGGGCAATTGTTATTTTAACCGTTACAGTTAAAGTTATCTTGTATCCATTAACTCGCGCCAGCTATAAATCTATGGCTAAAATGAAAGCCTTGGCACCAAAAATGGAGAAATTAAAAGCTCAGTATGGTGAAGATAAGGTTAAATTACAGCAAGCCATGATGGCAATGTACCGCGAAGAGAAAGTAAATCCTGTTGGTGGTTGTTTACCGATGTTATTGCAAATTCCGGTATTCATTGGCTTATATTGGGCTTTATTGGGTTCAGTTGAGTTGCGTCAAGCTCACTTCCTATGGATTAATGATCTAAGCCGCCCAGATCCGTATTTTATTTTACCGGTGATTTTGGCAGTTACAATGTTTTTACAAACATTCTTGAATCCGCCTGCGGCTGATCCTGTTCAAGCTAAGATGATGCGTATTATGCCATTAGCATTTAGCGTGATGTTCTTCTTCTTTCCGGCAGGTCTAGTTGTATACTGGTTAGTAAATAACTTGTTGACAATGGCGCAGCAGTGGTATGTAAATAACCATGTGGTAGTTAAGAAATAACACTATTGCAAATTAAAAGCCGTGGCATGTTTATGCCACGGCTTTTTTAATGGTTAAAGAGAATTTTTTTCTTATTGGCAAAAACTAAATTAGTGTGTTGCTTTTGATTCATTTATCATGAATGGGACACTATAAAGAGCAAGCCCCATTCCTAGTCTAGTCTAATTTTCCCAACAAAATTATTTTCCAAACTTAGTTGTTACTCATAGTAATCCCTTACTTCCCGAAATATACTTATACATCAGATAAAGATACCTACTAATTAATTTCTTGATTTTATTAAAATTTACATTTAACACTAAAATTAAATCTCAATACCGTACACTTTTGTAGTTAATACTACGTGCAACAGTTAAATTTATAGATTTATTATGAGGGAGACTTGATTTGTAACGAATTATGGAGAATATTAGACTTTGTTTATGAATTGGCGTTATTTGTTGAACTGTTTGAGTCTCGCGAGTTTTCAACAAATAGCCAATGAATAATTACAAAGTCTTATATTTGGAATATTGAGTTATAAATCAAGTCTCCCTCATAATAAATCAATTACAAGAAACATGCATTTTATAATTCATTTGGTAAAAGTGACCGGTATTGAGAAATTAAATACACAGTCTTATATTCGCAATATTAGGCTAATAAGTATCAACTAGTCTGGCCGCAAAATTCGGGCATCTAAAATTTAATCATTATAAAGAGTATGTAGTATGAGCATTCCTTCGCTAGCATCAAGAAATATTTCGCAAATTAGTAATACCGCATTAGTTCAAGTATCTAATTCAAGGCAATATGATGATCTTCCAACTTTAGTAACTAAATACTTAAATTTCTTCACTGAGGCTGAACATATTCAATATGAATCAGACTATGCAGAAAATTTTCCTGAATATGATCGAGCTCAGTATATTAGACAGATTCAAGCCGATACCGGATTTATTTATCAGCCTTCGCTGGCTGATGCATATTTATATACAGGGGATGACCCAGGTTCAGCGCTAAACCGCTTAATCAATCATAAGCCGTTATTGCTTGATTGCAGATTAGCCAAAGATTTAGCTATCTTACTTGCTATTTTGGATGATATGGGGCTAGAAAAGTTCAATGACGCTATCAAGGTTCAGTGTAATGGTCAATTGAGCCTAAGCCTAGAGTGCTGCCAGAAATTGTTAGGTAATAAAATAGTTTTTAAAGATTTTATTGCAGAATGTCTAGCTGGTAAAGATAATTTAGATAAATTGGCAAATTTAAAAGTTGGGGATATTATTTATATTATGATTCCTGAAGCAAAACTAGTGCATCCATGTTCAGATTACATCGGTTACCATTTGATCTGTACTGGATTCAATTTTATTGGTAAGCCATTATTTCTCGGGTTCGCTTCGGCTAAGAAAGAAGCGGAGCCTATTGAGTATTATATAAATATTTTAACCAATAACTTATCTAATAACCTAAGTTATAACGATCTTTTGTATATCTACAAAAACCGTTTTTGTAGTAGTAATTTGGAGTTTATTAGTTTAAATTATTCTGTTTTTTTTGCTAAATTTTGGCAAGAAGCTTTAAGTGAATTCAGGTTAGAACAATTGATAAAGTATTTGAGGGATGCTATAAATTTAGAAAAAGCAGGAAATATAAAGGAGTTGAGTAGACTGACTTCTTACCAAGTTCCTACTGATTTAGCCAACGCTAAATGTAAACTAATTTCAATAACTAGGCTTTAAGAGTAAAATACCAAATAATGAAGCCACGGGTCTTGGCTTCTTTAAAATCTTCAAAAACAACCGATAACCTTCCTTTCGATAAACCAAACTGTGGGTTTTTAGATAACATTGTTAGGCCTCTTCCGTCTAGCTATGCTTGAATAAATTGAAAAGAATTGCTAATTTATTGCATTGCATGATGTTTTTAATTTATTAAGTCAGCTAAAATTAATCCAAACAAATAACGATTTACCAAGTTGGTAAAGTTGTGATTTCGGAGGTTATAGAATGGGAGCTAGTTTTTATATCCGTAAGGTGGCGATTCTTGGGGCAGGAGTAATGGGTTCACAAATTGGTGCACATTTTGCAAATGGTTGTGTGCCAGTCGTGTTATTTGATCTAAAGTCAACAACAGGCAATGCCAATGCAATTGGCGAAAAAGCTTTGGCAAACTTAGAGAAGCTAAATCCAAACCCGCTAGCATCAAAAAAAGCCTTAGATTATATTTCGATTGCCAATTATGAAGATAATTTGGAAATATTAAGAGAATGCGATTTAATTATAGAAGCGATCGCCGAACGATTAGACTGGAAGGCCGATTTATTCCATAAAATTGCGCCCTTTGTCCATTCCAATGCTATTGTCGCCTCAAATACATCGGGGCTTAGCATTGAGGAGTTGGCAAATAATCTTCCTAATGAATTGCGCGCTAACTTTTGTGGAATTCATTTTTTTAATCCGCCACGCTATATGCCGCTAGTTGAGGTTATTCCGCATCGTGGTACTAATCATGAAATCATGCCTGCTTTAGAAACATTTTTGGTAAGCAATTTAGGCAAAAGCGTAATAGAAGCCAAAGATACTCCTAACTTTGTCGCCAACCGGATTGGTGTTTTTTCAATGATGGCAATTTTGATCCATGCCGATGAATTCAAGATCCCATTTGAAGTAGTTGATCAATTAACCGGTAAAAACCTTGGCCGGGCTAAATCAGCTACCTTTAGAACAGCTGATGTAGTTGGCCTTGACACATTCGTTCATGTTGTAGATACCATGCTTGACAAATGCAAAGATGGTTTTGAGCATAGTTACCAGGTACCTAAGTGGTTAAATAAATTGATTCAAGCTGGCGCGCTCGGCCAGAAAACTAAAGCCGGTATATACCGTAAGGATAGTGATGGGATAAAGGTAATCGATCCTGCAAGCGGTGAATACCGACCTTCCAATAAAAAAGCACATCCTGATGTTTTAGCAATCTTACAAAAAAGATCTTGGGCCGAAAAGTTAGCAGCACTGCACGATTCAGATATTCCTGAAGCGCAATTTTTATGGGCAACTTTCCGAGATTTATTTCATTACATGGCGGTATTAATGGGCGAAATTGCCGATACCCCAAGTGACATGGATTTTGCTTTACGCTGGGGCTTTGGCTGGAAAGAAGGCGCTTTTGAAATCTGGCAGCAGGCTGGTTGGCAGCAAGTTGCAAAATGGATAGAAGCGGATATCGCCCAGGGTAAAACCATAGCTAGCCTACCACTTCCTCGTTGGGTATCAGACCTTGATGAAGGTGTTTATGTGCAAAATAAACATTTTAATTATAAGGAAGGCAAGCTGGTTGATTTAGTCCTACCTGAAGTATATAAACGGCAAGTGTTCCCGGATTTACTGTTAAATGAAAGTGTAGGGGTTAGCGAACATATTTTATATGAGAACGATGGCGTTAGATTATGGCATACTGGCGATAATATTGGTATTTTGAGCTTTAAGTCAAAAATGTGTGCAATTGGCATGAGTGTGCTTAAAGGTATTGATGAAGCAATAACAGTTGCTGAAGAAAAATGTCAGGCTATGGTTATCTGGCAGGAGAAAGATATCTTTTCTGTTGGCGCCAATCTGGAAGAGTTTGGTTTTGCAATTATGATGAATGGCCAAGAAGCAGTTGACGAAATTATCAGTGAAGGGCATCGTATTATTGCCAATAAGATCCGTTATAGCAAAATTCCCGTAGTTGCGGGGGTTAGAGGCTATACTTTTGGTGGCGGGTGCGAAATAATGCTCCATTGCGATGCGGTAGTTGCTGCTTTAGAGTCCTATATTGGCCTGGTTGAAGCAGGGGTTGGTTTATTGCCGGGTTGGGGTGGCTCGACTGAAATGGCTGTTAGGGCATCATTGGCACAAGACCCTTGGCAAGATTTGACTAAACGTTACCAGAATTTAGCAATGGCTAAAGTGGCTACTTCGGCTCGCGAGGCTCAGGAAATGGGATTTTTGCGCGAATCGGATACAATTGTAATGAATTCACGCGAAGTTTTGATGGTTGCGAAAGAGCGCGCAAAATATATGGCATTAAGCGGTTATCGCCCAATGGTTAAGCCAAAGGTAACGGTTTTTGGCAAGCAGGGTATAGCAACTATTAATGCTTTATTAGTGAATATGCATAAAGGTGCACAAATATCAGACCATGATTATTTAATTGCTAAAAATATTGCTCATGTTATGTGTGGCGGGGAGCTTGATAAAGCTAGCATAGTCACTGAAGATTGGCTGCTAAACTTGGAAAAATCCAAGTTTGCCGAACTGGCGCTATCTGAAAAAACAGCGGCCAGAATTCAGTACATGCTAGAAAATGGTAAGCCACTTAGAAATTAATTAGTAAGGATTGTGAGATGAAAGCAGTATATATTGTAGCAGCTAAACGTTCACCGTTAACCAAAGCCAAAAAGGGCAGCTTTGCCAATACCCGCCCGGATGAGTTATTGGCGCAAGTTATCAAAACAACAGTTGTCGAATCTAAAGTAAATCCGCATGATATTGGTGATGTCGTTATTGGTTGCGCTTTTCCAGAGGCTGAACAAGGCTTAAATGTGGCACGCGTTGCCAGTTTATTGGCCGGGCTTCCGGATTGTGTACCGGGTATAACGATCAACCGCTACTGTAGTTCCGGATTAAATGCAATTGCAATTGCCGCCAACCGGATCCAAGCTGGAGAGATAGAGGTTGCCATTGCAGGCGGAATAGAGTCAATGAGCCTGATCCCAATGGGCGGGAATGATTTTTCTGTTAGTCCGCAAGTATTTGAGCGTGATGAAAATGTGGCGATTGCCTATGGTATGGGGATAACTGCAGAAAATGTTGCTAATGACTGGAAAATAAGTCGTGAGGACCAAGATCGCTTTGCCGTTGAAAGTCATCAAAAGGCCCTTAAAGCACAGCAATCAGGATTATTTTCTGAAGAGATATTACCAATTGAGCTAAACCAGCATATTCCTGACCTAAGCAATAATAAAATAATTGATAAAGTCAAAATTATACAGGACGATGAAGGTATCCGTGCTGATACTACGCTAGAAGGTTTAGCCAAATTAAAGCCGGCCTTTGCTGCTAAAGGGTCAGTAACTGCGGGGAATAGTTCACAAATGACAGATGGTGCTGCATGCCTGGTATTAGTGAGCGAAGACTATTTAAAAAAACATCAATTAACGCCGCTTGGCCGCTTTATAGCTTATGCGGTAGCTGGTGTTCCGGCCGAGATCATGGGAATTGGCCCGATTAAGGCTATCCCTAAAGCGCTAGAATTAGCTAGTCTTCGCCAGGATCAGATTGAGTGGATTGAATTAAACGAAGCTTTTGCTGCGCAAAGCCTTGCTGTTATAAGAGATTTAAAGCTAAACCCTGAACTAGTTAACCCTTATGGCGGTGCAATTGCTCTTGGGCACCCGCTAGGTGCAACTGGTGCGGTATTGACTACTAAATTACTCTATGCGCTTAGAAGAACTGGTAAAAGATATGGAATGGTAACGATGTGTATAGGTACTGGGATGGGAGCCGCTGGAATATTTGAGGCATTATAAACTAGGAAACTATCTTTAACGAGCAATAGATAATCCAAATCTGGAGCTCTTTTTAGGTAGTTATAAGAAATCAGTATATAAATAAAGAAGCACCATCATGGAAAAAATTTGGTTAAAAAACTACAAGCCGGGAATTCCTGCAGAGATTACCGAAGATGACTCAACCTTGGTTGATATGTTTGAATATGCTTGTAAGAGCTATGCTACTAATCGGGCGGTAACGTGCCACAATGTAACATTAAGTTTCGCTCAATTGCGTGGGCGGGTGCTGAAAATTGCCCAGGGTTTAGCTGATTTGGGTGTTTCACATGGTGACAGGGTAGCGATAATCCTACCAAACTCAATTCAGTATCCATTAACAGTTTTTGCCGTGCTGGCATTAGGATCCATAGTTGTTAATATCAACCCATTGTATACTCCCAATGAAATAGAATATGTCATAAAGGACTCTGAGCCTAAAATTATAGTTACTTTGGATATGTTTGCTGACAAATTAAATGGTTTGCAAAACAGATATGGAGTCGAGCACATTGTATATAGCAAAATTGCCGACCCTTATCCGTGGTTTAAACGTACGGTAATTGGTCTAGTACTTAGGTTTATTGCCGGGGTTAATCCGAAACTCAAATATAAACCGAAAAGATGGTTTGATCTATTTAATAACCCACAAGAATTAACCAGTTATCCCGAAGTTTCGCATGATGATATAGCTTTTATTCAATATACAGGTGCTACAACTGGGAGGCCCAAAGGAGCAATGTTACTGCATCGAAATATCGTTGCTAATATTAAGCAGGTATTTGCGGTAATCGAGCCACAAGTCGCCAATATCGATCAACAGGTAGTAATTAGTGCTTTGCCGTTATATCACATATTTTCGTTAACCGCGAATTTATTCACTTTCTTCTTTCATGGTTCAGAAAACGTTATGATTCCAAATGCTAAGAACATAAAAGATTTGGTAAAAACCATGAATCGTACTCCGTTTACCATTTTTAATTCGCTAGACACGCTTTACAATAAGCTATTGGACTATAAACCATTTACATCGGTTAAACATCAATATTATCGATATGGTATTTGTGGTGGCATGGCGACACGGCAGTCAGTAGCTGATGCTTGGTACAAGCATACCGGCCTCTATCCTACCAACTGTTATGGACTTACTGAGACATCGCCATGTGTATCGATGAGTTATTTTGATGATCCGTTTTCTGGAGCGGTAGGCTATCCGGTTCCATCAACTGAAATTGATATCCGTGATGTGGAAACCGGGCAAAAATCATTAAATGTTGGTGAAAATGGCTTAATTTATATCCGTGGTCCGCAATTAATGAAAGGGTATTGGCGTAATTCAGAACAAACGCAAAAAGCTCTGACTTCCGATGGTTGGTTCTGTAGTGGTGATATTGGCTATATAAATGACAAGGGCCAATTGGTTATTAGCGGCCGGCAAACCGAGATGATTATTGTTTCAGGGTTTAATGTCTACCCGGCTGAAATAGAGCGAGTAATCGATGAGCTGCCCGAAGTTAAAGAGGTGGCTGTCGTAGGCTATCCAGACCCTGACACTAGCGAGGCGGTTCATGCTTTTATAGTGTTTGATGGCGAACATTTATTAAGCCAGGAAGAAATAATTCGTTACTGCCGTAAAAGTCTTACAAAATATAAAATGCCAAAAACAATAACCGTGGTAAAAGAATTGCCGAAAACCTTGGTCGGTAAGATCGACAAAAAAGCAATTGTTGCAACATACTTGGCAAGTACTCATACGGCATAATTATTCTAGAAAAATTGAAAATTAAGGCAAAGGGGTAAATGATGAGTAAATTAACCGTATTTATAACCGGCGGGACTCGTGGGGTAGGCCTAGAAATAGCCAAACGGTTTGCCAAAGATGGTGCAAATATTGTTATTATTGGCAAGACAGTAGAACCGCACCCGAAATTGCCGGGCACTTTAGCAACTGCACGTGCCGAAATAATGGCTAATGGGGCTAATGATGTACTTGCAATCCCTTGTGATGTGCGCGATCTTGCTAATTTAAAAAATGCAATAGATGAAACAGGTAGCCGTTTTGGTAAAATTGATATTTTAGTTAATAACGCCAGTAGCTTGTATTTACTTAACATTGCTGAAATAACGCCAAGTAAGTTCAACTTAATGCATGAAGTTATCGTGCGCTCAAGCATGTTTGCTACGCAATTTGCTCTTCCCTATTTACAAAAATCAGCAATGCCCCGCGTAATACATTTAGCGCCGAAAATTTTACTAGATCCTAAATGGTTTAATGGGCATACCGCTTACACAATCTTTAAGTATAGTTCAGCTATGCTGGTTATTGGGCTTGCTGAAGAGCTAAAAGAGTATAAAATTGCAGTAAATGCCGTTTGGCCCAAAACGTTACTTGCCACTGCCGCGGTGCAGAACCTTTTGGGCGGCGACAAGGCGATTGCCCATTCGCGCCATCCGCGAATAGTGGCAGATGCCATTCACTATTTAGTAAAAAAACCTGCAGATTATACCGGTAACTTTCACTTGGATGAAGATTTGATAATTGAAGCCGGGCTGGATTTGCCAAGCTACAGTATGGTACCCAATAGCCATTTACTAACTGATTTGTACGTTGAGGAATAATTTAGAAGATTAGTCTTTTTACTGTAAATTTTAATTTTTCTCAGGAGTAATCATGACTGCACTATTTATAATTGGTATTTTAGTACTAAATACCATTATTATCTATCATAAGCCAAAAATTTGGCTTTGGTCGCTGGTAATGATAGCATATCTGATTGGAACTCATCCTGAAGTAGGTTTTCAAATTAATGAATTTGTTTACTACCTTTTTGCGGCTATAATCTTAGTTGTCGCTATAGTTGGCAATCTAATTCCGCTGCGCTTGCTAATTTCGAAATCGATATATGCCAAAGCTAAAACCGTATTACCTGCTATTTCTGAAACAGAACAATTAGCATTAAACGCCGGAGACTCATGGTGGGAAAAAGACCTATTTCAAGGTAAACCCGACTATGACAAATTGCATAATCTGCATAAATTCCAGTTAAGTTTAGAAGAGCAGAAATTTCTTAATGAAGAAACTAATCAATTATGTGCAATGATTGATGATTGGAAGATAACTCATCACGATAAAGACTTGCCCGCTGATGTCTGGAATTTCATGCGTGAGAAAAAGTTTTTTGGCTTAGTTATTAAAAAAGAATATGGTGGCCTAGGATTCTCAGCCGCAGCGCATTCGGAAATAGTTTTAAAAGTAGCTACAAGAAGTGCTTCAGCGGCAGTAACCGTAATGGTTCCTAATTCACTTGGGCCAGGCGAACTATTACACCATTATGGTACAACCAAACAAAAAGAATATTATCTTCCCCGTTTAGCCGATGGCCGTGAGATACCCTGCTTTGCCTTAACTGGGCCAACAGCCGGTTCGGACGCTACCTCAATCCCAGATCTAGGAACGGTATGTATGGGGGAATACAACGGTGAGGTTACGCTTGGGATTCGCTTAACCAATGTTGATAAACGCTATATCACTTTGGCGCCAATAGCAACATTGGTAGGGCTTGCCTTTCAAGTAAAAGATCCGGATGGTTTACTTGGGGGAGTTGGCAAGCCTGGTATTACTTGTGCATTGTTACCGCATGATCATCCTGGTTTAGAAATCGGAAACCGGTTATTGCCGTTAGATCAAGCATTCATGAATGGTACGATTCGGATAAAAGATAGCTTTATTCCAATAGATTGGGTAATTGGCGGCCAAGAAATGGTCGGTGAAGGCTGGCGGATGCTGGTAGAATGCCTCTCTATTGGTCGAGCTATTTCATTGCCGACCTGCGGTACTGCCAACTCACTATTGGCTGCAATTACTACCTCAGCATATGCAGCGGTACGTGAACAGTTTAAGGTCCCGATTGGCAACTTTGAAGGGGTACAAGAAGGGCTTGGCAAAATTGGTGGGCTAACTTATATGATGAACGCTACCCGGCAATTTACAGTCGCGGCGGTAGATAGTGGTATCAGGCCCTCTGTTGCCTCAGCCATATCCAAATATCATTTAACTGAAAATGGCCGAACAGTAGTTAACTGGGCAATGGATATCCATGGTGGTCGTGGCATTATAATGGGGCCCAATAACTACTTGGCGCGAATGTATCAAAGTGTACCTGTTGCGATTACTGTTGAGGGCGCCAATATCATGACACGAAATTTGATGATTTTTGGTCAAGGAGCAATGCGCTGCCATCCTTATATCCGCACTACTTATGAATCATTAATGCGTGAAGATGGGCTAAAAGACTTTGACCGCGCAGTATTTGGCCACTTTGGCTACTTAGCCCAAAATAAAGCCCGGGCATTATTTCATGCAATAACCGGTGGCAAATTTGCCCACGGCTATGCTTCCAGATTCAATAATTACTATAAACAAATTAGCCGCTTATCATCAGCCGAAGCGTTTATTAGCGATGCTATCTTGATTATGTTAAGCGGAAGTTTAAAAGTTAAAGAGCGCTTATCCGCACGGCTTGGAGATGTAATGAGCTATCTTTATATGGCATCAGCTACTTTAAAATATTTTAAAGACCAAGGTGAGCCAGCGGATGATGAGATTTTTGTAAAATGGGCGGTGGAACATTGTTTATTCCAAGCGCAACATGCTTTGGTTGAAACCTTGGCAAATTATCCAGTACGTTGGCTTGCCAAAATCTATCGCTTTGTCCTTTTCCCTTATGGTTTGCCATATCATGAGCCAAGCGACTATCTTGATCGCAAAATTTCGCAGGCATTATTGAGTAATAGCACCACACGGCAAAGATTTTTAGCGGAGATTTATTTGGACCAATCAATGACGGATTTAGTTGGCAGAATGGAACAAACCTTCCAAACTGTATTAGCCGCTATGCCAATTAAGGCTAAGATTAGTCTCGCGATTAAAGAGAAGAAATTACCCAAAGCAAGTGTATATAAAAATGCGCGTAAAGCTATGGAACAAGGTATTATTAACCAAGAAGAGCTTGAAAAATTGGAGTTGGCAGCCAAATATACTAATGAGGTAATCCAAGTTGATGAATTTGGCCCATATGAGTTAGGTCCTAAAAATGCACATCCGAGCTGGGCTAATTAGCCTTAGTTAAGATGCTAATTAGCAAAATAAAAGCGTAATTAATTGGAGAGTAAAATGACAGAATTAGAACAAAAGTTTAACGACATGGTAAAGGCTGTACGTGAGGCAACTATTGATTTTCAACCTAACAACACACAGAAGCTAAAATTATACGCTTTTTATAAGCAAGCAACCGTTGGCGATGTGAAAGGGGAGTGTCCTGGGGTCCTAAATATGGTTGAACGGGCCAAGTGGAATGCCTGGAATGCAATCAAAGGTTGGAGCAAAGAAAAAGCGATGGCAGCTTATTTAGAGGTCTTCGAATCAAAATAGTATAATAAGGTCTTGCATATGCAAGACTTTTTTATTAAGGGGATGCTGTGACTGAAAAAGTGAAGTATCAAATTATTGAAACCCGCAAAGGGCAGGTAGGTTATGTAAATCTAGGGCAAGGGCAGCCGTTAATCCTGATAGTAGGCTATTCCGGGACTCTTTATCATTGGAATAGATTTTTTATTAATGAGTTAGCCCGCCATTTTTCGGTGTTTTTAATAGATAATCGTTTAATTGGCCAATCTAATTCCAATAATGATTACTCCATGCTTGGTTTGGCTGACGATGTTGTTGACTTTATCGCTGCTAAGAAGTTGGTAAAGCCATTAGTATTTGGTTGGTCTATGGGGGGTATAATAACCCAGACCATATTAAAGAATTACAAGGGGTTACTTGGTGGGGTCGCGTTGTTAGGAACCATACCGCATGCAAGCTATACCAGTCAAGAATTTATAAACCTGCTAGCAAATAGCGATAAACTGCATCCAAATGAGTTTAGAATGCAGCTATACGGAATGTTTTTTTCTGCTACCCCTAGATCTGAACTAAAAGATTATATTACTAGTGCTGCACTAAATATAGAAGACTATCATTACCGTTTTAATTTTGAAGCTAAAGAATTGCAGGATTATGCAGTTGTGTCATGGCCTGGCATGGATCAAGTAGCTTTGAATGAAATAAATGTACCAACCTTGATTTTGCATGCTAGAAATGATTTGGTAATCGCACCAGAAGCTTGCCAGATACTTGCACGGGAAATTCCTGATTCAAAACTAATTATCTATTCTTCAGGAGGCCATTTTTTCTTACACCGTAATCCAATCATGATTGCCCGCGATGTTTGCAATTTTTTTCTATGCCAAGCTGAATAAGATTCGATTAGGTTTATCATATTAATGGTATTAATTTTATTCAAAATGTGGTAAAAT
Organism: uncultured Neisseria sp.; assembly: GCA_964386295.1. Lineage (GTDB taxonomy): Bacteria > Pseudomonadota > Gammaproteobacteria > Burkholderiales > UBA11063 > Aquella. Next base: position 101,396 of record CAYLRR010000003.1, read on the forward strand.
CAATAGCTTTTATGGCAAAATTGTTGCAAACAAATTTACTAAGATAAGACTAAATACTATGTTAAAAAAAATCGCTTATAAAATATTTGGAACTCGTAACGAAAGATTATTAAAACAATATTACCGTATTGTAAATCAAATCAATTTACTTGAAGCTAGCTTGATTAAGCTAAGTGACCTAGAATTAACTGCAAAAACTGCCGAATTTAAAGAGCGATTTACTCGCGGTGAAAGCTTGGCTCAATTACTTCCTGAAGCATTTGCTGTTTGCCGTGAAGCAGGTAAACGCGTATTAAATATGCGCCATTTTGATGTCCAATTAATTGGCGGTATGGTTCTAAATGACAATAAAATTGCCGAAATGCGAACAGGTGAAGGTAAAACATTGGTTGCAACATTGCCAAGCTATCTTAATGCTATTAGTGGTGCCGGCGTCCATGTAGTAACCGTTAATGATTATTTAGCTAGACGTGATGCAGAAACAGTTCGTCCATTATTTGAGTTTTTGGGTTTGACGGTTGGGGTAAATCTCCCTGATATGAGTCCTGAAGAAAAACGTCAAGCTTATGCTTCAGATATTACCTATGGTACTAATAATGAATTCGGTTTTGATTATCTACGCGATAACATGGTATTTGAGTCTAACCAAAAAGTACAACGGCCATTGGCATTTGCCGTTGTTGACGAAGTAGATTCTATTTTAATTGATGAAGCCAGAACGCCGTTAATCATTTCAGGACCGGCTGAAGGCTCGCATGAACTTTATGTGATGCTAAACAAAGTTCCGCCAATGCTCGCAAAACAGGAAGAAGAAGACAGTAATGAAGGTGACTTCTGGGTTGATGAGAAAAATCATAACATTATCTTATCTGAAGCCGGGCATATAAAAGTAGAGCAGATCTTATTACAAATGGGCTTAATTAAAGACGGTGATAGTCTATATAATGTCCATAATATTAGTTTAATGCACCATTTGCTTGCGGCAATGCGTGCTCACTATGTATATTTTAAAGATCAACATTACGTGGTTCAGGATGGCGAAGTTGTAATTGTTGACGAGTTTACCGGACGTTTAATGGCTGGGCGCCGCTGGTCTGATGGCTTACACCAGGCTGTTGAAGCTAAGGAAGGTGTGGAAATCCAGCGTGAAAACCAGACACTTGCCTCAATAACATTCCAGAACTATTTCAGGATGTACAAGAAATTATCTGGAATGACCGGTACTGCCGATACTGAGGCATATGAGTTTCAGCAAATTTATGGTCTAGAGACAGTAGTAATACCTACGAATAAGCCGATGGTTCGTAAAGACTACAATGATAAAATTTATATGAATGCCGGAGACAAATTTGCGGCAATAATTGAAGATTTAAAAGAGTGTTCTTTGCGCGGGCAGCCGGCCTTAGTCGGTACAACTTCAGTGGAAAATTCGGAATTACTATCATCACTTCTTAATAAAGCAGGACTAAAGCATTCGGTATTGAATGCCAAACAGCATGCTAAAGAAGCCGATATTATTGTCCAAGCAGGTTATCCCGGCAATATCACGGTAGCAACCAATATGGCTGGCCGAGGTACTGATATTATACTTGGCGGAAACCCTAAACCAGAGGTCGCAGCTATAAAAGCTAATAGTTCACTTAGCGAAGTGGACAAAGAAGCTAAGATTAAGCAGGTTATGGATGCATGGCAAGAGCGTAATAAACAGGTGTTAGCAGCTGGGGGACTATATATAGTTGGTACCGAGCGCCACGAGTCACGCCGAATAGATAACCAGTTACGCGGTCGTTCTGGCCGCCAGGGCGATCCTGGGGCATCACGTTTCTATCTTTCATTAGATGATCCATTATTACGTATCTTTGGCGGCGATAGAATGCGCGGAATGATGCAGCGTTTGGGAATGAAACCGGGTGAAGCAATTGAGCATCGCCTACTATCACGCTCAATCGAGTCTGCTCAGCGTAAAGTAGAAGGTCACAACTTTGATATTCGTAAGCAACTATTAGACTATGATGATGTAGCAAATGATCAGCGTAAAGTAATTTATGCCCAACGAGATGAAGTCTTAACTGCAACTGACTTATCGCCTATGACGCAAAATATGATCAAAGGGATAATCGCTGATGTCTTTGATAGCTACATCCCACCAAAATCGATGGAAGATGCATGGGATGTTAAAGGGCTAGAAAAATCTTTACGTGATGAATACCATATTGATTGGGCGATTGAATCAAAAATTGCTGCTAATCCTAATATCGATGAAGGGGCAATCAAAGAAGAGTTAATTGAGCATGCATTAGGGGTATATAACCTAAAATTGGATAATTTCAAATCACGGATTAATCTTGAAATTAAGCAATTTGCAGATGCCATGATTCCTGAAAATAAAGAAAACTGGAATTTAGCCGCTCTTGATGGCTTTATTACTCAAAATGGTGGAGTGAGTGAAGTACTCTTTACCAGCTTTGCTGATACTGAAGTAACGCGAGATGAACTATTGGCCCAATTCGATAAAATCGCGCAAAGTGTAGCAAATGCTCAGATTACTCGCTTTGAGCGAGGTGTATTATTACAACATTTAGATCATTATTGGCGTGAACATCTAACTCAATTAGAGCACCTACGGCAGGGAATCGGGCTGCGTGGCTATGCTCAGAAAGACCCGAAACAGGAATATAAACAAGAGTCGTTTAATCTATTCTCACAAATGCTAGATGGTATCAAAAATGACATCGTCAAAGTGTTATTTACTGTTAAACTTCAAGGAATGGATGATGTACCTAATGAAGAGTTTTTTGACGATGTAGATGAGGACAATATCCGTATCGAGCATAACGAATATCAAGATCAACAATTAACTAGTGCTAGTAACGCACCTGTTAGCCGCAATTCACCATGCCCATGTGGAAGTGGCCAAAAATTTAAACATTGCCATGGTAAATTATCTTAACAAATTTTAGTAAAATGTTCATAAGAACTTGCAACTAAAAACATTGTCTGCTAGTTCGGGTTTTACCCCCGAACTAGTTTTATCGATATCTCTTAAGTAGAAGTATTGATGTTAGCACTTTTATTATTGATTATTCTTGGTATTGACTGGGCCAGTGGCTATGCTATTGCTGGCTATTGTATGACTCATGGAGTAAGTCCGCTTGGCTACGCATTTTGGCAGTCGTTTGGCCCTTTTATACTGCTATTAGTTATTCAGCTAATCCGACGCGATATTTGGCTTAACCATTCTCAGGTTACATATTCAGTATTATGCGCAATCTTTGGAATTGTATTACCAAATCTGCTCATCTATTTTGCCGCTCGCCATGTGCAATCAGGGCTATTAACTGTAATAGCAAATATATCTCCAATATTTACCTATGTTTTGGCAGTCCTTTTTCGTGAAGAGAACTTCCGCTTAAATCGGGCTTTTTTTGTAATAGTTGGTTTAGCTGGAGTTGCCCTGATTGTTCTGCCAAGCCTATCCGGTTTAACCGTCAGCTTAGGGGCAAAGTGGCTATATATAGCTTTGTTAATACCTCTAAGCTATGCTTTTAGCGCTGTATATATTTCTAAATTCCATCCTGGTAAGGGTAATATATTAGGTTATGCGCTGTGGATGCTGATGGTATCTACCTTGTGTATTAGTCCTTTAGCTGTTATCAATCATGGCTACTATGAACTCCAATTGGGTGATATGAAGTCATTACTGATTATTCTTGAAATAATCTTATCAACTTGTGGTTATGTTTTGCTGTTTATTATTCTAAAAATGGTAGGAGCAGTATATTATTCGTTAGTAAACGCTGTTGCTGCATTAAGTGGCATTGCCTATGGCTATCTTTTATTTGGGCAGCGCTTTACCTTAACTACATATCTTGCTATTTGCGTAATTTTGATTGCAATAGCAGGACTAACCTATAGCCAAAAATTCAGATCAGAAAATAAATCATAAAAATTAGCTTTTGCTAGATAACTAAACTATAAATATTTGAACCGAAATAAACAGGAATTATAGATGCTTAAATTTGAATTACTTAAACAAGACGGCAATGCCAGGCTTGGCCGCGTGCATTTAAACCATGGTGTTATTGAAACGCCGATTTTTATGCCTGTAGGTACTTATGGGGCTGTAAAATCGATGTCTCCAGATGAGCTACTTCAAGCTAGAGCCCAGATAATATTGGGTAATACCTTCCACTTATGGTTAAGGCCAGGCTTGGAAATAATTAGTAAATTTGGTGGACTGCATAAATTTAATGGTTGGAATAAACCAATTTTAACTGATTCTGGCGGTTTTCAAGTTTTTAGTCTTGGTAAACTCCGCAAAATCAAGGAAGAGGGGGTTTATTTCCAGAACCCGATTGATGGTTCAAAACTATTTTTATCCCCTGAAAAATCGATGGAAATCCAGACTGTACTTAATTCGGATATTGCTATGATTTTTGACGAGTGTACACCATATCCTGCTGATTATCATACCGCTTCGGTGTCTATGGAGCTATCGTTACGCTGGGCTGAACGCTCACGAAATGCTTTTAATAGTTATAATAATCCTAATGCACTATTTGGGATTGTACAAGGTGGTATGTATCCAGATTTGCGGCAGAAGTCATTAGACGAATTAATGCAAATTGGCTTTGATGGTATTGCGATCGGTGGTTTATCCGTTGGCGAACCAAAAGAAGAGATGGAGCGGATGCTAGGTGAAATGGTACATATGTTACCTAAGCATAAGCCACATTACTTGATGGGAGTTGGTACCCCGGAAGACTTAGTGTTTGGTGTTAAAAATGGCATTGATATGTTTGATTGCGTAATGCCTACTCGAAACGCACGCAATGGTTGGCTTTTTACCAGATTTGGGGATGTCAAAATAAAAAATGCCAAGTATAAAGATGATATTAGACCATTAGATGCAACTTGCAGCTGCTATACTTGCCAGAATTTTTCTCGTGCCTATTTGCATCATCTATTTAAAATAGGAGAAATGCTAGGCTCGCGGTTAAATACAATTCATAATATTCATTATTATCTTGAACTAATGCAAGAAATACGTTTTTCAATATCAGAAGGAAAGTTTGCTGAATTTGAAGATAAATTCCATACAAATCGTAGAATGCTAAGTCTACAACCTTAAATTAAAAACCGGCCAATAAGGCCGGTTTAAACGTAGTTAGCTGGCTTCTTCTTGCTGGTGTTCTGTACAAATATTTAATTTGCAATTGCAGCAAACGATAGCGGCTGTCTCATTACTAATATCAATCGAACTTAACTTATTAAATAAGTCCCCAGGTAGGTAAGCATGGAAATTTAACCCTATTGCTTTTTCAATCAATTGAGTTTTAGTTCGTACATGAAAGATCAATTTAAGTTGTTCCAAATAATCATTTACTTTAATCGGTGTGATATCATGACCGAATACATTCATGAGTAACGCAATTTCTGAATAGGAATAATTATTTAGGCATAAGAATAGCACCATATGCTGCATATTTGTAAGCGGGTATTCCTTAAGCGCATTTTGATTGCCTTTTTGACCTAAAAGCAATCCTTTTGCTCCATGCATCTTAAAGAGAGTTTTAATTACATGTGGTGATAAAAGGTTAGTCAATTGCCCACGAATACCTATAAAATTATCGGTTGCAGGATTAATTATTGGTGATTTGTAAATTACGAAAATTCGAGCTGAGCCCTTATAAGATAATGTTTCTAGATAAATTCCTCTTTTCCTGGTTTTTTTAATTTGGATATCTTGCTTCATGAACTGTTCTGCAACTTCCATTTCCGCTTGGCGAAGATCTACGGCTACTTCAGCAGGTGTTTTTCCTATTATTTCTTCTCGTGTCTTAGCACCGAAAAGGTCAATAACATTATCCGTCATTGAAACGTATTGAAAATCGGCATTTTTTAAATAAACCCAATCTTCAGTAACTGAAGAAAACACTGTTTCAAAGCAATTCATATAATGTTCAAAGTATTCTTGATCATTCATTTATTAGCTCCCCTTATCTTTATTAGAATTAGTCCTACTCAATCATAAAAGCTTCGCAAATTTTTATTATTAGAAATGCTTTGGAAAACATTAAAAATTTGGATTAACTAACAGATCGATTTATTTCATGGTTATAATTTATATTACGAAGATAAACTTCGCTTGTACAGCCAATCTGTTACCTCAAATATTGCAGAGAAATATATCAGGGCAAAATTAAGTTACCATTATAGGTTTAACTATCTTTAAATTCAACCTTAACATTTTAGGTAAATATTTATATACTATTAAATCATGCTAATATAAGAATATAATTAAAATAATCGAGAATGGTTATTCGAATTATAGGACAAATAGTTAAATATTTAATGCAAATAAGTCAGAAAGTTAAAAGACAAAGCCTAGTGTTGTACCTGAAGTGAAATGACTAAGACCAAGCTAATTTGCTAAACTAAGAGCTATTTTATATAAAAAAACACCTTTGCAAAACCTTATCTTGCCTAAGTATTTACACCTAAAGTTTATAAATTTACTAAGATATTAGAAACAGGTAAAAAGGCTAAAGAAATTATAAACGATAGGTGAATAGTAAAATGAGCAACCTTAGTTGCTCATTAACATTATTGGCTAGAACTCATTTCATTTGACTGTTTCCTGCTACCGCCTTTTTTGCCGGCAATTCTGGCTTTTTCGCTATTAAACTGGTGCGCAGTCCCTTTTTGGTGGGCTATACGGCCACCTTTTCTACCTGCTTCACGCGCTTTTTCTGAAGTAAATTCATGAGCTGTACCTTTAAGATGTGCGGCTTTGCCCCCTTTACTTGCTATTTCACGCTGCTTTTGAGGGTCCATTGAAGCAAAGCCTTTATTTGCATTACCACTACGCGGTTTTTGGCTCGTATTTTCTTTATCATTAGATATATTTGCATTTGACATGTTGTTTCCTTTCAGCGATAAGTGTGCATAGTTAAATAAATTGCGTAATAAGTTTATATTACAAGTACAGTGGCAAATGTTATAAAAAACTATTTAGCCAGAAATTTTTGGGGAAATTATCGAAAAACAGCAAGAGTATACAGTTAAGGTTGCACCGAGACAACCTTAGAATTATGGTAGATATTTTAGGAAAGTAAGGTTAAGGTTTAGGTGCATAATAATACAAACAAAACAGCTAGATACGTCTCTTAGCTAGTACGCTAAATCGAATTCGTCAGTAAATTATTTGATATGATTTATTAAGAAATTGCGAAAAACTTAAATTAAGAGACAAAGAAATCTTCTCTGGGCTTAATTGATTTGCGTTCCTTTAAAGTTTTTAATATAAAAGAAAATGTAGACTCACGTTTCAACCAGTAAGACTTAATATTATTAGATGATATCTTCTAGCCAATAATAGATACTTATCCAATCTTATGGAGAAGTATCTATTACAAGAAAAGTTCACACTTACCTGTTGAAACCAGCGTTATGTTTTTCTGAGTCTTTAGGCTGAATTCCCGGATAAACTTGCTGTTCTGAAGCATTACTATTAAAGCTGCTACCATCTTCACTTACGAATATTTCATCTTTTATTTGCTGTTGGTCTGCAAGTACTAATGATTTTAGTTGATCTTTATTGTTGCAGTTTCCTTTGTCTTGGAGGGATAATGGATTATTTTCATTGCTAGTTAAGCCTTGTAGTGATGATATATTATCTGGCAATGAATTTGGGTCGATTGATTCTAGTGCTCTTAACATTGGTTCGCTAATATTCAATAAAAATTCATTTTGATTATTGAAGGTATCCTCTTTATGAATTAGGTTTTTCCAACCTAAAGCATATTGTTTATTTTCAAATTCTGCTTTAGAGTAGTTTGAAAAGATAATGTATTTGATATTACCGGATAATTTATCAAGAACAATATCACTAATAGTACCGATTTCATTTGAATAATTATCTTTAATTATTGTTCCAATTATCTGCTTACTTAAGATGATGTGTTCAGAATGCTTATTATTTTGCATATTATTCCTCCATCGCGGCTAAATAGTTTATTAGTAATTGCAAATTTTTTGCTTAGTTGTAAAATTGATTAAAGACGAATTAAGTCTAGTTCTTGTTAGCTAAAGAATGTACTTAGCACCCAAAGTTCAGTAATTTAAGCTTAGAAGCGTAAATTTTTCGTAGTTAAATTACATCTTATGTATTCAAAGAAGCGGAAAAGTCTAATTAATTATAGAGTATATAGTATCTTAGTGTCAATTTGAACCTACCTAAATTTAGGTACTTAAATTAAAAGCTAATTTTTTTACTTGTTTAATTTCTGTAATTAAAGCTATCATAAAAAATCTAAACAAAGTACTCTTATTTAATACCGGACACTTTATTAGATCTATTGTTAAATGGATGTCTTTTTAGTATGAGGAAGGCTTAATTTATACCAATTAATGAAGGATATTAGACTTTGTTTATGAATTGGCGTTATTTGTTGAACTGTTTGAGACTCGCGAGGCATCAACAAATAGCCAATGCATAATTACAAAGTCTTATATTTGTAATATTGAGTTATAAATTAAGCTTCCTCCATAATAAAATCTAACAAAATTGACTGTTGCACATAGTATCAATTACAAATGTGTCAGGTATTGAGGTACTCTTACGAAAAAAAGGAAACTGTTTAAAATGCCAATTAAGCGTAGCTATAGAAACAAGTGCCCGCTATTGAGTATTAGAGGCTTCTATATTGGATACTTTGAATAAATCCATCATTGTGCGTATTATCAGATTATATAAAAATTGGCTAATTATTTGAAGGTAGTGGCTAAATGTTAAGGTTAAGTGATTATTTGGCTTTGCGGCTTAATGAATTAGGGATTAAGCATATTTTTGGCGTAAGCGATGATTATACCAATGAATTAATCGCAAGCCTTACTAGCAATCAGGAGATTAGCTTCGTTAAAAGCTTGAATGAGCTTAGTGCTGCGTTTAGTTGTGATGGTTATGCCCGTATAAATGGAATTGCGCTGTTAATCACTTCTTATGGCGTAGGCGAACTAACTGCATTTAGCGGTATCGCTGGAGCTTTTGCTGAATTTCTGCCTATAATTCATATTGTAGTATGTGAACAAGATGTTAAAACTAATAGTGACTCAACTTTACATAATTTACCTGATCAATCAATTAATAGCTATAGTAGTTGTTTCAAAGTTGCATCTGCCTCTACTCTACGCTTAAATCAAATCCATACTACTTATAAATTAGATAGCGCTCTTATAAGGGCAGTGATGGCTAAGCAACCAGTATATATCGAGCTTCCACGCGATTTGGTTAATTTGCTGGTAAAAGAACCGATTAGAAACTTAGATCTCCCACATCAAACCTATGATGACCTCGCCTCAATTACCGTAATAAAAAAATTGATACAATCCGCCAATAAACCATTATTGATACTTGATCTAAAAACTGCGCGTTACCCTGAACTGGTAGCTTCAATTAATAATGTTATTGATAATTACAACTTACCGTTTATGACTACTATTGCAGCAAAGGGGATTTTAGCTGAAACACATCAAAACTATTGTGGGATATATAAAGGTAAGAATAGCAGCCAAACGGTTCACACGCTGATTGGAATGAGTGATTTAATATTATATTATTTTCCCTATCCGGTTGTGGCAGATAATGATCATACTAATTTTTCGTTACCCAAAACTAAAACTATGCGCGTGTATGGGCAAGAAGTATATTTTAATGATACTGTAATTGGAAATATTTGTGCACAAATTCTGACTTCTCAATTGACAGTCAATGTTGAGAAGTGGTGGCTTAATGGTAATTTGGTACAAGATAAAATAGCAAATATGGACGTATTTACAGAAGATTATTTTTGGGGGAGGGTAACAAACTTTCTTGAAAATAATGATGTTATCGTTTGCGATGCGACGCTAATCCAATCAAGAGCTCTTGAGGTAAAACTACCTTCAAATACCAAATTTATTTGCCAAAGTAGCTGGGCTGCAAAGGGTTATTGCTTACCGGCATTAATGGGAGGTATGTTTGCAGATGCAGCTCGACGGGCAATTTTAGTTATTTCAGAAGAATCTTTCTTGCTGGGCATACAAGATTTGCTCTTAATTAGTTTGTATGGCCTGAAGCCTATTATTTTTATTCTCAAAGATACTCTAACAACTAAAACAGATTTAGCAGCTAAAGATGTTGATAATAAGTGGCAAATCAAATACGCGGCGTTCAATTCGCTTTTAGCTAATCCAATTGAAGTTCTTCACGTTTATTCTAAAAGCGACTTTGATAACTGTTTAATTCAATTGCAAAAAACAAATAATTTAACATTAGTGGAAGTAGATTTTTCTAATGGCAATAAACAAGATAAACAATATATGGTTCCAGTCATGCCAAATAATAGTTTATCACCATTAACCAATTGTAGTTAAACTATATATTGAAGCTATCGGATTACCTAAGTTACAAAGGTTGAAAATTTTCAATAGAGCTAAAATACTCATTAGTCCTATCAATCATGGTTCTCAAATGAACATGGCCTAGTTTATAATTAAATTTAGGAGCTGAAGCAAGCGAATATGCTTCGATATTTAAGTAATAAGAGTTGCTCTTTTCACTATATTTAATTGATTTGCAAGGAACCAGGTATAAATCCTTAAATAGCAATACTTTTCTTTTAGCCAAGATAACGTGGCTTGGCAGTTTGCTTTTTTCGTCATATAATATATCTTTAACTCTACCGATGAATTTATTGTTATTATCAAGTAACTTTTTACCGCAGAGCCTGTTATTAATACTAATAATTTTTTGGTTGATTGCTGTTGAATTCATTTAATTATCCTCATTTACTATGATCAATTTAATTACATTATTTTTAATATCTATTTCGAATTTAGTTTAAAAAGTGATCGGATTGGCTATTAATTCTTAATTGCAAATACTTTTTATATTTAATCTTAAGCATAATTAGCTTTTAAGCAGTCCTAATTTATTCTGGGGGATAGTTTATTTATAATTAGGTATTGTAACTAGCTGCCAATAAATCCTGTTTATAAAGATTTTCGGAAAATTTAAATAATTAAGTTTAGGGTTATATAAATATTGACAATTATCTTTAGCTTTAAGCTTTGACCTAAAATCTAACCTTGTATAATCACTACTTTATATGCCAAAATCACCAACTAGGCTTTATTTTCACCTGATTATAGATTTAGATTTATAGAAGGAGTTTAAGATGAGTTGTTATTTAACTCAATCGCGGAGCGAATTTGAAAAGAATAACTTAAAATCTATTAACTTAATAGAAATAGCAAATTTTGATAGCTCGGACTTTAAACAAGGTTCTATACACGGTAATAAGGAAACATTATTGCGCCAGAATAATGCCTATGAGAAGAATAAGGTGTCGAATAGTATTAATAAGGATTTAACCCAAATTCAGAATGATTAATCGCCTTGTCGCTTTTGATATTAGATGTAGGGGCGAAGCGAATGAACGTATTTTTAAGGGTGATGTTATTATTATACTTTCAGTTTGGTATCTAAATCGGAATTCTGTAAAGCAGTTAAATCCATTATACCTTTCATGAGCATAATGGATTTTATTATATCAAGGTTTGTAACTATCAGTTGTGGATTTGTTTTAGTGATTCAAAATAAACTTTTAAGTAATCGGGATCAGTAGGAATTCCTTTTATTCCGGCTAAAGCGTTTGTAAAATGGCTATATACGATTGACTCTTGGCAAGAGCTCAGGTTAGCAGAATTGCTGGCAAGTAATGGGTAAATTTGTTGGTCAGTCTGCTTAATCGCTTCACGTAAGGTGTTTAAGCTATTAAGCGAGCTTTGCTGCGGCCGTTTGCCTGGATTTGTTTGCCAGTAGCTAAACCAATAAGCCTCAATTTGTTTTGCATAATCCATTTGTATTTGGACATATATTAATACTTGTTGTTCTGGTAATTTTAATTTAGCGGCAAGTTGTTTACTAGTTTGAAGCACTTTAAGTTCTTGACTTGCATCATAGATGTTCTCATGGTTGATATATTTATATGCAGAAACAGATTCTAAGTAGCTGCTTCGTTTAGCTAATAATGAAAATAGTTTATCAAGGTTGTTAGTACTGCATTCAGCATAAGAGCTGAAAGTTAATAGGGCTAAAAAAATTGCTTTAGTTGCATTTTTTGATATTTTTTTAATATTCATGGTAAAAATCCTACAATATTCAAAAATTTTATTTTCGATAAAAATTATTTATAATCCATGCGATGCTATGTGGAGTAAGCTATTATACATTTTCGTATTTTAAAAGACGTAAAAAAATACTTTGCTGCATTGCACAGTTAATTTAGTCCATGTTATAATCCTAACTTAGTTAGTTAAGGAAGTAAATTATTAAACAGAATTAATTACTTAATTAATTCAACTTCCAATTATTAAGGAGCTATAAAATGCTTAAAAAAATTAGTAAAATATTTGCATTCATAATTAAAACTATGTCTGAAGCGGGTAAACTTGAGTCTCAAGCTTACTATATTGCTTCTAAAAATTCAAGCAAAACTCGTTCAAAAATAGCTTAATCAAGCTAATCTGAAGTTTAAAAATTAACTTCCAGTCATAACAAGGGGATAGCAAATTTTACTATCCCCTTTGTCTTTGGTTTCCCATAACTATTACCTGGTGTTATGTACTCTTACAATTTACCGAGAATTTAAGCTTAGATAAAATTGTTAATTGTCTTATACGAATTTTGGAGCATTGCCGCTATGTATTTACCTCTATATATCAAAAGTAAGGATATTTACGATTAAGGTTCCATCTAAGTCAACAAACAACTTACCCTTTCAAGTAACCTGAGATTGCCCTTAAAGATTTACACTCCCCAAAATACTCGACAATGACCCCCAGCACTGACCTAACAATAACAAACGATCTAAAATATTTAAATTAAATCAGATGATTTAATTATGTGTAAGATGGTAAGCTATTTTTTTCCTATAAATTTATGCAAAATTCTTTAGTATTAATTTTATACCTTTACTGTTATTATAGCTATAAATCTATACCATGTTAACCTTAATACCAGCCTCTTATAGATCAATTGTAAAAATGGATGTTCTTATAATAAATCTAATAAAATCAACTGTTGCACTAAGTATCAAATACAAAAGTGTCCGGTATTAAGCTTTTTAATCTAAATAATGGTAATATTTTATATTTGTATGAATAAGTGCTAATACAAATAGATAATTAATAAATACTGCGGAGAAAAAAATGCTTTGTTGTTTTGGTAATAACTCATCCTCACTTAAAACAGTAAACCCTGCTAAAAGCGGGGACCTATCTGAAGAGGAAAAAGATCATGGTAAAACTAATAGTAAATTTAGTTGGTTTTTTAGCCAAATGCCAACAAGTATACATTTTTTTACTTCTCCACCAAAGCCCCAAGGTACTAGTTGCGACGAAATTAAGAATAGTAAAAAAAATGCTGTGACGGATAAACTGGCCAATGATAGGCCAAGCCAAATAAGTGCCACAATAACTACACCCGGTGAACCAATTAGCCAAACTAAAGAAAGTCTTTTACGAGAAAAAAAAGTAAATGAAAACTTAGAGAGATTAATCAATTTTGCTTATAAGCCAATTAAACCTACTTTTTGGCAGCGGCTTCAAAACTTTTTTAGGTGGCTATTTTGCTTACCTCCGATCAGTTTAGGCCAAGATCGTGTCGGCTTGACTCCATTGGAGAATGAGGTTATTGATGATGTTATTCAGATTGGGGATAATTCAGCTAAAGATAAATATATCCGATTAGATAAATTTAACGGAATAATCGATAAATATTGTCTTGATCTTTCACTTCAGAATATTCCTCAAAATGACATAGCTAGTATAATCACAATAATAAGTGGAAACCAGCAATATAATCAAATCTGCTCAGGGGTAGTGACTAGTGTGTTAAGCGATGAGCCGTATAATGCAATAAAACCAAAAAGTAGTGACAAAGATTCTTGCAGTATAATATTGATAAATATAAACGAAGTTACAGATACTGAATATATTATTAACGTAAAGTCGCTAGATGCGAATTTAGTTACAGGTTCAGTGTTAGCTGTACATGCGCAATTGGCAATAAATAAAGAGGAATTGAGGATTAGGCAAGAAATAAAAACTAATAAATTATTTGTTGCTTCTGAAGTTAAGATTAGAGAAATAGTAATAAAGAATCTGATTGATACCAAGAATAACGGAAAATTACACGAAAAATTCAAGTATATGCGAATTACTGAAAATATGGATGATCTAGATCCAAATAATCAATTAGAGAAAGAAATACTTAACCGCATATCAGAACTCACTAAAGAAACTTTAGGAAATTCACGTAGGGATAATGAGAGTATAAAAAAACAATATTCTGAAAGTAAAAATAAAGAAAATAGTGAAAATATCCAGAAAGACAGTTTGCAATTAGAAGCGGATAATAATGGGCAAACTAAAAGCAGTACGCAAAAAGGGTATTTTGATAAAAAGCGGTCTTTTAAAATATATTTTAAGTTAGGGGCTGCAGCTAATATTAATTTGAATCAAAATGCGCTAAGTAAAAATGTCTAACCTAGCGCTTTATCTAAGCTAATTAGTAACTTTAAAGCAGGCAACGGTTTGTGTTGCCAGCTCAGTTATTTTAGGCCGAGACTGCCTACAATTTCCATCGGCTAAAGGGCAGCGGGTGCTAAATACGCAGCCTTGGGGCGGATTTATCGGTGAGGGTAACTCGCCTTCCAATAACTGGATCTGCTTATGCTTTTCCAGTTCCGGGTTGGCAATCGGCACGGCAGATAACAGGGCTTTGGTGTAGGGGTGGCGTGCTGAATTATATATCGCCTTTTTGTCACCAAGTTCCATTATATTGCCTAAATACATTACCAAAATTCGATTACAAATATGCTTGACTACGCCCAAATCGTGTGAGATAAAGATTATGGTTAGTTTTAATTTTCTTTGTAATTCCTGCAGCAAATTAATGATTTGAGCTTTAATAGAAACATCAAGGGCGCTGACCGATTCATCACAAATCAACACTTTAGGTTCTAAAATTAGCGCTCGAGCAATCCCGATTCTTTGGCATTGGCCGCCTGAAAACTCGGTTGGATAGCGGTTTACCTGGTTCTGGCTTAGCCCGACTATCTTCATGGTGGCTAATACTTTTTCCATTACCTCAGTTTGCTTCATCCCCGGGTATAGAGTAACTAAGGGTTCTGCAATAATTTCGGCTATAGTCATCCGTGGGTCTAACGCTGCAACTGGGTCTTGGAAAATAAATTGCATTTCTTTATGAATTTTATCCCATTCTTTGCCGGTCGCCGTAGCTAGGTCAATCGAGCCATTAAAAATTGCGCTACCGCTAGTAATTTTATTAAGCCCTACCAATGCACGGGCAAGCGAAGATTTACCACAACCGGATTCGCCAACAATCCCTAAGGTTTCACCTTCCAAGACGTCAAAATTGATCCCATCAACCGCATGGACGATTTTTTTGGCTTTAAATAAACTGCCTTTTAGGTCAAAATGAACTTTTAAGTTTTTAATTTCTAGTATTTTATTCATGATCATTAATTTCCTGGTTCTTGGGTGCATTTTACAACATGGCGTGGGCCAATCCGGTGTAATGGTATTTTTTCACTACATGCTGAAGTTGCTTTTTCACATCTTGGTTGGAATGGGCAACCTTCAGGCAACTTTAACAAATTAGGCGGTTCACCTGGGATTGTTTTTAGCACATCCACTTCGGTATCAATGCTTGGGATAGCCGATAATAATGCTTGGGTATATGGGTGCCTTGGGTTTTCAAATGCTTCAACTATGGTAGCAGTCTCCATCAACCAACCGCCATACATGACATTTACCCGGTCACATATATTTGCAACTACCCCCATATCATGGGTGATAAAGATAATCGACATACCCATTTCTTGCCTTAATTCTTTAAGAAGTTGCAGGATTTGTGCTTGAACGGTTACATCCAAGGCTGTAGTTGGCTCATCGGCTATTAAAATTTTTGGTTTGGTAAGTAGAGTCATTGCGATCATAACCCGTTGCCGCATACCGCCTGAGAATTCGTGCGGATAAAGATGAATACGATTTTTGGCATCCGGTATTTTTACATGCTCAAGCATTTTGATCGATGCATTGAGAGCGTCTTTGTAGCTCATACCTTTATGAAGCATTAATACTTCGGTCATCTGCGAGCTGATTTTTAGATACGGGTTTAATGAAGTCATTGGATCTTGGAAAATCATTCCGATTTTATCACCACGGATTTCATTTAACCTGGCAACAGGTAACCCAATCAATTCTTCGCCCATAAATTTTACCGAGCCGCTAACTTTGCCATTTGACGCAAGTAAGCCCATTAGAGCTAGCATGGTTTGGCTCTTCCCTGAACCAGATTCGCCGACCACACCGATTATTTCCTGATCATATACCTTGAAAGACAAGCCATTGACTGCCTTTACCATCCCATCTAGAACTTTAAATTCAACGTTTAGGTCACGAACTTCCAAAATAGGATTTTGCTTAGTTATTGTCATTATTTGATTCCTGATAATTCTCGTTTTTTAGCGCGGGTCTAATGCATCTCTTAAGCCATTGGCCAAGAATGCGAATGACAACAATGTAATCGTCATTAAGCCGGCAGGGAACAATAGTAGCCACCATGATTGCATGTTTTGAGCACCATCAGAAATTAATAGCCCCCAAGATGTCATTGGCTCAGTTACTCCCAATCCAAAAAAGCTAAGAACCGCTGAAAGAACGATCATATTAGGTACGGTTAATGCGGCATAAACAATTACCACCCCGAGCAAATTAGGAATAACATGCCTTGTAATGATTTTAAAATTGCTAACCCCAGAGACCATCGCAGCTTCCACATATTCCTTGTGCTTGATGCTAAGAGTCTGTCCGCGGACAATTCTTGACATATCTAGCCATGAGATGGCAGCAATAGCTACAAATGATAAAGACATACTATTACCAAATAGGGTAATTAGCAAGATGCAGAAGAAAAGAAAGGGAATGCCATAAAGTACATCAACAATACGCATCATAATGGTATCTACTTTCCCGCCAACATAGCCAGCAATAGCGCCATAGAATATCCCCACTAATAGTACGACGAATGCTGCTGCAAAGGCAATCTCAAAAGTGATCCGGCCGCCTATAAATGCACGTACAAATAAATCACGGCCAAGGCTGTCGGTACCAAACCAATGCGAGCTGCTTGGAGATTGTAAGATGTCAGACCAATTGGTTTTATCATAGGTTACATGGCTAAAGATCGGTACCAAAATGCACATTAGAGTTAGGCCTAAGATAATGAATAAGCTCACCATTGCAAGCTTGTTCCGGCTTAAGCGGCTAAATACGTTTAGCCAAAAGCCTTTGGTTTTAGGTACATCTAAGTTTAAGTTTTTAGTTTTAAATAACATGATATATTAGGCCTTTATTGTTTAATCTTTGGATCAAGGAACATATAAAGTATGTCAACCAGGATATTAAATAGAATTGTTAGCACGCTACCGAAGACAGTAATCGCCATGATCATATTATAGTCACGGTTAGTTGCCGCATTGGTAGTCAAAACACCAAGACCAGGTAATGTAAATATTTGTTCGGTTACTACCGCGCCTACCAATATTCCGGCAAACATCGGCCCTAGCAATGATATTACCGGCAATAAAGTTGGCCGAATTGCATGCTTAAATAAAATCTTATTGGTCGGTAAGCCTTTAGCTCTAGCCGTACGTATATAATTTGAATTTAGTACATCAATAATGCTACCGCGCGTCACAAATGCTATGGTTGGCGAGTAGGCCAAAATCAATATTAAAACTGGCAAAAATAAGTGCAGAAAATCACCATCACCCCAACCGCCAGCAGGAAATAGCTTGAAAGTTACAGCAAATATCAATACAAATAGCGGGCCGGTTACCATAGTTGGAACTGCAGTAAAGAAGATATTACTTGCAACGACGATCTTATCAAACCATGAGTTTTTATGTAATCCGGCATAACAGCCAAGAATAATCCCTAATGGTACTGCTACAATCATGGTATAAGCACTAAGGCGTAGAGTTACCCAAAACCCACCCATATTATCCGGGAATAGAAGTTGGTTGATTGGTTGGCCAAGATACTTCATTGATATTCCAAAACTACCATGAATAAGGTCATTTAGGTAATAGATATATTGTTGCCAAAGCGGAAGGTCCAGCCGGTATTGATGCATTAATGATTTTAAAGCTTCAGGTGATAGCGCCCGCTCGCCGTCAAATGGGTTACCTGGGGTCAGATGAACCAAGAAAAATACTAAGGTTGTAATCGCAAGCAGTGTAGGAACTGAAACCAACAACCGCTTAATAATAAATTTTAACATTGTTTGGCTCCAAAATAATTACTGTAATCTAAACCATTTAGTCATAACATGATCTAAATTGTTCTTTTCAATATTATAGCCTTTTACTCTTGGGCTCACTAAACGATAGTAA
The DNA here is from genome assembly GCA_964386295.1 of uncultured Neisseria sp. Classification (GTDB taxonomy): domain Bacteria; phylum Pseudomonadota; class Gammaproteobacteria; order Burkholderiales; family UBA11063; genus Aquella. The sequence goes on from CAYLRR010000003.1 coordinate 119,923, forward strand.
GTATATTGGTATAAAGGTATAATAGGGTAATCGTTTTGTGCAATTTCCAGCGCCTGATGGATTAGCCTGATTCGTTCGTCAGGATTGCTGGCATTTTGGGCCTGGCTCATTAATTCATTATATTGCAAGTTACAATACTTGGAGTTGTCTTGCGGGTTATTGCATTGATAAAGATTCAGATAATTATCAACGCTGTTATAATCGGCAATCCAACCGTCACGGGCAATATCATAATTTGCCATATTTCTTGCTTTTAAAAAGGTTTTCCATTCCTGGTTACCTTGGGTTACCTGGATGCTGTTTGTACCAAAAACTTGCTGCCACATTGAGGCAACTGCCAAGGCTACTTTCTTGTGGCCGTCATAAGTATTATAACTAATAGTTATTTTTAATGGATTATTGGGGCCATAGCCGGATGCTTTAAATAAGGCTTGGGCTTCAGCGATTTGTTTTTGGCGTGGCCAGCTTGCCCAAGGGTATTTAATGTCAGCAAATTTACCATTTTCTACGCTTGAAGTTACAAATGAATATGAGGGAACCTGGTCTTGGCCTAAAACATCTTTAACTAATATCTCACGGTCTACTGCCATTGATAATGCCTGACGGAGCTGTGGACTATTTTTGTATTTAGGTAAAGTCATATTAAAATCGTAGTAATAGAGAGCTTCAAGTGGTACGGTATGCTCTTCTTGTGCATATTGTGACTTAATGGTTTTATATTGGTCAACCGGTAATGTATAGGTAATGTCAATTTGCCCTGATTTATATTGGCTATATGAAGCACTTTGGTCCACAATCGGCAAAAAGTTTACATTGCTAATGGCGACATTTTTGGCAGCATAATAATAGTGGTTCTTAGTTAATAGCATATGGCCTTTAAGTACCCACTCTTTCAGTTTATAGGCTCCTGAAGTAACCATGTTTTTAGGGTCAGTCCAGGCATCTTTATATTTAGTTAGATTTGCTTTAGAGACTATTCCGGTTTCAGGCATAGAGCAAATTGCCAGAAACGAGCTATCTGGGTGCACTAGGCTAATTTGCACTGTTTCTTTATCAAGTGCTTTAACTCCAAGTTTATCTGGGCTTAGTTTTCCATCAATAATTTGCTGGCCGTTTACTATGTTGCTAGTAAGACTATTATAGGGCGAAGCTACTTTAGGATCGGCTAAGCGTATAAAGCTAAATACCACGTCATCAGCAGTAATCGGGCTGCCGTCAGAGAATTTTAAACCGCTTCGTAAATGAAAAGTGTAAGTTTTACCATCAGGTGTAATTTCCCATTTTTCGGCTAAGCCAGGGATAGTTTTATTTTCCTGGTCAAATGAGGTAAGACCTTCAAATAAGTCATACAATACCCGTGAACTGATATTATCTTGTGACATCGCAGGATCTATAGTTGGGGCATCATCACCATTATCAATATTGATTGTATCTTTACTGGATAGTACACTAGAGCTATCCTTATGTGAGCAAGATAATAGAAAGCAGGCAAGGCTAGCAGTTATAAGGCTAGCAATTAATTTTTTTGATTGCATAATAGACAAACTCGTAACAGCTATTCCTGGGAGGGGAATTACCTACCAGGAATAGTAATCAAAATTCTAATTAAAGCGGTACCATTTACTCATTACATGGTCAAGATGGTTGCTATCGGGATTGTAACCTTTTACTTTAGGGCTTACTAATCGGTAATAAGTGTCCTGGTATAAAGGTATAATAGTATAATTGGCCATTGCTGACTGGATTGCCTGGCGAATTAATTTTACTCGCGTATCAGGATTATTCGTCAATTGTGCTTGGCTAATCAAGTCATTGTAACCATTTGTGCAGCCTTTAGAGTTATTTTGTGGATTACCGCATTGAAATAAAGTTGTATAGCTAGATACATCGTCATAATCAGCTACCCAGCCATCACGGGCAATATCAAAATCTCCTTTATGGCGGGCTTGCAGAAAGGTTTTCCATTCCTGGTTGCCTGAGGTAACTTGAATGCTATTTGCACCAAAGACCTGCTGCCACATCGCGGCGATAGCCAATGAGTTTTTACGGTTTAGATCTTTTGTATTATAAGTAATAGTTACTTTTAAAGGATTATTCGGGCCATAGCCGGCTTGTTTAAATAGTTCTTTTGCCGTTGCAATTTGTTTATCCCGCGGCCACTTAGACCAATCATAGTCTAGTCCTGCAAATTTGCCGCCTTCAATGGTTTGGGTAACGTATGAGTATAAAGGTTGTTGGTCTTGTCCTAATACATCTTTAACCAGGGCTTGGCGGTCAACTGCCATTGATAATGCTTGACGAAGTTTAAGATTATTTTTGAATTTTGGCGAATTCATATTAAAGTCATAGTATTCTATTGTTTCCCATGCTACCGTGTGTTCCTGATCTGCCATCTCTGACCTGATCTCTTTATATTGATCTACCGGCAATAAATAGGTAATATCCAGACCACCTGATTTATACTGGCTTAATGAAGAGTTAAAATCCACGATAGGATAAAACTTAACTTTTTCGATCGCAACATTTTTGGCATCATAATAATATGGGTTTTTGCTTTCTAAGATATATCCTTGAACTACTCGCTCATCTAATTTGTATGCGCCGGAATTAACCATGTTTTTAGGGTCGGTCCATGCCTGGCCAAATTTTGTCACGTTAGTTTTTGAAACTATGCCAAGTTCTGGTTGGGCGCAAATTGATAAAAATGATGGGTCAGGGTAAACCAATTGTACTTCTACTGTCGTTGGATTTAATGCTTTTACGCCAAGGGTAGATGGTGTGGCTTTGCCATCGATAATATTTTGGCCATTAACAATTCCCGCTACCAGATAATTATATGGAGAACCTAATTGTGGGTCTGCTAGTCTTTGGAAAGAAAATATAACATCTTCAGCGGTGATCGGTGTTCCATCCGAGAATTTGATGTCAGGACGCAAGTGGAACGTATAGGTTTTTCCATCAGATGAAATGTCCCATTTAATTGCAAGTCCTGGAATTGGCCTATTATTTTGATCTTGGGACACCAGGCCTTCAAATAAATCATAAGCAACACGGGTGCTTTGGACATCTTCAGTCATTTGTGGGTCTAATGTAGCAATATCGGCTCCTAAATCAACATTTATTGTATTTGCTGTGGTGTCTGACGAACTGCTTTTAGAGCAAGCGGTTAAAAAACTGCCAGCTAGGATTAATGCTACAGTAATCGATGAAAGAGCTTTACTTTTCATCTCGTTCCCCCTTTGAGATAAATTATTTTATTTATGAATTCTTGAAAATCTTGATTCGCGCTGATTCGGTAAATAATCCTCTAGTTTCAAATCTAATTTGTGCCTAAACTGATAATAGAAAATTGCAGAGCTAAAATTATATATCAAATACTTTCGCAAAGCCATAGAAAATAACGATTTTGTTGAGGTTATTTTGCAGCTAAAAATTGGAGGTTTTTGTATATTAGTGATTTATAACGTATTTTTTAATAACTGTCTGTAGCATTTAGTAAAATATGCATTTAATATGCGTGTTAAATTATTGGAAAACTAGATACTTGTTTCTGATGGTCGGGCCTAGTAATGGTGTTGCACTTTGTAAATCCCGTGTTGACTAACTAGCAATAATTGCATAAATGCTTGGTTTGAATATAAAAGAACCCGCCCATGATTGATTTACTGGTCCTAGTAATATTTGCAAATTTCTTCTGATGCTTATGCAAAATTCAACTTTTTTCTAAGCAAACTGGCTTAAGTCTGATAAAATTAAAAATCTCAGGTACAACAAAGGGGTGTGAGAAGTGAGAATAAAGCAAATAATTTTAAGTATGGCATGTGCCATAAGTTTGGCAGCATGCAGTAACGGGGGCAATTCTTCAGGCAGTAGTAATAGCGATGAAAAATTAAATTACCCTGCCAGTGAATATACTGATGCCAGTAATACCTATTTTGGGACCAATGTTCCCGATCCATATCAATGGATGGAAAATACAAATAGCTCGAAAACTTTATCTTGGGTGAACCAGCAGAATGTTTTTACCGATAATTATATCCAAAATTTACCTGAATATAAAAGCGTCAGTGCTGAATTGGCAGCTTTGGTTTCAAGTACTAAATCTATCATGGCAGAAAATGTTCAACAAGATTTTGTAAAAGTTGACAATAAATATTTTTATACCAATTTTCACAGAACAAATGATACAAGACCTTACAGCATATATAGCAAAGATAAAATTTCTACTGATAATATAATTTATGTCACAGATAACAAAGATCACAAAGGGAAAGTGTTTTTAGACTTAAATAAATCTGGTATTGCTAAAGGAAATGTTTCTGTAGTTCAGTTTGGTATTATTAATGGTCCTGTGAGTTACACCGTAGTTAGGACTCAAGATGAGAATCTTGATCTGAGTACTATTACACTTATCAATAATCAAACCCAAACACCGGTTAAGGTAATTAAAGACGTGAATGGTTCATTTGAAATTTATAATAACGGCTTTTTTTATGTTCAGTCGCAGCAGGTTACTGATATATACACCTCAAGTTATAGCTCGCAAATACTATTCTATGATCAGGTTGGAAGTAGTAGTCCAGTACAGGTTTTTGATCCAGGTTCAGCAGCCGGAATGATCAATATTCAACTTGTAGTTAATAATATACTTTACTTTGCTACCGGTTATGCAAGCGGATTCAATCGTATTTATAGCTTTGACGCATCAGATTTAAGTAATACTCCGCAAGTGCTCCTTGAAGGGGAGATTCCAGCTTCATTTAGAATTATTAGCAGCAATCAAGACGGAAGCCTTCTTGTTGAAACCAATCAAGGTGCAGCACTGAAACGTTGGATTACAGTTAATCCTAATTCCCCAGCTTCATCAGACTGGACTAATATTGTACCGCCGAATCCGGAAAACGTTATTGCTAACTATATAACTAGTTGCGGAAACTATTATTACGCCGAAATACTTGAGGATGGGGCAAGCAAACTTTATCGTTATGATCAAACGGTGCCGGCTGCAAATCCTGTTGAAATTGATGGATTTCCCGGTTTAGGTGCCCTAGAAACCGAGGGAGATAATAGCCCCAAATGTGTAGACAATAGTGTTTTAACCTATTCGTATTCGAATCTGGTTACACCGCATCAGTCCTACCAGTATAATCCCGCTACTCAATCGGTGGGAGAATTAAAGTCGCAAAGCACTATTCCTGGATTTAATCCTGCTGATTATGAAATGAAAGAATTATTTGTTCCATCAACAGGTGGGGCTGTGGTTTCAATTTTCATCGGTTATAAGAAAGGATTAAAGTTAAACGGAAACAACCCTGCGCTTATATATTTGTATGGCGGGTTTAATACTTCGACATTGCCAAGTTTTGATACAAATACGGTATTATTAATGAAAAATGGGGGAATCTATGTTGTTGCCCAGGTCCGTGGGGGCGGGGAATATGGTACTGTCTGGTATAATGACGGCCGCATGTTAAATAAACAGAATACTTATAATGATGTTGCCGCAGTAGCTAATTACCTGATTAATAATGGATATACCAATCCTTCAAAACTTGCCTTGTCAGGCTCCTCAAATGGTGGTCTTACTACAGCCGCGGTAGCCCTACAGAACCCTGGGTTGTTTAAGGTCGTATTTCCTGCTGTAGGGGTGCTTGATTTATTGCGTTACCAGCTCTTCACAACTGGCTTTGTATGGTATCCTGATTATGGTTATAGTTCTGTACAGGATCAGTTTAATAACCTGATGGCATTTTCACCTCTACAAAATGTCCGCTCTATCTCTTATCCTGCCATGTTAATCCAGACCGGGATGGAGGATGGTCGTGTACCACCACTACATAGCTATAAGTTCGCAGCAACCATGCAAAATATGGCTGGCGGAACCAGTCCTTATCTATTAAGATCATATTTTGGTTTAGGGCACCAGCTCCAGTCTAATCAAGTCGAAATTGATAAGTGGACAATGTTCTTTAATCAGACCGAAACTCCGCTACACTAATAAAAAAAGCCCATATTGCTAAATACCTTTTAAAGTACTCCCGCAATATGGGCTTATTGTCACAAAAATAATTTTATTTATTTTGTGCTTCAACACTAGCCAAAGCAACCATATTTACAATCCTACGAACAGTTGAAATTGGGCTTAAAATGTGTGCAGGTTTAGCCATACCCATCAAAATTGGGCCAACGGTTACGCCATCAGATGAAGAAACCCGCATTAAGTTGTATGAAATGCTGGCAGCTTCAATATTTGGCATAACTAATAAATTTGCTGGACCTTTTAATGGCGAATCAGGCATAATCCGGTCACGGATTGCCGGGATAATAGCCGCATCAGCGTGCATCTCTCCATCAACATTTAATTCAGGGTTAGATTTTTGCAGTAACTCTAAAACATCACGCATTTTTTTGGCACTTGGCGACTCCATATGCGAACCAAAGCTACTATGTGATAATAATGCAACTTGTGGCTCTATACCAAAGTGATTAATAATTTTAGCTGCCATTCTAGTTATTTCTGCTAGGTCTTCTGCACTAGGGTTGGCATTAACATGGGTATCAGTAATAAATAAATTGCCGTTTGGCAGCATTAATGCATTCATTGCCCCAGCAACTTTATGTGGGTTATTATAGCCAATAATTTCTTTGATTGTTTCAAAGTGATTGCTATATTTGCCACTCAAACCGCAAATCATGCCATCAGCATCACCATTTAAAATCAACATTGCGCCAATTAGCGTGTGCCTTGTAAGCATGTGGTCACGTGCAGTCTCTTCTGTTATGCCCTTGCGTTTCATCATATTGTAATAACGCTGCCATAGGGTTTTGTAACGTGAATCATTATCAATGTTAACTAGTTCAAAGTCAAATCCAGCTTTGATCTTTAATCCTAATTTTTCGATACGCTTTTCAATAACAAATGGGCGGCCAATCAAAATTGGCTTGGCAAGCCCAAGGTCATTAATTTCAGGTACAGCTAAGAGCGAGCGCTCATCTTCGCCTTCACATAAGATAATTCGTGATGGATTTTTCTTGGCTAAATTTAATACCGGTCGCATAAACATACTTGAGCGGTATACATATTGCGCCAGGCTTTGCTCATATTGGGCGATATCTTTTATTGGACGCGTAGCAATCCCGCTTTCCACCGCCGCTTTAGCAACAGCCGGAGCAATCACCTGTATTAAGCGTGGATCTAATGGTTTAGGAATTAGATATTCGCGGCCGAAGCGTAGCTCTTGGCCGCCATAAGCATTGGTAACTAATTCATTTGGTTCTGAAGTAGCCAATTCAGCAATAGCCTTAACCGTTGCAATTTTCATTTCTTCATTAATTGCTGTCGCGCCGACATCTAATGCACCCCGGAAAATGTATGGGAAACATAGCGCATTATTCACTTGGTTAGGATAGTCGCTTCGACCTGTTGCCACAATTGCATCTGGACGAATTTCATAAACTAGTTCTGGCATAATTTCTGGAGTAGGGTTGGCAAGGGCAAATACCAGCGGGTTAGGGGCCATTTTTTTAATCATGTCTTGCGTAGCTGTGCCAGGACCAGACAATCCTAAGAAGACATCGGCATTTTCCATTGCGTCTTCTAGGGTGCGGTAGTCAGTAGTTTGACAGTATTGTTGTTTGGATTCATCCAATTTGCCTTCACGCTTATCGTGGATAACACCCTTAGAATCACAGACAAAAATGTTCTTCTTATTGGCGCCTAGGTTGACTAATAAGTTAAGGCATGCAATTGCTGCGGCACCGGCACCTGAAACTACAATCTTGATATCTTCAATCTTTTTGTTAACTATTTTTAATCCATTTATTGCTGCTGCAGCAACTACAATTGCAGTACCATGCTGGTCATCATGGAATACGGGAATAGCTAAACGCTCCTTTAAGCGACGTTCAATTTCAAAACACTCAGGGGCTTTAATATCTTCGAGATTAATCCCGCCAAATGTAGGCTCTAGTGCCGCTACTACCTCAACAAATTTATCAATATCTGTTTCATTTACTTCAATATCAAATACATCAATGCCAGCAAATTTTTTAAATAAGATTCCCTTGCCTTCCATAACTGGTTTACCGGCTATTGCACCAATGTTCCCGAGACCTAGTACTGCCGTACCGTTGCTGATCACAGCTACTAAGTTCCCTTTATTGGTATATTCATAGGCATTTAAGGGGTCTTTGGCAATTTCTATACACGGAGCGGCTACACCAGGTGAATAAGCTAACGACAAATCACGCTGAGTTGCCACCGGTTTAGTTGATACAACTTGGGTTTTACCTGGTTTTGGTAAACGGTGGTACTCTAATGCATCTTTGGTTAATTGCTCGTTTAATTTAAATTTATCACTCATGTTTTGACTACTCCGTATGCAAAATACAAATATGGTTTTAAACGAATATTTTACTATGAAACTAATTTTTATCAAATTAATTCATTACTGCGCTGCAATATTCGATTGTTTTAGTGAATTTAACTGATAAAATAGTCTATCTGAATTATTGAAAAGTTAATTGGCCTATTAGTGATGTTATGCACTTTTAACTTTTTAATAAATAAGATACACTGTTTTAAATTTCATTATAATGCCTAACATCACTTAATAATTAAAGTATTCGGTATTGAAATACACAATTTAAATTAAAAAGCCAAGTATAATAATTACTTTATCAAGCGTTGATTAAGAGTTATCTAAAGTTTTTAAAATAAAATAAAATATTTCCAAAAGAAGAATGTATGTTGATACTTGGAATTGATCCTGGGTTAAGAAATACTGGGTTTGGACTAGTCAAAGCTGAGTCTGCGAACCTGGCTAATTATATTGCTTCAGGAGTAATTTCTACAAATTCAAAAGATACGCTGCCTTTTAGGATAAAGACAATACTTAATGGAATTAGCGAAATTATAAATACCTATAAGCCTGATCTAGTAAGTATTGAGAAAGTTTTTGTTAATGTTAACCCTCAATCAACTTTAATACTAGGACAGGCTAGAGGGGCATGTATTGCCGGTTGTGTTCTTTATGATTTACCAGTTTATGAGTATACGGCATTACAAGTTAAACAAGCCGTGGTAGGTTATGGGCATGCTGAGAAAGAGCAAGTTCAAAAAATGGTTATGTATATGCTGAAGCTTGCGGGAAAACCACAAGCTGATGCTGCTGATGCATTGGCCTCTGCACTTGCCCATATACATTATTCTCGTTTGGCAAACGTATTTAATATGACATCTGTAAAAAATGGGCGCATTCGCGACTAATTTTTAAAAGGAAGTTCCTGTGAAATTCTCGGAATTAAAGTCTGAATTTAAGCTTACATTTCTTATGTTATGTATCGCTGTTGGTGTTTTTAGTGCATTATTCACCTGGGCGGTTGATTTGGCTCGCGAGATTTGCTTAAAAATATTTGCTATTAATGGTTGGGCGATCTTTATTTATACCCCTCTTGTATTTGTAATAATTATTTACTTACTGAAAAAATACTTTCCTTATGCCGATGGTAGCGGCTTGCCGCAGGGATATGCAGTTGATATATTTGATGAAGAGCGGCTTCATAAAACCTATTCTTTGCGTTCTTTGGTTGGCAAAGTTATTTTAACTTTTATGAGTATAGCAAGTGGCGCTTCGCTGGGTAAGGAAGGGCCTACAATTCAGATTTGTGCATCGCTTTTTAATCAAATGAAGGATATAAGCGACAAAAAAAGACGCTTACTGATTAAGTTAGGGGCTGGGGTCGGGGTTGCTGCTGCATTTAATGCGCCAATTGGCGGGATGGTATTTGCAATAGAGGAATATGTAAAACGGATTACCCCAAAGATTGCAACATTATTGGTTGGCGCGACTTTAGTTGCTGTGTTTGTTGCGGATTTTTTAACAACTAATGATCCATATATGGGGGCCATAAATTCTGCCGATTTAGTGCATTCCTGGCATATAGCCATTTTTGCCATATTAATTGGTATTACTTGCGGTTTAGCCGGCGCGCTATATACCAAGCTGATGGTCTTCATATCAGTTGATAAAACCTGGAAAATTAATGCTTGGCGGAAAAAACATTATTACGTAAACGCATTTATCTTTGGCTTAATCGTTGCTTCAATTGGCTACCTAACGCACGGATTATCTTTTGGAAACGGATCTGAAACTACCCGAGAATATTTAACCCAAGGGATTAATGCCCCTTGGTATTATGCCTTTGGTAAGTTTTTTGGTTCACTTGCCTCGGTCGGCGCTGCTGTGCCTGGCGGATATTTTTCCACGGCTTTATCAATGGGGGCTGGGATTGGCGACTTCTTACATCGACTAGACCCACAGGTTCCATTAGCACAGTTTTATCTTTTGGGAATGACTGGCTTTTTAGCCGCAATCACCCAATCGCCAATTACTGCAGTAGCTATGGTGGTAGAAATGAGTGATTCTAGCCACTTTACTTTGCCAATTTTATTTTCAGCGTATTTAGCAAGTATAATAGCCGAGCAGTTTGGCGATAGTGTTTATCACCAGCAAGTCTTAAATTATATAGAACCTAGTCGTTATAAAGAAACTCTTTAATTAATCGGGGGAATGAGTGGAAGATAGTTACAATCGAATTGCTAAGATACTGCATTGGGCAATTGCAGGCCTTATTTTTAGTGAATATTTTATTGGACTCACTTTAAATATTACTAAATGGAAGTGGCTACATATCCAGTTAGGTATCATCATTTTATTTCTTGTAATATTGCGTATAATTTGGCGCGTGACTTCAAAATATCCCAAATTAGATAAAGGCCTATCCAACTTCAATCGTATAGTGGCTAAATTAATGCATGAGCTTCTTTATCTATTAATGATCTTAATTCCCGTAACCGGAGTGGTTTTGATAGTAACTAAAGGCACTAATTTAAGCATACTAGGTATAAATTTACCACCACTCATGGCGCCGCTTGATCATGCCTCACGCCATCAAATAAAAGAATTTCATTATTTTCTTGCAAATGGCATTATAATTCTAGCCATTATTCATTTTATAGCTGCACTATACCATCATTACATTTACAAAGACAATGTTCTAAAACGGATGTTGCCTTAATGTATTGGAAAAGTATTTTGGAGCTTATAGTCCACATGTAAAGTTATTTCGGTTATACCTTTGAGAAAAATCTATGACAACTAAAAAAACAAATTTGCTGAAATCATTAGCTAATGTTAGCGGCATGACCCTTATTTCACGTATCTTGGGTTTTTTACGAGACATGTTGCAGGCGATATATTTTGGTGCAGGATCTGCGACTGATGCTTTTAATGTAGCTTTCAAATTGCCTAATCTTTTACGCAGGGTCTTTGCTGAAGGCGCATTTTCCCAAGCATTCGTACCGGTTCTGGCTGAGCATAAAAATACCAAAACCCATCAAGAGACACAAGAGTTTGTAGCTGCTGTTATGGGGTTATTGGCAACTATTCTCTTAGGGATTACCATTTTAGGTATGATTTTCGCTTCAGTAGTGATATGGATTACTGCTCCGGGATTTACTAATGATCCTAATAAATTTGCTTTAACCGTAAGCCTATTAAGAATCACTTTTCCATATATCCTGTTTATTTCTTTGGCATCATTGATGGGCGGGGTGCTAAATACTTGGGGGCTATTTTCAATTCCTTCTTTTACACCAACGATTCTTAATATCAGTTTTATCATTTTTATTTTGGCGTTCCGCCATTTTTTTGAACCATCTATCCTTACGCTTGCTTGGGCAACTTTTGTTGGTGGGTTATTCCAGTTATTATTTCAGGTTCCTTATCTTAAAAAAATCGATATGCTGGTTCGTCCGAAGGTTGCTTGGCAGAATCCTGCGGTACGTAAAGTGGTAAGGCTGATGGGGCCGGCAATCTTTGCTGTATCTATAGCTCAGATTAGCATGGTAATAAATACCATCTATGCTTCATTTCTGCCAACAGGCAGTATATCTTGGATGTATTACGCTGATCGGTTGATGGAGTTCCCAAGTGGGGTATTAGGGGTGGCTCTAGGTACGATACTATTACCTAGTTTATCGCGCCATGCTAGTTCTGGTAACCGGGAAAATTTTTCACGCTTACTTGATTGGGGTATCCGCTTATGTTTATTGCTGGCTTTACCGGCGACAGTTGGGTTAGGGATGCTTGCTAAACCACTTACGATGACATTATTTATGCATGGTAAATTTACCATGCATGATGTGACTATGACTAGCTATGCATTGATTGCTTATTCTATTGGATTGCTTGGGATTATTCTAGTAAAAGTACTGGCGCCAGGGTTTTATGCTAGTCAAGATATTAAAACCCCAGTTAAGATCGCTATATTTGTTTTACTTTGCACCCAACTTATGAATTTGGCTTTTATTGGTCCTTTTAAGCATGCTGGCTTATCTTTGTCAATCGGGCTTAGTGCTTGTTTGAATGCCGCCAATTTATGCTATTTCCTGATCAAGAAAAAACTTTATCAGCCACAAAGCGGCTGGGGCACTTTCCTAATCCGCCTTATAGTTGCAATTTTGGGGATGGCGTTGGCAATTGAATTGTCTTTGCATTTCTTGCCGTTAGACTTTGCCGGCAAAATGTTACTTCGGGTTTTCTCTTTGGTTGAGGTAATGATAGTAGCTATAATTGCTTACTTTGGGTCTTTATTTGTGCTTGGATTTAGGCTAAGGGATTTTAATTATAAGGACAATATTTAACCTAAACTTGATGTGGAATTAGCAAATGAAATCAAATTAGCATAAGTAATTCCACGTTTGTACTTGCAATATACAATGCAGTTATTGTATAATAATGGGATAGTCTTTTAAAGGTAACTGTAATGAAAGATAACATTCATCCTTCATACAATACTGTAGAAGTTACTTGTAGTTGTGGTAATAAATTTACTACTAAATCAACTTTAGCTAAAAAAGAACTGCAAATTGAAGTTTGTTCTTCTTGTCATCCATTCTACTCAGGCAAACAGCGTATAGTAGATACTGGTGGTCGAGTGGAAAGATTCAAAAACAAATATAGTTCTTTTGGCTTGAAAACTACTAAGTAATTATTACTAGTCTTAGTGTGAAGCGCTTTTAAGCGATAGTAAATTATGATAAAATAGGTAGCTTAGTATAGCTACCTATTTTATTTGGATTTATATGTTAACATTTTCGCCTACTTCAAAACCCCATCGCAAAGACCGACCTTGGCTATTATTTCTTATGGCAATTATATGGATAGGTGGAGCGACATTTTTCCATTCCCCGTGGGAACCCTACGAACCATATGTTGTAGCAGTGGTTAAGAGCATAATAAATACTAATTCATGGGTTGTCCCATATATTGCTACCGGGTCTCCTTATCTAGATTTACAGCCATTTTATTTTTGGATTTATGCCTTAATTATTAAAATTTTCAATTTCTCTGATATTGCCAATGCAATCAGGATTATAAATTCAGTTCTTATTTTGGCAGTCATTTATTTTTTTGGCAAGATAGGCTCAGGATTAAATGCCTATAAAAATGGGCGAAGCGTCATCATGATCTTGATAAGTAGTATTGGATTTATCAATAATGCATATCAATTATCACCAAATATCGTAATTCTTCTAGGTTTTGTGCTTTATTTTTTTGCTTTGCAAAGATCCACTCAAATGCCTGGTATTTCAAGTGGCTTACTGGCACTTGGCTTGGTCCTTATCTCGGTAAACTTTACTGCGGTTTTCTTGTTAATAGCAATATTTATGCTAGTCACCTTACCTTTATTTGACCGTAGCTGGCGCCGCTATAGCTATTATATTACTTCAGTTGCCGGAGTTTGTGTCTTCGCCCTGATTTTTGCTTCCTATTGCTGGCAATTAAATAGTGTTGATCATCGATTTTTTGTAGAGTGGGAATCAAAATATAGGTCGATTGTAAATTTTACTATAAGTGATCTGATAGCCAATTTACAGTTTTACTTAGAAACCCTTTTGTGGTATCTAGTGCCAAGTTGGATTTTAGTTATCTGGACTATTTATAAGCGAAGAAGGAAGCTTATAGCAGATAAGATATTGTATGCTAACTTAATTTTTGCCACACTACTGCTTTTTTTCGCAGTAATAAGCGGTAAGCATGATGAGTCAACAATATTTCCTATAATTATTCCTTTTGTCTTAATTGCTTCAGTAGAAATTGACTCAATCCGCATTAGTGTTGTTTCATTATTAAATTGGTTTAGCTTATTTACTTTTGGGATTGGTGGATTTTGCATATTACTACTTTATATCGCCTTAAATACTGGCCACCCGGTTGACTTATTTAGTCGCGCCCAGTTTTATGCGCCCAGTTACATATTTAACTTTAATATATGGCAATTGGCACTTGCCGTACTAATAACGGCAATCTGGCTATTTATGATTACCAGAAAACACATTCGCGGGCGCGAAATGGTAACTAATTGGGCTAGTGGTACTACCTTTTGTCTAGTAATTTTTGTATCTCTATGTTTACCTTGGTTTGACTCAGTACTTAGTTTTAAAGATATAGTTACCAGTAGCGAGTCGTACCTTAATCGCAATTTCCAAAGTTGTATTTCTACTGAGACGAATAATAAATTGCCAAGTGCACTATGGTATTATTTTGCAGATACACGTTTAAAAGCCTCAGACAATTTTAGCCAAGACTCTTGCAATCAAGCCTTAATTGCAGTTGCTAAAGACCAAAATGTTAATTACCCCGGCTGGCATGTAGTATGGAGTGCGAAGCGACCGGTAGATACCAAAAGATATATTTTGCTTGAAAGAAATTAATCTTCGATACTAGCGATATGCTTTAGGCATTATTGAAATTATCATTATCTTACAATAGAAACTTACTCGATGAGTTCGTGTTACTATAGTGTCAAAGCCAAATGAAGCTCCACTTAAATTTTCTGCAGACTCGTATAACACTAAAAGGGATTATGTGGTGGGAAATATTGTAGTTAATTCAAATTTTGAAGTTAATTATGGTTCTGATCCTAAGTTTAGTTTTTAAAGTTATATAATCATACTTAATATCGTTTAAATTAGCAAGTAGTAAACTAAAGCAAAGAGATAATTCGATTAAAAAAGATTGCTTAATTTAAAGCAATCTTTTTTCAGTAGTTTATTAAGATTTTATTTAAATTGGTTCTTTTCCCAGCTGCCATAAGTTGGATTAGGTAATGAGAAATATTCCTGACCAAATTTTTTGAAATAGTCCCCATTTGGATCCTCTTTAATTGCCTCAGTTTGTTTTATATTTGGAAAATCCTGGATATTGTCGCCAAAATAGGCCAGGATATTCAATTTTGGCAATTTATTGCTAGCAATTATTTTAGTATAGTCGCCAGCTTGTACCGCATTAAACCTTGGGGTTTTATCGTTATCTTTAGGGCCATTGGCAAATACCACATTATCAAAACAAATGCCTGCTGATTTTAAGTTGTCAAGCGTAGCTTTTTGTATTTTATCATCAAAAGTTCCATCACGGTTAGTAACGAGTACGATCTTGCCGCCTAATTTTTGGATATTGCAAGTGAAATTATGCGCCCCCGGAGTAGCGATAGATCTTTTTTGTTCCATAAATTCATAATTAGTTTTTGGACTATATGAATCACAACTTAACACATTGCTTTTAGCATATTCGCTATTATCAAGCACGGTTTCGTCAATATCAAGGATGACGCCCCAGCTGCCTTTAACCAGTTTTTGCTGTTTAACATTTTGGGTAACCTTTTCATAGCCAATCGCATAAATTTCATTATACTCGGCATTTCTCTCTGCTGAATCGCGATACCATTTAGTTGCTAAATAATTACTCGAAGTATCCGCTTTGCCAGCTACACAAGTTTTACTAGTAGCTTCTATTTTAGCTATTGCCACAGTATTACTTGAACTTTCAAGTGCAAAACAGTTTATAGCAATTAATGAAGAAATAAGGCTAACAATATATTTTGACTTGCGAATATGCATAGAACTATCCTTATAAATAATTTTTTTTCATTTTTAGGTTTTCGACTAGGCGGCGGTAAAAATTATAGCGATGTTCTTCAATATTGCCCATTTGAACCGCTTCATGGATTTTGCAGTTTGGTTCATTTAAATGCAGGCAATTATTAAATCGGCATAGCCCCAACAAATCAATCATTTCCGGGAAATATTCAGCAACTTCGGTTGCATTCAAATGATATAAACCAAATTCCTGAAGGCCAGGGCAGTCAATTAATTCGCTATGTTCATTCACATGATATAAAGTTGCATGGGTAGTGGTATGGCTGCCACTATTTTCATGCTTAGCGATTTCGCCGGTTTTTGCCAAAGCAGCAGGGTAAATTTGATTGGTAATAGTAGACTTGCCAACGCCGGATTGGCCAATCAATAAGGACCTTTTACCATTTAAATGCTGTTTCAGTTCTTGGGTGTTGTCTAAAGCGGATAGCGTAACCAATAAGTAGCCAAGTTTGCTTTCATACAAGTTTTTAATTAATCTGGCAAATTCTTGAGATTCAGCTAAATCCATCTTGTTAACTACAATTAGCGGCTTAACCCCACTTGTTTCGGCCGCTAGCAGGCAACTATCTAGGAAACTTATATTAAAGTTTGGTTTAACCGCAATTACAATAATGATTTGGTCAAGATTGCTAGCAATCATTTTACTGCGATTATGATCACTCCGATAAATTAAGTTTTCGCGCGGGACCAGGTTGATTATGTGAGCCTGCTCCTCATTAATCAAATTGACTTCGACTAAGTCCCCTACGACGAACTCGGTCTTTTTACCTTTAGCCAATGCAGTATAACTTTTACCTGCAACTTCAACACTAAAGTGGCGGCCGTGACTCTTTACGATTAAACCTTGCTGCATATTTAACAATTACCTACTGGATTTTCGAGATTGCTAATGCGAATACTTGCCGGTGGATGCGAGTAATAAAAAGCCACATATAATTCATCGGGAGTAAGGGTGCTTGCATTGTCTCGATATAGTTTAACCAAGCCATTAATAAGATCATCTTTGTTAGCATGTTTTTTGGCAAAATTATCAGCTTCAAATTCATTTTTTCTCGACAAATAACTGCTTAATGGGGCTAATGGCAGACTAACTATATTGGTTATAATGAAAAGTAACAATAAACCGCTTGCGTGATTAATATGGCTAACGCCAAGACTACTATAAAACCATTCCTGATTGATTAGTAAGCTGAAAATAAATAACCCGATTAACGTTATTCCAAACGACATGATCATTTGTTTGATAATATGTTTGTGTTTAAAATGGCCCAGTTCGTGGGCTAACACGGCAATGATTTCATCGTGACTAAGTTGTTTTAGCAAAGTATCAAAAAATACAATTCTTTTACTAGAACCAAGTCCTGTAAAATATGCATTTCCATGACTTGAACGTTTTGATCCGTCCATAACAAATACGCCTTGGGATTTAAAACCGCAAGTTTGTAGAAGGGATTCAATTTTAGCCTTAAGCTCGATGTCTTCTAGCGGGGTGAATTTATTAAATAGCGGTGCAATAAATGTTGGGTAAATTACTAGGATCAATAGATTGAATACAACCAGAACTCCCCAGACCCAAATCCACCAATTATTCCCAAGATTATCCATTAGCCAAAATACCAGATATAGGAGTGGGGTACCGATAATCAAGGCTATTAGTATTCCTTTTATTAAATCGGCAAGGAATAAACCAACAGTCATCTTATTAAAGCCAAATTCCTGTTCGATTTTAAATGTATTGTAATAGCTAAATGGCAAACTTAATAAAGAGCTTATTAATGAATATGCTAAAATTAAAATAACTTGTCCGGTTAATGGATGACTAGTTAATAAACTACATGAAGCAAGTAAATTAATACCGCCGCCTTTTGTAAATAATAAGATAAGAATTGTCGCATAGACAAGTTCAATCCGGCCTAGTTGTAATTTTGCTAAACTATATTTAGCGGCTTTTTGATGTTCTATTAGGCTTATTTGCGAACTAAATGCAGTCGGGACTTGGTTGAACGAAGCCAGGATTGAGTTTTTTTGACGGTAGTTTAAGTATAGCTTTAAGGCCAAATCGCCAAATAAGATGACTAAAAATAATATTGCGAATGAAGACATTGATATTTGATCCTTTTCAATAGTTTGAACTTCTGCGTGAATATCACTTAATTAAATAAAGGCTATATTCTTTTTCCAACGCTTTTTCATCTAATCACTGATTATTGCTGCTAATTCTGAGCTGCTTTTTTCAATACCGGGCACTATTATAATTCAACTAAAAATTAGCTAGTTTGAGAATAGACTATATATCTTTTACCCTCCATTATCCTAAATTTTAGATTGAATATTGCTAGATATTATTTTAAGAGGTTAAGCATCTAAACTAGTGATACAAAAATATAAGATTTATTAAAATGGTTAATTGATTTATATGAATTCTGGAGCATGCTAGATTATGTTTATGAATAATACATAATTTTGTATGCGGAAGAGTTGAGTTATAAAGTAATTAACTTTTTAATAAATCAGATAAACTTTTTTATAATGCACAGTATCAGCTAGTTAATTAGCAGCAAAAAATCAAAAAAAATATATTGCAAATTGCAATTAGGTTATTATTATGACTGTTATTGTACCAGAAATTTTAAGCATTCATTTCATTAATAAAGCGAGCAAGATATGCATCAAAGGCTGACACCCGAGCAAATACTAAACAAATATGACCAATCAAAACCTGAGGGAAAGTTAACTATTTTTCTTGGCGCTGCTGCTGGGGTAGGTAAAACCTACGCAATGTTAAAGGCAATACCCGAACTAATTAAAGATGGAGTAGATGTTGTAATTGGATATATTGAAACGCATAACCGGCCAGAGACAAAAGCTCTTTTACTGGATAATGTTGAAGTCATTCCTCTAAAGAAAATCGAGCATAAAAATCATAATTTACAAGAGCTTGACTTAGATGCAATACTATTACGCAAGCCTGAATTAGTAATTATTGATGAATTAGCCCATAGCAATGTTCCAGGTTCACGCAACCTTAAACGTTATCAAGATGTCCTTGAGTTGCTAGCAGCAGGGATAAGCGTATATACAGCGTTAAATATTCAGCATATTGAGTCGCTGAATGATGTTGTTGGCCAAATAACCGGGATAAAAGTAAATGAGACCGTACCTGATTTAATTCTTGAGGATGCAGATGAAATAAAATTGATTGATGTAACACCCGACGAATTGATTGAGCGCTTAAAAGAAGGCAAAATTTATCCTACTGAAAAAGCCTTACGGGCATTAGAGAATTTTTTCCGTAAGGGTAATTTGACCGCCTTACGTGAAATGGCACTCTTAAAAACAGCCCAAAAAGTCGAGCAGCAGGTCCAAGAGTACCGCAGTGATAAAGCAATTAATGATGTTTGGGCTAGCCATGAAAATTTGCTGGTAGTATTAGAACCAGGTTATTCCAGTGAAAAAGTAATACGCAGCGGCAAAACCATGTATGATAAAGGGTTTAGTAATTGGTATGTGGTGTTTTTTGATAATGGGGATTGGGAAAATAAGCCATTAAAGCATCGCCAGAAGCTTTTAAATTTATTGGAACTTGCCAAAAGTTTAGGTGCAGAAACTTCAAGCCTGGTTGGTAGCAGCCCGACCGAAGCAATTGTTGACTTTGCAAGAGAACATAATATCAATACAGTTGTATTATCACAATACCGTTTAAGTCTCTATTATCGGCTATTTGGAACAACTTTGGTTGCAAAACTCTCGGAACTTGCGCCAGAATTGAATCTCCACTTAATTAGGGATGAGTTGACCCGCGGAATCAATGCTTTAACCGAATCGCGGACAAAGAAGAAAATAGATTACCCGAAAGCTTTCAATAAATTTCTACGGAATATTGCCATTTTTGGCATGCTTGGCGTAGTACTCTTACCATTTGCAAACTATATTTCAGATGTAAATATCTTGATGATCTATTTATTGGCAATAATAGTCATAAATCATGGCCGGGGTAAATTATCTGCTTTATCGGCTGCATTTGTAGCTACAATATCATTTGATTTTTTCTTTATTCCACCGCGTTTTTCTCTTGTTATTGGTGATTTTCAGTATCTAATTACTTTTATTGTGATGACTATAGTAGGCAGTGCCTTTAGCGTTGTTACCGGCAACCTTCGTTATCAAGTCGGCATGCTAAGAAAGACACAACAACAGACCCGGTTATTATATGAAGCAGGGCGTAAAATGGCAGAAGCAATGGTGGAATCTCAGCTTATCGAATGCGTAAACGAATTCTTACCGCAATTAATAAAAGCTAAATATATAGTTTTACTGCCAAATCTTGAAGAAGAGTTGCAGGTTTATGACTCGCCGATTAAAAATAAGATCGATATGGCAATTGCCAAATGGGTATTTGATAATGCCCAGGATGCAGGGCTAAATACCAATACTTTTGCCGGTAGCGAGCTTTATTATGTGCCTATAAATTCTAAAATCAGAACCCGTGGAGTAGTTGCCTTTCTGCCGAATAATCCGGTTGAATTTTTCCTACCCGTTGAGCAGGAAATACTGGATAATTTTCTAAGCATTTTGGTTACCTCTTTGGAACGGATTCACTTTACCCAAATTGCAATTCAGACCGAAATATTGCTTGCCAAGCAAAATAGCCAAAATCAGAATGTAAAAAGTTAATCCATGCTATACATGACTTAGTAAATTTTGCTTTCTTAGACTCAATCTGGCAAGCAGTTTAATATCATTTCAACAAAAGAAATATATTGAATCTTGCCATGCTGGGTTAATCCAATCTGGCAGCTTCGGTTAAATGTAACGCCAATTTCACAGCCAGTCACCTGAAGTGCGAGGTCTGATAAGCTGCTGGCATTAAGTTCCGGGGTAAAAAAGCCCTTATCTCCTGCAAAGCCACAACACTTTATTCCTTCCGGAATTACGATTTCGTCTGAGCAAAGCCGTAACACTTCCAGATATCCCTGATTAAAAGAATGTTTGGCCGTACTACAATCGATATGCAATGCGATTTTTTTATACTTCTTGGTTAATTTATTGCGGTCTATCTTTGCAACAATAAAATTATTTATATCGATTAGCTCAATTCCGGCATTAGCTAGGAAACCAGAACAGGAGCTATTGTCAATAATGCCTATGCTTGAATTTTGCAAGCTTTCCTTTATCGCTGTAGTCATTTGCTGCTGCTGGGCTAATTTAGCTTGGGAGTGATACATTTGGCCGCAGCAAGTATTGCTGGGGTTATCAATGTAGTTAACCGTATAACCCATTTTTTCCAAAACTAATTTGCTTGGATAGTCACTAAATTCTGTAACTCCTGCAAATATCCGGTTAGGGCAGGCAGGGGCTAATAGTATATCAGTAGCAAGGTTTGCTTCTTGAGAAAATTCAATACGTTGCGCTTTTGGCATGCTTTCAAGAAATATAGGGATTGCCTTGATTTTACCATGAGCATAGCTGGTGATACTTTGCAGGTTTTTACGGCCAACAATTGAAGCTGCAAAATTTGCTAGCTGAACTTTAGTTTTAGCTGTTTTAATTAGCTTGGCATGATTATTAGTAGCTGCAGATTTGGGCTTTTGTTCTAAAATAAAATTACCGGTATTAATCCCTACCGGGCAGGCAGTTTTACACATGCCGGTTGTCGCGCAAGTATCAATTCCATAATACTGATATTTTTCTTGCCAGAGAGTTTTTTCTTCACCTGATAATGTTGCAATATGCCGGGCAACCGTGTTACGCTGGCGAGGAGTAAGGCTTAATTTACGTGACGGGCAAACTGGTTCGCAAAACCCGCACTCCATACATTTATCAATTTCATCGTGAATTGTGGTAAATGATTTTAGATGTTTCATATGAAGGGTATAATCGCGGGTAAGTTTAACATCGGGGTTAAACATCCCTGTAGGATCGAGTAAGTTTTTTATTTCCCACATAAGATTCCAGCATTTTTCGCCCCACTCGACAATTGCAAAAGGAGAAATATTTCTACCACTACCATGCTCTGCTTTTAACGAACCATTAAATTTATTGGCAATAAGGTGAGTTAATTCATACATAAAATTGTCATATGCGACTAACTCTAAGTGGTTGGTAAAATCGGGGGTAATTACAAAATGTATGTTACCAGACAATACATGACCAAAAATTGCCGCGTTTTTATAACTGAATTTATCAAAAAGCACACGGATATCATTGATTAAAGCTGGTAATAGTTTGATTTCTACCGCGACATCTTCAATTAATACGCTAGATCCAAGCGGACGCTGTCCTGCGATTGTAGGTAAAATTCCGCCACGGGCTTTCCATATTATGGCCATAGCTTGTTCATCATTAGTAAATCCCAGTTGATGAAATATATTTGAATTCTTAATTAGCTGATCTAGGCTGGCAATTTTGTCAGCTAAACTGCTACTACTATTAGCCGTTACTTCAACCATAATAGCAGCATAGCTATCGTCAGGCAGGGGGTGCAGATATTTCTGGATATCCTTATCACCCGATACTGACATCAATGAAAAATAATCTAAAAGTTCAACTGAGGAAACTCCCAATTGTGCAATATCGACTGTTAGGTTTATCAGGTCAGTTAATTTACCATATAATAAATTTAGTGCTTTATACTCATAATTAGGTACAGTATGTAAAGTTACATTGCTTACAAATCCAAGGGTGCCCTCAGATCCAACCATTAAGCGCTCCAGGATTTTAACCGGGTCGGTAAAATCCAAAAATGCATTTAAGCTATATCCGCTGGTGTTTTTGATAGAGAACTTTTTTCGGATGAACTTTACCAGTTCTTCATCGAGCATGATCTTATGGCGAATCGCTGTAATTTTTTCAAGAAGTGCCGTATTCGTTAGCTTAAATTCTTCGAGTATCGCATCACAGCTGCTGTCAAAAATACTGCCATTAGCTAAAATTGCCCGGATGCTTTTTAAAGTTGCATAGGAGTTTTTGGCAGTGCCACAGCACATCCCACTGGAATTATTGGCGATTATCCCACCGATTTTAGCTGCATTGATTGAGCCCGGATCTGGGCCAATCTGTTTCTTGAATGCCTTTAAGTAGCGGTTTGCATCTGCACCGATGATTCCCGGTTCTAATTTTATTTCATTGCCATTATTAATGACTTGATATTGGCGCCAGCTATCCTGGGCTAGCATTACCAGTACCTGATCGGTGACTGCCTGGCCCGATAAACTTGTGCCTGCTGCCCGAAAAGTTAACTTAATATCATATTGCATGGCTATGTTTATGATTTGCACAACCTCATTTTCGGTCCTTACAATTAAGACCAGCTTAGGAACCATTCGGTAGATACTGGCATCAGTTGAATAGGCAAAGCGGAGCAATTCATCTTCAATAACTTGGTTTGCCGCTAAGAATTTTTTGATATTAGCCAGGAATTTTTCAAACATAATAGCCTTTTAAGTTACGTTATTAAATGGGCCGAGTAAAAGCCATAATATCCTGCATTGCTGCAAGTACTGTGGCGGCCTCTTTATTTTCTAGTTTCTTAACTAGCTGAAATTTAGTTGCCTTATCCGTCAGGGTAAGCAAATATGATTTTTGCTGTAAGCCAAAGACAGTATCAATTTCCCAATGACCAGGTTCTTTTTTCTCAGCAGCCTCTATCGGTCTTTGCTCGATTCGTTTCTTATCTACAATATCACAGACATTGTTACTAAAAAGCACCTCCCTAATTGTATCAGCAATCCGGTCTATCTTCTTAATAATTCCAGATTTACGAAGTTCTACATTCATACTTTGAGCTCTTATTCCAGAATAAAAACCAAAATCTGGATCAAAATTGCGTTTTAACTCACGGCTTATGCTAGAAGGGCTACGACCCATTTCACGTGCTAATTGCCTTACTGATATAGCAATTTGACTTGCTTTTCTTTGTTCAATGTAGTATTTTTCTTCCCTGGTTAGATGCTTATAGTTCATGGACTACCTTTCGATGTGAAGTACCGAATTATAGTTCAATATACATCTAACCTTTTTCTTTATCTAATCCATGAATAAAATCTAATCATTATTTCCATTAATAATCAAGCTTTATCCATAGAAAAAATTTACTGTTGCACTTAAGTTGAAAATGGGCGATTTTAGCAAAAACGTTGGTATTTCTATATTCATTAAATGTCAAAAGTGCCAAAGTCCAGTCTTAGATAGTCTAAAAATTGTGAGATTAAATTTCAACCGCTTCTTAAACCATAATTAATAACTACCTTAAAAAGGAGTAATTTGGTTTATTTTTCTATTTATACTCAGCCCTATACTAGAAAGCAATTAATTTTTTCAGGACAAAACATGATAAATTGGCGACGGATCACTAATCAAATTTATCCATTTAGAAACCATAGTTCAATTCGGGGGGTGGCTGATGTACCTCAGCCTTCACGCTTGTTTGGAGAAAACCAGATTGGAGGTAATCACGGAAATAATGAGGCAGAAAGAACCAGAATCGGAATAATTACGCAACCGGCGGATAATGTACCCCAGAATAAAATAGCCCTATTTAGCTTGCCAGATTCGATTGACTGTATCTCCAGGCAAAGCATCCTAACCGCAGGAAATTTATTAAGCTCGCCGCAAAACTGCCAGGCTAGTTATATGAGATCAGGAAATTTGTATATTTGGGAGATGGACATAAACCGCTACCCCAGAATCAACGAACGTCTGGCTGCTAGAATAGATAAGTTTATTATATCACAAGAGGTTCTTTTATCCGGTGAGTTTAATCAAATATTAGAGGTCGCGACTACATGTGAAAAAGCCATAACATTATTAATTGATACCAGAACGCCAGCGGGTCTGGATATTGCCAGAACCAGGCAAAATGATTATACTTTAGCCCACTTCTTTAACATTATTGATTTAAACCCGGATGTGCATGAAGGGTTATATCCTTTTAATCGGATTATACGTGAAAATAGATCATATACCGATGAAATGTTAAACCCTTATATGGGAACAATTGACGGTATTATTGATAGGGTTATTACTATTAGAAATGACAGGAATCGAAATAGGCTACCTCCACGCAATAATCCGGTTGTAGCCCCGGTTGTAATAGGTCATGCATATGAAGTGCATAACATCAATCGTATTTACCAAAAACTTAACGAACATGTCAAGTTACCACAGGTCACTGATAACCCTGAAATAGAACGCCATTGGACCGAGTTTTGCAGCTTTGTCGAAACTGGAAACTTTGGGGTGGGTTCAGCTTCCGCTAAAAATTTATTAGATCGTATAAGGAATAATTACTATCCTGAAATTACCTGGAGTGTAAAAGCTGCGGTTGCCCAAGCAATGTCATATTGTAATAATGATAAAAATCTGCTGGCTACGTATGTAGTTGACTTTTTAACAGATGCTGCCAATGCATATGGTAATGATAATATAAGTTGCACTAAAGGTATTTTAGAGCGCGCTAAGTGTTCAGTCTATAACATCTATATGATTCATACCCAGGATCAGACGATTAAACCCTACATTGATGCAATACAACAGTTTTTAGCTATATCGGATTTACCGATGAATTCTTCGACATCGCTTACACCTGTGCAAGAGGCAGGCTTCAATATAATTACTAGAGCAATACAGGCAGCATGTAGCAACTCCCAAAAAAGAGAAGGTTTGCTAAACCTGATAAAAAGCGGTCAAGATAGGAGCGTATCCCAAGAAACAGTTGAAGAATGTATTAAATATATCATTAAGGAAGCAATTCTGCCTGATTTGAAAGACGAGCCTGATATTATTGACTTATTAGCAAAATGTATGTCCAGCAGAGAACGGGTAAAGGATCATGTCAAAGAGTGGCTTAATGCCATATTGGAAGATACAAATAATTAAAACTTTTTTGTAAATCATGGTTAAGTAAAAGCTACTTTGCCCATTTTCAACTGAAGTGCAACAGTAAATTTTTTCTGTGGATAAAGCTTGATTATTAATGGAAATAATGATTAGATTTTATTCATGGATTAGATAAAGAAAAAGGTTAGGTGCGTATTAGACTATAATTTCAGGTCGCTAAACCTAAAGAAAGTGATAGTCATGTCATACAAACACCTAACCAAGAGTGATCGTTACTACATAGCGCAAAGAAAAGCAAATAATCCTGCAATCTCTTTGCTCGCATTAGGTCGCGAAATGCATCGCAGCCATACTTCTCTTAGTCGAGAAATACGCAGAAATCTAGATCAAGAGTTTGGTTTTTACTCTGGAATCCGTGCTGAAACCTTAAAAAATAATCGTAAAAATGGTGATGCTTTGTATTTAAACTTACGCCACGGTATAAAGAAATATAGAAGAAAGCTTAACAAAGAGAATGCTTGCGCAGTAATTAACAAAAAAAGGATTAGCGAACGCCCAGCTATAGCCGGTAAAAAGCTGGAACCTGGACATTGGGAAATGGACACCATTTTGGGATTGGATCAAAAGTCCTATTTACTTACGCTAACTGACAAAGCAACTAAATTTGAGGTTATTAGAAAATTCCAAATAAGGAGGCTGCTACAGTAGTGGCTGAAATTGAAAAAGTAGTTGCATTTACGTTGTTGCCACTTAAAGCCATAACACCTGATAATGGTACTGAGTTTGCATATCTTGAACAGCTGGAACAGATCACCGGGGCAGAGGTATATTTTGCCAACCCATATAGCTCATGGGAGCGAGGACTAAACGAACATCAAAATGGATTAATCAGAGATTTTTATCCAAAGAAAACTGATTTTAGAGAGCTCAGCGACAAAAAAGTCGCTGACGTAGAAAAATTTGAACAATCGACCAAGAAAAGCTTTTGGATTTTAACCCCAGCTGAAGCTATGTTTAACTACGTAACCTTTGGTACGTGGTGCACTTAATTTGGAAATGGGCCGTTACCGAAAGTAGCTAAACCCGATTGACAAGCAAGGCTAATGGTTCTTATTCGATTACTTCTGCTGTTTCAATCACAATTGGTTCTACCGGAACATCATCGTGCATACCGTGGCGGCCGGTTTTTACAACTTTGATCTTGTCTACTACCTCAGTTCCCTCAATTACCTTGCCAAATACAGCATAACCCCAACCATGCATATTTTCGCCGCTAAAATTTAAAAAATCATTGTCTTTTACATTGATAAAAAACTGCGCTGTTGCTGAATGCGGCTGCATAGTCCGCGCCATAGCAATGGTGTATTTATCATTTTTTAAACCATTTGCAGCTTCATTTTTGATTGGGTCGCGTGTAGATGACTCTTTCATGTTTTTATCCATGCCGCCACCTTGAATCATGAAATCGTTAATTACCCGGTGGAAAATCTTGCCGTTATAATGGCCTGACTTAACATATTCAACAAAGTTTTCTACAGTTAAGGGAGCTTTCTCTTTATTTAATTCCAGTTTGATGTCACCAAAAGAGGTGTGAAGTACAACTTTAGTCATATAAAATCCTTTAATTTAAAATTAAGAGTTTTTGTGTTTTGCTGCGATTTTAACATAATGTTTAGCAGAATATTCAATGTGTTCAATTTCAGCCTGGCTTAGTGGACGCACCTGTTTTACTGGGGTGCCGAAATATAGATAACCTGATTCAAGGCGTTTGCCTTGTGGAACCAGACTGCCAGCGCCAATCATTACATTTTTTTCGATGTGAACATTATCAAGTATTGTGCTGCCCATCCCGATAAAGACGTTATCTTCCAATGTACATGCATGAAGGCAGCAGTTATGGCCTATCGTTACATTGGAACCAATTAATAATGGGGTTTCATTAGTTCTACCCGGGTTAAAATGGGTTACGTGTAACATAGTCAAATCTTGAATATTTGAATTTTCCCCAATTGTAATATAGCTAACATCACCGCGGGCAACCGTATTACACCAGATCGACGAGTTTGCACCGATGGTAACTTTACCAATAATTACTGCACTAGGATCGATAAAGGCACTATCGGCAATTTGCGGGTAATCTTCGCCGTAATAACGGATATTAAAATTCATATTACCAACTTATTGATTCTATAACGTGGTTTTGATTGGTATAAATACAGACATCCCCAGCAATTGTAAGAGCTTTTTTTACAATTTCTTCGGCTTTAAGATGTTCAGTATTATCAATTAAGGCTTTTGCTGCCGAATAGGCATATGAGCCGCCCGATCCGATGGCAGCAATATTGTGTTCTGGTTCCAATACATCGCCTGTTCCGGTAATAATTAAGCTGTGTTCTTTATCCGCTACTATCAACATTGCTTCAAGTTTTTGTAACATTTTATCAGTACGCCATTCTTTGGCTAACTCAACTGCCGATCGCATAAGCGCGCCGCCATGAAGTTCAAGTTTAGCTTCAAATCGCTCAAAAAGGGTAAAAGCATCAGCAGTTGCTCCGGCAAAACCGGCAATAACTTGCCCTTTATATAATCTTCTAATTTTTCGCGCTGTTGATTTAATGACAACATGACCGAGAGTAACTTGGCCATCACCGCCGACTGCAACTTGATTTCCTTTACGAACCGCCACTATGGTAGTACCGTGAAATTGCTCCATTCGATTAGTCCTTTTTTATATTTGTCTTTAATTTAAGTTGTTTATTATAGCTCATATATGATGAATATTCTTGAATTTGCAACAGAAACTTTTTGTTGAATCTTCGTTTATCCTTAACAAACTAGAATAAAAACTCAAGCTTAGTTATGATAAAATATAAGGCCTTATTGGATTTATTCAATGATAATTTTTTATTTGAGGTTAAATTAAATGTTACGAATTACTTTACCGGATGGTTCAGTGCGCGAATTTGCCAGCGCTGTTACTATCCTTGATGTTGCTAAAAACATCAGCCCAAGCTTGGCTAAAGCTACTTTAGCCGGAGTGGTTAACGATAAATTAGTTGATGCTAGTCATACCATAACTACTGATGCTACTTTGCGTTTAATCACCGATAAAGATAGCGAAGGTTTGGAAGTGATTCGTCATTCTACAGCTCATCTTTTGGCGCAAGCAGTAAAAGAATTATATCCACAAGCCCAGGTTACGATTGGACCGGTTATTGATAACGGTTTTTATTATGATTTTAGTTTTGAGCGGCCATTTACACCGGAAGATTTAGTGGCAATTGAAAAGAAAATGGGCCAATTGGTAGATCAAAATATTCCAGTTGAGCGGGTTGAGATGACTCGTGAGGAAGCTATCAAGTACTTTGATTCAATTGGTGAAAAATACAAGGTAGATATTATCAGCTCTATTCCCGAAGGTGAGGTTATCTCTTTATATCGTCAGGGCAACTTTATCGATTTATGCCGTGGGCCACACGTTCCAAGTACCAGCAAACTAAAAGCATTCAAATTAATGAAATTGGCTGGTGCTTATTGGCGAGGTGATTCAAACAATGAAATGCTGCAACGAATCTACGGCACAGCTTGGCGGAATAAAGATGAATTGAAAGACTATTTGCACCTGCTTGAAGAAGCGGAAAAGCGTGACCATCGTAAAATCGGCAAGCAGCTCGATTTATTCCATCTGCAAGATGATGCTCCTGGTATGGTATTTTGGCATCCAAAAGGCTGGGCAATTTGGCAGGTTGTTGAGCAGTATATGCGTAAAGAACTTGCTAAGGATGATTATAAAGAGATCAAGACTCCCCAAGTTGTGGACAAGATCCTTTGGGAAAAATCGGGGCATATGCAAAACTATGCTGAAAATATGTTTTTAACAGCTTCTGAAAACCGCGATTATGCAGTAAAACCGATGAATTGTCCATGTCACGTTCTGGTTTTTAACCAGGGGTTAAAGTCATATCGTGATTTGCCTCTACGTTTAGCCGAGTTTGGCTCTTGCCACCGTAATGAGCCATCTGGCTCTTTACACGGTATTATGCGCGTTCGCGGCTTTGTCCAGGATGATGCGCATATCTTCTGTACCGAGGAACAAATCGGCAGTGAAGCGGCTAAATTTATTGATTTAGTTTATCGTGTGTACCAGAAATTCGGCTTTGAGCAAGTATTCTTAAAATTATCAACTAGGCCGGAAAAAAGAGTCGGTGAAGATAGTTTATGGGATTTTGCCGAACAAGCATTGGCAAAAGCACTCACTGATAAAGGTCTTGAATATACCTTACAGCCAGGTGAAGGTGCATTCTATGGACCTAAAGTTGAATTTGCGCTTAAAGATTGTTTAGGTCGTGAATGGCAATGCGGTACCTTGCAGCTTGATTTCAACCTTCCAGGCCGCTTAGGCGCTTCATATGTTGCTGAAGACGGCAGTAAAAAAGTGCCGGTGATGCTTCATCGCGCGGCGCTTGGTTCGCTTGAAAGGTTTATTGGCGTATTGATTGAACATTATGCCGGTAATTTGCCATTTTGGTTAGCTCCGGTGCAAGCAGTAGTGCTAAATATTTCAGAAAAACAGTCTTTGTATGCAATTAATGTCTACGAAAAACTAAAAGCTGCCGGGATACGTGCTGAAATTGATCTGTCAAATGAGAAGATTGGTTACAAGATTCGCCAGCAAACAATGCAAAAAGTGCCGTTTTTACTTGTAATTGGTGATGCTGAGGTTGAAAACAGCCAAGTAACAGTCAGAAGGCAAGATGGCAGCGATCTTGGTGCAATGAACCTTGATGAGTTTTTGGCAAAATTTTGTATAAACTAATTTGCAAAAAGTTGAGAGAGCTAGTGTTTTTGCTAGCTCTTTTTTTACCATAACAGCATGAAAAAAACAATTTCCAAAAGCCTTAGTATTAGCTATATAGCTTTGATAATAAATACTGCGATTAGTTTTATCAGTGTACCTATAACATTAACCTATTTTGGCCAAGATCTTTATGGTATCTTTTCGATTACAAACGATCTTATTTATTATTTTTCCCTGCTCAGTTTCGGAATCCCATGGGTTGCTGCTACTGTTTTTGCCAATGCAAAAACGTTTCGTGCCAGAAGAGTAGTAATCAAACGCTCAATTTCTTTGCTGGCGATAATTAGTGCTCTCATTCTATTATCTTTAATACTTGCAAATTTGTTCTTACCACATTGGGTTAATATCCTTGGTATTATTCCTAGGAACATAACCGAAATTTCACGGCAATTTGTTATTGCGAGTATAATAATCTTTGTTCTCCGCTTACCAATTTCTATTTTTAATCAGCTTTTAGTGTTCCTTGGCAAAATCTATATTGTAAAATATATTGAAATTTTCAATTCTTTTGCTACTTTCAGTATCTTGTTGTTAGTTTGTAATTTAAAATTATCGGTATTACATTTAGTAATATTAAACGGGGTACTGTCATTAATTGTTAATTGCTTATATCTTTACTGCTTTTATAGAGAGTGGACACCTGAAAGTGATGATAACGAAGATTTTAGTAATCCTGAATTTACTTCATACCGTTACATAATTACTAGTGGCTGGTATGTATTAATAACTAATATTGCCGGGATAGTAATCTGGAATACCGATAATCTGGTTATTAGCCATGCTCTTGGAATGGCGGATGTAGCAAAGTATTCAATAATATTCAAAATGTTTTTATTGCTATCAAATATTACTACCCAGATTCTGAATGTGATAAATCCATTATATCCTAAATTTTATTCAACGCAGAAATATCAGCAAATGGAGGAACTTTTTACCTTTTCAAATAGGTTGTTTCCGATTATTGGCGGCTTGGCTTTCATAGTATTATTTGGCGGTTCTTATCCATTTATGGTATTATGGACGCATAGTTCAATAATTTATCCTGGATATCTGACTGCATTTTGCTTAGCTTGCTATGCCTATTTTACTTGGAATAGCGTAATTGCTTACTGGATTCTAAATTGTCTGAACTTAAATAAGAAAATCTATAAGTTAACCAGCTTGGAAGCTATCCTTAATTTAATATTGTCAATCTGCCTGGTAAAGGTTTTAGGGATTGCTGGAGTTATTTTGGGAACCTTGATAGCTCACTTTGTCGTTGAATTCGTTATGATTCCTAGAGTGCTATATCACTCATTTGAATACAAATTACGTTTTGATTATAGGTATGTATTTAAGCATATCTCTTTAGCATTAGTACCAACTGCAATTCTACTTTATTATGCAAATATACATTTGGCAAATCAGTTATGGAAGCTATTAATTACACTTGTATTAATTACGGTATTCTATTTACTGGCTAGTTTGTATGTTTTCAATTTAAAATATTTAAAGCTGGTATTGTCAAAGTATAAAATGATGCAAAATTAAAAAGTTATGTTTCGCACTTTCAATTTTTTGGCAAGATAATAAATCAGATAGACTGCTTTAAATTTTATTGGTGTGCGTAACATCACTTAAAATGCTAAAAAATTCTTTTCTCTGGAGTGTTATGTAATTGAGAATAACAATAATTGGTCCCGGTAAAATGGAAATACCGCCAAAAACCTGGGGCGCAGTCGAAATCCTAATTTGGGACTATTATACTTACTTAATTAAGTTAGGTCATCAAGTAGTCTTAGTTAATAATGAGGACCCTAATGAAATAATTCGGCTTACTAATGGCTCAAATCCTGATTTTGTCCATGTCCATTATGATGAATATTATGATATTCTTGATTGCATAACATGTCCGAATAAAGTTATCACAAGTCACTTTGGTTATCTGGCCAGTTATGGCGAATACGTTAAGTTCTTTAGTTCTGGTCTTTATAAATTATTTGCAAACAGAATTGCCCGCAAGCTTCCATGGGTAACTGGCAAAATTCAGTCATTAATCGGCTATAAACCAATATTTGATAAATTTATCCTCGGTAAGCACCAAATATTTTGTCTTTCCCCAGAAATTGCTAAAGTTTATCGGATGTATGGTTACAAAAATGAATTGACAGTAATTCACAATGGTGCCAGGCATGATCTCTTTAATTTTAATGAAATTGCTACCTACCCAGATCGAAGTATTTACTTAGCAAAAATTGATTTTCGTAAACGACAATATTTATATCAAGGCATCCCGAGCCTCTACTTTGCCGGTGTTATTGCTGACAAGCGCTTTAATTCGGCATCGTCTAATTTTTTAGGGGCATGGGGAAAAGAATATTTATATCAGCACTTAACTGATTATGCCAATTTAGTACTTTTAAGCGATGGTGAAGCACATGCTTTAGTTTGTTGTGAAGCATTAATGGCTGGTTTAGGGTTGGTTGTTTCAGAATATGCCGCAGCAAATCTTGATACCAGCTTGCCATTTATAGATGTTATACCGAAGAATAAACTTAGCGATGTTAATTATGTTGAGAAAATAATTATCGAAAATCGGGAAAAGTCATTAAAATACCGTAAACAGATTCGAGATTATGCGTGCCGGGAGTTTGCATGGGAAAACATAATCCGCAAATATAGCGCTGTAATTGAAGAAATATGTAATAAATGAAAATAGCTATACTATATATTGTGACCGGGAAATACGAAATATTTTGGCCTGAATTTTATTCATCTTGCGAAGAATTCTTCTGCCAAGGGATCCAAAAGCACTATTTTGTTTTTACCGATTCAGCCATGATTACGCAAAAAGACAATGTAACTAGATTTGAGCAAGATAATTTAGGATGGCCATTTAATACTTTGTATCGCTATCGTATTTTTTTAAGAGCTGAAACCTTACTAAAAGACTATGATTACATTGTTTTTTTTAATAGTAATGCCAAGTTCGTTGCTAATATAACAACATTCGAGTTTTTTGGCGCCAACAAAGGGCTGGTTGCTGCAATTCACCCGGGGTACTATAATGTCCCGCCAGAGAGATTTCCTATAGAAAAACGGGGAAATTCACTCGCATACCTTGCCACTTCAGAATATTATTTTCAAGGTGCAATTAACGGTGGCAGTAGCCATGAATTTCTTGAAGTAATAAATATTTTGGCACAAAATATTGAAACAGACCTTGATAATGGAATTATGCCAATATGGCATGATGAAAGTCATTGGAATGCTTACTTGAACCAGAAAAGACAAGGTAATCAACTGAATTTGCAAATTTTAATGCCGGGATATATCTATCCTGAGCAATTAATGTTACCGTTCCCAAAAAAAATTGTCATGCGCGACAAAAATCGCTATGGCGGGCATGATTTTCTTCGGGGTACCCGGAATGCGGGATCAAATGAAGTCAACTTTTTCTCAAAAATAGTCAGAAAGATTTTATGCAAATAGTGTGGTGTCTTGGTGGGCTTGGGAACCAGATGTTTCAATATGCCTTTTACCGTACTTTGGAATTCTCAGGCAAAGAAGTATGCTTAGATATTAGCGAATTTACGGGTTATGATTTACATAATGGGTTTGAATTAAAGCGGATATTCAACCTTAACCCGCGGTTTATAGATACTAAGACTGCGATGAGAGTTAAGTCAAACTTTTTTTTGAAAGCCCTAAGAAAATTAAGAGTGTATAGTTATTTGATTGAGCAAACTGATTTTGGTTATGCTGACTATTATTTAGGCTATCGGCTACCACATTTTTTTAAAGGGTACTGGCAATCTGAAAAATACTTTAGCAAAATACAAGATCAGATTCGTAAAGATTTTAGTTTCAAAGAATTGGATCAGGTTAATCAAGAATATGCAAACAAGATAAACCAATCCCAGTCCGTTTCCATCCATGTTCGCAGAGGGGATTATGCTAAGCACCCGCTGCATGGTGGGATCTGTACCAAGGAATATTATCTCCAAGCAGTTAAATTTATCCTTGATACGGTGGATAATCCTCAGTTTTTTGTTTTTTCGGATGATATCAACTGGTGCAAAGAAAATTTAGCAATTAAGGACGCCAGCTTTATAAATGGCAATAACGGCGAAAATAGCTATAAGGATATGCAACTAATGAGTTTATGCAAGCATAATATTATTGCCAATAGCTCATTTAGCTGGTGGGGCGCTTGGTTAAACCCTAATCCAACTAAAATGATTATTGCGCCCAAAAAATGGTTTAATGACCCAAAAATTAACATCAAAGATTTGCTACCTGAACAATGGATTAGGTTATGATGGTTGCACCAATGATTTCAGTTATCATGCCTGTATATAATGCCCAAAGAACAGTTACAGATGCGGTAACTAGTATCTTGGAACAAAGCTATGACAATTTTGAATTTATCATTATAGATGACTGTTCACAAGATCAAACCTGGGCAATTCTCAACGAATTAGCTGCAAAGGATTCGCGTATTAAATTATGGCGTAATCGGGCAAATCGAAAATTGCCTAGTACTTTAAATTTAGCTATAAGTAAAGCCAGTGGTAAATATATTGCGCGTATGGATGCAGATGATATTTCACTACCTAATAGGTTATTAATCCAATTAGAATTCCTTGAAAAGAACCCAGAGATCGGGGTTTGTGGAAGTTATAGTGAGATTTATGATGAAGATATGGAGAAAATGGTAGGTAAATTAATGTATCCTACCAACCACGAATTAATTACAGTTTATATGCATCTTTTAATTAATGTCATTGTTCACCCAACTGTATTTATGCGAAGTAGCCTTCTAAATAAGGATTTGAGATATAGCGAAAAGATGAGTAGTAATGCTGAAGATTATGATCTATGGTTACGCATGCTAGCTAATGGTGTAAAATTTGCAAATATTCCTGAAACGTTGCTTAAATACCGTTCATACACTCAACAGACAAGTAAGATTAATTTACAAAAGATTAATAATTGGCGCAGAGAAAATATCAGATCTTACTTAGCCGCTCTTTTGCAAGCTAATTTTAATGAACAGGTTTTTAAGGATTATATTAATCTACTTGTATTTCCCAATAAGTTTGCGCAAATTTTTGGCATTCTAAAATACGTTAAGCTTCTTCGCTTGCTAAAAAAAGCAAATGCGCAGAATCAAATCTACGAAGAAGCAAGTTTTAACAAGTTTATTTCTGAAATATCAGTGCTGTCCAGAATCAAGAAAAAGCTTGCGCTTAAATAGCAGGGTAATAATATGGATAAATTTCGAATACTTTTTGTGTGGCCAAACTTAGCAAAAGGTGGCGGTGAAGTCGCATTACTTAATTTGGTGAAAAGTTTGCCTAATTGCCAAATAACAATTTTATGTTATGAACAAATTAATGAGTTTGAAGACCTCCCTGGAGTAGATATTTTCTATATTAATAAGCCAACTAAAAATAAATTTAATAAGGTAATCAATAAGATTAAATTTTTAATTAAGTGGTTAAGTTATACTCCCTGCTATGATATTTCTATAGTGAATGAAATCCCTTTTTTGTGTATGTTTTCATGGTTAGTGATGAAACTAACTAATAAGAGATATTTTCTTTGGCTGCATGTCAGTCGAAATGATATTGGCTCTCCATACCGAGGTATAATTAACCAGTTCTATAAATTTTCAATAAAAGAAGCTGCAAGCTTGATTGCGGTTAGTAATTATTGCCGGAAATCAATGGAAAGCTTTTTGGGGCATACTCTTAAAAACTGTGAAGTAATTCCTAATATTTTATTATTCCGGCCATTAGTAGACCAGCAGACTTCTAGCTTAATAGTTAATTGTAAGCAGCTAAAAATAATTACTGTCGGACGCTTGTCGCCGGAGAAGAATCAATTAGCACTGGTAAAGGCTGTTAATGAAATTATTAAACAGCAAAAATTACAACTACACCTTACCATAGTAGGAGATGGAAGCGAATATGAGCAGATCATTAACTATATAAATGAAAATGAACTCGAATCCTCAATTACTATGTTGAAGTCAGTAATGAATCCACTGCCTATCATTAAATCAGCAGATATTTTTGTATTGCCTTCGCTGACTGAGGCGTTACCAACCGTAATATTTGAGGCTCTTTATTGTCAAGTACCAATAATTGCGACCAGAACCGGAGCAGCAGAGATCCTTAAAGATGGCAAATATGGGCTTTTAATTGAACCTGGTGACCAGGGTCAACTAATTGCGGCGCTAATAAAGCTTGGAAGTAGCCAAGAGTTACGCAAATATTATCAGAGCTTATCTAAAGAGGCTTTGCTTCCTTATGCTCCGGAACTAGTAATCAAGCATTGGCAGTATCTTTTGGCGAAGGTATCTTCATGACAAAAATTTTTATAAATGGTTATTTCCTTGCCGCGGGAAGTAATACTGGTGGAGTAAACCGTTTTTCGCTACAGCTCTTGTTGGCGTTAGATAAAATTGTTACGGATAAAGCTAAATCTGAACTAAAACTAATTTTAGTCATTCCAAAAAAGTGTGTTTGTACCATTCCCAAACTTAAATCAATACAAGTTTACTTAGCTGGGGTTTTTAGTAATAAGTATTTGTGGGAACAATTTGATTTACCACGAATCACACGCAAATGCTTCTTGATCAACTTAGCTAACTATGCTCCGTTATTTAAAAGAGAACAAATAACAGTCATTCATGATACTTTAGTGTTTCGTTTCCCAAGAGCCTATAGTAAAAAATTTGTTTTGCTAACTAAAATGATGCATCATATAATAATTAAGAATAGTAAATATATAGCTACCGTTTCCAATTTTAGTAAACAGGAAATTTATACTAATATTGGAAAGCCGCAAAATGAAATTTTGGTTTTGGCTAATAGTGCTGAACAGTTTGCCAAGCTAGCAAGCGACAACTCTATTTTAGCCAAATATAATTTGCTGGCAGAAAAATATATTTTAGCCGTCTTTTCGCAACAGAATTCTGAATATAAAAATGTGCAACGTTATCTCGAAGCAATAAAAAATATTAATTTTACTTTTGTATGTGTTGGCGGCCTAGCTAAAAATATTACTAATAACACTAATTTACTTCATATTGGAAGTGTATCAGATAATGAGCTAAAAGCGCTTTATGAAAATGCTTATGCGTTTATTTTCCCGTCGCTATATGAAGGATTTGGGATTCCTCCCTTAGAAGCCATGACGTGCGGCTGTCCAGTACTAGCTTCAGATATAGAAGTATTACATGAAGTGTGTGGTCACGCTGCTGATTATTTTAACCCATTAGATGTTGATGAGATCAAAGCTAAGATCGAGGAAATATTAGGGAATACCAAACTTAGAAAGGAATTGATTGCATCTGGATACGTGCAGGCAAGAAAATATAGCTGGCTAGATATTGCTAATAATTTACTAAGGTTTATCGAGGGATAAAAATTATGCGAGTTCTTTTAATTAAGCGTGGTGCAATTGGCGATTTATTAATGGCAACACCACTAATTCGCCAGTTAAAACAAAAGCTTGACTGTACACTTGATTTTTTGGTTAGCGAGGGTCCCTCGGTCGCATTAAAAAATAACCCCTATCTTGGCCATTTACATATACTTCCGGACAAAAATTTTACTTTAAAAGGGATTTTTGGCCTATGCAAATTTTTACTATTAAAGCGTGGTAACTACGATTGTATCTTCATACTCGATAAGCATTGGTTATTTAATTTAGCGAGCTTACTAGTGGGCAGCCGGTTAAGGGTAGGCTATCGACGTGAGAAAGTATCCAATTACTTACTCAATTGCTCTGTAAATTATACGGATGTTAGCCGCTATCACGGTTTATATTATCTTGATTTATTAAAAGCCAGCCATTTGGCGATTCCTAACTATGCTGACCTTGGCTTGGATCTTTATATTCCTGAATCTGATGGTCAAAAAGTAGAGGCCGAATTACAATTAAATAACTTGGATAACTATATTGTAGTTGTAAATAGTGGTGGAAACAATGGTTATGAGACAAGTGGTCTTAGGATGTTACCAAAAGAAAAAGCAGTAGAACTATTACGATTATTGCTGCAAACGGGGCAGAAAATCCTTCTTGCAGGCGGCAAGAATGACTTTGGCAATTATCAAGAGTATTGTAAACTATTAGGTAATCCTAACAGTATATTTAATTGGGCAGGTAAATTTAACCTGGCGCAGAGTGCCTATTTAATTAAGAATGCTACAAGATTTTATACAACTGATTGCGGGGCGATGCATTTAGGCGTAGCTATGCAATTAGGGTCGCGCATGAAGGCGATTTTTGGCCCAACCAATCCTCGCCACATATTACCGGAAGAATATCTTGGTTCTTCAGCGTATTGGACCGATGAAGAAATTTATGACCCAAGTTATCAATTAACAGGCGAGATTACTGATCCATATAAAAACTTTTTCATGAAGCTTGATCCGGCCAAGCTGCTCGAAACTGATTAAAAGCCTTGATTACAACTAACGTATTTACTTCTTTAGTATCAGGTTCTTAACAAATAATTAGTCGCTAAAACATTGCAAAATAAGCTTGAACTTTTTTTGTAAAAAAATCATTAAATTTCTAAACTAGTATTTATTTCTCTATAATTTTTAATAATTTATACTTTAATTAATTATATTGTTTAATGCTTTTTCAAGCAAATTTGTAATTGAGAAGGCGAACCCGAAGTAGAATAAAATTTTTCCACTTCTGGGGCTTAGTTTCATAAATATTTTCATATTCAGAAAGCCTGCAATCGCTGTAGCTACTGCCACAGTAATAAGAAGATCTGTTTTAATATGCACGCCTTGGCTCATAAAGGCCAAAAACGAAATGATTTGAATTATTAAAGAAGGAACAACTCTTCTTTGAACTGCCTCTTTATGGTCACTTCCCAAAAAAGTATATAGAATACTTATAATCAAGCCTGCACCGCCAATTGTTCCCCCACAAACACCAGCAAAAATTGGCAGAACTAAGATAAATAGCTTTGAGTAATGATTGCTTTTTGGGCGAAAAACGACTAAGAGTAATAGTCCAAGCAAGATTATAGATATTATTAGCATTAATAATGTATCATTCAGTTTATTTAATAAGACAATACTAATTACAACACTTAGGCTGGAGACTAAAGTAATTAACAGATCTTTCCTATTCCATGTTGGCATTTTCTGTTCGTTTAGCATAGCGAATAAATTGAAGGTTACAAAAACTACTGCACTTATGCGAATTAATACCATGACTTCTTTTATATTAAAGTCTAATAATAATAATGCTGGCATTAGGATTAATCCATTACCACCGGTAACAGCAATTAATCCAGAGATTAAGGTTAGAATAAATACTATAGCCATTATCATAATAACGTCCTTTTCTATTTTATTAGACTTGCTTATTAAAAGCATTAAATTTTTGCGATGTCCCTCTAGGAGGATTAATTAATCTAAATCATAAGCCTTCATTCTAAATAATTAAGTGAATAGCAGCAATCATCAAATTTGCTTATCTATTATTAAGCTTAACTTCTGGCTATAATAATGGTAATCTGGGAAAAGTAGCTGCCTAGAGGTTTGCAGTGAAGAGTTTTATTTGAACTGCCAGCTATTGCAATGATATTATTTACGATAAAAGTTAAACTGTTTCTAATACCTGATACTTTTTAACTGCTACTATGAACATTAATTAATTTCTACATGATTTATTAGGAGGGGTGCATAAATTCATACGAATTATGGAGAATATTAGACTTTGTTTATGCAATTGGCGTTATTTGTTGAACTGTTTGAGTCTCGCGAGTTTTCAACAAATAGCCAATAAATAAATACAAAGTCTTATATTCGCTATATTGAGTAAAATTTTA
This sequence comes from uncultured Neisseria sp., assembly GCA_964386295.1. Classification (GTDB taxonomy): domain Bacteria; phylum Pseudomonadota; class Gammaproteobacteria; order Burkholderiales; family UBA11063; genus Aquella. Next base: position 160,471 of record CAYLRR010000003.1, read on the forward strand.
TGAATCCCTCTTAATAAATCAAATTATGAGAAATATGCTTTATTACTATACAATAAAATAATAGTATCCGGTATTAAGAAACTGTTTAAAATCAGGATTTTCCAAATTTTAAACCATAAAAGAATTCCTAACCTTATTTGCCGTTAAACAAAATGGAATCTAATATTAAATCTTATATACAATAAGATAGTGTTTATCGTTTAAGATTTTAGTTAAAATACGAATAAAAATTAACTCAAGTATAAAATTAAATTTATAATATCTATTGGACAACACTTAAATAACAGATAAAGTCTATGAAAAAATTATGGTATAGAGTCTTTGGTATCTGTATAGTAGCAATTGTGATAGCACTACTATTCAATCATTTTGGCTTATGGTCCTTTCTTAGCTTAGATGGCTTTAATAAATATCATCGGCAAGTCTTAGACTTTGAGCAAAGACATGTAATCGAGTTTACCGTCGCTTATGTCATAAGCTATATCTTATTAATAGCACTTGGAATACCGGGTACGATCCTATTTGATCTTTTAGCCGGATTTATCTATGGGCCTATAGTCGGCTGCGCATTAGTATTAGCCAGCTATTTATGCGGCGCAGTATTAAATTTCTGTATTGTTAGGTTATTATTTAAAGAAGCTTTTCATCAAAAATTTTCTCACTTGCGCCATCTTGTACTAAAAGAAGGAGGGCGGCGGCGCACGGCAATGAACCTTATCGGCTTAAGGTTTATTCCAGTAATCCCGTTTTGGTTGCTAAACATTCTAGCGGCTATTTTGGATATTCCGCTACTTACTTTTATATTTACCACATTCATCGGTATAATACCCACTTCAATTATATATGTTGTAATAGGCCACAGCGTAAGGGATGATCTTGCTGGAGGGAAGAAGTTGACAGCAGATATGTTTACTGACCCAACGTTGTGGATACCATTAGTAATACTAGCATTATTAATATTAATACCAAATATAATAAAATCTTTGAAACAACGAAAATCCAATTAATATTAACTGACTTGATTGCTAGTTTTTAGTCGCCTTAAATATAGAGATCGTATGCCAAAGTTAAATAAAACCATTGTTCAAAAAATTGCATTAGTTATAAGTGATATATTAAGTTTAACCATAGCCTTTATTTTAGCTGTAATTGTTTCTAGGCTTTATCATAATAATTCCCTCAATGAGCCATGGAATAATTTTTTCCATATCGGTGCATCTAAACTATTAGGATTGCTAGTACTTGGTGTTTTTTGGTATCAAGAACAATATTTTAAACGCCGGCCATTTTGGGAAGAGCTTCTTCAAACTTACCGAATCATTATTTTATTTATCCTTATTAATCTAGGCTTGTCGTTTGTGATGGCAAAAGGATCATTAAAAGTACTAATAGTTGGGTTTTGGGTAATGTTTGCATTGGTTTTACCATTTCTTAGGAATCTCACTAAAAACATACTAGCTAACTTTAATTACTGGCAACGTGATTTATATATCATTGGTGATGGGGATAACGCAATTAATGCTTATCGTCTTTTTGTAGGTAACAAGTTAATGGGCTATCGCTTAAGAGCTTTTGTCTCGTTATCGCCTAATGATCTAGCTATTAAAAAGGATAAATTACCAGGCTTATTAATTAACCAAGAGTTATTGGTTTCTTTTATCAAAGAGAGTAGTGACTGTGAAATAATCGTTGCACTAGATACTGTTGAGTTAAATAAACAAGTTAGGTTTATAAATTTTCTCCAGCATAATTGCCTGGTACTATCTATACTTCCGGAAATATCCGGACTAGCAATCTATGGGGCGCAAATTGACCATTTTTTTGGCAATGACCAACTAGTTTTAAGATTAAATAATAACTTATCAAGAAAGTTTAACGTTTTTATTAAGCGCTTTTTTGACCTTATTTGCGTATTTCTTGGGTTAATTATCCTTTCACCGTTATTCATTATTCTAGCAGTAATTATTAAAAGTACTTCACAAGGAAAAATATTTTATTACCATAAAAGAATAGGGCGCTATGGTAAAGAATTTAACTGTATCAAATTCAGGACCATGTACCCAAATAGCCACGAGGTTTTAAAGGAAATTTTAAATAATGATCCTAATGCGCGGCTAGAGTGGCAAAAAGATTTCAAGTTAAAGGATGATCCACGCGTTACACCTGTTGGCCGTTGGCTAAGAAAGACCAGCTTGGATGAGCTACCTCAGCTTTTTAATGTCTTAAAAGGGGAAATGAGCTTAGTGGGCCCAAGGCCTATTGTCACAGATGAGATTGAACGGTATCGAGATGGTTATTATTATTACCAATTAGTTCTTCCTGGCGTAACTGGCCTATGGCAAGTTAGCGGGCGAAATGATACTGATTATTTTGATCGGGTCCGGTTGGATGAGTGGTATGTAAAAAACTGGTCGCTTTGGTATGATATTGTAATCCTCCTCAAAACTGTAATGGTTGTTATCAAGCGTACTGGTGCATACTAAGACGAAGTGCTGTAGTTAAATGTAACGTGAGGTTTGTGAAATGTAGTTTTATCTAGGTTCTAGCTCATAAAAATCCAGTTTCATATGTTATAATTCAAAATCATAAGATAAATAAATTTTGGCGGTGAATTATGCAACTAGAACGAAGTACAAACTTTTTAAAACAACCATTTTTCGTTTTATGCTTCCTTGAATTCTTTGAGCGATTCGGTTACTATGGCTTTAACTACATATCAATTTATTTTTATATAGCTAAATTAAATTTTTCTGAGTCGACAGCTACTACTTTAATGGGGGGCTTTGCTGCCTTGACATATATCTTTAACGCTGTTGGCGGTTATGTGGCAGATAATGTACTTGGCATTAAAAGGACAATGTATGTAGGTGCTTTGTTACTATTAGTTGGATATGCCGCGCTTGCTATTGCCAGTAATCTAAATCCGCAACTGGTTTACCCTTCCTTGGCCTTGATAGTATTAGGTTCATGCTTATTTAAACCAGCCCCAACCAATTTAATTGCAGCGATCTATGGTTCTGATAAATCCAAACTTGATTCAACCTATACCTATTTTTATATGTCAATTAATATTGGTTCATTCTGTGCATCAATTTTAGTTCCTTATCTAGCTAAAAATGTTGGTTATACAAGTGCGTTACTAGCTTGTTCGTTCGGTCTCTTTATCGGTATATATAATAGTATACGCAATTATTCAATTATAAAAAATGTAGATAATGACGTGGGCTTTAAAAAGCTAGAGAGCAAACAGCTGGTACCATTTATCACTATCCTGGTTGCCGGAGTGATATTCGTTGCCGTTATGCTTGAACATGACAGTTTAATTAATTTATTGCTAACTGTAGCTTCAATTTTAATTTTTGGTGTATTTATTTGGCAAATTATTCGGGAAAAAGACCGTTTAACGCGCCAAAGAATGATTGTTGCAATAATTTTGCTTATATATGCAGTAGTATTTTTTGTTATTTACCAACAAAAAAATACATCATTTATGGTATTTAATAAACACCATGTAAATCTACATTTTTTGGGGATTAATATAAATCCGCAAACGGTTCCAGGCTTTCTTGGAACTAGCGGAATAATTTTACTTTCGCCGGTTTTGGCGGGCTTGTACCGAAAACTTGGCAAGCGTGATTTGGCATTGCCACAAAAATTTGCAGTTGGCTTATTCCTAAGTGCAGCTGCTTATGGGGTGCTTTATCTAGTCTGCTTGACTACTAATCCAAGCCAGAAGATAAGCTTTGCTTGGGAAATTTTGGCCATATCAGTTTTTTTCGCTTCTTCAGAATTGTTAATTAGCGCGCTTGGCGTATCTTTAATGGCTCAATTAGTACCAGAACGGATGCGTGGCTTTGCAATGGGGACATGGTTTGTAACCAGTGCTTTAGGAATCAAACTTGGCTCATATGTGGCATCATTAGTAGCTAGTAGTAGTGCAACAGGGAATGCAAATGATAGCTTTAGTGCGGCTGGCCAAGTAGCAAGCTTCTTAAAATACCAGCATTTATTTGGTACAATATTTGTCTTGGGCATAATTTGTGCAATAATTGCATGGTTAATTGGCGGCAAATTAAAGCAAATGATTGGCAGATGAGAAATCTCAACTTGCATTAAGGGAGGGCTGAAATGTTTGATTATATTATAGTTGGGGCTGGATTATCTGGCTCGGTAATGGCTGAAAGAATTGCAAGTCAGTTAAAAAAAAGAGTATTGATAATCGAACAGCGAAACCATATTGCCGGAAACTGCTATGATTATTATAATGAAGATGGTTTATTAATCCATAAATATGGGCCGCATATTTTTCATACCGAGAATAAGCAAGTTTGGGACTATCTATCCCAGTTTACCGAGTGGCATTTATATCAACACCAGGTTTTAGCCAGTGTAGATGGGGATTTGCTGCCAATTCCATTTAATTTAAATAGTCTTGAAAGAGTGTTTTCTAACGAGATTGCAAACAAGATCAGTAAAAAATTAATCGATCAATATGGCTATGACAGCAAACTTTCGGTATTACAATTGAGGGAAAATAATGATCCAGACTTAAAAATGCTTGCAGATTTTGTCTATGAAAAGGTTCTTCTTAATTATACTAATAAACAATGGGGGTTGCGGCCAGAGGATATTGAAGATTATGTGATGCGAAGGGTGCCAATCTTTATTTCACGAGACAATAGATATTATCAGGATGAATACCAAGGGATTCCAAAGCATGGCTATAGCCGCTTGTTTGAAAACATGCTCCGCCACCCCAATATTAAGATAATGCTAAATACTGATTATCGCGAATTAGTAACGGTTAATCATCATACTAAACAGATTAAGTTTATGGGGCAAATTTTTGAGGGGCATCTAATTTATACCGGTAAAATTGATGAATTATTTGATTTTTGTTATGGTGATTTACCGTATCGAAGTATTGATTTCAAGGTAGAAACGGTCTATCAAGATAAATTCCAGGAAGTCGGCACCATCAATTATCCTAACGATTATGATTTTTCTCGAGTGACCGAAATGAAACATTTGACCGGGCAAATTCATCGGCATACTGCAATAATGCAGGAATTTCCTAAAGGCTGTACCCGCAAGGATGTACCATATTATCCAGTTCCACAAGCTACAAACTTGGAATTATTTGAGCGCTATCACGAGTTGTCATTGTCTTATCCGAATATAACTTTATTGGGCCGTCTCGCGGAATATCGCTATCATGATATGCACACGGCAGTAATGATCGCATTGGATAAATTTAACCAAGTTATCAAGCCAAAAGGTTGACTTTAGATTAGGTGTCAAAGTGAAGTTGTCAAGTTATGCACAAAAGTTAATGCTACTAGTAACAAGTAAGCTATTTCTTAAGAAGAACTTCCTAGCGCCCAACTTATACTTATTTAATATGCAAAAGGAAAACCTCCCTAAGGTTAAAAGGGTCTTATTTGCTTTAAATGATCCTGAATACATGCATTTAGGCGACCATCTATTCTTTTTGCCGTTAATAAAGTCGTTTATTGAAAATGGATATTTGGTTGATGTAACGGTTTCTCCATTGATGGTTGACTTATTTTTGCAATTGGAGATCCCGGTCATTAACGCGCCTAATGTGTCTTCTCAATATGATTTAATTGTTAGTCGTTTTGAATTGATTCATAAATTTAGCAAGGAAAAGGCGCTATTAGTACATGTAAGCAAAAATTTAACTATGCCTATCTGTAGCCAATTACTTTATAATTTTTCGCAATATTTCCAGCAAAACTTCAACTCCAGCCTGGATTTTAGCCGATTTAAGGATCTAGGGATACTCACGAAGCTGCATTTACCAGCCAATAAGAAATTTATCCTTTTTAACCCCTATTGTAATGCTTCTGCATACTTAGTTACTAAAGCCAAGTTAAAAGAGCTGCAAAGTGAAGTCATTAAATATGCCAGTAACAAAGAATATTGCATCCTTCTGGTAGGCAGCAAGGCTGATAAGTTAAACGACCGAATTACTTATCCTTTCGAATTAGTCGACTTACGTGGAAAAACTACGGTTATCGATATCTTTGTACTGGTAAATACTGATAATGTAGTAATGTATATTGGATTTGATGCTTTCGTGATGCATGTATTTAGTTTATTGCATAAACCAAGCACGGTTAAATTCCGTGGGCGGATAACTAAAAAACAAAGTGAGATGCTGGCTAAATATCATGTAAACTTATTTAAAGAGGATAACTATGTTAAATTAATTTAAACAATAATTACGGTAGTTTGTTCCAAACGTTCAACATTATTCAAAACTCATGTAGCGATGCATTATTCTGCAGCAAAGCAAGAGCACTATTATGGATTCTTGCACAATATGGTTCAGATATTTTTATCCTTAGCATGATTCCACTTTAATCCCTTATAAATTGTTGACCTTGCAATTTTAAAATCTTTAGCTATTTGCCTTTCAAACCGTACCTGTTCCACTTGCTGCACTTCATCATTTAATGGACGAAGTACCGACAAATTTGGACGGTTAACAATTTAATATGTTACAAATATAATAACTTCTATGCCAAGCTGCAGAGCTAATTTTCCATTTTCGTATCATCTGGGAAACTCTCTAATGATTGCTTTTAAAAAAGCGAGGGCTGATATCAAGAATTGCAGTTCTTGATTAATTGAAAACTGAATCCATCAATGTTTAAATTTAATGAGGTATAAAAGTGAATACAACTAATACAGACAATAGATTTCTTAATAGAACCAGGCTCAGCTTAATTTCATTATGTAGTGTAATTAGCTTGAATGCAATGGCACATGGGACTGGTTGGGGATTATATTTTCAGGGAGGCCTACGCGATGTAAATGTGAAAAGTATTGATTTTGACGGAAGTGATGCTTTTCATGCAATTAACCAATCCACTTATTCGGGCGGTGGAAAAATAGAGGTTTGGAATAACTATGGCAATAGTGGAAGTGTCAAGCTTGGATTATATGATGCTAATGATAAAAATTTGGTGATTGGAACTTTGATTCTTACCCAAGCAGATGCTAATGGCAGCAAACCCAAACCAACAGCAGTACCCAGCCGTTTTGGGGCTGAAGTAGCTGGACTGCCTTATGATGCATGTGCGAAACTAAATGCAGATAATGTTAATAGTTGGGTTTGTTATAAATATATACAGAATACCGGCTACAGGGCATACCTACCACCTAGCTATTCAGAGCAGAAATACCTGGTAATGAAAATAAGTAATTTTAAAGCTTACGAAGCCTCAAGGCGCGATAATTATGGTACAGTAAATCTGGATTTGAAAATGGTAGCGCAAGATAGTCCAGCTCCGGCGCCTACTCCGATTCAGGCCAAACCGACAACTTATAATCATGGCAATTGGAGTAGCAGTTTGGGCTATAAAGTTCAATGGAGTCCTTCTGTAGTATATCCATTGGTGCAGCATAACGGTGCAAACTGGATTGCCTGCTCCGATACCAGTGCAGGTCAAGAACCTGGCAATCAAACAAATGGCTGGAATACATGGGAAAAGTACACTGGTACTAATTGCGGCTATACTTTTTAATTTTTTAGTATTATTGTTACTTTTGTAATATAAAATGGCATAAGCTCAAATAAAATGTTTTTCTCAAGCAAATAATTTATTGGAGGCCCTTATGCCACTTAATTGTTCTATTTTATGCGTATTTATAGTAGCAATAGTAGTATTGTTTATTATTTTCCTAGTTGTTAGTGATAAATTTACTAGTCTTGAATTCCTTAAAAAGAACTAATTTAAGTGCAGACTGGAATTGGACTTAATTCATATTTAATCATTACATTCTTCTTTAATAATTATGTGGTTTTTCAAATATTCCTTCAATATATTCAGCAAATAGACCGGTTAACGGATTATTTTCATAGGGATGCTTTACTAAATAATAATTAATTACTCGGATACAATAGTCAGGCAATACTCTTATTATATTATCGTCCGCGGCTTTATTTTTGATTTCCAGCAAGCCAACAATAACTTCATCGGTATAAAGCATAGGCGCACTGATTAGTACATTATTTATTGCTATTCTTTTGGGCATATCGACAATAATGCTTTCCCCGGTTGTTCGGTGAATAAATTCAATTTTACCATTAATACTATAATCTTCATTGATTGAGCCGGTTACTATATGCTGGCATAATTCATCTGGAGTCTCGGGTATTCCATACTTCGCTTGATACTCTCTAGTGCAATAGAGGGCACTCTCAGATGAGTAAATTTTTTTAATTTTTTGCGATTGCTGGCGTGGCATGTGGTTTAAGATTGCCAAATCGAATCCATATTTTACTATATCAATTTCCTGTGTTTGAAGTGAGATTTCGAGATTAATACCCGGATACTTGCGTAGAAATTCTGGTATCTTAGCTGCGATATATTCAACTGCTAAAATAGTCGGCAATGCGACTTTTAAAGTTCCTTCCAGATTGCGTTGTTTTCCAATTAACTTAGCGACCAAATCATCAAAACCGTCATTTCTGCCTTTAAAACTTTGATACAGGGCCTGGCCATTTTCAGTCAGCTCAAACCCGCGGCTACTTTGTCTAAATAGATCCAGACCCAGTTCATCTTCAAGGCGCTGCATTCGTCGGCTAATGGTTGACTGACCAATTTTCAACATTTTGGCTGTAGCAATAAAACTGCCTACTTCAACTACTTTAACAAATAAAAAGATGTCATCATACGAATACATAGTTACTTTCAATTAAAACTATTTGCGTCAGATAACTATTATCTCATTATCCGTAAATGGATATCAAGTTATTTAAAATTATGCATTTACAGATATGGATGAAGTGGCAGATAATAACGCCATGGCAAATAAATATGCTAATAATTTAAAACAAAGTTTAATAATATTAAGGGGATAAATATGAAAAAACTATTAAAAGCACTTATACTTTTTGGAGTGATCTTTACGGCTAATGCAGCTGAACCAACTTTGAGAGTTGCCAACATCAATGTAGAAAATAAAACAGGCCAAACTGTCTCTTATGGCCAAACTTACTACTATGATGCAAACTTTATCATTCCAAAAGATAACAATGCAACGATACTTTTACAAGCTACAGGTGGTTTTGGAATTGCACTAGGAACAATATCGAATGATAACTTGGTAAATATAATAACTTATGATGATAAAAGCCAGTACAAAGGACAAGTCTATTTTAGTAATATGTCTGAAAATGTTCATGCAACCGTTACCTGTAATGGTTCAACCGTACCTGTTGTAATTAAAAAACATTCCCAACGGGCTGAAGGCGTATTCTGTGATATTAGTAAGCCGATTACGCTAACCATGCTAAGCGGAACTCAGATTTCCCAATCAGCGCGCTCGCCATGGTAATCTAATCCCCTTTAGGTAGGGTGGATTAAGTTTTGCTCTACCTATTTCTATTTGTATCTCAACTTGCTCCTACAAGCATATAAGATAGACTAAAACTTCTTAAAAGCTATCCGAGATTATCGAATATATCTATGAAGTGCGTTTTTACAAATGACAATATTTTCTTTTTACCTGTCTTCTGCTACTTCGGCACCATATAATACTTACCAAATATAAAAGTCCAGTCTTAATACCGGACACTTTTATCGCTACAGATTTAGTAAAGTGTCCGGTATTGAGAAGTCCAGTATAAAGCGTGAATAACGCTAAATCCATTGCTGAATTTAAATCTGAACCCAAATAGGATAACCAAGGAATATTTAAGAATGAGTGTAGTTACCAATTTATTTAGAGATTGTTTAGGCTATAGAAGAAAAACAAGTTCTACATTTCCTGAGCCATTCGCAATTAAGTTAAAGGATAAAGATATTCAGAAGCCGCCGGAATCCTTAACGTACCAACGCAAAACTGGTTTTAACAAGCCGGAGTTTGCAAGAATAATTGATACCACTCCCAGGGCTAATGTTTCAGCAAAGATGGTTAGTGTGTTGCAGTTATGCGAGTTTATTAAAGGTAATGAAATAAAAGTTGAAAACATAGAAAATAATCAAGTTGACCAAAATGATCTTGAATTTATATTTAAGGCAATTACAGATGGCGAGACAAGTGATTTATCGGTTAAACAGGGGTATAGCTTCTTTTTCCAGCAAGTAAATTTTTCCCAAGTGCTCGCTTTTTATTCAGTATATGTCTGCATTATTGGCAGCGAGCCAGAAAATGTTGATGATATCAATCATTTTATAGAATACTATTTTAATCCCAAGAAAAAATTTACTATTCGCGGATATATGGCAGCTAACTATTTTAGCAAAATCAAGGATCGAGACGTAACGTCGGTACATAGCCAGGGCGGGCAAAAATATGACTTAATTAAAGTCAGAGAGGCATGGGATGGTAACACAACAGTAAAAGATATATCCAATTATCTAGAGTATCAAGCAGGGCCAAGCTATAGCTTTAAATTAGACAATTTAAAAACCGCGCTAAGCCTTGATAAGGGCAAAGGACTTTCTCCTGATCTACAAAAAACTCAAAGTAGGTTACCAGAAATATTTCATTCGGCATTTGGCACTAATCAAGACTGTGATTTTAAGAATAAAACACGCCAAAGAAACGGTTATATACATGAACTTCAGAAGTTTGTGGTAGAGCTAATAAAGAATGAGAAATATCCAGAAAATGAACTTTATTCTCTTATTAAAGAAGTGTTTTTTAATAATAGCTATATACGCGAGTCCACTGATAAATGGGTAGTTGAATTAAAAAAGGTATTGATTAACATAATTATCACCGTTCCAGAAAAGATTAGAGATTATGCTACGAAATTACCTGGAATAATCGTGATTATTGAAGATGCATTGTTTAATCATGAAAATTACCAGAAATTAGCAGATACCCCACAAAGTAATGCGTTTTATGCTGCTTTGACTAATCAAACGATATTTGACAAAATACCACTTACCGAACACCTTATCGAGCGGGTATTTAGGGTAGATTATAGTAGTGATGAAAAATACCTGAATGAAATAAGTCAATATCAGCATAAAATCCAAAAATATACACTAGCTAAAATTCAAATTGAAAAAAGCTTTTCAACCAAGAATCTTAATGAGATTGCTTTTGATAAGAGTTCTTTAAGGATTCAAGATAATGAATTTTGTGGACTTATCATTCACTTTATTCTTAAAAAAGGCATTAAGAAAGCATTTATACCAAGTGTTTTCAATAAAGATGAATTTATTAGTCATATAAAAGAAATGTATCCAATTGAGAATTATTTATCTATTAAATTTTCTTATGATTCTGCAATACAAATTATAAAAAACCAAATTGAAACCTATCATGTTGAATTAAATACAAGCGATCCGGCCAATGGCAATATAATCATTACTATCGGTAACGAAAAATATAAATTGCCTTATATGAGTGAATCTGAATCAGCTATAGAACCCATTTCGGTTATAGAATTACAGTAAAACATGTGTTTTTCGTGGATCACGCTTGGCATAAGCTGGACTCCCGTATTTATTGCTTATTTTATACGAAAGGTTTAAATTCTAATCTAAAATACTATCCAAAATAAAATTTGTATCATCGCATGAGATTAAAAATTTATGAAAATCTCTAACAAGATAAAATAAATGAGTTATAATTGCGAGAAGTTTTTTAAAATTTAATAGGAGTAGTGCTATAAGTACTGAAAAAAGAACCCGTATCAATGGTGAAATTACTGTTCCAGAAGTCCGACTGATTATTGACGAGACTGGTGAACAACTTGGTATTGTTAGTATTCGTGACGCTTTAGCTAAAGCTAACGAGTTGGAGCTGGATTTAGTAGAGATTTCACCAAACGCAAACCCGCCGGTTTGTAAAGTAATGGATTATGGTAAATTCAAATATCATGAGCAAAAGAAAGCCCACGCAGCTAAGTTAAACCAAAAACAGGTTCATGTGAAAGAAATTAAGCTAAGACCAGTGACGGATGATCATGATTATGAAATAAAATTGCGTAATGCAAAACGTTTCATCGAAGACGGAGATAAAGTTAAGTTTATAGTGCAATTCCGCGGTAGGGAAATGGCTCATCAAGAACTAGGCTTGCGCTTTCTTGAACGTGCAGAACAAGATCTTATTGACTTGGTAGTGGTTGAATCTAAGCCAAAAGTAGAAGGTCGTAACGCAATTATGATCGTTGCTCCGAAAAAGAAAAAATAATAATGAAAGTTAGCGGCTTTACCTTCCTTCGTAATGGAACAATACTTGGTTATCCATATATTGCAAGTCTAAGATCACTATTAGCTGTTTGCGATGAAGTAATCGTCGCGGTTGGCCATAGTGATGATGATACTTTAGAGCAAGTTCGTTCCATTAATGATCCCAAGCTTCGCGTAATTGAGACCACCTGGAATGAGAATATGCAAGATAGGGGCTATACCTATGCTCAGCAGAAAATGGTGGCACAATTTAATTGTACTGGAGACTGGGCATTCTATTTAGAAGGTGATGAGGTTATTCACGAGAAAGACTACTCAACTATACGCCAGAGTATGGAAAAGTATCTTGAGGATCGTGAAGTTGAAGCACTAGTTTTTGATTATTACCATTTTTATGGTTCACCAAGCACAATTGCCTATTCGCCTAAATGGTATCGGCGAGCCCCAAGGATTATTCGAAATACTGTTCGGACATGGGCTCCTGATGGACTATTTTGGTTGGTAATGGATGAAAATAAGCGTGGGCGCTACCCACGCGCTGCTTGGGCTGGTTGTCATTTATACCACTATGGCCATATTCGGTCAATAGCAAAAATGAATGAAAAGCAAAAACGGGTTGAGCGATACTGGGGTAAACAGGCTAATGAATTTATTGGTTATGGTAATATTGACCCTGAGACGGTAATTCCTTTTGCAGGTTCTCATCCGGCTTTAGCAAATTCTTGGCTATCAACTGAAGCTGAGCAAGAATTTATGGCAAACCCAGAGTATAAACTAAGCCGACGTGATAAAAAACATCGTTTAATGATGAAACTTGAGAAGTTACTTGGCGGTAAAGATTTTACTAAAAAACATTATAAATTAATCCGAGATTAATTTTTTCAATCTTTATCAGGTACTAGCAATATCTTAATATATTTGGTTATTGTTTATCTATGGCTTAGCATGGTAATACTTAGCTTATGATTGATTTTTTATTCAATAATATGCCTAATAGCCAATTTTCATTTTTCAAATAATAACAATAAAATTTAAAGTTTTTTATCAAGCTAGGTGGTAACATTAACCAAATGAGCGATAGCAAAAAAATATTTTCTTATTCCCTATTTATTTACTGGGCATTGTCAGTTTTCCCAATTATTATTTTTTTTACGCAAAAAGATTTAAGCGATTTTGTTTTAGAGCTTTTTGCCATTACCTTTATATTTTATTTATTTAACAAAAAGATTTTTATTCCTAAAACGCTGCTTTTTACATTTTTCGCTACATTAGCATTTCTAGTTTTACATTTACTGTCATACTGGCTATATGGGCTTGGCAATTATTATCATGGTTACTACTATCGGTTAACACTAATTATCCCTATTACATGCCTACTACTTAAATATGAAGTGGATATAGAAAAAGTCAACTATTCTATCATAATAACTATTTTATTCAGTTTTATCCTAGCCATTTACCAGGTAGGTTATTTACATGTGGCTAGGGCGGGTATACCGTTTATGCTAAACCACGCCTATCAGCCGGTTAATTGGGGCGATATGCTAATACTTTTTAGTGTTTATCTTTTATACTACTTTTTATATTATTCCCCGAAAATGCCGATAGTATATCTTCTTGCCATCGTCTTAGGGCTTAGCTGTTCGATATTAAGCGGGAGCCGTGGAGGTTGGCTCGGTTTGCCTTTTGTCGGCATAATGATTATATGCAGTCTAACTAAAAGTTGGCCAAAACGAATATTAATGATATTTTCTTTTAGCGTGGTATCAGGGGCGCTTCTAATAATTGCTTGTAAGTATAATATTTTTCGGGTAGGGGAAGCCTATGAGAACTTACAGACATGCTTTCTAAAAAATCAATGTATTTATGATCCTATGGCCGGCGAAAATTCATTAGGCCTTAGGGTATTGATGTTTAAAAATGCTTATCAGGCATTCAAGGCTAACCCATTATTTGGCGTAGGCGTTGGAGCTTATACCAATTATATTATTCAGTTAGCCAGAAATGGTTTAATTCTTCCTTATTTCCAATTTCACTTTAATGAAGAGCCGCACAATGAATTTATCCGTGTTTTATCGATGTTGGGAATAGTTGGAGCTTTAAATTATATTCTAATAATGCTAGGTCCAGTTTTGGCAATTAGGCACAATAGGAAAGCCATGGAAGTACTTGCCGGGGTGATAATAGTATTCTTTTGTGCGGCTCTTAGCCAAGCCTTGTTGGTCGCTCCGCTAGCATGTAACAGTTTTGTATTTATGGTTGCATTGCTGTTATATCGCGGTTTAAGTATAGAGAACAAAGTTAAGTAGATTTTTTTAGGATTAAGAGTGTCCGAAACCAAAAAAATAAGTATTGTAATACCTGTACATAATACCGAGAAATTCTTAAGCGAATGTTTACAAAGTGTAGCAGATCAATCATATCCCAATATCGAATGCATAGTGATTAATGATTGCTCTCCAGATAATAGCGAAAAAATAATCACAAAATTTGTAGAGCGATACCCAGCTATTTTTAAGTACATAAAGAATCAGCATAATCAAGGCCAAGGAAAGTGCCGTAATATAGGTATAGCCAACGCAACCGGAGAGTATTTATATTTTCTGGATAGCGATGATTATATTGAACCTGACTGCCTTGCTAAAATGTATGCTAAACTTCAGCAAGACCTAGCAGATTTTGTTATTGCTACTTTTTCTTTTACGCGCAAAGATAAAGGAGGTTGGTATAAGTTTTGCCGCTGGCCTAATTATCAGCCAATGTTTGAATTTAGCCGTTATTCCTTACCTATGTATGTTTGGGGTATCCTTTACCGATTAGATTTTTGGCGTAGCAATAATTTATTGTTTGAGTCATTCTTTGCTGAAGACCTATTAGTTATGGCTAAAGCATTTTCATTAACAGATAAGATTACTATCTTGAACGATCCTTTATATGTCTATCGCAATCGTGAAGACTCGCTTACACATAAATTTTATTCTCGTAAAGAAATGTACGAGATAATTAGCCGTCTTTATCTCTATTTTAAAGAAACTAATCAATTAAATGATGAAACTCAGGCATTTTTACTTTGCCATTTTTATAACTTGCTCAAGATGATCTCAAGCGTTGTTGAAAGACGCAGATACTTTAAACAATTCCAAAAGTTTATTCCTGAATTACCAACCGATAATCATTATTTTAATCCTCCGCTTGTTGATAGTTCAAAGAAGAGTAAATTAAAAAAAATCTATGCTTCTAAAGGCATTTATTTATTATTTCATCCAGATACCAGAAAATTTAAAAGCTTTTTAAAGAGCATTTATAAGAAATAATTATCTATTAGTTAGAATGAAGACTTTGGTTTGAAAACGGGGCTAATCGATTTAGTCAAAATGGATATATCATTTGCTGATATTAATGCTATAGTCAAGGGGGATTGGTGGCTTATGAAAACATCTATTATAATTTCTACATACAATCAGCCTGAATATCTTAAGCTAGTTCTTAATTCAATTGCACAGCAGCAGAATATAGATTATAGTAGCTTTGAGGTACTTATTGCCGACGATGGGTCTAAAAGTGATACTACATTACTAATAGAAACAATTAAACAAAATTTTCCATGTGAATTGAAACATATTTGGCATCCAGATAATGGCTTTCAGAAAGCCAGCATATTGAATAAAGCTGTGGCTCAAGCACAAGGTGAATACCTGATTTTTATTGATGGCGACTGTGTCGTTCCAGCAGATTTTGTTTATAGGCAATTACTTTTACGTGAAAATGGTTATTTTGTGGCTGGAAATCGAGTATTGCTTAGTAAGGGCTTTACTGAGGAGTTATTAGATTCTGAATCTATCAATTTTACAAAGTGGTCAATGCTGCAATGGATATTAGCTCGTATTAAAGGCCGAACTAATAAACTTATTCATTGGCTACGGATGAGCCCACAGGGTAAATGGCGCAAATCAAGAAGTACCAATTGGAAATTTCCTAAAGGCTGTAATGTCGCGCTATCTAAAGCTGACTATATTAAGGTAAATGGATATGATGAAGCTTTTAGTGGCTGGGGGCATGAAGATGCTGACTTTTTTGTTAGGCTATTGCATGCCGGGTTGAAGATTAAGGACGGTCGATTTGCTATACCGGTTTATCATTTATGGCATAAGCTTAATGATCGTACCAATGAAGATGAAAATATGCAAAGGTTATTGTCGAGAGTTAAAGACAATTCTGTAATACGCGCGGATAAAGGAGTCGATCAATACATTGGTAAATAAAGAAAATGTAAAAGATCGCATTTGGTTAAGCAACCTTAGTTTGTGAAGTTAAATAAATAATAATAATAAAAAAGGTAGGGATACTTGATGATTAAGGAGATAAGCAATAAGGCTTATGTATGGTTTTTACTTGGTTATATTTTAATATTGGGTGGGTTTAGTTTTTTCATTTTTCCTAGTCATGACATTTTATATTACTATTATCCTTGGAGTCAAAAATTACAACTTTCATATTTTGATGGACCACCACTAATAGCATACGTAATTCGGGCTTCTACTTTAATATTTGGCCAGACTAAATTTGCACTTAATATTTGGGGCGTCTTTGTAGCATGCTTAAGCTGTTATGCAATTATTCGAATAGGCAAGATTTTAGACAGCCTCACTTTTGGCATACTAGCTGCATTGTGTTGGCTCACTTATCCTTTTTCGACTACTAGATTTATTTTTATTACATTAAATTACGATTGTCTTGACAATCTATTTAGCTTATTTACGCTACTTTATACATTGGAATACTTACAAGAGAAAAAGAAAAGGAGTTTACTCCTGGTTGGTGTGAGTGCCGGGCTACTATTGCTGGCAAAATATACTGGAGTAGTTTTGCTCTTAGGTATTCTAGTTTATTTTGTAGCAAGTTCTAATGAGCGAAAGATATTCAAATCGCCTTATTTTTATCTTGCCAGTTTAATCTGCCTATTAATATTTTCTCCGGTACTTATCTGGAACTATCAGCATGATTGGATGTCTTTTAAATATCAGTTAACCACTCATGAATGGAGCCAAGGTACTTATAAAGCTGCAGCGGCTGGTTGGTCTGGGGTATTATTTTACATTATGACAGATGTGCTTGGCGTTATGCACGTTATGTTAATCCTTCTTGTGTGGACGATTAGCAAACAGCGTGATTCGGCCCCTTATGCAGAAAATTCATTAAATGGCTCAATTTTAAAGCTAATTTGGACAATAATAGTTGTTTATTTCCTTTTTTGGCTAAAAATGTCTTATACTGCCCATATTGCGATGAATTATCTTATTTCATTTGATAGTATTCTTTTAATCCTGGCTAATTACTATCTTATAAAAAGTAATTATAAAAAAGTAGTAGTCAGTTTAATAATACTATTTTTTATGATAAGCCTTGGGATGCTTATTAAACGTGCTTTTATTAATAAGCCTGAACTCTGGGATCTTAATTTATATAAATCGTTGAACCTAAGCCAATAGTCTTAATGTACCGATTATGATTTTTTAGTTAATAACTGATCTTTTGCATTTTCCCTTTTTTTGGCAAAATAATAAGATTAATTAAAATGGTTAATTGATTTATGCAATTGAGTTGAGCTACAAATCAATTAACCATTTAATAAATCGAGATTTATTACCAAAATTTAAGGCCGCTACCACCATTAGTTGGCTTATGTAATTTCATCATATCCCCAGCTGATTCCACTTGGCATTTAGTAACCATAGTCAGAGTGGTTAATACAGTTTTTGATGCTGGATCAATAATATTCACTATAGGGAAGCTACTGGTTTTACCTTGAGGAATATTGGTGATATTTAGTTTTGCATGACATGTTTTACTGCTTTTATCGCACGAAATATTCATCACCTTGATGTTTTGATTGGCTGCATCGATACGCTTAGAACGGGTTAGACCGCTTATTACTACATTTTTAAGAGTACTACAACTGCAGTTTGCGCCGCTACAATATTGTTTGCTAAGGCTTGATGGGCTAAGATCATAAAGTAATTCACCACTTACATTATTAGTAATAGATAGATTCTTGTTTGCTATAGCGGCATCAATAGGCAGATAGTCCGCACCACTTCTAATCCAATTAGTTTGTGCTGACGACTCTAATTCTAATGGGATAACCATTCCCCCTGTACTTGCAAAAATTCCGGCAGCATGATTAGAGTCTTCGGCATTAAATACCGTTGACCATGAAGCTGACTCAGCTCCATTTTTAAATAAATTTTTTCCGTAAATTGTGTCCACACCACTGTTACTTGGGTTTGCTACGACAAATTTCATATTTGTTAATTGCGGTTGTGTAATTTTTTGCGTACATATATTTCTTACTGAAAAATTAAGCACTTTAGATTCACTATCTGAAGTAAACCAGGCTTTTACACATGAGTCAGTCGTAACAGCATAGCTTGTTATTGCATTTGCTGCAAGTAAGCCTGCAGCGATTAATTTCGCTTTTAATGTCATATGAGTTGCATCCTTTTAATATTTAATAACCAATAATGTTGCATTAAAATTTATTCTTAATTGCAACGGAATATTAATTCATTTCTTTGATTTTATTCAATTGCCAATATATCGATAAATTATGCATTTTATAGCTGAAAGCCAACTATATCGATACTTAACATCTATGGAAAGAATATTTACGCTATTACTATTTAGGTTCTAGCTATATTTATATGGCTAGTTAAATTGAAACTATAAATATTCTTAAATTTTAAAAATATCGTAATAAATACAAATAGTCGGAAAAATATTGGATATAGATAACTAGGTTGTTAAAACTAAAAGATATAAGCTGCTAAAATAATCAAATTAGACTGTACGCTTTCTTAATACCGGACACTATTATTCTTGCATAGTAAAAAAAGCAAATTTTTTATAATTTGATTTATTAGGAAGGGATGTTAACTTTTTACTCAATATTGCGAATATAAGACTTTGTATTTATTTATTGGCTATTTGTTGAAAACTCGCGAGACTCAAACAGTTCAACAAATAACGCCAATTGCATAAACAAAGTCTAATATTCTCCAT
Source organism: uncultured Neisseria sp. (assembly GCA_964386295.1). Taxonomy (GTDB): domain Bacteria; phylum Pseudomonadota; class Gammaproteobacteria; order Burkholderiales; family UBA11063; genus Aquella. Next base: position 179,712 of record CAYLRR010000003.1, read on the forward strand.
AGTTCGTACAAATTTAAGCATCTCATCCTAATAAATCATTTAAAAATTAATTAATGCCCAATAGTGACAGATAAAAGTGACCGGTATTGAGGTATGTCGTATAAATTGCTATCATTGAAAGATTATAATGGTTGGTAGTGTGATTTTATGGAATAGCTACTCTGCTTTCCTGGTTATTCGTTCTAAGAGGAAAATCTTGTATGATTAAAAAAATTTTAAAAGTCTTACTGGTAGCATATACTCATGTATTTGCCGCTAGTTTAAGCGAAGAGGATATGGTTAATACTCCAGCAGCTAATTTCAATAAGCTTACTAATGCTGAGTCTAATTTTTCGCCAACCGATCAGCTTCCAAGAAATAGAATCGCCTTTTTTTATATTGATAATAATTTGGGTAGATTTGATGAGGATGATGAAGTAATAACTCCTATTCATTATGAGTGTGGCGGGAAATGCGATAGTACAATCGGTTTTTTTGGGCCATGGGTTGACCGTTATACAGGAGTTGCAGTTTTTAGTTTTATCATCTATGCCGAGCAAGTTTTAAGTAAAAATGTAAAAGATTGGGTTGAGCAGGTTGAATCAAGGCTACCTAAATCTCATTCAAGCAAGTTCGTTCCTAATGAGCTCTTTTTTGCCTATCAGTTTACTTACCGATTTAAAGACTCGTATTCTGGCTATGTCACTTGTCCTAATCTAATTATTGCTCGAGGTAAAAATTCGGAAGGTGTAAATGATTACTTATTTAGTAATTATGTTAATGGAGCAGCAGTTACTAATAAAAATAGAAGTTATAATGTAGATATTGCCTGTTATACTTTAGACAATAAATTAAGGGTTTATCACGCTAGCGGGGGCTATTTCCAAGAAGAGGATATTCGCATTAATTACTACTAAAAAGTTAAGTGTGAGCAGCTTAGCTAAGCATTTGCCCACTCTTCTAATTTAAATTCTCTACTTGTTCCCAAAATAATTTTCTGAGGCATTTGTATCATATGTAATTAATAATGTGTCTAAATCCTTGCTTGGCACAACATTAAAGATTTTTTTCTCGTTATCTGAGGTATAACAAGCGATATCAGTTTGATAATAATCATCGCCATTTTTTACTGCTACACTATTTTCGAAATTACTGAATAGATAGGTATTATTACCTTGGTCATTTTGTCCTTGAGCAAGAATTAATCCAGGACAGGTAAGATCACCAGTACGGCTAAAGTTGAAGTTAAGGTCGAACATATATGCGAAGTTTAACTTTTTGGGAGTGAAATTTTTATAAGGAGACTTCTGCTTTTTTTTCTGTATATTGATTACGAAATTTTTCACATCTGAACTTGGTACTGGGTCGGCATTTACTGTAAAATGCATAATATCACCCTTATTTGGGTCTGAAACAATATCTCCAAAACCAATTGTATCGTCGCATAATCCTCCGCATTCTTTATAACTAGGCGTAATTGAATTTTGCTTATCATTAATTTTAGTTACTGATCGGCTAAGAAAATCAAACTGTATATAATTTGCTTGCGCTTGGGTATTATTGCTTGTAGTTATTGAATCAGCAAAAGCCGCGTGTACATAGCCCAGGCTTAATACTGCGTAAATCAAAACGAGTAATTTATTGTTGTATTGCATATTGATACCTTGTAAATTTTATTGACAATAAACGATAAACTATTTTTTTTGATGAATTGTCAAATAGCTCATCAGTATGGATTCTAAGCCTTATGATTGGATTTATTTAATCAGTAAAACTACTTAAATATCTATCTTGATGGTCGAGAGAGTTTTATGCTTTCGGATAAAGTGTAAAAAGTGTTTGGTATTGTGCAAGTAAATTAATTTGCTGCTAAATTGGGGAAAATAAAAATTTTAATATTTTAATTTGGAAAAATGTTTTCGGTTATAATATCCTTCAAATGGATTAGAGTAAATTAATTGGAGAAACAATGATTCAAAAAGCCGGCAATTATTTTTCGCAATCTTTTGTACGAAATTTTGTATTAATTAATATTCTTTTTCTATTGGTAACTAGCTTTTTTATCTTACCAACAACCGATACTTATTATTATTGGACCTGGAGTAAGCATTTGCAATTATCCTACTATGATGGTCCGCCAATGATAGCATACCTTATCTGGCTAACTACCCACCTAGTTGGAAATAACTTTTTTGCCTTAAATATAATTTCTGTATTATGCATTATCGGTTCAGCCTTCCTTATTTATAAGATTTCTTGTAACTTTACTAATCGTTCGAGTGCACAGTTGGCATCCCTAATTTGGCTTGCTTACCCATTTTCAACCACCCGCTTTATTACAATTAGTATGACCCTTGATGGTCTGGAAGTTTTCTTTTCATTGCTGATTATTCTTTTTACCTGTAGATTGATTAAAGATTATTCCACTAAAAATATCTATTATTTAGGGATAGCTGTCGGCTTTGGTTTATTGGCTAAATATAATGTGATTATTCTGGTAATTGGGATAATGCTATTTTTTGCCCTCAATTCTCATTTACGTAAAATTTATCTTAATCCGCATTTATATGCTGCAATAGTAATCAGTATGGTGATTTTTTCACCTGTATTAATTTGGAATTATCAAAATGGCTGGTCGTCTTTTTATTACCAGTTAAATTCGCATAATTGGAGTGGTGGAGCTGGAGCTATCAATAGTGCCGAGAAACATGGTTTAAAGGGAATGTGGTTTTACCTAAAAAGTTGTGTTTTTGGTGTATTGCATATTCTGTTAATCTTATCGTTATATCTGCGTTATAAGTTAAAAATACGTTTGGATTGTAACTTATTCAATAAATTATTATTGTCTGTTTTTGCGGTTATAATCCTATTTTGGTTATACAAATCATACACTGCGCATGTCGGACTAAATTATATGGTCACTGCCAGCGCCATTTTAATGATAATACTTGCACAACAGCTAATACAAGTTCAGTCTAACTATTGGTTTAAAGTTATTTTGATTCTTTTTACTATTATTTCCTTAATAATGCAAATTGACCGCTCTAGAGTACATCCCAAAGACATGGAAAACTATAATCACTATGTTAAAACTGGGCAAATAGTTCGTCCTTTCTTTAATTAGTATTTGATGCTCTGCACGGTAATTACTTAAAGCTAGTAGCCGTGCGTAACTGCCTTGGTTAGTGTCTAAGATCGCAAAATCGTATCATGAATATACCTTCTTGTTCTTCGAGTAAGCTTGGTGGAATGCGGCGAATAAAATTTGCTTGAATTACTGTATTAATCAGTTCTTCTGTAGACTCAACATTGAACTTTTTAAATAATTGCTGACGGATAAGTGAATTTATGGTTGAAACAGTAGTTTCCCTCTTTGCGAGCTTACTTAAAATTGCAGCAATACTTTTATGCGAATGTTTCAATGTTAACAGAAATAAAACTTCCTCTTCCCGTGTGTTTAGATTTGGTGCTGAATAATTAGGGTCTTTTTTTATCATGCGTGGATGAAGATTGGATAAATTATTTAATAAGCCCAAGATTCTTGTTAAATAACGCTCATTTACTTCCTGAATTTCACCGATTTTCCCAACTACTTGTTGTGTATGTGGGTTAATTATCGGCGAGAGCTGGTACCAGTAGCAGCGTTTATAATCTGAACCAGGAAACCGGTAAATAGCAAAAAAGCTAGCGGTCTTGCCGCTCTCCTCAACTTTTTTGGCTAGCTTTTTGATTTCTTCCTTATATTCATAGCCCGGATGGTTTTCGTCCATATTTTTGCCAATTACGTCTTTGGCGGCAGTAATACTTAGATATGTTTTACTGGCATAACAAATCTTATAGTCCATATCTGAAACAACAACCGCTTTATCATTATGCGTTATGGTTATTGCATCAACGTATTTTGCTAACCAGTCATTATTTTTCACTTCGTTTTAGCTTCCTTTGTAAACGATAATAAAAATTTGAAATTTATCACGCTAATATTTACATTGTCAATAGCAAAAATAACACATGCTAATTTTGTTATAAATACATAAAATGTTCTCCTTCGCATGTGATTTTATTTTAAAAGGGGAAGATAAATGAAGTCATGCAGATTTTCGAAGGTAGCTGCTTCTATGGTGGCGGTTTGTTTAGTTGGTTGTAATTCAGGTACTTCTAGCAATCCTGTTGCTAGTAGCACTACTGACAAGGCTGCTAAAATGGGCGGTAGCAATTTGCAAACAGCAGCCCAAATTTACCAAAGTTTACCGGCAAAACAGAAAGCCCAGTATGATAACTTTGTAGCTTTAAGAGGTGTGACAAATAACAATAAGGTACAGCTTAAACTAGGCCTAGGGATAGACACCTTAATTAATTTTGTCCCAAATGCCTTTGTTAGTTGGGCTAGTTCCCAATTTCTAACTTTGATTGGGCTAACGCCAGCAAGTCAAACTACGGCACAGTTAAATCAGATAACAGGTCAGCTAAATACCTTACAAAGCGAAATGGTTCAAGAGCAAGCAGCTATTGCTAATTTAACCAGTATGCTCTCAACAGTGCAGACAGAAATGCAGAATAATCAATATAATAATCAGGCTGAATTACTTAGTAATATCGAAACACAAGGCTTCGCCAACTGGAACCAGTTTAGCTATGCTGTTGGTAATTCAACATCTGACCAGCTTCTGACTAATACTGCGGCATTGAATGTACTTGCTGGCATTTTTAATGATTCGACCTACACATCAAATCTGGCGACCGTAGCTGCTGAGTTATCTAATAGCGGTGGGCCTAATGACTCACTAAACCAGACAATCCCAGTTTTTCTAACAAGTATGTATAATAACCTTGTTACATCAATGCCTACGGCTGTAGGTACACAGTCGAACGATGCAGTTAGCAATCTTGACTCCTATAATGAATCGTTAATGGCTGAATATTATTACATTGTATCGGCATTACAACAAATTTATACTATTGAAAAAACCGCGCTTTATCTGCAATATAATGCGCCAGGTGGTATTACTAGCGGTCAATTTAAATCAGTAGCATTAGCTGAACCAGGTCTAAGTATAAATAATTCATTTACCGTAAATGATCAAGCCTTGGATAGTTTATTTAATGCGCGCTTCTTGAAAGTCCAGTCTCTCTTTGCAAGTAATATCATTAGCGATGTGAAAATTGGTGAAACCAATACATATACTCCGGCAAAAGCTATATTAAAAGATGCTAATGGCAACCATCTCCCATTCGTCACTGGGGCATGGAACCAAAATTGTAATTTGTATATCTGGCAAGGCTTAAGCGGAGAAACAGCTTTTAAAGGTAGTTATAATGGGGTTAATTTAACTGCACAATGTCAGCGCTATGATAATTCACTAGCTAGTTTTAGTATTAATTTACCCACTAAATGTGCTAACGTCACCAGCGATAATGTAACCTTTTATACCGGTAATGATGCCGGTGGTAATGTCAATGGACAGTTGCAATGTAGTGAGATAAATACAAATAGTATTCAACCGGCAACCAATAACTTTGGCTACTTTATTAATAATTGGCCGTATGGCTATACTCCGGTTGGTTTTTATAGTTATTCAGTTGCCTTTAATCAGGTTAACTTTAATGCTTATCCAAATTTAGTTTCAGCCGAACCTGCAAGTACTGCTTCACCTCTTGGCTATAACGGCTACTGGTCATTAGCTAATACTAATTCTTCTTGGACATATAGTATTAATAATGTCAATGCGAGTCAGTTGAATAGCCCTTGGGAATATATTGGACCAGATGGAGTTGTAGTAAGTTTTATTCCAGTTGGGGCTTGGGCAGGCCAATTCGACTATGCAGCAGTGGCAATTCAATGTGCGGCAAATGATCCTTGGTGTAGTCAACTGCAGGGAAGTAATCCATCTTCAGTTTCAGGTGGTGGTTTTTACTATAACACCGGCAGTTCCGCTGTATGTGTAGGCCATCATAGTTTAACAGTTAGCGGTTATGGTATGGGGATTGCCAATGATAATAAGGTAATGCTTACATATAGCCCAGATCAAAACTGCTAATATAAGATCTTATGCGGTTTTGCATTGTTGGTACAAAAACTGAATTGTTTATTTAATTTAACAATTTGTAAATAAAGCCTTGAAATAATTGTTGTTAAGTGATATAATTCGTACCTCAATTTGGTGGATAGATAGGTTCCTGAAGTCCTTGTTTACAAGCACCTACTATCTTAATAAAAACTGCGATTTATCAAGGGTGCATTTATGCCTAAAATGAAATCAAAGTCTGGTGCAAAAAAACGCTTTATCGTTCAAGGTAGCGGTGGCATCAAACGTTCAAAAGCATTCAAACGTCATATTTTGACTAAGAAAACTACTAAAAACAAACGTCAATTACGTGGTACGATTCAAGTGAACCCTAGTGATATGGGTCATGTGCGTAGCATGTTACCTTACGCATAAGAAGGAGTTAGAGAATGCCTAGAGTAAAACGTGGTGTCATAGCGCGTGCGCGTCATAAGAAAATTATCGCTTTAGCTAAAGGCTATCGCGGTCGTCGTAATAATGTGTTCAGAGTTGCTAAAGAAGCAGTGATGAAAGCTGGTCAATATGCTTATCGTGACCGTCGCCAAAGAAAACGTCAATTCCGTAGTTTATGGATTGCACGTATTAATGCCGGTTGCCGTGAGTTAGGCTTGACTTATAGCCGCTTTATTAATGGATTGGCTAAAGCTGAAGTTGCTGTAGATCGTAAAGTATTATCTGATCTAGCAATCAATGATAAAGCTGCTTTTGCTAAATTTGTTGAGATTGCAAAAAGCAAATTAGCGTAATTATTACTTTTAGACTTAAGCTATAAGAGTATGGTCTTGAAAGTACGCAATGCTTTATAATAATGAGGGCTATAGAAATAGTCCTCATTTTTTTTTGCTCGGTAATAAATGAATGAGTAACTTACTAATAACTGATAAAGAGATGCAGCAAAGAGTTGTTAATTCTTTAGAAAAAGTTTGGGACCTTACAGACGACTTAGTAGCATTTTACCCAAGGTACGATGAATACACTGTAACCGTTTTTGGGTCGGCTCGAATTTCGCCAAGCTCTGCGGTTTATCAAGATGTAGTTGAATTTGCAAGTAATCTAGCTCGTTTAGAATGTAATGTAGTTACTGGCGGTGGCCCAGGGGTTATGGAAGCAGCAAACTATGGCGCCATGACAGGTAAACTGAATGGCTCTCCAGTTAAATCAATAGGTATTAATATTGAATTACCTTTTGAACAGAAAAACAATGCTTATCTTGATGAGTGTTTTCCACATAAGACATTTTTTACCAGATTGCAGCATTTTACGGCAGTGTCCGATTCTTTTGTGGCCTTTTATGGTGGGATAGGGACGGTACTCGAAATCTTAACAATTTTGCAATTAATGCAAGTTAAGCAAATTACTGATCGGAAGCTAATACTTGTTGGCAGCATGTGGCCAGGATTAATTGATTGGTTTAAATCTGAAATGCTGAAAGATGACATGCAGCTTATACACAGTGGCGATCTATTGATCCCACAATTAGTAACGCATTATCAAGATGCTTTAGAAATTATTAAACAGCACAAAATACAGTCTCGGCTGTGATTATAAATATTATTAAGTGAAACGATATGGAACAACTAAGTAATGTATTAGCAGTAGCCTTGGTAGAAATGCTTGAAATTAATACTATACATGACTTGGAGCAATTCAAGTCTAGGTATGTCGGCAAACAAGGTGCGATAACTGCATTTATGCAAAAGCTGAAAGATCTTCCGCCTGAAGAGCGTAAAAGTTTTGGTGCAGAAGTCAATAAAATAAAATCTGAGTTTGAGGTCGCATTAAATCAGCAGCGCCAGGTAATTCTTGATAACGAATTGAATGCAAAATTAGCCAGCGAAACTATTGATGTAACCCTGCCTGGGCGTGGTATTGATAAGGGGAGTCTGCATCCGGTTAGTATTACCTTAAATCGATTGGTGGCCATTTTCCAGCAGCTTGGCTTTAATGTTGCAGATGGACCTGAAATCGAGAATGACTACTATAACTTTAAATCTTTGAATTTCCCAGATAATCATCCAGCACGGGCAATGCAAGATACCTTTTTCACCGAAGGCGGTAATGTTTTACGTACGCATACTTCTCCGATTCAGGTTCGGTATGCTGAGAAAAGAACACCGCCGATCAAGGTCATTGCACCAGGCCGTGTTTACCGAGTAGATATGGATGCAACCCACTCGCCAATGTTTCACCAAATGGAATTATTGTGGATCGACAAGGGAATTAGCTTTGCTAATTTCAAGGCGGTAATAAGTGAATTTATGCGTAAATTTTTTGAAGATGAGAATTTACAAGTTAGATTCCGCGCCTCATTTTTCCCATTTACCGAACCTTCAGCCGAAGTGGATATCTTTTTTGCCAAGACTGGCAAATGGCTTGAAGTAGGTGGTTGTGGCATGGTACATCCAGAAGTACTAAAATATATGAATATCGACAGTGAACAATACACCGGCTTTGCTTTTGGTTTTGGAATTGATCGTCTTGCAATGCTTAAATTTGGCATAACCGATCTACGATTAATGTTCGATAATGATTTAGATTTCTTGCAGCAGTTTAAAGGTTTATAAGATGAAGATTTCTTGGAATTATTTACAATCGTTTTTTGAGGAACCTTTAGATAAGGCATCGGTTTTAGAACGGCTTACTATGGCTGGCTTGGAAGTCGAAGGGGAAGCTTCAGTAGCACCTGAATTTAGTGGTATAGTTATTGGTAAAGTAATTGAATGTGAACGCCATCCTGATGCCGACAAACTTTCCATTTGCAAAGTAGATGTTAATAAAGAAGAGCCTTTACAGATTATTTGTGGTGCATCAAATGTTAAAGTCGGAGTGAAAATACCGTGTGCCAAAGTTGGTGCAGTTTTACCAGGTGACTTTAAAATTGCTGAACGGAAAATGCGTGGTATCGTTTCATATGGCATGTTATGTAGTGGTGATGAAATCGGCTATCCAGACGGTGTAGATGGTTTATTGCTATTACCAGAAGATGCTCCGATTGGTACTGATATTCGTGATTACCTTGACTTGGATGATACTATAGTTGAATTCAAAATAACTCCAAACCGCGGAGACTGTCTTTCTTATCAAGGTTTAGTGCGCGAGATTGCTGCATTAAATAATACTAAAATCAAAGAATGCGCTAATTTAATAAATTACCTGGTTACTCCTGCAACTGAGTTTAAACTTAATGTTGAAGCTAAAAATGCGTGCCCACATTATGTAGGGTTGATGATTAACCAAGTAAATAATAATGTACAGTCACCAGCATGGTTAGTGAAGATATTGGAAAGAAGTGGTATTCGCTCGATTTCTCCGCTTGTTGATATCACTAATTATGTAATGCTGGTATTGGGTCAACCTATGCACGCTTTTGACTTGGCAAAAATTAGCGGCGGGTTAAATGTGCGTTTAGCAAAACCTGGTGAAACATTAAAATTGCTTGATGGGAAATTAGCTACAATTTCAACTGATACATTAGTTATTTGCGATGGCCAAAATCAGCCTGCGGCAATTGCCGGAGTAATGGGTGGTAATGAATCTGGTGTGACCAGTGAAACTACGGCTATTTTGCTAGAAAGCGCCCATTTTGCTCCAGATGCAATTCGTGGTAAAGCTAAGCATTATGGTGTTAGTTCCGATTCCGCTTTCCGCTTCGAGCGCGGGGTGGATCCGGAGATTCAGCATGATGCGATAAATTTAGCTGCTAAATTAGTGCAGGAAATTTGCGGTGGCGAAGTATTGCAGTATGTACATTACTCTAATCCGGAGCAACAACAAAATACCAATACGATTAAACTAAATTTTAGGCAAATTAATGAATTCGTAGGTGAACATATTGATGATCAACTAATCCTTTCTATTTTGGCTAACCTTGGCTGTAAGGTTGTAGTAGATAATGGAGAATTGAGCATCACAACGCCGAGTTATCGTTTTGATTTGGCAATTAAGGAAGATATAATAGAGGAGATTGTTCGTGTTTATGGCTACGATCGGATTACGCCGATTATGCCTAAACTTCATTATACAATGAATAGTTTAGATCAGCATAGCCAAAAGTTGAACGGTTTGAAGCAAACATTGGTAAGTAATGGCTTTAGCGAAATAATCAGCTATGCTTTCATTGAAGATAAATATGCCGAGATTTTTGCCGATAAGCAAAAACCGTTAATCAAACTACAAAACCCAATTGCCGGGTTAAATGTCCTTCGCAATAATTTGTTGTCTGATTTAGCTAAAGCTCTACAGCATAATGTTAATCGTGGTGTGGATAGCCTTAAAATCTTTGAACTTGCTCGCGTTTTTCATAGTGAGGAAGCAACTGGGCAACCACTATATTTGGCTGGGTTAATTTATGGTAAAAATAATCAGATAAGCTGGGCAGAAAAAGTTCGTGATGTTGATTTCTTTGACATGAAATTTGCAGTTGAAGAGTTATTAAATACTTTTGGTAATTTAAAATTTATTGCTGATACCAATAATCCTGTTTGTCATCCGGGCCGAACGGCAATGATTGAACTAAATGGTCAGGTGATCGGGTTCATGGGGCAACTTCATCCACGCTTGAAACAAGAGCTTGGTTTAGACAAATTGCCTTATCTGTTTGAGATAAACCTTGAATTGATAGGTATGCCACAAGAGCCGCAGGTTCGTTCAATTAGTAAATTTCAAAAAGTTTCCCGTGATTTAGCCTTTGTATTTGATGAAAAGATTGCAATTGGAGGCGTAATTGATAGCTTAAAAGAATTGGCTATTCCAGAATTAATTTCTGTTCGCGTATTTGATATATTTCAAGGTGGCAATCTTGAAGCTAATCAAAAAAGCGTAGCGATTAATTTTATGTTCCAGGCTGATCGTACATTAACAGAAGAAGAAATCTCTTCTTATCTTTTGTTAATTAAGCAATTAGTTACCCAAAAATTTGGGGCTGAATTACGCTAGGTTGAATTTACCGAAAAAATGTGCCTTGTAAATTAGTTCTTAGATGCTATATACTAAATCAGGCTTAAAGCCTAATGAATTATATTTTGGATCTGGCTAAGTGAAAGGATCTTTGGGGATGAAGGTTGCAATCTTCATCCCAATTGGGTATATATTGATATTATTAATAGTTTAAAGTTGGTATAAATATTTTGATAGAGGTGAACATGTCTAAAAAGACTATAACTAAAAATGATTTGATTCAGGTAGTAATGGATAATTCTGAGTTGACTCGCGTAGATGCTTATCGGTTAGTTGAAGATTTTTTCGATGTAATGACTAAAAGCTTAGAAGAGGGTGATGAGGTTAAGGTATCAGGGTTCGGTAACTTTGTATTACGTGATAAAAGCCCAAGAATTGGCCGTAACCCAAAAACCAAAGAAGAATTTCCGATTAATGCACGTCGGGTAGTATCGTTTCATACCAGTAATTTATTGAAAGAGCAAATTAAAGGCTATAAACCTGAATAACGGTTCTTGGTTTTCCTGGTAAAAAATAAAAGGGCTAAAAGTCAAAATGACATTTTAGCCCATTTTTTTAGGTGTCTTGATTTTAATGGTTCTATTATTTTGAGTTAAGTTTGAGACCCATTCTTATTGTTATTCCAAGCATTTTTGCTGCGAATCTTTATATTTTTTTGTTTCTCCATCTATAGTTAGGGTAATATCTTGACATTTGCCTTGAGAATTTACTTTAACGTTTGTTAGACTGATATTAGAACAGTCGTTACCATCATCACATAAAAATTGGGCTGGATAGTCAGAACCATTTGCTGTCACTGTATCATAAGTTATATTCGATAGTTTAACATTTGACCACTTATCCTTGCCTTGATAACCAAAATCATAGATTATTGGTTTTTTAACATCGACCATTGTAATATTTTTGTAATGGATATCCTGAATTGATGCATGTTTTGACTTGTGTGAATGATGGCTGTCTGCAGCAGAAACTGTATCGCCTTTGCTGTCCTTGCCATTATCGTCACCACGAGTTTTAACCCTTAAACCATTAACTGAATTATGGAAAGTTATATTTTCAACGTTAACCCCCTGAATGTCATTATATACATTACTGCCTAATGAAATACCGTGGCCATAATGAATATCTATATTATTGATATTGATATTTTTATCCGGCTCGCTACCGCTACTATTGATAGCAATATTGTCATCCCCATTAAATATAGTTGAATTTGTTATTGATACATCACGCACATCGCCAATATTGATACCATCAGTATTGGGAGATCCGCTATCTGAATGGACCAGTACATGGTTAATATTTATTCCATCTACACCGCGTATTGATAAGTGTGCTCTTGATGAATTTCTAAATTCCAAATTAGAAATAGTTAAGTCTGATAGGTTACTAATATCAAACATTACGGGACGATCTACGCCTTTATAGTTTTTCCACCAGTCTTGACCCTGTCCATCAAAATAAGCCGGCAAAGTGGCATCAAATTTCGGTAAATTATTAGTAAGGTATTCATCGGCTAAATCATCACTAGTTATTGTTAGGTGGTTACAATTATCGAAGCCGATAAATTGCGAAACTCCGCTCCACGGACTATTGTGCTTGCCATTTGCCTTACTTTTTGCATCTCTTGGAATTGCAGTAATTGTTGCTCCTTTATCCAGGTATATTATTAAATTGTCGAAATTCTTGAACATCAGCGGGTATGCCATGTATCCGCCATCTACAGCTGAGAATTCAATTTTTAACTTTTTAGCTTTCTTCTCTTGTTTCAAGATTGCATCGATTGTATCTTGGGTTATCATATTTGCCGGTATCTTATCCTTAGTGCTGCCTAACTCAATAAGGCAGGTACGGTCGGTATTATTCCCATTACATTGGTACGCAACCGAGGCCATGGCAGGTGTGGATAGTAAGGATAAGGGAATGCTTGTAAAAAGGATTTTCTTTAATAACTTTAATTTCATTTAGATTCTCCAGTTTAAAATTAACAAATCGCTGCGATTGTAGCACGCTAGCGGGTTAATAGCTAAAGTTGGAGTACGAGAAAAATTATCTTTATACTAACTCTTCAATAAGTTTTTATTAATATATATCTTTTAATTAAATATGTAAAAACAGTGGTTAAATTATAAGCAAATAAATAATTTATGGTCGAGCTAAAAAAATATTAGATAGGATAAAAAAAATTTAATTTCAGATAGAATCGAAAACGTATTTTTGCAAACATATAATCCTTAATGGAAAGCGGACTTTGCTTTTAACCTCTGATTTAATATGTTTCTATAGCAGTTTTACTGATTTATTAACATATTAATTAATTTGCATACAAAAAGTTAATGCGGGCTAATAATGATCAGGTTGTATTCTGGCTTATTAGTTGGCCCTGCAACCTTGGCATCAAACCATAAATTATTGCCTACATTTGGGACATCGCAGCTAATTGTGGTGGTGTAATACTTAAAGTTAATACTTAGGGTACGGACAGCTGCCTGATTATAAATATTACTATATAAATACGAATTTGTTTGATCGGGATTTCGAGCATGAGCACCAAAGGCTAAAATGACATTTGGACAAGTAATTACTTCTGATGGATTATCAACATTTTTAAATTTGAGATCAATTAATGCAGCATAGAATAAATCATCAGGATAGAATCGCTTATGACCCGGTTGGAAAGGCTTATCCTTTAGCTGATAATCAATCCAATTAACAACATCTTTACTCCTATAAAAAGTGTTTAAAATGGTAACAATTTTAATTGGCTTATATTTTGAATAATTGGAAAGGTCACTATAAACTTGAAGAATGTTTGAACATTTATTGTTGTCGGCACATTTATATTTTTTGGCATATTGAATCATGCTCTCGGCCTCGTAAACTGCTCCTTTATAATCTAATACTATATTAGTACTATTATAGCCAAAATCCATCCGATAATCAGCAAAACTAAAATAATGTAATCCACACAGAAACAATATTCTTGCGATTGATTTTTTAACCATTATGCACCACCTCTTAATAATTTGATCATTAAAGACAAAATATAACAAATTTTTATTAATTTGCGCTTTAACTAGCTATTCGATATTGATTCAAATTATCGAAAAAAGAATGACAGTAAATGCTCCTATTACTGAGGGATAGGGGGTATACCTGAGTAAAACTAAATGATATTAAACCTACTAAATTAGTGGGTTATTAACCACAAAAAAAATATGGTAATTAATGAGGTTGTGTTAAAATACAGAATGGTATAGCTCACAAGAGGATCTTTTTATGGCTAAGCAATATTGGAAAGAAATTTTGTGTCTACTCCTCGTTAAAGCAGTCTTGTTCACTGGGATATGGTATGTCTCCTTCAGAAACCCGCCAAAACTTGATGATCAGACAGCAGGCGAGCACATTTTTCGTTAATTTTTGAGGTGGATCATGGAATCACTGATAGACTTATCGCGGTTACAATTCGCGGTAACGGCAATGTATCATTTTATATTTGTACCGCTAACTTTAGGTATGACTTGGTTGCTAGTAATTATGGAGTCAATCTATATAATTACCGGTAAAGAAATTTACAAAGACATGACCAAATTTTGGGGTAAGCTTTTTGGTATTAACTTCGCAATTGGAGTAACTACCGGTTTGACTATGGAGTTTCAGTTTGGTACAAACTGGGCTTATTATTCCCACTATGTTGGTGATATTTTTGGAGTTCCTTTAGCGATTGAAGGCTTGATGGCGTTTTTCCTTGAGTCAACTTTTATCGGGATGTTCTTTTTTGCGTGGGACCGTGTTTCGAAGAAACAGCATTTACTTTTTACAGTATTAGTGGCGATTGGTTCAAACTTGTCAGCTTTATGGATCCTAGTTGCAAATGGCTGGATGCAAAATCCGGTTGGAACTGTTTTCAATCCTATTACAATGCGGATGGAGTTAGATAGTTTCTATAGCGTATTATTTAATCCAGTTGGACAGGCTAAATTCTTCCATACTGTATGTGCAGGATATGTAACTGCATCTGTATTCGTACTTGGGATTTCTTCGTATTATTTATTGAAAAAACAAGACTTACCATTTGCGCGCCGTTCATTTAAGGTTGCTGCTTTATTTGGCCTATTTGCCTCAATCGCAGTAATTATTATGGGTGATGAATCAGGGTTACAAGTTTATAAAGTGCAACCGTCTAAGCTAGCGGCTATTGAAGGTGTATGGAATACAGAACCGGCACCAGCACCATGGTCACTAATTGCTTGGCCAGATCAAGCTAAACATGATAATTTATTTAATGTAAAAATCCCTTATTGCGGTAGTTTGATCCTTACTCATGGTTTACAGGGTGAAATCAAAGGTGTTAATGATATTGTTCGTGAAAATAAAGAACGCATCATTAAAGGCCAGCAAGAACTTTTAATGTTAGAGTCTTTCCGCAAAAATCCTCACGATAAAGAGTTGGCAGCTAAAATTCAGGCAAACTCAGCTGATTTAGGATTTGGATTATTACTGAAAAAATATACATCAGATGTGGCAAATGCTACGCCTGAAATGATTGATAAAGCTGCAGAAGACACAGTTCCTAACCCATTACCACTTTATTATACTTTCCGTATAATGGTGGCCTTAGGTGCGTCATTCTTCGTATTGTTTGCATTGGCGACATATTTCTCTGTCGGAAATAAAGATCGTTTTGAAACTAAAACTTGGCTATTGAAATTTGCATTATTCTGGATTCCTATGCCATGGATTGCTTGTTGGTCTGGCTGGTTTGTTGCTGAATATGGTCGCCAACCTTGGACTATTTTTGGGATTTTACCAACTTATCAATCGGCTTCAAGCTTAAGTAGTGGTGAGTTAGCATTCTCTCTAACCGGTTTCTTTGTGATTTATACGATCTTGGCTATTATTGAAATATGGTTAATGTTCAAATATGCTCGTTTAGGACCTTCTAGTTTAGGTACTGGCAAATATCAGTTTGAACAAAAATAGGGAGAGAGTAAATGGAATATGCAATTTTAAGATTTATTTGGTGGTTTTTGGTTGGGGTACTATTGATTGGCCTAATGATAATGGATGGTCATGATATGGGCGCCGGCGCTTTATCCCCATTCGTAGGTAAAACTGATTCAGAAAGGCGAGCTGCAATAAATTCGGTTGCGCCACATTGGGATGGCAACCAAGTTTGGTTCATTACTGGCGGTGGTGCGATTTTTGCTGCATGGCCGTTGGTATATGCTGCCTCTTTCTCAATGCTATATATTGCGATTTTAGCGGTACTTTGGACAATTTTCTTACGCGCTCCAGCATTTGATTATCGTTCAAAAATCGAGAATCCAACTTGGCGTAAGACTTGGGACTGGGTGTTATTTGTTGGCTCTGCTGTACCTCCGTTATTATTCGGGGTAGCTGTAGGTAATGTATTGATCGGTATCCCATTCCATTTTGATCAAGATATGCGCTTGGTTAGTGATGCTGCGAATCCAATCTTGGGTTTTTTGGGGTTACTTTCACCATTTGCCTTATTGTGCGGATTGTTGTCTTTATCGATGACTCTTGCTCATGGTGGTGTTTATTTGTCAATTCGTACTGAAGGGGCAATGCAAAAACGTGCCAAAAAAGCAGTAACTATCTTTTCAATTATCGCAATCGTGCTATTTGCAATTGGTGGTTTAATGATTAGTCACATGAATGGTTTTGTTGCTACTAATTTAGACCCGAATGGACCTTCTGATCCATTATTGAAATCAGTTGCAATGGTTAAAGGTGGCTGGCTACATAACTATCAAGTTTATCCAATTGCTATCTTGGCACCAGTATTAGGGTTTGCAGGGCTATTTTTGTCGATGCTCTTAAATGCAAAAGACAAATCAGGCACAGCTTTCGTTTTTAGTGGGATTGGCATGGCTGGAATTATTTTGACCGCAGGTGTCTCTATGTTTCCGTTCATTATCCCGTCAACGACATATCCTGTTAGCAGTTTGACTGCTTGGGATGCAACATCTTCTGAGCATACTTTGCTATTGATGTTGGTAGCAGCGTTAATTTTTACCCCAATCGTGCTTACATATACTTCATGGGTATACCGTATTATGCGTGGAAAGTTAACTATAGCCAGAATTGAAGAAAATTCTAAATCTATGTATTAAGGAGGCAGATATGTTAATATTACTTTGGGCAATCTGTATTTACTTGGGTATAACCGTGACAGCTAAAAGTTTAGCTAAGCAAGAAAAAAATTCAGCTTTGCTAGACAAATAAGGTTTATTAAAATGGTGGCTCAGTTTAAATACTGGGCCATATTTTATTCTCAGTCTACATTGTAATCTTTCACTTTTTTCAAAGAAATTTTAGAAAGAGGTGGAGAAACATGTAGTCTAGCATAAAAATGTAGATACTTTGAAAGAATGAAAATGGAATATATTCAAAATATAACTTTTGATGAGATTAAAGTTGGTGATAGCGCTAGCCTTGAGCATATCCTGACTTTAGATGATATTGCATTGTTTGCAACTATGACTGGTGATGTGAATCCTACACACGTCGATCCTGAATTTGCTAAGGACACTTCAATGCATCAAGTGGTTGCCCATGGTATGTGGGGAGCTACTTTTTTGTCCACCATTTTAGGCACAAAGCTGCCAGGACCAGGCACGATCTATTTAAATCAGACCCTGAATTTTGAGCAATCCGTTGCGCTTGGCGATAAGATAACGACACGTGTAAAGGTGCTTAGCAAAAACCCTGACAACAAGCAGATTGTATTTGATTGTAAAGCGGTAAATCAACTTGGGAAAGTTGTGCTTACAGGAGTAGCCACAGTGCTAGCGCCAACAGAGCGGATTTCATGCAAAAAAACTGAATTACCAAAATTGGTTATTAAAAACAGTGATGCTGGACTATATACGATGCTTCAGAATGCCAGCAAAAATTTGGCGCCACTAATTACTGCTGTTGTCCATCCTGTAGATGAGTTGTCAATTAGTGGCGCAGTAAAAGCGGCTGAAGATAACATTATCAAGCCAATTTTGATCGGCCCGCGCCAAAAAATTATTGATGCCGCAGTAAAGGCGAAGGTGGATATTTCACAATTTGAAATAGTTCCTACTGAACATAGCCATGAAGCTGCCGAGGTGGCGGTTGCGCTCGCTAAAGCTGGCAAAGTCGAGGCATTGATGAAAGGAAAACTACATACTGATGAGTTAATGCATGCCGTAGTAAATAAAGTAACGGGGATTCGCACTGATCGCAGAATGAGTCATGTATTTGCAATGGAAGTCGATAATTATCCTAAACCGTTATTTTTGACTGATGCGGCGATTAACCTATTTCCTGACTTGCCGGTAAAAATCGACATAGTACAAAATGCCATAGATTTATTTAGGGGGATGGGTTTTGGTATTCCAAAAGTTGCGATAGTCTCTGCAGTTGAAACAGTAAATCCACAAATTCCATCAACTATTGATGCTGCGGCAATATGCAAGATGGCTGATCGTGGGCAAATTATCGGTGGTATTGTTGATGGGCCACTAGCATTTGATAATGCTATCTCAAAAGAATCTGCCAAAGTCAAAGGTATAGTTTCCAAAGTGGCGGGGGACGCTGATATAATTGTAGTGCCTGATATTGAAGCTGGTAACCTTCTATATAAGCAAATGACATATTTATCAGGCATGGAGGCAGCAGGAATAGTGATGGGGGCTCGTGTTCCAATTATTCTGACCAGTCGCGGAAGTGATGAGATTTCAAGGAAAGCTTCTTGTATGATGGCGCTTATCTATGCGCGCAATAAAGGCAATATAGAATTATAAACAAAGCTCCTTATTTAAGGAGCTTTTAATCTTGGCTAGTTTGTTATATAATAACTGATGTTTCTTACCTTAAGGGAGTTTTGTTCATTCTATCTGGTTTCTTAAAAAAGTTGACTGATATTTAATAAATCAGGTATTTCTGTCAAAAATGAACTCGAAATGCGCAAGCTCAGTTAAGAATTACAAGGTTCTACATAAGAGTTGATAAATTTTAGTTTGGATAAAAGAATGTATATTAATAATGTTAAATTTGCTGAAGCAGGCCAAGAGCTAAAAGGTAAGGTTGAGTTATCTCAGCTTGAGCGGGTCCAGGAAATCGACGGCTATGGCGGCACGCTAGATTATGTTTTGGCTGGTAAGATGGATAAGTTAAATAGACCAACACTAAGTTTACGTCTTTATGGTATAATACACACTTTATGTCAAAATTGTTTGCAACCAATGGAAGTTTCAGTTGATAACACATCGGAGATAACAGTTTTTTTTGATGAAGATCAGTTAGATGCGTCCTTATTTGGGGAAAACTCCTCAGGAGTTGCCGATGGAGTACTAGCTGAAGAAGAATTTGATGTTGTGCAGTTGCTTGAGGATGAGGTAATAATGCTTATCCCTTATGCTACCAAGCATGAATCATGTATCGGGCTTAATTATACTGATGAAGTAGATAGCCCTTTTAAAGTATTGAAAAATCTTATTTAGAGGTAATAAAAATGGCCGTTCAACAAAATAAAAAATCACCTTCAAAACGTGGTATGCACCGTTCTCATGATGCTATTGATGCAACAAGCATTGCTTTAGCAGTAGAGCCTACTACAGGTGAAGTTCACTTAAGACATCATATCAGCAAAACTGGTATCTATCGCGGTAAAAAAGTTATCAAAACTAAAGGCGAATAATAGTTTTTTTGTAAAGTGCAAAGAACATGGCAATAGTGCTTGCTGTTGATAGCATGGGCGGCGACCACGGTGTAAATATCACTGTGCCGTCATGTCTTCGTTTTCTCGATGAGACCGTTGATGTTAATTTGATTCTGGTTGGTGATAGGGATAGTATATATAAGCAAATTGGCGATAAATTATCTCAATACAGCGATCGAATTGAAGTTGTCCATACAACTCAAGTTGTGGGAATGGACGAAACGCCTCAAAGCGCAATGCGAACTAAACGTGATTCGTCGATGCGAGTCGCGATTAATTTGGTAAAAGAAGAGAAGGCTGATGCAGTGGTCTCAGCTGGTAATACCGGTGCTTTAATGGCAACTGCCCGTTATGTGTTAAGAACAATGGACGGTATTGACCGTCCTGCAATTGCTAAATTGATGCCAACAGTTAAAGGTGAAGTATGTGTGCTTGATCTTGGTGCAAATGTAGAGTGCTCGCCCGACCATTTATTTCAGTTTGGGGTTATGGGTGCTCAGTTGATGCGCGGAGTAACTGGCAAAAGTTCACCGAGTGTAGGAATTCTCAATATTGGAAGTGAAGATATTAAGGGTAATGAAACGGTTAAAAAAGCTGCGGAAATACTGAAATCTAGTAATCTCAACTTCTATGGAAATGTGGAGGGCGACGATATATTTAAAGGTGTCGTTGATGTAGTGGTTACAGATGGATTTACTGGAAATGTATCATTAAAAACAACCGAAGGGGTTGCCAAGATGATTGCATTTTACCTTAAAGAGGAGTTTACCAGAAACATCTTTACTAAGCTAATTGCCATGATTTCCTTTCCAGTACTTAAACGACTTAAAAAACGGCTTGACCCAAGCAAATATAATGGGGCAGTGTTATTAGGTTTAAATGGCTTGGTAGTTAAAAGCCATGGGGGTGCTGATGTTGATGGATTCTATTATGCATTAAAACAAGCGCATCATGAAGTAGAAGCTGGAGTAATCAGTTTATTACATGAATATCTACAGCAAAATAAACACATTCTGCTTGAACACGAGGAACTGCTTGAATTTAAAGACCTTAATACTTTTTAGTGTAAATTGCCGCTTTTTAGCGGCAATTTCTTATTCAACATACATCAATTTTGAATCTTCATTTCGAGAATAGCTGAATTAACACGTTAAAATAATGTATAATGTAGGTGGTTCTTGTTGCCATATATTATTTATAGGTTTTTAATTAATGAATATCAAGTATGCGAAAATTTTAGCCACTGGGAGTTATCTGCCTGAAAAAGTTTTGACTAATCAGGATTTAGAAAAGATTGTAGAAACAAATGACCAATGGATTACTGAGCGTACTGGTATTAAAGAGCGGCATATTGTCAAAGATGGCGAATTAACTAGTGAATTAGCCTATAAAGCAGCAATAAATGCTCTGGATATGGCAAAAATTGACCCTAGTGAGATAGATTTAATTTTAGTGGCAACTGCTACCCCAGACTCTGTTTTCCCTTCAACCGCATGTATATTACAGCATAAACTTGGCATCAAAAATTCAGCCGCGTATGATTTACAAGCAGCTTGTAGCGGATTCATATATGCATTGACTACCGCTGATTGCTTTATTCGTTCAGGAATGGCAAACAAAGTTCTCGTGGTGGGCGTAGATAGTCTATCAAGAATTGTTGATTATACTGATCGGGGTACCTGCATTCTTTTTGGTGATGGGGCTGGTGCCGTGATTCTAGAGGCCAGTCATGAACCAGGAATATTAGGTTGTGATATTCGGGCCGATGGTTCGTATGGTCCAATTTTGACAAGTACTGGTCATTTATATAATGGCCAAATAAAAGGAAGTCCATATATTCATATGGATGGCCAGGCCGTGTTTAAATTTGCAGTAAAAGCACTTGCTGGAATTGCCAAAGATTTACTTAAAAAAGTAAATTTAACTGTTAGTGATATTGATTGGATGATTCCCCATCAGGCAAATTTACGAATTATTGAAGCAACTACCAAAATGCTAGGCGGCAATATAGATAAAGTTATAGTTACCGTTGATAAACATGGCAATACTTCAGCTGCGTCCATCCCACTAGCACTTGATGTGGCTGTCCGCGATGGCCGGATTAAGCGTAATGATACTCTTTTACTCGAGGGGGTGGGGGCCGGCTTCACTTGGGGTGCAGCTATAATCAAATATTAGAACTATTATATTTTTTCCAAAAAAGGACGGATTAATGACTAAATGTGCTTTTGTTTTTCCAGGGCAAGGTTCACAAGCATTAAAAATGATGGATGGCTTGGTTGAATTTGATGTGGTTAAAAAGACTTTTGACCTAGCTTCAGAAGCTATTGGTATTGACTTTTTAGCAATGCTGCAAGAAGAAACTGCTGAAAATATAAACCAAACGATTAATACCCAGCCCTTATTGTTGACTGCAAGTTATGCTACCTATTTGGCTTGGCTTGAGATTTCTGGAAACAAATTGCCGCATTTTGTAGCTGGTCATAGTTTAGGTGAATATTCTGCTTTGGTTGCATCCGGAGTATTAAATTTTATCGATGCAGTCAAATTAGTACGTACGCGTGCTCAATATATGCAAGAAGCGGTTAAACCAGGCGAGGGTGCTATGGCTGCGGTTTTGGGCTTAGCTGATGAACTAGTGGTTGAAGGTTGTCAAGAGGTAGTTAGTAGCGGAGCAGGAATTGTAGAAGGAGTTAACTTTAATTCGGCCGGCCAGGTTGTAATTGCAGGGCAAAAAGCTGCAGTAGAAAAAGCTAGTGAAATCCTGAAAATAAAAGGTGCTCGTAAAGTCATGCCATTGCCTGTTTCAGTTCCATCACATTGCCAGTTGATGAAACCAGCGGCAGAAAAATTAGCTTTGGAGTTAGATCAAGTTAATTTTAATGCACCACAGATACCTGTGGTTCAGAATGTTAATGCACTAGTTGCTACAGATATTGCAAGTATAAAAGAAGGTTTAGTTAAACAGCTCTATTCTCCTGTCCTTTGGACCAAAAGTGTGCAAACACTTGCTAATGAGCAGGTGGCAATTTTGGTTGAATGTGGTCCAGGAAAGGTTCTCTCTGGTCTTAATAAACGGATTCATGAAACTGCACAATTATTCAATTTGCAAAATAAAGCAGATTTAGAAAATTTAAATCAGGTATTATAAGAGTGGATAAGCCTGAATTATCCCGATTCGAATTTTTTTCTCAGGAGTATTTATGTCAGATGTAAAAAAAGTTGCTTTAGTTACAGGTGCCAGCCGTGGAATTGGTAAGTCTATTGCCCTAACACTAGCAAAAGCAGGCGTAACTGTTATTGGGACAGCTACTACGGACAATGGCGCAAATGCAATTAGTGAATACTTAAGTGAATTTGGTGGCCGTGGAATTGCCCTAAATGTTAATAGTAAAGAGAATATTGAAGCAGTAATTAAAGATATAGCTGAGAAAGATGGCGACGTTACTATATTGGTGAATAATGCCGGTATTACTAAAGATGGTCTTTTAATGCGAATGAAAGAGGAAGATTGGGACGATGTTATTGATACCAACCTGAAATCAGTATTTTTATTAGTTAAAGCTGCAATTAGAGGGATGACTAAAGCTAAATTTGGCCGAATTATCAATGTTGCTTCAGTCGTTGGATTTATGGGTAATCCAGGACAGATTAATTACTCGGCAGCAAAAGGTGGAATGATAGCCATGACTAAATCACTGGCTAAAGAATTTGGTAGTCGTAACATTACAGCAAATTGCGTGGCGCCTGGCTTTATACAAACTGATATGACCGATAAATTACCTGAAGATGTACGCGAGTCTTATATTAAAAATATTCCATTAGGTCGCTTTGGCCAGGTTGAAGATATTGCGAATGCCGTTAAATATTTGGCAAGCGATGAGGCAAGCTATGTGACGGGTTCTACCATTCATGTAAATGGCGGCTTGTACGTTTAAATTCAATTTTAGGCTTTACAATTATAAAACCTTGGCTTTTGATAATGCCAAGGTTTTTATATTAATATTCTAAGTTAGATCGCTAGTTAATGTTTATAGCCAATAACAGAACCGTCAACTTCAACCCATGAATTATGGCTCGAAGAATCAATAGAGAGATTATTATTGATTATTTTGTCGCTGCATGCCTTAAATGAAATTCGGTTATGTGGGTTACTTATGGTTTCCTGAATTAATAGCTTATTTCTAAGAGATGCCCGGTCAATTGCAAATCCAGAGTATTTCTTGTGAAAGTTGAGGTTGGAACAGATATCTACAGAACTTTCCTTAAAATGACCTCGTGGGTTACAATTCGTAATTTCAGGATTGGTAATATAAACTAAGCCAACGCCAGACGTATTATCCGCAATACTTTGAAGAGTGCCTGTGCCTTCGATATAAACTCCATCGTCACAACTTATACTATAAGCGTTACTAGTAAATAGGATTATAAATAAACAATAAATGATTTTATTGCTAAATGGATAATTTTGTTTCATGATACCTCCAAATGCTTTGGAATGAGATCAAATAGAAAATATTATATAAGTTTAGTTCTCATTACTGGATACTTTTGTACTTGATACAACGTGCCACAGTTAATTTGATTAATTTATTATGAGGGAATCTTAATTTATAACTCAATATTACTAATATAAGACTTTGTAATTATTCATTGGCTATTTGTTGATGCCTCGCGAGACTCCAAGAGTTCAACAAATAACGCCAATTTATAAACAAAGTCTAATATTCTCCCGCATTCGTATAAATTAAGCCTCCCCTATAATAAATCAATTACCTATTATTATTATACATCTATTAAAGTGTCCGGTAATAAGCTTAGCTAACTAAATTGCATTCTAAATTATATTGGTGAAGGAAAGGATGAGACAAACAAAATATTTACTTTAATTTATTAGACTTATTTTACATCATCTTATTATTAAAAACTAGAGTAGCGGTTAGACCGGATTTTAGTAACTTCTACTATTATATCCTACCGCTTAATTTATTAATTGCCCATTTGAAGCTTGAGCCTTGAAGAAGGATCGATCCAAGCACTACTACATAAGTGATTGCTACAAGATCATCCGGAAATTTATCTATTGAAAGAGCCAGTGCAATTGATAAACCCCCACGAATCCCGCCCCAGGCCATCAAGGTACTTTTACTCCACGAAAAGCTGGATTTGCGACGAAGAACTGCGGCAAGAATCCAGTCAGGTAGCCAGACGCTGATAAAGCGGGCAAAAAATACCAATAAAATGCATATTCCACCTAATATGATCGCGCGGCGGTCAATATGAATATTTAGCATTGCCAAGCCGATTAATACAAATAGAAATCCATTCAATATTTCATCAATTAATTCCCAGAAATTATTAATTACCAGGGTAGTTTCTTTGGCAAAATGCTCACTTTTAGCAAAGCCACCAATAATCAAACCCGCGACAACCATGGTAATTGCGCCAGATAAATGAAACTCATTGGCTGAGATATAGCCCCAGCTTGAAGCTGCGATGGTAATCAAGGTTGCTACTTCAGGCGACTTGGCTTTTTTTAACAATATACCTGAAATATATCCGACAATAATACCCCAAATAATTCCTCCACCGGCTTCGAATGCCAAACTATGGATGATATGGCCAAGCGTAAGATTAACATTCTCATATACTACTTGAGTTAAGATTACCAGCATGAGGATGGCGCCAGCATCATTAAATAAGCCTTCACCGGTAATAAGTACCCTTAACCGTTTAGGCGCATCAGGCAAGGCTTTAAATGTTCCAATAACCGCAATCGCATCAGTAGGTGAAATTAGGGCGCCAAAAATTAAGCATTCACCGAGAGTAAAGGGTAATTGTAAGACTTTGGCTAAATTAAACAGCAAGTAGCCAGTAATAAAAGTTGCAATGACCACCCCTAGGCTTGCTAGATATATGACCGGGCTAATTTCTTTTTTCAATTCTACTGAATTAACATGGAGCCCACTGGCAAAAAGGAGATAACCAAGCATAACATCGAGTACGGTATATTTAAAATCAACGCTTTTAACTAATATATACACCGGGCCAACATATTGTGGCAAAGACTTGGACATAAAAGAGACACCAACAGCTATGGCGATACTAATGATAGTCAGGGCAATTGTTTTAGGCAGTTTCAAGAAACGGTCATTTAAGAAGCCTGCAAAAGCAGTTAAAGCTACTAAAGTTGCAAATAATGCATGATAAGACATAAAGCACGGATACTCAAATAGTTATATTTAGGGCTAAATTATACCACACTGTATAATGTTAAAGGCTGCTCACGGTCCGAAATGCTATTGGTTTTGCGAAAAATAAACTAAACAAAATATATAGAAATAAAAATTATTGTAAAACAGTAAAAAATTATTGTATAATAAGGATATATTCATGAGGAAGATTAAATGAATAAAAAATTAATAATTCAGACCAGGCGCGTTATTTTAGTCTTAAAAGTATTAATTATTCTTATTCCAATATTGGCAATATTAAGTTGGATATTTTCAAAAAATATAGAATTTTCAAATTTTTACTTGGGGCCAACAATTGGTAATTTTATAAAAGGGGATTTTGCCGCTGAGATTAGTAAATTTAAATGGAATAATAAACTAATTGGTCTTGCTGGCTCAGGAATTAGCCTACTTCCGTTAATTTTGGGGTTGGGACTATTGATCCGATTATTCAAGAGCTATTCAACTGGGCTAATCTTTACTTTAGAAAACGTAAAAATATACCGGAAACTTGGCTATTTAAGTATTCTTAGTGCACTACTGTTTCAGCCATTAAGTCAACTGGTTTTATCTATTGCTGTTTCCATAAACTATACAGCAGGGCATAGATTTATTGCTATTAGCTTTGATAATACTAATATGACAGCTTTAATAAGTGGTATATTTCTTACGATAATTGCCCATGTAATGGATATAGGGCATAAGATTAACGAAGAGCAAGAATTAACAATTTAAGTGAGTAAGTAAATGGCAATTATCTTTGAATTAGATGTTATGCTTGCAAAACGTAAGATGAAGCTTCAGGATTTAGCATCTCAGGTTGGAATTACTGTTCAAAATTTATCTATTTTAAAAACAGGAAAAGCAAAAGCAATTCGCGTAGAAACCTTGAATAATATCTGTAACGCACTAGAATGCCAGCCTGGCGATATTCTAAAATTTGAAGCTGACAAGCCATAAAAATACCAGGTTAGTTGCTAACCTGGTATTTAAGGAACTTGTAATATTAAAAATTACCAGAATCTAACCGCAGTTTGTGAAATTCGTGCCGGCTTTTTATTTGTTGTCGTAGGTGTAACGTCTGTTACGTTTTCGGTTTTAATCTCGTTCCAGTTTTCACCATCCAAAGAGGTATACATTAATCCATTTTCCCCTCCAGCTAGAAAGCTGTTATTATCGGTACTATGTTCTACCCATTGTAATGTGTCACGTCCACTTCCCAAATCATGCCCACGCCAATGATAACCATCATCTGAGCTAACAATCGTTCTATCTTCGCCTATTGCAACAATTCTTCCATTTTGGTTGCAAGTAATATTTAATAATGCAGCCTTGCCTCCAGTACCAATTTGATCGGTTAGCGGGATCCAATTCCATGATTTTCCGTCATGTGAAGAATAAATGGTCATTCCCTGGCCAACTGCAACAAAAGTATTTGTGCTTGGGCAGTAA
Organism: uncultured Neisseria sp.; assembly: GCA_964386295.1. Classification (GTDB taxonomy): domain Bacteria; phylum Pseudomonadota; class Gammaproteobacteria; order Burkholderiales; family UBA11063; genus Aquella. The sequence continues at coordinate 207,116 of CAYLRR010000003.1, forward strand.
ATTACATTATTTAATCCGTTCTGTTTATATACGTCAACACTGGCTTTTTTCCAGCTTATACCATCGTTACTATAAATTAATGTTCCTTGACTTCCGACAGCAATAAAAAGGCTATTAGCAAAAATAACTTTTTTGAAACCGATGCCTGTATCTGCAAAAGCATTTATTCTTTGCCAGCCACCATTTTGATCTTTACTTGCAATTAAAGAATCATAATTATCTCCCACTGCAACATAGCGGCCATTTCCGTAGGCAATACTCTTATAGGTACCATTTGGTGATGGCTCCGGTTTCCAATCTAGACCATCAAGTGAACTGTAGATCCCATCGCCAACAGTAGTATATTTGCCATTGACATAGGAAATATCATAAAGATTATGATTTAACCAAGATGGCGTTTCCTTTAAATCATTGCTAACTTTAAATGCATGATCAGGGTTGTCTGTTCCAACAGCTTCTATGCTATTATTGGCATATACTGTACTTTGGATATTTTCATGTGATCCTGCAGTTTGTAGTTTCTGCTTAACACTAAAATTTGAAGATAATTTATAAAAATATCTACTATCCCCGCTAAGGAAATAGAAATTACCATTACCGTAGCTTATTTTGCCATTGGCAAATGCATTAATACTCGCAATAGAACCAAGAATTAGCAGTAGTTTTTTCATGATGAATTCCCTTTATAAATCTCTTTATTGTTGGCGTTATTGTATTATTCTTAGAACAATTTAAAAACCGACCAAAAATGACGAAGTTATCCAGGGCCTTTCTAATGCTTAAAAAAATCATTCAGTTCTTATTGATTAACCTAAAAAAATACCAGGTTAATAGTTAACCTGGTATTTAAAAATGTCGTAAATTTTAAGCAAAAACTATCTGCGAATCCTTAGCTTCAACTAAGATAGTCTGTCCTGGTAAATATTTACCAGTGAGGATTGCTTTAGCAAGCGGGTTTTCCAATTCCTGTTGGATTGCCCGTTTAAGCGGCCGGGCTCCATATACTGGATCAAAACCGACTTGTGCAAGCAGTTCAAGGGCGCTATCACTAACTTGTAGATGAAGCTCAAGTTTTGCTAAACGTTTTTCTAATATCCGTAATTGAATCCGGGCAATTTGGCTGATTTGTTCCTGATTTAAGCCATGGAATACCACCACCTCATCAATCCGATTGACAAATTCAGGCCTAAAGTAGCTTTTTAGTTCTTCCATTACCGTTGACTTGATTGCTTCATAAGGCTCATGTGCCATCGATTGAATATGGCTAGAACCAATATTGGAAGTCATCACTACTACCGTATTACTAAAATCAACTGTACGACCTTGACCATCAGTTAAGCGCCCATCATCCAAGACTTGTAATAGGATATTAAATACATCTGGATGCGCTTTTTCTACTTCATCTAAAAGTACCACGCTATAAGGTTTGCGGCGGACCTGTTCGGTCAAATAGCCGCCTTCTTCGTATCCTACATATCCCGGAGGCGCACCAACTAGTCTAGATACACTATGTTTTTCCATGTATTCAGACATATCGATCCTAATTAAGTGTTCTTCACTATCAAATAGGAAGCCAGCCAGGGCTTTACACAGTTCAGTTTTACCAACACCGGTTGGCCCGAGGAATAAGAATGATCCGTAAGGACGATTCGGGTCTGATAATCCTGAACGTGAGCGGCGAATTGCATCAGCTATGGCTGTTACTGCCTCGTTTTGGCCTACCACTCGATTATGAAGTACTTCCTCCATGCGTAGCAGTTTGTCTTTTTCACCCTGCATCATTTTCGAAACTGGTATGCCGGTTGCACGTGAAACTACTTCAGCAATTTCCTCAGCGCCAACTTCTGTCCTGAGTAAGGTTAACTGTTTTGTATCACTTTTTTCTGCCTGGCCAAGTCGTGCTTGTAACTCAGGTAGTTTACCATATTCAAGTTCAGCAACTTTTTGCCAGTCGCCTTTACGTTTAAAGCTGTCTATTTCAGATTTTAATTTGTCAATTTCATCTTTGATTGACTGGGCACCTTGCACCATGGCTTTTTCGCTATTCCAGATTTCCTCCAAATCAGCATATTCCTTGCCCAATTTGCTGATTTCTTCTTCAATGATCTCAAGGCGTTTTTTACTGGCTTCATCGGTCTCTTTTTTGACTGCTTCACGCTCAATTTTTAATTGAATTAAGCGCCGTTCCAATTTATCCATACTCTCAGGCTTGGAGTCGATTTCCATTTTAATCCTAGATGCGGCCTCATCGATTAGATCAATTGCTTTATCAGGCAAAAAGCGGTCGGTAATGTAACGGTGTGATAGTTCAGCTGCAGCAACAATAGCCGGGTCAGTAATTTCAACGCCATGATGTATTTCATATTTTTCCTGTAGCCCGCGCAAGATGGCAATGGTATCTTCTACTGTTGGCTCGCTAACTAGGACCTTCTGGAAACGACGCTCTAAAGCTGGATCTTTTTCAATATATTTACGGTATTCATCTAAAGTGGTAGCGCCTATACAATGTAGTTCTCCACGCGCTAGGGCAGGCTTTAACATATTGCCGGCATCTATTGCGCCTTCCGCTTTACCTGCGCCGACCAATGTATGAATTTCATCAATGAAAATCAGCGTATTACCTTCATCTTGGGCTAGCTCATTTAGCACGGTTTTAAGCCGTTCCTCAAATTCACCGCGGTACTTGGCGCCAGCTAATAATGATGCAAGGTCTAAAACCAGTAATTTCTTATTTTTGAGGCCTTCGGGCACCTCGCCATTAACAATACGTTGGGCAAGCCCTTCAACTATCGCAGTTTTACCGACGCCTGGCTCACCGATTAATACCGGGTTATTTTTAGTCCTGCGTTGCAAAACCTGGATCGCACGTCTGATTTCATCATCACGACCGATGACTGGGTCTAATTTACCAATACGCGCCCGTTCAGTTAAATCGACAGTATATTTCTTAAGCGCCTCACGTTGGTTTTCGCTCTCGGCACTATTTACGGTTTGCCCGCCACGCAAATCCATAATAACTTTGTTTACGTCGTTAAATTTGACATTTAAACCTTTCAAGATTTTACCGGTTTCACCTTTATCTTCCAAGCATGCAAGTAGGAATAGCTCTGATGCAATAAAGTTATCCTGAAGCTTTAAGGCAATTTTTTCGGTAATATTTAGTAGATTATTTAAATCCCGTGAAACATTTATTTCACCGCCCGCACCCGATACTTTAGGCAAACGATTAATACTAGCCTGTAATTCTGTTTTTAACGGTTGAATGTTAACTCCAACTTTAGCAAGTACACTTGCTATCGTCGAATTTTCTTCATTTAACATTGCAAGCAGCAAGTGTTGTGGTTCTATATAGGCATTATCATTTGCTAATGCCATACTTTGAGCTTCTTGTAAAGCTGTTTGGAATTTAGTGGTTAATTTATCAAATCGCATTTTTTTCTCCTGTGGGAGTTTATTCCCTTATTTGTATTTCTTTTTTAGAATATAAGGGATAAAATTAATATTTCAATAGCCGGAAATAAATATTTTAGATTTATCTAATATAAGCCCCGGCTTGCGAAAACTAGACCTTTTAAGCGGTTGGTGCAAGATGGCATGGTATAATTCTAGTATTAAACATAATTCGTATAAGGATAGATATGTCACAGTTACAAATCAGACCAAATTTGCCTCTTGGTTTAGCCTGGAACTGGGTGAAATTCAGTTTTGCAACCTTTCGTGAGAAGCCAATTAATTTTTTAGCATTCAGCCTAGTATTCATAGCCTTCTCTATTGCTCCCTTCATTGGTTCATTTTTAAGTACCTTGGTATTAGTAAGGATTTATCTAAGTGCAGATAACGTTACGAGCGGAGTACCTTTTGGCTTAAATTTAAACCTAGGACAAATTATCCGGCAGCGTAATGTAGTTAATTTTGCCCTGTTTAACATGTTTTTTGATTTGCTGTTAATGAGTGTATTTCAAGAGGTTTTGTTAATACTAAATGTTGAAAATTCAACGACAGCCATGTTAGAGGATCATCGGGTTGCCGCGCTCTTAGTAGCTTTAAGTTTATTTCGCATCATCTTTTTTGGCATTTCATTAGGAGTTATCAGTTTTAATCCACAGATTAAACTGGTTAAAGCATTAGTTATTAGTTGGAAATTTCTATTTAGAAACTGGATTCCCGTCTTATTCTCAGTATTTTTATTGCTGCCATTTTTAGTTATCCCTCTTTATATCATGGGGCTAGTTGTATTATCGGTAACGAATATAATTTTATTTAGTATTGCCATGCTGATATTAGTATTATTTATATTGGTATTCATTGCTGTTACTACAATTTTTAGTTATAAGCTATATAGTGATGGAGTGATTGTAAATGGGTAATTTATCGGTAAGAGTAAATAGGGTAAAATTTCTTAGCTTCATTGGCTGGATAACTGCTGGAATACAAACCTTTCGGCAAAGCTCACTTAAATACCTGCTAATTAGTGCAATTTTTATGTTTATCTTTTTAATGGTATTTATAATAAGTAGCCAGTTCCAGGGCGAGTTTGTATTTAGCTTAATAATTACTTCTATCCTTAGCTTAATGTTCCCTTTAGGCTTGGCTAGTTTATGCATCGCCTCTAGAGAGTATCAGCAAAACCAGGTTATCCAGATAAAAAAAGTATTTGCTGATTTATTTGCCGGGCCTAGCATTCGTTTAACTATCGTATACGTATTAATCTTGCTACTTATCTCGATTGCCAGTAGCTATATCTTATTGAAGCTGCCTACTATGCAAGTAGCATTTAGTTATCTTTTGGAGGTGGCGTATGTTATATTGCAAATGATAATCTTAATTGCCATTCCAATGAATATCTTAGTAGATGACAAAATGCCGCCATTTCAAGCTTTAGGAACGGCTAGCAAAGCTTTATTAGCTAATTTTGTACCTTGTTTAATTTTTATAATCTGTGTATTTGCTATTTTGATAGTTGCAATTATATTGGCTAAGGCATTTAGCCTGCTTGTCGGGTCGGCAGCAATTTTTATTTACTTGATTGAATTGTGGATATTCGTAATTTGGTTATCCTTAAGTTCAGTCGCAATGGTAAAAAGTATATTTGAAATCTAACTTCAGGGAATAAATTAAATGGCTAAAGTTATTCTTGTTACAGGAGCTAGCCGAGGAATTGGCAAAGCAACAGCATTACTAGCGGCCCAAAAAGGCTTTGATGTGGCGGTTAACTATGTGCATAGCGAAAAAGATGCCCATGCACTTGTTGCCGAGATCGTTGCACTTGGTAGAAGGGCTATTGCAGTTAGAGCCGATGTAACTATTGAAGAAGAAGCGATTAGCCTTTTTAAAACCGTAGTTGCTAAACTTGGCAATATTGATGTTTTAGTGAATAATGTCGGTTATATGCCGCATGTCAGCTTAGTAAAAGATATGACTATAGACAGATTTAACCAAACTTTATACCGTAATGTGGGTAGTACATTTATTTGTTCGCGTGAAGCAGTTAAAATTATGAGCACTAAAACTGGTGGCAAGGGTGGTGCAATCGTAAATGTTTCCTCTATTGCGGCTCGGATGGGCTCTGCTCACCGCTATGTTGATTATGCTGCAGCAAAAGCTGCAATTGACACATTTACCAAGGGTTTGGCAATCGAAGTGGCTGAAGAGGGTATCAGGGTTAATGCTGTTAGGCCTAGCTATATTTATACTGATTTGCACGCAAGCATAGGTGAAAGTGTAGAAATAAAACGTGCTGAAATGGAGAGAAACATTCCATTGAAGCGTGGAGGCACGCCAATGGAAGTTGCTACAGCGATAGTCTGGCTGGCTTCAGAAGAAGCCTCGTTTATAACTGGTACTTTGCTAGACGTAGCTGGCGGTCGTTAAATCTAGAATGTTGGGAGAGGAGAATACAATTAAGTGAAACAAATGGAAAAAGCATTTAATGACTTTAATGGTAAATTAATCCTCTCTTGTATTCGAGATGGTGATTTTGCCCATCCTGGCGAAGTTCAGGCAATAGAATTATTCATCTCAAAATTGCCAAGAACCGAATTTAATACGATTCTTGATGCCGGGGCAGGGCTTGGTGCTACCTTGGCACTTCTAGCCCCGAAATTAAATGCAAAAATAGTATATGGCAGTGATATTGACAAGGAATCTATCGAATATTGCCAGGCTAATTACCCAGAATATAACTGGCAGCAGGTTGATAGCCAAAATTTAGCAGATAAGATTAAAAATAGCTTCGATCTAATCTATATATTTAATGCTCTATATTGCGTTCCTGACCAGAAGAAAGCCATAGCTCATATTTATAATTTACTAAATGTTGGTGGCGTCTTTGCTGTTTTTGATTATTCTGATTTACGGGACCCTGCTTTGAATCAAGAGTTTACTAATCCATTTGCAGTTAATAGCTTTAAGCCAATTAGCGCGGAATTGAAATCTTATATTAAAAGTAAATTTTCAAAGGTAGTAGAATATGATCTTAGCCAGAATTATCTGGAATGGTATCAGGAATTACTACAAAAATTGGCAGCAAAGAAAAGTCTGATTATTGACAAATTTGGCGCTGTGACATTTAACGACTTCAAAAACAAATATCAACTCATGCTTGAAGATATTCAATCTTCAGTTCTTGGTGGCGTTATTATCGTTGCTGAAAAGTAATAATTTATTGGTGAAAACACTCTAATAAATAGATATTAGGTAGTATTATTCATCTCTTTTTCTTGAACCATAGACAAACACAGCGGCCAACCCAACAATATCAACAGAAACTATAGTTGCACCTGAGACATCATGGCCTTTATATATCAATAATCCTCCAACAATTAATATCGCAAAACTAACTAAAAGCCCTGCTAAAATACCAATTATTTTTTCAATAAAATTAAATTTTATTGCTTTATTATTAATTAGATCAATTCTTTCATTATTTTTAAATCTATGATCTTGTTCTTTAGTTGCCATATCTAAAATTATTTTAGCTGCACCAGGGAAAACAGAATCATAGTCTCGAAATTGATTCGCTGGAGGAAGCGGCCCTTTATAAGTTGCAGCTAAAATTTGTTGACTATCTTTGGCTAAATTTAAAGGCTTATTATCTTGAGTTGCTTTTCTTTTGTTGTTCATTTATTTTGTTCATCCCAATTCTAATCGATTTGCCAACTAAATCCCAGTCAGATTTAATATTTTCTAAATCATCATTAGGGTTTTTGAACTCTAATATTTTTGGTTTAGTTTTAGTTGGGTATATATTTAATATAGAGCCTAATCCATATAGAATATTGTGGTATTGTCTTTTCATTGTTGATTCCGTTGTTAATGTTAATTAACTAACCTATATTATATATCATCACATCCTATCCATTTTACTTTATATACATATAAGCAACTAAGCGCTGCCTCTATCTTTCCGAATATTAGTATTCTTTTATAATTTAGCAAAATTCATATTGGCTAAGGATAAGTGAATTTGGAATTAAGTTTTACTTATAAGTATAGGTAATATTGATTGAGTTTTGATTAATATTAAAAAGGGTAGACTTATAGTTAAAGTATATATTGCTATTTAAAAGTCCATTATATAGATATTGTGAGTTCATTTCATCTACACTGCTGGCATTGTCAAACTTAGGAATCACTTTTACCGGAAACTTCTTTTTATCTGTCTCCAATTTCAACGGCGGGCTAATCGCAGCTAGCGTAGCACTACTAGCCGATTTTGCTGGTTTGGCTTGCAGCTTTGCTGTAACTTTTTTTGGTAAACTAGCGATTTGCTTTTTATTCTTTTGATTGTTGTTTTGCGAAGTTAATAGCGATTTACTAAAATTGTAATTGATCGAACTTTCAGTGTTGAATGCCATAGCATTACCATAATAGCAAATAATTATATACAAGCAAAATTTTAATGTATATGATTTATTCCATAGCATATTTATTCCCTAATCTTAATGTTACATTAATGTGAGTCTTTAGATTTTATAAAAAATTGCACGCGGGTAATAAGAACTTTCTCATTACCGGACACTTTTGAATTTTATGCTTCTATTTTAATTTATCGTAGAGATCAATGAAAGGCAAAATTTTACCTATAAAATTGTAGAGCTCTAGTAGCTGTTAATTGAATAAAGCTATTGTTGGTAGGTCTATTGATTTTAGTGCCCAAATACATTATAAAAAAGCAGTTTTCTTCTAAGATTAGCAATATTTTTTATGCTATAATCTCAAAATTACCAATACTTTTGGAGAACTAAGTTGACACAATTATATGATGCAAAATTTTTCTCATCCCGCTTACTTGGTCAAAATCGTTTTTTCCGCCAGGCTGGAGCAGTTATCGATATCGAATTAAAAGAAAATAATGAAAATATCGCTAAATTGTTTGTAGAAGAACTAACTAAACTATTAAGTGTTCTCCCTATAAAAGATTATGAGGTAAAATCGCTGGTTTTTAGTAATGGCATTAATATTGCGCTACGCTATCCATATGACCTATTAATGGTAGCTTGTGAAATACTCGACTGGGTTTGGGCGGATATTACTGATTTGATCGACCTAGATCAGCCAATTGATCTTGAGCATTCCAGACGGAAATTTGCCAAATTAATTCGCGAAAATCAGCAGATACTTTTGCGTAAAATATACATAAAAGCTTTAGAAAAAAAAGTAAACTTTTTTGTCCATAATGATACCTTAGTAGTGGGTAGCGGAATTAAGCAGTTTAAAACTAAGCTTAGCAAAATCCTTAAAGTTAGTGATATTCCCTGGAAAAAAGTAGCCGATATACCCATGGTACTAATTACTGGGACAAATGGCAAAACAACTACTACTAGACTAACCGAGTTCATTTGCCGCCGTTCTGGGTTAAAGTCAGGCTATTGTTCCACTGATTGGGTGATGATTAATGGTAAGTTAGTTACCGAAGGCGATTTGTCAGGACCCTCTGGCCATCAATACGTCCTTGCTAGCTCTAAGGTTGATGTTGCTATTTTGGAGGTAGCGCGTGGAGGGATGATTAAACGCGGGCTACTGCCAAATTATGCTGTTGCCGCAACTGTTACCAATATTGCTTATGATCATATTGGTCAAAATGGTATTGAGAGCTTATCTGATCTCGCTGAAGCAAAAGGCTTAGTCTATGATGGATTAAGGGAGGATGGCACCGCCATTATAAACCTGGATGATGAACATATCCGTGCATTACCAATCCGTTTACGTAAATCATATTTATCAACAAAACTTTCTGAAGCAGAAATTTCAGCTTATCTAACTCCTGAAAATTTCGTAGTTTTCTTGGATGGCTGCGATATAGTCCTAAAAACTACCGACAAACGTTATGTATTAAACCAGATTGATAAGATTCCGCTAACAGTCCAGGGTCTAGCCAAGTATAACTATGAAAATGTTCTACATGCTGTTAGTCTTTGCTTTTGCCTTGGAGTCGAACCGAAAAAAATAGGTCGGGCATTAGCTAAATTCGGTGCTGATGCCAAATCTAATTTCGGCCGCTGGAATTATTATAAATCTGAAAAGCATGGCCATTTAATTGTTGATATAGCGCATAACCCTGCCGGTTTGGTTTCGGTTTTGGAGTTAGCTAAAGCTTTTCGTGAATTAAATGGAATCAATGGTAAACTTGGCCTTATGTATGGAAATACAGCTGATCGGCGCGAAACATTACCTGAAATTGCAAAAATTATAATTGATAAACAAGTTGACCAAGTAATTATTAAAGAGTTTCAAGAGTCTTTACGCGGTAGTGAGCTAGGTGAGATGCCTGAGCTATTTAAAAATGAGTTAATTAAACAGGGCTATCCTGAAAAGAAAATCAAGGTGATACCTAATGAACTCGAAGCTACCCAATATATTCTTAAAAAAGCTAAACCAGACGATTTATATATATTATGTAGTCATGAGTTGATAAGTGGAGTTTCTAAGCTACTTAAAGAGACGATCAAAGCTGAAGAATAAAATATATTTTGTGAGTATGTGCTATGCAAGCAGTAAAGCAGCATTGGGATCAAAATGGCGTTAGGTATAGATTATTAAAATCGGTTAGTGGCCAGAATTACAATTGGCTTTTTTTCCCTGGTGGCCCGGGATTTGATTCCCGATATTTGCTAAGCCTAGTTAATGGGCTTACCTTACCTGGCAAGATTTGGTTAATAGACTTGCCATTTAATGGCGATAACCTGGTTAAGGCTGAAAAGGACTATGACTATAACTTATGGTTTGACTATCTAGTACCAAGCATAAAAAATTTTTCAGATCCGATCTTTGTCGGCCATTCCTTTGGCGGTATGTTTCCGCTATTATTTCCCGAACTAGAAAATATTTTGAAAGGGTTTGTAGTTTTAAATTCAACCCCAGCTCTTTGGCTAGAAGCTGCTGCACAAAAAGCCAAAGAAAAAGATATTCCAATATTAACCGAACCAATGGAAGAGTTTAGTGCAAATCCTAATGATGATACCTTTAAAAATGCATTAATGGCATGCCTGCCATATTATTTTCCATCACATAGTATTGAGCAAGGACGCTCGTTATTAGCAAACGTGCCGATGAATTTTAATGCGGCCGTTTGGTGGATTAATAAGGCAGTTGATATGAAGTTTAATGCTAAGTGGGTACCTAAACGGGTACCAACCCTAATTATTGGCGGTACTGAAGACTGTATTACGCCTTTTCATTTATTTGCAAATGATCCTCGCTTCAATAAACCAAATATCCTTTTGGAAGAAATAAAGGGGGCCGGTCATTTACCGTGGATTGAAAAGAGCGAAGCGGTACAAGGATTATTTAATAGTTTTTTTAGCCAGCTAGAGCTTGCCTAATAACGCTAATAGGATTAGACTGAGGGAAGCTATACTAATTTGCATAATCCAATTGACACCTAACGAATTTTCAGCTTATTAAGAGTCACAGTACATTATAACGCAAGGTTTCTCGCCGTTATTGTGTTTAGTAAATTTATTGACCAATATTTCTAACTCATTCCTCTTTTTATTTTGACTTTTTTCTCCTAGAATTTCCATAGAGTTTTCAATAGTATTAGGTGAATTAGTTTCGCCATTTTTTATCAGGATTTTTAGCCATTTGACAATTTCACCAGGGAGAGTTGCTCCTGCTATATCAGCTAGGTTATTGGCGATCTTTAACGTTAATTCAAAATTTTCACTATTTCGCATGCTATTTAGCAGTGTTTCATCAACATCCCGTTATGAAATATCCTTACCATTATCGCGTAATTCAATCTTAAATGGAAAATCTGATTTTTTAGATGTAATTAAATCATACATCATTCGTAGATATGTTTTAGGGTATTTTTTTGCAATTATTTGCATAATAACAACTACACCACAGACAGCATAATTCCTTTGATTAATAAATTTAGGTGATTTTATTTGTCTTTAGACGAAATAATAAGCACTTTTGCTACCTGATAAAGTTCGATTACAGGTGCCTTCCATTTCTCTTGTGGACCTTGAATATGTGGCTTAGCATGTAAACAATTAGTAAAGATTTCAGGGTTTATGTTATAGGCCTGTTGAAATAAATCTAGTAACCTAAAATCTTTGTTGAAAGCAGCAGTAAGCTCTTGTTGTAACTGACGGTTATTTTGGCATGCTTTTATTAGTACTTCTATGAATTTGCGATTTAATTCATCAGAACCATTATTATTTGCCTCTAGTTCCTTAAATTTGATTTTATTAATTGCTTTAATTTTTATTGATTTATAATCAGCGCCAAACCAGCCATTTACCAATGATTGCTGGTTTTTAGCTTTGATAATATGTCCGAAAAAATTTGATCCGTTACAATTAGCTAATTCTTTAAGATCAGCATTAGCTAACTGTTTGCTTTCACTATGGATATATTCTATATATTTAGATAGGCTGGTATGGGTAGCAACTGTTGTTCTCGTATCTTTAAATTCACTGCATAGATCATTTAGCTCTTCAGCCATCAGTTGTATTATTTTATTTGTGGGGAACTGGGCTAATTCTTTATTAAGCCCCTCTTTACTATTCTTTTTTACAAGTAAAATTTTAAGCGCATTTTGTAATGAGTGAGGCAGGGGAGAATTAGAGTAAGGTAGAAATTTAAAAATGAAACTCGAGCGGTCTGGCTGCAGACGGTGAGTGGCTAGAGTTTCCAAATTTTCCAACGTGATCTTTCTTGCAGCAGCATAATCTACTGCTTCATTGATAGTTTTAATTACTTCTAGTTTACTATTCGGTGATATTTTCTTGTTAGTGCTTCGGAAGATGCCAGAAAAATTAACGTTAAAAAGTGATAAGCAATTCATCTTAGCGCTATCCTTGGAACTATAACCTAATATTTTAGGAAATATGCAGAATTAAATACAGTATTCAAAATGAGTATTAAAATCTTAAGCTACTGCTGTATTTTATTTGAACGCTAGCCAAATTATGAGATAAAGCCACCGTAAATTACTGTAAAGTTAAAATATGTGCGGTAGTTTCGATTATTCTGGAGGCGGCTATTGGTGAAAGGAATTAAATAAGTAAAGCTAGAAGCATCATTTAATTACGATCTTACACAATATAATAAGTTATGAAATTAAAATTGCCCTAATTTGGTTTGAATAATTAATTTATAAAAATTATTAACGCCAGTTCGATGCATTTTAATAAAGTAAATCAATCTGGCGCAGTAGCTTCTC
>CAYLRR010000004.1:0-190183 GCA_964386295.1 uncultured Neisseria sp.
TAACTCCTAGTCACATGACTAGGAATTCGTTATGGGGTCTTCTAGTTCCTTAATTATCAATGTATAATCTAATTTTCTCTCTTAAATTTCTTATAGGATTATGTTGGTGCTATAACTCAGGATTAGCTGAGCTATCAAGCTTATATGGCTTTATGAATTAATTTTCAATATTTAATCACCACAAAGAGTTTTAGTTCGAATAGATATTATTTCTATTTACCATTAGTTAAGTACCTGCTATAATTTTTTAAAAGAATTTCTTGTGCTATCTTTATATTTATAATAATAACTGAAAGCTTTTATGCAAAAATTGTTAAACTGGATCAATTTCCCCAGGTTTGTTGTTTTAACTGGGATTATTAGTGCCGTATCATATTTATGTTCCTTTCTTTTCCCTATAACCGATAATGCATTTGTTATTAATAATATTCGGCCGGTTGCTGCCGACGTTTCAGGTTATATTACCCATATTTATGTTAAAAATGGCCAAAAGGTTAAGAAAGGCGAACCCTTATTCATCGTTTTCCAAAAACCGTATGAATTAACTTATCAAGCTGCATTATCTGATGTAGAAGTTGCTAAACAAGAATATATCTCATTAAAAGAGCAACTAGCAATGGATCAGGCTACGATGCGCGCTGATGAAGAGATCTATAAAAAATTACTAAATGATTACCAAGGTTATAAAGAAGCATATAAAACCTTTGCTGTGTCACGATTAGAACTAGATAATCTGGAGCATGATAGTAAAACTGCCTTAAATAACCTAGAAGCTATCAAAAGAAAGGTTGCAGTAGACAACAGCAATTTAGAAGTTCAATTAAAGAAGATTAAAATGCTGGAGTATAAAGCTGGTGTAGCAAAAGTTAATCTTGATGAGACTATTGTTAAAGCCGCTACTGATGGGATAATCCAAAACATGTATTTATCTTTATATATGCCTGTTAAGATTCACGATCCGCTATTCTCTTTTGTTGATACCAGCGAAACCTTTATTCAAGCTAATTTTACTGAAACAGATTTACGCTTAATTAAAGAGGGTGACAAGGCAACTATTATTCCGCGTATGTATCTGGGGCAAAAAGTGTTTCATGGTGTGGTTATTTCTACCAATTGGGCTGTGGCGCGACAAGAAACTCAGGCAAATACGCAATTACAGAAAGTCGCCCGTGAAAATGAGTGGGTCTTATTGCCTCAGCGATTCCCGGTTCAGATAAAAGTTCTTGACTCTGATCCAAAATTTCCTTTAAATGTAGGTGCTAGCATGTATGTTTATATTTCACGTAAATAGTCCCAAAAACTAAATTAAGTTTATTTTAATTCGATTAAATGTTTCGTAAAATTAAATTCTATAAAGCATCAGGATATTTAAATAGCATAGACCCGTATGGTAATGGACGTTTATCTGTTCATGCGAGCCTCTACATTTTTATTATTCTTGCCTTGACCAATATTTTCATTCTAAATATTAGCCGGAGTCTTGAATTCTTCTTGGTTATTCCAATAATTTCAGCATCAGGTGCAGCCCACACAAACTTAATAAGTTCCCTTAAAGAGCGTGATGTTACCTATAAAGTTTTCCTGATATTTTTAGCAATTGGCATTTTCGGTTTTACGATTACTGAAAAATATACTACTTACGGTTTATTAATATTTAGTTTCTTTTACTATATATTGTTAATGATAATAACCAGTTTGCCTGGTTATTTAAATTACCGAGGTATAATACCGCCAGTATTCGTTATAAGTTTTCTGACAATTTTACTTGGCGGTGCTGGCGAGTATTATGTTGCAATAAATCGCTTATTGACGTTGGCAATAGGCGGTTTAATCGGTTATATATCATTATATCTAATTCCGAGCTATTATTATCAGCGTATCTGGTTAAATTCTGCTGCAATTGTACTTTCACGTATAAGCAATCAATTAAACTTGATCATTAATGCCAATGCTCATGAAATTGTATTTCATGGAGAATGTGTTGCTAGAATGGGCAAAAATTTAGGGTTTACCCAGAAATCAACTGAAAATGATGAGTTTATATATTGTAATAATTTAATTCTTGAATTATATTTTGGAATTGGGTTTATCTATAATAGCCGTAGTCTGTATTCCGATAATCCATTTTTTGCTGAATTTAATACAACTTTAATTAATATGCTTCCTTATTTTCGGCAAAGGCTCCCTATTCCTCTTGAATATCAGCAACTAATTAGTCTGCGCTATCAAAGTCATGAAGTTGGAAGTGGAAAGAATTTGTATCATATCTTATCTTTGATTATTGCGAGCTGGGGTAAATTATGTCTAACCAGTCACTAAAATTTTCAAGGATTATAAATAATTCATTAGTTTTTATTGCTAGCTTATTTATTACCTTTTATAGCCATATACCATTTGCTTTCTGGGTATCAGCGACAGTCTTAGCTATTACGCTGCCATTAGACAGCCAGCAAATTGCTGAAAGGATAAAGAATATATTTATAGGTACAATACAAGGTTTAATAATATATATTCCAATTTGGCTTATTCTTGATTTTAATAGCGGCCTACTTTTTTTAATTCTTCCGCTGGCCCTTGCTGCAATGAATTTTTACCAAATCCACAACTTTACCCGTAATATCGCATTTCTAAATATTAATCTTGGGCTATTTTTAGAGTTTATCCAATTTGGTAACTATCATTATTCTTTCTATCTGGTAGCAAGGATAATGGCTGTTGCAGCAGGGATAGTTTTAGCTTGGGTTGGCGAATATTTACTTACCAGAAATAAAAATTTTGCTTTATACGAATTTCAGGATACGCTTCAAGAGTTATCTCGCCTGGTTAACTTGATATTAGATAATTTAAACGAAGTTCATGAAAGCCCGGCATCTTCATTAGATTCGATTCAACTTATACAATGGCTGACTAAGGCAAACGCGTTAATTGGTAATTTAACGTCTCAATTTAAAAGTATAAAAATTGAAAATAGCCGATGGTTAACTAGTCAACATAAGCAAGATTTCCAGGCTATGTTGGAATTTGTTAAAAGATTCAAGATCGAATTAATGGGAATTGGCTATATTGCTAGTGGCAGGAACTTGAATCCTAAAGCTCTGAACTTCAGCGAACTAAATAGAAATTTAATGGAAGACGGCCAAAATATCCAGCAACAAATAACCGCGCTAAGAGAAAAGAACATCAAATGAAAAAAATAATCTTTCTGCTAATAACTATATTAGTTGTATCTTGCAGTAACTTTGCAAAAACGCATACAGCAAAACCGACCACATTGCAAAAATGGCAATCTTCAAGTCCAGAACTAAGCTTTTATGAGAGTAATATTATTAATCAAAGCGGGCAATGGTGGTGGCAGAAATACAATGACCAGTCTTTGAACCAGTTGATGGAATCCGCCTTATATGCGAATAACCAATTACAAATTGCTGCAGCTAATGTTGATTACGCCAATGCCCAGTTGGAGAAAATTGAATTTGCCTGGATCCCGAACCTTTCCTTTCTGACTGGATACTCTTCTTTTCCTGCAATGGGTAATTTGGGTTATTTCTATGGAGGTATGGCATCATATTCGCTTAACGTCTTTCAACAATTAAAACAACAGAAACAGGCTAAGTATATTTTAGAAACCATCCAGTATGCCAATTTGCGGGTAGAACTTGCTGTTATTGGCCAAGTAGCCATAAGTTATTATAGTTTGCTGGCTTACCAACAAGAGTTGGAACTATACCAGAAATTAAAGCAGGATTTAACTGCAATCTACCTAATGAATAACCAGCGGTTTACTTCCGGTGTAAGCTCACAGAAAGAGCCTTTTGTCACTATGGCAGAAATTGCTCAAATCGATGCTAAGATAGCTACCGTTAAGCATAATATAGTGTTAAGCCAGAATGCACTGCGCTTTTTAACAAATCAAAATCCAGGCTCAATCGTTTCTAAACAAAAGTTTGAGGATGTCAATCCTAATTTGCCGATACCGATTAACCTGCCTATGACAGTATTAAATAATCGGCCGGATGTTCAGGAAGCTACAACTAAATTGAAAGCTGCCAATGAAGGTATCGGTGTAGCCCAATCTGAATTACTACCCTCAATTGGCCTGGCCTCATTTTATCGCGATGCATCTTCTTCATTAAATGGCACCTATTCACCAGCTGATTTAAATCAGCTCGTGGTAGCTCTACCAATAATTAACGCCCAAGCTTTCGGCGATATAGCGATGCAAAATGCGCTATATAAACGAGTCTATTATGAGTATTTACAAACTGTGCTCTTTGCTCTTAAGGAAGTTGATGATGATATTTCTGCACATAATAAATATTTTGAATTATTAAATGATAATAATCGAGCCTTAACGAACATTGATCAAAGCTGCCTGATTGAAAACTCCCGTTTTACGAGTGGGGTTAGCAGCAAGCTTGAATATATGAAATGTATCGCCAAGGATGATTATTTCCGTTTGATGGTAGTGCAAATTAAGCTTGAGAAAATGCTAATAACTGTTAAACTTTATCAAGATTTAGCCATTACAAAATTATAAGCTGTTGTTACTTAGGGTTGCCTGAAATCTTGAATTTGGTGCTGAATTTGTATTCTAGTTAAGCACTGTATTAAGGTTATTAGTGATGGAGAGCTAAAAATATCAGCAACAGTTCAGGATTTTGATAGTCGTCATGTCGAAAAATCTGCAAAATTTGGACATATTATTTTTTTATGATGAAAATTGGCGTTTATTTCATCACGTTATCTAAATATTGAAAATACAAAAAATGATATAAGTTGCAATTATCGCTAATATCTAAATGGGTGTTTATTATCCAAAATAACGCTAGCATCAATTTATTGTAAATTTAACTTGGTGGTATTTTGCATAATAATTCATTCACTGTTTTTTTGATTTGCTCAACCCAAGTGGCAAATAGTGGACATTTAGTTGCTATTTTCTGATAGCCAATATCCAAAGCCGTCAAGTTTCCTTGAATAACTTTGTCATAGTTGGGGCAAAGTTGCTCTATCCGCTTACTTGGTGCAGTGCGTTTACTATTATTAATATTTTCTGGAGTTTCAAATGCACTAGATATTTTAGCTATACTTGCCACATCTACATTAATATTATTAGCCAACACCTCAGGTTCACTAAACAATAAACCTTCAAATTCATACATCTGCACATATGGTATTACTCTATTGTAAGAGCTTGGCAAGTCAATTTTTAATCTAGATGCAAATTCATCAATAAAAATTTTTAATTTATCGTTTGCATTACTGCCATTTTCAATAGCTTGCTGCTTACCAGGAAAGTCATTATCTAAACCATAAAAATCAAAAAATGTTGTACAAAATGCTGTTTTATCTTGAAGTAACAGTTTTATGTCATCAATCACTCTTTGGTATTTAACATTTCCTCCACGATGTTTTGCTTTACCAATCAACCTGGGGGTAATATAAATATTTTGTTTTTGTAACTCAGGTGCTAATATTTCATTAATAAATGTTTCTTCTGTTTGCCCCTCACAAACTACATATATTCGATTCATGAGCGAGGTCTCCCACCTAGAATATTTTTCTCCCATAACTCACCAATAGTATAATCATCAAGCCATTGTTCATATTCTTCAGTACTTAGCCGCTTAAATATAGACTCACCATCTTTATGTTCAACAACTACTAAATCTTCCAGCTCAAACTCATTAAGTAAAGGCACTGATTGAGTAGATACAATTACCTGCATTCTTTTTGAAGCTGAACGTAATAGTCCGCCAAGTAAATTAATGGCATAGGGATGAAGACCTAACTCAGGCTCATCAATAAATATTGTTGACGGGGGTATTGGCTGTAACAAAGCAGTTGCGAGACAAATAAAACGTAGTGATCCGTCAGATAGTTGGCTTGGCCAAAGTGGATAATCACTGTCTTTTTGTTTCCACAGTAAACGAATTTGCTGATCATCGCTATTTGGTTTATTTCGAGGCTCTAGTACAAAATTATCAAAGAAAGGTAATGCTAACCGAATAACTTTTATAATGTTATAATAATCATCATTATTAAATTGCTTCATATCATATAAAAATGCTGCTAAATTCTGTGCATCACTCCGTAAATAAGATATATCCTCAACAGAGCAAAATCTTTTCACTCCTGCTGTCTCACTGGTATCATGAAAGTGATAAACCCGCCAATTAGAAATTGAATCATAGCAATATGAAGACACAATTTTTGAGTTATCATTCAGTTCTATCGCTTTATCTTTCAGTAAACTTTCAAAATGCCCGGCACCAAAATTATAAAATGGATTCCCACCAGATGAGGGAAAAAAACTTACAACTTCGCTTGAGAACATTAATTTATCATCAACAGTTGGTGCTAATTCAAATGAATAATCATTGCATCCAAATTGAATTAATGAATATATTTGGCTTGTTTCTTTAATACCATAAGACAAAATACGGTCAGCTCCTCCTTGCAGAGTAATAAATGACTGTAATCTTCCACTTTCATTACTATTATTCGGGATCATTTCATTTAGCATACGAAAGAAGGAAATAAAATTACTCTTGCCAGTACCATTTGAACCGATTAAAATATTTAAATTCTTAAGTTTGAATTTATCAAGATTTCTTATTGATTTAAAGCCCCTAATAGTTAACTCGCTAATTGGCGAACCTTTTGCCATTTTATCTACCTATTCAATTTACAGTTAATTTAGTATTGATTATAACATAGCCTTTAGTTTCATTCATTACTTGGCTACGCTCTTTATCCATAGCCTCAATCTGTGCAATTAATTCGTTAGGCAGGGTATATTCTCGTGCCTTGCTTTCTTTTTTAGGCTTGAATTTCATCCAGGCGCTTGATAAAAAGCAAATAAGTCATTTGCTCTATCTCCGTTAGCGAATTACTCAACCCGCCAATCCAAAACGCTTCCAATACGCGGTCTATTTGTGTTCTAATCTCTTGGTTCATATTTTTACTTTCAGGTTAAAGCTTGGTACAATGATGGCTAACCAAGAATATTTGTATGATTCTAACTACCTTATTTTTCGATGATTTTTAATAACATAAATTACTTGAATAAAAATGAAATAATTTCTTTTAATTTCTCTTTTGAAGTCGTACCTAGCTCATCTTCACCTTTAATAAAGGCATTAATTTTACTCCATGATCTATATGGTTTATCTTTACTACTAACCGCTGACTCAGGACCCCATAGTAAGTGTTCAAATGTATCTTCAACAACATAAACATTAGTTGAACCAGCAATTTCTTGAATTTTTGCGTTTGCTTTATACGGATGTATTGATGGTTTTTTATCAAGCTCTGTATCGCTAAGCCCCTTTTTATCCATGTCATGCATGATTTTATATTTAATACCTAAACCATTTAGCACCCTTGTTATTGCGGGAATAGTCCATTTACCACCAGCAGAAACGATTGTGGTGTCTTTTATATGAGGAACACAAATATTCAACTTAGAACATAACTCTTCTAGTAGACTAAAAACGGCAACTTCAGTATCGCCCTCAACTATTACGACTCGTTTTGCAAATAAACTCTCACAAATTGTTGGGTGAAAGTCTAAAGCAGCTCGTAAAATATTTTTTTCATTATATTCGCCATCAATCACAAAAATATCTTCAGCTACCTGATGAATTACTCTATTTCCGCTATAATCTCTTTGCAATAATTTTAAAGATTTGGGATTGTTCGCAATATCAATTAAAAAAGGAGAATGCGTTGTACATATTACCTGCCATCTTGAATCTTTAGACCTATTAACCAAAGTTTCTTTTAATCGACGCATTAAATGAGGGTGGATATAAAGTTCAGGTTCTTCATAAAGAACAATAACGCTTCGATTATTTCCACCTGACACAGATGATTCAATTTCTGCATTGGTTTCTAAAATTGCATAAGCTAATGCCCTTTGAACACCGCTTCCTTGATATGCTAAATTAGTTTCAATTTCCTCCTTAACTATAAAGGTTGCTGCTTTCACAACTAATGAATCAACATTTAAAGAATCTTTTGAGAAAGATAACTTTACCTGAGAACTAAAATCTAATATTTCATTTAAAGAGTTAGACATTTTTTCCATTACATCATTTAAACCATCAATCTGTGCTGTTCCATTGGAACTTGAAAGTCTTTGGTGCAACAATCCAACTTTATCTTCATATTCTATATATGAAGAATCTGATTTTATTAAAGGAAACAGTTTATTATTGAATAAAAATGCAAATGGGCTGCTGTTTGCAGTAGTTTTTAACTCATCTTCAATTTTGAAAGTGGCTGGAACGTACATTATATGTGGGACAGCCTGTTGTAAAGAATTGCTAAATTTGACTTCAAACCATGATAGTTCAACCTTAATTTGATCTGAATGCTCACTTCTTAATGTGTCCATAACCTCTGTAATTCTTTGGTTGTAGTCTGTAGCGTTAGAAATATTTAACTTAATCAAGACTGATTTTATTACACTATCTTTGGAAGCACTAGTATAATTTAATCGATCATTAAGTAGTTTATTTCCATCTAAGGTTGATTCCTCCATATAATATGCATAAAAAGCATGAAGTAAACTCTCCTCAGAACTACTCCAAGTTGCTTCTAATTTTATACGTAATTCATCGTTGTAAATAAGTTTAGATATCGCAGGTTTAGTTTTTTCCCAATCTTCCAGTTTATCAAAAATACATTCAATTCTCATTTTTTCTGCTGAAGGTTGTTTAAACGGCCAATCATCAATTGATGGTTTTTCATTGTTAAGTACTAATTTAATCGCTCGAAGAATCGTTGATTTTCCAATATTATTAGGACCAATTAATGTGGTAAAGTCTTCAATATCAATAACGGCATTTTTTATGCCCCTAAAATTTGTTATATTTACCTGCTTTAATTTCATATTCCCCGCCCGAAAAAAGTTAAAAATTATTTCCCACTACACCCAGCACCGCTAATCCTACTCACGCCACCACTCAATGGTTCAACTTGAATCTGCAAGCTAATCCGATCTTTGAGTGCGCCAACATGTGAGATAACCCCGATTAGTTTGCCATCACGTTGTAGGCTATCCAGGGCATCGAGTGCAGTTTGGAGGGAATCTTCATCAAGAGTACCAAAGCCTTCATCGAGAAAGAGTGAATCAACCTGGACTTTATTGCTGGATAATTTGGATAAACCAAGCGCCAGCGCCAGGCTGATAACAAAGCTTTCACCGCCCGAGAGGTTTTTGGTGGTACGGATTTCGCCGCCCTGATAGTTATCGATTACGTTTAATTCGAGGGGTGCTTGATTATCCCGAATTAGTAAATAACGGTCTGACATCTGGTGTAGCTGCTGATTGGCATGTTTCACCACCAGCTCAAAGGTTAGCCCCTGCGCAAAGTTACGGAATTTTTTTCCATCACTTGAGCCAATTAACACATGTAGTCGGCGATAGCGCTCAGTTATTTGAAGCTGTTTATCACGTGCTGCTATAGTGTCTTGTTGCTGCTCATGAGCTTGTTGATTAGCAGTTAGCTGTCCACGGATTTCACCGATACGTTGATTATACTGTTCATAATTAATTTGAATATTTGTAACCTCAGCTTGTAGCTCGTCATGGGTTTTATCGGTTAATTTCTTAGCTTCTTCGTTTACCAAAACTTCGGTAGTTTGTTTTAGGCGGCTAGCGAGCTCTATTGCTTGCTGTTTCAGATTATCAGTTGTATTTTGAATTGCCGTCATTTCATCACGAGATAAGCGTTTAGCAATAAACTCAGCTTCACTGGCGATATTGACCAGCTTTAGCCGTGCCATAAATTGCTCTTCCAGTTGTGCTTGATTGGTTTGCAACGGTTGGAGCTGAACTCTGTCTTTTTCAATGAGTGCAGTTAATGCTATTTGCTGTTGGTTAAGTCGATTCAATTCAGCTTCAGTAGTTTTGGCTTTTTCTTCAAGCGCCTGTAGTTCTTGCTGCCACTGTATTTCGAGTGCATCAGTATCTTTATCGCCAAATAAAGCGCTGCGATTGGTAGTTAGCTCATTTATATTTTGTTGCAGGGTAGTAACTTCAAGTTGTTGCTCAGTGATGTGTCCATTCAGCACTGTTTGCAGGCTATTATTTTGCTCGAGTCGGTGGGCTAATTTTTGTAGCTCATCTCTGAGGTTATTTGCTTCCTGATCTTTGACTTGCCAGCCATCACGGCGTTTGGCTAAGTCGGCTTTAATTGTCGGGATTGCCGCAGATGTAATTGTTTCTATTTGGTAACTGGTTAATTGAGTAGCCAGCGCATTCTGTAATTTTTTATATTCGTTATGATTCTGGGTGGCCTCATGAATTAGTTCAGCCAAATGTTTTTCATCCGCCAGTTTTTGTTCTGTCAACCGCGTTGAATCTAGCTTAGTCGCATTCAATAGCTTTTCTAGCTCTTGCTGTTTAGCTTGGTAGTCGGCTAATTGCTGCTCATAATCTTGCAAAGCTGTAATTTGTCCATTGATCTGTTTAATTTGTTCGCTTATTTTGCCTAATTGATTTTGAAGTTCTAGTGTACTTATTTGACTGGTATTTAAAGAATGCTTGGCAATCAGAGTATCAATGCTTTGCTGTAATAATTCCTGGCGATTGACTATTTCACTTAGTTGCTCGCCTAGTTTGGCAATATTAGCGTTATTGGTAGCAAGCTGTGTATTTAATTTGGTTAGCGTAGCTTGTAATTGGCTAATCTTGCTTTTAGCTTGGTTAATTTGAGCATCAATTTCATTATTAATAGCCAATTCACCTTGAGCATATGGGTGTTCCAGGGCTCCACATAGTGGACATGGTTGGCTCGGTTGCAAATTTGCCCGTTCATCACTCAGGCTAATGATTTTACTTTGCAGGAGTTTCTGATTAGTTAAATTATCCAGTAGCTGATTGGTATAATCTAAAAGTTTTTTATCACGCTCAAGCAGTGGTTTTGCCTCAGAGAAAGACTTAGCTTCATTAGTTAATTCAGTCTGGATTTGCTGTAATTTCAACGATAAATCCGCCTTATCTTGTAATTGTCTGATTAATTCACTATAATCAGTATATTTGCTATTGAACTGTATAATTTCATCTTTAAGTATTGCCACATTTCTACCATTGGCTAGTTGCTCAATAGCTTGCTGTAGCTGTGAGATTTTGCTATTTAGCCCACTTTGTTCTTTGCTATATTTAGTTTGACTGCTTTCCTGCGCTGCGATAAGCTTTACTAATTTATCGTGATTGTCTTGAGTTGATAATTGCTCGCTTTGGTAGCTCTTTATCTTTTTATCAATAGTCAGTAAATTATCTAATTCGGCACAGATACCGCTATATGTTGAAATTAGCTCAGCATCAGCATGATTTTCGGTCTGGTAATTATTAATATGTATTTGTTGTTGCTGCTTGTCAGCTTGCTGTTTAACAAAATCCTGCTGTTGTGTTAGTAATTTACCCAATTCGCTACGATTAGCCTTAAGTTTGCTTGTGACTTTGGCTAATTCATCTTGTTTGGTTGATATCTCTGCATCAAGTAAACGAACCTGCTGCAAAGTTTTAAGGTTTTGCGTGTAGCTGGTTTTATAGAAGACTAATTCATTATTTGTTTGAGCTGCCTGAGTTTGCTGTTTAGCCACCAATTGTTGTAGCTTAGGCAACTGTTCCTGATTGGCATCAAGGTTAGCTTTTATAGTGGTTACCTGTTTACGACGCTCCTGCAACTGGATATAAATATCGCTATTAATTTCTTCAGCCACTTTGGCAGCTTTTAGGCGTAATTCATTAGCGGCAAATTGTTCTTGTTGTAACTTTAATTGTTGCTGTGCTTGATCAATTGTAACTAATTCATCACGTAAATTTTGTAAATTAGTTAGCCAAGTCAGTTGTTGCTCCAGACTATTTTTATTATTGATTAGTGTCGTAATTTGGCGAGTTAATTGATCTAATTCGGAATTTAGCTCTTCTATTTCATGGGTATTTAGTAAATTGATGCCTGCTATCCTGGCATTGATAGTATTTAGGGTGTTTTCTTCACTGGTTTTACGTTCATGCACTAGCTTCGAGATTTGGCTATAGATTTCAGTGCCAGTAATTTTTTCTAGGATTGGCGAGCGTTCGTCACTGGTAGATTGCAGAAACTTGGCAAAGCCACCTTGTGCAAGCAGCATGGCACGAGTAAAGTGTTCAAAGTCCATACCCGTTACCTCGGTTACCACTTGAGGCGTCTTACTTAATTTATCTTCAAGAGTTTTGTTATTTATACAATTTTCAATAATGTGTAGCGCATTTTGTAAATTACCATCGGGTTTCTTGCGTGCGCGAGTTTGTGACCATAGTGTACGATAAGTACCAGAAGAAGTCTGAAACTCAAGACTGGCAAAACATTCGCCACACTGGCGGGACATGATTTCATTCTGACTTGCATTTATTCGTTCTAAGCGAGGTGTACACCCATAAAGTGCTAGGCAGATTGCATCAAGTATCGTTGATTTACCCGCACCAGTTGGGCCAGTTATGGCAAAAATACCTTGGACACTATATTCAGGTGCAGTAAAATCAATTGTCCATTCACCAACTAACGAATTAAGGTTTTTTAAATGCAGTTTTAAAATTCTCATTATTCAGCCCTCACATCATGAGTCGCTAAATCCTGCATGATTTGGGCAAAACATTCTTTTAGTTCATCTTTCTGTTCAGCTGGAATATTATTTATGGTTAAACATTTTTCAAAGACTTGTTCCGGACTCAAATCAGATAATTCAATACCTTCATTATATTCGGCAGTGGATAGTATTTGCGTTAACAACTGGCTATTATGGATCTTAATTAATTCAACTTGCGAATTAATTACTAAAGACTGTAATTCTTGCTGTAAATTAGTAACGATTTCTTGCCCAGTATAATCAACCTCAACCCAAATTGATTCATCGCGGTTAACCAAATTTGTCAGCGCCAACTTGATGGTATCTAAATCTCCAGCAATGCGTTCTAAACATTGGAATTTTGGTATTGATATTTCATTGATAGTTACATTACCTGCATTAACATCCGCTTCAATAATAAGCTTTTGCTGGCGAGCTTCACCAAATCCCATCGCAATTGGTGAACCACTATAGCGATAGTTATTCAAACCAGCAATCGTCTGTGGAACATGTAGATGCCCAAGAGCTAGATAATCAATCTGTGGCGGAAAATCCTTGGCACCAAACTGAGCGAGCGAGCCAACATATAACTCACGCACACCGTCATCTTTGAGGGTCTTACCACCAGTAACGAATAAATGACCTGTTGCAATAATTGGAACATGTTTACCAAGTTGGGTACGTAAATCTTCAGCATAGGCACAGACCTTGGCATAATAATCCTGAATTGCCTGCATGAAATTTCTATCTTTATCATCAGCTAATTCATATTCACCAAGCATTCGAATATCCCGATCCCGCAAAAAAGGAACCGCGCAAATTAATGCTTGAGTAGTACCATTAGGATCTTTTAATTCTAGTACATCATCACGATAGTCCGGGCTGATATTGCCTGCCACATGAATTTTAAGTTGTTTGAGAAGTTCTTTGGGTGCATTTAGTAATGTTGGTGAATCATGGTTACCGCCAATAATCACTATATGTTGACAGGTAGTAGTAGCAGCCACTTTACACAAAAATTGATAATAGAGTTCTTGGGCTTTATTGCTTGGCGTGGTAGTATCAAAAATATCACCAGCTACTATCAACAAGTCTGGTGATTTAAGTTGAATTTGTTCGATTAACCAATTCAGGAAAGCTTCAAATTCGGCATAACGTTTTTTACCGTATAAAGTACGTCCCAGATGCCAGTCGGACGAATGGAATAATTTCATAACTATCTAATTTTATTGATTAACTTAATCAATATTATATCAAATACACTCATATACGATAAGAAGTATGTCCCAAATTTTGTGCCAATCTGTTTATAATTTAATTAAAGATCAGCTCTTCAAAATTAATTAGAGACAAGCTTGCTGGCTAAAATGAATTTAGTTAATCGAAGATTGTTATCTTCGTTGCATCGAATTATTAATATTTTGTTAGAATTATGGTTTAGTAAAGTTTATAATAGGCATTAAATGCATCCAACAACCATAGAGATAAATAGTCAACAATTTATTTCTAATCTAAAAGCAATCAAAGAAGCGATAGGCCCTAAGGTCAAATTTTTACTACCTGTTAAGGCAAATGCCTATGGGCACGGATTAATCGGCACTGCAAAATTGGCTGAAAGTTATGTTGATTATTTGGCTGTAGCCTGTCTAGATGAGGGTGCACTCCTTCGCAAGAACAATATTCAAAAGCCGATACTAGTTTTTGGCGCAATTGATGAAGACCAGATTCCAGGATTAATTGATAATGATTTAGAAATTACCATTTCTTCGCTGTATAAAGCTAAGTTGGTTGCAAGTTTCTGTAAGCAAATTAACAAACGATGTAGGGTTCACCTTAAAGTTGATACCGGCATGAATCGGGTAGGAGTTAGACCCGAGAGTCTGGAGGCGCTTGTTGAATTTGTATTAAGTTCTAACTCCTTTGAGCTTGTTGGTCTATATTCACATTTAGCAGCAAGTGATGATCTTGACAACTCAATTACAGCGCGACAGATAGAAATTTTTAAAGCTTGTGCTTATATGGTAAAACAACGAAAAGCTGATGTGGTATGCCACATAGCCAATTCGGGTGGAGTTTGTTATCATCCTGACAGCTATTTTGATATGGTCCGTCCAGGTCTAATGAGTTATGGTTATTTCCCGGCTAAACCTATTGAAAATTTTCCATTAAACCAAATAAAACCTTGTTTTAGCCTTAAAAGCCGAGTAGCTTATTTTAAGGTAGTACCAGCAGGATCTGGGATTAGCTATAATCATCGCTATATTACCAAGGAGACTACTCGGATTGTAACTTTACCAATTGGCTATGGTGATGGCTATCGACGAGGCCTTACTAATATTGGTGAAGTATTATTAAATGGAAAGCGCTACACTATTTCAGGTACAATCTGTATGGATATGCTTATGGTTGACATCGGGCCTAGTGGTAGCGCTTATGTGGGCGATGAAGCAGTATTAATTGGAACTCAGGGCCAAGAAGAGATATCTATTGAGAAAATGGCAATAATGCTAAATACTATCGTATATGAAGTATTAGTAAGTTTTAATGAGCGTATCCCGCGAATCTATACAGCATTTAGCCCAAGCAAACAAGTTATTGACTAAATTTAGCTTATCCCTTATCAGGGTAATTTAATTTAACGTATAAAGTAAAGAAAAGTAAATGTATAGCCAAAGATATAATTTAACAATTCGAGATATTAATTATGCTAATCATATGGATCATTTGGCATTACTTAATTATCTACATGAAACTCGGGTGAGATTTCTCCGCTCTCTTGGCTATAGTGAACTTGATGTTGATGGTAATGATAGTGGTTTAGTTGTTGCTGACTTACAATGTAGTTATCGCAAAGAATGCTTTTATGGTGAGGAAATTGTTGTCTTGCTACAACTAGAGCTTAAGAGCCCTACACGGTTAGTATTTAACTATACCATATCTAAAAATGATGATGTAGTAGTCGCGAACGCAATTATTAAAGTAGCGTTTATTAGTAAAGAACGAAAAATAATTGCCGTACCTGAATATTTGCAGAAGCTGGCAAAATCAATAAATTTATGAGAATGGAGAGAGAATAATGATTGAAGTTGGTATCGTGATGGGAAGTAATTCCGACTGGGATGTGATGCAACATGCAGCTAAAATCTTAAAGGACTTTGGGGTAAATTATGAAGCTTTAGTAGTTTCCGCACATCGAACACCTGATTTATTATTTGAATATGCTGAAGCTGCTGAAGCTCATGGGCTCAAAGTGATAATTGCTGGAGCAGGCGGTGCAGCTCATTTACCAGGGATGCTTGCTGCAAAAACTATCGTTCCAGTGTTAGGTGTCCCTGTTCCTTCAAAATATTTAAAAGGATTGGATTCTCTTTATTCAATAGTTCAAATGCCACGCGGGATCCCAGTAGGTACATTGGCTATCGGTGAAGCTGGCGCGCTAAATGCTGGGCTTTTAGCTGTGCAGATTTTGGCTCGCTATAAACCAGAACTATCTCACAAACTCCATGAATACCGTAAGGCACAAACTCAGACAGTATTAAATCTAACTTTGCCGGAGGTAGAGTAAATGAATAAGCTAGCTTACCCGGTTTATCCACCAGCTTGTATTGGAATATTAGGTGGCGGACAACTAGGCAGAATGTTAGCTATGGTTGCAAAGCAAATGGGTTATCAAGTAGCAATATTAGAACCAGATGAGAACTGTCCCGCCAAATATTTTGCTGATATTCATATTAAGAAAGCATATACCGACCAAGAGGGGCTTAAGCAATTAGCTAGTATTGCCAAAGTGGTTACAACTGAATTTGAAAATGTGCCAGCACAAACAATTGATTTTCTGACTAACCATAATTGCCCCACTTTTCCCAAAGCAAACGCAGTTACGATTGCGCAGAATCGTTTAAAAGAAAAATCTTTTTTCAGGAGTATTGGATTAGCAACTGCTAAATTTGCAGCCATAAAGACTTTAGAAGATTGCTCGCAAATAGATGAGGACTTTTTTCCGGCTATATTAAAAACAACTACCCAAGGCTATGATGGTAAAGGGCAGCGCCGGGTTAAAGATATTTTAGAGTTAAAAAAGGCCTACCAGGAATTAGGTGGCGAATGTATTTTAGAGCAAATGGTTTCTTTAGCCAAAGAAGTCTCAATAATAGTTGCGCGCAATCAACATGGTATAGTTACTTATCCACTAATTGAAAATGAGCATGTCAATGGTATATTGGATTTGAGTACAATACCGGCGCAAGTAACTGATGAAATCGCAGTTAAGGCGCAACAAGCAGCAACTACTATGGTAGAATCTCTTGAATATATAGGCATATTAACAATTGAATTTTTTGTAACTGTAGATGGCGAGCTTTTGGTAAACGAAATAGCGCCAAGACCCCATAATTCAGGGCATATCACGATAGAGGCTTCAGTTACCTCCCAATTTGAGCAGCAGCTAAGAGCCGTTTGCGAGCTACCTTTAGGCAGTACCACAACCAAACTGCCAGGGATGATGCTTAATCTACTTGGCGACATTTGGCAGAATAACTCAGATCCTTTAGCTAAAATTATTGGCTTTAATCCAAATCTTAAACTTCACTGGTATGAGAAATTGGCTGCGAAGCCCGGGCGGAAAATGGGTCACATATCGATTGTTGGCGAAAACCTGAGTTCACTTCGTGAAACCCTACTTGATTTAAAAAAGCACCTTAAAATAAATTTCTAATGCCTACTTGGGGATAAGCTAAAGGTTATAGCTTATCCCGAAAGTAGATTAATCAGGCTTTCTTATTGGTTTGAATCATTCCATAAGTCATAATCAGGCTTGTTGCGATTACTATAAAAAAAGTAATGCCGCTATCAAAGCTACTAAGTTTGAATTTTTCAGGGATCTGAATAAACAATAACACCGTAATTAAGCCTCGGGGCGCTATTGTAATTGCCAATAGTGCCTCTTTTTTATCCACAAAAAGTTTTAAAATAATACCTCTTACCAGATAGATAACGACAATAGTTAAACTGCCAAATATTAAGACTTTGAAATTAAGTAATTGGTTTAATGCAATTGAATAACCAAGTAGGATAAAGAAAATACTTCGAACTATAAAGCCAGCATCTTCAATAAATTCCTTCATGTTTTTCAAGTTTTTATCAATTATGTCATGATTTAAATGGTTACCAAGTAATTTATTGCCAAAGTTAGTTTCCATTAGCGCTGGTAAATTTTTTAGTGTTAATCCAAAAATCAGGATCAAAATTAAAGCTGATAAATGAAAGCAATTGGCAATTGAGTAAATTAAAACTAAAAACGCCAAGATAACAACATGGCTATTTTTGGTTTTCTCACGGTTAAGTGCTTTTGCAAGGAACAAAGTAGTTACTATAGATATTAGCAACATCAAGAAAATACTCAAAGAGAAAATAGCTATGCTCGATATTTTAGTCAATTCGGCAGTGATTAAAAAGTTAAATAATAAAACCCCAGTAATATCTGAAAAAACTGATTCTAAAACCAGAAATTCTTGGGTCGCTGATTTAGTTAAAGAGGTAACGCTAGGTATTGCTATGGCACTACTCACTATTGCTAATGGGACCGCATATATTACAGCATTAATAAATTTAAAATTATAAATAAAGGCAAAGGCTGTTCCGATCAAAAGCGTAGTTATAATAACGATTAATACAGCAGCTACTATCGATTTCGCCAAAATTTTGCGATTACCTCGATGGATTTCCATATCCATTACTGCTTCAAGCACAATAATAAGCAACCCAAGCGTGCCAAATAGCTTCAATGTGGTTGACGGAATACTAATTGTTATCTTAGAAAAGCTAACCAACAGCTGGAAAATTATGCCAGTAAAAACCAGCAAAATTACAGATGAAATTTTATATTTGCGTTGTATTTGGCTATAAAAAAAAGAACACAGCATAATTAAACTTAATACGATCATTATGATATAAGTATTCAAATAGGCCTCCTAAATTATAATCTCTAAGCTACGATAAACATTCAAATAAGTAATCTATATCTTGTATTCATCTATTATAGCGTACAGCTGGCAATTATGGATTAGATGTTGGGAGATTTAACTGTGTGGCTCAAAAATTGTTATAACCAAAGTAATAGATAAAGGAATCTTTAAGCTCATTTTAGAGGGGTATAATAAGCATGAGAGGCGAGTCTTCACAATATTAGCTATATAGTTTAATCTATCTTCAATTATATGGTTTAAATAAGTTTAGACTCGCCTCGTAATAATTTGCGATTATATAAAGTTACAAATTTGATTAGCGACAACCGTTTACTACAGCATCAGGAGAATTGCTGGCAAAATCGCACTTGACATATTTATTAGTTGTATTATTTTTAAATTCTACCTGATACATACCTTTATATGGTTTTTGCTCCTTTATTAGGCAATTGTCTTGAACCTGTTTTAAAGTTGTTGTGTTAACAATATTTAAAGTTTTTTTGTCCGGGCTTGTCTGGCATTTCAGTGTATTCATATCTAAGGAAGAAGCAAATGATAATGCAGGAAAGGCTAATAGTGTAATTAGTAATTTACGCATAACGTGGATCCTTATTAAAAAGCTTAAAGAACAAAATATTTTATCTTGAGAATTATATTGTATAACAGGTTTAATTTTTGTTGTACTTATTTTGCGAAATAGTCTATGAGCTAAAGGAAGTAATATGCATGGTATGTTGCAAAAAAACCAAATTGTGAAAGCTTATTTATAAACATAAGATAGTATTGAATTCTATAATATATCTATCTTCTTGTGTTAAAAATGAAATTAGGTAAACGTTGTTAGTCTGGCCTCTTTGAATGTGTCGCGGAAGTAAATTTACTAATTGCATAATCCTACAGCCCTAAATTTTACAGCTTAAAATTTCTATACTAAACGAACATACATGAAATAAACTTTATCAAGTAGCCCTCAGCTTATTTTTTAGTACCGGACACTATTATTCATGTACAGTAAAAAAGAATATTTTTTATAATTTGATTTATTAGGAGGGGTGTTAAATTTTTACTCAATATTACGAATATAAGACTTTGTAATTATTTATTGGCTATTTGTTGATGCCTCGCGCTACTCAAACAATTCAAAAAATTACGCCAATTGCATAAACAAAGTCTAATATCCTCCATAATTCGTTTAAATTTAACATCCCTCCTAATAAATCATGTAAAAATAAATTAATACTCATAGTAACTTATAAAAAGTGTCCGGTATTAAGAGCTTATTAAGCACTTATATGGCTAAAGACCTTTTTAGACATAGTTAGTAAAGAAAATATGTTAAAACAAATTAAGATAAAGCTTGCGGCGGATATAAATAATTTAAATTTGGATCAGTTAGTTTATTGGTTTCAGGCAACCGGCAGATATAAAGAAACGGCACAGATAAAATACCCAAGTTGTGATATAAATGAAGTTATAGCCAAAAAGCATATACTAAATAGCTTAGATAAGATTAAAGTAGTTTATTTTGAATCATTGCCAATTGGGCTATATAAGTCTTACCTAAAACAACAGCCAAAAAGTATTCTACCTCCGCGTACTGAAGAAATTAATTGGGGTACCTTAGGCCAGTATTATAATGAAATCTATAATTATGAAATAGAGGGCGGAGAATATTTTCTTGATACTCTGGCGCTTGATGAAAATTTCCGTTATCGGGGAATTGCTACCAATATCATATTTCCTATGATTATAAATGAAGCTAAAGAGCTAGGTAAAAGCCGGATTTATTTATTTGTATTAAAAAATTATACCGAAAAGGCTTATAGGCTTTATCAGAAGCTTGGCTTTATTACTATATCCAGTTATTCTTTTACTTTAAATAAAGAACCTGTCCTTAATTTAGAATATTCCGATGAATTCGTACTAATGTACAGGCCTATTTAGTAACTCCGCATTACAAGCTAAGTTAAGTTATCCTAAATTTTTACCAGCTAAAAAAGAAAAATTTTGAACAGAAAAGTTTTCTACGTGCTTGAAAAATTACAAGTAGTCCATATTTATTTTATTGAAGGCCACTAAAGGCTATTTAGATATTTAAAGGAGAAATTATCATGAGTATTTCACGTTATGACCCTTGGAATATACTAAACCAAATGAACGAGATACTTGGGTCATCCTTAAGAAATGGGGAGAATTCAAGTATATATACTAACCAATGGGTCCCTGCCGTAGATATTAGAGAAGAAAAAGATCGCTACCTTGTTGAAGTTGATCTGCCGGGCGTAGATAAAAATGCCATTGAAGTCTCAATGGATAACCGGATTTTGAATATCAAGGGTGAAAGACGCGAGGAATATAAAGTGGAAGCCAATAGCTATGCAAGGACTGAACGGATTTATGGAAGTTTCCATCGTCAATTTACCTTACCAGATACGGTAGATAGCGACAAGATTAAGGCAAGTTATACTAATGGTGTTCTAAAGCTTAGTATCCCTAAAAAAGAAATGGCTAAGCCAAAACGAATAAATATTACCAACGATGAACAAGAGAATGTTTCATTTATAGAGCATCAGCAGATTGCCGATAATCAAGTCGCCTGATTATGTAGGTTCCTATTTGGTTTTAATAATAATTAGTTTTAATTGGCCTGAGTGGTTAGCTCAGGCTTTTTTATTTAGCTTGGAAAAAAGAAATAATTCAGGATTGCATAGATGTGGTTACTCGATAATTAATCCTGGTTGCTTAAACAAATTGCATTACTTTTAAAAAGTATTTCTTCTATGTTTGGTCTTAAATGGTTTTTCCCGCAAATAGAAAAGACTTCAAATAAATGTGAATATAAGTATGGTAAAATATAGTTGTATAATAAATGATGTCTTTAGCAAAGGAAAATGTATGACCAATTATAGTATGTTGGCAAATGCGGTGAGAATGTTATCAGCAGATAGTGTGGAGAAAGCCAAATCTGGTCATCCGGGTGCTCCTATGGGAATGGCTGAAATGGGAGTAGCGTTGTGGTTAGATAATATGACGCATAATCCACTTAATCCTAAATGGATTAATCGTGATAGATTTATATTGAGTAATGGTCATGCATCGATGTTTCAATATTCATTACTTCATTTAACCGGATATGATGTTTCAATTGAAGACTTAAAAAATTTTAGACAATTACATTCACGTACCCCAGGACATCCTGAGTATGGGTACACTCCTGGAGTTGAGACTACAACTGGCCCATTAGGCCAAGGTATTGCTAATGCTGTTGGTATGGCGTTAGCTGAAAAATTATTAGCTAGCGAGTTTAATAAGGAAATGTATGAAGTTGTAAACCATTATACTTATGCATTTCTTGGCGATGGCTGCTTAATGGAGGGTATCTCTTCTGAGGTATGCGCCCTAGCTGGTACTTGGCAGTTAGGCAAGCTTATCGCATTTTATGATGATAATGGGATTTCTATTGATGGTGAAGTTGAAAGCTGGTTTGATGAAAATGTTGAAGAGCGCTTTAGAGCTTATAACTGGCAAGTAATCGGCCCGATAGATGGCCATAATATTGAAGCTATTAATCATGCGATTCATGATGCTAAATCTGTACACAATAAACCAACCTTAATTATTTGCCGTACCCAAATTGGAAAAGGCTCTCCAAATAAAGTTGGAAAAGAAGAATCTCATGGTTCGCCATTAGGCGCGAGTGAGCTTGAATTGGTAAGAAAAGAGCTTAACTGGCAATATGCACCATTTGAAGTTCCTGAAGAAGTATATAACCAGTTTGACTGTAAGCGTAAGGGAATGCGTGCGGAAAATGAATGGAACCAAATGTTTACCGAATACCAGGCACGTCATCCTAAATTAGCAGCTGAGTTAATTCGCCGTTTTGAACATCATCTGCCGGAAAACTGGGATGAAATAGTTGCAGCAGGGGTTCAGTTAGCAAATGAAAAAGCTGAGACTATTGCTACGCGAAAAGCTTCACAAAATGCAATTGAGTATTTTGCGCCTCATTTACCCGAATTTTTGGGGGGCTCGGCTGATTTGACTGGTTCTAACTTGACTAAATGGAGTAAGGCTATTAGTCTTAGCAAAGAAAATCATTATTACGGTAACTACATATCGTATGGGGTGCGCGAGTTTGGTATGTCAGCGATAATGAATGGAGCATTCCTTCATGGTGGCTATCGACCGTTTGGCGGCACTTTCTTGATGTTTTCGGAATATGCTAGGAATGCGCTTCGGATGGCAAGCTTAATGAAGATTGCGCCTATTTTTGTTTATACTCATGATTCTATTGGTTTAGGTGAAGATGGCCCGACACATCAGGCAGTTGAGCAAACCGCAAGCCTACGCCTTATCCCTAACATGCATGTATGGCGCCCGTGCGATACGGTAGAAACTGTTGTTGCGTGGGGAGATGCATTAACCAATACTAAAACCCCGTCATGCTTGATCTTTTCACGCCAAAATCTAAAATTCATTGAGCGGAGCAAAGAGCAACTTGAATTGATCAAGAAAGGTGGCTATATATTAGTAGATGGTGGGAATAGCCCTGATTATGCAATTATTGCGACTGGTTCAGAAGTTGAGCTGGCATTAAAGGTTGCCGAAAAATTAACAGGAAAAGGTTTCAAGGTCCGTGTAATATCAATGCCTTCAACTTCCGTGTTTGACAAGCAAGACCCTGAATATAAGCTAGCCGTGCTTGGCGGAGCTAAGAAAATGGTGGCAATTGAAGCCGGCGTTGCTGATACCTGGTATAAATATGTTGGGTTAAATGGTGAAATTATCGCTATAAATAGCTTTGGTGAATCAGCTCCGGCTGCTAAATTATTTGAACACTTCGGGTTTACAGAAGATGCAATTTTAGCAAGATTGCTTGGTGATAGTTCAAACTAGGAAATGCTCTTTATGTA
Source organism: uncultured Neisseria sp. (assembly GCA_964386295.1). GTDB lineage: Bacteria > Pseudomonadota > Gammaproteobacteria > Burkholderiales > UBA11063 > Aquella. The sequence goes on from CAYLRR010000004.1 coordinate 23,498, forward strand.
TTTCTAGGTGTAAGTTAGTTTTTAATTAATAACTGGTTTTAAAACAGCGTGTTAGCGGAAGGATGGTTTTTGTTAAAACTATCATGTTTTGCGATTGTATAGTTGTTGCGCAAATTAACTATTAGGAGTATAATCACGCTTGAAAACTCATATTTTTGAAAGATAAAAGTTATGGCAAAAATCAAATTAGCTATTAATGGTTATGGACGTATCGGACGCAATGTTTTGCGTGCATTGTATGAAGCTATGCGGACAGACGAATTTGAAGTAGTTGCAGTAAACGATTTAGGCGGGGACTTGGAAGTCCAAAAAGTATTGACTCAAAGAGACAGTGTTCATGGTTATTTCCCACATAAAGTTGAAGTAGTGGAAAACGGCTTAACGATTGATGGAAGCTTAGTTCGCTTCTATGCTGAGCGTGATCCCAAAAATTTGCCATGGAAAGATCTAGGTGTAGATGTAGTACTTGAATGTACCGGTGTGTTTACAACCAAAGCTAAAGCTTCTATGCATATTGAAGCTGGTGCTAAAAAAGTTTTAATCTCAGCGCCAGGTGGCAATGATGTTGAGGCTACAGTAGTTTATGGTGTAAACCATGATGTTATTAGCAAAGATATGACGGTAATCTCAAATGCCTCATGTACGACTAACTGTCTAGCTCCAGTTGCAAAAGTTATTAATGATACAATTGGTATCGAAAAAGGTTTAATGACTACAATCCATTCATTCACTAATGATCAGGTATTGACTGATGTTTACCATAGTGATGCGCGTCGTGCACGCTCGGCTGTAATGTCTATGATCCCGACCAAAACCGGTGCAGCTGCGGCCGTCGGTTTAGTATTACCGGAGCTAGCTGGCAAATTAGATGGCTTAGCAATTCGTGTCCCAACTGCAAATGTGTCAGTAGTTGACTTGACTTTTACTGCAAAACGAGAAACTAGCAAAGAAGAAGTAAACGCGATATTAAAATCAGCTTCGGAAGGAGCGCTTAAAGGTGTTTTAGGCTATAATTCTGAAAAACTTGTTTCGATTGATTTTAATCATAATCCGTGCTCTTCAATTTTTGATGCAACGCAAACTCGTGTTGATGGCAAACTTGTTAAAGTGTTTTCATGGTACGATAATGAGTGGGGTTTCTCCAACCGTATGCTAGATAATGCCAAAGCATTAATGAACGCTAAGTAAAAATAAGGAATAGTAATGTTAAAAAAGCTTTTTGGTTTTTTTTCAAGTAGCATAGCTATTGATCTTGGTACCGCTAATACTCTTGTTTATATGCAAGGCAAGGGGATTATCTTAAATGAACCATCCATGGTGGCGTTAGCCGTTGATAAAAGCGGTATGTTCAAGAAAATCTTAGCAGTTGGACAAGAAGCCAAGACGATGCTAGGTAAGACGCCTGGCCAAATTGAGGTGGTGCGACCGATGAAAGACGGTGTGATCGCTGACTTTAACGTAACTGAGCAAATGATAAAATATTTTATAAAAAAAGTATCAGCTCAAAAACGTTTGATGTCTGTGCCACCGACGATAGTAATTTGTGTGCCCTGCGGCTCTACCCAGGTTGAACGCCGTGCCATTAAAGATGCAGCGTTAGCAGCGGGTGCACGAAGAGTTGAGATCATTGAAGAGGCAATGGCAGCAGCAATCGGTGCTGGCTTACCGGTAGAGTCTCCTCGTGCTTCGATGGTAGTCGATATTGGTGGCGGTACGACTGAAGTTGGCGTCATTTCACTTGGTGGGTTAGTTTACGCTAATTCAATTCGAGTGGCAGGTGATCGCCTTGATGAAGTTATTACTAACTACATTCGTTCTAAGCATGGCTTACTAATTGGTGAAACTACTGCAGAAGAAATCAAAAAGCACATAGGGTCAGCTCATCCGGATACTGATAATGGCGAGATGGAGATCCGTGGGCGCAGTGTCTATGACGGCTTACCAAAGAAAGTTACCATTTCTTCATCTGAAATTCGGATTGCATTAAACGATGCATTAGAACAGATGGTTGCGGCAGTTAAGCAAGCATTAGAGTTGACTCCGCCAGAACTAGCAGCAGATATGATTGAATCAGGAATTGTTTTAACTGGTGGTGGCGCTTTACTTCGCGGTTTGGATATCCTAATTGCGAATGCCACCCAATTAAAAGTAATAATTGCTGAAGATCCGTTATTATGCGTAGCTAAAGGGTGCGGCCTTGCTCTTGACCATTTAACTGACAACCGCGTTTATTTAAGCAGAATTAAGTAATGCGAAAATTCAAAGTTTGGCTTATACTATTTAGTATAGGCCTTATTCTATTAGATAAGTATTCTTTTATTAGTAATATGCGTGACAGTGCTGTCATCTTTTTACAAAAACAGTCTTCAGCCATTCTCTACAAAATAGAAAATTATCCTCGTTTGGTATTCCTGCAGGCAAGCCAACAAAAAGCCCTAGCTATCCAAAACTCCCAACTCAAAAAGCAGGTTGAGGAATATTCGTTATTATTAAAGCAGAGCAAGAACCAAGCTCAGGATATTAAGGCGATTAATGATCTAAATCCGAATGGCGTTTATGAAGATTTTCGACCAAGCGTTGCCAAGGCTATTTTAGATGTTAATTTTTTTGTAAATAATCTGTTACTTATCGACAAAGGGCTTGATGATGGTATCAAGGTTGGCTTAGCTGTAGTTAACCGAGAAGGAGTTATTGGCCAGGTTTCCAATACCAATGCGCGCAATTCCCAAGTCATGTTAATTACTAACCCTGAATTTAAGATTTATGTCCAACACAGTGTAACAAAATCAAAAATGTTGGCCCAAGGAGGTGGGAATAATACCCTTCTTGTTAGGTACATAGCTAAAACAGATAAAATTCAGGTTGGTGATATACTTGAAACTACTGGGTTAGATGATGTATATCCTGCAAATATTCCTGTAGCCAAAGTAGTAAAAGTATTTTATGAAAATAATGGGTTTAACAGTGCGCTATGTGCGCCTGTAGTTGATTTTCATCAATTACAGTATATTTTGGTATTAAAAAATGATAATTAGTAGTTTGCGGTTAGTGCTTTTTTGCATACTTTTAACAGTAATTCAATTTGCAATAAATAATTTTACGATATTTTACGTAGATATATTTGCAATATTACTAGTTGCTATCTTAATGCGTGGTAATGTTGCTTGGGCTCAGCTTATCAGTCTTAGTATCTATGCTGATTTGGTTGGGCACTGGTACTTAGGCAGCCATTTATTAGCTATTACCATAGTAAGTATTGTAAGCCCCAAATTTGTCAATTTTTACCGCATGTGTAGTTTTTTCCAAAGGAATATAATTTTAAGTATGTTCTATTTGGTGATGACAGCAATAATATTTATTGTTGAATTAGCAACTGGTAAGGTCTTTACTTCAAAGCTAAGCTTGGTTTTAGAATTACTCGTTATACTGCCAGTCATTCAAGTACTACTTAATAATTTTATTTTTAAACGTCCTACAGAATATCTTTTTAATGACTAAATCTAGATTAATTGCAGCTTATCTATTTGTTGCATTAGGTATTACGACACTACTTTTGCGCTATGCCTACTTGCAGATAGCTGACCACCAGGAGCTACTATCTAAGTCTATTGATAACTATTCATCAATAGTGGCGACCCAGCCTGTGCGTGGTGGGATTATTGATCGTGATGGCGTGATCCTTGCGGATAATAGAGTATCTTATGCCGTTGCAATACTACCGCGGGATGCGGAGAGCATCAATCAAATATTTAGTCATTTGGAAAGCCAAATTAACCTTACTGCATTTGATAAGAAAAAATACTATAAACAGCTAAGACTTGCTAAAAACTATGACTGGGTAATCATCAAAGATGATCTTTCCAATACAGAGGTAGCTAACCTAACTGCGCACGCATATCAGTTTCCTAAATTAAGCGTATTTGCTCATACCAAACGTTATTATCCTTTTTCAGATTTATATGCCCATAGTTTAGGCTATGTCGGCCGGGTAAGTCTGGCAGATAAGCAAAAGTTGGATAAACAGGGATTAGTCAAGAACTATTTGGCGAATGACTATATTGGCAAGAGCGGTCTGGAGCAATATTACGAATCGTATTTACGCGGTAAAATCGGTAAAAAAATTATTCGTACCGATGCATTTGGCAATGAGTTAGGCTTAATCAGTAATGATCCAGCCAAAGATGGCTATACTTTGCAGCTAACAGTAGATAATGTTTTACAGCAAAAGGCTTCCCAACTATTGGGTAACCGCAAAGGGGCAATAGTAGCGATTGACCCGCAAACTGGTGGAATTTTGGCATTTGTTTCAAAACCATCCTATGACGCAAACTTGTTTTTGGATGGGATTAGTCCTGAAGACTGGGAGGATCTCCAGCAAGACCCTGGAAATCCGTTATTAAATCGGGGCAGTCAGGGTACATATCCACCTGGGTCGACTTTTAAGCCTTTTCTTGCTGCTGCGTCTTTATATCTAGGGGTTCGTACGCCACAATACCGTTTCAATGATATCGGCTATTTTACTTTACCAGGTTCTTCTCATCGGTTTAGAAATAGCGGCAATGAAGTGCTCGGGTCAATTAATATAGTTGATGCGGTAACTCATTCATCGGATGCTTTCTTTTATAAGTTAGGCCTCGATATGGGGGTAGATAGAATGGACAAGACCTTATCTATTTTTGGCCTAGGTAGCAAAACGGGGATTGATTTGCCGCAAGAAAACCCAGGATTACTGCCCTCACGCGAATGGAAAGCCAAACGATTTGCCAAGGATCCATACCAACGTAACTGGTTACCTGCAGATAGTGTGACTATGGGTATCGGTCAAGGGTTTAATCACTATACACCACTACAGATGGCTTTTGCGACGACAATTCTTGCTAATGATGGCGTAGTTCACCGTCCACACTTCCTCGAGAAAGTAATGGATAAAACTGGGAACGTTTTATATAACTACCAGGATGAGTCAGCAACTATCAAGATTCCTAGACAGGATCTGGATTTAGTGAAACTAGGCATGCAGCGGGTTATGCAAATTGGTACCGGTAAAGCTATTGGTGCAGGGCTTCGCTATACTATGGCCGGTAAAACTGGTACTGCCCAGGTGGTCGGATTATCACAAAATTCACGTAAAGCCAAATTTGTTGGCGCTCAGTATAAAGATCATTCCTGGTTTATAGCTTTTGCCCCGGTCGATAAGCCAAGAATCGCCGTAGCAATTATTGTTGAAAATGGTGGCTGGGGAGCCAGTGCGGCGGGGCCTATTGCCCGCGGGATGTTCGATAGCTATCTATTAACCCCGGAAAGTGGCCAGGTCCAAACCAGCTATAAGAAATTTAATCCGCAAAAAGTTGAATCTGAAGAAGTCCAAGAAGACGCTAACCAAGATGATGGGGAGGATAATGATGTCTCTCAAAATGAAAATTAAATTACAACAGTTTTGGCATTATTTAATTAATTTTGATTATGTTTTGATATTTGCTTTACTGGTTTTATTTATAGCAAATGGTTTTATTCAATATTCTGCTAATGACCAAGTGCTGACTCGACTATACAGTGATACTTTCTATACCAGTTTATCATTCGTAATTATGCTGATTATTGCAGGAATTAATGTAAACCGTATCCGCTCAGTTGCGATTCCTCTTTATATAGTATCAATTATTCTGATCATGTTGGTATTAGTAATTGGAGTCAAAGTAAATGGTGCTAGGCGATGGCTAAACCTGGGGGTGCGGATTCAGCCTTCAGAACTGTGCAAGATCTCAGTTCCATTATTGGTGGCTTATATCTTGTCTATCAAAGATCAGATTCTTAAATTTAAAGACTTCCTTGCTGGTTTTTTGGTTATATTATTACCATTTGCCTTAATTGCTAAACAACCCGATTTGGGGACAGCTATTTTGGTGTTTTCAGCTGGTTTTTTTGTTTTATTTTTTGCTGGGTTACCCTGGAAAATTATTATTGGTAGCTTAATTACGGTTATTGCATCAAGTCCATTGATTTGGGGAGTTCTTAAGGATTACCAAAAGCACCGGATATTAACTTTGATCGATCCTCAATCTGACCCTTTAGGCAAAGGTTATCATATTATCCAAGGAATGATTGCAATTGGTTCAGGCGGTCTTTATGGCAAAGGGTATCTGCATGGCAGCCAAATTCATCTGAACTTCATTCCTGAAAAGCATACCGATTTTGTAATTACTGTGCTAGCTGAAGAGTTTGGCTATATTGGTGTCTGTTTGATCCTAGCTTTATATTTAATTATTGCATTACGCGGATTAAGAATTATGCGCTTGGCGCAAGACCGCTTCTCGCAAACTTTAGCTGGCAGCATTACTTTGTCATTTGTCCTTTATGTCTTGATCAATATGGGGATGGTAAGCGGTATTTTTCCGGTAGTAGGTGTGCCATTGCCGCTAATTAGTTATGGTGGAACTGCAACTATTGTAATTATGATCGGGTTTGGTATTTTATTGTCAATTGACCATAAACGCCGTTATACTAATTTATAAAGCACCATTTGCTTAATAATTCGTATAAATATAGCATCCCTCATAATAAACTAAATCTGTTTAAATCCCGATTGAGCGTAACATTTGCTAGAAAAGTATCCGATATTGAGGTATAAGATTTGAGAGAGAATTTACTTTGGATTATATTCTATGCAGACAAATTGGACTAGACTAAAAGCCAACTGGTTTGCCGGTATGTGGCACTTAATAAAACCGTACTGGACGGGGGAAGAAAAATTACGCGCCTTTGGGCTACTATGCTTAATTATTGCGCTTAGTTTCATCGAAGTTTATATGGCAGTTAGATTAAACTCCTGGAATGGAGCTTTATTTAATGCTATAGAGCGCTATCAAAAAGCCGTATATGTTAAGCTGCTATTTCAAGGGCTTTTTATAATGTCTTTGTATATATTAGCAATGCTCTTGGGAGTATATTTAAATTCGGTTCTTGAAATTAAATGGCGTAAATGGCAAACCAATTATTATCTGTCAGCATGGTTTAGTAGTAAAGCATATTATAAATCTCGTTTCATATCTGGATTATCTGATAATCCAGACCAACGGATTAGTGAAGATATCCACCAATTTGTTCAAGCCACTTTGAGTTTATTCATGACTGTATTTAAAGCTGCAACCAGACTGGTCTCATTTGTAGTCATTCTCTGGCAATTATCCGGCAATTTCAAATTTAATTTATTTAATCATCATTTCTATATACCAGGCTATATGGTTTGGATAGCCATCATATATTCTTTAATTGGGACATATGTGGTTTTCAAAATTGGTCGGCCATTAATCAAGCTCACGTTTGAGCAGCAAAAATATGAAGCAGATTTCCGCTATAACCTGGTTCGGACACGTGAATATGCTGAGAATGTAGCGGCGTATGGCGGCGAAGAGATTGAATCGAGAATTGTGAATAAAGACTTTCAAAGCATCGTCAAAAATTTTATGCAGACGATTAATCGTAGGTTAAAAATTAATATGTTCGATCTTGCCTATTCTCAATTGTCTGAAATAGTTCCGACCCTAATTTCAGCCTTCAAATTTTTTGCCCATGAAATAAACCTTGGAACCATGATGCGAATTTCCTCGGCGTTTGGCAGTGTTCAATTCTCGATCGGCTGTTTTGTTTTTTCATATCCAGAGATTGCTAATTGGCGGGCCGTGGTTGAAAGGCTTATCGGTTTTGAGTATATGATCTATACTACCAAACAATTACCTGAGCTAGGTAGTCAAGTAAAGAATACACAAGAGGGTATAGATGTGGAAAACCTCAACCTTTATTTGCCAACCGGGCAAAATCTTATTGGCGGTTTATCGGTAAGCCTAGCAAAAGGCGAGCGATTATTGATTCAAGGGCGTCCGGGGGCTGGTAAAAGTACTCTATTAAAGGCAATAAATGGGTTATGGCCATATTTGGATGGCAAAATTTATAAAAGGGATAATCTAAAATCACTTTTAATAAGCCAAAAGCCTTATTTGCCAAAAACTATTCTCAAGGAAGCCATATGTTATCCCAAATCAAGCGGCTTGCCAAGTGATAACCAAGTTACTGAAATTTTAGATTTATGCAAAATTGGCTATCTTGCTGATAAACTATATGAGACTGCGGACTGGGGCAGCCAGCTATCGCTTGGCGAACAGCAACAAATAGCCTTTTGCCGTATAATTATCAATCATCCGGATATTGTTTATTTAGATGAAGCGAGTTCAGCCTTAGATGAACAGTCAGAACTAAGGCTATATAATTTAATCATAGAAAAATTTCCTGAAATGATAATTGTCAGTACCGGACACCGTTCAAGTTTAATTCCACTGCATACTAGAATATTAGATTTATCTATCAATTAACAATCAGGCAACGCTAGCTTTTCACACAGGAATTTCTATTTTTGACTTAGCGGTTAAATTTCGGTTGGCTAATTTTTCTGCTTCTGCGGCAAGATGATTAGTAACAATTGTCCTAAGTAAGTTGATAATGCTATCTTTTAAAATAGCTAAAGGAGTCTTAACTTCCTCATTAGTAGATTCTACTGTGGACAATTCGGCATTATTGACTTTTGCATTATAAATATTAGCTAGCTTCTGGTAATTTATTATTAGAAAACTTTTGAGTGAATTATAGTCTTTTTGACTTTCTTCATCTAATGAAAGCTCATATTTATCATATATAGTAACCTCAAATTCATTAGCCTCAGGTTTATTATTAATTGTACTTTCAAAATAGCTAAACAGCATTTCTATTTGTTCTTTTATTCTGTAAAAGGTTGAACCGGATTTTTGTAATATTTTCATTGCTAAATACAAAATTCCATTTTGTAAATAATCTGGAGAATTAATTTTTTCATCAATAAGATTCTTTAAGATAACTAATACAGGGTCCAGAATTTCGTTTTTTATAAAAGCAGCTTTATCTTCAATTTGATGAAATTCAGCTATCTTAGTGCTAGCAATATTTTCAATAAGTAACTTTTTAAAATCAATGAAATCACTTGTTAAATTGTGCTTAAAAAGTTCATTATTATTAGATGGTAAATCGTGAAAACCAGTACCATTAGCGAGGCTGGCTAATTCTGTAAAAATTAGCTCAATTTCATTATAGCTCAATTTAGGCTTGCGATTATTGTTTATTTTATTAATTGCTAATTCGGCCAAGCTGTGGCGAATTTTGATTATCGCAGGGCTAGTCTCTGGAGCTATACATAATTGATTTTCTGAAGGTACTGCTATTTCATATTGCTTTCTTGTTTCAGTTAGCGGATATGGGGCGCTGTTATTATTACTAATAATTTCTATAATAACTTCGAGATTAATGTCAGATTGAATCTCCTTAAATATTGTATAGTTAACTGAGTCCTCATTACTAGTAGCTAAACTAATAAGTAATTCTTTTAATTCATTAGTTACCGTGGTTTTTTGGGGTTTCGTTGCTGATCCGTGAATTATATGCGCATCCTTTATTAGGTTATTTAAACTACTAAATGATAAATCAATTAAGGTAGAATTATTTTCAATATAAGCGACTTCTTCCTGAGCTTTTACAAGATCATTTATATTTTTTCGGGTAGCTTGATTTTGTTGTATGGCTTTTAAATTTAAGAGTGAGCGAATTAAGTTGATGCTAGTTTGTCTATACTTATCATCTTGTAATTTATTTTTAAGTACTAAAATAGTTTCTTGATTATTATTTCCTTGCTTGCCATTATTAAAATTGGTCGCTGGAAGGTTATGAACCTGAGATAGCTTATTATCTTGTTTCGTATGGAAAAGTCGAGGTTCCGAGTTTTTAATTACGGAACCTTGATCAAAGTTACAACAGCAAAATTGGTTAAAAAAGCTTTTTACTATACTTAGCATTTTTACTACCTTATAACATATTTAATATGGATATAACGTTAATAGACATTCATTTATTAATTGGGAGGATTAGAGTATGGCTTATTTGCGGGATTTATGCTAATGACAAAACGGTTTTAAATTACGAAAATGGATTGAATTTTATGAAAACTTTAAATAACAAAAAAATATATTATTATTTTTGTGCAAATGTGCGCATTGCCAGCTGTAAATCGGCCCAAGCATCTTTTTTAGCTGCCGGAGTACGTAATAGATAAGATGGATGATAGGTAACTATCAATGGGATATCTTGATAATTATGGACTTTGTTTCTTAATTTGCCAACTGCTAAATCGGTATTTAGTAAAGTCTGAGCAGCATAACGGCCAAGAGTAATAATTAAACTTGGTTTAACCAAGGCAATTTGGCTGAATAAATAATTACTGCAGGCTGCAATTTCTTCTACTTCGGGGTTGCGGTTATGTGGCGGCCTGCACTTAACTACATTCGCTATATAGACATCATTCTGACTATCAAGATTCATTGCCTGGATCATTTTATCTAGTAATTGCCCCGAGGCGCCTACAAATGGTTTACCTTGCAAGTCCTCCTGCTCACCAGGGCCTTCACCTACAAACATCCATTTGGCATTGCGGTTGCCGCGCTCAATAACAACATGGGTTCTACCATAACATAGTTTACATTTTTCACAATTTAGTGCTTGATTTACCAATTCATCCCAATTATTATAACTAAATGGTTGAACTGGTAAGGGTGTTTTTACAATACTTTCTTGCGGCGGAGTTGATGTATGTGATGCTTGGGTAGTTTGTAGTTTATCCTGATTAACCGGTAAAGGGGCAATGTTAACGGTTTCAGAGAGATTAGCTATAGTCGATTGTTCTGGTATGCTGCTAGGTTTGACTTCAGTAATTTGGCGCAATTTAGTGTTTATTTGCGGCTTAGCAATATCTGGATATTGTTCGCGCAACTTTTGGATCTTTTCTTCATCGGGTTGCCAAAGATTACCCATTAATAAAGATAAATGGTCGTTTAGCTTAGGCATATTGATTTTCCCATTATTAGCGCGTCAAAGCGCTCACCATCGATTAAATAATAATTTTTACGCCTGGTGATAATATTAAAACCAGCCTGCTGATAAAGGTTTATCGCTGCCAAATTATCAAATTTAACTTCAAGGAAGCATTCGCGTACTTGCTTTTGGGTTATTTCCGCAAAGATAAACTCTAATAATTGCCTTGCATATCCCTTACGTTGCCAATTTTTGGCAATACAAAGCTGGAGGATTTCGCATTCATCCAATACTATACTATAGGCGCAGCCGCCAATCAGTTCTTGCTTATTGTTAAAAATTCCAATGATCGTATGTTTTTCGTTAGTAAATGATTGCTCATAATTTAAGTGCGACCAAGGACTCAAATTAACGCTTTTATCAATTTGAGCCAGAGCTTCTAGTTCATTATCAAGAATTTCCCTAATTATCATGATTTTTTATTAAGTTTCTGTTCAGTAAGGTCCATGGCTACCTTATTGCGTAAATAGAGTAACTCAGCGTTAAATACTGGTACAGCCGGGTAAACCTCATTACTTACTAAATATAACATATTTAAAGCACTCGGATACTCTTGTGAAATATGTGTATACGACATTGTTATCTGTTCAAGAATCTTTGATGAATATATTTTATATCCTTCACCCGTGAAAATTGTATTACTCGGGTTTATTTCTTGATTGCGGTTAATAATATCAGCTAATTCTTCCGGGTTGATTAATTGCGGCTCTATAAAAAAGCTAAAATCATTTGAACGTAACCCAGCAATATATATTTGGCCAAGGCGGGCATCCAAAGTCACAATAACATAAGGGGAGTGTCTGGTATACTGATTTACATAAAGAGCAAAGGCTGGTATTGGCACTAACTTGCAATTTATAGAGTATGCCAAGCCTAGTGCTGCACTTAAGCCAATTCTAAGGCCGGTAAAAGATCCGGGTCCCTGGTTGTAAGCTATCAGGTTAATATCATGAATATTTAATTTAGCTTTATGCAATAAATTATCTATTTCTGGCAAAATATATTCGGATTGTTTATTGCCCGCTTTTAATTGCGAGCTGAACATGTTTTCTGTGGCATTTAAGGTATGTTTATTAAACGGTTTGAGGGTAGTCTCATTTTCCCTTAATATTGCTAAAGATAAAATTTCGTTACAGGTATCTATTGCAAGAATATTCATTTAAATTCGTTCAAATAATTGGTTTAACATTGCTGAAAAAGGGTCTGGCGGCAGGGTGAAAATTAGTGTATTGCTGCTTTTTTTATTTAGTTTGCAGTTATTGTCTAAGTTTGATTTATTGCTTAGATGAATCCCGAGCCATTCAAGCTTATTGCAAATTAGCTGGCGTAGCTTTGGATTGGTGTAGCCGGCCTTGCCGGTAAATATTATACCGTCAACTCCTTCCAAGAGGGAAGCCTGTTGCATAAAAGTTTCAATAATACTGTTTATATAATATTCACGTGCCAGCTTCGCCATTGGAGATTGGCTATTTAATAGGGCATCTAATTCATTAAATTCATTATTTCCTGCCTGAAATAAATTGGTGGCACAAATGGTATTGTGGGCCTGGGCTATATCAATTTTAAAGTGATCTGCAATTAAACTGATTAGATTAGGGTCAATTTCCCCCGGGTATTTACTACTTGGAATCTCATGATGCAGGCTGCTACTGCTACAATAAATGCTTTTACTATTTTTGATGGCACAAAGGGTATTATCTTCTTCGCTCAAGTATAAATAAATCCATTTACCCTTAGCCAGTTTTTTATCGGCTAGTGAGCTAAGCTTATCTGTCAGCCCTAGAAATGTTAAACCATGGCTTCCGTAATTTTTTATACCGTGTTTTAGATAAACCCAATCAGGAAATAGCATTCTTGAATTTAACTCAATAGACTGATGAAATCCGGTTTCATAACAGGCATAGTGTTTGGCATTGGGAAAATAATCAAGGAAAACCTCAGCAAGGCTTAGGTCGGCTTGCTGCTCCTCTGGGGCTAAATAAGAGAAATTCTTCAGTTTTTGCAATGTATGATGACTTAATACGCTGATATTATCGTACTCATCTCCACCATGATAAATTTTATGCACAATTAAATCAAAGTTATGAACGCTTAGGTGTTCATTTTGTACAATTTGCGCATAGATTGATGAATCGGCAAACTGTTTTAACCTAATGCTTACTTGATCGATAATATTTCGTTCAACTACTTGATTTTGGGAGTTGATAAGCTCCCATACGATTTTATTGTTAATTACAGAAATTTTTCCGGCAATTTGCAAGCTGGCTTTTTTCTGATATAGTTTAATAATCTTATAATCAAGAGTATGTTGGGAGCGATAGGTTAATAGCACTAACATGAATTTATATCCTACCAGGGCATTCGATTAAGAAAAACCGGTTTATTTAACTTTTGTTCAATTTCACTATTGATGATACTAAATTGTGAGCAGTTTTTATTAAAGCCGCGATAATGGCCGCTAAATTTATACCCGACGCAGTTATTTGGTAAATTACTGTCATTCCAGCCCGAAATGTATTTCCGGTTACTTCCATTAAGATTTACCGTAACTGCTGGATTGCCCCGGAAATTGCTTTGGCTGGCTGCGTCAGTATACCATTGCAGGACTCCGGTTTTAGGATCAGTAATACCATAAATATTGGCATTAATTTCAGTTTTATTATTCTGATTAATTAATTTAACCGAGAACTTGACGGGTTTCCCAGCTTGGTTGACGTTTTCTTGTTTACATAACATTGCAGGTGTGTTCGCTTGCCCTGCTGGGATCACTTTATTATTTAAATTACTATCAGGACGAAATTTAGAATTTTCCCAGTTTTTAGCGTCCAAGTTCGATGTATATATTTTAAAAGTATCACTTAAGTAATTATATAAGCAAATATAGCTGCTTTTCTGAAGAGAATTAGCCGAGGTTTGCGCAGTTACACTAGCATTTTGGCTTGCTGCCGTTGCTGAAACTTCTTTAACGCTAGTAGTTAGGCTTAAATTAATATTATAGTTATTTCCTTCCGGTAAATTAATTTTTCCGGTATTGGTTATAACTGGGTAATCTTTGCCATTTATGGATATTTTAACTATTGTGGTAGGTATTTCATAACACATTTGGCTATTTTTTTTCGAGCAGGGGATCGGTCCTATTTTTGTTTTGTCCTTGCGGCCGATAACTGTTATTTCAAATGCGCGTTGATTATTGTCGACTTCTTTATTAGCCATAAAAACTGCATATGGGGAAACTAAGGCATTGCCAACAGCTGGTGTCAACAAACGAAAGGAACTATAAGCCATAAACCTCTCAGATTCATTTAAAGTGATAATTTTTTGATTTTTCACCTTGATCAGTTCAAACTTAGTCCCTTCACTTTCAATCAGGTCATTTTGGGTTATTAAAACCGGCCCATGACTTGGGTCTTCTGGGGCAGAATTGTTAGTAATGGTTACGTTATAGGCATATGAGCTGACCGCACTACAAATGAGAATTATTAATGCAGATATCTTGATTCCAGCCATTCTCATAGTTTTTCCTTTTTGAATAATATAATCTCAATATCAGCTATTCCAAAATCCAGATAATTAATACTAAATTACTTTTTTATATAAATATCTGCTATTGAAATATATAATTTGCTAATAATAGCCTATTGTAACTCGAATCAACTCAAATAATCGAAAAATTTTTCAATATACTAATTAGATTGGCTTCATCCGTGCATTTATTGAATTCAACCAAGCCTTGTCTTGCGTAGGATATCATCCATTTAAGAATAAAAGTAACAAATCATTTAGAAAATCCTGTCCACGGTTGGTTGGAGTTATTTTTGTTGGCGATAACGTGACTAATCCTTGTTCCTGGGCCTTTAATAGCATGGGCAGGATTTTGCTAAAGGGTAATCCGGTAGTTTCGTTAAATAGGGTATTAGCAAAACCATTGGTTAGCCGTAATGCATTCATCATAAATTCAAACGGCAAATCATTTTCTAAAACCTGATTAGATTCACTTATATGATTGCCGGTTTTAGTTTTTTGCATATACTCTTTGGGATGTTTATAACGCACTTGACGAATAATTTTATCATGGAAACTTAATTTGGAGTGGGCTCCTGCACCAATTCCCAAGTAATCACCAAAGCTCCAATAGTTTAAATTATGTTTAGCTTCCTGATCAGCTTTTGCAAACGCTGAAATCTCATAACGCTTATATCCTCCGCCATTTTCCAATTCTTCGAGTAGCATATCTTGCATGCTAAAACATAGGTCATTATCCGGTAAATTTTCTGGTATAAATTTGGCAAAGTGGGTATTGGGCTCAATAGTTAAGTTATAAGCCGAAATATGGCTAGGCAAAAATTGAATTGCCGTTTTAATATCAGCTCTCGCTTGCTCTAATGTTTGATTAGGTAGGCCATAAATGATATCTAGATTAAAGTTGCTAAAACTATTTTTGACCACCTCAATAGCTGCTATCGCTTCGTGGCTATTATGAATTCGTCCAAGCGTTTTTAAGTGAGCATCATTAAATGATTGGATACCAAGCGAAATCCGGTTTACCCCAGCCATTTTATATTCTGGGATAAATTTCTTTTCAACTGTTCCTGGATTAGCTTCTAAAGAGATTTCCGCAAATGGAGATATCCTTACTCGGCTGCGGAGCTGGCTTAATAGATAATCTATACTTTCACCACTAAATAAGCTAGGGGTTCCGCCACCAATAAAGATAGTTTGAATTGACCGTCCCCAAATTAACGGTATAGCGTGATCAAAATCCTGCAGCAAGCAGTCTATATATTCTTTTTCTGGCAAATTATCCTTCAATTTATGCGAATTGAAATCGCAGTAGGGGCATTTTTCTATACACCAAGGCATATGAATATACAGGCTAAGTGGCGGTAACTGGTTTAAATTAAGTGTATTAGTCATGGGCTTTGTGCCTTTCTTAGGCTTTCCTTAATAGATATGCTTGATTGATTAAGTTACTTGCATTTTTCTTTGCTAAAGTTGCAACTGTCTCAATTGGCTCGCTTTTGGTCTCCAGTAATTTAATTGAAAAAGACTTGCCAAATAAGTGGCTAATTTCATTTTCACTAATTGCAAATGGCGGGCCGATTAGATCCTCGCTAGTATAATTTAAAACTATCAATAGATAATAAGCATTAACATCGAGTAAATTAGTTATTTGTTGTGCATATTTTTTTCTTAAGTCAGCAGGCAATGCTACTAAGGCACCGCGGTCATAGCACAAATCAATTTTTCCTAGTTCAGCTTTGGTTAAATCAAAAAAATCGCCACAGTTTATTGTGATTGGTGCATCTTCGGCTGTGAAAGATATAAATTTAGGGTTTATTGTTTTGCTAACTGCTAAATTATGCTCATTAAAAAATTGCTCGCAGGCTTTTTCACTTAATTCACAGCCAACAACGTGTAAACCTTGGCCGGCAAGCCAAACTAGATCGCGGCTTTTGCCGCAAAGTGGCACTAGGGCATTTAGGTTTTTTCCAGCTAATTCGCTTGGGAAATATTTTTCAAGATACTCATTTACTTTTTCACGATGGAATCCAATATCATTTTTTTCCCATTTTTCAAACCAATATTCTTTTTGCATATCAACTTCAACCTATAATGTTCTACGAACGAAAAGTAACTCTATAAGTCGTTACATAATAATCCTAGTCCAGAAACAATTCTTTAAGCCAGTTTTGCGTTTGTCACGGATTTTTACGGTCTCTAATTTAACATAGTTTAACATGGCTAATAACTTTAAAAGTATAAACTTGTATATACAAAACTAAACTATGCGGCAAGGCTGATGCTTGGTTTACTTTTCTAATTATTTCTAAAGTAGGCGCTAATCTTGAGTTCTTTATGCTTTTAACTAATATGATTGTTAATTATGGTCTTGACATATATTTTAGAAAAAACTAAAATGGAGGCTGTGCATTAAATGCTGAAAGAAGAATAATGAATAAGGATGATTTAGATTTATTAAAAGAAAATTCAGAATCAGCTGCCAGGCTTTTAAAGATTTTGGCACATCGTGATAGATTATTAATTTTATGCCATTTAACCTCTGGGGAGATTTCTGCCGGAGAACTTGCTAAACGCTCGTTATTAAGTCAATCAGCATTTTCTCAACATCTTGCCATATTGCGGAATGAGTCATTAGTTATAACTCGTAAAGTAGCTCAAACCATTTATTATTCGCTTTCAAATGATGAAGTTTTACATATCCTTGCGACGTTGAAACAAATTTACTGCAAATAATAAATGCAAAGTATTGCTAAAGACTTATAGCTAATTTTTTTAAAGGTATGATTAAATAATGAATAATAAGCATAATTTAACTAATCAAATTGTTACCCCTGCAATTAGTATAACCCAACAAGCGCAATTTATACTGGCAACAATGATTCTGGTTGGGATAATTCTTGGCAATTCTTTTTCGCAGTGGTTTTTTATGCTTGATGTGCTAGCCGGGTGTAATTTGTTGGTAGCTAGCTTAACCGGTGTCTGTCCGCTAGCAAAATTAATGGCTAAGTTCCCATGGAATAAACCGCTACTAATCAAAAAATAACCGGATATGATCTAATATGCTGTTACTCTTTATATGAAAATATACCGGCTTATATATTAATAATTCCCAAATCTAATTAAGAAAGTGAACTATGAGAATGATTAGAGCAAAACTTATTTGCCTATTTCCGCTAATTTTGATGTCAGGCATTACCAATGCGCAAATTATTACAAGCTGTAATGTTAATGAGTCTGGGGCTACTATTTGCCAAGCGGTAGAGAGTAACGCAAACGTTTTAAATATGAGCTGTAAGAATAATAGTATTAATAGTTCAACTGTTTGTAACGGGGATTATACTGATAAAAGTAAAAGCGGCTTAAATTTACAATGTAGTCATAATAATGGAAGTACTCAGTGTAATGGTTTTGCTACTGATGGTACTAAGTTTAGTATGAATTGCGTGACAAGCAAAGCTAATATTCTTAAATGTAGCGTAAGTGATAATAAAGGCGAATCAATTTCCATGAGTTGTAAACCTGGCTTAGGCGGGGTGCCTGATTGCTTCGCTAAAGATAATTCAGGAACGAGTTATAATATCTCTTGCAGCAAAGATAGTAAAGGTAAAACCAATTGTACTACTAACTGATAAGATAACTTGCAAACGGTATTACTGCTCACTTTTTTAATAATTGAGCAAATTAGATTTACAATTTTTTCTAAGAAATTTTGCGGATATGACAATGAATAAACTAGTAATTGGCTTAATGTTAGTTAATAGCTGCTATGCTCTAAATAGCGTTACTGATCTGAACTTTGCCAAATCAGCCAAAAATAAATTTGGTACATTGTATATTAATGAATCAGATGTAGACGGCGATATTATGTTTCTTAATAAAAATAAGATAGACCTGTCAAAAGAAGGTAATGATTTCAGTTTAGCACTATTAAATGAGTTTGTAATTAATAATAGTTATACCTATCTGGTGTGGGGCGGAAGCGGAGGTACCATGGATATGGACACTAATAAGCAATGTAAATTTATTAATATTACAAGCCCAAGCAAATATACGGTTAGTAGCCTAACTTATTGCCCTCTTATAACAAAAGATGGTTTAAGTATTGAAAGCAATTTGATAAAAGTTAAGTATGCCAATATCATGCCATATGCCGAGAGTAATGATATCGGTATTTTAAATTACAATCCTGGAACCAACAAAATTCAAGTAGTAAAAGATACAAAATCGAATCTTTATTATAAACATAAATTCGCCAATCTTACGCCAAAACAGATCTATGACGAAGCACTTAGCGATGGCAACTTCGATAATGACACCGGGTTATTAAGGGATTGCCATATGTGCGGAATGTATGGCCAGAAATATTGTTTCAAATTTCAGTCATTAAAAAACCCGGTTCATGATAAATATTATACTATCTTACAAAAGTCATGTAATTAGTCACTGACTTTTTCGTAAGCTTCTACAATTTTCTGTATTAGTGGGTGGCGGACCACATCTTGTTTGGTAAAATGATGGAAGTGTAAGCCACGAATCTTACCTAAAATCTTCTCAACTTCAACTAAGCCGCTCTTTTGCCGTTTATCTAAGTCAATTTGTGTTAAGTCGCCAGTAATAACTGCTTTTGAACCAAATCCAATCCGAGTCAGAAACATTTTCATTTGCTCCGGAGTAGTGTTTTGGGCTTCATCAAGAATGATGAATGAGTTATTAAGGGTTCGTCCACGCATAAATGCCAGTGGGGCAATTTCAATCAAATTTTTTTCAAATAGGCGCGAAACTTTATCAAAACCCATCAGATCATATAAAGCATCGTAAAGCGGACGTAAATATGGGTCAACTTTTTGACTTAGATCGCCTGGTAGAAATCCGAGTTTTTCGCCGGCTTCAACCGCTGGTCTGACTAAGATGATTCGCTTTACCATCTCTCGGTCAAAATGGTCGACAGCACAAGCAACTGCCAAATAGGTCTTGCCTGTTCCTGCAGGTCCAATGCCAAAAGTAACATCATTATTTATAATTGCCTGGATATAACTGGTTTGATTATGGGTACGCCCCTTAATCTCACCTTTCCGTGAATGAAGGCTATGGGTGCTACTAGCGTTTGCTGCAGGTTGGCTTTCTTCAATTAAGCCTAATTGAATATCTTCGAGTAAGATTTCACGTTTACGGGCTATTTTGGCAAAATGCTCCAAACAGCGCATGGCTTTTTGCGAATTAGTCCCGTTGATACTAAAAGTAGCGCCTCTTCTAACTATATTTACATCATAATGGTTGGCAATTTGAGTAATATTCTCATCCATTGCACCACATAGATTGGCTAACTGGAAATTGTCTAAATGGTTAAATTCTAAATGTTGCTGCAAAATATTATTTCTCCACTAAACTTCATAAAATTAAAGGATGGTAACTAAGCCTAACTATTTCTAAATTTAGCTACAAGATAGGGCGCTTTTATCTTATAAGACTTAGCTGCCAAAGTACCATTTGCGGTCGCAATTTGTCAAGTTCTGTCTCAGTTAATTGCAGTTTATGGAATGAAGTTAATTCTGCAACTAAATCTAGTTGGTCTAATCGTTCTACCTTAAGACCATAATTAACAAGAAATTTTTCAAATTGTGCTTCATCTGCAAACGAATTATTGTACATTGGCCGTTGTGTCAAGGTGCTAATAATTTTGCGGAAATTCTGTTGTTGCGGTGTAGCACTGACAACATTCGATTGCATCGTAAAATCCGGAGTGATCCATTGACCACCAAACTGGCGTAAAACTAGCGCAATATTTTGTACTACTTGTGCTAATTCAGCAGGCGAAAGATATTGCAGCAAGCCTTCACTTACTATAGTCAATTTAGAGTTTGTATCAAGCTTAGCTATTCCTGCTTGCAGTTGTGCATAGTCTAATGCGTTTATGGTTGCCAAGCCGAAATTAGATGGTATTGATAGATGACAACTTTTACAAATATCGCTAAGTATGGCCTTTTTTTCATTTTCCAAATCACCAAGGTCACTCTCAATGTAGACTAGCGGAGAGTTTATGGTCATAGCTAGCCCGCGTAAAGAGAATCCTGCAGCTAATTCCAATACTTGTTTTGATTGTAAATTTTTTATCTGGTTTGTAATACTTTTATAGCGCGCTTCAAATAATAACGCATACCAGTTAAAGTCCGGAGCAGTAAGATTATAGTTATTCAATATTTCTTTAAAAGCTGCATGAGCATTGATTGCATCTGCAACTTCAAAGGCAAAAGGGATATCACTAAATTGTCGCATATAAGCTGTCAATTTGGCAGTAATGCTGATTTTATTGAAGTCTGCATTAGTAGGCATTTTTCTCGCAATAAATAAATATTTGTGGTTAGAACATTTAAGCTATTTTAGCATATCTCTAGTGATATCTGGGCTTGATTAATATCGGATTAAGGATCAAATACAGCACAAACTTAGTATTAATTTAATTCTATGGTTGTACTTTCGCTATTACGATCCTCACTATTAAATTCAATATAGATAAAATTGTTAATTTTGGTTATTTTTGACGGATGCTGGGCTGGGTTCTGATTTAGCTTACTTATGATTAAATTATTTAAAAGGAATTTTTGCCTTAATGCAGCTAAGTTTATCTCATTATCCGGTTGTATATTAAAATCAATTAGAATCTTTTCTATACAATTTTTAACATTGTTAACTAATTCATCCATTGCTGTATGATCTATCTTAAGAAACTCTTTCAATGCCTCGATTTTACCTGTTGCGCGTTTATTTGGGAAGACGGAATAAGGTGAAACCATATATAAGCCTAGGTTATTCAAATAGTTTTCAAAATAGCCGCCGTCAGCAGTGTGTAGTTGCTCTAATATATCCCGATAATCATTATCATTTAACTGCTCTTCCTGGAATTGGTAATTAGAATCAGTTAACCCTTTTTGGCTGATCTTGGCAAAAATAAGTGATTGAAGCTTGGGTTTTAATTTTATATTAATAGCATTTTCAGCCATAGCGGGTTGCTCAGTTAACGTTGCGTCTGGATTAGCACAATTACTAATAAAAGCTTCGATTCTTTTACGGTAAACTTGTTTCCGGTTAGGGAAGGAAAACAATTTAAGGAGATTGCTTGGCGTAGTTGTGATACTGATCTTTTCTCTGTTAGCATTTGGAACAGGATTATCAAGAAAATTATCAATTTTAAAATATATATTTAAGTCATTACCATTAGCAGACAACGATAGCGCATCGATATGCCATGGAGTGTTTGCTGCCTCTACCACCTTTTCAATAAATTCGGGACTCTTCAAGCAAATTTGGATTAGTTTTGGAACGTATATTTTCTCAAATTCAACTCTTCTTTCATTTGCAGCAATTTCTCCCTGCAATCGAACAGTATGTGAGAGTTTTATATTATCCCTTATTTTAAATGTCAAATTATCAATTATAACTTTCTCTGAGATACCCAAATACTCTTTTAGTGCCTTAATTTTGCCTGTTGCGCGTTTATTGGAGAAAACTGAATAAGCAGAGACGCTTTTAAGTCCTAAATTAACTAGTTCATTATGAAATTCATAGTTATTATCGTAGTGCAAATCTTCCAATATTTCCCGATAGTCATTATCAGTTAAATCTCTATTGCTGAGAAATCCTTTTTGGTGTACTTTAGGGCAAATTAAGCTTAGTAATTTAATTCTTAATTCTTCTTTTTTCTGTTCTGATAATGGTATAGGAGCAGAAGAATTTAATGCCTTGGTGTCTAGTTCACTTTTAAAATAGCTTTTACCTTCTACCTCATTGTCCGGTGTTTTAAATATAGTTTTTTCGCTTATTTTCTTAGTATATTTACTAATATAATCTTCTCTATTCCAACATATTGTTCTGCAAATGTTTAACATTATCTAATCTCCATTTGAAATTTGGCAACCTGGCTAAGCGAAAAGTTACTTAAATAATTATTAACCTCTGTGATGAACTTAAGGTATCCCACTACTAGACCAATTTACTAATTGTAGGCGTATGATTTATTAATAAGTGTCTTAATACTGGACACTTTTAAATTTAATGTTACGCTCAATTGAGATTCAAACAATTCCAATTTATTCTGGGGTTGCTTTTTTTGCTGATTTTTAGCGATAAAACTGTCCGGTATTAAGATAAGTAATCTTAATAATCTAAAGATTATAATAAAGTAATAACTATAACCAACTTGGTAATAAAATCGATTGTGTCTTAAATTAGATAAAATATTTTTAATATTCGATAAATATTGAGATTGGAAAAGATGTTAAATAGAATATAGCAGCTTATTAACTGAAAATCTATTTCCCCAAACTTATTGACTACTAAAGCCGGCTTAACTTAAATTAGCGTTCATTTTAATGCTTAAAAATATAAGATTAGGCAAAACTTGCATCGTTATGAAAATTTAGCTTTTAACGACAGATGGTTAATTACCTTTCAAGTTTTTAATAGCTGAGATTAAATTTCCAGATGGAGGGAAATAATTTGAAAATAAATTATCATATGCTAAGCGCGACAAATTTATGCATATTTCTTTTTCCTTTTTATGGCTGATTTTTTCTATCCCCTGTTCTAGATTTATTATTGGCTCCCCGTGCAGGCTAATCTTAATTGTAGATTTTTCTAATGAAAATCCGCAAACTTCCCATTTTTCTGAAGCTGGTTTAGAGGCAATATTTTTCATATCTTTATCTTTTGTAAAAATTTCCAATAATACACCTTTATTAATCCTACCAATAGTAGAATCTTTATTCTGGACTGCCTCGGTTACCAATATGTTAAGTATCTCTTTAATTTTAATATCTTGATATTTTTTATTGATGTTAGGGCAATCGGTTAGAAACTTTCTCAATGCATCAATTTGCTCTTTAGCAGTTGGTGGAGAAAAGCCAGAAAAGCTAGGAAATCTGCTAATTTTTATTCCACGGTCATATAAGATTCGATAAAATTTACCACCATTAACATTGTTTAATATAGTTAAAATTTCCTGATAATCATTTTCGCTAAAAATTTGAATTGCTGGGTATTGGTTGCGTTTTTTTAAGGAAGTTTCTAGTTGGTCAAGTTGTAGTAGGAGATTAGCTCCTAGTTCTTCGGTTAGCAGGGGTGTTTCAGTTATTTTGAACTTAGGCTTCAGGCTGGCTGTAGCTTGCTTGGAGATTTTATTATTACTATTGCCCACTTCAATTGGGTATAGAGCATCTAAATATTTAATTTGCTCTTTATCGGTTAATGATAATGTCAGTTTAGCAAGTAGAGAATTTGAATTACTATCAGCTGCTTCAGCTGATCCATTTCCAATTCCTATTATCAGAGTATTAATGCCATATAGTTCAACTGAGATAATTGATAGATTATCCTCTTTGTGGTTTTCTACAATTTCAATAAACTCCGGCTTTGCTACCAATAATTGGGCTATCTCACGAGGTTCATTCCTTTCAAACATATTCCATATGCCTATTTTATTCGTAGGGCTTTGATTAGCTTTTTCCACTAAACTACAAGCTGTATTGGTTACTATGTTGATATCAGATTCTGTTATTTCTAAATACTCTTTAAGGGCAGCTAACTTGCCTGTAGCTCGCTGGTTAGAATAGATGGAGTATCGTGAAACATTCTTTAAGCCAAAGTCGATTAATGTATTATGAAATTTGCCGTTGTCGTCATAGTGCAGTTGTTCCAATATATCACGATAGTCGCTATCGGTTAGCAGATTCTCAGTTAATTCTAAATACTGTTGTGAACCTTTAGATTTTTGGAGAGTTTTAGTAGCGATTAAAGATATTAATTTATTTTTCATTGCAATTTTTAATTGTTGGTTATTATCTAAACCCGGGGCTGTTTTCACCGAATTTGATTCTTTAGAAGATGTTATGCTTGTAAAAAAACTCGTTGCCACTCCGGGTTGTTGTGGTTGCCTTTTTGATAGAAACTCTTTTATTCTTCTAGAATATTCTTCTTTACGGTATGGAAATGAATTTACTATATTTCTTAATCTAATCATCTTAACTTCTCTCTATTTTGATTTATTAATCTAATGAGCCCAAAAACTTTTATTATTTTTGGCAATACCTGGCATTGGAGTAAATATCATTTGTCAAAGCAGCAGCAGAAATATTTGCTTTCTGTTCTTTTATTGATGGGAATAATTGTTGTAATCTTATCTGAGTTAAACTTTTGTGCATCTATCTGTTTCGCGAAGGTTAACGTAACGTTAGCAGGCGGCACAGACTCAACAATTGATTCGATCGTCCATTTGATACGCTCTAAATCAGGCAAAGTTATTAGCGTAAAAAATTCAGGCTTATCTAAACAATAGAAAAGTAATTTTCTTTTATCAAAATTATCAAACAAATCTTCCTTGGCTGAGTCAAATATGCTTTTAGCTCTAAATGCTAAGAGTTGAGTGCTATTTTGTGATTTTTGGCTATGGCTATCGCTATTCTCATTTATTAAAAATGCTGCATCAATATCTGGTAAACCATCGGCAATAGATAGATGTTCCTTAAGAGCTTCGATTTTTCCGGTTGCCCGTTGGTTAGAGAAGATAGAATATCGCGAAACATTTGCTAATCCAAGTCTATCGAGCTCTTGGTGAAATTCAGCATTATTATCATAGTGTAATCGTTCTAATATATCGCGGTAATCAGCATCGGATAGTCTACTTTCATCTATGCTGTTGGTTTCGATTAGTTTAGAACAGATTAAGGATCGTAATTTAAACTGCATTTTAGCTTTAATTTGTAGATTCTTTTTTATGTCTTCTATAGGCTTGTTAGTTGTTGCCGTACTTATTCTTTCAGCATAAATAAGCTGTCTATAAGGTGTACTTGATCTTAGCACTTTTTTAGATCCTTTCTTGTTTTTTCTACTCTACCTCTGTTACTTTAAATAATCATATTGTAAAAAGCCTATTTTTTTATAATTTGATTTATTAGGAGGGATGCTTAAATTATTACTCAATATTACGAATATAAAACTTTGTAATTATTTATTGGCTATTTGTTGATGCCTCGCGCAGCTCAAACAATTCAACAAATTACGCCAATTGCATAAACAAAGTCTAATATCCTCCATAATTCGTAAAAAATTAAGCATCCCTCCTAATAAATCTCGTAAAAATTAATTAATGCTTGTAATAGCAGAAAAAACTGTCCGGTATTGAGGACAGGGATACGCTTGGCTATAAATTATATAACTAAATGCCGGTGTATCAGACCAGCCTTTTTAAAATTAAATTCCGAAGGTAGAGAAAGTTATATTTATATCTTTAAATCATCGGTAGTGCTAAAGTAACGGAAGGATAATGATTTAAACCCTAACTAAGTAGCAATAAGCTTACATAAACTTGGCTCTAACAGATTAAAACCAAGCTAGTTTGGCAACTCTCTTAAGTGGTGGTTAGAATGCTTCGGCCAGCATATTAAGGCGTATAGAATGGTAAATAGGCCAATTGTAAGTGTAGGCAGCAAAAATGTTTTGGTTTCTGTCATGTGTTTCAGATAAATAATAGGTAATAAACCGCCACATATTGAGTAACCTAAGGTATAACTGATGGCAACTCCGGTAAAGCGGATATTGGTAGGGAAGAGCTCACTAATTGCTACGCAATATATCCCATTAACAGCAGCAAATGCTATCGAAGAAATGATCATTGCTATTAGTAGCAGGTTAAAATTTGCGTATTGAAGTCCGAAGCGGAACATCGCAAATCCAAAAGTTGAACCAAGCATGCCGGCTAAAAATAGGTTTCTTCTACCTAGTTTATCAGATAGAAAACCAAACACAGGCATTAACACGCATAAAACGGTTAAACCGATAGTAGTTAGGTACAGGATATGAGTTTGGTTTATGCCTTGAATAGTTTTTAATATTTGCGGAAGAAACGTATATAAAGTAGTTAACCCGGTTGCCGAACAACAAGTTATAATAAAGCCGCTAATTACAAGGCTAAGATTGTTAGTTAGTAAATTTAGAAGTGGCAGCTTGATTATTTGCTGGTTTTTAACTGCTTTGCTGAATAAATCTGTTTCTTGGACCATGCTGCGAATATAGATCGAAACTAGCACGAGAAAAATACTAAATACAAATGGGATCCGCCAGCCCCATTCGAGGATGCTCTTACTATCTAATAAGTATTGTAAGGCTAAATTTACGCCGGATGCTAAAAGCGTGCCGACCGTTAATACTGCCATAAAGAAGGCCACCCAAGCTCCTCTTTTATTTTTAGGAGCGATTTCTGCGATAAAGGTAACCCCACCGGAAAATTCACCGCCAACTAAAAATCCCTGTAGCGCTCTTAATAGGATAAAACCATAAGTATTAAGGGTTGGACTAATATGAGTTGGAAAAATCGCAATTGCCAAAGTTGGTATTATCATACTTGCCATCGAAATTGAGAAAACTAACTTGCGGCCATACTTATCACCTAAATGGCTCCAGAATATACCTCCTAGGGGTCTAGTAAAAAAAGCGATAGTAAAAATTGCAAAAATACCAAGGAGAGAATTTCCTGCAAAGAAGATTTTCATTAAATACGACGCCAAAAAGACGCAAATCATGAAGTCATAACATTCAAACATGGCACCAATCGATGCCATGCTTAGGGTCTTGAAATTATTGGTTTTAGGATGTTTTAAATTTTTCATAGTTGATAGTGGGCTTTATTAAAGTTTAAACGCAGCCTTTGGTTGGATTCCACCAGCCTCGAACATTGGGATGTTGCCTAGTTGCTGGAGCGCAATCACATTTCCAGTACCAACCCTCTACCCAGTTTCCACCGGAACTTGTGCATGCTTGCTCATTCCATAAGTTATGTTCACTCACATAATTAGGGTCGCTGTAATCTTGATCATTTGGGTCAGGAGCTGAAGTCGCAGCAATTACAGACTTACATGACGATGGCAAATATGCCGGGTTTAAATTTGACGAGCTACATGTCCAAGTTAGAGCGTTAGCTAGTTGCATGGTAAACAAAAATAAACCTAAACTTTTAATTAATGCTTTCATGATGCTTTTACAACTTTATATATTGAACAACTAAATTTAATATAACATAGTTAGAATTAATTATAGCATTTTTACATGTTATCCAATATATTTTAATAATTGATGTTACACTAACTAATTACATTATTAGTGTTAATATGCTAATGTATAGTTAACCAATAGATAGCTGAGTTATATAATGTTCAATAATATTTTTCAGATTTTCTTGCACCAGCTTGGTATGAAAAAACAGAGCAGGATTTGCTCTGTTTTGATGTGATTAACAACTGTATGTCAGCTAGTTAAATTAGTACAAATTGGTTACCAGATATGTAGGTAGCGACGTCCGGTTACATCCTCACCACCTCCGTCAATCATGATATTTAACCCTGAGTTAAACTTCAATTTTGTATAATTAGAAGTAGTATCTTCCAGGCAATCTGAAGTAAGGCAAGTCAGTCTTGCATTTAGCATATTATCTGCATATACTGCTGCTGGATTGTAAGCTTGATATTTTAATCCAAACGTATAAGTTACCCCATTATAAATGTATGACATTGGGATTAAAAAATAATTACTACGCTCGTTGTCGCCATGAGCGAGTATTTCTGAAAATAACATGCCTCTATCATCAAGCCATCTTAATGGATTATTGTACACACTTGAATTAGTAATCCGCGTGTTGAAATTATTATTTGTATCTGAATTAAAAGATAAAAGCTTACCATCGAAACCAGACAGGTATATCCCTACTGAAATCTTTTGAGTATCTGCCACGCTCATATTATAGAATTTTTCATTGGGGCGACTCCATGCCTTATTCAAATAATTATCTGAGACTAGTACACCTAATATATTTCGTACATTATTATCATTCTCTACAACATAATTAAATACAGACTGAACTTCTTTTCCACTATTTTGGCAAATTACCGCAATATAAGTATTCCATGGCTTGGCTTTATCAACTCCGGCTTTCCAGTAATTAATATATGGAACATCACTATCTTTATATTTACAGCCAACTGCGGCAATATTCTTTTGCAATTCTTCAGATAATCCCTGATAAGGAATAAATGGGATACCATCACTGGCAAAAACTGATTTTACTTGCTTAAGCTTGTTAAGCTGTTGCTCGGATAGTGTCGCATTTACCTTTTCCCACGAAGTACCAACCGGTGGTAAAATCGAGCCATCCTTTAAAATATCCTTATATCCCGGATCTTTCATAATTGCATTGGAAATATCATTTAGAATAATTTTTTCTTCTTGTGCGGTACTAGTTAATTTGGCAATCATATCAGAAGCTATGATATTACATTGCATTCTCCGGCTAAGTACATCTTCATGAATATTTTCTGCTGATCCACACAGAGATATCAATGATTTTCTGATAGAATCTAAACGATTGTTCTCATTTAACTGATTATACAAGCTATTAAAGTCTTTCAGTTGAGCAGTAAGGAATACCTTTGCAGCTCCTCCTTTTTGCATAATACCAGCCACATTCCCATTGTTTTGTAAAAACTCACTAAAGTTTTTATAGGAATTACCTGCTAGAATTTGATAATATGAGTTTCTTAAGGCTGACCACTCTTCTAACTGATTATTGAATTGAGAAATATTGCTACTTAAATTTTGATGATCTAGCTTATCTGAAAGCTCCTGAATTTCGTAGCCGATAGCATCTAGCTTGGCATCCATTTCATTGAGTTTATTCTTAATCTCATCTAAACCATTAAGCACGTTTCCTTCAAAACTATTGCAAGCTCCATTTACTACTCGGTCAGCAAAGTCAAATGGACCACTTAGCCCTGGAATTGGGAACATTTTAAGTGCTGAGAATGCAGTCATGATCCCGGAAGTATATTCGCTACATGATGAACCATTTGCCGACTTAACAAGCGGCTGGTTATTTGTTGTTGCCGCGGATCGACGCTGTGCCAACCGGTTTTTCTTTTTTGAAAATGTCCCACCTGGAAGTTTTATCCCTGCATTTAAGTCAGCAATCATGGTTTTATAGAATTGATCATCAGTTTGTGAACCTTGAACTACCATAGCCTTATAGTACAATCCTAACTCTTCAAAATTATCCGGCCGCTTGTCTGGGCTGCAATAGCAATCAAAAAAATTATCAAGTTTGCTGCTCAATGTTGCGGCCAGGGCTTTGTCATTGTTTTTAATTTGCTTGTAAATATACGTTCCCAACATTACATCATTTGTTTCAATCTTACCAAAATTATCCTTAAGGTCGACTATGGTATAAGCGGTTATCAACTTATTCTGATTATAAAACTTAAGGGTAATCGGTGTTTGTAAGCGCTCCTTGAAATTAATTGGACAGGTTGCTCCTGATGCACAATTAAAACTCTCATTTAAAACCTCCTTATTTTGTTTATCAGTGATAACTACTCTGGTAAAAGAGTCAGCTTCCGCATTGACAATGCTTAATTTAACTGGTTGAATAAAATAGCTGTTATTTCCTAAACGGCTATTATCTCCATCATCACCGTTATTGGTATTACAGCCAGTAAGAGTAATGCTTCCTGCTAATATTAGACTACCTGCAAGGATACAACTTAGCTGTTTTAATTTTCCTTTTCTCACTTTTATTTCCTTTTTAAAGTCAATTTGGTTTATCTATTCCATAACGTCATTTTATGCATTATCTAAAAACTTAACTATAGACAGATATGTCTAATAGTTATAGTGCAAAAATGCTAAATTAACCAAATAATCAAGATAAAACACTATAGATATCAGGATGTTTTCAAGGAAAAGAAATTTGACAATAAACTATGATTCCTAAAACCCATGGAATAGATAATTTATCTATTCCATGGGTTTTAGTATATGGTAAAGCTTCGTGGACTTGGGTTACTTTGCTTAGTCTTTAATCATCGGTATAACAAAAGGTCTAAATAATGAAGAAGGAATATATTGAAAATAGCCGTGTTCCATGGCAAGTTTAGTCAGGTAACTAGTATTTGATCCCGGAATATTGAATTTCACACATAATTTGGTAGCTATAATTGTAGCAATAGTACTTCTACTGGTTTGCAAAGTCTGTGCAATCTGCTCCTGATTTAATCCATTTGCCAGTAAAAACATAATTTCTTCTTCTCTTCTGGTAAGTTTTATTTTATCTGGGAAGTTATTCTTGGTATCTCCACGATCATATAGTGTATAAAAATGTTCCTGAAAACCAAAAAATTTAGACTCAATCGCGTGGCTCTGAATAGCTACTACGGCGCCAGCTTTATTGACAATAGGTATATATGTGACAAGGAAGGTGTTAAACTGATTATTATAAGGCAATAAATCAAAGAAACTTATTGTTCTTTTATCAAAAAAAACATCTTTTTGAAAATTCAGAATCATCGAGGCGTATTTATTGATCACCTCTTTATGCTCATCACTGTAGCTTGACCCAAAAATCACCTTGGCAAGCATATGACAACTATCGTCTTTATAACTTATTCCGACTGCATTTTCCCATGATTGATAACCCAATGATTTTGCTGACTGATTGGTACAAATCACCAGCTTATATTCCGTATCGTATATACAGGAGTAAATTGGAAGATCAAGCAATTGAACAAAATTATTATTAATATATTCATTTAGAAATTGATCATGGCTAAAATCTGTCATGGCTGGCTATCCTGAAGATTATGTAATAAATTATTGTTCGAGAACGGAAATTATAGCAGATTAACATATCTCATCAGTGGGTCAAATATTTTTTCAAATAAGTAATTTTTAACACGTGTAGGCTAGTATTTTGGCAATAAAAAAGCATTTCTAAGAAATCGTTAAATTTCCAGAAATGCTAATCATAAATCATTATTCAGGTGTATGCTGGACTTAGATGGTAACTACTTCGCCAGTTAAGCTATAAGCATTAGCTTGAATGATCTTGATCGGGATAAGTTCGCCAATCATGCGTGGGTTACCAGTGAAATTTACAACTTTATAGTTCTCAGTCCGTCCTGTTAAGGTATTAGGATCTTTTTTAGATACACCTTCTACTAAGACCTTTTGAATAGTTCCCACCATCTTTTGGCTGATTTTGCTGGCCATTTCTTCAATTCTAGCTTGAAGACGCTGTAAGCGGGCTAATTTTACCTCATGCGGTGTAGCATCCTTAATTTCGGCAGCAGGAGTGCCTGGGCGTGGCGAAAAGATAAAGCTAAAACTAACGTCAAAAAATACATCTTCAATTAGTTTCATAGTCTTTTCAAAATCTTCATCAGTTTCACCTGGAAAGCCTACAATAAAGTCTGATGAGAAAGAGATATCTGGCCGTAAAGCGCGAATTTTACGAATAATAGACTTATACTCAAGTGCGGTATAACCTCGTTTCATGCCAGCAAGTATCCGGTCAGAACCACTTTGTGCCGGTAAATGTAGATGAGACACTAGTTTGGGTAGTTTTGCATAACAGTCAATAATACGCTGGGTCATTTCAGTTGGATGCGAGGTTGTATAACGGATTCTTTCTATCCCTGGGATCTCATGGATAAACTCCAAAAGCATTGCGAAATCGGCTATTTCACCATTTTCCATTTTGCCACGGTAGGCATTTACATTCTGGCCTAGCAAGTGGATTTCCTTAACCCCTTGCAGTGTTAATTTGGCAACCTCAGTTAACACGTCTTCAAATGGCCGCGAAATTTCTTCACCGCGAGTGTAGGGCACTACACAATAGGAGCAGTATTTTGAACAACCTTCCATTATTGAAACAAAAGCAGTTACTCCTTCAACTTTTGCCTCAGGCAGTTTGTCAAATTTTTCAATTTCTGGGAAGCTGATATCAACTTGGGCTTTGCCTGTCGCGCGCTTGGTTTTCATTAGTTCAGGAATGCGGTGTAAGGTTTGCGGGCCAAATACCATATCAACGAATGGAGCACGTTTAACAATAGCTTCACCTTCCTGTGAAGCAACACAACCACCAACTCCAATCACAAGTTCTGGGTTTTGTTGTTTTAAGTGACGAACACGGCCTAAATCAGAGAAAACTTTTTCCTGAGCTTTTTCTCGGATTGAACACGTATTAAAGAGTATAACTGAAGCTTCTTCTGGATTTTCAGTCTTTTCATAGCCTTCAAATTGGCTTAATATGTCTGCCATTTTATCTGAATCATATTCATTCATTTGACAGCCGTAGGTTTTGATATAAACTTTCTTGGAATTATTTTCTTTTGACATTTTTTGCTTTATCTCTTAAAAAATCAATCACTATTCTATAGTGAGGTGGGTATTATAGCGTATTACACTCTGCTTGGCTAGAGTCTGTTGTAGCTAATTGCCTGAAAAGGTTTGAATTTCTAATTGAATTTAGAGCGTGTGAGGTGAGGGGTTGGCTGGTAAGTTGCCAGCCAAGTATATCTTAAGGTTTGACGATTGTTGGATAGCCTGTAAAAATACCTTTACAGTATGGAGTGCTCCATACGGTATAGGTTTTACCTATTTCATCCAATGTTTGTTCGTAAAGCTTAATTCCATAGTGCCATGACTTTCCGTCCTTTTCCTTACCGCTTAAAACTCCATTAACGATGTTGAAGTGCAGATCATCAACTGTTTTGCTGTTATAGGAGAGGTAGCGAATATTGATTCCATTACTGGCAGTTACCCCGGATTCACTGGTAATTTGTTTAATATTGGTTGAGATTACCTTTGGGGTATGGGTATCACAATAATCCTGTGTAATAGCAGAAGTACGCGGAGCTTGGTTTTCAAATACTGCAGTCCATATTACGTTACTACCATCATCATGATTGCTGGCCGCTGTTGCATTATAAGCAAGAAAGGTGCAGCATAATAGAGTAATTGCTTTCATGTTTATCCTGATAATAATATAAATATATATACATACGCCAATCCCCATTTTAATTAAGGCTAACCAATTACGGAAAATAGCAAATTGTTAACTCAGGAGTTACGAAATTAAAGCCAGATTCCTCTTGATGTCTTGAAAAAATTAGAGACCGGGAGCACTAAGTAAAGAATAAGCTATAGCCTATAGCTTATCGAATACAAATTTTAACATGGGCTTATTAACAGTAATGGATGATTAGATTCGAATAAATTAAACAGTTTCATAAGAGGCTCGTATAAGCAAAGTCTTAAGCAAACGTGTCGAGGTTTTGGGTTGCGATGCATGGCTCCATGTAAAGCAAAAAGGGGATAGGCTAGCTATTATTCGAGAGATTTTCCGCTTTCTTGCCACTCGCGAGCAAAGTTGTTAAGGCTTGCAGATGTCTCAGCGGAATTATTAACAAACTCATTAAAAACTTTAGCTGGAATGGTGATCGCGTGTGCGCCATAGCAAGCACATCTAATTACTTGTTCTGTAGTTCTGATAGCTGCTATTATTAACTTTAAAGGGAAGCGGTAAATATTAATTATCTTGGTCATATCCTCCATTACTTTGAAACTGTCGCCAGAAATCCTACCAAGATATGGTGCGGCATAGTTTGCTCCAGCCAAAGCACTTAATAAAACTTGTCTTGCTTCAAATATTGCTGTTGCCATGGTGGGAATGCCGTTTTGCGATAAGGTATGAATAGCTAAGAGCCCTTCTTTATTTACCGGGACTTTTATAATTATCCGTGGGTCAATAGCCGCTAACATCTGTGCTTGGTTAATCATTGCCATATGGTCATCAGTAGTTACTTGTACTGCAAGTTTCCCTGGTTGAATCATTAAAAGCTTATTAATAGTCTCTCTAGCGGTTAATTCGCCTTTTGCCAGAATTGACGGGTTGGTTGTTATTCCGGTTATAGTCATTTGACTAACCGCTGTAGTAATTAGTTCAAAGTCGATTGTATCAAGCCATAATTCCATTTTAGTTATATGTCCTTTTATAGTTAGTAATAAAAGTTACCATTTTTTCAACATTGTTACTCATAACTATTGTAGTTTCCTACACTATGAGCCGCAATTCCTAATTCAATTGTGGTTTTGCAATTCAACCTTGCTTTTAAGGTTATTGAATTTGTCTCCCAAGCAAGCCTATTTAATTCTCCATATTTTAAAATATCTAAATTTTTATTGGCAGCGAAGTCTTTCAGGGTAAATCGTAGAAAATGCTTATCAATTATATCAACGGCTTTTAAATTTTGTTGATGATAGAATTAGAAAATTTAGTAAAGTTGTTGGTGGCTAATTGAGTAGTTGACAAGAGAAATAAGTTTTTGATGAATTTAAATTTATCATTAAAAAATATTGCCATTGTTGCAGTTGCTATGGTACAATCTTGTCCCTGTTATGCTATATTTGCGTAACAGTTATTGGTCAATTGTAACCAAGCCTTTGAGAAACATAGGGTTTCAAAAAGGTAATAATAAGAAAGGTAAATTAAATGAGTCAAGGATTATTAGGTCAAAAGCTTGGTATGACTCGCGTGTTTGCTGAAGATGGTGCTTCAATTCCTGTTACGGTATTGTCAGTTCCTGCAAACCGAGTGGTTCAAGTTAAGACAGAAGCGACAGACGGATATGATTCAATTCAAGTAACATTTGGTAGCAAAAAAGCTAACCGTGTTAACAAGCCGTTAAAAGGTCACTATGCAAAAGCTGGGGTAGAAGCTGGTGTTCAACTAAGAGAATTCGCATTAACTAGCGAAGAAGTTGCTAACTTGCAAGTTGGATCAACAATTACTGTTGAAATCTTTACTGTTGGTCAACTGGTTGATGTAACCGGTACTTCTAAAGGTAAAGGTTTTGCTGGCGCTATTAAACGTCACAATTTCTCTTCAAACCGTGCATCACATGGTAACTCAGTATCACATAATGCTCCTGGTTCAATCGGACAACGTCAAGATCCAGGTCGCGTATTCCCAGGTAAAAGAATGGCTGGTCATTTAGGTAATGTTCAAGTAACTACACAAAATCTAGAAGTAGTGCGTGTTGATGCTGAGCGTGGATTACTATTGATTAAAGGTGCTATACCAGGGTCTAAAGGTGGTAATGTAGTGATTCGTCCAAGTGTGAAGGCAGGTGCATAATGGAATTAAAATTAGTTAATATCTCTGGTGCCGAGGCTGGTAGCCTAAACGTAAATGATGCCGTATTTGGTCGTGAATATAATGAAGCGTTAGTTCACCAAGTTGTTACAGCATTCTTGGCTAATGCACGTAGCGGTAACCGCAAACAAAAAAGCCGTTCTGAAATAGCTAAGTCTACTAAGAAGCCTTGGAGACAAAAGGGTACTGGTCGTGCTCGTTCAGGTACTGCTTCATCGCCAATTTGGCGTGGTGGTGCTCGCACATTCCCTAATACACCTGATGAGAATTTCTCACAAAAAGTAAATCGTAAAATGTACCGTGCTGGTATTGCTGCGATTTTATCTAAATTAGTAGCAGATAACCGTTTGGTAGTAGCTGATGATTTAGTAATTGATACGCCTAAGACTAAGTCTTTTGTATCAGTTTTAAAAAATATGTCATTAAATGATAATACAGTGTTAGTTGTGGTTGATGAGTTTACTGAAAACTTATTCTATGCTTCGCGCAATTTACCGAATGTATTAGTATTAGAGTCACATCAAGTTGATCCATATAGCTTATTACGTTGCAATAAAGCTGTATTCACTAAGAAAGCTATTGAACAATTACAGGAGCAATGGGTATGCTAAAAATGGATTTGTATAATGTGTTAATTTCTCCAGTAATTACTGAGAAAGCTAATACTGTCGCAGAGAAAAATGAACAAGTAGTATTCAAAGTATTGAAACAAGCTACTAAAGCTGATATTAAAGCGGCTTTTGAATTAGCATTCAACGCTAAAGTTGATTCAGTACGTGTATTAAACGTTCATGGTAAAGCAAAACGTTTTGGGCGCTTCAATGGTTGTCGGGATAACTGGAAAAAAGCTTATATTAGCTTACAACCAGGTCAAAGTTTCGACTTAAGCGCAAATCAAAAGTAAGGAGCGCGAATAAATGCCTATCGTTAAATTAAAACCAACAACACCGGGTCAACGTGGTGTAGTAAAAGTCGTTACCCCTGGTTTACACAAAGGTAAACCATTTGCAGGTTTAGTTGAAAAACAAACACGCGGTTCTGGCCGTAACCATCATGGTCGTATTACAGTACGCCATAAAGGTGGTGGTCACAAACAGCATTATCGTATCGTTGATTTTAAACGTAATAAATTGGATATTGCTGCTAAAGTTGAAAGAATTGAATACGATCCAAATCGTACGGCACATATTGCATTATTGTGCTATGTTGATGGTGAGCGTCGTTATATTATTGCGCCTAAAGGTTTAGAAGTTGGTCAAACAGTTCAATCTGGTGCAGAAGCTCCTATCAAAGTTGGTAATACTTTGCCATTGAGAAATATTCCAGTTGGTACTACTGTTCACTGTGTTGAAATGCAGCCGGGTAAAGGTGCTCAATTAGCACGTTCTGCCGGTACTTCAGTACAGGTTCTAGGTCGTGATGGTATCTATGCTCAGCTACGTCTTCGGTCTGGCGAGATCCGTAAAGTACACTTAGATTGTAAAGCTACAATTGGTGAAGTTTGTAATGGTGACCATAGCTTACGCCAATATGGTAAAGCTGGTGTTAAACGTTGGTTGGGTATTCGTCCAACTGTGCGTGGTGTGGCAATGAATCCTATCGACCATCCACATGGTGGTGGTGAGGGACGTACAGCTGCAGGTATGCATCCAGTTTCACCTTGGGGTGTTAAGACTAAGGGTTACAAAACTCGTCGTAATAAACGTACTGATAATATGATCATCCGTGATCGTCGTAGAAAATAGTAGGGAATAAGGAATAAAAATGGCTCGTTCATTAAAAAAAGGTCCTTTTGTGGATCATCACTTAGTTAACAAAGTGTTAACTGCTGTTGAGAAGAATGATAAACGTCCAATCAAAACTTGGTCACGTCGTTCAACAATTCTTCCTGAAATGATTGGTTTAACTATCGCTGTACACAATGGTCGCGCACATGTTCCAGTTTATATTACTGATAACATGGTTGGGCATAAATTGGGTGAGTTTTCATTAACTCGTACCTTCAAAGGTCATGCAGCTGATAAAAAAGCTAAGCGTTAAGGAGTAGGAAATGTTAGTTAAAGCTCACGCTAAAAATATTCGTGTTTCAGCACAAAAAGCACGCTTGGTGGCTGATTTGGTACGTGGATTACCGGTAGATAGAGCGTTAAATGTTTTAACGTTTAGCACCAAAAAATCAGCGGCTATCGTGAAAAAAACATTAGAGTCTGCAATCGCAAATGCAGAACACAATCAAGGTGCTGATATTGATGCACTTAAAGTTAAAGAAATCTTCATTGATAAAGGCCCAAGCTTGAAGCGTTTTACTGCTCGTGCAAAAGGTCGTGGTAGCAAGATTGAAAAACAAACTTGCCATATCAATGTAGTGGTTGGTTATTAATAGGGGATCAATATGGGACAAAAGATTAACCCAACTGGTTATAGACTACAAGTTACAAAAGATTGGTCTTCTCGTTGGTTTGCAAATAATCAATCATTTGCTTCAAATTTAGCAGAAGATATCGAAATTCGTGAATATATCATGAAAAAATACGGCCGCCGTGCTGCAGTTGGTCGCGTTGTTATCGAGCGCCCAGCTAAAAGTATTAAAGTAACTATTTTTACTGCGCGCCCTGGTGTGATCATCGGTAAAAAAGGTGAAGGTATTGAGCAAATCAAAAAAGAATTGCAAAAATTCACTTCAGTGCCGTTACACGTTAATGTTGAAGAGATCCGTAAACCAGAATTAAATGCTAAAATCGTTGGCGATCAAGTTGCACAGCAAATTGAAAAACGTGTAGCTTTCCGTCGTGCGATGAAACGTTCTATGCAAGCTGCAATGAAACTTGGTGCTCTAGGTATTAAAATCGAAACATCTGGCCGTCTTAATGGTGTAGATATTGCACGTAGCGAATGGTACCGTGAAGGCCGTGTGCCTTTGCATACTCTTCGTGCTGATGTTGATTATGCTACAAGCGAAGCATTGACTACTTATGGAATTATTGGTATTAAAGTTTGGATTTACAAAGGTGATGTAAATGTAAACAGAAATAAATTCTTGAAATCAACTACTGAAGAAGACAAGAAAGCCAATAAGAAGCCAGCAGCTCGTAAAGGGGCTCCTAGAAAAAGAAAGGTAGAAAAAGATGCTAACGCCTAATAGATTAAAATACCGTAAAGTACAAAAAGGCCGTAACAAAGGTATTGCTACTCGTGGTACTAATGTTAGCTTTGGCGAATTTGGTCTTAAAGCAATTTCACGCGGACGTTTAACTTCTCGTCAAATCGAGGCGGCTCGTCGTGCAATGACTCGCCATATTAAACGTGGTGGTCGCGTATGGATCCGTGTATATCCACAAAAACCAATTTCTAAAAAACCTGCTGAAGTACGTATGGGTGGCGGAAAAGGTTCACCTGAGTACTTCGTAGATGAAATTCAACCGGGTAAAATGTTGTATGAAATGGATGGTGTAAGTGAAGAGCTTGCGCGTGAAGCGTTCCGTTTGGCTGCGGCTAAATTACCTATAAAAACAACATTTGTAGTTAGACAGGTGGGTGCATAATGAAAAGTACTGAATTAAGAGCAAAATCAGTAGAAGAACTAAACCAAGAACTAGAAGCTCTATTAAAGTCTCATTTCTCATTGCGTATGCAAGTTGCTATGCAGCAACTTACTAATACCAGCGAGATTAAAAAAGTACGTCGTCAAATCGCACGTGTAAGAACTCTTTTAACTGAAAAGGCTCGTTAATATGACTAAAGTTGTTCGTACCTTAATTGGTAAAGTGGTTAGTGACTCACGTGATAAAACAGTCTCAGTTTTAGTTGAGCGTCGGGTTAAGCACCCTTTATATGGTAAAATTGTTAAAAAATTCAACAAATACCAAGCTCATGATGAAAACAATCAATATAAAACTGGTGATGTGGTTGTAATCTCTGAAACAAAACCTATTTCTAAATCTAAAAATTGGGTTGTTCAATCATTGGTTGAAAAAAACTAATTTTGGAATTTTAGAGAAATTAACGGAAAAATCAATTATTTCTGTTAAATAATTTGCATAAGGGTGGCATGTGTGATATAATGCCACCCTTAACTTATTATAATGTCTAGTCAGTCCGTTCCCACGGACCCAATACTGGCCGTTTGCGTAACGTGTTAAGTTGGAAAGGTAAATTACAATGATTCAAATGCAAACAAGATTGGATGTTGCTGATAATACTGGTGCGCGTAGTGTTCTGTGCATTAAGGTATTAGGCGGCTCAAAACGTCGGTATGCGAGCGTTGGTGATATCATCAAGGTTTCTATCAAAGATGCTGCACCTCGTGGTCGTGTAAAAAAAGGTGACGTTTACAATGCTGTTGTAGTTAGAACAGCAAAAGGTGTAAGACGTAGTGATGGTTCTTTAGTGAAATTTGATAGCAACGCTGCAGTTTTACTAAATGCAAAATTAGAACCAATTGGTACGCGTATATTTGGCCCGGTTACTCGTGAATTACGTGTCGAGAGATTCATGAAAATCGTTTCATTAGCTCCTGAAGTACTATAAGGGTAAGCAAGAATGAGAAAGATTAAAAAAGGTGATGAGATCATTGTTATCGCTGGTAAAGATAAAGGTAAAGTAGCTCAAGTGCAACAAGTTGTAGCTGAAGGTGCTAAAGTTATCATTGAAGGTGTTAACGTGGTAAAGAAACATGTTCGTCCAAACCCTATGAAAGGTGTTCAAGGCGGAATCGTAGAAAAAACAATGCCAATTGATATTTCGAATGTTGCAATCTTTAATCCAGAAACTAAAAAAGCAGATCGCGTGGGTTTCAAAATTGAAGGTGACAAAAAAGTTCGAGTATTCAAATCTAATGGCAAAGTAGTTGGTGCTTAAGGGGTAGGAAATGGCAAGATTAAAACATTTTTATAATACTCAAGTAGTTCCAGAGTTAATGAAACAGTTCAATTACAACTCTGTAATGGAAGTACCACGCATTGAAAAAATTACTCTAAATATCGGTCTAGGTGAAGCTGTTGCTGATAAAAAAGTAATGGATTTCGCATTATCAGATTTAGCTAAGATCGCTGGTCAAAAACCAGTTGTAACTAAAGCACGTAAGTCGATTGCAGGTTTTAAAATCCGTGATGGATAT
This sequence comes from uncultured Neisseria sp., assembly GCA_964386295.1. Lineage (GTDB taxonomy): Bacteria > Pseudomonadota > Gammaproteobacteria > Burkholderiales > UBA11063 > Aquella. The sequence goes on from CAYLRR010000004.1 coordinate 64,105, forward strand.
CCTGTAGGTTGTATGGTAACTTTACGTAAGGACAAAATGTATGAGTTCTTAGATCGTTTAGTTAGCATTGCATTACCGCGCGTACGTGATTTCCGAGGCTTAAATGGTAAGTCATTTGATAAGTTCGGTAATTACAACTTTGGTATTAAAGAACAAATTATTTTCCCTGAAATTGAATACGATAAAATCGATGCGTTACGTGGTATGAATATCACTATTACTACATCTGCTAAAAATAGCGATGAAGCTCGTGCATTATTAAAAGCATTCAGTTTCCCAATCAAGTAAGGAATAAGTAATGACTAGATTAGCATTGATCGAAAGAGAAGCTAAGCGTGCGAAATTAGTAAAAAAATACGCAGCTAAACGTGAAGCTTTATTTGCTATTATTGAAGATTCTTCTAAATCTGATGAAGAAAAATTTGAAGCTAGATTAGCTTTACAAAAATTACCGCGTAACTCTGCGCCAATTCGCCAACGTAATCGTTGTGCATTGACAGGTCGCCCAAGAGGTACATTCCGTAAATTTGGTATCGCCCGCAATAAACTGCGTGAATTAGCCCTTAAAGGTGATATTCCTGGCGTTGTCAAAGCTAGCTGGTAAGAAGGAGTTATAAAAAAATGATGCAAGATACTATTGCAGATATGCTAACTCGTATTCGTAATGCGCAAGCAGCGAATAAAGAAGTAGTAGTTATGCCTTCATCTAAGATTAAAACTTCAATTGCAAAAGTTTTAAAAGATGAGGGATATATTGACGGTTTTAAAATCGAAGGTACTGTTAAGCCAGAATTACATATTACTTTGCGTTATTACGCAGGTCAACCTGTAATTAAACAAATTACACGTGTTTCACGTCCTGGTTTACGTATTTATCGTGGTTGTGAAGAATTACCAACTGTTATGAACGGTTTGGGTGTGGCTATTGTGTCAACTTCACGTGGTGTTATTACGGATCGTATGGCTCGTCAACTAAAAGTTGGTGGCGAAGTTATATGTCTAGTAGCTTAATAGGGGGATAACTTAAGATGACATTATCTCGTATTGCTAAAACACCTCTTGCTATTCCTGAAAAGGTTGAGGTTGCCGTAAATGGTTCACACGTAGTTGTTAAGGGCCCCTTAGGTTCTTTAGAGTATACTTTCAATGATACAGTTTCAATTGTTAAGGAAGAAAATACTCTAGTATTTGCAACTAAAGAAGATAGTAAATTTGCTAAAGCTTTATCTGGTACAGTTAAAGCGCTATTGGCAAATATGGTTCTTGGTGTTACTAAAGGTTTTGAGAAAAAATTAACTATTATTGGTGTAGGTTACCGTGCACAAGCTCAAGGTAGTGATCTAAACCTTACTTTAGGTTTTTCTCACCCAGTAGTTTTCAAAGCTCCTGCAGGAATCAAAGTAGAAACTCCAAGTCAAACAGAAATTTTAGTTAAAGGTATTGACAAGCAATTAGTTGGTCAAGCTGCTGCTAATATCCGCGCTTATCGTCCAGTTGAGCCTTACAAAGGTAAGGGCGTACGCTATGCTGATGAAGTGGTTATCCTTAAAGAAACTAAGAAGAAATAATTTTAAAGGCTAGTCTAAAGATGAGTGATAAAGTAAGTAGACTAAGACGTGCTAGAAAAACGCGTTTAAAAATCGCTGAACTAGGTGTTAAACGTTTAGTTGTGTACAAATCAAACAGCCATATCTATGCGCAAATTATTGATGAAACTGGTAGCAAGGTACTAGTATCTGCATCAACTGTAGAAAAAGCTCTTAGTGAATCAATTAAGAATGGCGGTAATGTTGAAGCTGCTAAATTGGTTGGTAAAGCAATTGCTGATAAAGCTACAGCGGCAGGAATTAAAGAAATTGCATTTGACCGTTCAGGTTTCAGATATCATGGTCGTGTAAAAGCGGTAGCTGACGCTGCACGTGAAAATGGTCTTGTGTTCTAATTGGAGTAATAAATGATTGAAAATAAAGAACACTTAATAGAGAAGTTAATTAGCGTCAACCGTGTAACTAAAGTAGTTAAGGGTGGTCGTATCATGGGCTTTGCTGCACTAACTGTAGTTGGTGATGGCGATGGTTCGATCGGGATGGGTAAAGGGAAGTCTAAAGAAGTTCCTGTTGCTGTTCAGAAAGCTGTAAAAGAAGCTAGTAAAAACATGATTAAAGTTCCTCTTAAAAATGGAACTATACACCATACTATCGTTGCTAAACACGGTGCGACAACTGTATATATGCAACCCGCAAAAGAAGGTACTGGATTAATCGCCGGTGGTGCTATGCGTGCTGTATTTGATGCAATTGGTGTTAAAAACATTACTGCTAAAGTACATGGTTCTACTAACCCATACAACGTAGTTCGTGCAACTATTAAAGGTTTACAAAGTGTTGCTACACCAGCTGAAATCGCAGCTAAGCGTGGTAAGACAGTAGCTGAAATTTTGGGAGAGTAATTAAATGAGTCAAAAAACTATTAAAGTTACTTTAGTAAAAAGCTTAATCGGTCGTTTAGCTAATCATAGAGCTTCTGCTGCCGGTCTAGGTTTACGTAAGATCCGTCAAACGGTAGAAGTAATCGATACTCCTGCAAACCGTGGTATGATCGAACAAATTAAATATTTAGTTAAATGCGAGGATTAATACGATGTTTTTAAATAGTATTAAACCAGCAGAAGGTGCTAAGCATTCTTCTAAACGTGTTGGACGTGGAATTGGTTCTGGCCTAGGTAAAACTTGTGGTCGTGGCCATAAGGGTCAAAAAAGCCGTGCTGGTGGTTTTCACAAAGTAGGTTTTGAAGGTGGTCAAATGCCTTTATACCGTCGTTTACCAAAACGTGGTTTCAAATCTTTAAGTGTTGGTGCTGAAGTTAGATTATCAGACTTGGCAAAACTAGGTGTTAGCGAGATTGACCGTATTGCTCTAGTTCGTGCTGGTTTGGTTTCAGCTCTTGCTGATACAATTAAAGTGATTGGTACTGGTAGCATTGCTACAGCTATCAACCTACGTGGTATAAAAGCAACTAAAAGCGCTGAAGCTGCAATTTTAGCTGCTGGTGGTTCAGTACAATAATTAAAAATAAGGGTTACAAAACATGGCTATAGCAAAAATAGATAAGTTTGCTGATCTTAAAAAGCGTGTTTGGTTCCTGATTGGCGCACTAATAGTTTTTCGTATTGGTGCGCATATTCCAGTTCCAGGTATTGATCCATCCGAGTTAGCTAAACTCTTCAAATCCAGCCAAACAGGTTTACTCGATATGGTAAATATGTTTTCAGGCGGTGCTTTATCAAGATTTACAATTTTTGCCCTAGGCATTATGCCGTATATCTCAGCTTCGATTATCCTTCAGTTGTCTTCTGAGGTTTTTCCTTATTTAATTCAATTGAAAAAAGAAGGTGAATCTGGCCGTAAGAAAATTACCCAGTATACTCGCTATGCAACTGTAGCATTGGCATTTGTACAAAGTTTTGGTATTGCAACCATGTTATACAAACAACCTGGATTAGTAGTTGATTCTCAGTTCCATTTTTTTGCAACTGCGATTATCTGCTTAGTAACAGGGACAATGTTCTTAATGTGGTTAGGAGAGCAAATTACCGAACGTGGTATTGGTAATGGCGCATCTATGATTATTACTGCTGGTATCGTATCAGGTATTCCTGGTGCTATCGGTAAGACTTTATCTTTAGCCCAACAGGGTTCGATGTCAATTTTTTCAGTTTTAATGATTTTTATAATCATTGCAGTGATTACTTACATCGTTGTTTTTGTTGAGCGCGCTCAACGTAAAATTCCTGTAAACTATGCTAAACGCCAAGTTGGAAATAAAATTATGCAAGGGCAAAGTACGCACTTGCCATTGAAGCTTAATATGTCAGGAGTTATTCCGCCAATTTTTGCTTCTAGTATTATTTTATTCCCTGCTACTTTACTTGGTTGGCTTGGTCGTGGTAAACTATCGTTCTTAGCCTCAATTGGTGATGCTTTGCATCCTGGTCAACCAATTTATATAGTTGTATATACTGCTGCTATTATATTTTTCTGTTTCTTCTACACGGCTTTAGTGTTCAATCCTAAAGAAACTGCAGATAATTTGAAAAAGAGTGGTGCCTTCATCCCAGGGATTCGCCCTGGTGAAAATACGGCAAGGTATATTGAAAAAGTACTTTTACGCTTAACTTTAGGTGGGGCAATTTATATTGCTGCGATTTGTTTGTTCCCAGAGTTGCTGATATTGAAATGGCATGTGCCATTTTATTTTGGTGGGACTTCGTTACTAATCATCGTTGTTGTAACTATGGACTTCATGACCCAAGTACAATCACAGGTAATGTCTGTGCAGTATGAAGGCTTGATGAAAAAAGCTAATTTAAAAGGTTTTTAGGAGCAGTTATGGCTAAGGATGATGTAATACAATTCGAAGGTGAAGTTCTTGAAACTTTACCTAACACTATGTTTCGTGTAAAGTTAGAAAATGGTCATGTGGTTTTATGCCATATTTCCGGTAAAATGCGGATGAATTATATTCGGATATTAGCTGGGGATAAGGTAACAGTCGAGATGACACCGTATGATCTTAATAAAGGTCGCATTGTTTTTCGTGCGAAGTAATTTTAACGATTCATTGTCGTCTAGTGCGTTGTTTGCTTAAGTCGCATTTCTTATGTAATTAATATTTACATTACGGTTGCTTTGTTAAGCAAACGCCTTCTATACGACGCGACTAGTTAAAATTTATTGATTACCTCTGCTTTTAGCAGAGTTTATTTACGGGGTGTATAATGAGAGTTCAGCCTTCGGTAAAAAAAATATGTCGCAATTGCAAAGTTATTCGTCGCAATGGTGTTGTACGAGTAATTTGTAAAGAAGCTAGACATAAACAACGTCAAGGTTAATTTTAAATATTATTGAAAGGAATAAGAATGGCACGTATTGCTGGTGTAAACGTTCCTGATAACGCTCATATCGTTATCGGTTTACAGCATATCTACGGTATTGGTCCTTCTCGTGCTAAATGGATCTGTGATGCATCACAAGTTAGTCCACAAACTAAAGTTAAGGATTTAGCTCCTGAAGTAATGGAAGCTGTTCGTAACGAAGTTGCTAAATATACTATTGAAGGTGACTTGCGTCGCGAGGTTTCAATGAGTATTAAGCGTTTGGTAGATTTAAAATGCTACCGTGGTCATCGTCATGCTAAAGGCTTGCCAGTTCGTGGTCAACGCACTAAAACTAACGCGCGCACCCGTAAAGGTCCTCGCAAATTAGTTAGCGGCAAGAAAAAATAAGATTTAAAGGGTTTTATAAATGAGTAAAGCAAACACAGTGCGAGTACGTAAAAAAGTTAAAAAGCAAGTAAGTGAAGGTATAGCTCACATTCATGCTTCATTCAACAACACTATTATTACCATCACAGATCGTCAAGGAAATGCATTATCTTGGGCTACTTCTGGCGGTGCTGGTTTTAAAGGTTCGCGAAAAAGTACTCCATTTGCTGCGCAGATCGCAGCAGAGAAAGCTGGTAAAGTTGCCCAAGAATATGGTATTAAATCATTGGATGTTAGAGTACAAGGACCTGGGCCAGGCCGTGAATCATCTATCCGTGCATTAAATGCTTTGGGTATTAAAGTTACTTCAATTGCTGATGTAACACCGCTTCCTCACAATGGATGCCGTCCACCAAAAAGACGTAGAGTATAAAAAAATAATTAGGAGTAGATTCACATGGCAAGATATACAGGGCCTAGAGGCGCGTTAATGCGTCGTGAAGGATTAGATCTTTCATTATTTAGTAGTCGCAAAAGTGCGGATGCAAAATGCAAATTAGCTGCTGCACCTGGACAACATGGTGCTAAAAACGGCAAACTATCAGAATATGGCGTGCAATTACGTGAAAAACAAAAAATTCGCCGCATTTATGGTGTTTTAGAGCGCCAATTTAGAAAATATTTCGCAGAAGCTGACCGTCGTAAAGGTTCTACTGGCGAAAATTTATTAAAGATTTTAGAATCACGTTTAGATAACGTGGTTTATCGGATGGGTTTTGGCTCTACTCGTGCTGAAGCTCGTCAATTAGTATCTCATAAAGCAATTGTTGTTAACGGTCAAGTAGTTAACATTCCTTCATATCAAGTTAAAGCTGGTGATGTTGTTGCTGTTGCTGAAAAAGCAAAAAAACAAGTTCGTATCCAGGAAGCAGTATCTTTAGCTGAACAAGGCGGATTCCCTGCTTGGGTTGATGTAAGCTCTAAAAAATTAGAAGGTACTTTCAAATCAGCTCCTGAGAGATCAGAATTGTCAAGTGATATTAACGAACAATTAGTTGTTGAGTTCTATTCTAAATAATCGTGAACTAGCTAGAGAGGAATATATTTATGCAAGGTTCTAGCAAACAATTATTGAAACCTAAATCAATAACAATTACTCCTTTGGCTGATGACAATAATAATTGTAAAATTGTTATGGAACCATTTGAGCGTGGATTTGGGCATACTTTAGGTAATTCATTACGCAGAATTCTTCTATCTTCAATGGTTGGTACTGCAGTGACTGAAGTACGTATTGACGGTGTTAGCCACGAGTACTCTGTGATCAACGGTGTAATGGAAGATGTTGTTGATATCCTATTAAATCTTAAAGGTTTAATATTTAAACTTCATGGTAAAGAATCTGTCGTTGTTCGCTTAACGCGCAGTGAATCTGGAGTTGTAAAAGGAAAAGATATTCAACTAAGTCACGATGTTGAGTTACTTAATCCTGACCACGTAATTTGCACACTGGCAAAAAACGGTTCAATCGATATGGAAATTAAGATTGAAACTGGACGTGGTTATGAGACAGCAGCTTCGCGTAGACAAAATACCGATACTATCAGTACTGGTTGGATCATGCTTGATGCAACATTTTCACCGGTTTTAAGAGTAGCCTTCAATGTTGAAAATGCACGTGTAGAGCAAAAAACTGATTTGGATAAATTAATTTTGGAAATTGAAACAAATGGCGTAATCACTCCTGAGGATGCTGTTCGTTCTGCTTCTAAAATATTAATTGAACAAATGTTGGTTTTTGCTGGACTTGAGCATATGCCAAATACTGAAACGCCAGGTACAAAATTAGCTAAGGTTAAAGAAGAACCTGAGGTTGATCCTGTATACTTAGAGCTAGTTGATAATTTAGAATTGACAGTTAGAAGCGCTAATTGTTTAAAACATTTAGATATCAATTATATTGGTGATTTAGTTCAGAAATCTGAAAACGAATTGTTAAAAACACCTAACTTAGGTAAAAAATCTCTTACTGAAATAAAAGAATTATTGGAAGTAAGAGGCCTACGTTTAGGAATGAATTTAGATAATTGGCCACCAGCGTCAATTAAAAAGAAAAAATAGTTTTGAAGGGATGTAAAACATGAGACATCGTTGTGCACATCGTAAATTAAATCGTACTTCTGCTCATCGTAAAGCGATGTTCAAGAATATGGCAGTTGCCTTATTGAAGCATGAAGCGATTGTTACGACTTTGCCTAAAGCTAAAGAATTACGTAAAGTAGTTGAACCTTTGATTACTTTGGCTAAAACTCCTACATTAGCTAACCGCCGTTTAGCTTTTGACCGTATCCGCGATCGTGAAATCGTAGTTAAATTGTTCGATGTAATCGGACCTCGCTATGCTTCGCGTAATGGTGGTTATACCCGTGTATTAAAATATGGGTTCCGCCCAGGCGATAACGCACCTCGCGCATTTATGGAATTAGTAGATCGTCCAGAGACAACTGAAGCAGTTGAAGCTGGTGAGTAATTCGCAAAAGAATAAAAAAAGCTAACGTTGAGTTAGCTTTTTTTATTTTAACTTTCTTCTATTTAGTTTTTATTCAAGCGGCTTTTCTTTTAGTAGATCCAATACCAGAGGATATAGCTTTTTATTGCGGTTATTAAATCTAAATTCACATTCTTTCAAATGTAAATAAAACGTATGTCTCGCTACTCCCCGAAATTTTAGCAAGCGCATTTGGGCAAAGCTCCAAAAGCTTTTAATGCTATTTAGATGACTTTGTTTGTCGGCAAGTTCTCTTGGAGTCTGGTTTAGCCTGAAATATTTGGATTTTCCGATTTCAATAAGCCCATCAAAGTTATACCAGCAATCAGTATTGTATGTTAGTGTTTCCCATGGCCATAAACCGCGTACAATATCACGAAATTTATTGGTATACATTTCATTTACTAATTCAGTATGAATTTTATCACTAGCTTTGAATAAACCAAAAATTAACCCTGTATCCTTATAGCGTGTCTCAAATTCTGAGGTTTTTTCAGAATTATTCTGAACATCTATTGTGTCAAGTAAACGTGGCGGTAAGTTCTCTTCACAGTAATTTGCAATTCTTTGCCGGATTAAATTGAGGTACCGGCTAACCGTATTTCTATTTAATCCTGATAATTCTGCGATTTGCAGACCATCCAGGTCTAATGCAAAATATTTAATTAGCTCTTTTAGTTTTGATTCACTAATTTTGGCATTCTTTATATACCGATTATTCATTTGCTTCCCCTTAATTTTGGCTTTAATATTATTTAACTTATAGTAGGCCCTAAAATTCTCTTTCAAATTAGTTTGTATTGATTTATTAACTGTCAATTAAATTTAAGTAGGTATAAGGTGATTTTATATAGCTTTGCTAATTATGCAAACCGACCAAAACTGTTACTGTTTATATTAGAATTTATCGGATAACCTAGGGGGAATCAAACAATGAAGCTTAATCTTGCTTATTAAAACATACGATGGGACTAGTTAATGATTACTATTTATAGGGATAAAAGAAAGGATAACCGTTTAATGGTTATCCTTGAAGCATTCTATCTAATTTTGGTTATTTTACTAAAGTCCAAGCTTGGTTCCATGCTAAGCCTGTCCCCGGCGCATAATGCAATTCAGAACCATTACACCATGAAGTATAAGGCCAAGGCTTACATTCATATAATTTACCATCAGATCCATAAACTTTTGATCCTGCTTTATACGTTCCCTTACCTGCCGGATAAACCTGATTGTCACTTGGTGCCGGAGAAGGGCTAGGTGACGGACTTGGACTAGGGCTAGGCGACGGGCTTGGTGATGGGCTCGGACTAGGACTAGGAGATGGGCTTGGCGATGCCCCACAAGTACTAATTTCTTTCCATACTTGCCAAGCGCCACTATTATTAGCTGGGTTATTATTTTGGGTCCACCATTGCGCTTCATATACTACACCATTATATACTACTTGATCACCTTTATTGTATATATCAGTGCTGCTCCAATTTAATGCAGTACAGCTATTATCGCTTGTGCCTTGGGTATTTGTATTAAGTTTAGTCGCAGCTGCAATATATAAAGAACTACTCGCATCATCTTTCTTGTAGGCATCATTATGGATATCCCAGAACCATACACCACCAAGTTTATTAGGAATAACTAATTTGTCTATCTTTTCTCCCACTGTTGTTGGGTTATCGTAACTAAATACTGAATATGCACTATATTTAGCATTTTTATTAATGGTAACTTGGTTTCCTTGAGCCGGAGACTTAACTACATTATAGCTATTATCATAAGCCCATGCATGGCTGACACCTAAGTCAGTACCATTATCTTTAATTATGACAACCTTAAGGTCAACAGGCAATGGTTGACCAAATAGGCCTCTATTATCAGTTTTATCCGCTACTGAAGCAGGTGCAGGGCAATAATTTGATTTTAGGTTACCTAATTTTTGCAAAATACAGTTATAACTGTATACACCAGTATTATCTACCATACCACCTGCAGGATAGTATGGCTCGGCATTAGGTGCATCAGTAAATAACATAGGGTAATAAATATCTAAACCGATCTTCGCTGGATCCATATTGCCTAGATAACCATAATTATTGGCTTCTGTTGGCTTATCTACTACCAGCATCTGGCGTGTATAGTTTGGAGAGCCAAGAATAATGCGTCTAGAATCAACCCCGGCATTTTTTATAAGGAAGTCAATAGCCGTTTTAAGTTCACTTGCAGGGGCCTGATCCATGGCTTTTCTTAGACTAGGATCTCCGGCATCAAACTGGCCGTGCGCGTCAAATGCCATTAAATCAATCCAATCAAAAGTATCTTTAAGGTCTGCCCAGTTTATTGAGTTATTACCAGTCATTTTAGCTGGAACAATTGGCAGGGCAACAGTTAATACTTTAACTTTACCTGTATCAGCTTTGACTTTATCTACACGTATACGTAGTTCTTTGACTAAGGCTTCAAAAAACTTAGGTTCACCAGCTAATTCAGTTTGGACACTACCATTATGCCCGTAACCCGGATATTCCCAGTCAATATTTATCCCATCGAAAGCAGGATAAGCTGAACCGCCACTTAACGATAAGTTACCGCGTAGTAATTTTTCACAAGAATCGAGAAATGCTTGCGCTTCTGGTGAATTAACATCGTATTTCGCTTCTTTAGCAAATTGGCTAAATCTGGCTGTATATGACCATCCACCAACTGAAGCAATCAGTAAGGTTCCAGTGTTATTCTTTTTGAATTTCATTAATTCAGCATAATTATTCTTAGCAATATCCGGTTCATAGGCATTATCTAAGTCGCCAATGGTACCGTTTGCTTGAGAAGCCCAGCCTTGGCTTAATGAACCGCCACCATAGCCAACTGTAGAAGTTGTATCAGTTTTTAATTTTGGTGCAAAGAAAGCATAACTTATATAGCTTGGCGCTTTAAGATCAAAAATATCTAGATGTTTAACTTTTCCGGCACCCTCATTAGTAACTTGTGAAATACGCCATTGATGCCAATTAGTAAAAAATGCCCCGGTCCAGGTACCATCTGGGGTTACTAGTCCGCTACTAGATGATGCTTTTACTTGAGAGTTTGCTGCTGTAGGATTAGTTGGACTGGTACTATTACCACTATTACATGCCACCACAACCAAAGCAGCCAAGCTTGCTGCAATTACTTTCTTTTTCATTTAAATCTCCATTGATTTTTAGGTTAAATTATTGACGTTAAATGTCATAAGCCGTATTGTAAAATGCTAAGTGAAGTGTAGGAAACTGCTATAGCTGAATAAGACTTATTCAGATTTTTTATGAAATTTGGCACATGCCTAGAAGAAGCCAGCTAAAAGTTTGGTTAACCTTTGTAATAACAGTGTTTAATTAAATTCATATCTCAATTTAATGGAATTTTATTTTTTAAGTTAACTATAGGTCTTGATATGTACATTATTTCCCGATGAATATTTCTATATATAGCAAAGGCTGGAAATAATTGTTGCTATGAAATTCTGTGAGTGGACTGGAAATTATTTTAATATCAGGTACTAGGCATGGGCTAAATTAATAGCTAACTAAGATAGTGTATATGAAAGCTAAAAATATCTAAATTTAGTTGTATAATGCAACACGGTATAGGCATAAAGCACAGCTAGGCATGAGTTCAAATTGTAAAATTCAATTTCTTCATCAAATAGATTTCAAAAAAGTAAGTATCTGAAGTTGGCGTTCATAAATTCTTTATACATGAACCATAAGAATACTAATCAAAGTAAATTGTCTTTTGAAACTGATAAAGCATAGTGATCTTGATAGTGTTTCGGTATTGACATAATTGGGAGAGACTGTCTGAAATTAATTCTGCTATAATTATGATATTTTTGTGTTTATCTGTAATCAATACCGGGCACTATGTTATAAAAGTCTAGAAAACAGTACTCGCGTAAAAAGAAACTGCTCTTTAAATTAATATTGAAATTTTTGTTATGACGAATGGGTTACGCTAAGTGGACAAGTATCTAAAATCAAATTGGTTCGTATTTATATTAATAATTTTTATAATTAGCCGTGTAATCATGTATTACCAATTTAGTTTGGCAAATGCGGTAATTTTACATAACCATGGTACTTTTACCAATGCAATGTGTAAGTGGGACTGTAAATGGTATCTTACCATTATAAATGATGGCTATGATCATGCGATCCGGACTAGCCCCAGAATTTGGAAGGGTTTAGCCAATTGGGCCTTTTTCCCGCTTTATCCAAATTTGGTTGCAATCATCAGTAAAGTAACCAGCCTTGATCCAGTTTTAGCTGGCATTTTGTTAAACCAGCTGTGCATTTTTATTGCCGTTATTTTCTTTTACCGTTTGCTTCGGCTGACTTTTAACGACTTAAATAGCCGTTTTGGTGTGGTATTATTGAGCTTCTCCCCCTTTAGTGTTTACTTCGCGTCATTATATACTGAGGGCTTATTTATAGTATTATCTGTTGCAGGGTTTTATTACCTAAAGACTAACCGTGGTTATACAGCTAGCATTTTAGGTGGTTTTTTATCAGCAACCCGACCTGTTGGCATGATGTTTAGCGTTCCGGTTTTTATTAATTTTGTACGTAGGAGAAAACCGCTAACTCAATTAGCTATAGCATTATTTCTCTCACTATTAGGCTTACTTATATATATGCTATTCCTTCAGTTTAGAGCTGGGGACTTCCTGGCGTTCCAGCATATTCAAAAAGGTTGGGGTAGAACTGGCTGGGATACTGCACATTTAAGCAAACAAGTCTGGAAAATGGTAACTGATTTTCATAATTCAATCATTTTCCTTATCTCAGTTATTTTGTCAATATATATGCTAATCAAGAAATACTATGAGGAAGCAATGTTTAATCTGGCGTGTATCCTGCCTGGAGTAATGACCGGTACCATGATGTCAGAAGGGCGTTTCTGCGGCACTTTATTTACTTTTTATTTTGGTGCGGTGGTAATTGCCGAAAAGTCCTGGACAATTAAAATAGTAATATTGTTATTTTCAATGGTATTATACATGTCATATTATGTATATTGGGTAGGGCACGCTAATTTCCTTATTTAAATAAACTGGTTTACAATATCAATAAATTAGGCTCTATCTTTGCGATAAATAAGCGATGGCCCGTGCATTTAGGTTATTCATATATGAATAGCAAATGCTTGAATGAGTCTGGTCGCAAATATACTAATTTCTTACCATAGCCTACACTTTTTTAAAATATATATTAGAATAAGTGTAGGCACAAGTATTTTATTTAGAATTGATATTGATCATAGATGGCTTTTCTTAGTTTTTTTTATTACCTTGATCTCAAGACTTTTACCATTATCAGTTTGAATAAGCTTACAGTTGTACTTTAAGCTTATTAGTTCTTCTTTTGCAATTTTTTCGATAGCTTTAGTATTTTTGCAATTGATGTGTATTTTTGTACCTGCTTTAAGCATTCCATTACTAGCATGATACCTAATGATAACTCTAGCAAGAGTTTTGGGGAAACCGTTCTCCCGATTATCCTGAGCACAGGAGGCATTAGTAAATATCTCATTTAGATCTATCCATAGCTCGTTGTGGTCTTTATCAAAACCCAAGTTTTCTACATAGTATTTATTATTTATGCCTACTTTCAGGATATCATATGTATAATCAAAATTTGAATAAAGCATACCTAATCTAATTAATAACGTATATGTTATATCATTAAGCCTCAGCTTGTCCTTAATCATATTGTCTAATTGCAGCCTACCTTCTTTAAGGTTTGCAGTTTCTATGCACGCTTGAATAACTAGGTTATAAATTGATATATCCAGTACCAGATGGCTATTTCTCATTTCATCTAGAAGTGCAAATACTTTATCCGGAAAATTACATTTTAAAGCAGCGTTCATTACTAAATTAAAGGTATCCTTATCACAAGGTATTTCCCTTTCTTTCATCTCATAATACATTTCTATTGCAATCTTAGGTTGTAAGTTTTCTATTTTTGCCTTTATTACTAGGTTATAAGATGATGTATTGGGAATAACATTATCATTTAACATAAATTGAAAAATTTTTATGGTATGCTTGTTATTGATATTACTACTGGCACGCATCAGCGAATTATAAAATATAATTAATGGGATTTTTCTAATGCTCATTAGGTATTTTAACTTGTTCAATATCGCTAATTTATCATTTAGATAACAGCTTTCAATTAAAAACTCAAAAAACAGTAAATTTGGATTAATGCCATTATTTATCATCTTTTTAAGAATACCATATGCTTTTTCTAGTTCATTAATTTTTAGGAAATTATTAAATAGTAGGGTTTTTGAACGCAAATCGAGATTTATCATTCGATTTTGAATGTCTTCATGAATTTCTAGAATCATTGATGGACGATTTTGGCTATCTGCAGCATCTAAGAGCCGTGCATAAGTTTCGCTATTAGTCTGAACCGAGCGTTCTTTCATTACAGAATATAAGTCAAATGCATCTTGATAGTTCCCTGATTCGAGGCAAATGGTAAGTACCAAATTATATTGTTCAAAAGGCAATATACACTGTTGTTCGATTAATATTTTGCTGATAATATTAGTATTCTTGGCTGTTTTGCTTGCTTTCAAACATAAAAGTAGTTCATTAAAGATAAATGAATTTATATCAACTTCATATTTAGCCAGATCTGAGCTCAATTTAAATGCAAGATCATACTTTTTAGCCTGGTAACATGCCGTAAATAGCCCTTTAAACGTATAGTCATTAGGAGCGACATTAGCATTTTTCATTTCGTTATATAGGTTAATGGCTTTTGAAGGTTCGTTATTTTTGATGCAGGCGAAGATGTAATTATTGTAAATATATTCATCTGGCTTAATACCAGAATTAATAAGTAAATTAAAAATATTATGCGCATTTTGCGGGAATTCCTTGATCAATTCTGCATTCCTGCACATAAAATCCTTATGGCTTATCTCATTTTTTAATTTAAGACTCATTAATTCATTAAATGATCTTATTGGCTGGCTAACGAAATATTTTGTAGGTGAATTAGTCAAATTTTCATTTTTCAAGACAAATTTTTTATTGGCTTCATCCCAAATATAAGTGAATGGTAGATTTTGAGCTTTTTCAGACGCTTTATTTCCCTCAATGGTTTTTTTAGCAGTAGTAGGTAGTATGGTTTGTGGTGAAGTACGCATATCCAGTTCTTTCAATATTAATAATGATTTTTTAATTTAAAATGAAAGACGAATTGTATGAAGAGAAGTAGTATTAGTGAATTGAATAATAATCGAGTATGGGGTATGTAATTTAGCATTAGCTTGATATTCTAAATAAGTAAATTAATTTACAATTTGCTATATTGATTATTAATTATTATATAAATGTTACTTAATCCTGCTTGGCGCTAAAAGAGTCTTAATCCAAAAAGCGCTACGCGCTGCCCAACTTTTTTGGTCGGTTATCATTTACTAATTGCTGCAATATAATCTTGTCTCATTAACATTCTCTGGCTCATGTGCTAATACGCAGAATGATAATAATCTGGTGACGGCTATGAACATTAATGGTTTAATTGTCGCAGGAACATCGGGTGATACTGGCAATACTAATACCTGGTATTCTAATCAATTCGCTAGCTGGAACCCAGCTTCAATCATGATCAATACTTTTGATAATTAGGTGAATTATAATTTTTACACATTAGCCAATAATGCCGATTAAAGGCAAAATTAAGCTATCGGTTGTGGGCTATCCACAACACTTATTCTTAAACATTATTTGTTTTTTTAACCTCTAAGCTAGATGCTTCCTTACATACTTACGGCTCTCAATCTTATTCCAGTGTATAATTAAAATCTTTTGGCTTATAAATATTGTATAATATAAAATGTCAAAAAATCTCAAAATATATATTTTAGACTTATAAAAATTACCAGTTTAGTGATGCTTAGCACATGAAAAAAATTAGAGGGACATTCAATGAAACTAAATCTAATGGGCTTGGTATTAAGTTTTATCTTGCTGCCATTCTCCGTTTTTTCAGAATCATCAGCGAAATGGATTGATACCGCTTTTCCTAGTAATGAGAATATTAATTTAATTGCGCACTATCATGATTATCTTTATACCGCAGGGAGTGATAATGAAAACCGAGGGGTGTCTTGGGAGTATTTAAATGGTAAATGGCAGTTAATATATCAAGCCAATGATAATAGCGTAGTAGTAGATACTACAATAGTTGCTGATAAATTTTATGTTGCCGGCAATTATCCTGGCAAGGGTTCGTGGGTAATCGAGTATATTTCAGGCCAGCATAAATCAATGGATTTAAAATTCAATTTGGCAAGCCATATTTCGCAAGTTGAAAATTTACGCGACTTGCTCTTTGTAAGCGGCTCCGACTATGATGATCATGGGGCTATTTGGGTTTATAAGCAAAAGAAATGGGATAAAATAAGCCCTAAAGGATATAATTATATTTCTGAAATGACGGTAGCGCCTAACGGTTTGTTATATGCTGCTGCAGTAGATACTAAAACTAATAAGGCAAGAATCTTAGAGTATTCTCATCCTAAAAAGAAATGGCATGATACCAAATTACCACAAAACATCGTGGTTATTTGGAGTTTAATTTCAAATAGCAATAATGTAGTTTATGCCGGTGGCATGGATGAGAATTACCGTGCACAAGTTTGGAAATATGAGCAAAATAAATGGACTTCATTAAAGCTAGATGATGCCCAAAGCTTAAGTAGCTTAATTCTTGACAATAATGGTAATTTGTATGCAGCGGGTAAGGATAATACTTTTCACGGTCAAGTGTGGCAGTTTAGAAATGGGAAATGGGAGCCTTTAAATTTTCCGCCATGTGATAATGTCAATAGTATAAGCATAAATAATGAAGGACAACTTTATGCAGCCGCTAAAGATAGTAAAAATTATAGTAAGGTTTGGCAATACGATTTACCAAAACAATAACTTTTTGCTTAAGTGAGCTTGCTCCATGCTCGCGCAAGTAGGTATTTATCAGGTAGGAAAATGAAATTAATATTATCACTCTTAATGACAGCAAGTATTAGTAGTGTTTATGCGATTGATTGCTCCTTGCCTTGTGGGGCTAAAGAGCTGATCGAGTGTGCAGCAAAAAATAATGATACTACTCCGGAAGATTTATTCAATTATAAATTATTTCATCCGCTTAATATCGACGGGTTTTGCAAAAATCCAGCCAAAGCTAATTTGAAAACCGGCCAACAGAAATATTTTTTTGACAAGTTTTGCCAAAATAAGAAAGGGTTTAATTTAAATTATGATTCTTTTATCGCTGCTGCCAGTTATTTTCCTACTTTTGGTTGCACTGGGGATAGCGATAACCGTTATAAGGAATTGGCTGCTTTCTTAAGCACCATTTCCGAAGAAACCACATCGCGCCTAAATAATTATACTAATGATGGTTTATATTTCCGCTATGAAAATAGTGCGCTTCGGGGCAGTTCTTTAAATTATAAAACCAGCTATTTCCCAAGTAGCGGTTATATGGTAGCGATTAATGAAGACGGAGAAGTATATAGCTCAAAAATTTGGTATGGCAAACTTGGTGGTGCAACGGTAATGGATCTTGATAGTTCACCTGAGACACTCTCATGGGGTAAAGTGAGTATTCCTCATGGTTATAAATTGACCAATTTAAATAAAGTTGTAGTTCCCGGCTATTGGGTTGGTATGGGGCCAATCCAGCTAACTGGCGGTTCTCTAATTGAGTTTTTCGGCTGGTACAACAATAATGTTTTAAAAGATGATAGTCATGCATATAATGTAAGTGAATTTATTGAACAGTATATGCAAGATGGGCAAATGGCGTTTACTGGCGCTTTTTGGTATTGGATGATACGTGTTGGTGGAATTGATTATCCGACCTTACATGAAATTCTGACAGATAAAGATAAGCCTATCTGTCACGACATTGGGGTTGCCACCAGAATTATAAATGGTGGCTGTCGTGGTTATAATCCTGGTAGGCTAAATTATTATAAATATTTTACAAATTTATTTCATGTGGATATAAATCCGGTATCACTCAAAGTCCAGAGTAAAGGCAAGACAATTACCTTGAATAGTATGGACTGCAGCGAGCAAATTAAGCGATTTTGTCAGCAATAGTACCAGGTTTAAACTCTTTAGAGCTAAAATAACCAATTACTAAATAGACCCAGAATAATATAGGTAATAGCATAATACCATGAAAAGATATTCTACCGGTCAAATAAACCATGATTACGGCTGAAATCATATTAATAAAACTCATTATTGCCGAACCGTTACCTTTATCCAGGCAGTGCTCTAAAGCCAAAGCGGAGCCATTACCAAATATAAAAGTAAAACCAAAATAAACTATGAGTACCGGCACAAATAAGCTATATGCATTATTAGGCAGCAGATATAGGCTAAGTGACAAAAGTAAAATCCCAATCAAGCTTATACCAAGACCCAGCTTAACGCTCTGGTACGGAGTATAAAATTTGCTTAATTTTGCTACGATCATTGGCCCAACCAGTAAGCCGACTACTGGGATAAAGTTGTAAAGACCATATAATTTAGGGCTAATTCCCATAATTTTCATAGCGATAAAAGGTGCCAGTGCCGCAAAAGTATAAATAATGCAAGTACCAGAACCGACTAGTAAGCCGCCAAAGATAATTGGTTTAGTTAATTGCAATTTATAGTTACCAATTATCCGGCTCAATTTCAGAGCGTCTTTGCCCCGTGTAGTAATTACTTCAGGCAAAAACTGGTTTAGAATTAAGATCATTAGACCATAGCCTAGTGTAAAGTAAAATGTGCTTACCCATCCAAAATAAGTAACTAAAATCCCACCGACAAAAATACCTAGGCCGGGAGTAATTGCAAATGCAATAGTTAATAGACTTATTGCCTTGGCATTTTCTTCTTTAGACTTGCATAGATTACTACAAATTGTAAATGTCATGGTAAGGCCACAACCGGCACCAAGAGCCATTAGGAACCTGGCGATAATCAATAGTAGAAAAGAATTAGTTGGTGAGGCCAATATACAGCCAAATGAGCCGGCAATTTCAATTAAAGTACCAAACATAATGGTTTTATTACTACCTAGTCGGTTAATCAATGGCCCGTATACTAGTTGTCCTAGCGCGTAGCCAAGTAAATACCAACTAACAGTTAATTCGGTTTGCGCTGCACTTATTTTAAAAAAGCTAGCAATTTGCGGCATTCCTGGCGTGAAAGCAACTGCACCAATTGAGCCAAATGATATTAGCAGCATGAGAATAAGTAAATATTGTTTTTTCATTTTTTTCCATTCAATTTAACTAATAACGCCTATTTTGCTTAATCTTATTTTATATAAATTATCAAGAGATATGAGTTAAGCAGTTTAAACTCTAATTTTTAGATTGGTTAGAATTTAATTTTCGTTATATTCCAAGTTGAGCTATGTACTTTACTGTCTATTTAAATCTTTCATAAAAGTCTAATTTGAAAGTACAGATAGCTATTATATATTACGAGTAATAATATGTCAATACTCGTAATAATATGTTTGCAACCGAGCAAAGTAATTTTGAACATGGTAGAATCACTTTGAGTAAAGATTAATCGATAAATTAAGAGAAGAAGAGTGAAGCCAACATCAGAAAAAATTACAAATAGTTTTTTATTAGTGAGCAAAGATCCACTAACGCTCGCTGATAGGCGTTTTTATAGCTGTATGCTTTTAAACTTAAAAGCTCAAATTGCTAAAAGAGATGGCGAAATTACTTTGCCAAAGCTTGCCAATGTGTTTAGTTATGGACTGCCAACAGCCGACCAAGTAGTGACTAGTATAAAGAAATTTATAAATACATCGATTGAATATCATGAAACTAGTCAGGGGATTTTATTAAAGGAATTTTGCCCGCTCCTAGATTATGTTAAATTTGATTATAACATGCAGGCGATATATTATAGATTTTCAGAAAAGGCTAGCCAATTATTGGCAAAACCTGAATTTTTTGCAATGCATATCATTCAGGCACACTTTATTTATAAATATAGTAACCAACTTTACAGTATCTTATCCAAAGCATTTTATCAGCAATGCTATAACTTTGAAATTCAAGTTTCTGAGCTTCGCTCTAATTTGGGAGTTAGTGAAGGAAAGCTTTCTAATTTTAACGATTTTAAACGGTTCGTATTAGAGCCCTCGCTCGCTGAAATCAATGCTCATGCTAGCTTTAATGCTAGTTTCTTAGTTATCAATAAAGGCAGGAAAATCGTAAGCCTTAGTTTTAGCCTAACTAATAAGGATTATGAGTATCAACATGTGCATGGCGACTATGAATTGCCTGCCAAACTAGAGCAGCTATTTAGCTCAAATCTTGTGCTTTCGGCATTATATGGGCATTTGATTAATAGTAGAACCGAAGAACGCGAAAGGTTTTTTAAACTGGCTTGCAAAAAAGCTGAAGCTCAAAAGCGTAAGTTTACCAGTGAGGAAGTCGATATTCCAGAGTTATGGTTTGAATTAGTCATTGATGAATTAGCGGCTAGGTTTAATGAGAAGAGTTAATAATGGCAAATTTCATTAGGTAATTTAATAGAGTGGTGGTTTTACTAAGGATAAACAATGACTGATGATGAATATTTACAAAGTGTAATTAATGCAGTTAGCCTTGTTGCCGATGCAATCCCTGAGTATATTGTCGGAGTAAAAAATAAAGACTCTGAACATGTATATGTTTCACCATATTTTGCCAAGCTAACCGGTTTTCAAGCTAATAGTAGCGATAGAAAGGTCTCTCTTTGGCAGCACTATGATTACCTTACTTTAAGGGCTGATGAGCTAGCGATCATGAATCAGCGCAAAACTAAAAATTTCTTGGTAATTGATAAATTTGGTGATGAGCTGGTTCCGCGCGTTTTTGTCAAAAGGCCATTGATTAATCCATTTAGTGATAATCCAATCGGAACATTTTACCAGGCATTTGATTATATGCAGTTTAATTTAAGCAATGAAATTGCCAAATTATTTTCAGGAAATAAAGTAAATTACCCACAAGTCTCAGATGAACCAAACAAGTTGAGTGTGCGGCAAAAACAGGTGATATTTTTCTTTCTTGCCAATTTAAATAGTCAGGAAATTGCAGACTTTATTAGCGCTATCGATAAGAAACCGATTGCTAAAAGCACAATCGATAGTATATTTAGCGAACAACTATATAGTAAATTTGCTGTAGTAAGCCGGGTCGCCTTACGCCAAAAGCTTCTTAGCCTTGGCTATGATAAAATGATTCCCAAAGATCTGATTATTCCCTTAATCAGTGAGACTAATTCTTGTGTATTATTATAGTTTATTAAGGCATTATC
Organism: uncultured Neisseria sp.; assembly: GCA_964386295.1. Classification (GTDB taxonomy): domain Bacteria; phylum Pseudomonadota; class Gammaproteobacteria; order Burkholderiales; family UBA11063; genus Aquella. The sequence goes on from CAYLRR010000004.1 coordinate 85,304, forward strand.
CCGGTTGAGAGAAGTAGTTTTGCTTCATTAGGACCGGCAATAGAAATATTTTTATTGCGACAAATTTCAGCTAATTTCGCAACCATTTGCGCATTACTTTCAGCCTTAATTCCTTTAGCAATAAAGGTAGTATCTTCAAAGCCTGTACGCAGGCTGCCACCATATTCCACGGCAATTTGTGCAATATCAAAATTATGTTTCCCTGTGCCAAGAGCAGTCCAATGACACTCTTTAGGTAACTTAGTTAGCATAAATTCCAAATCGCTGCGCTCGGCGCCAATCCCAGAATAGCTACCAAAAATTAGTAGGGCATGAACTGGAAGCCTTAGAATTCCAGCGTCAATTAGCCGATTCATAAGTAAAATATCACCAATATCATAGATGTCGCAGCGAGGTATAATGCCAAGCTCATAAATGTTTTTTACCTGGCGTTCAACTTCGCTTAGTGAATTAACCAATATGGAATTTGCACCAATATTGCGGGTAGAGATATTTAGTGCACAAATGTCCGGTTTTAGCTTTTCGTCATTTCCCCACATATTACTATTGATCAAAGCCAGGTTGCCGCGATCTATGGTTTCTGGTAATTTATTTGTTTTGTCGATACCACGCATTGAGATTTCAATTAGTGCCTCGGGACTCGCTTCTTTAATTAACGCAATTGATTTATGGTATCGCTCGGGGCGGAGTGAAATGGAGCCGTCATCCTCGCGGACATGTAAATGAATTATACTAGCACCGGCTTGGATCGCTTCCTTCGCCGCAATTGCTTGTTCATACGGGGTTATTGGTAGATTTTTTGCCATGTCTTGATTGGTGATATGACCAGTTATGGCACAGGTGATTATAGTTTTTGTTGTAGTTAGCGCATTCGACATTTTGGTATTTAATCCTATTTAGTTTGAGGTGGCTTTATTTTGTTTATTTGCGTAATGGTATTGGATTGAATATGCTAAAAAAAGTAGAGTAATTATAAGTAGATAAGCGCGAATTAATGGCAAACTGGAATTGACTTTTAATGATTCCCCAAGGTGACCCACAAGCGCCGAAGTTAGGAAATTGCCTCCGCCAGCTATAGCACTTGAGCTGCCGCTCAAATTGGCAAAAATCTTAGTATTTTTTGAAAAAAAGTTAGGATAGATTAAGCTTGCAAAGTAAAGTAAACCGGCACTGGAAGAGATTATTAATTTTAAATTAAGATCAAATTTCAGATTAACTAAATACGCTAATAGGCAGATAGAGAACATAAACAGAAGGCAGATGGCTACTTTTATCTGTAAATCAATAGTTGCAAATAGCCGGTTGGTTAAATTACCAAGAAACCATGACACACCCATAATTAAAGCTATATGGCCAAAATCAACAACAGAATAGTGTAATTCATCTTGGATCAGAAATGGACCAACTACACTAAATAAGATAAAGATAGAGTAAAGAAGACCTTGTAATAGTACTCCAGAAACAAATTCTGGATTAGCAATAAATAACCGATAGTTACAAATTGCTGTGATAAAGCTTATTTGCAGCTGATTAGCCCTGGTCTCGGGAACGAACTTTAAATACAGAACTAAGATAACCGCCGCATAGCCGATTAAAAAGTAAAAGCAAGATTGCCAGCCAAAAAAATAGTGTAAATATCCGCCTAATGCCGGTGCTATAATTGGCCCAACTGACCAAGCAAGCGTTGCATAATTAGCGTATTTATAGTAGTCGCTTCCTGAATAAAGGTCAGCAATAGTTGCCCGGACCGGCACTATAATCATACCTGCGGCAACCCCTTCTAATAAGCGCCATATTAATAGATAATGAATATTTTTCGTAGTAAGGATTATTGCGCTACTAGAAAATATAAATAGTAGTATACCAAGGAGGTAGGGAATTCTCCGCCCAACTGAGTCGCTGATATTACCGGCAATAAACTGGATCAGGGCATAGCCAACCAGGTAATAGCTTATTGAGCTTTGGCTTAATTGTTGGGTCACATGAAAGTATTGGCTGACAGCCGGTAACGAGGGGACATAAATATCAATTGCCATGCCTGAAAGTGGCATACTTAACATTAATGCTGCTGTCTGTAACATATGGCTTTTAGATATTTTTGGCATAGTGAAGCTTGATTGCTAAAAATTACACTGATTGCTGATCGTTAGAATATTAAGTTAAGCGTTAGGTTTTTTAGCAACCATCCGTAAGCGTACATAGTCTGCTATCCACTCGCCATTTTGATTCATTAGTTTTGGTTTTGCGTATTCTTCGGCAAATTTAAAGAATGAATCCTGTTCCTCGAGATTTAAGTTAATTAAGAAATTATTGCGAAGCATCCTAATCCAATTTCTAAGGCCTTCTATTCCAACTAAGGGTGTTGGCCGTTCAAAATAATGTGCATAAGTTATTATAAAACCCTGTCTTTCCAGCATAGTGCTATATTCTGATATCGATGGAAAAAAATTAATTGGCGGCGGTACTGGATAACCCAATTTGCTGATTGCATATTCGCAGGCATCTTCAATAATTTTTGTATTGCCTTTGCCGCCCATTTCAAAAACAAACCGACCACCTGGCTTTAGCGCACTCCATACGCATTGTAATACTTTTTCAGGCTCTAACATCCAGTGCAAGGCTGCATTGGAAAAGATTGCATCAAATTGCCATTCAAACTTGAAACTATGGGCATCGCCAATCAGCAGCTCTAAATGTGGATAATCAATACGGGCCTGTTTGATCATTGTTTCTGACCTGTCAATGCCAAATACCTTGGCTCCGGATGAAGATATTTGATTAGTTAAAGTTGCTGTCCCGCAGGCAAGATCCAATATCTTTTCGCCCGGACGCGGGTCTAATAGCGGGATTAGTGCTTCTCCATATTTAGCAACGAAACTATGCCGATTATTGTATAGCATAGGGTCCCATGCATATTTTTGCATATTCATCTTTCCGTAAAAACCTAACTTGCGATAATACGCTCTTTTATATAGTTTTATAAAAATGTCCGCATTTGAGACAGGAACTACTAACTCATCAATAATTATACTATTTTTGGATCAGGTTTATATGGCATAAATATTCCATAGCCAAAAATTGATTAAATAATTAAAATTATGTAATCAAGTTTGCGGGACTAGGCTACCATGATTAATCGGCATTTATATATTTCAAAGAGAACCTTGTTGATCGGTTTAAAGTCAGGTGTTTTGGCTTGCTTTTTTGGACTGGTGCAATTAGGTATTGGCACTCATAAGCTATATTATGCGATTGCGATGTTAGGCGTATTTATAGCTTCTATTATCGAAACGGTTGCGTTAAATACGCCGCAGATACATCGGCTGCGCTACTCGTTGATGATCGCTCTTGGCGCCGGGGCTGCAACAGCAATTGGCAGCCTTTGTGCGGGAAGCTATTTATGGAGTATTGGTTTTTTGGCTTTATTTATGATTCTGGCCGCGATCACTAATCCAGAAAACCCTTTTTTTGCCAGCGTAATGCTGTTTGTCGCCGACTTGTATGTAATCGGTAATGGCCTTAAAGCGCCAAATCATCAAATTTCATGTTTTTACGGCGCACTATTATGTTTTGGCTGTATGAGTATGTTTGCCCTGGAGTATGTTGTTACCTGGCGGTCGTTAAAACGCAGCGGCAAACCGGATAAGCTCATTCCTAGACCTCTATTTGCGATTAATAAATCAACACTTAGCTATGCCGCTATTTTTACGCTGACAGTTGCAGCCGCCTATTCTATCAGCTACTTGTTGCATTTGGAGCAAGGTTTTTGGGTGCCGATGACCGCATTGCTAATTTTAAAAGAGTGCCATAATTTCTCTTGGCAGAGAGTTAAACATCGGTTTTTCGGTACGGCTATCGGATTCATTTTTGCCTGCCTAATCGGGTTATATATAAATGATCGATTGGAACTAGTACTATTACTCTTGCCGCTTTACTGCCTGATTGTACTTAGCCTGGCCAGACATTATGGGGCTTATGCCTTTTTCCTGACTTTAATGGTAACTGATTTGTACAAATTGGCTGATTTTAATGGTTTAGCTATAAGTGAACACCGGATAATCGATACTAGCATCGGTGTGGCGGTGGTAGTAGTTGCCTTGTTGCTGCGCCAAATGTTTTTAATGGTAAATCGAAGGCAAGTGGTGGCCAATAATCAGAATTAATCCTTAAATATAATCGATATTTCAACATGTTAGGCATAAAGTAAAATCTTTATTAAAATATAAAGTAATTACTGTATTCGATAATTAGCATTAACCTGTTTCTATTTTTGCTGGCTATAATCTGATGGTTTTAAAGATTCAAATTTAGCTAGTAAATAAAGGTAAGACTATGACGGTTAGTAATTTACTTTGCAGTTGGGGAAATAGTATACATCATGATTCCCTTGGCGGTAGTGCAAAAGAAGTAAAGGCAGTTGAAACTTTAGCGGTAGCTGCGAAGGAGAAACCATTTCTCTTCGAGGAGGGGCTTGACTATATAATTACTGCCAAAAGGATAACTTCAAAATTAGTTAAAGAAGTACTTGATCTAGAGACTAGCAGTTGTAGTGCTTACCGGCGGTTTAAGATCGATTCAGGGTTTTTTAGTCCTAAAGGAATAGCCCGAGAGACAACATACTATTTAATTATTTGCTATTTAAAGCATCAAGTTTCTGCAGGCGTTAAATTTAGTGATGGCTATGTACCAAAGGGTAATGAAGTTACGGCTTGGCTTGAGAAAGTACTAGGTAGTAATAATATAGTAAATGTTCCAACCCCGTTTCTCAATGAGGTTAGCATAAAAAACCAGCAGGTGTATTTTAATGATAAATCTTTTACATTTTTCAATTCAAGGTATTCTTATACTAAGTTTCCTCCACTTAAATTGGCAAAGCTAGTACCAGATTTTTCAGAAGCTAACTTTAGATATACCAGCAAAAAAGAAAAGCTTGGAGTTAAGGAGGTTTTCCATAATCAAATTTATGAAACTGGTAGATGTTTAGGGGCTGTTAATAATGCACTGGAGGAGTTTGTTCTTGCCTATAGCTATGACAAAGCTAAGCGGAATATTGCGAAAAGTAATTTTGTTAAAAGTCTGGAGCTTAAAGATATATGGCCATTATTAGATGGTATTGCTCTATTTATACGAGATTATGTATTACTAAGAGCTTCATTAGGGAGTAAATTAGCTAAGAGTATATTAACTAAAGATATCAAAGAACGCATCTACAATGAAGATGTTAAATCAAACTTTTTGGCTGTAAAGGAAAAGTTCAAGGCAGTTGTTGACAAGCAAATTTATGAAGAAGCCTTGGACATTGACGATATACTAGTATGTGATTTTATTGATGAGTTAGCTCAAGAGTTTAAAGAAGCTTCGATACCAGTGAATATAATTAAAGTAAGACTGTTCAACAAGATCGCTAAGGGAGCGGGACTTATAAAAAACTCTCTTACTGAATTTACGATAAATCATTGCGAGAAGGATTTTTCGGCTAATGGTCAATTGAACTTAGCTTTTGAGGTCTTTACATCCGTAAATCAAAGTGCATGCGACCTTATGGATATGCTTGCCAAAATACAGGCAAATAAAATTAAACGGGTCTATGCTCGGTTACGACTTACGGTGCTTGAATATTCTCATGCTATGGCATTAACCATAATAGCTGTTGGGCAGGGCTTTAAATTTATTACATATGATCCGAATGACGCTAAATTATATGGCCATATGTTTATTCATGGCGATGATATTGGCCCCGCTCGGCTTGAGAAGTTAATAAATTGCTATAGTTACCTTGAAAAACATCGATGCGTAGATGCCAGAATGTTAATTCAGGGATATGTTCCTAAATCAGAGCATAAAATAAACCCGGAAGTAATTTGTAAAAGAATAATATCTGTTACAGCTAGCCAGTCGCAAATAGATCAATTAATAGGACTCACGTTGTTATCCGGCAATTGTAACAGTTTAAATAGAATAATTAATGGTCTAAGCAAGGCGGGTAAAAATGTAGATTTAAAGTTTGACTTTGCCGGTGATTCACCACTAACTATGATGGTAGCAATGGATAATATTGAAATGGTTAAAATGCTACTAAAACATGGGGCAGATGTTAATTATCTGTCAAAATCCGGCTTTTCTCCGTTATACGCAGCATTAAAGGGTTATACTAAATTTGATATTTTAAAGCTACTGCTAAAGCATGGCGCGCAAGTAGATAATAAACATCCAAAATATAATCCTTTGGACTTAGTTAAGGAAAAACCATATGTTGAAAAGTTAATAAGTAGTTATCAATAAATAGCATGGCGTTGAATATTTTTGAATCCTTTCCTTCTATTCTTAATATGTAGCATAAAAATTCTGCTAAATATTTCAAATTTTTCTGTTCTAGACTAATAACTATATTCCTGTAACTCTTTAGATATTATATTATCAATTTTTTATTCGTGAGCCTAATTCCCTAATATCTTGCTGTGTTGATAGAATGCTTCAATAGTTGTTTGTTTTGTGTGTAGATTACAGCTGTTTAAGGTGTCAATCAGATACTAATTGGCGCATTAAATTAATTTAATAAAGGAAATAAAGATGTCTAGAACAGGACCACTAGGAAATCAAGCCAGAATAAATAATCTAGGGGTAAGTCAGAATAATAATGATAGGCTTATAACCGAAAATAGCCAGAAATTGCTAAATTTAATTGGAATTTTAAAGGCCAGTAATGTTCAGGATTCGGATATTGTAGCTGTTTTGGTAGGTAATAAAAGCTTGGAATCGCTTAAATTAGATACATGGAGCATAAATAAGCTAATAAATCCAAGAGAAAGTGTTTTTATAGAAACTTCGGGCTGCTTTTTTTCAGGACACTTTATACAACCTGAGTTAGGTAAAATCTTAAAAAATGATAAATTTAAAAGTACCCGCTTTTTTGGATTTGGAAATAGCCAAGATACTAAACGGAAACTGGCAAGATTTGAAGACTTTTTAAAACCCTCTGAATATATATTTAAAGAGGGGCAGGCTAATATTAAGGCTGGTAATTCTGGTAGTGATGCAAAGGTTCCTCCTCCTCCTCCAATTAGGATTAAAAAAATATTGCAGGGTATGGTGCAAGCAAAACTTAATCAAACATTAAAGAACTTCAACAGTAAAGGCTTAGGCTCATCATTAAAAAAACAGTATGCATTGGATTATGAGCGTAGTGACGGAGTATTTTTAAAAATTGCTGGCGAGCCAGTCTTAATAACAGATTTAATTGATAAGGAAGGAACAGTTACACCTAAGTTTAACGAATTATGTAAAGGAAAACCTGAGCAGGCTAAGCTTTATCAGAACATATTGCCAATACTTATCCGCCAAGATTATCGTAGTATCGTAATGAAGTCTATTACGACAGTTTGTGCTAACAAAGGAAGATTCACTTTCCCAGGGATAGATGATAAATATATCACCGAGATAGCTATTCGAGAACTTGGCAAAACCGATGAAAATCTAAAGATCGAAATGAAATTTAATTATAAATCGCAAGATGAAAAGGGAGAAAGCCGAAGTTTAAATGTGACTACAAATTTGACGATGAGTACTGAATTTATAAAGAAGAGCGTAGACAGTGGATACACTAATTCAGATTTTGGAGTTTCAGAAATCAAAATTACAGAATTTGACTTTAAGAATCCTTATGTTTTTTCTGCTTATTCTTGATAATGACTTTATATTGTCATCTTTATTTTGGCAGCAAGCGAAACTTTGTTTTTCGGTAATGCAACCGGATACATTTTAGCCTGCATAATAGGGTTATACATTAGCATAAATTGAATGAAGTTTAACAAAAGCCCCAATACTCGTAACGATTAGGGGCTTTATTTATGAGGAAGTCAATAATATCGATAGGAATTTAGATGCAACAGTTAAAATGGTTATGATTGCAAAATGGATAATAGCGATATAACTAACCATAAAGTGGCTATTGAATATTATATAATCATTAAGTAATAATCGAAACTTTGATTAAAATATAAACAATTGCAAAAACTCGTATATTAGGTCTTTGTTTATAGTGCTTCTTACCGGCTATAATTTGCTGTAATAATAAAAAAATTTTAATTTAATTCAAATCTTTTTTCAGAAAATTGTATTCGTAAATAAAAGGTAAGACTATGACGGTTAGTAATTTACTTTGTAGTTGGGGAAATAGTATACATCACGATTCCCTTGGCGGTAGTGCAAAAGAAGTAAAGGCAGTTGAAACTTTAGCGGTAGCTGCGAAGGAGAAACCATTTCTCTTCGAGGAGGGGCTTGACTATATAATTACTGCCAAAAGGATAACTTCAAAATTAGTTAAAGAAGTACTTGATCTAGAGACTAGCAGTTGTAGTGCTTACCGGCGGTTTAAGATCGATTCAGGGTTTTTTAGTCCTAAAGGAATAGCCCGAGAGACAACATACTATTTAATTATTTGCTATTTAAAGCATCAAGTTTCTGCAGGCGTTAAATTTAGTGATGGCTATGTACCAAAGGGTAATGAAGTTACGGCTTGGCTTGAGAAAGTACTAGGTAGTAATAATATAGTAAATGTTCCAACCCCGTTTCTCAATGAGGTTAGCATAAAAAACCAGCAGGTGTATTTTAATGATAAATCTTTTACATTTTTCAATTCAAGGTATTCTTATACTAAGTTTCCTCCACTTAAATTGGCAAAGCTAGTACCAGATTTTTCAGAAGCTAACTTTAGATATACCAGCAAAAAAGAAAAGCTTGGAGTCAAGGAGGTCTTCCATAATCAAATTTATGAAACTGGTAAATGTTTAGGGGCTGTTAATAATGCACTGGAGGAGTTTGTTCTTGCCTATAGTTATGACAAAGCTAAGCGGAATATAGCGAAAAGTAATTTTGTTAAAAGTCTGGAGCTTACAGATTTTTGGCTATTTTCAGATTTTATTGCATTTGAAATACGAAATTATGTACTATTATGTGCTTCATTAGGGAGTATGCTAACTAAGGATGTTAAAGAACGCATGTTTAATAATGAAGTTAAAGCAAAATTCCTGGCGGTTAAGCAAAAGCTCAAAGCTCTTGCCGATAGACAAACTTTTGAAGCAATTAAGGATAGTGACTATTTGCTAATCTGCGATTTAATTTATGAGTTAGCTCAAGAGTTTAAGGATGCTCCTGTTCCATTAGCTCATATAAGGCAAAGACTACGCGACAAGATGGGTGGAAACAATAGTTATTTAAAAAATAGCCTTACTGAATATAAAATTAATTATTGTAATGAGGACTTTTCTGCTAATGGTTGTTTAGACTTAGTTTTCGAGATATTTTCCTCAGTAGGTCAAGGGGCATGTGACCTAAAAAATTTGCTAAGCAAAATGCAGGAAAAAAATATTAAACAAATTTATGCTCGCTTACGCCTTACTGTTCTTGAATATACTCACGCTATGGCATTAACCATAATTGCTGTCGGGCAGGGCTTTAAATTTATTACCTATGACCCGAATGACCCTAATTTATATGGTCATATGTTCATTCATACCGAGGACATTAGTTCAGCAAGACTTGAAGGACTGATTGATAGTTACGGTTACCTTAAAAAGCATCGAGAAAAGGATGCCAGAATGTTGATACAGGGGTATGCACCTAAATCAGAGTATAAAAGAAAACCTGAAACAAGCTATAAAAATATACTGGCTGCGACAGTCAGTCCATCACAGATAGATCAGTTAATTGGACTGGCATTACTCTCCTGCGATTCAAACAGCTTAAATGCTATAATAAATGATCTTAACCAGGCCGGCAAAAAAGTAAATCTAAACTTTGACTTTGCCGGTGATTCGCCATTAACTATCATGGTGGCAAGCAATGAACTAGAGATGGTTGAAGTCCTTATAAAGCAAGGGGCTGATGTTAACTTCGTGCCTAAATCCGGTCAATCTCCTTTGTATGTTGCATTAAAAGATTATCCGAAGTTCGATATATTTGAACTTTTAATAAAAAATCGCGCGCAAATCGATAATAGTCATCCAAAGTATAATCCGTTAGCTATAATTAATAGCAGTCCATTTATTAAGGATCTAATAGATAATATTCAATAAAGCGTAAGGTTCAAGCTTTACTAATACCAATTACTAGTAAGTGGTGTAAATAAAAAAACTGTTTACTGTAATTTTAATTTATGCAAGTTTTTCTTTTCTAGATTTAGTTTTACGTTATTACTCTTTCCATAATAATCTATGATTAGTCTTTTATCCGTTCGTTCAATCACCTAATTAGCTGCTCTGTTGATAAAATGCTTCAATGGTTGTTTACATTGTGTGTAAATAGCAGTTGCTTGTGTAGATTAATTAAGTCAATGATAAGTAATGCCTTAATTGAAAGTGAAAAAGGAGACAAAGATGTTTGGAGTAAAAAATTCCTCAAATATGAGGGTTAGACTGGATAGACTACGTACAGACCAAGGGAAAAGTAATCTAATACAAAATAAAGCACAAGAGCTGTTAACAGTAATTAAAAGTTTGAATAAAATGGGAATTCGAAATTCTGATATTGCTGCTGTTTTGATGGGGAAGAAAAGCTTGGAATCACTAAATTTAAACTTTAATCAACTTAAAGAGTTAACAGGGAATCACCAAACTATTTTAATGCTCTCATCTGGCTGCTTTACTTCAGGGCACTTTATAGAACCAAATCTAGGTAAAATCATTAAGAATGATATATTTAAAAGCGGTGACTTTTTTAGTTTTGAAAATAGCCAGAAGACTCAAGCAAAACTAATAGAGTTTAGTAAATATTTAGTCTCTCTAACTAATGGGCATAGAGATAACCAATTAGGTAGTGAGGCTAATGTGGCGCTTGATAGCGTAGCTCCCCCTCCGCCAAAAAGGTACAAAACATTAATGCAGGAAATACAAACAAGTATTGATAAATCAGTGAAAGATTTAAATAATGAGGGCTTAACGAATTCATTGGCAGAACAGTATACATTAGACTATGACCGAAGTGATGGGGTATATTTAAATATTGATGGTAAATCAATCCCAATTACAGATTTAATCAATAAAGAAGGAAAATTTACAAAGAAATTTTCTGCCATATTTAATGGACAACCAGAAAGTCAAATTACGTTTTATCAGAAAATGTTGCCGATACTTTTCCGCCAAGACTATCGTAGTACTGTAATGATGCCTGTCTCAACGGTCATATATGACAAAATTAATTGCATTTTTCCAGGTTTAAGTCAACAATGTCAAACGAAAATAACTGTTAGTGAACCACAAGGCAATGACGTTCTACAAATTAAAATGGAATTTGAATATAACAGTGTAGAGGCACCTGGGGATGCCCCCCGAACTTTTCATATAACTGCTGATATGAAAATGAGTAGTAATTTTGTAGAGAGGAGCAAAGAAAATAATTACACTAACAAAGATTTTGGGGTTTCAGAAATTAAAATTTCAAAACTTGATTTTACAAACCCAATGGTAGTTCCTAGTAAATATAGTAGATAATTTTTTTTGCTAGTTTCTAAAATTTCGCAAGGTTCAACAGAGCCGAACTCGCCGAGAAATATCTATAGTTAAGCTAAACAATTTAGAATCATAATTATCTGAAAATTAGATTTCATATAAAAAGCAAAGCCCCAGATACTCGTAGTAGTAAGGGGCCTTATTTCATGACGAAGCCAATAATGCGGATAGGAGTTTAGATGTAACAGTTAAAGTAGTTATGATTGGAAAATGGATAATTGCGGTATATAGTTAACAGAGATTTGTTGATGACATTGTTTTAGACTAAAATGGATAAGTGTGAGAATTAGTAACATATAATTGATCATAAAGGTGGTACTGGAAATTATATAAAGCATTATGTAATGTTCGAAAATTCAATTAAAATATAAACGATTGCTAAAATTCGTATATTAGGTCTTTGTTTATAGTACTTCTTACTAGCTATAATTTGCTGTAATATAGAAAAGGTTTAATTTAATCCAAATCTTTAGCCAGAAAATTATATTTGTAAATAAAGGTGCTAACCATGATAAGAAAGTTATTTTGTGGGTGGGGTAATCAAGCATATCATAATTCAATTAGCGATAAGACTAAAAATGTGAAGCAAGTAGAAGTACCAATGATAGAATTGGGACACGGTTCTCTTGAGTATAAATTTAGGCTACTCCAAAAATTGCAAATTGTGACAAGTGAATAAAGGGAAATTGAATTGTTTGGGGTGAAAGATGCTTCCCGAATGAGGGCTAGATGCAATGGGTTATCAAAGAAATCTTTAGCGAAATACCAACTAATACAAGTTAACTGTGAATCTTTGCTAGAATTATCCATAAAATTGCAGGATGCCGGGGTGTCTAAAGTGAATATAGTAAAGGTTTTAATGGGTAGGAAGAGCCTAGAATCAGTAGCAGTTGATCCAACAAAATTGGAGATTGAGGGAGTAGTTTTTGAGTATTTATCAGGATTATGTACTTCCGGTACATTTATAAAGTCCGAGATATCTAAAATATTGGCGCATGATATTTTTAAAAGTGGTGAATATTTTGGTTATGAGGCATGCAAAAAAACTGAAGATAAATTTGATGAATTCATGCAGTATTTAGAATTAATAAAGCCTAAAACTAATCATGTGGTAAATCTTAAAGCCTCCATTATTACAGAATCCAAAAGGACTGGGTCACAAGAAAACAATAGATCTCAGTTTAGATGTGTATCTGATAAGCCCAAATCTTTTTCTAAATCTGAACAGAGTTTTAGAGTTAATTCAAAAAAGCCGCTAGAATGGAATGTTGAACATGCTATTAAAGAAGATGCTCAACATTTAATAAACAAAACATTGGAGGATTTTAATAGAGGTTCTTTAAATATCTCTCATCTAAATCAATTTAATTTTGACTATAGCCGAAGTAAAAATATTTTTGTGGAATATGCCGATAAAAAAGTAAAAGTTACCGATATTATTGCTGCGAATGGAAATGTTGAATATCAGCCATTTACGGGCAAATTAAATCTGCTTTCGTTATTGGCTCCTTTATTAATACGCCAAGATTATCGTAGTATCTTGTTAATGTCACTATCTGATGCAGCTTTGAAACATAATATATACCTTCCAAAGATAAATGAACTAACCCAAGTATGTTATTCAATAGATGAGCAATTGACGCTTAACTCAAAAGATAACATTTATATAAATATTAAAGGAAATTATTCCATCGAAGACGAGGAAGATAATGAAACTTCTTTTGAGGTTAATGCAAAAATGAAGAGCAGTAGTCAATTTTTAATAAACAGTATCAGCCAAAACTTTGAGAATGCTAATTTTGGAGTTTCTGGAATTGAAGTCTCGGATATCAATATTCATAATCCAATACTCCTATCCTCGTATATCAGCTAATTTAGCTAGCTGATTGTTTATTTTTTCTTGAACCCAAGCTCCTTAATTATTAAAGAGCTTGGATAATGCTGGGTTAATTATTAAGAGCATAATGATTGCGCCCTGAGTTCTTGCCTTTAACACAAATTCTTAAAGTCTTAATTGGCTTTAATTCAACTTTTTTTTCTTCAGGATTTCCATTTTCAGATTTGTTATCGATTTGTGGTAATTTGTAATCCCACACATAATCTTTAAGTAACTTATCTATTGTTTCTTTATTGCTAATGTATTCTTGGTAAGAGGGTAATACTGTTATGTAAAAAGTAGCTATAGTAGTATCATACTTAAGGTTAAGCCGTAAATTAATTTGTTTTTCTTTGGGCTCATCACTTACATTATTTTCACTCCAACCCTTATATAAATGGGAGGGAAATCCTGCGCCACGGAAAAAGGTTAAAATGGGATTTTCAAGCCAGAATTTTACACCTTGTACTTCTTCAGGTACCATTCCGTTATCTGCATTTTTAGTTTCATTTGCGGCTTTGGCTTCTACGACCTTTCCATCTATATCTAATCCTTTATAATTAATGCGAGCAAATTGCCCGCCAAGGTCTATATTGCCAAAGTTTATACATTTTAAACACTCTGCTTTAGCATTAAGCTCACCCTCTAAGCTTTTGGCCTGCTCTTCTGTAAGAGTAACAAAACCCTTTTCTAATGGTTCATAGCTGGGGCGGCCAAGTTTGTGCAGCATTCTAAGAAGTTTATCCTTTTCCAAATCAAGATTCTGCTGAATCTCTTTCGAAGAGCTATCGTAATCTATCATTAATCCTCGGAGAATATAATAGTGAATAAAGCCCAAGCATAAGTCAATTTCTGCATCATTCAGACTATTTACTAACTTCTTATCAATTTCAAATTTAACTTCTGGATACATTTCTGTGTATTGAGATAACCAATAATCATTTGCTGGGTAAAGGTTAAATTCTAACTCTCCTTTAAGTATTTCCATTTTTATTTCACGAGCTAGATCAAAAGTTTCTTTTGGTGCAAGGTCAAGAGGAGGGAGGGTCTCAATAAGTAAGCAAATTGCAAATGCCTGTAGATCACGTTTATATAATGGATGCTGGCTTTCATTCCGATTAATGTGAAATCTATCAAGTATATTTTTTGCTGCGTTGATAATATTAACAGCTGTTTCATCAGTTAATTCACTACTTGGCCATAATTCCTTAATTTTAGAATTAAGATTTAATGATACTAAGTACTCTTTGAGTTTGTTTAATTGCTGAGCCGGCGGTTGAAACGAAGGGTCTTCTTCATTTCTTGGTTGTAAAGCCAAGTATAACTCTTTTAACTCAGTCTTTTCTTGCTTGGTTAATGGTTTATAATACTTTTCTAACTCAGGTGCTTGTCCGGTCTGTTCTAATTTGTTAGTTACTGCTTCTTTAGTTGCTATATCTCTAACAAGCTTCTGATTTCCCATTATTTCTTCGGTTAGTTCCTCCATATCAGCATTAACTTCTTGGGGCAAGTTATTATTAGAATATCCAAATAACTTTATTCGTATATGATAGGTGGCAAGTGCTAGTGCTTCACGGAATACTTCCCAGTACTTAGAAGGTTCAGGCAGCGAGTTAATCAGTTTTTTGAGGCCAATAGTAATCTTTTGGCTAAGGGTTTGCCTTGCGCGCAAAAGATCGCTTGGCGAATCCAGGTTTATATCAGGGTTTTCTCGCTGATATTCATTTAGTATTTCTTCCGGCGAATTTAAATTAGCAGGGTCTGAAGCTGGATTAATCTCTGCCGGTTTTACCTCTGTCTCAATAAAATTTAACCAATCATCGGCAAATAGTCCGTCGCTTCTAAATAATTGGCTATTATCATAAATTTTATGAAGTAGGTTCTGCCATGGCTTGGTTAAATTTTCCTTATTTAGCTCTGCATCACTATACTGATCAATAAACTGCAACATACGCGCTTTTTTTAAACAGTTTACTAATGATTTTAGCTCTTCAGGTGTCTTTATATTATTCAACAATCCTCTGACAATATCCTTAATATCGTTATATAGGCAAAATTCATCAATAAATTTATTGATTTGTATTATCTCGCTTTCTTTTTCGGCTTTATTTAGGCAATTAGTAAGAAAATATTTATTAATCTCAGTATGTATACGGTTTCTAACTTCTTCTGCATTAAATGGCTTTCTTGATCCTGCTTGAAACAAACTTTCTTTAGAATTAGTGTTTTCATTTACGCTGTCAAAAATTAGCTTATCTTTTAATTCTAGACATAACTGTTTTTTTTCAGCAGAAGAAAGTTCTTCTGAATTTAAGTAGGACATAAGTATTTTTATCAACTTTGTTCTAGCATTTTGAATTTTAGATGAATCTATAACTGTAATAGGCCAGTCATAGGCTTTAATTTGTCTTGGAGATTTGGTTATTGTTAGCATTATATACCCTTTCTATTTCAATATCTTTAACTAAAGTCAGTAGATGTAGCTAACTTTTATTCTCCGGAAATGTGCAGTTACAATGTATCCGGGGCTTCCTAAGGTATAAGATTAAAATAAAAAGCTTTTTATGAGAGTGAAAATAATTTCGAAACAAAAGTTAGTTATCTTATTTTCTATTGATTTTAGTTGCAATATGTAACTCTAGTGTTGTTGCTTTGTAAATATAAAATTAATATCATGCTGCTAAATGGCTGGGTTTAATCGAATATATCAACTGGTTAATTAGCAATTGGTTTAATAGGTATTTTAAAAATGATTAGGTATGCAAAATTTGATAATTCTTACCCCTAGTGCGCAGGTAAGAAATTTAGTTTTTGATCAAATATCTAACTATTTCATCATGGCAAAATTATGGTTGTGTATGCTGACTTATTAAATTATGAATGATAAAAAGTTATTTAAAGTCGTCACTAAATTATCTAAAATTCGCTAAAATAGCCTAATTTAGATATTCAAAGTTAATGAGATATAGTAAGGGCGTTAAAGATGAGTAAACAAGTTGCGATAGTAACCGGGGCAAGTCGCGGGATTGGCCGCGCAACGGCTTTGCTACTAGCTAAAAATAACTATAAGGTTTGCGTAAATTACCAAGCTAATCAAAGCGCAGCTCAAGAACTAGTTAATGAAATCAGACAACTGGGCGGTGAAGCTATCGCTATTGCTGCTGATGTCGCTAATGAAGCACAAATTATCAAAATGTTCGAGCAGGTTGACCAAAAGCTTGGCAAAGTAACCGCACTAGTAAATAATGCCGGAATTATACTTCCTAAAGCATCACTTCTAGAATTATCCACTGCGCGCCTTAATCAGATTTTCCAAACCAATGTAATAGGTACTATCTTGTGTAGCCGGGAAGCCGTTAAACGGATGTCTACCCATCTTGGCGGGAAGGGTGGGGCCATCGTTAACTTATCCTCACGTGCGGCAATTCTTGGCTCGCCCAATGAATATATCGATTATGCTGCATCCAAAGGCGCAATCGAAACATTAACCACGGGTTTAGCGCTCGAAGTTGCCAGTGCCGGGATTCGGGTAAATGCGGTAAGGCCAGGACTAATTTATACCGATATCCATGCCGCGGCAGGGGAACCTGGCCGCGTTGATCGGGTAAAGGCTAATATTCCCATGCAACGCGGCGGCACGCCTGAAGAAGTCGCAGAGGCAATTTATTGGTTAATTTCAGATAAGTCGTCATTTACCACCGGAACTTTTATTGATATCTCAGGTGGCAGATAGGATAAATAACTGGTATACCATATTGCCATATAATAATAAAACATTATATGGCAATATGGTTATACATGACTATAATCTGGCTCTGCACCGTCTTTTATATAAGCAGTACAAATAATATTTAAGTGCTTATCGATGTCTGCTAAAGACATCTTATTACAATACTTATCTATTCTGGTATATTTAGTTTCATTTATTCCACCTTGGCGGTCATTGATACGATAATATAGCTCATCTTTTAATAATTGTAACTTAGCACTTTTTGCTTCAACATGCAAAGTATTAATTAATTCCATAGACCATAGTGTAACAAACCTTTGTACATTTTTTTGCGTAGGTGCTTCCATGTTCTCCAGTTTCTCAAATTCTTTTTTCGCGACGGCCATTATTTTAGTAATACTTTCTTCTTTTACTCCTGCGGCTCTTAATGTCTCTTCAATTGGATAGTGCTTATTTGCACCTTTATTGGCACCAACAATCCCTTTTGCTTTATTGGTGGCATTATAGATCATGGTGCTCACCTTACGTATAGTCTTACCACCAATTGCAATATAACGAAGGGTGTTTAATGAACGTTTGTCAATTTTATCTGGTTGATATGGATAAAGTTTTGCTAGGCCCCAATCAAAAACTTTTACTTTGGCGTTGGTATTACTTTCCAGAGTTCTCCTCGCTACTACTTTTGAGTTTTCTAAGTGGCCATCCCTTTGATCAATTCCCGCGATATTTAATTTCCGGGTACCCTGGATTAGCTGTAAACAAGAGTCTGCTGCTTTGCTAAAATTTTCATTTGGGAAGTTGCTTTTGCCTGATTCTGCTGGTTTAATTTTGCTTTTCTGTTCTTTATTAGCTGCTGAATATGCAGGAAGTCTTAAGCCAGCTACGCTAACTCTCGCGAAAGTATTTTCCCCGAAATGTTTTAAGGTGCTACAGAATTCTTTTACTTCCCTGGCTAGCGTTTTATCTTCTAAGTTATTAATATGTTCATTTACCATATTATCCGGGCCAAATTCTCGCTCTATTGCACCTTTGTCTTTTAGCTCAACATAATAGTAGCAGGTATTTGTAAAGATGTTTTTATATTCATAGAATATTTTCTGCGCGCCTTCACCCCGTTTAGTTTTTTCAAAGCCTTCAATTTCCAGATTAAAAATTAAATTATCTACACTGCCTGAAATTTGCTTGCTTAGTTGATCACTTTCATCTAATTGGAAACAGTTATTTTCTTCGTTAAATATTAATTTAATTTCTTTCGCTTCTTGTAGTCTAGTATAAGCATCTTCATCAGTTGCTGCTGCTAACATTATATTCAATAAAGCTTCAATTTTATTTTCAGGAACTCCGCTTTGTTTTAATTCTTCACTAGTACTTCGTATTATTTGATATTTGATTAAGGATTTATTAGCTATTTTCTCTGCATAAGAGTTTGCAATTAGCTTTATTCCATTAGCGACAACTACTGCTAAGTTTGCCGATTTATTTTCCTGGGGTTTAGTAGTATCCTTAAAGTGTGCCACTAGGTTATTAGCTATCTGATCAAAAGAAACCTGGCTTCTTGAGGATGGTGAATTGTCTGATGAGCTTGTTTCTATTAAGTTAGGTGCTTCTGCATTTTCACTTTTATGCACTTCTCTTTTTTTTATTTGTGAAGAATTTCTTAATCCTGCTAGCCCAGCTTGTCGCGTTATATTACTATTAATCATCATCTATTCCTTTTTTACATACTTTTACAGTCAAAATTTATATTTCTTTTTCCATTGCTATAAGTAATTGTAAAATGAAGAAATGCGATTATGGTTGAGTTAACTTCGCTACTTTAGGGTATTTTGCAACATTAAGTGTTGTTTCGAGTGGTTGAGCTTGCCTGGTGATTTAAAGGAAATCCCCAAGAAAGCCTAGGCGGTTAAGGTTTCGTCAATATAGAAAAGGGTATTGGGTATAAATTTCAGCTTTTTCAAGCAGTTAAACGGCAATTAGAAATCATGTTGCTAAAATGTTAAATATTGCGTTGGATTTAAGCTAATTTAGCCGGTGTTGACCTCTACGAAAGAGCCTAGGCGTATCAAATATCGGTTCTTAAATTTCATTATCGTGCATAACAACATCAGTCAAATTATTCTTAGATACATTGCGAGCTAAATCTTTTATTTGCTGTTTAATTTCATCATTAAATGGCAGATTTAGTGGTTCATCATCTTTATGCTCTGGATGACTACAGCCATTTAGATTAGCCCCATTTTTTAAAAGGAATTCAACAATAGAAAGGTCGAGCGCATTTGAAGCTTCAAAAATCTCATACACAATGTCAGCTGCTATCCTTAATGGAGTAGCTGGTTCTAATTGTTCTCCTCGGTAACAGCTATTTATATCTTGTTTGATAGTATCATAAACCGCGCGCAATATATTTTCGTTGCAGAGATAGCCAATCGCAGTAAAGATAAGTGGCTGGCTAGTATATTTACTAAGACTGTTTTGATCATGATTTGCACTCAGCCCATAATTAACGAGAGCTGTATCATCTGTAGCCATGCCACAAATTAAGTATTGAGCTACTGCGTCATTTTCTTGGCTAATTTCGGGTAGATATTCAAAATTTGAAGTATATTTAAAGATTTTTGCTGTAGGATTATCCCCAACATAGAGATAATATTGAGCTGACATTAATACTTGTTGAAGTTTTTGGGTTTTTACAGTGGTAAGACCATTAATTTCTTCCTCAAATCGTCTAATGAAGTTTTTAAATTGATTTGGTTTATTTACAAATAAGTATTGAGTTAGCCATACTCCATTATTTGGATTATAATACCTTAACTTATAGATTGGTTCACTAGGCGTACTGTTTCTGCTTTCAGATACAATAATGCTAGTCTCATGCCTAAAGCAACTGACTGGTATAGTGATAAATTTTTTCCCAGGCATTTCGGTTGAATTTATATAGTTTTTAAATTCTTCTGATTTACAGAAAGTAATAATATCCTCAAGTAGTGATTTAAAATTAGTATGAATAAAGTAAAAATTTCTAGCGCGGATATATTTTTTATTTTTCCATAAATGACGATGGGTAAATTTATCGATGAATCCAGGCTTTTCGCGACTAATATCCATTTTTCCAGCCCAGGTTTCTTTGAATTTACGCCGATTTGTTTCATAATTAAGATGGTAATTAGTCATTGTTTCATTGAAAAAATTTGCTAAAGGTGTACATTGGTTTGTTTTATTTATCTTAATTTTATTAGTAGCTATTTTGCATTGGCCAAAAATTGTACTAATATTTAGTTCTTTATTAACAAGCCGGCTATATTTATTCATTGTCGATAATTTAATTGAATATGGTATTTGTGTTTTAGATGATCCTGAAAAGATTAAGTTATTATTTTCTATCTTGCTTAGTTGCAAACTTTTACTATTTAGAGAGATGTTCCGGTAACAATTAGCGCTTACCCACTTGGTAATTGCTGCCATATCCAGAGGGATTTGTTCCGCATTATTACCAATTTCAATCTTGGTTTTAACGTATAAGAATATGATAAACTGGGACTCCTGTAAATTTAGTTTATATTTTCTGTTTACCTGAGTAAAAAGGGTTGGCGTAGGTGATTTTTTATCATTGCCTTTATCTAAATAACCATTATCAATAATTTTTTTTAAAAGTTCTTTATTCTCCAGCCTTGAACCCATGAGATAGTTGAGGTAATCCGTAAATTGTTCATTATTCTGGAGGTTGTCAGTTGTCGAGTTACTAAAACAAGGGCTTAGAAATCTAGTTAAAATTTTCATTTTGAACCACCTTTTACTATAAATAATACTTATTTAGCTCTAAAATAAAACTACTGATTCACAAAGTTAATTTTCTTCTATAAAAATTTAGCAGAGTAAATTAGTCGTTGATATTACGCATTCTTTAGTAAATCTTAAATTGAGGTTAAAACTTAGTAAAAAAGTGCGAAACAACTGTAACTACTTATTTGAGGTTTGCAGTATAGATTGAAATAGACCCGACTTGATTTCAAATTGTTTACGAAGCGCTATTATCTAATCGGAAATTAATGAAATAATAAAAAGCAACAAAAAGGGCTTGACTATATAAGATAAATCAGCTATAATACCTACTCTTCATTCAGCCGGGATGGTGGAATTGGTAGACGCGCCGGACTCAAAATCCGGTGCCAGCAATGGCGTGTGGGTTCAAGTCCCACTTCCGGCACCAACAATCTATAATCATAACAGTACTTTACGCTAAGCTAAAACTTGGTGGTGACCATTTGGTGACTTTTTAATATTTTCCTTTTAATTCATATCCCCCTAAAATATTTACGTTTGGAATAAATTTACCATAGTTCCTGATTACCATCTCAGTATTGACATGCCCCATTTGGGTGGCGATCCATGCTATGTTTTCGCCATTACTTAATAATGTTGAGGCATATGTATGTCTAGTTTGGTATGCATACCGATATCGTATTTTGCCGTCAGAAAAAAGTTTTCTCCAATGTGACAGCACTTTGGTGTCGCTGCTCCACGGCTTATTTGTTGTTGGGTTATGGAATACGTAGTCAGATAACGAACCAGTAAGCGTATATTGATTCCTTAAAGCTTCTTCGGCTTTGGGTAGCATTAATACTGATCGGATACCGGATTTTGTTTTAGGTTCTTTTTCTTCATTTTTAACTTTATTAAATTTAACATTTATAATCTTGTTTTTAAAATCAATATTGCTCCATCTTAGCGCGATTAGCTCACCCGTTCTTAATCCAGACCAAAAGGCAAACTGAATCAAGTTTCTGAATTGACCAGATGCTTTAGACTATCAGATACTCCTTTTCATAATCATTAAATGGATCTATTTCATCTTGTTTTGGCAGTCCAATATCTTTGATGATTTCCGTTAAGTCAAGATCATCTATCGGGTTGCTAGAAATTAAACCATCATTAGTTGCTGATTTTAGTATCCGTTGAAGTGGTATTAGAACATTACGAATAGTTTTTGTTCTATGATTAAACTTATATAGCCATCCCTTGAGAATAAGAGGTGTAAGCTCATCTATTCGGTAGCTCCCTATTTCTGGCAATAAATGAAATTTTATTGCCTTGCAATATCCTAGCATTAAAAAATAAAATTTTTTAGTATATGTTAATTATTAGACATTTACAACTATGTTTCTCACCAAAATATTTATCTAATCTTTTAAAAGTTAGTTTGCTAGAATCGATTGTTCAAATAAATTAAGCGTAAAAAATCAAAATTTTTACTTAGTTTTATTTGTACTTCCTTTAATATTTTTCGTAAAGTATACTGGTATGAAAAAATATCGTTCTAAAAAATAAATCCACTGGCTCTGATTATAGTGTTCACTAAAATAGTCTTTACTTTTTTAAAACTGTGATGTAAAAGAGTAGCTTAGATGTTTAGTCATTTATGTTGCTCTTTCTTTAAACTTATATCAGTCGCAGAAGACAGCAATTAATCTCTCTTTGCTGCCAGTTATCCAGAGTTTTTGATATGTTGTTACATTATTATCTCTTGACCTTTCTATTTATTACTTCTTTTGGTTCTTCCCTAAGCAGTATCGCTAGCTTCTCAAGTATAGAACAAAACTTTAATAGTTTATATTATCTCGGAATTGCTTTAAGCTTAAAAACCTTTTTTGCCGCTTTGGCTGGACTGGTATTCAAATCTTTTATACTGAAGATGGGGATAAAAAAATCGCTTATATTTTCTCAAACTGCCGGTTGTGTGACTCTATTAATATTGCTATGGGGGCTTAAAATTAAAGTCTTTAGTCTTTTCCTTATCGGGATGGTGTTAACAGGGTTACCAATGGCTGTTTTGGCAATTACATATACTTTTATGCTAAAGTTTACTTCAAGTGATGATGATTGCTTTAGAAAAAATTCAGCGACAAGAGAAATAGTTATTAGCTCTGCAATATTTATAGCAGCATTGAGTACTCCAGTGCTTTTATTAACGTCCGGATTATATACAATTATTCTTGTTAACATGATAACGTATCTTTGCGGAACCTTAATGGTTTTCTTTATTGGTGAAATAAAGATTACCAATTTAAACAAAAATACTAATTTGAATTCATTTCGTAAGATCCTAACACATAAAAAGACCTTGGCTTATTTTATACAAACTTCTGCTTCATTGCTTCTTATTGCTATAGTGCCTATTTTTGCATCATCCAACAAGATAAGTAGCATAACTTCAGTCCCTTTAATTTTCAGGCAATACCTTTGGGTCATTGATTCAATCCGGTTACTCTTTGCTAGTATTGTATATTTGCTTCTGAGAAAATACAGCAGCAATAAGGGTTATAAATTGTTTTTAATGTGTAATGGGCTCCCGCTATTACTTCTGTATTTCAGTATAAACAAAATTACCTTAATAGTTGCGTTAACAGTTGTAGGGCTATTGACAAGTATTTCTTTTTTACAATTCAGAGATGATTATGTATTAAGTGCTGGTGAAGATTTAAATGCTATTGCTCAAAGCTCGAGCTTATCAATCTTCCAAAGAAGCTTGATGTGCACTATATCACCACTAATAATTATTTCATTATTTGTAAATCTTGACTACATCCACGCATGTTACTTGATTCTCACTATGCAGTTTCTAGCATATGTAGCTTACAGTCGTATAAAGGTTAAACTATTATGAATTTAAAGTTCCCGAATGTAAGCGGCGGGTATATCGGTGTATCTTCAAAGAATTTAACCCTGAATAGCTCTTTTTACTATGAGGTATTCAAAAATGATATTTTTTTGGAAACACGAATCCCCTTTATTCAGCGAGTACCACGATTGGGGTTTTTTGATGAGTTAATACATTTAGAAGACAAAAATTTCAAGCAGGTCTTTTATAAATGCTTGGATAATCTTAAGGCTAAGTTAACTGTCTATCTTGAAGATTTGGTCAAAAATAGGGAGATTATCTTAAACCTATTATGTTTACTTCTTCGGATGGGAGAAAGTGAATATATTTTAAAGCTAAATTTCCCTAGGTTAATTCATCTTGAGACATATATGGAGTTTAAATATATCCAGGAAATAGCTAGGGTCGAGGTTGCTTTGGCTAATGAAAAAGTAATTGAACTTGGACCAATGATTCAGCTTGCTGAAATAGGTTTTGATTCAAAAATAGACCTAAATCTAAAGCTAGTTTTATTAAATAAAATTATTGTAAATACCATTCGTTATGGTTTTAAGATCAGCGAGGATATTTTAAACAAATATACCAATGAAATATTAAGCATACTAAATGAATTTGATGAGAATACATTCAGGAACGGAATCCTGAAGTCATTTATTTATAGGGGAATATCCATGCAAAGTAGATATGGTACCCGACAGCAAAATCAATGGCTTGAAAAGGCAGAATACTATGCCAGGAGCATAAAGACAACATCTACACTGGAGCAAATTGTTGCCTCCGAGAATCTCTATACTTATCTGCAAACTTTATCCAAATGGAACATTTTGCAAAAGCAGTATCCTAACGCAGAAAAGGCATTGCAGGAAATGATTATGCTAAGCCCAAATGATTCGACTGCTTATTCTGAACTTGAGCTATTTTTAATGAAAATGGATAAGTATGAAGAAGCACTTGAAAATTTCAAAGCGGCAATAACTCTTGGACCTCCTAGTGTTGGGATGAATGCCTATTTTGGTTCAATATGTTCTAGACACTTAGGTAACATGGAAGATGCAATTTCATTATTGTATGATTGTACGGCATATGACCCTGTGGCAATTAGCCCCTGGTTAGAAATTTATGAGCATTATCTCTCCCAGCAAGAGATTCCGCAAGCACAAAAGGTTGCTAAATATATCCTATCAAAAAATTTCCTTATCGAGCAACTCGAGGCAGAGGAGTTAACAAATTTAGCCTTCACGGTAAAAAATTAAAAGATAAATGATTTAAGGAAATTGGCATGAATATGATGAAATATTCTGAAGTCGAAAATAAGATACTGGAAATACAAGGCTTGCAAGTGATAATCGACTCAGATGTTGCAGAACTATATGGAGTAAGTACAAAAGAAGTTAACCAGGCAGTAAGCCGCAACTTAGATAAATTTCCTGAAGGGTATATTATAGAGCTGACTGAAGATGAAAAAAAGGAACTGGTCACAAATTGTGACCGGTTCGCAAAGCTTAAACATGCTAGTGTACAGCCAAAAGCGTTTTCCGAACGTGGTCTTTATATGTTTGCAACCATCTTAAAAAGTCCAAAAGCTACAGCGACTACAATTTCTATTATTGACACTTTTGCAAAGGTTAGGGAGCTTAATAAGCTAGTTGCTACAGTACAGAGTTTAAAAGAGAATTCTAATAAACAAAAATCATTAATATATCGAACAGGAGAACTTATCTCTGAATTAATTATACCAGAGGAGGATGATCTTTCCATCCAAGAATCAGAGACAACCTTAGAAATTGGGTTTCCTTTTATACGGATAAAGAAAACTATAAAAAAGAGCAAAAATTAGTGCTTAGAGCTAGAAATCAGCATATGAGTTCTTATGATTTAGTTTGACCACAGCCAACTCCTTAATACGGCAAATAAGCTATTTATAAATTGAAATTTATTACTGAAAAAGATTAGCCTTGGAGGTCCATAGCTAATTCATTACTTTAATACTCTCTTCTAGTTTTATTGTTTTTCTTTATCTTTAATCAATATAATTAAGCTAAATTATTAAAAAATGTAAAAGTTAATTTAAAAGGCTTCTAAAATGATTAATTTAACTATGCAGCGATACAACATTGCTCTGATACCAGAGAATAAAACTTACTATGAAAGTTTGTCTAAAAAATATTATAAAATTTCAGAATATAAAGTCGGTCAAACTTCTATTCCTCATATAACCATTGCCCAGTTCTACGAAGATAGGGAATCTGTGGTGAGAGAAATATATAGTCAAGTCTACAGTTTGGCAAATACCTATAAAGAAGTTGTAATACATTTAACCACATCAATATATAAATTTGAAGAGCAATTTACATGGCTAGAATTAAGATTGGCTGACCCTGAATTTTGTAATATTTTACATAGAAAAATAGTAAACATATTAGACAGCTTTGATATTAAATGTCTTAATACCCCCTTTATGCCCCATTTAACTATTGCAAAAATTATTACAGACAAAGAAATAATAGAAAATTTCTCACAACTTAAAATAGACCAAAGCGATAATTTTACATTATTTATGGGACATTCTGATTCTATAGGTCAGTTTACTTCAGTTTTATAAACAGTATAAAATGTAACTTTTGTCTATTTGGATATTGATGCAGGTACCGCCTTCCCGGCCCATTCACATATGTATGAGCAAACAGTTAATATAATCTTTGGCGAATTTAACTTTATGATTGATGATGAAAATAAGTTAATGCTGCTCGGTGATGCGGCCGTTATTGTTCAGAATATTACTCATTCTGGATATGCCAAAACGGATGGTAGGCTTATTGATGTACTTTTTCCGATTGGAGATGACTATGTTGAAAGAGATTCTAAATAGATTCTATAACTATAAAGTAACTTCTTTATATTTCTGCCACTACTCAATAAAATAATTTTCAGCTAGAAATTTTGGCAAAATTCTGGATTAAGTTTGGATAATTTATGGTAGAATAAGGCAAATTCTTTTTATTAAAGTAAAATATCATGAACATCAACAATAGGCTATTTAAAAGCATACCATCAAAAGATTTCATGCATTTCTATGAAAATGGTGTTTTTCATGGCAAAAAAGTTGTAGATTCATTGAAGTATCGAAATACAGATGTATCAATTGCTGCAAAAGTTCCAGAAAAATCAATTAGATATGATGAACGCATACCTGTTATTTTAAAAGAGCGGCTTGAAGAATGGGCTACAGCCATAAACCTTGTGGCTTCCTTCTTTCAGGATGCTAATAAGACTATGCTATGGTTCCAAACGCCTAACCCAGAATTAGGCGATATGAAACCAAGAGACATGATAATTCTAGGAAGGTTTTCCAAATTACTTAGTTTCATTCAAATAGCTTTAGAAGAAAATAAAAAGTGAGTTTTTGGCAAAGACGTATAAGAAAGCGTAGAAACAGGAAATCTGTAGTTTTCCTTCTTCAAAGAGCTACTCCAGAAAGTATTCAGCAAGCCAAAGAAGCGACAGCAAATTTAATAAATTATCACTGGAATTATTATTCAGAATTAGCCCAACAAAGAAAAATTTATAGAGATGAGTTATTGTTTGCATTACGGAATGCTGCAAAAAACAATTTTGTAATAGATGGCTGGCAAAGAAGCATAAAATTTAAATATTCTAACCATCCACTTTCTACAATTGGAAGTATAAGTTTTAATGGAGGCAGGTTTAATTCAGGAAATAGGATACATCCGGAAATCACGCCATTACATGCACTTTATCTGGCAGTTGATAAGGATACAGCCTTGCAAGAACAGCTGGGCCAAGGGGCTATAAATAGTGAATGTGCATTGAGTCCGCAAGAAATAGCTTTGACGAGTAAAGACTCAGTATCTACATTATGCATTTCTGGCAAAATTGATTCATTTATAGATTTACACGATAAGCAATCTTTAAGTGAATTTTTAGATGTTATAAAAAAGTTTACTGTTTCTAAAGAACTGCATAAAGAATCCCTAAGAGTTAATGAGCAAGCTCCTAATGTCATTAAAACCATGGATGCACTACTCTTTAGTTTGTTAGATCCAAATTGGAGATCACTACCATCTTGCTATGATATACCTGCAAATTCACAAATATTTGGACAATTAGTTTGCGATGCAGGGATACAAGCTATTTTATATCCTTCAAAATTGAGCAAGAAACCTTGTCTAGTTATATTTCCCCAAAATATTGCAAATACAGATAATTATATAAAATTAGATGGTGATATACCTGCAAATGTAATAATAACTCATCTAAATAGCCAAAACTGGAAATTATCTCGTCTTAGCTATGAGGATATAATTGAGATTAGAAAAGTTGATCAACCATTGCATTAACATTTCTCTACCATTTGTCATTCTTAACCAACCATTATTTAATGAAAATTCAATGAGTTTGCATATGAATTCTTATGATTTAGTTTGACCGCAGCCAACTCCTTAATACGGCAACTAGATATTTATGGCCTAAATTTATCGAAAAAAATTAGCCATGGATATCCATGGCTAATTCATATTACTTTAATACTCTCTGCTAGTTTTGGTGTTTTTCTCTATCTTTTCCAGATTTTGTATGAGTTATGCCGTATACTAAAAGACCCAGTGATCCCAGAATTACCAAATTGAAAATCAATTGCTGAAAGAATGTCATTATGGTGCTCCTGTATCAATTTTTGTCAGAAGGTAAATTGCCAGGTATTGACAAAAGAACCAACTAGGTAAAATAAAAAATAAACTGTAGAGTTTGTTATTTGAGCTAATTAAATAGTTTATACCACCCATTGCCCAAGCAGCCAGTTTTAGCTGATCTACAATTGATTTAAGTACATATTAGCCTTAATTGCCAGCCCGAGGCTGGCAATTATTAATCTATGCATTAGATGCAAATTAGCCCGGTTTCCTGTTCAAAATATGCAACTAGGTCATGTTCATTAACATTATCAAGTTGCTTAATAGTTATTTTTCGCAACTATTAATAAATTCCATCCTATAATTGTCAGTAGCCATATTATAGGTTATCAAGACTCTATCAATGCCATTTTTAGTTGCTAAATTTTTAGCCATTATACATTCCAGAACCAATTGCTGCTCCTCATTTAGGAAGTACCTGACCTGCATATTCCTCTTAGCTAATAACCTCACTCCACCTAGTTTAGTAAAAATAGTTAATACGATTTTAGTAATTTTATCCATGATTGTTTACCTCTATAATATTCATTTTAGTTACAAATTAAATATGTAAAAATTAAAGCGGGTATAAACCCGCTTTAATTAACCTATTAAAGATCCTGCATATTTTTCCAAACGCTGCCTAATCTTAGCATCAGGAATACACGGTAAAACCGTATCCCATTCCGCTAGGCTCCAAGTTAACTGGCACCATTTACACTCTACCTCTGGTAAAAGCCCGACAACACTATTTTTAACTCCAATCAACTTAAAATTAACTGAAGCTTTACCATTCCAGAAAACTCTACTTTTGCCACCAGCATCCGGCAAGCGGTTACCATGATGACAATCTAGGTTAACTAATAAACCTGAAGGATGAGTTAATTGAATAATCCCTGTATCATCAGAGTCAGTTAATAAATTAAAATTTATCAGTTCAACCCCTCGATCGAAGTTACCATATTCGCCTATAGGTATATGATCTTCGTCAGGGTAGGGCAACCTGAAGATTAAATTCAGCTCTTTTGCCGGATCTAATGAGTACTTATCTTTTAGTACATCATTCCGGTTTTCATATCTTAAATAATACATCCGGTTACAAGTACCAATTTTTACTTCCACACGGTCAACTTTTCGAATTGCATATTCACCCATTTTTACACCTCGTAAAAACAGCGGTGTATAATAACCACCGCTAGAATTATTTATTAGACGATAGTTCCATAGCATCAGTTAGCGGTAGTACAAATACCGCTAACACCAGCACAGCCTCTTCGGCTATAAGAACATCAATAAACTTCATAATGAAAATCTCCATTACTTAAATAAAAATTAGCCGGTACGCCCCCGTTTAAACCCGCGTCATTTGCCAAAAAAACCAAGCTGTTAAAGAACGTTAAATTGCCGCTAACCCGAACAACGGGAGGAGTTAGCAGTCAGAACCTGGGGCAGAAAACCGCCAAACTGATTTTTTCCCCGCAGTGGGTACTGACGCCGTTCCCATGACATAGCTAAAACCTGTAAGCAGGTCTGCCACAGTCAAGGGCATAATTCATAAAATTATTAAAAAGTTTTTGTGAGGGACGAGGAAAAAGTTTTTAAAGTGCCGGCGCAAAAACCGGTGCGGCGGTTTTTCTTGATATTGGACTACATAACTAATCTTATCCGCGTGCGGATTAAGCAAATGCCTGTAGTCCCGGCGCCAAACGCTAATTTTTGAATTTGCAGAGTTTACCCTTGACGTCGTGGATTTTAGCTATGTCATCCTCGTATAGTCAGTACCATACTATTCGCGGGGAAAAATCAGAATATTTATTATGGCTAAAGGCCATTATTTGCAGCTAAAAGCTGCCCCAGAAGGCGTTACGGAAAGCTTTCCGTTTGGGTTGGTGGTGGAAAACGCTAGAGGTGGTTGGAGCCAGGAAGGGTCGCCCTTCCTTAAGGGGATAAGTATTAACCGATAATATCCTACCGATTTCACTTAAATGATATTCATATAAAACTAATTTTCAGAATCCAAAACCTGTGAAATGAGCCACTTTTTAAGGTGTTTTAATCTCTTTGGTGAAATATACTTTAATAGACATGGATCACTAATTACTTCCCCTATACATTGTTCTACTGCTAGTTTAAATTTATTGGCGTCTTCGCCAAGTCCAATAAACGTTTTAGCCTGCATCTTTAATTCTACTAAGCCTATTAGCATTGCTTGTAGATGATCAGGTAATTTACTGTCTTGATTAATATCATATCTACTATACTTGCCATATAGCCGGATGAGTTCTTCAACTACTATAGTTTTTTTATTCTTATACTCATCATTATCTCTATTGCTATGGTCTAAATCGGTAATTTGGTTCATTAAATTTAACCTAATACCTTAAACGTTTTAAGTGATTTATTAATTATCAAAGCTTGTTACTAGATTTAATTCGAAAAGTTAACTAGATGAGAGATCCTTATGTTAGGTATTTTGGCTTAATTATCAAAAGAAATGTTAAATTAATTTTAGGAAAAGTTTTAGTTTATTAAATTGAGTACCATGGTAGATAATAACGGACTTTAGATTAATCAATAGACTTTAATTATTAATGAGTAATGCCAACCCAAGTTGAGCTGGCATTATTATTTACACTTTTACACTATATATATGATGGTCTATACCCCCTATTATTTTCTTTTTGATCATCTTTCTGCTTTTCTTGTATTAACTTTGGATCATCATTTTTTTCTAAAGATTTTGGGCTTGCGAATAATCGCACTTTGTTTTGAGCACCATACTCCCTTTCTTGCTTTTGTTTATTATATTTTTCTATTAGAGAAGGTATGCGTTCATCTACAATTCTTCCATATTTGTCAGGGTTATATTTTTTAGCTAACCCATAGCTTGCACCTGCTTCCTCATATATATTAGACTTCTCAAGTTCTTCAGCTCTTATGAAATGTTCATCAGCATTTTCTTTTGGAAATTCTATGATTTCATTTATTAGGTCTTCAACAGACATGTGAGGGCATTTTGACATAAGATTATAATATTCAGTAACTATAAATTTATGTGCTATATGATCTTCCGGGTAAAGTTTAGCTATATCTTTTAAGCCTTTATCAAACATTGATTGTGCTCTTGGCTTAAGTGTAGAATAAGCATGACTATTATGCTGGCCCAATTTATTAATTACATTTGATAAGCCAGATTGAAAGTTAACATTAGGTTTCTTTAATGCCATTGGATTAGCTAACTTAAATGTTTGGTTTGAAAATAGCCTACTTGTAATACTACTGTACATTTTTTTCTCCTTAATCTATATTTTTAAAATTCTGCTATTAAATTTATTTATTGAAGAATATACTTTATTACGATACTCGTAATGGTCATCATACTCAAGAGTAATATCAAACGGACGATTGTCGTTTTTATATTCCATTAATGATCTATTTATTAACGATTTAACTAAATCTGTATCGGAAAAAAAATTAACGATCCCCCTGGCTCCGGCTTGAGGAGAAGGGTCCTTTACATAATTTTTTTTGCCTAATCTTAAACATAGCGCTAAAAGTACTGCTGTTACGCAATTTAAACTATCTTTTTCTTCTGTCATTATAAGATTATCGGCTTGATCAAAAGTATTTACTATTCCAGAGCACAAGATGTATTCTCCTTTTTCAAGGTTACTTTTAACTTCACGTGCATTGTTAATAATAAACTGCGTAAATGTTTGGATGTCATCTATACCAAAGAGGTCAGGATATTCCACATTTAATAAAGGTATAATAGAAGAGATATTTATACTAAAAACATAACGCTCGAGATCCATAGGAGAGGTATATGCAACCGAAAAGTAGTGCTTCATTAAATCCTCTTTAAGATCAATAAATTTAATCCCTCTAGTATAGCGATTGAAGATCTTATCTTTATCAATTGGGCTAGAATATTCTAATACCCTAGAAAAGTTGAAATTATTGTTGCTAGGATGAAGGCTAATCACAGAGTCTTCTATAACTTCAGCATTTTCATTAGTTATGAATGAGGCTAAATGACCAGGAGTTGTAGGCTTACCTTCCTCAAGTATAGTTCTTTTGACAAATATGTTTAGCTGATGTGGCTTTAGTCTAGTTAAAAACCCTTCATATGCCTCAAGGCAATATAAATTTTCTCTCATATTCTTAATCTTAGGATCATTATTTCCACCACCTTTCATTACCATAAATGTTAACTCTTTACTTTCTCTGACCTCAAAAGATATAGATCTTGACTGGATTCTATTTGTAAATGAGCTAAACCATTGTTGGTTTTTGGGAGGTTGCGGATTATCTTTTCTCAATGTTCCAGTATTTACTACATTTTTTGAAAGAAAGGATCTAATCATAAATTCATATTCCTCAGTTATAAATGACAAGTTAATCAAATTGTAAAAATTTAATATCATTATTTTTTTGATTTATTATATTATCAATATCAGCTATATTCAGGATAAGAGCAGTTTTCAAATAAACTAGATATTTACGAAAATTTAGTAGAATTGCGCATAAATATGGCAATTTATTATTCTGGTGTGCTCGCGTAAGAAAAGTGGCTTTGGCTGAATCAAGATGTTGTATCTATCTACATAAAATGTAGAATAGAAGTTTATAATAAATGCTGTATGTACAAGAGCTACCATGATGTAATACATAATCTAGCATTTATTCTAGAAAAAAGGTTTTACTACATAGATTAATGAAGGGCTTAAATAGGCATAAATTATGTATTGTAGTTTCTGGGCCGTAAAAGCGAATTTAGATAAAAGATAGAATAAGACCTTATTCTATCTTAACATAGACATAGCTGTTATTCTTGTTGCTGAACCACCTGTTGCAAATTATCAAGCACAAAATCAGCTGGATTAAATTTGAGTGGGTTTAAAAATAACACTGGATTTTTTGACGCTAATCCTGCTAACTCGTTTAGATTTATAGGATCAGGCAAAAACTGCCATTCATTTTTGTTATAGTCAAAAAGTTTTGCTAGAGAAACAGCTGTATTTACAGCGTTTTGCATTCTTTCTTCAATTGTTAGTAGTTTACAGTGTGGATCTTGTCGATTATTATAAATATTTAATAAAAGAGCAGGAAGATATGTTGGGTTACGTACCCATCCATTAAACCCCTCATCCAAGCTAAATTGCTCAATTAAGATTTTGCGGGAATTTATATCTAAATTTTCTATAGATTGTTCAAGCAATTTAGGTTGATCTTCTGCAAAATATAACCTTAACTGACAAGCTAGACGCACTGCAACTTGTTTTAAAGGAGTATCTAAATTAATACCAAGCAATTTAGCCCTTTCCTTAGTACAAATATTTAGAGCTTCAATTTCTGATTCTCCGGACATAAGCGATCTTAGCCCCTTTTGAACTATTTGATAGCCTAAGTAACATTTTTCAGTTAAAGAGTTAAACCCTCGTATACCATATACATGAGAAGTAGCTCCAGCTACATCGCAATACTGGACAACAAGAGCAAGTTCCAGTAAAGCTTGAGTTTCTTCTGTTATGTTAGATGGCTTACCAATTGCTGCTTTGAACCGTTCAAACATCTTATGACCGCCCTCAAGATGAAGAACATGCCCAAAGTGAATATGCATTAACTTAGCCACTTCTCTTAAGGTTTTTTGTGATTGTGCTGTTAAGTTCTTAAAACTAGGGATTATTTCTTCTATAACATTGGAATCTTGATTTAAAAGAGCTTCAATCCAATCATCATGGTCTTTTGCTCTTATTTCATATTTAAGGCCTTTTTCTCTAAAAGCCTTAATTTTACCTAGATCTCCATATATCAGCATTGCTTCGATTGCCTCATAACCAAACCAGGAAACAGCATTAGTCGCTAGTTTATTTAAATTGGTGTAAGAGGCAAGACTTAGTTTGTCATCTGGATGCTGTAATGCTACTAGCTCCTGATAAGCATTTATATTTCCTTCAAGTATCAGCTTTAGAGCTACTATGGAAGATAAAGTTCGTTCAAGTTCTAGGTATTTAACCCCATTTATTGGTTTACTAATTATTCCATCTTGAACTAATTTAATCGTCCACCCATTTACATTTGAGTCATTACTACCTTCTTTTGTTACTGCAACTTGATTACTTGCAAATTCTTTAATTTCAGGGTACTTTGCAAATATTGGAGTAATCACTCCTTCATAAAGTGCTTCTGGAGAATATACCTCACTGGTCGTAAATAGTTCACATTGAAGTTTAGAGCCTTGTGGCGTTTGTGGATTAAGAGATTTCTGTTTGTCTGAAGGAAAAGTTAAATTGGTAGTATTTATCATTTTATGCCCCTTAAGCGTTTCATTAAAATATTTCATGAAGAAATTAATCTTATTACTATTATCTAAAAGACCAAATAGCTAGTAACAAATTATTGGTGCAAATAGATAATATTTAATAGATAATGCTAATTTTTTAAGTACATCATATCAGCTTTGATTTTTCTAATATAAGATAAACATTTAGCTATAAATTTAAGGCATATAAGTTTTAGGCCTAATCTTAAATAATCAAGAATTGGTTGGTACACCTGCGTTTAAACTTGATCTATTTGCCAAAGTGCAAGCAAGGGTTAAGGAACGTAAATTGCTTGTGACTCAAACAACGAGGAGCTAGCAGTCAGAACCTGGTGCAAAAGACCGCCAAACTGATTTTTTCCCCGCAGTGGGTACTGACGCCGTTCCCATAACATAGCTAAAACCTGTAAGCAGGTCTGCCACAGTCAAGGGCATAATTCATAAAATTATTAAAAAGTTTTTGTGAGGGACGAGGAAAAAGTTTTTAAAGTGCCGGCGCAAAAACCGGTGCGGCGGTTTTTCTTGATATTGGACTACATAACTAATCTTATCCGCGTGCGGATTAAGCAAATGCCTGTAGTCCCGGCGCCAAACGCTAATTTTTGAATTTGCAGAGTTTACCCTTGACGTCGTGGATTTTAGCTATGTCATCCTCGTATAGTCAGTACCATACTATTCGCGGGGAAAAATCAGAATATTTATTATGGCTAAAGGCCATTATTTGCAGCTAAAAGCTGCCCCAGAAGGCGTTACGGAAAGCTTTCCGTTTGGGTTGGTGGTGGAAAACGCTAGAGGTGGTTGGAGCCAGGAAGGGTCGCCCTTCCTTAAGGGGATAAGTATTAACCGATAATATCCTACCGATTTCACTTAAATGATATTCATATAAAACTAATTTTCAGAATCCAAAACCTGTGAAATGAGCCACTTTTTAAGGTGTTTTAATCTCTTTGGTGAAATATACTTTAATAGACATGGATCACTAATTACTTCCCCTATACATTGTTCTACTGCTAGTTTAAATTTATTGGCGTCTTCGCCAAGTCCAATAAACGTTTTAGCCTGCATCTTTAATTCTACTAAGCCTATTAGCATTGCTTGTAGATGATCAGGTAATTTACTGTCTTGATTAATATCATATCTACTATACTTGCCATATAGCTGGATGAGTTCTTCAACTACTATAGTTTTTTTATTCTTATACTCGTCAGTATCTATTTGGCTATCGTCTAAATTGGTAATTTGGTTCATTAAATCTGATTGCTTTATAAAATATTGTTTTGCACATAAAAGCTATAAATAATCCTTTTTTGAAGTTTTCAATTTATCATTAATAATAGCTAATTAGATGCTTTATAATTAATTAAAAGCGCATTTTACTAAATAAAATCTCCCTAACAAAATGGAATCTTTAGATAAATCCTACTTTAATTATTTTAGTTAAATTAGTAGCACCAAAAAATGATTAACTATAGTAACTTACAATTAAATTTAGCCATATATGACCAAAACACAAATTATTCTCAGGAATATTTATTCACTGGCAAATTCTATTAGAAAATCTGTCTGAGACCATACCTTTCGTAATAGAGTTGAAGGCCATTACTAGCAGTAAGACCGCAAAAAGCAGGATAGCGAGCTCGAAAAGGGTGAGAATAAGAACAAGCTTTGTTCCTGAAAAGTTAATTTACAGGAACAAAGCAAAATGTATTTTATTAAATTCATCTAGGAATTTAATAAAGAGAAACCGGGCATTGCCCGGTTTCTTTACTTTGCAGCTGGAGTTTCCTCCCATGGAGCTAAATCTTCATTATCCGCAAGTTTTTTGCTAAGAAGCTCAATTCGTCCTGCAATAACTCTAATTTTAGCGTGAATTACGCCATCCTGAATAAAGCCATGTGCTGTAGGGAATCCTTCAACCAATACTTTACTGCCTTTTTTGACAAAATGTTTGGCAATTGCACATAGTTTACCATTCGCAACAACATCAACCCAATCAGTTTTAGGATTTTCTTTAGTGCCAACTCCTACTGCTACGCTAAAAGTTGCAAATTCATTGCCACGGTTATTGATACGAACTTCTGCATCACGTCCGATATGGCCAGTTATAGTTAATTTTTTCATGATATTTTCCTTATTAAGTTATTAATATTTTGCAGTTTCCTGCGCTCGTACCCACTCGCAGCATTGCATAAGCTGAATGCAAGGGCAATTTGTAAATTTATTAAAAAGTTTTTTGCCGATGTAGGTTTGGGGCACCCTCCGGGTCAAAGCTGCAGGAATATTTTTGGGGTTACCCTCCGGGTCAAAAAGAGGCCAGGCAATAAAAGTTTTTAAAATGCAGGAGTACAATTGGCAAGCGGCTTTATGTCCTGGCGAATTGTTATACGGCAAATGCTAAATTTATAAATTGTTCATTTAACCCTTGCATTCAAGAAGGCGTTGCAATGCTAAACTGTGGGTATCTTGGAGCACAGAAACAGCAAAATTAATTTTATAAGGAAAATGAAAAAATATAACTGGCAGGACGTGATGCAGAAGTTCGTATCAATAACCTTGGCAAATGCAACAGCGTAGCAGGCTGGCACTGAAAACCCCTGATTGGGTAAGTTAAGAATGGTAAGTGCAAATTAGACAAACTAAAAAAGGCATTATTGATTGAAAAAATTAAGCACATGCTTCAGGATTGCGTTATTCACCTAAAATTTATTGCAGGCAAGAAAGCTTCTTAGCTAGCGAGCGGATTAAAATCATGTATCTCCATGGTAAAGCCTCCAACTGCAGAGTAAGGATACCGGGCAATGCCCGGTTTTTAGGGATTGGGTAAATTAATTTTCTAACTTTATATTTATATCAATGAACATAAGTAAATTAATTCTCTCCTATTAATAATAGTCAAAAATGTTTGAAATTCCATTCATCTATACATTCGCCCATACAGGGGCCTTTACCGAGTATCTGAGTATTTGTAGAGAGAAGCTTGAATATGTATTATTATTTCTATCGAGATCGCCGGATGCCTGAGATTTACATTTTCTGGGTTATTTTTCTCTTTAAGCCTCCTACAATTTAAATTTTGCTTAATTTTTTATTGTAAATTATTACTATGCCCATAACTTTTCTAATATTTATTGTATATTGATCTTAGATTTAAAAAGACTGTACTACTGCCATTGAGAAAGTATACTCACAAGCAAATAATCTTCGATAATATTTCATTTCCGGACTTAAACTCATAAACCTTAATAATCCTAACTGAATCTGAAGCTTAAGTTAAAGAATAATTTATTTGACAGAAAGTTATCATGTTAGTAATCTATGTATATTTTAAAGTAATAACGCTATTTTATTTCTATTTTGTATAGGAAAATGCGTACCACAGTAGATGTTTATATAATAAACCAATAGGTTCAGGAGAATTTATTATGATTCGCTCTTCGACATCAGTCCGTTCATATATTTTAAGTACAGAATTTCATGGGAAGAAGGTATCCCAAGGGAGGGAAGTCCCAGAAAGATTGTGTTGTCCGATTACTTGTGATATTATGAAAGACCCAGTTATCGCATCTGATGGTAATACTTATGAACGTGCAGCAATTACCGAATGGTCAAAAAGAAATGCTACAAGCCCACTAAATAGAGTCCCTCTGACTAGTGAACTAAAACCTAATCTACTTTTCAAAGAAATTATTACCGCCTGGAATGATGGGTTGGATATCGATACTATGTATATTTTTTTTATTGATGGCTCTTATTATAAAGGTGAATTTAATGAATATAAAGAACCTCATGGAAGTGGAGTACTTTATACGCCAGGTTTTGAAAAAAGTTATGAAGGAGAGTTTAAAAATGGCAAATTTCATGGTAAAGGTGTGTACCGCCTCCATAATGGAGCTATCTATGAAGGGTCTTGGCAAGCTAGTAAAAAACATGGTAAAGGTACACTAAAATATCTTGATGGTAGCTATTATATCGGTGAATTTAAAGATGATAAGTTTCACGGAGAAGGTATAACTTATGATACAAATGGTAAGAAGACATATGAGGGTGAATTCAGAAATGGCGTTAAGCATGGCAAAGGTAAATACTCTTTTGATGATGGGAGTACATATGATGGAGAGTGGGAAAATGACGAAATGCATGGTGCTGGCACAATTAAATATGCTCATGGTGGATATTATATAGGTCAAATTCATCACGGTATGCCGCATGGCAAAGGTGTAGCTTATAGCTCTGAGGACGAGAAGATATATGACGGCGATTGGGAAAATGACGAAATGCATGGCGTTGGTAATCTGAAAGGTAATGATGGGTACTTTATAGGTGGTTTTGCAGAAGGTAAAAAACATGGCAAAGGTAAATACTATTTTACTAATGGAGATATATACAGCGGGGAATGGGAAAATGGTAAGATGAATTTAAAAGGTATGCTGGAATATGAAGAAGGCAGCCGTTATATTGGTGAATTTCAACCTGGTATGATACCGCATGGGAATGGGGTAAAAGTATATAAAAACAAAAGCCGCTATGTAGGTCAATTTAAAGAGGGCCTCCTACATGGAAAAGGCATAGCTTACGCGCCAGATGGCAAAAAACTATATGAAGGCCAATTTAGAAATGGCATGAAACATGGCTAAGGTTCAGTTACAATAAATTGAACAAATTAAACTATTCTCCTAAAATTCAGCTTTATTTTTGCAAAAGACCCAGCTAAGAAAAGTAGTGTAACCGCCAAGAAGTATTAGATCTAAGATAATTTGTACTTCTCAAGAATAAACAAATATATAAAAAATAATTACTAAGTTATCCACAAATTTTGGGGATGGTGCTCTATTATCTTTTTACGTCAATAAGTTAAGTTAGTTGATGTTTTAACTTAAAATGCGTAATCCACTACTTCAGTAGTATTAGTTTTACTGACAAGGAACAACATTATGTTAGCTATTAGGAATTATACAGAAAATCCTTATTCTCTTAAAGATAAGAGTATTATAAAAAATGATAATAATCCTACTTTGCTAGGAAAATTATCCTACTTCATTAAACCGTCTCAAGGAAGTAATGGTTTTGAAACTCATATTTTTATAACTGCAATGCATAATTTAATAGCAGAAGTATTTGATAAAACTGGAAAAAAAATAACTATAGTTGGCGAAAGAGTTCTAAATGGATTGACTCAAAAATCGTTACTTAACACCGAAAAAAACTATATCCTAGCAAATCCTGAGCAATTTGAAGCTGCCTTTATTCCTGAAACAAGAAAAATTTATATCTGGCCTAAACTACTTGCTTCAGCTCGAAGGGAGGATACGTTTATTTATACTGGAACAGAAAATATATTTATGGGCAAAACTAAAGAAGAATTATTTAGCTATTTGCAAGACCCGAATAATGCTAACGTAAAAATTCCAGGGACGAATATAACAATTGGGCAAGCAGACTTTTTTAAAGTAAAAAGAACATCCAGTAATAATAAACTTGGGCCAAATAAATTAGAATCGTCAGCAATACCAGGGTTAATCATATACTATGATAAGAGTAAAATATGTAAAAACGGTAAATTTGAGCCTGCACATATAGATGTTATCTTTACAGCATTACGTACTCAAGTCAGAAAAGAAGAAGAGCCAGATGCGTGGCAGACGAAGCTTACACTTAACACCTATACTACTGAAATAAAATATAAATTCCCCATAGACCCTCAATATCCTGCTTGGAAAGATACGTTAAAAGATTTTAAATCTAAAGCAGTTTTACCTGAAAATAATGTTGTTCCAAGCGATTACACTGTTCATGAACCAACAATTACTCTTACTATCCCTTATGATAACGCAAGTACCAAACCTTTAAGAGTCTTTTCAGATGGAAAATACGATGGAGAATTGAGAAATGGTAAAAGACATGGTAGTGGAAACTTTTTATGGGAAAATGGAGATTGCTATGACGGTGACTGGCAAAACGATATGAGGCATGGTACAGGTATTTATCAATCATCAGACGGAAGAGTATATAAAGGAGAATGGAAAGAGGATAAAAAGCATGGTAAAGGCAAACTTGTGCTTGTTAACGGAGATAAGTATGAGGGTGAATGGGCAAATGACATGAGGCACGGAAAAGGTACTTTTATACGTACTAATGGCGAAACGACTATCGGTGAATGGAAAAATGGTATATTGATTAACCAAAAACCTAACAATATGATTAGAGGCAATATTAATAATCCTCAGAATACTTTTATTCGAAAAATAGTAGTAAATGCTGAATCTAATATTGACACAAATTTCAAAATGATCTTCCCTACTGGTGAATACAATGGAAAATTAAAAAACGGTAAAAGACATGGTGTCGGAATATTTATTTTGGAAAATGGGGATAGATATGAAGGTTCATGGGAAGATGATATGATAAATCGCTATGGTAGGTACGATTTTGCTAATGGAAAATCATATTTAGGATATTGGAAAAATAATAAATGGCATGGGTGGGGAAAATTTATCTGGCCAAATGGGGATACTTATGAAGGTTGCTGGAAAGAAGGTAATTTTGATGGTCCAGGTACTTATACTTTTGCTAATGGAAACAAATATGAAGGCCAAATGGACGAGGATTTTATGGCAAATAGCTCAGGTATATTTACTTACGCAAATGGAAAAATAATTAATTGTGAATGGACGAATGGCCAATTACGTAATAAAGATCAAAGCATTAATAATGATGAATATGCTGATATAGAATTAAATTCATATGGTAATTGTACTATTATTTAATTTTGAGGAAGAGGTGCAGTTTCAACCTAATGGGCTATTCATGATTTTTCCCAGCGTTAACTATTGGAGAATAATCCCTAATTAGCTTGACCATTAGTTTTTATACCAATTGTCAACTTATTTTATAAAAGCCACTGTTCTCGAAAATACACTCAAATCAGGAATATTTACCGCTATAAACACTTTACATAAATTTCATACAATTTAGTTCAAAAGATAACTTAATTTTTATAGAGGAATATACCATGATACGTAACACACAAACAGCAGAAAATAACCGTTATACAACCAGAAATAGTGAAATGCCAAAATCAAACCGTAGTAGGAGGAGGCAAAAAATAGATCAAACAAATACTTCCCCCCTATTTCACAGACAAGAAAAAAGTTCTTTCTCGACTATACTAGAACAAATTAATGATACTCCATTAACTCAGGAAGAGAAGGAT
The DNA here is from genome assembly GCA_964386295.1 of uncultured Neisseria sp. Taxonomy (GTDB): domain Bacteria; phylum Pseudomonadota; class Gammaproteobacteria; order Burkholderiales; family UBA11063; genus Aquella. The sequence continues at coordinate 127,292 of CAYLRR010000004.1, forward strand.
AATTTAATCGGAGTTCTTTTAAAGAAAGAACCAGCTGACACACTAATTGATAATATAAAAATGCAAACTATTACAACTACGCCAGACCTCTATAGTATCCAATTTATAGTTGATTTTTTCGGTTCTGATAAAGTATCTCATGATTCAAAACTTAAGTTGATGAAAGCTTTAATAGAATACAGAGATACAAACACATCTTTCTTTTCTCTACTTTATTCGTCTAAGTTAAATGAGTTAAAGTCCCAAATAGAAACCATCTTCAAGGAGTTACAATACTTTGTCAATAAAAGTATAGTCCAGGACTTAGCAGACAATTTTGTTTCTAGGCTTAATTTTATTTTAGGTCTGCCACAACGCTGGCATGCTCTATATCCTTTTACCCGTGAACTTACTATCGAAGAGATCAAATTATTAAAAAATGCTGGGGTAAATTATAAATTAGATAAACTTAATGTGCACCTTATGGATGCAATCTGTCAAATGGATGGCCCTAATGACTGTATCAATATAGAATGTAAATACATCGTTACGAAAAATGCACAAGGTGGTGATATTGTACACTCCATATGGATAGATGCAGAAGTGGACTGTGATATAGACCCCCGTTTAAAAGTTACAAGACCGACAAAAACAGCAAAATTAATGGGAACATTTATGGATCACTTACGCCTGAAGAAAACAGAGTATATTTATTGCTTTATCCATACTAGACAAAAGTTTACCTTAAGAGTATTTCGTAATTGTGATACATTGATGCTCTCTGACTTTAATCAAGAAATGGAAGCAGAAAGAATGATTTGTTGTGGAGACCAATTTTTTGATAAACCTATTTATTTTGATATTCCATCAATACTAGTTCAAATAGATAGAAATGGCCATAATTTTGCTTATAGGCGATACCTAAATTCCTTAGAATACTTTGTATATCGTCCTGAGTAAATTACAACGTTGGTCTCTAAGGTAAAAACCCTCCATCTTACTTATTGCTGATTTCTCTATAACATCTAGGATTCATCTATGTAACCACTATACCTAGTATAAATAATGTAATAATACCTATATATGGTTTTAAGTAATAGATGATTCAAAATGGAAAATTATTCTTTGACAAAAATGGAGCGTTTAATTTTAGCTAATCAATATAAAATTTTAGACAAGATAGTTGCAGGAATAATTATGCTCAACTTGCAGAGCACCTAAGAGGTGGATACTCTTCTTTATACGAGCATATTTTTAAAATAACAGTCGAGAGCTTCTTAGCTGCCGTGCGAATAAAATGATACATCCATGGGAGAGCTTCCAGCTGCAGAGTAAAGATACCGGACAATGCCTGGTTTTTTTAAGGGGTTAAGCAAATAGATTTTGTAACATCTTATTTTTTAAGTACTAATTATTTTTAAAGGTAGCACAAAATTTAATAGCTCATTCATTCGGATCCTGCTGGCATATGTTTCTATAAACGCTTTCTTACTTGATAATAAATATTTTATTTAATAATCTGATAAATTTTAAAAATCTCTAAGATAAAAGCTAATATCACCATATTAAAAAGCCTTTATAAAACCAATAAAATTTGATACAAAGTTATTAGGTATACCTTTTTAACTGATTAAGTTAACATTATCTATAAGATAGAAAAATTAATATCATTAAAGATGGTTTAAAAAGGAATCATCATGTCAGCCATTTCTTTTCCACGAAATTCACAAAGCAAGTTACATAGTCAGTTATTGCAGCCTGGGCTGCACAATCAAGCTGGTGAACATTACTTAATGACTGAAGGCCAATATGATACGCAAGAAAAAAAGAATTCGCTTTTAATTCGAATGCTTAGCGTTAATCTAAGATATAAGAGCCCTAAAGATGTAAAGGAATTTTGCATTAATGAATTAAAGGCAATAAGCTGCATAATAGAAGCTTCAGGGAGTGAAGATTATGCACGCATAAATCTCAACAGATTTTATGCTGATCATGATAACCAAAATCTCACAAAGCAGAACCAGTCGCATATCAATGATCTTATTAATTTATTCAAGAATCGTAATACTGGATATTTCGGCCAACAAAATATCAATCGAGTAGCCGCAAAATATATAGAGACATTAAAGCAAGTATTAAATAACGACTTATCGCATTTCAGCAACCAGGAACTGCAGAACCTTAATAAAGTAGCGCAAGAAAGCAGTAAATGGTATAGGGGGAATTATATCCAAAATATAAAGGTAACCGAGTGTGAAGATAAATTTATTGTTCAATTAGGCCGTAAAGGCGGTACTATGGGGTTAGAAAATACTTTAGATTTAGCAAAATTAGATATCAAAATTATTCCTACCATTGAAGATAAAAATCACATAGGCACTTCAAATAATAGCCAAACGACTGTAAATGAGGTAAAACCTAAGACTTTGGAAGAGGCTTTAGCTCAAACTGAACATACGGACTATATAAAAGAAAGAATATTATTTGATTATAATCATCAATCTACGAGCTTAGAATTAGAAGGATGCGGCTTAAATGAAATCCCCAACCAAAATATATTATCTTTTTTCCCATTTTTAAAAGTACTTAACCTGGCTAAAAATAACATAAGCAAAGTTCCTGAAGATATTTTTATTAGCTTAGTCAACTTGGAAACACTCTGGTTAGATCATAATCAAATTAGAGAACTTCCTGAAAATGCATTTAATGGTTTAATTAACCTAAAAAAACTAGATTTATCCTATAATCAGATAAGACATAAACATGAAAATGCGTTTAATAGTTTAGCTAACTTGGAGATACTTAACCTGAATTACAATCTTTTAAGTAGTTTGGAACCCAATTTCTTTATTAACCTTAGCAAAATAAAAAGTATTAACTTAACCTTTAATCAAATTAAACAGATAAGTCAAGATGTTTTTAGTAATTTAGAAGAGCTTTTTGAAGTTAAAATGATAGATAATCAAATTGAGCTTCCCCGCCCAGCTAATTCACCTAAAAGTTTATTCTCTCGAATATTAGCAAATGACTCGCTAAGGGCTTATATTACGCTATCTAACCAGCATAATGCTGTATTACAGGTAATTCCAAAATGTATTTTAGAGTACTATATTAGATATAGTGCGAATAGAGATGAAGCTACAAGTATTAGTGAAGAATATTGTCTAAAGTTGTTGGTAAACAATCAACTGATGGAACCTGAGGCAATATCTTTACTTACGGACCGCATTTATTTCGGGAATTTTGATTTAAACCAAATAAATAAAAAGCTTGGATGGTATTGTAAATTATTTATAAAACGTGGCCTTAGCTTATTGCCATTTTTATTGCGTTATTATACTTGTTGGGGTGAACAGGAAATTATTGATAGCATTAATAGTTATCAATTAGTAACAGCACCAAACCGTACGTTTATTGAAGAGAAAGCAAAGGCTGAGTTATTAGCCAAATTAAGGAGTGTTAAACCTGAGATAAATGATAATGATTTTAATCCGGATTTAATTTTAGCGCAAATGCTGCCTTTACTAAAATATGGAATAGATAATTTAGTAGGGGAGCAGATAAAACTGGAAATAACTCGCATTTTTCAGAAATTAGAAATTGAAGATAAATTATCAAATATTAATTATCTGGAATCCCTGCTGCAAATAATACTCGTGATTGCAGATAATCAGAAAGAGCAGATAAGAAATTTTATAGCGCAGCAGGATAATTTAGACGAAGAAATAAGGAAATTGCTTGTGGATAATTTATGTGGAATTGACCCTATAAAAATCGAGCAAAATACCATATATGAATCTCTCGCACAAATCGGGATACCTGAAAGTTTAAATACACAAGTTTATGAAGTATTTAATGCCTATTATCCATGGGATAAAGCCGTAAATAAAATCAAAGATAATGAATTGCAAGAATTGTCGGTATTTGTTAGAAATAGCAGAGCTGCATTTATACATAATAAAGCTATCTATTCTCAATATATTTTAAACATATTACCTTATTTAAGCTTTAGAGATATACTCGCCTGTATAGACGATAACATTACTGAAAGCTGTAAAGATAAGCTTTCTTTAGTGATTAGCTACTGTAATATTTGTGGCTACAATGAAGCAGATGAGTCCGTTTTAGGTTTGCTGGTTGCCAACAGAAATGACGGCATTGTCTTGTTGGGGATTAAAGATCTACTTGACCTCAATCCACTTAATGGGGTTATTTTTGGAGTAGATAGTTTTAGGCTCATATCTATTGATAATACAACATTCAGAAGCGAGAATTTGACAAAACATAATCTTGAGCAAATAGAAGTTCCTCTTTATTTTAGAGAATTAATAAAACGTAATTTTTCAGCAGCTAACATTGTCGCCAGTGTGGTTTTTGAAGCAATAATCAAGAACAGTGAAGATAATGGCTTTACTTTAACTAGCGCCCAGAAACAGCAATTAGAAAGGATATGCTACCTATCCGCGCAAAAGCCCGCTCAGGATGTTTTTGTTCCATTAGAGTTTAAAAGAAATTTGCGGGAATCATTTCGTGATGAAAGTTTGCTTAATGGGGAATTAGGCGGAAAGCCAGCCGGTGAATTTAACCAATTAATGTTATATTTAAGTGGGGAGCTAGAAAAAATAGCTGATGACAAGCAAAAAATTAGACAATTTCCACAATTAGTAATAGAAAAAATGAAAAAACTTGATTTTTATAATGGCAGCAATGAGCTAATTGATGAGCTGCTAAAATCTATGGCTAAACTAGGAACTTCACAAAATAATATTACTCGCTATGAAGTTGCCTATCTTTTAGGCATGTTTTTCATAAATTTATCTAGCATATATGTTTTGGGCTATCATGATGAAATTACAAGAGTCAATACTTCATTTAATTATTTTAGATTAAAAGGCGGCTTATTATTAGCATTGTCAATAATTGATGAAACTAACAACTGGTCAGAACAAGAAAAACAAACCGTTTGCCGAGAACTTAGACAAATACTGCTCGATAATGAGTGCGCCGGACAACTTATTAATAAGCTTATGGGAAACGGAGCAGAACTTAGTAATATCCATGAAAGGATTAAGGCTATATTAAATATTAAAATCAATGAATAAATTACAAGTGAGTCTGTAATAATTTTAAGCTTTAGTTTAAGTTATATCTATAAATAATTACAGACTCGGTGTCACTCAATTATTAAATTTTAAAAACTCCCTGCTGCTTGTATATCCCCATTCTAATCGAGCACGGAGCATTCTTGTGTATTTATTGAAGAAGAAAGAAGATAAATCAGGGGTTATTTCTTTCCCTTCTAAAATATCTTTTATGCTAACATTTTTTATTGTTTTAGAGTCTATAAAATTAGAAATAAAACAAATCGGAAAATAACCATTGAAGAAATCGCCCTCCAGGATATCTCCATTAGGTAAAATAGCTCTACCTTTGCCATTTTCTAAATCGCTTTCCCATTGTCCTGCATATATTCTACCATCTGAATAGTAAAGTTTACCATAGCCGTGTTTTACGCCATTTATAAATTGTCCCTCATACTTTCCCTTATCAGGCCAGGTGAATACACCATGTCCATGAGGAAAGTTATTAACCCATGGTCCTTCATATATCCTACCATCATTATAGTAAAGTTTACCATAGCCATGTTTTAAGCCATCTTTAAACTCACCTACATATTTTCTGCCATCTGGCCAAGTGAACACCCCATGACCGCTGAGGATATTTCTGTTCCAGCTGCCGCTATATTTTGTACCATCAGTAAAATAACATACTCCGAATCCATGTGCATTATTATCCACAAACTCTCCTTTATACCTTTGCCCATTTGCGTCAATATATATACCTTCGCCACTTTTCAGGTTATTAGCCCATTGGCCAACATATTTAGATCCATTTTTATATTTGAAAATTCCATAACCATGCATTAAGCCCCTTTCAAATTCTCCAAAATATTTGCCATTATGATCTACTCTTTCTCTTAGATTATGATTTTCGAATTCGGTAGTATAAGTCTCCAAAACCCTGTGTTTATTTGTGGTTAGAATATCTAAAAGATTATCCACCTCTCTTTCTAACGGGGCACATCCTAATTCTCTTTCTAGTATTCCATTTTGCCAAAGTAATTGCTTTATAAATTCTCTATTAGCTAGTTCATCTGCTGCATCATAAATTGCAAAAAGGAATTCTTTTTGCTGTTTTCTACTTAAACAGCTCCACTTAAGAAATTTACCATGAGTATCTATTTGAATATCTTTTGAGTCTGTTAGATTTAGATCAGAGTTCAACCATACATTATTTTCTGTGACATCCTGATATTTCAAGTATAGGTTTTGTTCTATATTAATGCAAAATGCAAAACCAGGGTCAACTTTTACAGCTCTTGCAATTTTCCCCTCCTTGCTTTCTTCAATTACGAAGCCTAAATTATTTCCAGCTCCCATTATATCTATATCAAGAATTAATTTACCAATTGCTAAAACTTCTGGGGTTCCTTCATATCTCAGCACTTCATTCCCTACCTTAATTTTTTCGGGTAGCATTCCATAAGTTTTTAGATAATCCATAAACCACTCTTCTTTGCCGTTATGTATGACTTTTGCTTCCTTGATATCATGATAATTTTCAACAATTTTTGAAAGTATGTGCAATCCTTTAGTTAATTTCTCTTTTTCTGGACGATTTAAATTTATATTTGCCATAAATAGTTGAAGTAACAGATGATCTTTAGTATATTCATTAAGCCATGTAAGCTCAGCTAACTTTGTATTTGGCACAATACAGTTTGTGCTCCATAAACGATATAAAGTAGCAGCCGTATACTCAATGTACGCACCCATACGAGCTCTACGGCTCATCGTGGAAAATGATCTTGAAGCCGCTATTAGCGGTTGAATACAATGATCTGGAAAGCCCACTTTAGCCATCCATCGACTTTTCTTAGAGTTATTTGTTTGTGCATAAAACCCTGGGTAACTCCCATCTTTCTTTTTGGCTACAGCTATAAAATATTGATCATCAAATTTTGCACATTTTTTATCCCCAATCGGATTATATTTTCTTTGAAAGTAATTCAATGTATCTATGTTAGTATTCAATACGGACGTAAGCATTTATAAGCTCCTTTCATTTCAAATTTTAAATGATAAATTTTTATAATAAGCTGTGTTTTCCACTTGTATCTATGGCTTAAAATAACCGTGATATATATTTATTAAATTATCTAGATTAAATTTAATAGAACTAATTGTTTTAGATAAAAGATATAATTACAAATGGTTATATGCAATAATATCTTTATAGTGGAAATGTGGTCAACTTAAGGATTTTTCGGGAATTCTTAGCCAAATAATTGTTAATTAAAGGGTAGTTACAGCATAGATTTTAAGAAGCATATATGAAGATTAATTTATAAATTGCAAAAAGTATGACTAGAATGCATTTTAAACACGTTATCTGTGGCTATAAATATTTCAGGATATTGCGGAGGGGCCTCCTTCTTCCTGAGTGCGGAATAGAATACTGAGGCGCTTGAAGCTCGGCAAGAATTGCCTTTTAGGATAAAGACGCTAATTCTATTATTTGCGGATCTATAGCTAGTTTTCCTTTATTGATTTCGTCTAGAAAGTTAAAAATTCTGGAAATGAAAAAAATAATAGCTATTGCTAAAATTCTTTATAACGTAGCAATAACACTATTTCTTTAAATCAGTTATAGTAATATAATCAATGCAAAATAAATTCGAAAAAGTTAAAGATAATAGATACGAAATCTGGCATCTAAAATGCTAAAATTAGTAAAATTTAGATTTATTTAAGAGTTCCTGGTATGAATTTTAAATCTTCTGATATTGTCGTTATAGGCGAATCTAATGACATACTTAAAAGAGCATTAATTGTTTTAGATTCCGACTTAACTATAAAATATTTAAACTCATATGCACAGTGGCTACTAACTTATGGTAAAGAACAAGGTAATTGGGTTGGCCATAAGCTTCCTCATGTGTGTGAGATATTAGATATCCCCAGTCTAGTGGAGCCTGCTACGCTTGTGGCCTATAGAGGTCCTTTACCTTTCTACAGCTTTGTAAAAACCTGGAATCTAAATAAAGTAACTATTGATGGGGAGAACTGTTTTTTCCTAACTGATACTGACGTCACAAAAATAGAAACTCTATATGATTTGTTAAAAGAGAGATTAAAAAGATTTACCGGTCAAAATATAAATGTAAAAGATCAACGTAGCCTAATGTGGTATTTTGAAGAAGTATACCGCTGCCTAAAGCCAGTGATAACAACTACTCCAGGTTATGTATTCTGGAAAGATAGCAATTATAAATACGTGCTCTGTAATGAAAATTATGCAAAGCTGCTTGGCTGTAAAGATGTAAATGAAGTAATTGGTAAAACAGATTACGAATTAGGCCTGGATTATCAAACTGTAAATGTAATAAGGGAATTTGATAAAGCAATAATTGAATCTGGAAAGCAGGAAATTAATTCTGAACGAATTATCAGTTCTATCGACCATACAAAACCCGACTTCCCTATAACTCTAAGACCTTTACGCAATAGCAATGATAAGCTTATAGGTGTACTAGGGATAAGTTCTGAAAACAGACTTAAGACAGAACTTAGCTTGAAGCAGGAAAATAATTTTGATATTTTAGAAGATACTTTCCATCTGTTTATAGGTAGGGCAGATCCTAACAAATTATCTGAGAAACAATATGTTAGTGAACTTAGTTATTGTTTCAAGAGCATTATATCGCAGATGCCCGGTTATATCTACTTAAAAGATATAAATTTTAAATATGTTTTTTGTAATAATGCTGTAGCGGAGAGCCTGGGTTATAATTCTCCTTATGAAATTCAAGGAAAAACTGACTATGATTTTGGATGGAGCACTGATTTAGTAGATAAGTATAGAGAAATTGATGAGGAAATTGTTAAATCTGGCATACCGAAATTTGGAATTGAGGAAACTATTATCGTTCATAAAGGAAAAGAGCTTAATCTAATAGTTAATAAAATGCCATTATTTAGTAAATCAGGAGAAGTAATAGGTATAATTGGCGTTGATATTGATATAACAGACCGTAAAGAAGCTGAAATTTTAAGAATGGAAAACGAAGCTCAAAAATCTTACTCAGAGAAGCTTGCAAGTTTTAAATTAATTGCAGGACAAGTAGCTCACGATATACGTTCCCCTCTGTCTAGTTTAAAAATGCTGCTTAATTCCTGTGATAACCTTCCGGAGTCACAACGTCTAGCATTACAACATTCTATTACTAGTATAACGGATATCGCTAATAATTTATTGAATAGATTTACGCCAGAAGCTAGGGAACAGGAACAACAGCCAAAACAAATAATCCGTACAAATGTACTACTTTCAGCTGCTTTATTAGACATAATTTCAGAAAAGAAATACGAATATCAGTCATTAAACATTGACTTTGAATTTAATTGCGACAAAAATAGTTATTTCGGCTTTGCTAATCTGGATAATACTGCATTTAATCGTATGATTTCAAATCTTATCAATAATGCTGTAGATGCGTTTGAAGATAAAGATGGGAAAATAATAATCCACTTAGAGTCAGATGATAATTTATGTAAAGTTTGTATACAGGATTTTGGCAAAGGAATGCCAAAACAAGTAATTGATAAAATTCTTAATGAAGAATTAGTTACCAAAGATAAAAATGAAGGTCATGGACTTGGATTAACACAAGTTCGCGAAGCTTTGAAAGCCAATGATGGTCAAATATCAATTGAGTCAGAGCTCGAGATAGGTACAAAAATCACTTTAAGCTTTCCAAGAATCGAAGCTGGACGATGGTTTGCCAGCCAAATTAGACTTAAGAAAAATGATTCAGTTGTCATACTTGATGATGACCCGTCTATACATGGGGCATGGGCTGCCAGGTTCGCAAAAGAGCTCCCTGATGTAAAGCTAAAGCACTTTAGAATAGGTCAAGATGCTGTTGAATATTTAAATTCATTATCTGCAGCTGAGAAAAAACATATTCTTTTGCTCACTGATTATGAGCTATTAAAACAAAATATTAATGGACTAGAGGTGATTGAGCAAACTAAGATTAAGCGTTCAATTTTAGTAACCAGCCATTATATAAATAAACAAATACTTGAGGATGCAGCTAAAACCAATACTAGAATTTTACCAAAACTATTGGCTTCAGAAGTTTCAATTGAGGCGGATGAGGGTAAAGAAAAGTATAAAAGTGTCCGCAAAGTAGATCTGGTAATTCTGGATGACGATGAGAGATTAGTAAATGACCTGTTAACTTTGTTGTTACATGATAAGAAGGTTGATAAATATCATAATCCACAACAGCTATTTGATAAACTCTCTCAATATTCTAAAGATACGAAAATTTTAATTGATAATTATTTTCCTGCCACCAGTACTAATGGCCAAGAAATTGCAGAATACTTACATGCAAGAGGATTTAACAATTTATACTTATTTTCGGGTACAGATTTCAGCAAGCAGAAATTACCAAGGTATCTCCAAGCAATTTTGAAATCAGACATAGAGAAACTAAAAGGACTCGTGAACTAGCATAGCTAATATAGCAACCTGGCTATTATTACTCCTAAAGAATTACTTTTTCAGAGTTTATAAATAAAAGCATTCAAATGCTTAAAGATTAAAGTAATAGATATGAAGCTTAGTCATGTAAAGTAAAATTTAATTATTTGAGCTATTTATAAGGCACTATAATTCCTCTGTGATCTAATTCTTTTCCAACTGGTTTAATATCTTGTAAAAACACTTGGCATTTGATAAATTCGCCATCTGGTTCCAGAAAATTTAGGTATTCACTTACTGTTCCTATAAATGCTGTATTATCGGTAGAGTCAACTTTAGATAGCCATAAATCTACAACATACTGTGGGTCTGGTGCATTTTTCTTTTTTATGGCAACGAAAGCATGATCATGATCTTTGACATATAATTCTTTCTTTTGATCGTCTGAAAGACTATTATAAAAAGCTGGGTAATATTTTTGATCAAAACCTGGAGAGAGTCTTCTGGATTCCTTTAAACATACAACATATGCCATATAGTCAGAGTTTAGCAAATTGTGTGCATAGATTTTAGATAATGCCCAAAAAGCATATTCGCCGCAATTGAATACCTCTAGTTCGCGGAAACGTTGTAAGGTTTTTGGGTTGAGGTATTCTTCACCAGCAGCTTTAATGTTATTATGAAGCGTATTTAATTCATTTTTTGCATTTTCGGCAGTATCCTTGTCTCCTTTTAGCATATTATTATACCAAGTTACATTTGATACATAGCTAAATGAATTACGTAGTAAGTTAGACAGTTTATTATTATAATCTGGATCGTACTCTCTTGCTAACTTCAACTGCGAATTTAAATGGTCAGTAAGACGTGAAGCTTCTACGCCATTTAATTTATCGGCTGTAGTGCTTGTATATTTAGTTACGTCTTTATTTGAAACCGTGTCAGTTTGAATTATGCGTCGAATCGCTCTTGTAGGAACTTTATTAAAACATTCAAATTCAGCATCGCCACGCAGCCCTTCAATTTGAACGGAAGCTGTTGGGGTATTTTGAGCTAAAGGTGTTTGAGTATTTTGGCTCGTATTAGAAACTATCATGATAATTTTCCTTAAGATAAATGTAAATAATGAGGTTGCATACCTTAAAAAGAATTTTCTAAGGCATTTAGACTTAATGTATACCTTTAACTCTAAGAAATCAAAAAATATTTTATATTAATATTAACCTATAGTTTAAAGATTCATATAGGAATTGAAGCTTCTAAGTAATCGGTTCAATGTATACTAATACTAATACTAATACTAATAGATCCATAATTATTTCCTAGAATAGGCTTTTGTTGGTGATAGAAGGTTTTTTGAGAAATCTACGCCATTTTCTTGCAAATAATTGATGTAAGTTGTAAATTAAGTATTTGCAAGCAATGCCAGCTAATAGGATTGTTCCGGTCTAATCTGCATTATAAGCCAAAGATTACTGAATCAGAACTGGGAGAGGATGGCACATTGATTGGGTGGCAAAAGATAAGGGAAGTATTATCGGAAATGAGGTTAGAAGCAGTATATTCAAAAATAAACCTAAGTAAGAGTAACCATGAGCACAAAGTATACCCATACTTGCCGCATTATTTCCCCATTATTTGGGTAAACCAGGTCTGGTTAACTGACATAGCCTTATACGGCTAAAACATGGTTTTGTATTTCTGGTAACGATAATTGGCTGGTACAGTTGCTGGATATTAAGTTGAATAATCAACCACATTGGCCAGTAGATTCCTATGTAGAGAAGTTGCTGGAAGCATTAATTATCCAAAACTAGAGATCTCTAATACAGATCAGAGCTCAACTTTTACCGCCCAGATATTTATTGATGTTTTACACCATGAGTATTAAACCATAAATCTTGACGCTTATTAATTAAATTAATGATATCACAATAATTTTGATTACACTCTTGTGTAACAAATTCTTTTAACCATAAAGTTAACAACGCAGATTCTTGCTTAATCATCATTTTAATGTCATAGTTGCTATCGTAACTTTTGCTACGCTCACTGCCCTGATAATTATAAGAAAGTGGGACAAAGTCATTATATGTTTCATTCAAATTTCTAGAAATGCTTATAGCTCCCTTAGGAGACATAGGCATCATTAGCATTGGATAATTTTTGAACAAATATTTTATTTTACTTTTTTGTATTATCAAATTTTCTTCATCTTCACTTTCTATAGCTTTAATAAATTCCTGCATAATTCCTTTAAATTTTGACTTAAGATCGAGTTGAGTTGTTTTATCTTTAATATATTGCTGTAGAATATCGTCAAATTTTAAATCAATATATTGCTGTAGAATATCGTCAAACTTTAAATTAAGATTGTTTTCGCTTTTCAAAACATTGCTAAATGGCACTGTAAATGACATTGTAATTTCTTTTGGTTTTAACTCGGACTTTTCTTTAGTTGCTATAGCATTTATAAATGGCTTTATAAAAATTTTAAATTTTCCTATTTTCAGTGCATCTTGATTTGTTACTTCTTTAATAAATTCATCTTTAATTTTATTAAAACTCTTAGGATCACTACTTGTTTTTGCTTCATTATATTCTAATAGTGTAGCTTTGCCATTGTACCAATGATAAAATTCAGGTTTTTTATTTGTGAATACGCAAAAGACAATATCATCTATATTTTTAAGCTCAGCAGTTATTTCTTCTAATTTCGAGATGCCTTTGTAAAGCATGACCTTGTATTCAGTATTAAGTACATCTTTCCACGTAAGCTTTTCATCAATAATTAAATCTAACATCATATTGTGAAGAATTAATGATGCAGGATTACGCATAACTTCGCAACCAAATAACAAGAAAGTTAGTCCAGCAAGCTCTCTTTTTAAAGAATTCAAATCTCCTGCTGATAATTTTGTTGATTGCATAAGTTTGCCTTCATTTAATGGTAAATTTTCGCATTTCAATATCTCGCGAACCCAAATAGCAATCTGTGAATCAGTTATGATCCCTGAGGAACGATTTTTATAGATTTCTAAATTTAAATAGATATTTTGATATGAACCGTTATTATCTACCCAGTCTAATCGTCCCGGTTCATCAGATAAAATAAGTTTTTGTTGATATTGAATACGATTACTCTTTCCAAACTCCCAACGAGAATGCCATGTATCTTTAGTTTGGATAGTACTAAATCCCGCATTTCTTGTACTTAAAGCTAAATCTTTTTGTAATGGAACATTTATGTAATTTCTAATTTTCCGAATTTGGGACCTATTTGAAAGTCTTAAGTTAGCAAGAAATTCTATACTATTTTTAGCTTCAAAAGTATGCCATTCATCTAAAAAAGGTCTGTATTCTTCAGATATATTTTTCATTTTTTCTTGTAATACTACAAAAAATTTGGCTAAAAATAACTCACGAATATACTTCTTAAAAACAAAAGCATTATTTAGTGGAAGAACTTTTTTTATCTCTAACAGATAATCTATTTTATTTATCTCCTCAATCCCGGGAGGTACATCAGAAATTAACAATAATCCCAGTAAGTTAGATATTTTATCTTCTTGCTTATATATTTCTACTAAATTAGATAAAATATCGACTATAGGGTCATAAGCTTTACTCTTAATAGTATTTTCACTTAAATGTCTGTTACCCTTTAAGACTGTAATTTGTTCCTTAATATTTGATTTTAATGTTGAGCTCTCTTCTAAATTTATTGATTCTAAATCAAGCTTGCTAGACCAGTTATCTAAAAAATCTTTTTCTATAAAGATATCTCTATAGACTAAAAATAATAATCTTTGCACTTCTATATGAGTATTTTGTCTCCTCAAATTTCCTCTGTCATATTCTATGTCCTGCAAGTTATTAGTAGACTTGATGAAATTATCAATTAATTTATCTATAAATTGATTTAGTTCGATTTGTGAACTTTTGCGCAAATTAGTAATATTATCAGCATAAAGAATACGATTATCCTTACTAAGAGTATTCGCTAAGATGGTTTTATCTCCATCTAGTAATTCAAATTTTCGTCTTATATCTGAAGAATTAGTTAGAGTGGGATTAATAGTTCCATTTAAACATTTAATTGTTTCTGCTGTTATTTCTTTCAAAGAGGATTTAATAGCATTTAAATAATTTTCATCATTATTCTTTAGGTATCTTTGTTTTAGCTTATAAAATTTTTCATTAATCTCTTCTGAATTTAACATTGAAATAGCGTGTGAATGCAAGATGAAACTATAAATGATTTCTTTTTCTAAAATAAAGTTATCATGTTTTATATTTTTAAATGTCTCGCTTTCTTTAAATTCTGCTTGTGACTTTTCAAGATTATAAGATTCTACTATATCTTTAACAATTTCTTCATCCGTAGAATCATCTGAATGAATTACAAGTTTATTATCTTGAGGTAAAATTTTATTATTTTCATTTTGTTCTTCGCTTTCAGAATCAGTGATAGGAAGTGAAGAGTCTTTCTCATCATTTTTGCTATATAACTGGTGTTCTTCTGAAGCAAAATAAATTGATTTTTCTTCCTTACTCTTATTTTTAATTATATACTTATACTTATTTGCAGATTCGGATTTAAATTCTGCATCATTTAAACAAGAAGTGACAGCAACTCCTTTATGTTTATTTCGGAATAGGTTCAATACTTTTGTAACATTCTCGCAAGTGATGTTATTATGGTCTATTGAATAAAAACTTACCTTAGTAATTTTATTTTTATATATCTGAGAAGCAAACCCTGATATCGAAAATATCTTATTGTTATTAGTAGGTATAGTCATGACAACCCCAATTAATAAAAATTGTTAGAGAAACATTAGATTTTTAAACTTAGAACGATACATAGTAAAAGATTGTGTTTAATAAATATAAGCTTTATAATTCGTTATTTAAAAGTATTGTATAATTTTTAAGTTCTTGTATTATTATTTGATTATTTTCTGGATAAATTATCGTCTCATGGTCAGCATCGATAGGGTACACCATGATATTCCCAGAGTTATATACTTGCCAATGATTGTACTGATCATTAATTATCTTATATTCTTCTAATAGCCTGGCTGCTTTGAATAAAAGCAAATCCTGATTTATCTTACTTGGTGTATGATTAACTAAGAGCTTCATGCGTTGCCAGCATAAGTTTATTTCCTGGAGGGATAATTCTTTATTGTAATGTTTTATCGTTTGCTTGAATTCTAATTCATCATATTGTTTTTCAGAAAATACTGCCCAACTATCAATCAAAACTAGTAACTTTATCTTTTCACCCTGGTTAAGTAATAGATTTGCTACTTCATAAGCAACTGTACCGCCAAAGGAGTATCCGACCAGGATATAAGGTCCTTGCGGTTGAACCTGGCGAATTTGAGCCAAATAAGCTTCAGCAAATTCTAGAATAGAGTTAAATTCAAGTTTGCCAGTAATTATGCTAGGGTCTTGCAATCCATAGATTGATAAATCAGAATTGTAGTTTTCTACAAATGCTTTATAGCAAAAAATGTTTCCAGAAACCGGGTGAAATAGGAAGATATTTTGATTAGAATCCTGAGTCGTCTTTGGCTGGTAGAGCTGAATTAGGATATTATCATCTGTATTGTTTCCTATTTGTGAAGCTATGAATGCAGCCAGCTTTTGTAATGTTCTGGACTCGTAGAGTTGAGCAAGCGTGAGCTTGCAACTCCATTGATTATTGACAGACCTAAGAAGTTTAAGCGCTTTTAGCGAATGGCCGCCCAGCTCAAAAAAATCATCATCTGCACTAATCAGTTTAATACCAAGGATATCTTGCCAAATAGCAGCAATAGATTTTTCAATTTCGTTGCTTGGTGCGATAAAATTATCTCTTTCCAATTCGGCCGGTTCATCTGGCTGACTTGTATCCAGTCTATTTTCATAAGAGAAATTCTCGTCTTTTAGTGAATAAACTGCCGGGTCATAGCTTGAGATTATCACTTGCGGATAGAAGCTGTGCATTATCCGCATAAATAGTTCTTGTCCTTGCTGTGGCAGGATAGTGTTGCCTTTATCCATTAAGGTGATATCATCCGGCCGTTTAGTGTCTACTGCCATTCCAATTACTTCCCAGGTATTCCAGTTGATACTGGTTATGAATTTGGCATTAAATATACGGCTAACAGCAAATGCATCCAGGCAGGCATTAGCTCCACAATAATCCACCTGGCCAAGCTCACCTACAATTGCGCTTATTGAAGAACATAATGCGACGAAATCAAGCTGATAATTTTTTAAAGCGGTAGCTAAAGCATATGTACCCTGAATTTTGGCTGAAAATACTTGTGAAGCTTGTTCACGTGTTTTAAGCTGGGTAATGCCGCCTCCGGCTATTCCCGCAGCATGAATTAATCCGTTAATTCGGCCATATTTAGCTATAACTTTATCAATGATAAGCTGTATAGATGCCAGATTAGCAACGTCAGCTATTGCAAAGTCTAAAATAGCGCCTGATGATACTAACCTTTGAAGCATTTTAATTTTAGAATGAATCTTTTGCTGCGAATTATCCTTTAAGATATCCTCCCAAGTTGCCTGTTTTGGCATTTCGCGGCGTGATAAAAGAACAAAGACAGGATTTTTAACAGTCCTGGCTATCTTATCACATAATGTTAGACTAATCCCCCCTAAACCACCAGTTAAAAAGTAAACCCCGTTGTCTTTTAGGTGGTTCACTGGGCCGCTCTTAGTCAGCTTAGCATAGCCCGGCAACCATTGGTAACCATTTCTAAACGCAGTAATTGCGTCATTTTCCCATTCTTGAAGACATTGATTAACAACAACTGCCGGCAGATTATATATTTCATTTTCTTCTGGTAATATATCAATAAGCTGTACTTGAATTGCCGGGTATTCCCGGGGTATGACTCGGCAAATACCAGTAATACTGGCTTTAACCGGACATATTGCTTCTGATCCATTAACCCGCTGAGTTCCGCTAGCGACAATCGCAAATTTTAAGTTCTGCTCATTGCCAAATACTTCACTAAATGCTTGGATAATATACAAAGGACTATAAAAGCAAATATCTAATCCTGCTTCAATTTGACTATTTGTAAGTAAGGTATTATTGCTTACTCCGTATGATGCCAAATACAGAATTATTAGTGGTTTAGATAACTGCTTCTGAATTTTTTCGAAGAACGTAATATAGCTTTTCTTTCCATCAATAATGAATTTTTCGTCGAGGTTAAATGAAATGATCTCTGCTTGCTTTCCTCTCAAGATATCAATTAAACTGCCGTCTAAATTGTTATCTCCACTAAATACTATCCAACTATAATTTTCTATTGCTTCAGAAAGATTATTAAACAATTCATAGTTAATCTGACTAGTCCAGACTAGTTGATATAACCAGTTACTTATGTCTTGTTCCGGGGCTTTTATTAGATCGGCTTCTACCCAGTAACGTTTTTTTAAAAACCTATATGTAGGTAAAGGAGTATGGCTACGGTTTTCTTCTGCATATAGTGCCGGCCAGTTAATTCTTATATTGGTCGATTGCCATAATGTACCAAGCGCCGCAAGTAGACTATGTTCATCAGAGACAGCCATTTTATGATTGGCTAAGGTATTAATAACTATAAATTTGCTACCATTTTTCTTGAGTGTATCTTTTGTGAAAGCAGTTAAGGTCGCACCTGGGCCAATTTCAATAAAGCAGTTATAGCCGGCATTTGACAAGGTATTTATACCATCGCTAAATTTAACTGTCTGTCTTAAGTGTTTGCACCAGTACTTCGGGTTTACTGCATCTTCATCAGTTAACCAGGTACCGGTAAGGTTAGATATTATAGGGACTTGCGGTTTATTTAACTTTATGGTGTTAAACAAAGCTTCAAACTCATCTAATATACTATCCATTAAGTAGCTATGAAAGGCATGGCTGACATGCAATATCCTATATTCGAATAGGCCTTTGCTATCAAGAAGCTGGCATAATTTATCTATTGCTTCTTGGGAGCCAGAAGCAACACAGTTTTGGGGTGAGTTATGTAGTGCCAGATCTAGAGTAATGCCATTAGCTAACTCATGAAACTGCTCTAAACTGCATTCAATAGAGAGCATTTTGCCGGTAGTGGCGGTTGCCATTAATTTACCGCGGTTATATACTAGTTCAATTGCATTTTCTAAACTAAAGACCTCGGCTAAACAGGCTGCAACATATTCGCCAATGCTATGACCAATAAACGCGTCAGGATTAACTCCTAGGGAAATATATAGTTTTGCTAAGGAATATTCAACCATAAATAGTGCGATCTGTGTATATTGTGTATTATTAAGTGCGTTATCTGGATTATCCTTTATTAATGCAAGCACGTCCAGATTAAACCTATCTTTAGTAATTTCATTGCATTTGGCCAGGGTTGAAGCGAAAGACGGTATTAGTTCAGCTAATTGTAAACACATGTTGGGATATTGTGAGCCCTGTCCAGAAAACATGAAAACTAAGTTAGGTTTATTATTAGTTGGAGTAACTACTGACGTATTCTTGTTAAGGCTAGTGATTATTTCATCAACGCTGGAACCTATCGCGAATTTACGATGAATAAAGGTGTCCCTTCCGGTCTGAAGGGTATAAGCAATGTCAGATAGCAGATTTGGATCAGGCGTAGCCAGGTTAAGGTAGTTAACAAACTCTTTGACATTTTCTTCCAGAGAGCTTTTGTTCTTAGCTGACAAAATAAATAATTTTTGATTGAACCTTGTATTTGCTGGTTGTGCTTGACTATATTCTTCAAGTATCATGTGGGCATTTGTGCCGCCAATACCAAATGCACTTACGCCAGCAAAACGCTTTTCGCTAGTCTGCCAATCCTGTAACGTTGTATTAATGCGAAATGGACTATTATCAATATCAATTTCTGAGTTTGCTTTGGAGAAGTTAATAAGGGGAGGTAATTTCTTATAGTAAAGGCATAAGCAAGCCTTGATAAAACCAGCAATGCCGGCTGCAATATCGGTATGGCCAATATTAGCTTTTACTGAGCCTAGAGTGCAATAATTATTCTTTGCTGTATAGCATCTGTGCGCCTGGTTTAGCGCAGAAAACTCAATAACATCGCCTAAAGCAGTGGCGGTGCCATGCGTTTCAATGTATCCGACATCTTCTGCTGAAATATGGGCTTGAGTTAAAGCATCTTTAATGCAAGCGATCTGGCCATTAATGCCAGGGGCTGTATAACCAAGCTTGTCTTTTCCGTCATTATTAATGCCGGCACCTCGAATTACCGAATAAATCGTATCTCCATCCTTGATAGCATCAGATAATCGCTTTAAGACTACTATACCAGCGCCGTCAGAAAAGATAGTCCCTGAAGCATTGCTTGAAAATGGACTACACTTTCCGTCAGCCGACTCTATTCCACCTTCCTGATAATAGTAGCCATTGCGCTGGCTCACATCAATCGATACACAGCCCGCTAGAGCAATGTCGCTATAGCCTAAAGTAAGCTCTTGGCAAGCTTGTCCTATCGCTACCAACCCGGTTGAACAAGCAGTGTTAAGATTTATACTTTTACCTTGTAAGTTAAGCTGATAAGATACTTGAGTGCTTAGTGCTCCCATACCTGTAGAAAGCCTGGCTTGAAACCAATCATTTTGAGCGGCAAAACGATTGTTTTTAAGCAAATTCTCTTGTAAGTATGTGCTGTCTGCCTGTCCCGCAAAAATGCTAATTACTTTATTACTATTATTGGGAATATTCCCTGAATCCTCCAATGCTTGCCAGGCGCATTCTAAGAAAATCCTCTGTTGCGGGTCCATATTATTCGCATCTTCAGGGCTAATTCCAAAAAAATCTGCATCAAATTTGTCAATGTCTTTGATAATACCTTTGCGCGGAATAAATTTCCTCGAGTCGAGTGTACTGTTTTTGGCTTCTATATTAAAATCAGTTAGACATTCTATCCCTTCACACAGATTTTGCCAAAACTGCTGCCAGGTTTCCGCTTTAGGAAAGCGACAAGCAAAGCCAACTACTGCAATTTCCAATTGTTTTAACTGCTTATCCTTAATTACTGATCCCTCAATAATGCCTTGTACAAACTTTGCCAATTTATTTATTGTAGGATTCGCAATTATTTCCGCTATCAGTAACTTGCTGCCTAATGCTTGATTAATGGCAATGCATGCTTCTGCCAACTTTAATGAATTAGCTCCTAATTCGAAAAGGTTTTTATTAGGATCTATAACATCTTGATGCAATAATTTCTTCCATATTGATACCAGTTTGTCTATGATAGAATTATATTTTTGAGTAAGCATATCAACACTTTTACCCATTGGTTCGCACTGCATTTCTAAAAGAGCTTTCTTATCTACCTTGCCGATGCCAGTTAATGGTATCCTATTTATCCTGCAATATCTATTTGGAAGCATATAATCAGGCAAAAAAGCCTTCAAATAATTCCTGATTTCCTCGCTTGAAATACTGCTGTTTGATTCAGCTAATACAATATAAGCCGTAAGAAATTTATGATTATTTACAGCATTAACAAGTACTGTTGCAATATCAATAGCTGGATGCTCTATTAAGTATTTTTCCACCTCGCTAAGATGAACCCTGAATCCATTTATCTTAACTTGGTCATCAATACGCCCAATATAGAAGAAATTTTCATTTAGGGATTTTTTTACTAAGTCCCCAGTCCTGTATAAGCACTCAAATGGCGGTTGGCTATTGTAGGGATTTCTAATAAATTTGCTATTACCCTGAGCATCGTCGTTATAATAACCATTCGCTAAGTTTTTGCCGCTAATATATAATTCACCAACTTCATCTTCAGCTACTTCTCGCATATTTTCATCTAATATATATAATTGAACGTTTTGGATTGGCCTACCAATACTAGATAAGTAAATGTCATCATAGGTACTAGTGCTTTCGATGATGTTCCGGCATGTAACTGCCGTTGCTTCAGTTGGTCCGTAATTATTGACTAGCCTAACCGGTAAATTTAGCAACTTTCTATAGACTAAGAACTTATTAACTAAGTGGCAGTTAACCTGTTCTCCTCCAAAATGTATAAGCTTTACTGAGTCAACTGTATCCGGAAAAGTACTAATTAACTGATGAAAATAAGAGGTTGGAAAAACTATGGCATCTACTCTATTTTTTTTAAGCACAGTCTTTAATACTTGGGCATCCTGCTTGGCAGTATAAGGAACAATAACTAAAGTCTTGCCGGTTAATAAAGTTCCCCAGATTTCTAGGATGCTGGGGTCAAAAGCTAAATTATTAAATTGAGCAAAAACCTCTAGATTATCGTGGAGCCCATGCAAGCTTTCTACCAAATTGATAACTGAAGATTGTGATATTACTACCCCTTTGGGAGCGCCGGTTGAACCAGATGTATAGAAAATTGCAAGAGGTGTTTCACAATTATTTATTGCAACAAAATCAGAAGAATAGTTACCTAAAGATGAAAATATATCATTTGAGGCTATACATGCAAAATCAAAGTTATAGTTTGGGGAACTATCTGTAATTATTAATTTAGGCATTGTGTTTGTAAGAAAATTTTTGATTCTATTTTCAGGCAGCTGACTATCCAGCGTAATGTATGTGCCGCCAGCTTTATTAACTGCTAGTAGCCAAAGGACAACTTCTATGCTTGGTTTCATTAATAAAGCGATTATATTACCCTCGGATATATCATGCAACGCTAACCAATTTGCCAACTGATTAGTAATAGAGTTTACTTCTTTATAAGTTAGGCTATCATTACCATCACTAACTGCTATTTTATTCGACTTACCTTCTGCTTGCTGAATAAATAATCTTGCTATTGTCTGCCTGGTTTCTACCACTACCAATTTCCTATAATTAATATATACTTTAATAAATAATCTGCTTAAATACGTTACGTTTCTAATCGCTAACAAAGAGTTTAATTTTCAGGAAAACCTATCTTCTTAGGTTGAAAATAATAGATATGGAAATAATGAATTTACTAGCAGTAAATATAAAAGTTTTATACCGTTTAACATTACAGTCTTTATTTAAGTCGTCAGCAATTTGTTTTATTGAATAATTTTTTAATAAAGGTTAACATATTGATTGAAAATCTATAAGAGCGTTTTTTATATAAATATTTTTTATAAATTACTTATAGATAGCTATTATTTTCTGTATATGTAACATAGTCCTTGCAGAGTAGATTTTGATACTACAATTATCGTTCAACTATTAGATATTAATCTACGCATAAAAATATGAATATCATTGAATTAGTTAATTGTAGCAAAGCTTTGTAGTTTTCTGCTTGCCCCTTAATTAAATTACCCATTAATATCGGTTAAAAGGGGAGAATTTAGCAAATTTAACTATACCATCATGTCTTGCTTTATCGATATTAAAAGTAATACCAGCAAAAATTCGTAAAAGATGATATTAATTTAGCATTGTAGTTGTACAAGATTGCATTAAAAGATAAGATTAACTGTAGTAAATTATAATTTAATTTAGTATTTTAAATTGATTACACAAGTATAAATGGTTCTATTTATTTTTTTGCGAAAAACAAAGATTATAGCCTTTAAAAAAGAAGTATTATTCTTTATATACTAGAATGGCAATTATTGATATTGCTGCTTTAAAAGTGTGATTGAATGCTCGGAAGAGCGTTCTATTAAAAACATTTGTTCCTGAAAGCTAATTTATAGGGACCAAGAAAAATGTATTTTTATTAAATTCATTTAGGAGCTTAATAAAGAGAAACCGGGCAATGCCTGATTACTTCTCCACCGAAAAACTAAACAATAATGCGGTATCGTGGAGTACTTTCTATATGTGTTGTAAAGGATATGATGATAATCTTGTTATGCTTGAAAATCTTAACTTTGCTATTCTTGGTACATTAAAATATGGGTATTTTTGCCCACCCCCTGAAAGTATAAAATTTCAACTTCTACAATGTAGGTCTAATTTTGATTTTCTGATTTTCCAATCAGGCATATGCACTGAAAGGTAGTTATAAAATTTTTGGTTATGGTGGTAATGGATTAAATGTACTAATTCATGAAAAATTACATATTCAATTGCTAGAGGATGCTTTTTTATCAGGTCGAGATTTAAATTAATATAGGATTTTTTAGGGTTACATGAGCCCCAACGCGTTTTCATTTTACGGATTGAGACTTTAGCGATTTCTTTGTTTACTACTTTAATGTACTTTTTAATAATCTGATTAAAATGGTAAGCTGCTCTATCTTTATACCATGCCTCTATTAGCTGAAACTTTTTATTGTGATTAGCCTTATCTGTTAGATTAATATGTAGAAAACCACCGATTAACTTAATCGATTCATTACTTGATTCTGATACCTTTAGGCGATAGTTACGTCCTAAATATTCAAAATTTTCACCACTAACCAACTCTTTAGGTTCTAAAGTATTAAATTTCTTGAAATAGCTAAGTTGTTGTAAGATCCAATCATGACGTTTTTTTAGTACGTTGTCTATTTCAGCCTGCTTTATATCTACGGGTACAGTTAGTATAACCTCAAGCGTTGGTTTTACTTTAAGCGTAATTTTTTTAACTGGTTTATAAACAATCTGTATCTTATCCTGCATAGTTACTTATTCCAATTGAGCGAGCTTGAGTAATTATTTCAGTTGGTTTATCAAAGCGTATATTAAACTGCTTCTCTAACTCATAGAGAATGTCATCAATTGATTGATCAATCTGTTTCCTAACATCGCTATTATACTGCCAATCTGGTTTTTTTGAAACAACCTTAAAAATTTCATCAATTTTAAGGATTACTTTTATAAACTGTTCCTCTTGCAATGAACTCATGCTTTCTTGAAGATTATCGTACAGAGCTTTGGCACAAGCTTTCTCAGTTATTTCAGCAGGGTAGCGCGAATCTTCATCAATCTGCTTTGTGATTAGCATTGCTCGAATATCTTTAGCATGCTTGAGCTTATCTTCTTCACTTAGCCGACCTTCCCGGTACTCCTGAATAATTTGGTCAATTTTTTGTGAAAGTTTATCGTAAAAGCTTGGATTTTGTTCCCGACTTTCACGAATAACCTTTGCGGTAGCACTCAAAATGGTATCAGCTTTGGCATTATCACCCACCAGCCTTTCCAGCTCTTTGTCAAAGTCCTCTTCAAAAATATTAACTAATTTGGTTAATTGATTAACTTCATTAGCACTAATGAAAGTGTCAAGCAGTTTTTGCATTTCTTTTTCATACTTACCAAAATCAACCTCTTCATGATAGCGGATTTTAATTACCCGGCGAAGCTCACTATAAAATTTCATAACACGTTTATATTGCTCAATCTCTTGTTCGGTCAATATCTCATCACTCTTGTCGCTAGATAAGGTTAGCTTTAAAGCTCGCGCAAACTGTGAAAGTAAATCATAGAATCTTTTGCGCAAATCCTCATCGGCAAGAAATACTTGATAACTTTCCTGATCATTTTTATTAGGTACAGGTTTAAATAAGTCTTGTAAGTGTGAATAAAAGGTCTTGACTTTAGCAATTTCAGACTTAATATCAATAACTGCACCAGTTAGATCTTCTTCATCAAAGCCAGCTAACGCGCCATATGAGGTCAAAGCTTTATCAAGGTTGCCTAACAAACCACGATAATCAACAATAAATCCATATTCTTTACCATCATAAAGGCGATTAACTCGGGCAATAGCTTGTAGTAGATTATGCTCTTTGAGCTCTTTATCAATATATAGTACCGCAGCACGAGGCGCATCAAAGCCTGTTAATAGTTTATCAACCACAATCAGTAACTCGATTTCATCACCTTCAATAAATTTGTCTTTTACTGAATCTAAGAAGCATTCTTCATCACCATAGCGTCTTAATACTTTGGCCCAAGCCTCTGCAACGTAAAGTTTATTGTCTTCATCCACTTCCTCATGCCCTTCACGAGTATCTGAGGCTGAAATTACAAAAGCTGTTTTAATATTGCCATACATTTCAAATAGTTCATGGTATTTGATTGCTTCATATTTGCTGCTAGTGGCAAGGATTGCTTTAAAGCCTGTTCCCTGCAAATTTTTTGTGTAATGTTCATTTATATCTAAAGCAATCATTTCCAGTCGTCGTTCACTCGAAGCAACGCGGCTAAAGCGGGCCCATTTTTGTTTTAAATCCGCTTTTTGCTCAAAGTTTAAATCACGAGAGATCATTTCAAAACGACGATCTAAACCGGCCTTATCGCTAATCCACTGGTCAACCAAGCACCCCTCGTATAAAAGCGGTAATACAGCTTTATCTTTGACTGCTTGGTCAATTGTATAGCGATGAATCAAACCACCAAATTTGGCAATTGAACCTTTTTCTCTTTTTAGTAAAGGCGTTCCAGTAAATCCCAGGTAACAGGCGAGAGGAAATACTTTTTTCATCGCTTTATGCAAATCACCACCTTGGGTACGATGCGACTCATCAACTAAAACGAAGATATTGGGATCGCGAATATCGAACTTTTCATTTTGAACAGTTTCAAATTTATGAATAAGGGTAGTTATTACAGTTAAGCCGGATTGCAGCTTTTCTATCAGATCATGACCGCTACTAGCTCTACCAGCTTTTATTTCGCTATTCTGAAAAGTTGTATGAATTTGACTATCAAGATCTTTTCTATCGGTTACGACAATAATTCGTGAACCATTAATTTCTCTTTTGAGTAACTTGGTAAGCATTGCCATAGTTAATGATTTACCACTTCCTTGCGTATGCCAGATCAAACCACCGGCACGACTACCATCAGGAGCCAAAGCCTGAATTTTATTGAAAATTTCCTTAATTGCAAAATATTGCTGATATCTGGCGACCTTCTTTATCCGCTTATCAAATAAAATAAATGAATGCAAGAGTTCTAAAACTCTAAATTTATTAAATAAGCTAAAAATAGTGTGATCTAGTTTGCTGATAACACGATTAGAGACTAAATTAGTTAATTGTTCAATGTTATCTTCTTCCCAGACAGCATAAAATTTAGCAGGTGTTCCCGTAGTCGCATATTGCGGATTAAAATTATTCCCGGCTAAAGTTAGTTGGATATACTTAAATAAATGTGGTATTTCGTTAATTCCCTGATTACGAATCATTTGCGAAATGCCTTGCTCGGCATTGATACTCGATTTTTTGAGTTCGATTACCGCAATAGGAATACCATTGATAAATAACACTATATCAGGGCGGCGCGTTTTTTCAGTCTCGGTTGTCGTCTGTCGGCTAACAGTGTATTCTTCGGTAAAATGAAAAACATTATTTTCAAGATTATCAAAATCAATGTAACGTAAAGAAAAGCTTTTTTTCTCTCCATCCGCGAGCTCTTCGTCATAACTAGTCCCCAACATCAATTTATCACTGATTTTTTGATTAGCAACGTTTAAACCTTCATTAAGCGGTACATTTAACTCTTCAACTGCTCGTGAAATATTTTTAGGTGAGAACTTATACTCAACCCCTTTATATTCAAAAGAATTAATCTTCTGGAGCTGTGATAATAAAATATCCCTTAGTATTACTTCATGCAAGCGGTTATCACGTAAGGTAATATTATCTTCTCGGCTGATATACGTCCAGCCCATTGATTTTAGCAGCTTAATTGTATTATGTTGAATTACTGATTCATTAGTGTTTGGTGTCATTTTTTAACCTAAGATTTATTAGATTGTGTAGTTATCTTTATTTTTGATGTCTCAATTTTAGTTTTATCTAACCAAGCATACTGACTTATATCTCCCATTAAAGCATAAGAAGATTCGCCAAATGCTTGTTTTTCACCAATATTGACCCATACCACTGTCAGCTGTTTTTCTTCCAAAAATGTCAATAAATTCTCTTTTTTTATCAATAGACAACTATAGGAATCATTTTGAACGCTAGCATCAAAACAAATCAAATTGCCATCTGCATCAACTAATTCGCCATCTTGATTGCTAAAGGACATGTTTAATCCGTTATATAGTAGCTTACATGGTTTTAGAATATTTAACGTTTCTTCTTTAGAAAAATCAAATTCTTCTTCCCAAAAATAGTGTTCTGTTGTTAATATCACATCTCCTAAGTAACCTCTATCATCTAATGAATAACTATTTTCATCCCCGTAAAAATATTCATGTGCTGATGACCAATAAGACTCTCTGTAAAACATCTGAAAATTATGGTGTGTTTCAGGCATCCAGCGACCATAAAAATTTAGATTTTTTGCCCATTTCCTGAATTCGCTTAACTTTTTTTGGGGTATAAGATAACTTCTCAGTTGATACCATATACTTTTATGTTTAGTATGGTATTTCTCTTGACCCATGGGTACTTTTTCATGCCATTCTGGGTAACTTTCTAATACAATCCAGTCTGTACCATTACCATCTTGAGGTTGAATTAAATTTGATAAATCTGGAAGGTCTTCACTTGATTTTATCCAGTCATTTCCTTTCATATCCCACTTAGCGCCGCACTGAATACTCCACCACTGCTGAGATAAAGGAATTCCATCGGTTTTAGTCTTTCTGATTAATATGGTAGGGTCAATATCTCTTATATATGGTTCAAATGTTCCTATATACTTAGTTTCTGTTTTATTCTGACTGTAAAGGTTTTCATATATTTTACAATTATCTGCTACTCTAGCCATTACATCGTAGAATGCTATCCATTGATATTTTTTGCCTATTCTTTCAATTTTACAATCTAGTTGATAATATTTGTTCATTTTACCAATTTGCTCTTCAGCAGTACTTAACAATTCATAATTGTAGCCATACTCTTCAAAAATTTTAATTGCTGCATAGTTACTCAGCGCTTGCTCATCTTTTTTACAGTCAAAATCATATAAGGCAGAACCCAATATGTACCTGCCAAAATCTCCATAACCATATCCTTTTCTATCACCATTTTCAGTTGTCATCGAATAAATAATTCTCTTTTGAGAATAATTATCAACTTCTAAATATTTACTGATTTTTGAGTCATCTGAATAAGAGGCTATATTTGGCAAACTACTTTTATATGGTGGTTTGGTTTTATTTATATCTATTTGAGTCGAAAGTGGTAATTGTTTATAATAGGCATAATCAATTATACCTTTTGCGTAATCTCTCAAAAGAATATGAGGGTATACTTCTTCTACATTAAAAATATTCTCGTAAATAAATAAACATATATTTATGATACCATCTTTATTCTTAAAGTTACTTCTCAGTACACATCCATATGTTACCGCATAGAGGCGTTCTTTTATATATGGGTCATTAATTTCATTAAAGAAATTAAGTAATTTTAGTAATATTTCTTCACGATTAATTAATAACGTAATTAATGACTTCGTTGCTAAATCTCTAATTTTTCGATTTGTTGTGGCAAGTAACCATGTAAGCCCAATAACAGTAAGAAAAATAGACTCATCAGAAACGTATTTCTTATCCTCTTTGCTAAGGCTCCAATCAATAAGTCTTTGTATTGAATTATTAGCATTGCTATAGTTACAAGTAATTTCATTAATGATAAAATTCCACCAACTATCACGCTCATTCATTGAGCGCTCAAATAATAAATTATTTACAAAATATCCATTTAAAGGGTGACCCACTCGTGAAACTATAGTGTATAACTGCTTAATTAGCTCAACAAAGAAATATGTATTGTGAAGATTCCTATTAATATAGTCTATAGTATTTTGGTTGATACTGCTAAAATCACGCCAAGCTAGACTACTTATAAATGAATCATAAATAACACGATCATTTGCTAATTTTTCAGGTAAAAGTATACTAAACTCAGCACTTATTCTTTCGGGAATTTGTATTGACAAAGCCTCAATAATCCCCACATAATTCCATATGTTGAAATAACGGGATAGGAATGGACTATTATTAAAACTAAATATTGGATTGTTAGCATCAAAGTAATTATCCAATAAATACTTAACAACCAAGTGATCCCCAAACCTTTCATATGAAAAATATATTACCTCATCTTCTAATTTATAGTGATAGTTCTTTGATAATAACCCGACAGAAATGATCGCGTCAAGTAATCCTGGCTCTAAACGAAATCTGGCTGCAAGTTCTTCTACCTTTTCATACGCAGCCTCATATGTAATTAATTGATTCGCTATAGTTAGCCTAGAGACTATTTCAATAATTTTATAAATTATCTTTAAATCCCGAATATTTACCCATGTTGCTGATAGTTGGTACTCAATAGCACCTACGTAATGGGTAATAATGCTGCTAATGCCATTATATCCAGATGGTATTGTTGTTAAACCTCTTTTGTTTAATGACTCACAGAATAATTTTAAAAATAGTGGATTATTAAACTCTTGGTGCATTATTGGTATTGATGGTTGTTGTATCTTATAATATTCAAAAAATTTTTGAGTTGCATTATATTGATTATTGGCAAACCCATCATGTGTTATATGTATTGCTAGATTATTCTCGTATAGCTCATTAGGAATCATTAACTCGTGATATGATTCCCTAATGCTTAATATCAAACCTAAAGATCGGAATTTCTTGATCGAATTAATAAATCCAAATAAATGATCACTCCAAAACCAGCGTCCATTTCCTTCGTTTATGGCATCAATAACTAATAGTATTCGCTTCGGATTCCTACCGAATTCAGCTTTGGCATTAAGTGCAGATAAAAACTCATCTTCATTACAGTCTTGAATTCTTAAAAGATCATTGATTATCTGTGACCAAGGTGATTGATTAGTTTTGAAATGTTGCCCTAATAGTAAAATAGAAGGTAATTGATCTTTTTCACGTTTTCCAATTATATCCGCGAGAGTATGTGATTTACCAACTCCGGCACTACCACTTAATATCATAACTCCTGACTTAGCTAGAGACATTTCATCACTTTGTATAAAAGATTGAAATTCCGCTACTTGAGCTTTTAGTTTATTTAAACCATTGGACTCTTCTCTTATTTCATCTATTTTCTTTTTATAACTTATTTTTTCTTCATTTTGTTTATTTTCAAGATCTATTATTTTATTTTGAAGTGAAGTGGTTATTCCATATAACTTTGTTATAAGGTTTTTTATACTCTGTTCTAACAGAGAAGCTTCAATATCAGAGGTATCATTAAATTTTATGTTATTAAATTCTATTGAGATGCTTTGAATGAGGTGCTCGATGCTTGGTTCGCTGCGATATTGTGGTTTGACTCCTCTATATGCTAATAACAGTTCATGTAAATAACTTTCTGCTTGTTCTTGAAATTTATTCGTACGCCCTATAGCCTCAAAATATTTTACTAGATCTGAAACAACGTTTATTTTTGGAGTATATCTCGGACCAAGATTTATTATTGCCTCTTGATTTTTTTGGGAAATCCATTTATCTGAGAGCTCAAGTTCACCAAGAAAGAATTTTTTTAAGCCAGAGTTATAATCTTTTGTAAGTAAATCAATTAACTCAGAGCTACCCCAATATTCAAATTCTATTTTGGTAATACCTTTTGATGTGGCAAATTTCTTCCAATCTGTAACTTTTTCATCCCATTTATCTTTAAAGGATTTTTTGCCTATTCTAGCATCTGCTCTATCTATCGGAACTGCAATATAATATTTAACTAACTTTGGATGTTTTTCTATTGCAGTTTTTACGGATTTTTCAATTTGATTCCATTCAGATGTAGAAAATGAAGATGTAAAATATTTTGCCTGATAACCAATCTCATATCCATTCTCCAATGTATAATAACACTCAACCCCAGCATCTGGATTACCAACTTTTGTAAAGATAGCATGACTATATTGTTCATCCGTTCTGGCTAATTGGCAAATTAGCTCTTCAAACCCATTTTGTTGTGAATTATTGACACTAATAATGTTGTTCCAATTAAAATTTTGGCTCATGTTTCTACTTTATAAAGTGGTTATAAGATTTAATTTAGTCGACGAATTGCTTTGTCATAAGCATTATTCATTTCAGTAAGACCATCGTTAAAGAAAAACATAACATTATCGCTTAATATTTTACTTGCTTCATGACGTTTATTGCGACAATCATTAAATCTGTCCATGAACATTGTTGGGTCAATCTCTACCTCATTACCATCTGACCGTAGGCAATTTAATGATTCATAATAACTTTCCAGTTCTTTTACTTGTTGATCCCAAATGCAGTGCGTTGATAATGCTTGCTGAGATTCTAAAAATTTTTCCCAAAAAGATTGCATTGCGATAGCTATCTCAGTTGCCTCAAATTTACCAGCCCTAAGGTTCAAAGCTAATAATTTATTTTTTAGCTCAGAGTAGTTTGGAATGATATCTTCAATATTTTCATTAATGCTTTTCATTATTCCAAGATATTTGGGAAGAGGAAAACTATTTTGATATCTAGCCCATGTATCAAAAAAATCCTCCATGTGTTCCGTATATTGTTTAATTATTATTTGATGGGTTTGCTTTTGACTTACTTTATATGTGAAATATGCAAACATGCTTGCAGGAATTGCGACTAGTATTGTTGAATCAATAGCTTTTACAAAAGCAAAATTATAGAGTTTTGCAATAATCAATAAAAATGACACTGTAGCAAACGAGATAATAATTACATCTATTCCATCTTGAAGTGAAATTTTAGCTTTCATACTTTACTCTTACTTGACCGGTTAGAAGCTTTTGCATTAATGATTGTTTTTGGAGTTTTAGTTGGTCTAATATATTATTTTGTATAGTTATTCCATCGTCAAAACTAGTTAAAAAATCCGCAATTTTAGTTTGCTCTTCACGTTTTGGAACATTAACTATAATTGTTGATAAGTCAGAAGAGCTTATGGCTGGATAACTAGTTCCTGTACAACGCAGCATTACACTCTTAACGAAGTCATCCGTTAAAAGTAGCTGAAATATAAATTTATAAGAATGGCGTTCTTTTGCTCTTAATTGAGCATAGCCTGTTGAAGCCACATAATTATCTTCAGATATAATGTTAAATAATAGATTATTCCTCTGATATGGTCGTACCATCTGAAATAGTATGTCATTAGTAGATAAAATTCTTTGCGCCCTGCTTGGAGCATTATTTGAACTAATATAATCTAATTTCCCGACTCTGCCAGCATTTACACATTCTAAATCGATATAATAGAAATAATCTGGCAAACTCTCAGATTTAGGGTTAATCTCTATAATTGCATTTAAATGCATTTCTTTCCAAGCGGGGTAGTTGTTGCCTTTATCGTCTTTGAAGCGGATTTTTTGACTGAAAATCTGCTGCATGAGTCCTTTTTTGAAAACTTGATTTTGCTCAATTAGCTGCTCTTGTTTGGTAATCGCGTCATCCCATGTCGATAATATTTCCGCTATTTTCTCTTGTTCCTTAACTTTAGGAAGTGGAATAGGTATTGAGTTACAATTATCCTTATTCATGTAAGGAACTGCAGTTTTAGTTGCAACACTATCCATATATTTTTTTTGTGTACCCAATACATAATGTAAAAATTCTGTATTCACTTGTGCGCTTGGTATAAAAGCATGTAACTGTTGATTAATAACAATTTCTTTTTTGACAATAGATAATAAGCCAAGCTCTCCTACACATGACATTATTACAGAGTTTTTAGGAACAACCTTCGAACCTATTTTTTTTGCTTCTTCAATTGTGATGTATAAATTACTTTTAGTATCACAGATATATTTAGTTGTAATGTCAGGTGTTGTTACCCAAGGAATATTGCCGTTAAAATTTACAGGCTTATTTCTACCAGGAACAATACAGTCACAAACATCTCCAATTTTTACCACATCCCAATCTTCAGGAATAATACCTACCTTAGTTTGCTTATAACCATTTGGTATTTGCTTAGTCATTTTCCCCTACCTTTTGCACAAGTTTATCAAAATCCGATACATAGAGCTGATCTTGTTCAATCTTGTATTTTTCATATTCGCCAATTGCCAATTGCTCGGCAAGCTTAGCAGTGACTTTGCCTTTATCCTGAAGTATTTCTCTATCATTCATAGTCAAAAAGCCATGAAGCTTTTCTATCCAATCTTTTTGAGTCATGATTTTTTTGTTTTTTGCTTGAAACTCAGCAAAGTTTAAATACATTTCAACGATACGATTGTACATATCAAGCTCATCGGCACTAAGATAGTTTTTCGCGATAGTAACATCACTTTTACGAATAGCACAATGGGGCGAGTTTTTCCAGCTTGTAAGTCCCATATTAGGCTTTGTACTGTTGGCTCTTTGGTTGATAATCTCGGCAGCGGTGAGTCCGGTAATCGCATAGTGAAGTTTGTTTTGCACTGTCGCATAAAACTCTTTTGTTATTTCACTATTAGCATCATAGTCACTACTACACTGTGCATAGATATCGGTGATTTTTTGATAAAATCTTCGCTCACTAGCGCGGATGTCCCTTATTCGTTCTAGTTGCTCATCAAAATAATCCTTGCCAAATGGTTGATTTGGGTTTTTAAGCCTTTCATCATCCATCGCAAAACCTTTGATGATATACTCTTTAAGTATCTTGGTAGCCCAAATTCTAAAATGGGTAGCACTGGCACTATTAACTCGGTAGCCTATAGAAATGATAGCATCAAGATTATAGTGTTTTGTTTTATATTTCTTGCCATCCGTGGCAGTTGTCAAGAAATCCTTTACAACTGAATTTTCATCTAGTTCGCCACTTTCGAAGATGTTTTTCACATGCAAACTAATATTCTGCTTTGTGGTATCAAATAACTCCGCAATTTTTTGCTGCGAAAGCCAAATAGTCTCATTTTCCAGTAAAATTTCTACTTTTATATCTTTATTTGGTGTTTTATACAGAATGATTTCACTCATATTACAACCCCAATTCTTTGAGATACCCATTCATCTTGATTTTTATTTCGGCAAGCTCAGTTTCTAATCTAGCAATATTAGTTTTAGTTGCTTCCAAATCAATAGGCGCTTCTTCTTCAAAGGTATCTACATAGCGAGGAATATTCAAGTTATATTCATTTTCTTTAATTTCATCAAGTGTTGCAATGTGTGCATACTTTTCAACTTCCTGACGTTTATGGTAAGTTTCCAGTATTTTATTGATGTGTTCATCCGTTAGATTATTTTGATTCTTATTTTTTTCAAATTCACGGCTGGCATCGATAAATATTATATCCTTATGCGGGCGGTTTTTTTTGAAGACAAGAATACATGCCGGGATTCCAGTACCAAAGAATAAATTGGATGGCAAGCCAATAACTGCATCAAGTAAATTTTCATCAATCAGCTTTTGGCGAATTTTACCTTCACTAGAGCCACGGAATAAGACACCATGAGGCAAGACTACGCCCATACGCCCATTTTCATTTAAGCTTTGGATCATATGGATAACAAAAGCATAATCACCTTTACTTTTTGGTGGTATTGCATAATTGCTAAAACGTTTAAATGTATCGTTTTCCGCCGTATCTGCGCCCCATTTATCCAGACTAAAAGGAGGATTTGCCACGATTACATCAAATTTCATTAAATGATCATTTTCAAGATGTAATGGATTGCCAATCGTATCACCCCACGCAATTTTGGCATCATTTATCTCATGTAGATACATATTCATCCGGCATAGCGAATGAGTTTGCCCGTTACGTTCTTGTCCATAAATAGCAAAATTACTATTACCTACTTCTTTGGCTGCTTTAATCAGTAATGAACCAGACCCACAAGTCGGATCATAAATTCGTTCGCCTTCTTTAGCTGCTACCAATTTTGCCAGTAGTGTAGATACTTCGCTTGGAGTAAAGAACTCGCCACCTTTTTTACCTGCATCACTAGCAAAATGGGCAATCAGGTACTCGTAGCTGTTACCAATAATATCTACATTATCCAGTTGTGATGGGCGTAAATCTAATCTACTATCGCTAAAATCTTCAAGTAAGTTTTTTAATATTCTATTTCGTTCTTTGGTATCACCTAATATCTGGCGGCTATTAAAGTCGACATTTCTAAATATACCATCTAGTTTTTCAATGTTATCTTCTTCGATTCTAGCTAAGGCTTTGTTGATAATCTCTCCGAGATTGTCAGCCTCTTTATTTTTTAATAGATACTCAAAAGTACATGAATCATCGAGAATAAATTTTTCACGCTCTAGTGCACGGTTGATACGCTCTACATCACCATCATATTTAGCGCTGATTTGCTCGCACTTTTCTTTGTAAAAATCTGAAAGGTATTTGACAAATAGCATACTTAAAATATAATCTTTGTATTGAGAGCTATCCATTGTCCCGCGAAATGTGTCGCAGGCCTTCCATACTACATTATTTATGATTTCTTGAGTTGTTTTCATATTGAAATATCTCCGTTCTTTTTAATAAATGCTTCAAAAACTTCAGTTTTTAATTTATGCTTCTCGATTATTAGCTGTTGCAGGGTGTTGACTTCTTTATTCGCAGTATCTAAATAGTTAATTATCTTAGTTTGTTCTGCCAGGGGAGGTAAACTAATTTCCAGTTCGTATAAATCTGCAATTTTTATCATCTGAATTGATGTACCTTGAGTGTTTTTAATATATTGATTTTGTGCATGTTGCGAATTCAAAAAGTGTGTTAGATAAATACTATTTAAAATATTTGGATATATGTTGGTTATGATGGCCATCAATGATGGTACTATTAATCCAGCATTCCTGCTATTTATAAAGATGGCATTGTTCGGTGCGCGTAATCTAACAATTACATTATTTTCTTTGGTTAGATATTGTGAACCAATTTCAGACTCTGCTATAAAGTCTTCATTTAATAAATCATCAAATTTATTAATATCTGAAAAGGATTTCAACGTTAATGTTCTATAATTTATTCCTTTTTGGTTTAATGCTTTTGCTTTTTTCCGCTCTAATGGTAAACCAACTTTAATATCTACTAATTCTTTCAGTTTCATTTTTTACCTCACAGAAAGATTATATCATGTTTATTTTGTTATATAAGTAAATAATACATAAAAAATTTTAATAATTTATGGGTTTGTGGTAAGTTCGAGTATAACAAGAGATGTTTTATGTGATATAAACTAAGCTCTGGCATCGGCATGTTCTCGATTTTTGAAGCCAACTTGAACTATAATCTAAAATTACTAATGACTATATGTAAAATTCTTTTTAACTAAATTAAGTATTTCTGCTTCAAATAAAATTTACGCCGAATATTGTCCAATTATTGTTATTATAGTGCCGAATGTTATTCCAGTAATATTGATTTAGAAATAGAATTGTCCAATACTGTCCAAATTAAGTAGAAAAAATATTCTAACGAATCTTTTCTTTAGAACTACAATAAGTTCTACTATTTATAATAAATCTCTTTTCAAGATTGTATATAAGACTTGTAGTCTTAGCCCTCTCAATTTCTGATTTTTCTTTCAACACAGATTTATTATTTGTTATTATGGTAATGCTCTTCTTACCTCGTGTAATCCCCACATAAGCCTGATTAAAATCAACTCTCTTCTCCGTATCCGCATGGTAAATCACATGTTTTGCTGTTTGGCCCTGGCTTTTATAATCAGTCAGGGCATAGCCATGAGCGATGTAATTGTATTGACTGCTTGGGTTTATGGTTAATTCCTTGCCATTGTCCAGCTTGATGTGCATGCTTTTATCAGGCTTGATATTTTGAATTATGCCGGTTTGGCCGTTCTTGATTTTAAGGCTGCGGTCATTTTTCAGGAAGAGTATTTTGTCGCCTTCAGCAAAAGGTTTCGCTGATTGTGTGTAGACCTGAAGACTATCGCCATGCGTTTTTAAGTCTATCTTTATTGATTGGCCGGTTTTGGTTTTGACCATAAGCTCATGTTTTTGTTTATTGACAGCTATGATTTTAGCTTCAGCCCCGGATTTGCCAATTATTCCGGCTTTATTGGCAACGATAAGGTCACCTGGTGTATAGCTTTGGCCATAGTATTTTTCTTCACCATACAGGGCCTTATTTTCGCGGGTGATATATACCTGCTCTGTTTCGCTAATGAGGTTAATTATCTGTAACTGATTCCTTATCAATTGGTTTAATTTTTCCCGATCCTTATTGGCGGCGGTAACAATGATAGTCTCATGTGGGTTTTTTAGGTATTGTTGAGTAATTGTGGCTAGTCGTTTATTGTGGTCTTTAATTTCATGAATTCTGCCGCTATTATTTAATTGATTAAAGGCTTCGGCTAGTTTCTTTTCATTTAGTATATTTACAATTTCCTTATATTCCGGATCGGTTTGCCGCTGGACTTCCTTCATCCGAACCGTACTGATTACCTGTTTTTCCTGGAGGCTTGTAAAGATTTTGCCTTGGCCGATAGTCTGTAATTGTTTAGTGTCACCGATGAGTATTAGTTTGGTACTTTCATCACATTTGTTTAGTAAGGCTGTCATATCCTTGATTGACAGCATTGATGCTTCATCGACTACCACCAATGTATTAGTTAAATGTTCCTCACTGTTGATCAGGCTTGCCAGAGTCCTTGACTGGATTTGACTAGCCTCCTCAATTTCACTGGCAGCCTTGCCGGTAAAAGATAAACCAATTATTGGTTTTTGTTCTTTTTCGGCTATTGTCCTAACCGCATCCAGCATGGTAGTTTTACCGGTGCCGGCATCGCCCTGGATGGCAATAATCCTATCTGTTGAGTTTAGGATATGGATTACAGCTTCTTTCTGCCCGTTAGTCAGTTTAAAGCCATGTTCCAGTTCATAACGGATGATTTCTTTGTGGATTGAGTCTTTATCCAGTATTGGATTTAAAGTATTTTTACCATTCTGTACTTTTTCGACTATTCCGCGTTCCATTGCCGCAATTGCCGGGGTAGTGTATCTCTTTGGTTCCAATTCAATTAAATCTTTTAGTTTGCCGAGTTCCGTTTCCAGCTCATTAATCCGGAGTTTACCCAGGCTTAGTTTGCCGGCAATTCTCAGGATGTCTTCTTTGTTGATTACCGCTTCATGCTCAGTGGCAATAGTAATTGCCTGGCTCAGGAATTGCTGCTTTTCCGATTTAGTTAGTTCTTGTTCTCTTTCTTTTGTTGTATTATTAATTGCTGCAACTAACTCTTGTTTATTCATGTCCAAAGCTAACAACCTGCTATCCCAAGCTTTCCTGAGTTCATCTTTACTTGGCTCATCCTTGACCTTTCTGGTTTCAAGTGTTGCTTTTGCTTTTAATTCCGCATCGCTAATTTCAGGATATTGCTTTTTTAATTCTTGAAAGCGCTGGTTAACCTGTTCGCTGCGCTTAGAGAATTCCTGGATTAACTGATCCGGGATGTTTTTAATTTCAAACAAGCCTTTACTATCCGCATCAATTTGGTAGCCAAGTTCTTTTAAGTTGAGTGCTAATTCTGAACGGTAAAGCTGGCCCAGGAGCATTTTATATTGATAAATTTCCTGATAATCCATTGCCCGCATTGCTTTATTTTTCCTTTGGCTGAAATTCATTACCAGGCAATGGGTATGTAGTTGCGGATCCAGCTCACGGCTGCTTATATGGCGGAATTTGGCGGCCAGCATATTGCCGCTAAATTCACTTTTAACCTGCTGCTTTTTCTTAAGTCGGACATTGGTATAGTTTTTCTCAATATAGTCTAAAGCAGTATTAACCGCCTGGTCATGCGCAGCTAATACCCGCTTATCATCAAGTACCAAGCCGGCAATACTTACTGACTTTGGGGCGCTAAAAGTTAAATCAACCCCGGCGGTATGAATATGATCTTTGCCGCCGCTTTGGATAATGAACCTATCATTTGGGTCTTTACCGGCAATCAGACTTTGGAAATCCGCTTCTTTGATTGTGCCATTAAAACCTAAAGTTTGCGCCAGCTTGCCATGCCAATGCCCGCTATCCTGCAAATAGTAATCATCTGCCGTATAATAACTGCTGGCCTGTTTGCTATTTACCCGGGTTAAACTTAACATTAATAGATCCTTCCATCAAATTCCTGCTCAGCAATAAACCGACTAGTTAATTCCTTGCTTTCACAATTTTGTATACTAAATGGGGTAATATCAACTATATGCTCCAAGTCCAATTCCAGGCGTTGAATAAATGCCGCTGATAACTTGGCATAGGGTTTATATTTGAATTTACTCAAAGCAATACTCTGATGGCCAATACTGACAATAGCCTCAAGGTTAGCTAATGCCTGGATATCCTCAGGACTCACCAGGAATTCCTTGCGCCGCTGCTTGCTGGTACTAATCCGATCCTGGCTATTCATCGCCAACGATTGGCTCTCCATTGCTTCCCAATATTCAATTTCACCAATATCACAACTAAAGAATTTGGCGGTATCATGATCTTTGCAGTTAAAGATTATCCGGTTTGAGGCTGAATTTAAAATAGAAGTCCGGGTTTCTTTCTTGTATATCTTATCTATCTGGCCAATATCCTGAACGCCAATAAATACCGCACCGTCTTTCGATCTGGAGGCAGTCATCAAATTTTGAATGGTTGCCATATTCTGCAGCTGGCCAAATTCATCAAGAAAGAAGAATAGGCGATTATTTAAATCATCAGTTTGGGATAACAGTACATTACCCACAGTCTGGATAAACAGGGAGATTATCGGGTTTAAGGTATGCTGGAGTTTGGCATAATTGGTAATAAAGATCATGCCACTACTATTTTTATCTTCTACCCAGCTGGTTATCGAGAAATTGCCTTGCATTGGCGCCATATATTCAAATACTTTTACATACTGCATTAAATTAGACATGATAGAAGCAGCAGTTTTACTTGAGGTATCCTCAATATGTTTGGCTCCGCGTTCGCCGCCAATAGTCCTCCGTAACAGGTTATATAAATGATCATTGGGTAAAATTGAAGTTTCCCAGATATCGCGGTTGGTTGTTTTGCCATTGGCATAACAATAACGTAAAATACCAACCATTACATCACGCGCGGCATTATTCCAGAATGGATCAGTACCCGGTACTGCTTCAGGGATTAAAGCACCGGCAAAGCCTTCAATATCCATTACCGACTTACAGTCATTAAATAGGCACCAGCCCAGACTACGTGTATCCAAAGGATTAAACAGGATACCATCGTCCGGGTTATAAAACTTTTCAACATAATCACCTTTATAATCATGAATGATACATTTCTGCTTGCGCGCACGTACTTTCTCAATAATCTGGTTAAATGCATTAGTCTTACCCGAACCTGGTTTACCAACAATAAATGTTTGCTTGTTTTCTTCACTAACCGGCAATTTCACTTGGCCAAAGGGAATACTGTTCTTTAACCGTAACGGCCACAAAAGATCCAAACTGCTAATTTTATGGGTTGCCCGGTTTAGCTCAGAGGGTAAGATAGCTCTGGCGCCACGGATATATTCGACCTCTTCATCAGATTTACCGGTCCAAAACCAAACATAAATTAGTGCTACCGGAAACAATAGCCATAGCCAACAGCTGCCAAGGATAATAGATTTCTCTAAATCCCAGAATAGGCTAAATGTTTTATCTAATATACTACTAGCACTATCAAGTTCAAACGACAATACCAAGTCAAAAAATAGCCAAAGCCCACTAAAAAGTAGATGGTAACTTTGTAACCATACACTATGATTAAACCAGTAGTTATACAGAATAATCACTGCTAGCTGAAACAAGAATAAAACCACCAGCAACCTGATAAATAATTCAAAAAACATCCGTGCCTGCAACTGGAAATTGGCAAATTTGGCAACGATTTTACTCATGATTCGCCTCCTTTGCCAGTACCAAGAATACCATTCAGCATTAACAATAATTTCTCATCTTTGAGTTCGCCTTTAGCCTGTAAATCGATTACCAGCTTGCCGACCTTTTGCTGTTCCAGCAACTCCAGTTCCTTGGCTTTTTTGATTAACTCGTTTGCCTGTTTCAACAATAATTCTCTTTTGTTCATATTAAAATCCTTCAAATTAAATCCCTATTTGCTCCGCTTCCTTTTCGACTTGGGACAGTATTTCCTTATACTCTTCCAGGCGAAACAGGTTTGACCGTTTCAATTCATCCAGCGCAAAGCCGGCAAAGCTCGATGCCATGGTTGAACGGCGTAAAACCAACTTTAAAACCTCACCATGCTTTTTAATCTCCTCAAAAAGGATCTGCAAAGTTAGCTCGAGATTTACTACCTTTGCCATGATGTCCTGACAGTCAAACTTCTCGATTTTTTTCATAAACTGGTTAAATTCTTTGGTTGAATTATGCGAGCAGACCAGCTCATTTTTAATCGCATTTTTTATAAATGCAGTCTTACTCTGGCTTTTGGGTATTTGCTCAAGTAACCCCATCTCCAGGCGTAAAGTGACGTGCTTTGTTCTTTCTAATC
This sequence comes from uncultured Neisseria sp., assembly GCA_964386295.1. Classification (GTDB taxonomy): domain Bacteria; phylum Pseudomonadota; class Gammaproteobacteria; order Burkholderiales; family UBA11063; genus Aquella. The sequence continues at coordinate 169,161 of CAYLRR010000004.1, forward strand.
TTTCCATGGCTAAACCTCGTAAAATCAATCAAAAATAATGTGTTACTGCGTTACACAAAACTAGAACTTGCTAAGCTGCTGTTTTATCTTGTATATTCCTTTTGGCGTGTTACTCGGTAACACTAGCCAAAAAATGTTTATCATTGCATAACAGCTGGTTATGCAATACACCCAACTACCTTGAGGTAGGTAGGTGTGAGAGAAAACAGGGAACCAGAACCTAGTTCCCTCAAGACGTTAATTCCCGGCAAAATCAATCGCTGAACTTGACTAATTTGCCGCCAAATAATTCATGATAAACCGCCAGTCTATTTGCTGGATCATTTCATCAGTCAGGTATTTAATGAATATTTTGCGTGGGTTATTCATTAATAGCCCGGCCCAATCAAAATGGTTAAACTTTTGTAAATACTTTTCTAAATCCGGTATTTCGCCAGTCTTGATATGGCGTAAGAAATGCTGTTCAATAACAAATCCTGGTTCATCAAAACTAGGTGGATTTGCTAATGTATATTTTTGTTTATTCATGAGAATACTCCTTATAGTTATTATTAAATTTTGTTTATAGAATTTGGTTAAATTTAGTTTAGCGACAGTGGTTGGTCAAGTAGGCAAATGCCTTTTAAAACCTCGTGCTGGTAGATGTAATCTTCCCAGCCGACATACGGCGAGCTGTGTTTGGATGCATGGTAATGGGCAGCTATGATTTTGCTTTCATCTGCAGATAACTTATTCCCGGTCTTGGGATTAAGTTTGCGCTGGTAGCAGGAACTTATGTAAGCTTGGAGTTGCTTTTTTTGCTCTGCGGTTTCGGGAATAATGTACTCAGGGGCAGCATATTTTGAGTCAGGTTTAATTACTTTGCCAGCTTTATTTCCGACAAAGAATTCTTTGATCGGTGACATGATTCCGGTATAGCCGTTGGCAATCGAGCGGTTTATCATGCTGGCGATGTCATAGCCTTCAAGTTTGTGTTTGGCTAATCCGGCAAGCGTTTGCTCAATTTCAATTGCAAGGATAAGTTTGCTAAACTTATGAAATTTATAATTAAACCACTGTGTAATTACAGTGGTTTCAGTTGCTGAAAATTGGTAGCCATGTTTAGCGCAAATTGCACTAACCCCCCAGTCGGCTTTTTCAGTTACGGTTTCTGGAGTAGGGGGACTATAGGGGGTATTATCTTTACTCTTTATCTCTCTACTCTTATTCTCTAGCGTAACATTTTTCGAACAATGTTCGCCGGCTGTTCGTACATTGTTCTTCACTGGCAATTTTGCCTGTGCTTTTTCAGCTGCCCGTTTTAGGCGCATCCGTTCTGCGTCAGCAGTTTCCGAGCCTACCAGCTTTTGAACTTCCTGCATGAACAAAGCGCCATCGTCAAGCAGGGTAATCAGGCCCAACTTAGCAAATGCGTCAATGGCAACCCTGACCGTATCAATGCTGGTTTGCGTAATTGAGGAGAGCATTTCGGGGGTGTAGGGGATAGTGTCCTTAAACAATAATTTACCATTATCATTTATCGATTTAAGCATCAGCTTTAAATAGAAAATGATGTAGTCTTTACCATTTGGCTGCGACTCGATTATCCTGATTTCATCACGGTTAAAAAAATCTTGATGAAGTTTGAGCCAAAAATACCTTTTTGGTTGCTTTGCTGTGTTTTGTGAATTTTGAGACATGATTATTCATCCTTGTAAGATTGATTAAAGGGTGAATATGTAAGCTTTTAGTTGGAATGTGGTAGTTGACTGTTTGGCCTAAAGGATTAAACCTTTAAGCCAGTACAATATGTTACAATAAGAAGATAAGCTTTCTTTTAAACTAAATTCTGGTGACCAAATTGGTGACCAAATCATAGTAAATAATATGTAGATTTATGTATATATTTAAGTTGTCATCTAATGTTATATCTTTATAAAAATTAAATATATCAAGAGGTTACCGTGTTTTTTAAAATTGGGAGCCACTGAGTTATTAGGGTTCAAGTCCCACTTCCGGCACCAAAATCATATAATAAAATCAAGATGTTGCGGTTAAATTATAAATTTGCGGTGGCTATCTGGTGACTAACTTTAATGCTCCCTTTTAACTAATACTCATCAATAATAATCGTTTGGAATAAATTTACCATAATTCGAATCATAATTACAGTATTTGCAAGTCTCATCTATGTGGCAGTCCAAGCAATTTTTTTGCGATTTGTTAATTCATTGTCTTATTTCAAGTTCTGCTTCACAGGTGGACTCGCAAATTTGGCAAATTATTTTTAATTTGTAGCAAAGCCAATTTTAGATGTTCTGCTTATTTCAAATTAGGTAAGGATTCTTTGAATTTGATTATTTATAATTTGAAAATCATTATAGTTTTCGACTTCTTCTAGCCGTATTATTAGTTCAGTAAATGTTTTAAATAGTTCTGAGCTTGGTGAAACGAGTTTTAGAAATTTTGGGAAATACTCTTGTTTTATAGTATTGGCAATTTGTTCCTTAAGTGCCGCCAACTCTAATACATTTTTAAGGTAAGTAAAGTCTCCATTATTAATAAAAAATTGGTTTTCTTTGCGGTTGAAAAAGCCCTGAATTAATGAAAAATTTCTCTGAAAAAAATCAACCAGAACTAGCTTTCCAAAGTTTTGCCTCATTTTTAATACTATTTCAATACTATGTAGGATTTCGATGATATGGTTATGATCATCAGAGAGACTATTAGAAAGGCAAAATGCTCTTAACTTAGTTAAACTGGTGCGGAAAGAAATAATCTCTGCACAGCATAAACAAATAAACTCATCGTTATTATTATTTATCAAAAATTGTAATTCATTATTATTTAGTCTAACTAATACCTCATATATATCTTTACCTATATATTTAAAGCTCTCGTTTTGAAGGTGATTTATTAAACGATCATTAACATTTTGCTCGATTAAAACTATGTTTTTTTGAATTTTATCAAAGTCAAGTGTTTTAAAGCCCTTGACTCCTAAATTAATTACACAATTATGGTATTTCATTAATTGATACATATTATAATTGTATAGAGTGTACGAGTCAAACTTTGCGAAGAAATTTTGTGCAACCCGATTGAACTGGCTATTACCGTAGATAACATAATTACTCTGTAGCTTTGTTTTAATTTTTTCTGTATCATCCAATAGAAAAACCATGGAGTTTCTCTCATTAAACTCATCGCCAAAATATTGAAAAGGTGTATTATTGGTAAAACCACCGTCTTTAAATGCTAATACCTTATCATCTATAGCTATCTCCTGAGCTGAAAATTTGATTCCCGCTAACTTATCTATGAAAGGTAGAGTTAAGGCACTCGAGGCTATCACAGCAGAAATGATGCAAGTTTCAGGGGTGTGGTAATTTGAGAAAATAGTTTCTTTACCGCTAGTTACTTCGGTAGCAATAATGTAAAGTTCTTTATATTTAGAGGGGAAATAACGATTAAATATAGTTAAGATCTTAAAAGGAATATAAAATGAATCAATACTAACTTCTTGAATGTCGGCACAGTAAGAAGTAATTGAGCAAAAGTCATCAATTAATTGCTTGTGGCTTGCTGCCCGATCAATCCTTTCTTTCAAATAATTTCTCAGTAATAAACTTATCTCGCGAATATGATTAATTGTAAGCTTCTTTATAGTGTATTTTAAGATATCACTATCTTTTATCTTTGAAAAATCAATTATCTCTATAATACCCGAATATAACTTGAGTGGGTCAAAATGAATTGCAACCATGAAGCTGATAATGCTACCAGCAGAAGTACCTGCTACCTTTTCTACTGCATCAAGCATATTGGCTTTAAATAGGTATTTGATTAATGGTGCGTAAGAGAGCAGCTTTGCACCTCCGCCAGAAAAACATAAAAACCGTTTTTTTGTGTACTTGACTTCGAGAAGCCAGCTTGTTTGAGATTGATCGATCTTCTTTAATTTAATTTGTTGCTCAAATCGGATAATTGGCGAAATTGAATTTTTCTGATGTGTTTTGACAATTGGATGGAAAATCTTTTTCCCCAGATAGGAAATATCGTCTTCATATATTACTAGTGCCTGTTCGGAACCATTAGCAAAAACATGATAATTGCTATCCTTCTCATATTTATAATAAGAGTGAGATTTCAGGAAAATATGAATTTCTTCTAAGCTGAACCAATAATTTTTACTATTTATTTGATTTTGAAAATGGGCGATTGCTTGTGCCACAGGGTTTTTATCTTTAGTTAATTTATCTAAAAAAAGTAATTCCTGTTTCAATAGATTAAGGATAATAATATTATATATATCCGGATTTTTGCTTATAGAATTTTGGATGCCTCCATTAAATTTTACTGAGTTTGCCAGATGAGTTAAAGAAAGCATCCGCAGTGCTTCGATAATTTTAATCTCAAAATCATCTCCGAATATTTTCCTTAAACTTAATAGCTTATTCTCAAATTGCTGTTCCGAAGGTTGTTGTGTTGAAAGCTCTATAATAATAGTAGCTTCGTGGACCAGATTTAAGCGGTTTATAACCACATTGCAAAAAGAGGCGCGATTAACTTCTAAGCCTAGTATTTGCAAGCTAGTTATTGCCGATGAACTAGAGGGGCTAATTTTATATAATTCTCCATATTCTTTATCGTTCCGTTCATCGATTATCTTGGATGTTGCTAGATTTTTTGGTATTAATTTACTGTAACTTAATGGATGCATAAATAATCCTGCTAGTGATATAAACTTAAAATTCTATTTTAGCTCCAAGCCGTTACAGAATATTTCCTAAAATGGGCAGATAATAATTATTACTGCTTCACTTACCATTATGCAAAACTCGTGACGGCGTGCCTGCCAAAAATGCAGATTTAGTTCTGGCTGGGGATTTCTTATAATTCGATGATTAAATAAATATAACTTAAAAACAATATTATTCGAAAGTATCCTAAATATGAATCAAGCTTTGACCAGAACCAATATACCTATACTATCTCAAGGAAAATTTGTTAACAATAAAATACCAGACAAAGCAAAGAGCAAACAGTTTGTCCTTGATGTAGCTAACAAGCTAACTGAAACAGATCAAAAAGCTAAATTCATTAACCTATTGAAGGAGGTAAGTATTGGAACCAGACAGGCTAGTCCTGGGTGTATAACAGAAGAATATGTTACGGCGCAACTTAATTCGATTCTGGGACAAGGCACTGGTAATCAGGAGAATGTAGATATAGATAAACTTGTTGTCATATTTTAAATGTTGCACGGATCGTTAGCCCCAGAGCTGCCGGTTTTAAAGAATATTTCTTGGGCCATTATACGGTGTCTGGTACTGTAAAAGATATAATAACTCAGATAACAAAATCAACAGGGGTTACAGGTACAGAAATAGATTCTTCAGAAGCCTGTACTCAAATGCTAAAGTCTAGAATCAGTTATCAAAAAAATATGGTTGCCCGACAGAAGTTCAGCGAAATTTCAAGGAATGTTATTACAGCAGCTCTTGCGTCGCTTCTCCAATTGCCGAATATTCAAAAAGCTGGTGATAATTTAAATTCATTATTAAACCAGCCAATTGTTGGGGGGGTAAAGGCAAGTGTGAGTGATAAAAGTTTTCTTACGCCAGAAGCTGTTAGGATTACTAATGATATACGCTCTAAGGTAACTAGTATAGGAACGCACTTTATTTGTGACAATAATGGCAAGACAGCCGATATTATTTTTATACTACTACAAAACGGCTATCTGCAAGCGCCCAGCAATGAAGTTCAACAAGCGCTTTCTGAGTGTTTAAGCTATGAGGCAGTATTGTCATGTGTGGGATGGCCTAAGAGAAACCAAGAAATGGACGAAAGTGACACATATTTAGTAAATAATGCTGAGAAATATTACAAAAATCTAAAAACAGTTATTGACGGACTACGATTTGTTGCGGCAGAAAATCGTGCTAATTTACGACCAATAGTTAATTTGGGCGACTTCTTTGATGATCTGGTAGATGCGTGGATGGGTGACAGAAGCAACTCAGAGCTGAAACTTAGGCTTACAGAGCTTAAAACCAGTTTTCTAAGTAAAATGAATGCTGAGAAAATAGTTAATACAACTCCCTATGTACAAAATGGGATGATCACCCTAATCAGGGGCAACCATGAGAATAAGCAACGTATCATTATGGACGAAAATCAAGAGGTAATTAGAGCTAGGAATCAAATTGTTAACACAACTATGCGTCATTATTGTATAGACAACCGCGACAAGCTGCTTGAATTTTTCATTAGTCATATACCGCCTACAATTGAAGGTGAATTATTAATTATCAATGGCTCGTTAGATCGCAATTCTCAATCTTTAAGAATTGACCTTAATACATTCAATAACCGTGAAGAAATATGGAAAGAGCTTGATAAGCAGTTTGCGAATGGTGGTGGCTATTTTGACTCAGATATAGATGGGCAGACCTTCCCTAGGCATTCAGAAATACAAGATACTGTAAATGCTATTAGCTCTGGTGATTCAGCCTTGAGTTATCAAAAAAATAGTCATAAAACTCTGGTATTTGCCCATGGCCATTATTCAACTCACGCTGATGGCCTCGTGGAACATGGGGAAGAGTTTGTTACTCCTCAGGGATACCATATGGGAGGTGTTAAAAACACTGAAAAATGCGCAAGGCTCAACCTTAATTCATATTCAGCCACTCTCGGAGATAGTAAACTGGGAGGTTGTATTTTGAACCCAGCTAAAAAAATTACGGACTCTGCAGAAAAGATTATTCGTGCATAAGCCTAAGGCTAAAGGTTCTGTTGCTTATGGTTGAAAGTAGTAGTCAGACAAGCTAATAAAAGAAGGTAACTAATGTCGATTATAATTACAGCTAATCGTTCGAAGCGCATTGATAGCGCTATAAATAATCATCTAAGCGGAAAGCTATCTTATGCGGAAGCATTTACTGCTGCCAAAGGTGAAGGCTTGCTTGGCTACTTGCGCAACTATAAAAATGAACAGAAACATTCTGCGGTAGAAAAACAATTCTTAGAAGTATTAGAGAAGAAACAGGTTAATACTGCACTAGCAGGCATAAGTAAGCTAAATCAAATTACCGAAGATCGCACTGATGAAGAGATCCATATTGCTTATCAGTGCACATTTAGTTGTGTGAATTTTGAAAATTCAAACATAAAAGTATCTCTAGCTGATCTTCATGTAAACTCTAATAATAATCTAGAAATAACAATTACTAGCCACAATAAAGCAACGAATATAGATACCACTACAAGGCAGACTATCTCTGTTCTAAATGAGCAGACTCGGCATAGAATATTAGCTGAGTATAAGATATTCAAGCATAGGCAATTTGGGGCAGGAGAGCTTGATGTTCAAAACGCGCCAGAGGCTGATAGATTAATAAATGAATATAAAGAGAATCAAACAAAATATCTATATGATGCAATTTGTTTTTCTGGAGGAGGGGCAAAAGGAATTGCTTATTCCGGCGTATTGGAGGCCTTAGGTGAATACCGGCTAAAGCATGTAAAATCAGTATCTGGTGCTTCAGCAGGGGCAATCACTGCAGCAATGGTTGCAGCGGGAATAAAACCTTATGAATTGACTGAGTTTATAGGCACTAAAAATCTTAAACTAGACCAAACAAAGTTAAGACAACTAATCAAAGACCAACTACGGGCTATTATTGCTAAACGCTTAGCTGAATATCAAACTATTAATACTAGCTCTTTAAGCGAAGAACAGTATAAATTAATTGCTGCTTATAGCAGCAGTTCAGTAGTTAAGAATGATATAACGTTCAATGATTTAAATCAGTTAGTACAAAAATTTCCTCTATTAGGGTTCAAAAACTTATTTATAAATGCACATCTGGTACATAGCAGCCCTCCAAAAGAGATTGAATTATCTCATAAGGATTGCCCAGATATGCCAATATCTTTGGCCGCAGTGTCATCAGCTGCATTACCTATATTCTTTGAACCAATAAATGCTACTGAGTTTTTTTCGCCTCCTAGTAAGGAAAAATTAGGCATTAAGATGGAGTCGGTCTATTTAAATGATGGCGGTATTATCAGCAATATTCCTTATAAATATTTGTTAGATTCATCTTGTACTAATCAATTGATCATTGCCTTTGAAGAAAATAAGTCATTGTATAATAGAAGCCTATCGACTTCTGAGAAAATAAAAAATTATCTAGCTAAAGCTCCAGTATATATTTATCGAAGAGCGGACATCTATGAGTTAGAAAAAAAAGTGCAAGAACCTTTCTATCTCAATACTCAAGCCATCAAAACAACATCATTTAAGCAAGCGGCAAAACAATTTGTAGTTTTAAATCATAGTATTAAGGAAGATTTCATAAAATATGATATTAAAAAACAGCAAACAGTAAACGGTAAAACACCTATAACTAACAAAGCTCGTGATAAAACAATATTGAGTCAACTAAAATTTAGAATATACCCAATGTATTATAATGGCAGCCCATATCAAAAAAAAGTATTGGAATCAATATATCAGGATGGCAAAAAGTATTTTGAATATTTAAATGAGGAAACTGATCCCGTTAATTTTAATAAATGTTATGAGCAGTTCAATGTAGCTGTGGATAAGCTGCTTAAAGATCCTGAATTCAGATATAACTTTTTTTTAGCGAGGGTATAACCTTTAATTAAAGCATAACGTGCTGAATCTTGAGCAGATTCAGCGCCACAGCATCTTATCTTATATGGCGCGTGATATATTCAAAAAATGCAGGTTCTCAGAATTAGTTGATATACATATAATTATGGCTATAACTGCCATTTAAGGGAATAATCATGTTATTAATATCAATTACAACAAATATACTTAAATATAAAACTTCAAATCGATTTATTAATGTAGCATATAGCAAGAAATTTCTGGCTATGCTATTTATTATTTTTGGTCTTCTTTATTCGATTAAGGCCTCTGCAAGTACCTCAGTAAATACTATGCAGGCATATAATAATTATCTGTATTTGGGGCTTAGTAACGGAGAGTTAATAAAGTGTACCACGGATAATAGTTCGCCATGCCAGCGAATTGACTCATTAAGCAATGGGATAAAATCCATAATCCTGGCAAATGGTTATGTTTATGCAGGGCTTAATTTCGGGAAAATAATGCAATGTAGCCGAGATAAAGCTGACAGTTGTACTACTTTTGCCTCTGTAGGGAGCAGCATAGTATCACTAGTTTCTGATTACTATATTTATGCTGCGCTCCCGCTAGGGCAAATAAAAAAATGTGATCCGTTAAAAACTAATTCGTGTGAGTCTCTAGTAGAAGCTTCGCCTGGTTCCAACTATTTATATTCAATGACTATGGGCGATAAGTCTTTATATACTAGTATTACTAGTTATTCACCAGCCAAAAATACATTAAACTTATGTGATTCATTTAGGAAAAATTACTGTGCTACCCTTGATTATTTTTATAATCCATTATATGATAATATAGCAGCGAGTACATTAGTCTATTATAATTATAATGGCAATAAATACCTTTATGCTGCCCTTTCAGACGGTAAAGTACAAAAATGTGATCCGGACAACGCAAATTCGTGTACGACAGTTGTGGATCTGGGTAGCAATGCCTATTTAAATACTGTGGCTATAGCGGGTAATTACGCTTATGCACCATTGTCAAGCGGAGTAAAAAAATGTGATACCGCAAAAACCGATTCATGCAAGCTGATAAGCTACAATTTTGGTAACGAGATAATCATTTCTTCAATGGTATACCAGAATTACCTCTACTTGGGTGGGGATGGTGGCAATTTATATAAATGTAGCCTGGATGAAGCCAGTAAAAGCCCATGTGCTAGATTGGCTCACTTCTAGAAATTATTGATACCTTAGTTGTATATAGTTTAAGCTGATCAAGATAATTATAATTATCTTGATCTATATTCACCCTCTGCAATATTCTTAACTATCTTTCGCAAACTAATTGCGTTTCTATCAGAAAATAAAAGTAAATTGCCTTCAACTTCTGAGAAAGACTATTTTATGCAGCTTAGTACGGGTTACCGAGAATAAAACCTCTTAGATTAATTTGAAATGGATTTTGAATTGATTACTACGCTGATACATAATACTAAAAGAATTGGTAAAATACTAAAGAAACTATTAATAATCGACAAATGGGAACTTCTAAGGAGTAAAAAGCACCTGAACGGCTTAATTTTGCTGGTAATGATAATTGCAGATAAAATAACTCGGCAGCACTAACCTATGCTCAAATTATGAAAAATTTGAAAAACCAACGTTTTTGCAACAGCTGGCAATGACTCGGCTACTATAGCAATAGTCATATAAGTTAAGATATTTTCTCTAACGTATTAATTAAAGACTCTTTCAGCTTCCATTTGACATCGCCTGACTCTTCTAATAGCTTAATCCAACGATGAAGTGTAGCCAGCCAACTCAGCCAATTTTCAACAATCTGCTGATATTAATTTTTGGTATATCTGCTTTTACTAACTTCATAGGCTTAATTTTCAAATCAATAATTATATGCCTTTGCCATTATCTAAACCCGTTTAGCCATTTTTAGGTAGCGCTGCTGATAATTTCCCAGCGTAATTGAACTTTTGCAGCCAAGTTGGGTAATCTATTCTATGGTATAATAGCCCCCAAATTTGTCTAAAGGAAGCCACAATGTTAAAGTACCAACGAATTTTATTAAAGCTCTCCGGTGAAGCTCTGATGGGAGAAACTAAGGATTCTGTTGATCCGGAGACTGTTGAATTTATTATTGCACAGATTAAGGAAGTATTGGCTTTAGGCGGCAAGGTTGGACTTGTAATTGGTGGCGGAAACTTTTTTCGTGGGCTAACGGGTAGCGATAAATTAGGGATAGAGCGGGCAAATGCCGACTTTATGGGTATGCTAGCTACCGCGATGAACGGCATTTTAATTCGTGATGCCCTTAATTCACGTGGTATATCGACACAATTATATTCTGCTTTTGCAATCGGTAATATCGTTGAAGCCTATAACCGGGATAAGGCCTTAAGACAATTACTAAACGGAGATGTAGTAATCTTTGTTGGCGGCGTTGGTAGCCCTTTTTTTACTACAGACAGTGGCGCTGCATTAAGGGCAATTGAAATGAATTGTGATCTGGTTATTAAAGCTACTAAAGTTGATGGGGTATATAATAAGGATCCTAAGAAACACGCTGATGCAGTTAAATATAGCCAGCTATCATTTGATCAGGCGATAAGTCAAAACCTTGGCGTTATGGATATGGCAGCTTTTGCTTTATGCCGTGAAAATAATATGAATGTAAACGTTTGTAGCATATTTAAGGCCGGCAGCCTTAAGCGAGTGGTTCTTGGTGAAGATGAAGGGACCCTGGTTTTTGCCCACCAATAATTATGTATTAATTATGTATATATAATAAATAGTAGAGAGTAAGGATATAAATAGGATGAATATACACCACGATAAAATCTTGATACTGGACTTTGGTTCCCAAGTTACTCAATTAATTGCGCGCCGCGTACGTGAATTTAATGTTTATTGTGAAATTCATCCGTATGATGTTAGCGAAGAATTTATTAAAAACTTTGCCCCTAAAGGGATAATCCTCTCAGGCGGTCCTAATTCAGTTTATCAGGATGATACGCCTAGTGCACCAGCCATTGTGTTTAAATTAAATGTGCCAATTTTTGGTATTTGCTATGGCATGCAAACAATAGCCAAGGAACTAGGCGGTGAAGTAGTTAGCTCTGGCAAGCGTGAATTTGGCTACGCAGAAATTTATGATTGTAAAAGTGAAATTTTTAGTGGCCTTAGCGACGGGACAAATGATCGCGGTGACTATTTACAGGTATGGATGAGTCATGGTGACAAAGTTACCAAGCTGCCACAAGGCTTTGAGGTTATTGCTCAAACCGATTCGTGCCCTGTTGCGGCAATGGCAGATATCTCACGGAATATTTATGCAGTACAATTCCACCCTGAAGTTACCCATACTAAGCAGGGGAGTAAGATGCTTGAGCATTTTGTCTTAAATGTATGCAAATGCGAGCAAGCTTGGACTATGCCAAACTATGCGGAAGAAGCCATTGCTAAGATTAAAAATCAAGTTGGTAACGATATGGTTATTCTTGGTCTTTCTGGTGGAGTTGATAGTACCGTTGCCGGTGTACTAATTCATAAAGCAATAGGAGATAGGCTTATTTGTATTTTTGTTGATACTGGCCTCCTTCGTTATAATGAAGCCCAACAGGTTATGCAGAATTATCATGAGAACTTGGGGCTTAATATAATCAAGATTGATGCTAAAGAAGAATTTTATGCAGCACTATCCGGGGTAGCGGATCCAGAACAAAAACGCAAAATTATTGGTAAGTTATTTGTTGACGTATTTCAACGCGAAGCAGCTAAGTTACCAAATGCTAAATGGTTGGCTCAAGGCACCATTTATCCAGATGTTATTGAGTCAGCTGGCAGCAAAACCAATAAAGCGCATAATATTAAATCCCATCATAATGTAGGCGGGCTGCCTGATACGCTAAATTTACAACTATTGGAACCATTGCGTGAATTATTTAAAGATGAGGTTAGAAGCCTTGGAGTGTCATTGGGGATCCATCCTAAATTAATCTATCGCCATCCATTCCCTGGGCCTGGTTTAGGCGTGCGGATATTGGGTGAAATTAAGCCCGAATATGTTGAATTGCTACAACAGGCCGATAATATTTTTATTGATGAACTATATAAAAGTGACCTATATCATAAAGTTGCCCAAGCGTTTGTAGTCTTTATGCCGGTTAAATCGGTAGGCGTGATGGGTGATGGCCGTACTTATGATTATGTGGTGTCGCTACGGGCAGTAGAAACTACTGACTTTATGACTGCCAATGTCGCAAATTTACCTTTTGAGTTTATTACCAGGGTAGCTAACCGGATAATCAATGAGGTTAAAGGGATTAATCGCGTAGTTTACGATATTTCTGGCAAACCACCGGCAACTATTGAATGGGAATGATCTAAAGCTTTACTCGGCAATTTATAGTATAATAACCCGTATTATTTACGGGTATTTTATTTAGTAAGTGATGTTGCGTACTTTCAATTTTTGGGCAAAATAATAAGATTTATAAAAATGGTTAATTGATTTATACGAACTATGGAGCCTATTAGATTTTGTTACGATGGCAGCTTTATTTGTTGATTTGTTTGAGTGAAGCGAGTTTATCAACAAATAGCAAACGAGTAATTACAAAATCTTAGATGCGGAAGATTTGAGTTATAAATCAATTAACTTTTTAATAAATCAGATAGTCTGCTTTAAATTTTATTATTGTGCGTAACATTAATTAGTAATTTAGGTTATCTAGTTGATTGAGTATGCCAGCCCTTCATTTCGGGAAAATTAAGGTCTGGGGAAATTGATAATGAATATTGAGCATAGTATAATTTAAACGGATTACGAGATATGGATGTGCAAAAGAAAAAAAAATCGTGGCTTTTACGACTATTTTGGTTAATATTAAGTGCCGGTGTAACAGGCGCAGGCGTTGTTGCAGTTATGATTGCTGTGACTTATCCAAAGCTACCAAGTATGGATGACTTGAGGAACTACCAGCCAAAGCTACCGCTACAGGTGTATTCTGCAGATGGAGTCCTACTCGGGCAGTTTGGACAAGAGCATCGGATTTATGTTAATTTTGATCAAACACCTAAACTTTTGGTAGATGCTATTTTATCTGCCGAGGATGAACGCTTCTATGAGCATGGTGGTATAGATTTTCTGGGTATTATTCGCGCTGCATTAAGTAATTTGGTTTCAGGGCATATCCAATCTGGAGCAAGCACCATTACCATGCAAGTAGCGCGTAATTTCTTTTTGACGACCCAAAAAACTTTTACTCGTAAATTTAACGAAATATTACTATCATACAAAATTGAAAAATCATTAACCAAAGATCAAATATTATCGCTCTACATTAATCAGATTTATTTAGGGCAGCGAGCTTATGGTTTTGCCGAAGCAGCTTTAACCTATTTTGGGAAACCCCTTGATAAATTAACTATTGCTGAATATGCAGTGTTAGCAGGGCTGCCAAAAGCACCTTCAGCCTATAATCCGGTAGTAAATCCTAAGCGTTCGCGCGAACGCGAATTATATGTGCTAGGCCGGATGTTAAAACACGGCTATATTACTCAAGCCCAGTATGATGAGGCAGTAGCCCAAAAAATTATTGTTATTAAAGGTTCGGTAAAAGATGCTACCGACTCCGGCGGCTATATAGCTGAGATGGTACGGCAATACCTATATCCGACATATGGTGATGCAGTTTACACTAAAGGGTTTAAGGTTTATACTACCATAGATAGTAAAATGCAACAAGCTGCCTACATCGCTTTACGTAAAGGGATCTTAAACTATGATATGTCGCGCGGATACCAAGGTCCAGAGCAAAGAGTTGATTTAACTACTCCTGAAGATAGTACGATCGATCAGACAGCTATTTCCCAATTTGATGGTATTAGTGACTATGGTGATTTATTGGCAGCAATTGTTCTTGCTGTAGATAATAACGGAATTGAGGCGATTTTACGTAATGGCCAGCATTTACACTTTAGTGGTAATCAACTATCTTTTGTCAGTAAGTTTATTGGTGCAGGGGATCCACAAAAGCAAATCCTGCCTGGTTCAGTAATTCGGGTCCATTTGGTAAATAATCAATGGCAAATTAGCCAAATTCCTCAAGTTCAGGGCGCTTTAGTAGCAATTAGCCCTGTGACAGGAGAAATTAAGGCCTTGATGGGTGGGTTTGATTATACTAACAATAATTTTAACCATGTTATGCAAGCAAGCCGCCAACCTGGTTCGAGCTTTAAACCATTTATCTATTCAGCGGCACTTGAGCGTGGCTATACTACTGAAACCGTGATTGATGACAGCCAAGTCTGCTTTGCCGGCGGTAATGATGGCGGACAGTGGTGCCCAAAAAATGATGACGGGAAATTCTTAGGTCCGATATCACTGCGCCAAGCTTTGACCTTGTCAAGAAATTTGGTGACAGTTAAAATTTTAAATGCAATTAGTCCGCAATATGCAATTAGCTATGTGAGCAAATTTGGTTTTGCCGAGTCGCAATTTCAGCCATATTTAACCATGGCGCTAGGTGCAAATGAAGTTACGCCGATACAAATGGCAGAAGCTTACTCGGTATTTGCCAATGGTGGTTATTTGATCCAGCCTTATTTCATCCAGAAGATTACCGATGCAAATGGTCAAGTGCTAGCACAGACTCAACCTGTTGATATAACAAAGTCTCAGCCGGTTATTGATCCAAGAAATGCATTTATTATGAATAGTATTTTGAAAGATGTCGCCAAATATGGTACTGGTGCACGTGCTTATCGTGAATTGCATCGCAATGATATAGCTGGCAAAACCGGTACAACCAACGATTCGAAGGATGTCTGGTTTGATGGTTATTCGCCTGATTTGGTGGCAATTACCTGGGTAGGCTATGATCAGCCCAAAACATTGGGGCGTCAGTATGGTGCCAGCCTGGCTTTACCAATTTGGATTGACTTTATGCGCGTAGCATTAGCGAATATTCCTGAACGTCAATTGCCAATGCCAAATGGTATTGTAGTCGAATCCGGCGGAACCTGGAAAGGGGACAATGAATTTTATTATGGTGGCAGCGTAATCGGTAAACAAAATGCTTCAGCGACTGAAGGTGAGATAAATGATGAAAATGCCAGCGAACCTGTAGCAAGTGAAGCAAATAACAGCACTGCAAGTGCTCCGGCAAGCGATAATTCTGGCAAAAACCATGATATAGATGATATAATAAAAAATATTCAAGATTAGTGCCGGAAACGAAAGTTTTTGCTAATCATCTTTTTTATCGAAAAGATCGAAACCGGTTTAATTTCATAATTTTTTCTTGGGAGCTTAATTTGAAGCATTATCCTCATCCGTTATTCGCCAAAGAGGGTTGGCCATTTATTGCTATTAGCGTTGGTTTGGCTTTATTGATTCTTTGGATGGCAAATTTCTGGGCGGCTTTGCCGTTCATTTTAATTGCCGCTTTTGTAGTTCAATTTTTCCGTGATCCTCCGCGGACTATCCCACAGGATGCTGGGGTTATCTTATCACCCGCTGATGGTAAAGTTATTTGCGTAGAAAAAGCATATGACGATTATCAACAAGCAGAAGCTTTAAAAATAAGCGTATTCATGAATGTTTTTAATGTTCATTCTAATCGTTCACCAGTTGATGGTGAGGTTTTAGAAGTTAAATATATTCCAGGTAAATTCATTAATGCTGATTTTGACAAGGCTTCCGCTGAGAATGAGCGTAATGCAGTAATTGTCCGTACTGCAACTGGCCAAAAAATTACTTTCGTGCAAATAGCCGGATTGGTTGCCCGCAGGATTATCTGTTATACCAAACCAGGTGAGTGGTTAAAACGTGGTGAGCGTTATGGGTTTATCCGTTTTGGTTCGAGAGTAGATGTTTATTTGCCGCTAAATGCTACACCGCTTGTTAGCATTGGCCAAAAAGTTAAAGCAACTGAGACAATTCTTGCAAGGATAGATTAGAAGATGCCTTCTGCGAATATTCAGCGGGCTAAAGGTTCGCCAATTTATTTGCTCCCTAGCATGATTACCTTAAGCTCAATGTTTTGTGGTTTTTATGCTATGGTCCAGTCTATTGGCGGGGACTTTTACCATGCTGGTTTAGCTATTTTATTTTCAATGATTCTAGATAGCCTGGATGGTAGGGTAGCGAGGTTAACTCATACCTCCTCACCATTTGGGGCAGAGCTCGACAGTCTGGCAGATATGGTAGCTTTCGGTGCTGCGCCGGCGATGATCGTTTTTAACTGGGGTTTACACCATTTGGGGCGAATTGGCTGGCTTGTAGCTTTTGTATACTGTGCTTGCGCTGGGCTAAGGCTAGCCCGCTTTAACGTGATGATTGGCACAGTTGACAAAAAGTATTTTCAAGGTATGCCTTCTCCTTCTGCTGCAGCATTAGTTGTTGGCTATGTATATCTCTGCGCCGAATACCATACTAATTCGCCTGGGATGGTTTTCACTGGTTTAATTATTACACTAATCGCTGGTTTATCAATGGTTAGTAATGTTAAATTTTACAGCTTTAAGGAATTTCATTTTCATCAGACAGCCCCTTTTAGAGCTTTATTGGCATTTTTAGCTGTTTTGGTACTGCTCTTTTATTATCCTGAAGAAGTAATGTATAGTTTTTTTGTAATTTATGCAGTAATTAGTTATATTTGCTGGATATTACGCATTGGTTATCGTAATAAAAAAGTTTTGTCTACTCCCACTTCTTTAGAAGAACATTTAGATAATGTACAATAACTAAAATGGTATAAAACGAAAGTTCAATGAAATGTATAAAAATGCAATTGAGGGTAAAAAATCTACACCAAACCAGGCTAAGATAGAATATCACAAATCTGCTGCCTTGCTTAAATTAAGCGGTGAATGGAGTTGGTATTGTGTTGATCAGCAAACCCTCAGAACTCAAATTGCGGGGATTAATGGACAAAAATTAGTGATTGATGGACAGGGTATCCCATATATGGATACTAGTGGTGCATTTTTCTTACATAAGATAATCGCTACGCTGCAAGAAGCCAATAATCAAATCGCATCAATTGAATTAGAAGAAGCTGATCGCTCTTTATTTGAGATGACTAAAGGCTTTGAGCTTAATAAAAACAATCCATTAAATAATAAAGTTAACACTGGTTTAGTTGAACGGATTGGTCAGGGAACCCTACATCTATGGGACACGATGCTGCAGTTAATTACTTTCTTTGGCCACTTATGCATGTCAATGTTAACAGTATTTAAACGCGGGCATTCGTTGTATATCCAAGGAATTGTTGATACAGTCACTAGTGCTGGGATTAAAGGTATTGGTATTAGTTCGATGCTGTGCTTCTTAATTGGGGTTAATTTGACTTATCAAATGTCACCTCAGTTTGTAACTTATGGAGCAAATGTTTATATTGTCAACTTTCTGGGAATTGCTTTACTTCGTGAAGTGACCCCGTTATTGACAGCCGTTATTGTGGCAGGTCGTACCGGTTCAGCAATTACAGCTTCAATTGGTACAATGAAAGTACAAGAAGAAATAGATGCTATTCAGACTATGGGTATTTCGCCAATGCGGCGGCTGGTGGTTCCACGCATAATCGGCTTACTTATTTCACTTCCTATTTTAACCATGATAGCAGATGTTGCCAGTATCTTTGGTGGGATGTTAGTCTCAACTTCTTCACTAGGGGTTAGCTTTAGCTTGTTTTTACATCGGATGCAAACCTATGTATCGATTAATAATTATGCAATAGGTATTATCAAAACTTTTGCTTTTGCTTGGATAATTGGAATGGTCGGCTGTTTCTGTGGCTTTAGGGTTAAGGGAAATGCTGATAGCATCGGTGTCCAGACTACTCGAAGTGTGGTAATTTCAATTTGTTTAATTATTTTTGTTGACGCATTATTTGCAATATTGTTTAAAAGCTTAGGAATGTAATATGCGGAGTGCTGATAACAAGCCAATTATCGAGGTAAAAGGATTAGGCACCAATTTCGACGGGGAGTGGGTGCATAAGAATCTTGATCTTACCATCATGCCAAACCGAATTGTTACTATCATTGGTGCAAGCGGTAGCGGCAAGACAACCTTAATCCGTGAAATATTGATGCTGCAACCAATTACTGAAGGTGAAATTTACCTAATGCAGGAAAAGATTTCCAGTTATGATTTGGAAAATCCTTATACCAAGCGGATCTTGAGCCAGATGGGAATGATGTTTCAGCAAGGAGCCTTATTTTCATCACAAACGGTGCTTGAAAATGTAATGTTTCCAATGCTTGAATATACTGATTTTCCGTATCAGACAGTTCGGGAACTGGCTTTTCTAAAATTGAAGTTAACTGGACTTAAAGAAGTTGCTTATAATAAGTATCCAAAAGAAATTAGTCCGGGTATGCTAAAAAGGGTTGCCTTAGCACGGACATTGGCGCTTGATCCAAAAGTAGTATTCCTGGATGAACCAACTGCGGGATTAGATCCAAACAGTGCAGCTGGCTTTGATGAGTTAATTATAAGCTTGCAGGAGCAGCTAAAACTAACTGTAATCATGATCACTCATGATCTAGACTCAATCTGGCATACGAGTGATGAAATAGTTTATTTGGGTCAAAAGCGCGTATTATTACACGATAGTGTACAAAACGCCGCAAATCATCCGGGTATAGCGGATTTATATGAATATTTTAATGGCACACGCGGTAAAATTACCAAAGCGTATTATTCACAACAAGGCAGGTCATAAATGAGAAATAATAAACAATACCTGATGGTAGGAACCTTTGTTTTACTTGGGTTTACTGTCATAATTGCTATCTGGCTATGGTTTTCTGCGGTAAATCGCAAAGCTTATGATACCTACCGGATTACCTTCCATGAACCTGTAGACGGTATAACGACTAATTCCGTTGTAAAATTTAATGGGGTAGAAGTCGGTAAAGTACGAGAAATTACTCTAGATCCTAAAGACCCAGGTAGTATCTATGTTGATATTAATGTTTTGCAAGGTACTCCAATTCCTTCTTCAACTTATGCAACAATGAAACCGCAGGGCGTAACAGGGATGTCATTTATTAACCTGGGTTTGGCTAAGGGGGTAAAATATACTATACTTGCTCCACATAATAGTTTTCCTTACCCAGTAATACAGGCCAAGCCTTCACTATTATACAGCCTGGCTGAGCAGGCGCAAATAGTAACTGGAAATGTTGAAGATATTTCGGTGCAAATGAAGTCACTACTAAATGACAGGAATATCGGCCATGTTAGCAATATCGTCGCTAATTTGGATAAACTTAGTGGTGCATTAGCCAAACAGTCTGACCAGATTGGCCATACAGTTGCGCTAGTTTCACAAGTATTGACTAACGTTAATGAAAATACCAAAAACCTCAACGATGCAATTATTCAGCTAGGTTCGCTTTCAAGGGCGCTACAAAAAAATAGTGATTCATTAGGTAAGGTTTTAGACACTGTTCAAAATAATACCCTTAGGAATATAAATACGGTATTTTTGCCTAATTTAAATCAAACTGTTACTAACATGAGCCGAACTTCTGCTCAAGTAGATGAATTGATGAGAACAATTAATCAAAACCCATCCGTGTTGGTACGTGGAAAAGCACCAGCTAAACCAGGTCCAGGAGAATAATAATGGTAAGAAAGTATTTGAAATTAACCTTAGGTGCATTAATCCTTAGCTTAACTGGCTGTGGTTCGGTATTTGGTCCGGTAAGCCAGCGCGAGATTGTATCGTACGAAATTACTGATAGTAGTATAGGCATGCCTGAGAATTGTCCTGTCAAAACTAAGCAAGATATTTTATATGTTTCCCCAATGCGTGCCAATGCTCCATATGATACTACTAAAATGTTCTATGCTGAGAAAGAATATCAGTTAAATACTTATAGTTATAGTCAATGGGCGGCTATTCCAACTGACATGTTATCACAAACGATCGAAAAGAAACTTGTTACGTCATGCTTATATAAGAATATCGTACGTAACAATGTCCTAGCTGATGCAAACTATCGTTTGATTACCCAATTGATTGCGTTACGGCAGAATGTGAATTCTCAAGATAGTGCAACTAACCAATTAATTATTTTTGTCCAATTAATGGATCTGGATAGCAATAAAGTTGTTGCAAGCAAAATCTTTAATGAACAAAATACCTCTGCAGTTGGTCCACAGGCTATGGTGGTTGGAGTCAATCAGCTAACTAGCAAATTTGATAGCGACCTTGTTGAGTGGTTAAGGAAAAATCCGTAAAAGGCATTTAATTAACCTTTTTAAAAATTGATGGATAAAAAGCTTCACTTATTAAGTGAAGTTTTTTATTTGATGTGCGCCAGACATGGCGCACATCTAGGCGGTGTAAGTCCGCTGTTAGCCCCGT
>CAYLRR010000005.1:0-184271 GCA_964386295.1 uncultured Neisseria sp.
CTGCCGGAAGAATTTTAAAATGTTTATTGGAAAAAAAAGAAGAGTTAGATCTTAGCAAGCTGTATCTTCACTCATTTCCTATCGATCTTGTTAAGGAATGTAAAAACATAAAACATATATCTCTTAAATCTTATAATTTAACAGCATTACCTGAGTCCTTTGGTAAGCTTACTAATTTAGAAAATTTAGATATTTTAGGAAATAAACTTACAACTCTCCCGGAGTCATTTGGTCAACTTACTAATTTAAAATATCTAAATATTTCAGAGAATAATCTTACGACGCTTCCTGAGTCTTTTGGCCAGCTTATTAATTTAGTAGGGTTAGATATTTCAAAAAATAAACTTACGACGCTACCTGAATTTTTTGGTCAGCTTACTAATTTAGTAGAGTTAGATATTTCATGGAAGAATCTTACAACGCTTCCTGAGTCTTTTGGGCAGCTTACTAATTTAAAAACACTAGATATTTCTTGGAATAAACTTACAACATTTCCTGAGTCTTTTGGGCAGCTTACTAATTTAAAAATACTAGATATTTCTTGGAATAAACTTACAACATTTCCTGAGTATTTTAGTCTGCTTACTAATTTAAAAGTGCTAAAAATTTCAAACATTAATCTTACAACGTTACCTGAATCTTTTGGTCAACTTACTAATTTAAAATATCTATATATTTCTCGGAATAACCTTACAACGCTACCTAAGTCTTTTGGTCAACTTACTAATTTAGTAGGGTTAGATATTTCAAAAAATAAACTTACGACGCTTCCTGAGTCTTTTGGGCAGCTTACTAAGTTAGAAGTGCTAAATATTTCAGGAAATAAACTTACAACCCTCCAGGAGTCTTTTGGTCAACTTACTAATTTAGAAAAGCTATATATTTGGAGAAATAATTTCACAACGCTACCCGAGTCTTTTGGTCAGCTTACTAAGTTAGATGAATTATTTATTTCAGCCAACATTAGTCCAATAACTCCTAAATCTATTAAGGAAAGGGCAAAAATTTGTATTGCTTAACCTAAAGTATAATAGATTAAAGCTTGTTGAGCCGTATATAACCTAAAATTAAAGGAAACCGTAAATGACTATTAGCAATGCTAATTATAAACCACAAAGTAAGCATGACTTATCAAGAGTATGTACCGGCAAATACGAGCAGGACCCACATAAATATTTTAAGGCATTTGAGCCATATTCAAAGAAAGATACTGGTTCTTTCCCCGGCTATATCAGCAGAAAAAAGAGGCTTAACCCCAATATTAGCAAGCTAAAGCCGGACTCATTATGGATTGCTAAAATGGGCTACTCGGTTAATTCCATAAATAACCTTCCTTTTTTAGAAAATATTAAGTTAGCTAATGAAGAATTGTATCTGTTAAATTGTGACTATCTTAGCATAATTGAAAAAATTTCCTCTGACTGCTATGACCTACTTAGTAATGACAAATATATTGTACCCAAGACTAAGCTTGCGTTACTACCGATAATAAATAACTTTACCAAGGGTACAAAAGCTGAGGAAGTTGTACACAAAATAAATACCACCCCAGATAGCAGGCAAATACAACAATTGACCTATTTTTTATCCAAACAGCTAGCAGGCTATGCTAACCTGGGTGAAGCCCAAGCTATATTACCAGACCATAAAACCGTGGTAAGTTTTTGGGAATATGTAAAAGAAATAAAAGCCCCTCCAAAATACATTATGCATAATGGTACCAAAATACCATTATTAGGCTTAATGGAAGTTTTGGCCGTAGCAAGAATCATTAATGACATCGATGTAGCTGGAGGTACTTTCAATAATATCGGGTACATAATAGAGTATCTAGACAATCAGGAAATGGTCGCTAGAGTGGTTAAAATTGATCCAGGATTTGGATTTAATGCTAACCATGCCAGCTTATATATAACTATTCTCGACTATTTTAAAGATAAACTGTACCAAAGCTATGAATTTAATAGCGGGAAGCCGCCGCAATGTGCCGGAGAGTCTCTTGATAGCAGCGGATATAGGTTTAATGAAGCGCGCAACTTTGATGATCATGAATTATTATCTAATCTAAAAGACATTCAATATGCGAGTACCTCGCATAAAGCCGTTATCAAATGGGACAACCTTTTGCCCAGGCAAAAAGATGAATTTCTTGCATCCCTTAACCATGCGCTTGACAAGTTAAAAGACAAAAATTTAATTAAGTTTTTATTAGACCGAGAACAAAGGTTTGCTCCACTTGTCTATCGTTTAAAACACTATGAGCAGTTTTCCCAATATCTAAACAATTTTATAAATTTACAGTTTAATAACCTAAATAAAATTTATAATCTTAAAGCCAGACCAACTTTTTTAACTTTACACAACTTAGTTGCCGGCGCACTCAATGAGCAAACACCAGTTAGCCCAAGACTAGAAGAAAAGAACCAAGCCCTTGAAGAAATCTTAAATACCTGGATTACCGGTAGTAACCCACTAGCCAGGCTATTCATAAGCAATATCCAGATTGAGAGTCGGGTTAAGGCAAAGCACGCTATTTTAGAATGCTATTACCTTAAGCTTCCTTACTTAAACTTAAGCAATTTAGATATCGGTTATATCCCAGAGGGAATAATGCCCTATTTTGGCCATCTGCAAAGAATCAATCTTCAGAATACCATGACAAACCGCTTGCCTAACGATATCGGCCAACTTAGCCAGCTCGAGATGATTGACTTAAGGCAAAATCAAATTAACAACTTTCAACTATTATATAGCCAGCTAAAAGAACTAACTCCCAACATACTGCTAAACGATAAGGATTACCCAATCTTTTATACCGCAATCTTGGAGCCATGGATTAATGAAGTCTATTGGGAAAATGAATATGTAGCTAGAAAACAGGCAGCAGCTAAAATAATCAGCTGCCTAATCAATAAAACGCCTGAACTAGACTTAACTAATCTTAACCTTAGCTCACTACCCCAAATTAAATTAAGGGAAATAAACTCACTAAAAAAAATTGATATACGAAATAATAATTTCAAATCATTATCGCAGCTGGTAATATTTTATAACAACCCTAATATCACCCTAATTTTTGATAATTCGGATGAAGCACGACTAATCGAGACAATCATCGATAATTGGATCAGTCAGACACTAATCTCATTTACAGCTGAATCACTAATTCCGTTAGAAAGCAGTAAATTACTTTCTATGAAAGCCAAGCTTGGCATTGCCAAAAATATTTTGCTTGAGTGCTTTAATAATAAAAAGGAAGAACTGAATTTAATGTCTTTAGACCTCAAAACGTTGCCAAAAAATTTACTGATGCATTATCCTTTTTTAAAAGCGCTATACCTTGGCAACAATAAATTTAAAGAGCTGCCAGAAGGAATCGAAAGGTTAAGTAAGCTGGTCGTACTAGACATCTCGCATAATCAAATTAAAGAAATCCCACAAGACTACAGCAACTTACCTAATCTAAAGAAAATTTTCCTTTTTGGAAATAACTATATCATTATACCGCCTAGTATTAGATTGACTGACATAACTTTATTTGTATAAATAACCATTAAGCAGCAAAGGTCCTAATCCAAAAACCAGGCAGATTAGAATAAGGATAAAAATAATGATAAATAATTACTGTTCGTTACTTCAAGTAGACGAGAAGTTTCTGCGCGTTTGTTCAGGAAAACATCAACCAGACCCAATCAAATATTTTAGTTCTTTTAAGGAATATAAACCCAAGATTGGCGGCTCTTTTCCTGGGTTAAGGGTTATAAAAACCAGAGTAAATATAAATCAAGACAATACTAAGCCTTCATCGATATGGGTTGCCAAAATGGGCTTTATAGAGTATGGAACTAATGATTATTCACTTTGCCCTTCAGAGTCCTTGCCTGAGATGTCTTTGGCCCGCCATCTTCATAATTTTTTACCGATAATGGAAAAGATTTCTTCAGATACCTATGATTTACTAAGCAGAAATAAGTATTATGTTCCCAAAACTAAACTGGTAATCATGCCAATATTAAATAGCTATACCCAGGATAAAATAATAGTTAGTAAGTTAATGTCTAATATAAATTATAACCGACCGGCTAATAACCAGGTTAAAGAGCTTGTCTATATCCTGTCTAGAGAGGTAGAGGGCTATATTAATCTGGGTGATGCCAAAGCGAAATTACCCGGTTCAAATGAAATTGTAGAATTTAGAGATTATGTACTCAAGCTACAAAGACCACCCGAAGAGATAATTTATAATGGATTGACTTATCCCTTAGTAGGCTTAATGGAAGTATTGGCTGTAGCCAGGATAATTAACGATATTGATGTAGCTGGTGGCGGATTTACTAATGTTGGCTTTGTAATAGAATCTTTTAACGGCCAGAATATGGCTAGAGTAGTAAAAATAGATCCAGGCTTTGGCTTTAATGATAAAAAAACTTGTGGAATGTATTTAAATACCCTAAAGTATCTTGAAAAAAGTATCAAAAATGATCATAAGGACAATTACCAAAAGTTCATAAATGATTTTTACCAAAATTTGGGCGATTATAACCAAACATTAGTAAAAAAGGTAATTCAAGAGAGAGGACTTTATAATGGGAATTGTTTAGTTACTGACTTGCGGGACATCCAATACCGCACTGGGAATGGGATAATCAAATGGGACAACCTAACCGAAAAGCAAAAGTCAGATTTTATGAGTGCGTTGAAGTTTGGCCTTGGTAAACTCTCAGACAAGCAGGTAATTGATTTCCTAATTTATCGAGATGGCAGATTTGATGCCTTAGGGCGGCCTTTTAACATAAAGTTACAATTTGCTTCGGATCGGGTTAAGTTTATTGAAAAGCAGGTCCGCGACTTAAAGTCAATCTATCAAATAAAGGATCAATTTGTTTATCCCTCGCCCCCGGCAAACCCACAGCTAGCTCCGGCAAGAAGGGCAACCATTAAAGCCGGGCCAAACATTATAACGGTAAAAATCAACAATATACTAAATTCATGGAAATTTGGCGGTAGTAGTTTAAGTCGGTTAATTATTTCCGGCGATACTATCGAGCATCGGATTAAAGCCACGGAAATTATTATTCACTGTTACCAGCAACAAAAAACCACCCTTGATTTAAGCGGGTATAAAATAAATATGTTGCCCAATGGGTTTTTACGCTACTTTATTCATTTACGGGAATTCAATCTAAGCGATACAGGAATAGCTTATTTACCAAACGATATTAGTACGCTAGTCAATCTAAAAACTTTAATACTATCCAATAACCCAATAACAGACTTTTCGAGTCTCTACCTTGCTACCAAAAACCTGGGAGCAGATATTATCCTGGCGCAGCGAGACTATCTAAGTTATTATAGGGCAATCCTAGAAGCGTGGGAGAAAGAATTTCTGATTAAGGAAAGATTTGTCAGAGAAAATGCTAAAAACCTGATTCTTAATTCATTACGCGATAACACTACTTATCTTGACTTAGCCAATTTACAGCTAAGCTCATTTCCTTTGGACATTATAGATAAATTTACTAATCTAAAGCAAATCAATCTTAGCAATAACCAATTTAGTGACTTAATACAGTTAGAGCAGAAATTAGCAGCCAAGGGAATACAAGTAATCCATTCCAAAGCTGAAGAATTAAAAATAATTGAATATAAATTTAATAGCTGGATTAATGAGTTACAAAAAAATTCACAATATAACAAAAAAACGGTAGTTGCCGCATGGAAGACATTAACCGAATGCTTTAATAGTAATCAGAAGAAACTTGATTTATCATCGCTTGCCCTACCTTCCCTGCCGGATTTGTTTAAACACTTTGAATTCGTGGAAGAACTAAATTTAGCTGCCAATTCATTGGATTGTTTTCCTAAAGAAATATCTAAACTAATTAAACTAAGCCACTTGAATTTATCAAAAAATAGACTTAGCAATTTGCCAAGCGATTTAGATAATTTTAAGCAAATAAAAGTATTAATTTTGTCAAATAACGAGTTAACAGAGCTACCGCAAGCCATCATCAGCCTAGCTCAATTAGAAGTACTGGAATTATCTTCAAATAAATTAGCAGAACTATCTGGCATGCTAGGAAAATTAGTGAATTTGCGGCAATTGGACCTATCCGATAATAAAATTCCAGCAATACCAGAGGTAATAGGCGATTTGCTAAACTTAAAATCGCTGGCAATTGAAAATAATAAATTAACAACGCTCCCTTCTTCAATCAGTAAATGTAGCAACTTAACCATATTAGAATTAAATAGAAATATTATCCGTTCACTTCCCCCTTCAATCGGGAATTTGGCTAATTTAATAAACTTAAATTTAAGATCGAACTCCCTAAATTCGCTACCGGATACTATAGGCAATTTAGCCAATTTGATAGATCTTGATATCAGCCAAAATAATTTAACAGAACTGCCTGAATCATTTGGGCAATTAAAAAAACTTTCACGGCTTTATATCTCAAGAAATTTTCTTTCTAATCTCCCAGATTCCATAGGCAATCTGCAAGAATTAGATATATTGTCAATAACTAATAATAACTTAAAGTCTCTGCCAGAGTCATTAGCCAATTTAACTAAATTAAAATATCTTGACTTAAGAGAAAACCTATTAATATATCTGCCACGAGATATTGGCCGGTTAATAAATTTAGGATCTCTTTATCTTACAGATAACAAATTAAAGCTTCTGCCTGAGTCTTTCGGCCATCTAGCTAATCTCACAAAACTTGACCTAACTAATAATTGCCTTGAAACCCTGCCAGAGTCAATTGGCCTAATGACTAAATTGATAGGTATTGATGCCCAAGAAAACAAATTGACTTATTTGCCTGAATCATTTGGCAATTTAACAAATTTAGTTAGTCTATTACTTCAAAAGAATCAACTAGTTACCTTACCTGAATCATTTGGCAACCTGAAAAAGCTAATTAATTTAAAATTAGAAAAAAACAATTTGCAAATGATCCCTGGGTCTTTTAGTAAATTAACCCAATTCACCTCCTTATATCTTAATCACAACCGTTTAACTTACCTAGCTGAGTCAATTGCTGGTTTAGGATATTTACAGGAACTGGAAATAAGTAATAATCAACTTGTTACACTACCTGAATCAATTACAAATTTAACTAAATTAACTAAATTGGATATTAGTAATAACCAATTAAGTGAGCTACCACTGTCTTTTGGTAAAATGAATAATCTGAAATTTCTAAATATAAGTGAAAATAAGCTTGAGTATTTGCCAGAGTCCTTTAGCGGACTCAAAAATTTAAAGATCTTATACTTATGGAATAATATGCTTAGAAGCTTACCTAATTCTATTAATAATTTATCGAATTTACAAGCCTTATATTTAAATGATAATAAAATAACTGCTCTGCCAGAAAATTTTAGCAAATTACCAAGCTTAAACCGACTATTCCTAAACCGTAATCAGCTTAACTATTTACCTGACTCTTTTAAAGGATTAAATAACTTATCGATCTTATCAATAAATGAGAACCGGCTAAAAGCCCTTCCTGAATCTTTTGGTTACTTGCCATGCCTGTGGATGCTTGAAATAAATAAAAACCAGATAGCCGAGTTTCCTGAGTCTTTTGGCAATTTAAGATATTTAAGGTATTTAAAAGCCAATTCTAATAAACTATCTACGCTTCCAGTTTCATTTAGCAAATTAACTAATATTGCAATTATTTCATTGAAAAATAATCAGCTTACTGCCCTACCTGAATCTTTAGATAAATTAACCCTTTTGGCTGCCCTATATCTTGATGATAATAAAATTAAGCAATTACCTAGTTCAATAGGCAATTTAACTAAACTAAGCAGTATTTGCTTTAGTAAAAATCAGATAGCTAGTTTACCCGAATCATTCTACAAATTAACCAAGCAAACTCGCTTGGATATCTCTGGAAATATGTTTGACCGGCTATCTCCAAAATTTGGCTTATTCCATAATTTGACCGAACTTAATTTTGCTGGAAATAATTTTGAATACCTCCCTAATGAAATCTATACGCTACAAAAAGTAGAATCGCTAAATTTAAGTGAAAATAAAATACCCTTACTTTTAGAGCAAATTCAGCAATTATCCAAATTGCGCAGACTATTTCTAAGTGGCAATCGATTAAGTATTTTGCCTGATCAGATCGGGGAACTAAATTGTTTGACTGAACTTGAGCTTGATAGAAACCAGATCAAAATGTTACCAATAACTTTTGGCAAATTGCAAAAATTAACTACTCTGAATCTTTCTGAGAATTTTTTAAAATATTTACCAAGTTCATTTTGCAAACTGGCCAAATTAGCTAAATTAAATCTAAAGGGAAACAAATTTGTAGTAATACCTGACTCAATAGATAGTCTATCTAAGCTTACTGAACTTAATTTAAGCAGCAATCTAATTACTTCTTTACCGCATTCTTTAAGTAATTTACTAAACTTAAAAGCCCTATTACTCAATGTCAACCTACTTAGAGAGCTACCTGAATCTTTTGGCAATTTACAAGGACTTTCTTACCTCAATTTGAGCGATAATAACCTAGAAAAATTGCCTGACAGCTTTGGCAACTTATGGCAGCTTAACAAGCTATATCTTGGAAATAATCTGCTAACTACAATTCCAGCCTCAATTTATAATTTAAAAAATTTACTTGATCTAGAAATAGATTTTAATGCTCTAAAAAGTTTAACGGCTAATCCCCAATGGCTTAATGATCTAAACTTGTTAGAGATACTACCTAATAAAAAAATCACCAAGAAAAAAGTGGTCATGGTTACAAAAAAATTATTTGGAAATATTAATAATCCGCAAACTATGATTCATTTTAATGGCAACCAGATAAACAGGTTTTTTAGCCGTATTCCTAACGAAACTGTAGCTTAAAAAATTTAATTTATAATTAAAAACCGAAAGGGAGAGATCAAATGCATCCTAAAATAAATAGTTCAGTATATTTACCCCGTTATCTATTAGATATATATAATAGCCGAAAAGTACGTAACCATAATGAATATGCAGATTCATTTATTTTAAGTGCAAGTAAAAACGCAGGAGACGCACCAGGTGCTATATATACCAAAAAAGGAAAAAGATGGTTAGCGAAAATAGGCTACCATTTTGAGGAAAGCAAAAGCCATAACTTAGCATCAAGCCAATCAATTCCTGAAAATTCATTAACTAATAGAGCGGCCATGCTTAATTGCGCTATGGAAAAAATAGCTACGGATTTTTACTATATCTTAGCACAAGGGGCTTTTCTTACTGCAACTACCAGGTTAATCAATAAAAAATTTGTAAATGAGCATACAAAAAATAATGGTCTTGTGCGCGACTTAATGGATAGAATTAATGAACCGCGTGCAATCAGTAAACAGATTTCAGAAGGATTACACCTGTTTTGTAAATTTATTGATGACTACCTCCCAATTAATGAAGATATAAAAGCTTGCTATAATAATAAGCAGTTTAGTTTTATGGAATTTATTATTGAGTTTCGTCGTCCACCAGAATATCTATCGATAAATGGTAATATTATGCGATTAGTTGGCCTAATGGAGATACTGGCTATCTCACGTCTAGTCCATGATACCGATACTTTAGGTGAAGAGTTTGGCAATTTGGGAATAAAAATCATCAAAGACAATTCTGGCGAACTCGTTGCCAAAGCAGTCAAAATTGATCCTGGCAGCTCATTCTGTCAAGATGAATGGAATCTATTTCTAAATAGTATAAATAGCGATAAAATTAATGCAACTAAAGGTGAGGATGAACTTAATTTTAAATTTATCCTAAGAGATTTACGCGATATTCAATACAGTAATAACCGCTCGAGATTCGAATGGAAGCATTTAACCGATATACAGAAAAAAGAATTTTTAACTGCTTTAGGTTTGGGGATCAATATTTTAAGAAATACCATAATCCTAGATTTTCTTATTTATCGGGAAGGAAAGTTTAATAGTTATGGCAAAGTCCTTAGCCTAAAATCTAATTATGCTTTAGAACTTTTTGACTTAATTTCGGATAATATTAATGAACTTGAGAAAATATATACCGCAGATTCTAGTTTTCTTCTAAAAGATGATAGTTTTGTTAATCCATATACCAATGCAAAATTAGCCACCGACCAAAACTTTGTAATTGTGACCCCAGGACCACTAGCACAATATAAATCATTAAAAAAATGTTTAGATAGCTGGAACGAAAACCCACTTGCCTATACCAATAATTTAAAGAAGAATGAAATGAAGGTTATGGCTAATATCGAAGTAAAGCAAATACTTTTAAATGCGTATATGAATGAAGATAGTAAAATATCTCTAGCCGGCTACTCAATAGCAACGCTTCCTGTAGAAGTCTTTTCTCACTTTGCAAATATCACGGAAATTGACATGAGTAGGAATAGTTTGACTTCATTACCAAGTACAATCAGCTGCTTACCTCGACTAAACATTATTAATCTTACTAATAATCCGCTAAGCAACTTCCAAGATTTAGCATGTAAATTCAAAAAATTACGCCCCAAATTAATTCTTGAACCCAAAAAAGAAGAGAAGTTACTACTAGTATTACTTGATGTTTGGAAAAATGCACAAGAATGCCCAAAATCAGAATTGGCAGATCGGGATAAAGCTAAAAAGATACTTTTAGCTGCCTACCACAATAAGAATATAAATAGTATCTCGCTTGAAGGACTAAGCAGTATTCCCTGCAGTGTTTTAAAATATATAGAGAATCTAAAATATTTAGATCTTAGAAAAAATCAATTCGCAGCAGATTATGTACCTTACTTTATTCCTTTACATATTGAGCTAACATTAACTGAGCAACAAGAAGAGTGTTTTGTCTCTGCGAAACTTGAATCCTGGATAAAAGATGCGCCAAAAGATGAAGAAGCTACACGCATTAAAGCACACAACCTGATTTATCAATGCTATTCTAAACAATATAGCGATTTAGACTTATCCGGCTTGAATTTATCTGAATTACCTGATGGTGTTTTCCGTTACTTTAAAAAGCTAAGAAGCCTAAATTTATCTTGCAACAAATTAAGCTATTTACCGGATGATATTTGTAAATTGACTAAATTAATTTCACTAAACTTAGAACATAACCAGTTTCACCAATTTCCCTCAGGCGTGAAACTTTTAATTGAGCTAGCCGAGTTAAACTTATCATCAAATAATTTATTCAAATTTCCAGAGGAAATTAGTGAGTTAATTCATTTACAAGAACTGTATTTAGCGAGGAACAAGATAAGAACACTACCAAATCATATTGATAACCTTCGATCTCTTAGAATATTTAGTTTAAATGGTAATTATCTTGAATATATACCAGCTAGCTTATCCAATATAGTCTGCTTAGAAAATCTTGAGTTAGCCGACAACCAGCTACAAGAGCTCCCTGCTAATATCGGACTATTAACTAAATTAAAAGTTTTAGATCTGACTAAAAATAGCTTGAACAAGCTACCTATTAGTATTAAAAGGTTGGGGGCGTTAGAAGTACTTCGTTTATCGCAAAACCAATTTATCATTGTGCCTGATGAAATTACCAAATTAAAAAAACTAACATCTCTAAGCCTAAGAGGCAATATGTTAAAGTCAATTCCGAATAATATTGATGAACTTGTAAATCTAAAAAACCTATTTATTATGGATAACAATATTAGTGAGTTACCGCCAAGCATTTATAAACTAAAAAATCTAGCCACCATTGACTTTACCAATAACCCTGTACGTGGAGTTTCTGCATTGGTAAGTTAGAATTAGGGGTTATTAGATTAGGCTAATTAACTTTTTAATAGTAAGTATAATTAAAATTACTTATTTTCTGTCTTAATATCTGTAGCTACCATGCTTTCACTTGGTAGCATGACCAGCAATTCATTAGGCTTAAT
The DNA here is from genome assembly GCA_964386295.1 of uncultured Neisseria sp. GTDB lineage: Bacteria > Pseudomonadota > Gammaproteobacteria > Burkholderiales > UBA11063 > Aquella. The sequence continues at coordinate 11,904 of CAYLRR010000005.1, forward strand.
TAGGTTAAGCTCGTGCCGCGCTCTAGCCTCCATCATCTCAGGAGACCCTTTTAACTCCTGTAGATGGCTAACCACACTATCATTACGCTTCTGAAGCTTTTGATTAGTCTCATTTTGCTGGGCAATAGTACGGGATAACTGATTGCTATCATAAATACCACCGCGGCCAAACCATAATTCGTATTGAAATAAGGCAATGACTCCGAGTAGAACAATAAAAAGAATTTTTTGCATAGAATAATACAGCACTATGAAACAAAATATAATTAGATATTTTAACATACCATATACAAGTCTACGCTTCAATAAACTCGTTTATGATAAAAATACCTAATAACTTGATTTTAATTTTCTAAAATAAGTAGATTCGCATAATACCTTATTATTTTTGAGCACGTTACATATATAATTACCAAGGTGCTGCACTTAATACTAGAGTTGCTTACTTATATCAAAATATTTGTCGGCATTTTATGACTTAATTCTTTCTTAGCTATTTCTTTGTCTAATAGATAAAATCACAATTATAATTAAGTTCAAACTCTCAATACCGTGCACTTTAGTAGCTGTATGGTATTTATGCATGTCATTTGTAATTGATTTAATATGATTTAATTTTAGAAAAGTAAAGACTAAAATTAGCATATATTTTTAAAAACAGGAGATATAAATGAAGAATATTTGGATTGTATTAGCTAATGTAGAGCATGCTGATATTTACAGTTACTCACCTAGCCTGCCACATAAACATACTTTAGTTAGAAGCATGGATCATCCAGAAAGTAAATTAAGGAATAACCAGTTATCATCTGACCAGATTGGACAGTTCAGTCAAGGAACTGGCGGTCATGCGACCTACCAGCATAATAACCCTCATCAAGTCGAAGTAGAACATTTTACCCATGAGATTGCTCAATTCATAGATAAAAGCCGTACCCATAACTTATTTGAAGAACTGGCAATTGTTGCCGGCCCTCAGATGTTGGGTAAACTACAAGATGCCCTACCAGCACAAGCTCAAAAATTAGTAAAAGTAAAAATAGATAAAGACTATTTACCCGCAATTCGTGATGGCGAATATACATTGGATGAGGTAGCACATACTATTGATAATAAAATAAAGCAGCAGCAGAATAATTTAAACCGCTAGAAATTGTTCACTTTTAAATTCTGGAGGGATAGTTGCAGAATCCTACATTTTACAGGAGTAATAAACTGCAGTCAATTTTAATGAAACAAGTGCAAGAATGCTAAGCCTTCTCTTCAAAATTAACTACAAAATTATTAGTTAACACATTATTAATTTATGCAAATTCAGCCACTTAGGTATACGATAATAGTATTAGCGAAAATCTAAATAGTTTAAAATAGTTTATCTTTGATAATTAATTAAGAGGGAGATAAAAGTGAATAGAGATACTATAAAATTAATTAGCGTTTCTGTACTTGCCGGTGCAATCTTTGGCTGCAGTAGTGGTAGCAGTAGCTCAGGGACATCGTCTACATTAACGATTACTCCAGTTACAGCAACACCTGCAGGTTCAGCTCCGGCACAAAACCTGGGGGCCGGGATGGGCACTGGTTCAGTATTCGTTAATGCATCAACAGGGAATCCCTTATACTTATTAGGGAACGCCAATGGTTCTTTATATGCTACCTTAACAGCAGATACCGGCATGACCGGAGGCCCAGCTATAATTGGTGGATGGTTAACTTCAACCAATCAAATTTTTGGTCCGGCACCAGCCCCGGATACTGTCGCAACATATTTTATAGCAAATCTAACTCTACCGTTGAGTACTACTTCAGTGAATTCAGCTAGCTGGGAATCAGCAACACTAACAAACACTAATCGCACCATATGTTTTGGATCGCCACAGCCTGGACCTAGCGGATGTGCCGGAAGTAATGCGCCAACTGGTGCTAGATTCGTAAGTTCAAATAGCGGCAATACTAATTTTATGTTTGTTGGCTACGGCCAGCCAAGCACTTTGGGTTCTGCATCAATCGGATATAACATATTGTCAAACATTAACGGCGCCGGCACCCCTGCAACTTCAGAAGCCTATATACCTTTGAATTCATGTGTTTCAAGTGGTAGCGGTGCTAATGGTGAAAGCGCAACTACCGTTTCAGCTATTGCTGCTTCGAGCTTCCAGAGTAATCCATTATTTATAGCCGGAACTAATTCCGGTGATGTATGTGTGGGAGTAATTCCAGCAAGTTCAGAGGCTACAGCATTTACAGATGCCACTTTATTTAACCTGACTGCTAGAATAATCGCTGCTGGAGCTAGCTATACATTTGAATCAGCTCCTGTTACTGTTAATGGTCTACAAGCCACTGGTGGGTACAATAGTTTGGGTGCAGTAAATGCAATTGCAGCAACACCGCAGGGTAGTAACAATACTACGACCTTAATTGCTTGGACCCAAGGTAGTAGTGGAGTTTACGCAGCTTGGATAACAAATAGCACAAGTAGTCCAATTAAGTTTGCCAATCTGCTAAATAGCAATTACTATGTAAATGCCCCTTCAAACCAGGCAGTTTCTGTTATCTATGTTGATTTTAATAATAATATTTATGTTGGTACTTTCAATAATATAGTATATGTATTACCAAATGGTTCAAATACTTGGTTGAGCGCGGCAATCCCTAATGCTACCAGCAACACTAAAATCTACAATTTTTCAGCAGGATATAACGGTAATGTGTACGCATATACAGTAACCGGCGGAACTACGCCATATGTTTACTCGCTGAGCTTTTAGAATTTGCTATTTTTGCAAATCGTAGATTTTTCATTTTGATTGATACTCTTTGGACTCTATCACATGGTAACTTAAAAGTTGACCATGATGTCATAGAGTCCAGCCGCTTTTTTGACAAACACTCAGTTTGTTCTAATCAATTTTTTCAATAAATGTCAAAAAATGCTATTTTTTATCTTGTACTAAGATATTTTGGCAAATTGGAATAGGTTTTTGGAAAGATACTGCGTGCCCTGAGTTTTTGACCATAATTATCATAGAGTTAGGATAATTTTCAATTGACCTAAGGGCAATGCCTTGATTTATAATTGCATCGTTTTCGGGTAGATAAAAAGTTGCTGGTACGACTGAATTATTGAACTTAGTAATATTATTTTTCGACATTTGCCACTGATCTATAGCTTGTGCTTGTTTTTTAATTATATCGATGGAAGGAAATAAACCTATTACCTGGTTATTTATAAATTGGGATTTATACTGATCTAACTCACTACGGTTATAATCGAATAAATTACGATTAAAAACATAGTCAAGGACGTCATCACCACTACTAAAGCCGCCATATTTCTTCGCTCTATTAACCAACCCAGACTCAGTTGTCGGTACTACCGGGGCCAAAAGGTATAAATGGTTATAGCGGTTTGCAGCGTAAAAGCTAGTCTGAAGCGCTACAGCACCACCCATTGACCAGCCGATTAAAGCAGGTTTTTTAAGACGTAGTTTTGCCGTGAAAGAATTAACGCCTTTTGCCATAGTCTGAATACTAATTGTTGTCGGAGCTTTATCTGGAGAATTGATTCCGGCATAATCAAGTAGATAAACCGTATGATCTTTTGCCAGACATTGCACAAAGTCCTTATTCCAGAAATTGCTGGTAGTTGCATAACCGGTTAAAAGAATAAAAGGTCTTTCACCCACTTTATTACCAGCCTGATAATAATGGATCTTTTGGCCATTTATTGTAACCATTTTGCTTACAAATGGGTCGGCCATAACCAATTTGCTACTCAATATTATTAATAACGCTTTATAAATACTACGCTTTATCATTATTATTCCTCCAATAACACAACATTTTATTTAACCATATCCATATTTACGCTTGCTTAATTGATAATTTTAGCTTCGATTAAAAATCAGGATTGCATCTAAAAAGACATTCTAGCAAAAAAACACAACCTAAGATGCCTTAATTTTTGTCCTTACCACTAGCTTGGTATAATTTATTAGATCAAGCGTTTGATAATTAACAAGTTATCCACAATATGTAAACATGACTATTCAACTATACTGTGTGCAATATAAATTAAAAGGCTAAATTCAATAAGTTAAGTTATGCTTAAGTTTAAAATCAACGCTTTTATCCTACTGATTTATATTTTAACAAAGCGTGTGAATTTTAGGTTGCTGAACGCATTTAGAAGTGAAATGTGAATAACTCTATAATTTTTTGGATTTATTAGCCATGCCGGCAAAGTTATCCACATTTAATTGACAATTAAGCTATTAATAAATGTTAGTTCATCCATTTTCATAAGACAAATCAAATAGTTGAACTCAAATATCCCTAATACAGTTTTGGCATATCACTTTCATCATAAAGCCTCATAAGGAGGCATGGCTAAAATTTTTAGCATTTACTATTTTCAAGGAACTATACTATTAACAAATTATCCACAGAATATGTACACAACTATTCAGCTAAATTGTGTAAAAACTAATTTTATGAATGTATTTCTGCAGCTTAGAAAAAACATAGTCACCTCTAAAAACAGCTAATAGAAGTTTAGGTTATCCGCCAACAATTGACAAGGCTATTAACGATTTGTGCAGTAAATATTAAATTAATTCGTCTTGGCCCTCGATATGCTTTTTATCAACAATGGCGCTTACCTTGCCATCAGCTAATTTTATATTAATTCGAGAATGATGTTTCGCTTGCTTTACACTTTGAACTACTCTGCCCTTATCATCATTAATAATAGCATAGCCACGACTAAGGATATTCTCTGGATTAAGTAACGAGAGCGATTTCGCCAAATTTGTCAAATTAGTATTGCGATCCTTGAGATATACAAGCATTGAACGGCCTAGCCTTAACTGGTTTCGTTCAAGTTTTTCTTTTAGGGGAACAGTATCGATTTTTAGCCGCTCTATTTTTGATTGAAATAAATTCAACTGCCAGTTTAGGCTATTTAGATAATTTTTAAAACTAGATACTAGTTTCCCCTGAAGTTGGCTCAAGTTTGTATGTTGGGATTTCAGTTGGTTAAGCGGATTAACTGCTTTTAGATGTGCTAAGGCTAAGTCCAGCCGCTGCTGTTTATCATTTATAATTTGGTCAAGCTGATAACGTAAATCAAATTGCAATCGATTTATCTTTTGCAGCCACTCTTGCCGGCTTTTTGCCACTAATTCAGCAGCAGCAGTGGGAGTTGGGGCTCGTAAATCAGACACAAAATCAATAATAGTAGTATCCGTTTCATGGCCAACAGCACTAATTATCGGTATTTGGCTAGCAAATACTTCACGAGCTACGGCTTCTTCATTGAAGCACCATAAATCCTCCATGCTGCCACCACCACGGCAGACAATCAATACATCAACTTCATTGCGTAAATTTGCAGTACGTATCGCACGTACTAACTGCATGGTAGCATCATTACCCTGGACCGCGCTGTGGTAAATAATTACCGGAATATTGGGCATACGGCGTTTTAAAGTAGTTAAGACATCCCTTATTACCGCGCCTTCTTTGGAAGTTACTACTCCGATAGTTTGGGGGAAGAATGGAATCGCTTTTTTATACTTTTGCTCAAAAAGCCCTTCATCACGGAGTTTAGTTATTAATCTTGCATATGCTTCCCATAGTTCGCCAAGACCAACCTTCCTGATTCTTTCAACATTAATTTGATATGATCCATTTTGTGGATAAAGAGTTACCCTGCCGCGCACTTCAACCTGAGTACCATTTTCAACAGGAAAATCGAGTAATGCAGCAAGCTTGGCAAACATTACACAAGAAATTTTTGCCCCTTCATCCTTTAAATCAAAATACAAATGTGAATATGTTTTAAGACCTGAGACTTCACCACGAATCCACATAATGGGTAGATTATTCTCAAGAACAGATTTAGCCATCTTATTTAATTGGCTGACACTGATTACTTCATCTGTAGTAGAAGAAGTTTTTGTCATAAAATCCTTTTGCAGCACAACGGTCCCTTTCCGAAGCAGTATTTTTCAAGCTAGTGAGGATTATACCAGTAAATTTGCATAACCGTTTTACGCTTACTCCTAGCCCCTCTACCTTTAAACTGACACATATAGTCTAATATCGTCCATAATTCACATAAATGAAGCACTCTTATAAATATATTAAAACGGCTGGAACTCCAATTATGCGTAGCAGTTAATACTACTTGCAATAGTTTATTTTATTAGATTTATTCTGAGGGAGACTTGATTTATAACGAATTATGGAGAATATTAGACTTTGTTTATGAATTGGCGTTATTTGTTGAACTGTTTGAGTCTTGCGAGTTTTCAACAAATAGCCAATGAATAATTACAAAGTCTTATATTCGGAAAATTGAGTTATAAATCAAGTCTCCCTCAGAATAAATCATTTACAAGAAACATGCATTTTGCAATTCATTTGGTAAAAATGTCCGGTATTAAGCAATCCAGCTTCTTAAATGATCATAAAAGCAACAAATACTGTGATATTTAATTTCATATAATTTATTATATTTACTTAGTAAATGTTATAATAAAAAAATAATAAATAATATAACTTAAATTTGCGCGGATAAATTAATAGGAGGACCTAATGTACGTTAATAATTATAATAATAAAAAGTTCTTTTTACCTTTCACAGTTGCCTCTATAACAATTTTAACTGCCTGTAATGGCGGTAATAATGGAGCACCATTGCAACAATCTGCAACAACAAAAACCGAAGTATCTTGTATTAACGCCACAATAAGTAGTTCAAACTTAAGTTACGGTTATACAACTCTTAGTATTGCACTAAACAATACTTGTGCGAATGAGCAATCCCTGGCTAATTATCAAATCAACCTAAATTCGCAGGACATATCCGCAAACAGCATAAATATCAATAGCTTTGTCAACTATTGGATAAATAACGCTAGTTATAATCTATCCCTTAGTAGCCTAGGAAATAACCAGTATAGTGGCAAAGTAACGGCATCAAATTCTAAGCCGACTATATTACCCGGACAAACTATTACTTTAATTGGGAGTACTAACTTAATAGACCCTTACGATTTAGGAACGGCAAAAAAATCACTAACCATAAATGGTTTATTGCAATACCCGCAGTCACCGGATACTCCTAATGAAACCAACTGTGTATCTGCGGCATTAAATTATTCAGCTAATAACCCAAGTTATACTAATGGAGGAATTACCTTCACCAATAATTGTAAAAGTACTATTGGATTTTTGGATACCTTGCCAATTACTTTTAAATCTCAAGATATAACTTCTGCCGGAGTCAATCTAAATAATTTAAGCGCGTATGTCAATAATAAAAATTATTCATTAACCTTAACACGTGATGCCAACAATATGGTTAATGGCAGTGTTAAAGCCAGTTCTTCACGGCCATATATTCTACCTGGCCAATCGATTACCTTGAATGGCGACGCGGGTTTGCGTGCAACTTATGACTTGGATACTGCCCAACAGTCATTCGCTTTAAATGGAATTAAACAATATCCCGAAATTCCAACGCATGTACCAGTTCCAGGTTGTCTTAGCGCAACTATTAACTACTCTACAACGAATCCAAATTATACTTCGGGCAATATTACCTTAACCAATAACTGTGGCAGCAATCAGTTTCTTGACAGTCAAAGCATTAAACTATCATCCCAAGATATTACAACACGCGGAGTGACTCTAAATACTTTAAATAACTATTCAATAAATAATACTTCATATCAGTTAAAGTTTACACCAGGAGCAAATAATACGTTGATTGGGTCTTTTACATCAGCGTACTCGCGCCCGGTTATTCTTAAAAATCAATCAATTACTTTCAGCGGGGATGCTAAAGTAGTACAGCCATTTGATCTCGATAGTGCACAACAATCACTAATGTTAAACGAGCTTTACCAATATCCACGTAAAGTGCCAACATTAGCGCCTACCGACTGTGTTAAAGCAAAAATAGAAGTAAGTAGCAATAGTACCAGTTATGTACCATTTACTATTACTCTTACTAATAGCTGTAATATAGTACAATTATTAAAAGGAAGTGCAATTACCCTAACAGGTCAGAATACCAAGAGCCAAGCATTACCGCTTCTTACAATCAGTAATATGTGGCAAAACAATACTTCATTTAGCATAAACTGCCTCAATCGCAGTAGTAATAACCAGTATTGCACAATTAATTCAACTGATGGCTATCCTTTCATGTACCCGAACCAAACTCTTACTTTTAGTGGTGGAGTAAACTTAAATGGTAATAGTCTTGATAGTTCTACACTTTTAAATACTATTTTATACCAGCCATCCGGCATCGTGTCTTCGACGCCTATACAGTCAGATGGTACAATTAATAGTTTACAAAATGTTCCGACTACAGGAACTGGTAGAAGAACAATTACCTTTGTAAATACCAGCTCGCAAAATATTAAAATTAGCCAGATCACACCTATGCAACAGTTACCGGCTGATATTACGCTTAATACGGCTAAAACTTCATGTAAAGTTGATTTGATCTTAACGCAAAACCAATCTTGCGACCTAGTATATGATTATAGGCCTAAATATGAGGGAGTTAGCTCCGCGATTAATATTAGTATGGCAGGAATAGGTACTGATGATGGTAAAATTTATACGAATACCGTCAGCATACCATATTCTTCGCGCATTACCCAAAACGTTTTTAATGGATTAGCTAACCTAACTAACCCGAAACAAGGGTTTGAAGTAACAAAAACTAGTGCCGTTAGCTGGGCTAGTAACGTGATTACCAATGTGCCTACCGGATCTTTTGGCCTAGTGTCATATACAATAACCAATACTTCAAACACGAATTTGTATGCTATTACATTGTTGCCGTCTAAAGTTACTGGTAGTGGCCTGCCAAGCGGGATTATTTATGATGACACCCGAACAACCTGCGGCTTAAATAACAAATTTATGTTAAAACCAAGCCAAAGTTGCGTTGTAGTATTCAAATACCAACCGACAATTAAAGGAGACGCCGGAACCGTTAATTTTAACCTTAGCGCCATAGATGACTGGAATAATTATTACTCCAGTAATATTACCGCAATAGCATACTCCTCCAGGAAATAAGCCAAAACCAAATAATCCGGTATCATTAATGATCCGGATTATTTTTTTAAAATTTAACTACCCAAGATTCCAGCCAAAAATATTGATAGACGCAAAGCTCTTAAATAATATAAGCTTATTGCTTTAAAAATTAAGTTAGCAGGAGTTTTTCATGAAATATAAGATAATCGTTAGTTTTAACTGCAGCAAAAGAACGGTAAAACAGAGCGTTGAAGATGCCAAACTGCTTTCATTAATAGTAAATAAGACACGTGATGCGTCTAAATCATCTTTATTTATCATTAGCGAAGATAATGAAGTTGATTTCCAAATTACCGATGTTGACTTAAAAGCTTCAGTAACTGAAAATTCAACAAATGAAAAATCCATAAACCCGGAAGATATTGCAAAGCTGGTAAATTTAAACAAAGAACAAGCACGTCGCATCAAAGAACTTGAAAAAACACTAGCATCGATCAAGAATGTTATTACAAAATCAGAAGTAAGTGAAAACCAAACTATCAAAGAAGCCTCACCACAATTAGCGGCCACCGGAATGGTAAAAGAGAATACGGAGAGTACTATACAGCCAATAGCCAAAAGAAAAGTTACAAAATCAGTTACTCCTTCAAAAGAGGCTAAGAAAATAAAAGGTGCTTAATGCACAAGATAAGGCCAGATCAAGTTTTTAATGCTTGTTGAACTGCTTAATAAAGTCTAAATAGCTAAGTTCTCGCCAATCCCCCAATGGCAGATCATTAAGCTTAACACCGCCAATAGCAGAACGAATTAGCCTAAGGGTTGGTAATCCAACTTTGGCAGTCATGCGTCTTACTTGGCGGTTTTTACCTTCACAGATTGCTATTTCTAGCCACGAGGTTGGTACGGTTTTTCTGAAGCGAACAGGAGGTACCCTTTCCCATAGCATTGCCGGTTCAGGAATTATGCTAACTTTGGCTTTAGCTGTTTTAAAATCGCCAAGGTCAACACCATTTTGTAAATGTTCAACTTGCTCGCTAGTTGCAATACCCTCAACCTGGACCCAGTAAGTTTTAAATTTCCTAAATTTTGGTTCGCTAATTAATGCTTGTAACTTGCCATTATTAGTTAAGACCATCAATCCTTCACTATCTGTATCTAATCGTCCCGCAGGGTATACACCAGGTATCGAGATAAAGTCTTTTAAAGTTTTATGGGGTGGATTTGGCGAAAATTGGCTGATTACCCCATATGGTTTATTGAATAAAATAATTTTAGTCATGCTAGTTTATAATTTTGCTTGGCATAAATCTTGAGTCCATCAAATACCTGTTCAGCCACTTTTTGCCTGAATTCTTGGGTGCGCAATAAATCTTCTTCAGTCGGATTGGATACAAAAGCTGATTCCACCAAGATAGAAGGTATATCGGGGGCTTTTAATACTGCAAAACCAGCGCGCTCTACCCCATTACTATGTAATTTATTAATATCTTTTAATTGCGAAAGAACAATCTGGCCAAGCCGGCTGCTTTTACGCATGGTGTAACTCTGGGTCATGTCCAATAAAATTCTATTAACAGTACTATCCCGAGTTTTGAAAGACATTCCACCAATTAGATCGGAGTTATTTTGGCTAACAGCCATAAATTTAGCAAAGGCACTGCTGGCACCATTGTCAGAAAGAATAAATACTGAAGAACCGCGTGCCTGCGGTGAAGTAAAAGCATCGGCATGAACTGAAACAAATATATCAGCCTTAGCTTTTCTAGCAATAGCGACCCGGGTTGCCAGCGGAATGAATATGTCTTGCGAACGGGTTAGTTGGGCTTGCATAAAGTCACTTGAATTAATCAAATCACGAAGTCGTTTGCCGATATCAAGTACGATATGTTTTTCTTTTGTACCTTGCGGACCGATAGCACCAGGATCTTCACCGCCATGCCCCGGATCAATCATGACTAAAATCTTGCCGCGAGATACGGGCTGTTTTTGGCCGCCTGGGACAGTTATTTCAGGAACGTCTTTACTCCGCTGGCTAATTTGGTCTACACTAGACTCAGGTGCAGCACTTTTATCCGAATTTAACTGTAGAAACGCGAGCAGCTGGTCATTTAATGGTGCACTTTCATCTTGCTGGCTAAAGGCTTTACCAACTGGGTACATATCAAAAACATACCGATATTTATAATTCACACTACCAAGGCTTACCGGGTCAATAGTTTGTGTCTGCGCTGAAACCGGTTGCCTAACATAAATTACAATCCGTACTTTAGTTGGCGTATTTTGACCAACTTTAATCCCACTAATGATTGGATCTTTATCAAATTGGTTTTCGGTAAGATTTTTTAATACCGCGTTAAGGTTAGAGTTAAGTATGTCAATTACAAACCGGTTCGGGTTGGTTAAGCTAAAATATTTGGCCTTGATATTTTCTTCAGCTTCGATCGTTAAGCGGGTATATACATCGGATGGCCAAATACGTACTGAGATAATTTGATTTACACTATCTTGAGTAATTTTGGTACCATTAGGGCCAGCTATTGCTTTTTTAGTATTTACTAGTAAAGTTAATCCAGAAAAAAAGCCAAATTTAATTAGATTTCGTCGTTGATGGTCAAATTCTTTAGACATTCTTCACCTATATTTGACAATGCAGTTACGGTTAATTTGCGCATATCATTTGCTATTATTTCAATGCTTATTGCCCAATCAATTTTGGGAATTAAAGCATTAGCTTTCTCTGCCCATTCAATGAAGCAAATCGGCTCATCTTGGAAATATTCATCAAAGCCGGCATCAAACCACTCCTCAGGATCATTAAAGCGATAAAGATCAAAATGCAAAATCTGTAACTGATTCACTTGATATGGTTCTACCAAGGTAAAGGTAGGACTTTTAATTATGCCATTTACACCTAAAGCACGCAAGACTTCACGGGTAAAAGTTGTTTTACCCGCCCCCAAATTTCCAGTTAGCGTTATTACAAAATTTGGTACAATCGATGTTGCTACTTTTTGTGCTATAGCGTGGGTAGCATAAATGTCTTTTAAAATATAACTTTTTTGCATATAAATATTAAATAGAAAATATATGGTGGATTATAACATAATCAAGGAATTGATTATCAACAAAGCCCATGCATTTGGCTTTCTAGAAGCTAAAATTAGTAGCATTATCATACAGCCTGACGCGATTGATAAATTTAATACCGCTTTAGCCAATAATTATGCAGGTGATATGTATTACCTAAAGGAAAATACTCAATTAAGATTTAATCCAACATTGCTAAAACCTGATACTCTAAGTATCATCTCAGTCAAAATGCCATATTTAACCAAGAGTATCGCTACCCACAAATCCCGTTTAGCTAACCCAAGCTATGCCTATGTATCAAGTTATGCCCTGGGGAGGGACTACCATAAAGTAGTAAAACAGCAGCTAAATAGCTACGCCAAATGGATCAATGAAGTTATCGAAAAATTCGGCTTATCCCATTCTCATCGGGCTTTTACCGATTCAGCACCCATTATGGAAGTAGAAGTCGCAAGCCAGGCAGGCCTTGGCTGGCGCGGTAAAAATACCCTATTATTGAGTAAAAATCATGGGAGCATGTTTTTTCTTGGCGAACTTTTTACATCGTTGCCATTACCAGCCGACTCACCGACTACAAGCCATTGTGGAAGCTGCACTAAGTGCATCGAAGTCTGTCCAACTAATGCTTTTGTAAATCCATATACCTTGGATGCCAGAAAATGTATTTCCTATCTGACGATTGAAAATAAGGGGCTGATACCACTAGAATTTCGCAAAGCAATTGGAAATAGGATCTATGGCTGTGATGACTGCCAATTGTTCTGCCCATGGAATAAATTTAGTCAATTAGGCACGCTTCCTGATTTTGCGGTAAGGAATAACCTGGATAGCAACACACTTATTGAAGTATTTAGTTGGTGTGAAGAAGAATTTTATAAAAGAATGCAAGGTAGCCCGATTTATCGGATTGGCTATCAAGCATGGCAAAGAAATATCGCCGTAGCCTTGGGAAATGCGCCATCAACCCCTGAAATTATTAAGATATTACAAGAAAAATTAAAAACGGCAACACCGTTGGTTGCCGAACATATTAAATGGGCGCTAAACGAACACTATAGCCGATAAGTACCCATAGTGTCATCTATACTTTTTAACACTCTAGCTAATTGGCTTGGAACTTATTAGCTTTAACATCACAGAATATAAGTTATCATTCCTGAAATTAAACCTAAATTCACACTCTTTCAAATGCAAATAGAATTTATGTTTAGCCACCCCTTGAAATTTACCTAAACGCTCTTTAGCAAACTGCCAAAAATTATCTAAATTTTCGACATAGCTTGGCTTACCTGCGTATTCAGGTAAATTATCATAACCAACCGCGATTAAGCCATCTTCCTCATTTACATCTACAGCATGAACAGTCAGATTAGTGGCTTTTTTAGACTGGGTTAAGTTTCTAAGTTTAGCCGCAGTACAGTTAGCCAAAGTTTCAGCATAAACTTTGCCTCTACGCTTGAGTATTCCGAGATTGGTACTAATCCGTGCCCCAAGAGTTTGTTCTGGCTTAATTGGGGTTTCAATCTCTTCCATGATAGCTGCTTTCTCTTCAGCTAACTCTTCGGCAAATGGAGCGTACTCTTCACAGAATTCTACTATTCGCGATCTTATTTCATTAAGATAACGGTTAACCGTATTACGATTAATTGCAGTTAATAATGAAATTTGAGTTGCCGACATATCTTCAGCAAAATATTTAACCATTTTCCTGAATTTATATTCAGAAATTTTGGCACGTCTCACATATTTATTTTTACTTAAGCTTTGCATAAGTAGTATCTCACCTTGAATTTTTTCACGCTATTCTAGTCTAGCTAAGCGCGCCAAAATGGCGTCTAGACTGTTAGCCATGATAATATTATTAGTATAAATTATAAATAAAGTAAGCTAGGCACTACTCTACTTGCCCTGTTACTTATATTATTATAACACAAAATAAGGCTTAACACAGAACATGAATAAAGTTGATAATTTTCGGCTGAAATTTCCAAATGATAACAATGAATATGTTCCCATAATGATTGGCGGTATGGGCGTAGATATATCAACAAGCGAACTAGCTCTGACTGCAGCGCGTCTTGGCGGAATCGGCCATGTATCAGATGCGTTAGTTACCGATGTAGCAGATCGCAAATTTGATACAACATTTGTATCTGACAAACGTAAACAATTTCGCGATAGCTTAAATAGCCCGGATAAAAGCAGAATTCAATTTAATCTTGTAGATATCAATGAAGCGACCCGCTTACATATCGGTAAGACAATGGAAGCTAAAAAAGGTAGCGGCTTAGTCTTTGTTAACTGTATGGAAAAATTAACAATGAATAATACCCGCGACACCTTGCACATGCGGTTAAATGCGGCTTTAGATGCTGGCGTTGATGGCATTACTCTTAGTGCCGGCTTACATTTGAATAGCTTTGCCATGATGCAGGAAAATAAACGCTTTAACGATGCAAAACTGGGTATCATTGTTTCCTCTGTGCGCGCGTTACGACCATTTTTACAACGTGCTAAACGAACCAATCGTATGCCTGACTATATTATTGTTGAAGGCCCTTTAGCAGGCGGACACTTAGGATTCGCGCTTGAAAACTGGCAAGAATTCAGCCTGCCTATGATTTTTAGTGAAGTGCTTAATTTCCTAAAAGAACAACATCTTGATATTCCAGTTATACCGGCTGGAGGAATATTTACCGGAACCGATGCAGCTAACTATTTGGCTGACGGCGCTGGCGCGGTACAGGTAGCAACCCGTTTCACCATTACCGAAGAATGTGGCTTGCCAGACAAGGTCAAACAGGAATACTATCGTGCTGAAGAGGACGACGTAGTTGTAAACACAACGTCCCCTACCGGTTACCCGATGCGGATGCTACGTTATTCCCCATCAATTGGCGGTAAAATGAAACCAAACTGTGAGTCTTTAGGTTACTTACTTGAAAATGGTACTTGCTCCTATGTTGAAGCTTATGAGAAAGCTAAAGCCTTGAGTCCTGATGGCAAGAATTTTGAAGTATTTGAAAAAACCTGCTTATGTACTCATATGCAGTTATATCAATGCTATACTTGCGGCCATTACGTTTACCGTTTAAAAGATACTACAAATAAGTTAGCTGATGGCAGCTATCAAATATTAACCGCAGAACATGTCTTTAAAGATTATCAGTTTAGTACTGATAACCAGGTTAGAAAGCCAGAATTTAATCAGGCAGCAAGTTAATATTTTCTTCATTAATAAATTCAAAGCCCAACTAAAATAGTTGGGCTTTGAACCGTATAATAACGCACTTAAAGTAGGCGCTAGACTATTTTTTGGCTGGCGTTAATTGTGCCTCAACTTCAATATCAAGTTTTACCTCATCACCAATATGCGGTACATACGCCGAAATTCCGAAATCAGAGCGTTTAATTAACGTTGAAGCAGTAAATCCAGCTGTTTGTAGTTTTGTGATAGGATTAACATCAATCTTATTCTCTGTCACGGCTAAAGTAACCGGTTTAGATACGCCATGTAAGGTTAGCACTCCGTTAACCATGAATTTGCCATTTTTGATAGCCGATACTTTTTGACTGACAAAAGTTGCAGTTGGATATTTGGCGGTGTCAAAGAAATCAGCAGTTTGTAAGTGTTCATCAAGTTTAGGAATACCCGTTACAACTTGCGTGACAGGAATAGAAATATTTACACTGCTCTTTTCAATTTTATCTTTATCTAGATTCATTGTGCCTGAAGCCATCCATTTGCCAGAAGGATTAGAAAAACCGAAATGGCTGATATGAAATTCTACAAAGCTATGTGTAGGATCAAGAGTATAGTTTTCTGTTGTAGCAAAGCTATTAGCCAACAAACCTGCGCTTAGGGCTAAACCCAATAATGTCTTTTTCATGGTTATTTCCTTTTGTTTAGTTTAATAAATTAATTTAACTAATGCAGTCTTACCATTGCCGTGCTATTAGCTCTGCTTCTGACAATTTCTCTTCAAGCACGCCCCCAGCCACCGGCGGGATTGCTTGTGAATGCACTAAAATATGTTTATAATCATGTACACCCATCAAGGCAAAAGTAGCTTTAACAATTGGCTCGCCAAAGTTACCAAAAAGTTCAAAATTTTTCAATAATTCTGGATCGGCATTTGCTTCAAGCATGGCTTGCTTATTTTTTTCGGCCAATTCAGGAATATAGTTTTGGCCGCCTGAAGCCTGGATAAATACTGCTTTCTTATTCTTTAATAAGCCAATAGGTAAGCCAAATTCACTATATTTGAACGTTTGACGCACGGCACAAATTATATCCAAATATTTTTTTAATACCGCCGGAAAACTAAATTCCCACATAGGAGCGACTAGCACGTATTTATCATGGGCAATAAATTGGTCTATTACCGCCTGCCTTTTTAATAATGCCTTTTGTTCATCTGGCAGTAAGTCATTAAACTCAATACCTCCCATCAATTTACCAAATGCCGAATACACAATAGAATCAACATCGGGTGCGTCGAGCTGATACAAATCCAAATAAGTAACTTCGTCCATTGGATGTATCTCATGATATGCTTTTAAAAACTGCTCTCCTACTTGTAGCGATTTTGAATACTCCACCTTGCCAGGATGAGCTGTTATATATAAAATTTTAGCCATTTTATTTCCTTAATCATATAGGTAAAATCAATTTTAGAGTTGAATTTTATGTATTACAAGAAATCTAGTAAAACTGTCAACTCAAATGCTTAGTTGTCAATTGCTGATATTCTTTGATGTTTTTTCTTAGCCCCCGCAAGCTATCTTGCAAAAGATGCAAATTAGCATCATTCAAGCTTTCAGCTAACGGCTTTAAATATTCCAAATGAATTGGAAATATTTTTTGGAACAAACTATCCCCTTCTGGCGTCAATTCAATCAAGAAACTTCTGCCATCATACGGGTTATCTTTACGGGTAATAAATTCTTTCTTAATCAAACCATCAAGAACTACAGTTAAGTTTCCTTTTACCATCAATGTTCTCTCGGCCAAATCCTTGCAAGTCATTGGCGGCTGATTGCCCAGAGTTGCAATAACATCAAATTGTCCAGGTGTTAAGCCAAGTGTTCGCACATGTTTGGCTGAAAGCGATTCAAATTCGTTAAAAGTAGCAACTAACTCGCGTATGGTCCTAAAAAATGTTTGCATTATGTTTCATTCTCCTGAATTTAGTTCAAACTTGAACTACATTCCATTATGTTAGTTCAAACTTGAACTAATTGTCAAATGTTTTTTATAAAAATGCTAGCATTATTGTTAGCCGAGCATTAAGAAACCTTATCACTATTAAAGCGCGTATACATTTTACAATATAGATCATTAATTAAGACTCGAGTATAAATGTTAAATTTTAAGTTTAAGACAAGAAGTAAAAGTAAAATATGATTGGCAAAGGGATAGATTGATTAAAAAAGGAATAAAGACTATGCGTATTATATATTAATCTGTTGTTAAACATTAATTATCCAGCAATTCATTTTTTATGAGCAAAGAATTGCTAATTAGATATAGGTGATTCTGGATGGGACTTTTTCTGCTTAACTAACGTCCGGTTGCATTGCATCATTATGAAACCAAGCCAGATCTCTTAGCTTTTCTATCCGCGTAGAACTTACTTTAGGTCTTCGTTCAAGTAAATACGGAGCAAACTCTGAATTTGGATTATAGAATACCGACTCATACCTACGATTAACCAATTCTAGATATGCACCAGCTTCTATTTAATGTCTGGCAATTGTAAATGCTTATTTTGAATTGCCAGCATAACAGGGCTAAAACCATTAGTATTATCCTGCTGATTAATATTAGCTCATTGCACTATTAGCCTTTTAACAGCGTAAAGATTAACTTGCTCTATAGCATTAAGTTAAATCAGCAGATCTCTCAATACCAATACCAAATTTAGTCGTCAAATGTTTAATTAGACTTTTGAAGAATGTTATGATTTTAAACCACATTTAATCAAAGTCGATTAAATAGTTTAGCCTGCTCAAGTTTGTCTATCTTAAGATTGGCCGCTTCAACACTACCATTTTCTATATCAATTTGAATTTCAATTAATAAAGTTAGAACTTTCTTAGCTAAAAAAGAACGCTTGTTAATTTCTTTTTGAAGTTCTATATAGTCTATAGAAAACAATTTCTTTTGATAAGCATCGCTTAGTCTTGGTATATTCCCATTTTCCGCATATAATCCTTTTAACATTTGACTGCTCATCAACATTATCTCATTAGTCTGTGTAATTTTGCTTAAAAGACGTCTATTGTTAATGTTCATCAATTTAAGCTTAATTGCGACTAGCTGATCACCTTCCTCCCTCTGGTAAGGGAAAAAATTAAATTTATATATGGCATTCAAGTCTTTTTTATTGTTTTTATATAAGTCAATAATTTCTATAAGATAGTATGCACAAATAGGTCCACAACTCCAACCTTCATGTTGTAATTTTTTTGATTCATATCTGACTTTATTGCATTTTGACAATTCTTCTAAGTAACTACTAAGCGTTGTATGCGTCTTATAATCTTTTTCAACTTTTCGAGGTCTACCATTTATATCTGTTGTATATAATTTCGGATCACAAAAAACAATTTTCATATTAATTATATTACCGTTATTATCTAATTTACATTCTCTAAAATCAACAATCAGCATAGGATGATGCCATCTAAAATCAAGAGGGACTAATAATATGCCTGGCCCTCGCTTATTTAGAAAATTTTTGGCATATTCTTCTACTATGCTTCTAATGTTATATTTTGGTTCATAATGTCCATTTTCCCGCCATGAAACAGCCTCGATTTCCACACCAATTTCTTTGTTTAATTTTTGTTCTTTTAAATATGTTTTAACCATGTC
This sequence comes from uncultured Neisseria sp., assembly GCA_964386295.1. Classification (GTDB taxonomy): domain Bacteria; phylum Pseudomonadota; class Gammaproteobacteria; order Burkholderiales; family UBA11063; genus Aquella. The sequence continues at coordinate 30,946 of CAYLRR010000005.1, forward strand.
TGCAATAAGCATTACATCGGGAAATAAGCGCCAGCCATAGGCCTCCAGGCTACCACCAATACTTTTTTTAAAAATTGGTTGTTGATCTCTATCTTCTGGCTTATATGGAGCATCTTCATGTACACCACCATTATATGCATCAAATGGTGAAAATACTTTTATATGGGTCGGAGCGACCAACTTGGATGAATACAAGCCATTATTAGCGGTGTAGCGCTGACAACTATATAATGGAAAATCAGCAAGCTTTACTGGAATTTGCAAATTTGGGTCTAGGTTTGGCGATCGTTGAAACTCTAGTGAATCGAATTCATAGCATTCATAAATCTTACCACTTTCTAAATTTCTTTCTTTTTTTACTAATTCTTTAGGCAGTTTTGTTTCAAGTATCGGATTTGTGCTGCTAATTATATCTGAACCTATTTTAAAATAAAACTGAATTTCAAAAAGCTCCTTATTTTCAAAAAATTCAAATCTTTTAGCTTTAATTACAAATAAATCTTGATTTTCTTTATTCGCTAGGCTTTTTAACTCTATAAATGCTTTAATTGGAATAAGTATATTTTGGTCATTATTACTTAGGTTAGTTGTTGCAGAGATAATTTGGTCAAATAAACTTTTAAGTTTATCTCTTTTTGTCTCAATCCCAAACAGATACCTGAATTTATCTAATAAAGTATCAATAAAGCCGATAGCAGAAAACCTTTCCTTCAAATTATTAGCATTTTCTACAGGAATGGAGGAAAATCCCTCAATAAGAGAGCGGATCCTCTTTGTGCTAAGTTCAAATCCATCATTAAGTTTAACTTTCTTGCTATATGTAAATAATGAAGTTCTCATGTTTGGTCTTTTGAAAAATGTATGCTAAATTTTACTATTATCTAATACTGCGTACTGAATAAACCAGTTATGTTTTAATACCACTTTAAAAACTATACTCGAATATAGCTTTCTAAAACGGATATTATTATCTAAAAATTCTATTTACACACATTTCTAGTGGTAAGGTAATATTGAAAGTAAAATAATTAAATTATATTAACTAGTTATATTCAATTTAGTAATTATTCCTTAAACCTAACATATATTGCAACTACTATTACCTTGTCTAGCAGCAATCACAAATTGCTCTAGCTTATCAGCGACCTGATCATAGAATATTTTTGTATCTACTACGATTCTAGTTAATTGCCCATCAACATAATTTTCGCTCTTTTGAATGAAATCTGGGAAATAGCGATTGTAACGGCTAACAAAACTATTCAATTCTTCAGCACTATTAAACCTCAACATAAAATAGGTATTTCCATTTGGTTGGCGACGAAACTTTGCACCTAATTGCGAAGTCTTAATTCCAGCTAAACCAACTAAGCTTTGTTCTACAGCTATACCATCAGATACCTTTTTGTAATCAACACCTAGCTTGACTGCTAAATGCTGCATTAGTTGTTCATGGCTAGGTAACATCAATGGTTTTGCTACTGATTTAACAATATTATCAGATGAGTTGCTACTACTTGGTGCACCACGAAGGATCCTTCTACGGTTGGCAACTGGTGGTGGGGTTGGCGAGTTTTTATTTAGGTCTGTTGCTGCAATTGAAATTGCTGAAGCTGATGGGATTAACTTAGCTGAAGAAGAAGTAGTTGATGTGGTATTAATTGCAGAAATAGATCGGAGCAGTTCAGACGTTTCTTGCCAAAATAGGCTATTTTCTTGGTTTTGTAACCATGTGGCAAAATCAGTACCTTGACGGTACATTACCCCAAAGTTATGACTGCTCATTGTACAGTTATTTGCATTTCCTGGCTGTTTATCCTGGCATGGCCAGTTCTTGGTAAATTCAATATCCTGAGGTTTGGATAACAATTTATTGTTATCATATAATTTAGCCATTGCTCTACTTGAATCTGTTTCGGACAATGCTTCTATTATCCCACTAATATAGTTTGCAAGGCTTTCATGGTTTATTTATCTGAATTAGAATCTGTATCAAACCTTGTGTAGATAGAATCAATATTATTTCAGCTATGTGGTCGCTTCTTGTGTCGATTATTAATTGTTGATGAATGCATTTTTACCTCTATTAACTTTGTTGCATTGATAATTTAATCAAAGAATCTTGATCAGCTAATGACCTCTTACATATTGGGCTACATAACTACTAGCTTTAGAAATCTAATATTTTTGAATACAGACATGACTAGTCTCTTTCAAGCTGATTTTGATAATTTGTAAATTACAAATGGAGGTAATCTCCAGATAATTTAAGCATAGAATAACTCTCTTACTTTCTATAAAACGCAACAATTAAATAAAATGACAAGGAGATGATAATCAAATAAGAAATATAGCTAGATCCCTTTAACAATCATCAATGGTGAGATTGTTTGGATGATGTTTATGAAATAAGTTTATCAAGAATTAGTAAATAGTGTATTAATGCAGATTATATAGACTACTCAGCAGTAGCGATAATTAATGTTTTTTACGGAATATAAGCAAAGATAAGAATATTGAAATATATTTTATCAAGTTTTGATTTCTACAATACTAAAGCTTATTCTAAACATTTTAATTGACTAAAACGCTTCTAAATACTAGAATTTTTAATTTAGTATGCTAAAATAGTAAGACTAGCTACATAAACATCACTATTAGCTAGTTAGTGCTGCATTACTATAATCAACAATTACAGCAACTTATTACTTTAACAAATATTATTTTATTTAATGGATAAAACATGAATCGGCGTAAATTATTAAACCTTATATTACTTTCTGCAACACTTGCTGCCTGCGGTGGAGGCGGCGGGGGTGGGGCAAGCGGGTCTTCATCCACGACTCAAGTTGGGAATTTTACTCAATTAACGCCATCGGGAGGCGTTACTGTTCCAGGCGGCCAACAGAGCACCAAAAGTATAGGCATTGATGGTGATACGACCACCTACCCTCCATATAACTTTTATTCCGCCGCAAGTATCTCAACCCAAGGTAATTTATATTTAGGTACAGGTGCTGGTTGTATATATGAAATAACCAACCTGACAAATGGTTTTAGCTCATTACCTACACCAATTGTAAGCTGTAATACGTATAGCCCAGCTACAGCAAATCCAGTATTAACCGTTGCGGCCAACCAAAATAGTTATGATTACGTACTTAGCAATTCCCCTTTTTCTTCTCTAGGAACAGGAACTCAGATTACTACAGATGCTACTTCAATAGCTAACGCTATCACCGCTCTTACCCTTACATCCAACGGGGATGTATTTTTTGGAACTCTTGGAGGTACTTTATACTTGCAAGCCCACAACTCAGGAACGGCGCAGCCTTATACTTCACCTACAACCTGTACTACAACTTACTGCCCGATTAGTGCAATTGGCATAACATCTAATAATGCCTCATCAGGTAAAAAGTCAGTAGTAGCTTTACAATTTCCTAGCGAGTCGATACCTGTAGTAAACTTGATACAAATTGGCCAAAATGACTGGCCAGGGTTCAGTTTTAGAAGTAGCATCGCGTGTCTGGAACAAAGTGGGAACACTGGCTATTGGACAACAGACAGCTTAAATGGCATACCAGCAAATGTACCAATGACATTTACCTATGAGTCGCCGGTAATGGTTAATAACCAGCCTGTCGAAAGTAGTTTTACCATAACTGTAAATATGCCGCAATATATTACATCCATGAGCGCAGACCCGCAATCTGGGAAGGTGTATGTTGGAACCAATCTATTTAATGTATTCCAAAATAGTGCTCCGTGTAATTCAGCCTGGAATCAGGTAAATACCCAACCATTAGGGACTGTCCAAAACGGATCCGTAGGGATTTCAAGTGTAGCCCTTGCTGGCGGAGTCTTTGTAGTAAGTAATACAAATCCTTCTACAGTAATGGCTTATCAGCAGTCTAACTAGACAAGTATACTCGTTAAATAAAAAAAGTCTACACTTTATTTAGTAAAAGTAGTGTAGACTTTTTAACATTAACTTGGGCTTAACGATCGTTAATCCAATTTAGCTTTTCTAGTGCTATCCCCGCGATTAAGCACCTTCAAAATGGTAAGTTTTCTCAGTTACATCGATCAATTTAGCATAATCGGCATTAGTTAAATTGTCGAGCTTCTCTTCTTTGGCAATTTGTTTAGTCAAACCGGTCACTAATTGATCAGCCTGGGTAATTATGATTTGCGTAAATTGATCTAATAAGCGATCAGCTTGAACAGGGTCTTCCTGATAAAGTTTCAAGTAGGTCTTTTCTACAATTTCCTGCTTTTTGAAAGTTTCTTGTTCGAAGCTTGCAAATTTATCATGAACCAGCGGCGCATATTTAGGATAATTTTGCATTACCAATGCTTGCAGCTTCCGGTATTTCCAAAATACCGAACTTTCATCTACTTGGTCATCAATAGCGGTTTGATATTCTTTAGGAATAGTAGTAATACCCTGGTAGAAAGGAATATAAATTGATAAGTCCGGCATGCCGATTGCAATATATTCTACATAGCCGATATCTTGTGGCAATAAAGGCCTAATCTGGGTAATATGAGAAAACTTAGCTCGCATTACCGAAATTGGGCGATATGGCGTTTTAGGATTTTGCGTAGTATATGGATCATAACTACTACCCTGATAATGGAGGCGCAATCCTTCAGCCACATCAGCTACCGATAGCGGGTGGGTTGGCGTCTGGAAAACCGGAAATAAGCCATCTTTACCTTGATAACTCGCTCCGGTATAAAGAAGCTCTAACGATTCAACACGAGGATAATTATAAGTTAAGTCATGCTCTCCATTTTGAATATAAGTTTTAAAGAAATTAAAACTTTCATTATTCTTGGATGATTTAAACCAACTCCAAAACCCTGTGCTTGGCGGTGTGTAAAGGTTATTTTTTACTGCAAAATCAATCAAATCTTTTGAAGCAATAAAGTTAGCCTGGTCATCAAGGTTAACTTCTTGGAATCGGCCCTGATTAGCTGAAACGAAAAATTTATTAGCTGGTATCTTTTGCGCTAAGTAGCGGTGTCCGCCAGCCGTTTCCAAATACCAGGTACCTTCTTTATCGGAAATTGCCACACCAAAACCTTCAGCAGCTCCTTGTTTTTCAATAATTGACCCAAGCAGCATTATCCCCTCGCGTGCACTAGTTACACTTGGCAAAATCACGCTTGGTATCGAGTCTTCATTTATACCGCTTTCAGTAACGTAAGGATCAATTGCAAGCACCTTGTCGCTATTATAAATAGTCTCGGTAGCAGAAATTGCAACTCCAGATTCGTTGATGCCCACTTCTTCAGAAGAATACTTCGTTCCAGTATTAAATACCCTTGGTAATGCGCGATAGGCTAATGACACAGGTGGTAATTCATAAGTATAAGAATTCACATTGGACTTAAAGACAGTACCAACTTTGTTTATAGTTCGTGGGTGGTCGATTAATGAAAAGGTGCGTAAAGCTTTTGAGGTATCATCATTGCGCGCAACGATTATTGAACCATCAATACTCGCTTCAGGCCCCACGATAATCGTAGTGCAGGCAAAAGCTGAAGCAACTCCCATTCCGCCAATAACAGCAGCTAAAATCGATTTTTTTAACATTTCAATTCCCTATAAATTTGCAGCAATATTATAAAATATATGCATGAGCTTTCAGTTCACGGCGTAAATCATACCAGTTTGGTAAAAATATTGCCATTAAATCATAAAATTTTCTACTATGATTCTGCTCAATTATATGGCATAACTCGTGAACCACAACATAATCAATTAATTTTGGTTCCAAATAGATTAAAGCTAAATTTAAGTTTATTCGATTAGTAGCTTTGGCATAACTACCCCAGCGCGTACGCATTGTTTTAATGGTTAGTTTAGGCATAGAAAAACCGAGTTTTTCAAAATAACTAAACCGGCTGGAAATTAATTCGGCAAAGACTTGCTTGGCAATTTGTTTATAGCCCTTGTGTAAGGTCTGCTGCTTTAATTCAAGGTTATCCGGATCTTTAACCGCCAAAAAACAATTACCATCACAAAAATTAACTTTATTCTGTTTAGCCTGTGACACAACTAATAAATATTCTTTGCCACATAATTTAATGCTTAGCCCTTCACTTAGTGTTTGTAGATTTTCCCTATACGCTTGTACGCTCTGTTGCTTGGACTTTAATGATGTATAGAATCGATCAATTAACTGATCCAAATATTTAAGCGAAGAACGGTAATTGGTTGTTACCTCAATATACCCTTCAGGCTTTACTCTTAAATAGGTATGGCGGATTTTTTTATAGAGAATTTTAACTTGCAGATCCTTATATTGATAAACAAGTTCTTTAATTATTTTACCCATGGTTAACTTTTAACAAAATTCAACGGAAAGATTTTTTGTGCCAAACCTTACTTTTTCGTAATAGTAAATACCGAAAATAGTTAAAAAAGGTTTATCTGTTTTTAAGTTAAATATTTTAAACCTAATACTAAAAATAAACTTAAGAAACTATAATTATCTAAGTGAATTTGTTCAGGTTCTGGCTATGTGTGTCCCTAAATCAGAAAAAATAATCAAGAGATGTTGCGCACTTTGACTATTCTGGCAATATATAAAAGTAGTTGTTTAAGTTATATAAATTTTGCAGCATATTAGAATTCTGTTTACAAGGTTTGTTTAATTTTGTATTTATTTATCTAATTAAATAATAAATTTAATCGGTAAGTATTTATAAATTAAGATTTAATTTCTAAAAACGTATAAAGTAAATTTATTCCAACTTACCATGATTTCTATAATACGGACCATAATGCTGAATACCAGACACTATTATTTTATGTATAGTAAAAAAGCATATTGTTTATAAATTTGATTTTATTAGGGATAGGATGCACAAATTAATACAAATTATCGAGAATATTAGACTTTGTTTATGTAATTGGCGTTATTTGTTGAACTGTTTGAATCTCGCGAGGCATCAACAAATAGCCAATAAATAAATACAAAGTTTTATATTCGCAATATTGAGTAATAATTAGCGCACCCTATCCCTAATAAATCCTGTAAAGATTAATTAATGCTCATAGTAGCAGATAAAAAGTGTCCGGTATTGAGCTAAACAACATATAAGTAAGGAAATAAACATGTACTCATCAGCTACTTCAATACCCAAATTTAAAGAACTTAGTAAAACTGAATCTGATTCAACAAGTTCAATAGCCCCTAAAAAGGATGATCTCTTTCTAATAAAAAAATTGGCTGTTCCCCAAAAAGAAATTATCGGGAGAAAAGAGCAACTTGAACCTGGATATGCTAATTCTTTTATTAGTGCATATCTTTTTGCTTTGCAAAAGGTAATAAACAATGAAAAGATAACCTTTAATATTATTGATAAAATTCATGATTTAGCTACCAGTCACTTAAATTCAGATATTCGCGGAATGGTTACAATTGAAGATAGCACATACGGCTACAGCTTATCAATAGAAGTACCTGATCATCCGCCCATGCCTGGAACAACTGAAATTGACTATATAAAAGAATTTACTCGACAAGTTATTTATGATTTAAGACCAGCAACTGAAATTACTTTGCGTTTGCTAACTAAACAAGGTAAAAGAGAAAATTTCATAATTCATAGAGTTAACAGCTCTAAAATTGAAAATATAACAATTCCTAATGGCAGAGATTTTTTAAGACTAAATAAGCAACAGAAACTGTCATTTTTTAATGAAAGAGCTAAAATAGTTATAAATGAAATTACCCTAGAAAATCGCAAAACCAGGCTAGATCAATTACATTCAATTATCGATAAAATGCCATCTGGAGTACTTGATGTAACTGGGGAAGACAGCATTATTATCAGTCATATACTATTTCCTTTTGACTACCGAAAGAAAATAGAGCAAATTATGGATAAATATTATAGCCAAATCAATAAGATAAATAATGAAAATTGCAAATTGGAACTAATTAGCGCAACCTTACAAAACATCTTCGAGCTCCACCCTTTTCGTGATGGCAATGGTAGAACATTAGCAATAATCCTTAGCAGTATGCTAATTGAAAATAACTTAGCTGATCTGGCTGGTCTCCATCAGCATATTAATTTTGGAGGATATACAGTAGAATCTTTAAGCAATAAGATTAAAGAAGAGCAACAAAACTTTAAACATGAATTTTCCAATATCTACGATTTTATTATTGCCCTAACTGATGAATTTTTAAACACTAGTCCTGAATTTAAGGATCTTACCCTAAATTTACAGAAGCATGGCATGAGCAAAGTTTTCTTACTTTATACTCCTTCGCTCAAACTCTCCCGAGATTCTATTAAATTAATTGATGAAATGATAAATAAAATTTGTCTGCATGATTACCCGGATAATTTTAGTAGCGCAATAAAAAATTCATTATTAGAGGTAGCTCTCAATAATATTAAATTACCATCAATTAATAAGGAGTTAAGCATCTTAATCGATTCGCTAAATACGAAGAAGCTGGACTTAATGCTGAGGCAATCTTGTACTAATAAAACCTATCTAGCAATAACTAAATGTTTACTAGATTATGCCAATCAGGTTGGAATTGACATAAATGCATGTGGCAGCAAAACAAATTCTACAGCGCTTACTATTGCATATGACAATAAGAATCATACTGCAATGAAAGAAATCATCACAAGATTTGAGACAGCCTTGGATCATACTATCACCGATAGCAAGGGTAATAATGTGGGACAAATTATTATTTCCTTATCCCAACATAAGCAAAATTGCTGATTGTTGGATATTCGATTATTATTGGATAATTCCTTCATCAGTAAAAACCAACTAACTCAAGGATAGGAAAATGAATAAAATTGTTTTAGCTTTAGTAACGACACTTTCTAGTGTAATTGGTTTAGCAGCAGAATTTTCGGTAAAAGTAATAAACTATACTACGCAAGAATTAATATTGTCTCCCGCAGGAGATGAGAATTGGGGTTCAATAAATGACTTTGGCAAAGAAACTTCAATACCTATTCTTGGCGATGCCATACTAAAAACTTCCGCTAATCGTTGTTCAAAATCAGGAATAGCTTCTTTGTCTATTACTTCAAAAACTTATGCTGGCGAAACCTTCAGTGTATGGCAAAATTACAGCGGAAAGACTCCTACTAAAAACATTAAATCAGTCAACAAGGAGGAACCTTGCTTTGATAGCAGCACAATCTCAATTTTATCAATAGGGACAAGCAACAACAGCCTTGCCACCACGCTTAATGAGGATGGCACTGCATCCATTATAATTTATCCAAAAGGAAATTTAACAAAATATTGTAAAAATATCCATGTAGAGAATAATTTCTTATATGCTAATTGTACTGATCCAATGCCTGAGGGCGTAACGGATAAAGAACTTACTTTAGATTACAGTAATTGCAAAGGAGACTCTGAAGTTAACTTTACATTATATCAAGGACAAAATGCCAAACTGGAGTGTACTCCTAAATCCGAAACAGCATTAAAGTCACTTAATTCAAGCAAACAGGCTCACAGCAGCAAACTTCCGAGTAACCATGTACCACTGCAACAATCAGGAATTTTGCCTTGGAGTTCTGGTGGTTTGAAGGCAATGTTTAAATAAAATCGTGAAAGCTCCTAACATAACTTATAATTTAATTTGCCAATCAGGATAATCTTCAGGATTATCCTGATCACTTGGTTCTTCTTTCAATAAGTCTGGCCGATTGATCGCTTCAGCAAACTTTTTAAGCATTTGCCGCTGAGCCTGGCTTATGGGCGGTTTCGGTTTCGGTTTGGCTTTAATAGTTTGCGGTCGATTTTTCAATAGTATTTTAGAAAACCTCACTCCATTACTTTCCAAACAATCTTGGATAAGGGCGATTTGGTTATTTAATAGATGAAAAGCGCCACTATTGATAGTATATATTACGATTAAATCATTAGGATAATCTATAGCACCACAATAGCAAACATCCCTAAATTCTGGCAGCCCCCGCTGCAAAATTTTGGTAATTCGGTCTAACTCGCTTACCATTTGCAAAATATCGTTCATGTTTTTAGCACTATTAATTTGTTCTCCAACAGTCTTAAACTGTTTTAGATACTTTTTATTTGCCATAACTATACCTAATTCTCGTAATAATTTATTTCCAAATTATCTGGAACTTATTGTTTGCAAGGCAAAGTTGCCCTAGCGAGTTGCTATTAACTGCTCCAACGCCAGCAGGAGTGCCTGTAAATAAGATATCCCCTGCACATAAAGGGAAAAATTCACTGGCAAATGCAATTAGTTCTGCTGGTTTAAATAACATTTCTTGGGGTGTAGCGCTTTGTCGAAGCTCTCCGTCCAGGCTAAAACTAAATGGCAAGTTTAATAAATCATCATAGCTTTTAACACTCACCCAGGGTCCAATAATTGCTGAATCAGGGAAGACTTTAGCTGTGGTCCACGGATGCCCCGCCTTTTTTAAGCTTGTTTGCTTGTTTCGTAATGTCATATCTAAACCAACGGTAATTTCACCTATAGCATTTTCGGCGTCAGTAAGGCCTAGTTTATATCCACCATTTTTTAATTTTATTACCAGCTCACATTCAAAATGAGTTTCTTCTGGGGTTAAATTAATCTCAAGAGTTTTATTCCACTCCCTACATTCCCTAAGTACGCTAGCCGGTTTTAAAAAGATAACCGGTTTGGTAACAGGTGCGTCGCCAAGTTCATGCATGTGCTCTAGATAATTTTTACCAAAGCAGACAATTTTATCCATTGATTTTATCCAATTATAAGTTATTTACGAATGCCATGTAAACATACCCAGCCATCCAATATGGTATATACAAACATATTAAACCACTCGCTATAAATTTGCGACATTTCATCAATCTGGCTATCTAATATCCCGGATAAAATAATTTCTCCTCCCGGTTTCACATATGAAGCTAATGCTGAAGAAAGCATCCGTAATGGATTTGATAAAATATTGGCAACTACAATATCGTATTTATCAGCTTTAAATTCATTTGGCAAACAGAAATTAACTTTTACCTGATTAACTTCTGCATTATACAAGCTCGCTTCAATCGCTTGTGGATCAATATCTACACCATCAACTCGTTTGGCATTAAGTTTCTTGGCAGTGATTGCCAGGATTCCAGAGCCACAGCCATAATCAAGAATTTCATGATCACTTGTGACATGTTCCGAGAGCCAGCGTAAACACATGAATGTAGTGGGATGCGAACCAGTACCAAAAGCCAATCCGGGATCCAAGATTATCCCTGTTGCATCAGGGACAGGAAGAGTATGCCACGATGGGACAATAAACAGTTTAGGGGTAACTTCGATTGGTTCAAACTGGCTTTGGGTTAAGCGGACCCAATCTTGGTCATCTATAACCTCTTCACAATAATCAAACTGTTGGCCGAGTTGTTCTCTTGCTTCTTCAATAATTTCATCAAGAACAGCCTCTTTGTCAAATAATACTACAACTTTGCTATGCTCCCAAAGCTTGTCTACATCCATGCCTGGCTCATTAAAAATTGGCTGTTCAAATTCAGTACCTTCATACTGATCTTCTACGCTAACAGACAAAGCACCAAGCTCAAAGAAAATATTACTTAATTTTTCAGCATTGCTAGAATCTATATTTATTGTTAATTGCTTAAAACTCATAAAACCAAACTTTCAGATATACGATTTCTCATTATTAGAAAAGCACGGAATGTTTCCGTGCTTATTAGTAACTATTTACGTTGTTTCAAATAATTTTCCAAATAATGGATTGATTGGGCACCTTCTACGAAACCATGCTCACAAAGCATCTCAAGATGGAGTGGAATATTGGTTTTTATTCCCTGGAAGGATGTTTCTTTTAACGCGCCAAGCATTTTATTTATTGCTTGCTCACGGTTAGATGCATGAGTTATCAATTTGGCAATCATTGAATCATAATATGGCGGTACAGTATACCCTGCATAGACGTGCGAATCAACCCTCACCCCATTACCACCAGCAAAATGGCAAGTTTCAATCTTACCCGGTGACGGAACAAAAGTATATGGATCTTCGGCATTTAAACGGCATTGGATTGCATGCCCATTTAATTTTACATCATCCTGGGTATAGCGCAATTTCTCACCGCTAGCAATATATAATTGCTCTTTAACGATGTCAATACCTGTAATCATTTCAGTAATTGTATGTTCTACTTGTACGCGGGTATTCATTTCGATAAAGAAAAACTCGCCATTTTCATACAAGAACTCAAACGTCCCGGCTCCACGGTAGCGGATTAGTTTACAAGCTTCAACACAAGCTTCACCAATTTTACGGCGGGCTTCTTCAGTTATTCCTGGTGCTGGCGCTTCTTCAATTACCTTTTGATGACGGCGCTGCATTGAGCAATCACGCTCACCTAAATAAATAACATTACCATATTCATCAGCCAGTACTTGAATCTCGATATGGCGAGGTTTGGTCAAATAGCGTTCCATATAAACAGCAGGGTTGCCAAAGCCAGCTTTTGCTTCGCTTCGAGTAATCTCTAACGCTGATAATAGCTCACTTTCTTCATGTACCACACGCATGCCGCGGCCACCGCCACCTGCAACAGCTTTAATAATTACCGGATAACCAACTTTTTTGGCAATCTTGATGACTTCTTTATCATCATAAGGCAATTCGCCTTCAGACCCAGGAACTACCGGAACGCCAGATTTAATCATGGCTTCTTTAGCTTTTACCTTATCGCCCATTGTCGCAATTGCATCAGCACGTGGGCCGATAAAAACAAAACCGCTTTCTTCAACCCTACGGGCAAATTCAGCATTTTCGGATAAAAAACCAAAACCCGGATGAACTGCTTGGGAGTTAGTTATTTCACATGCAGCGATAATAGCCGGGATATTCAAATAACTTTGTGCAGACCTAGCAGGACCAATACATACAGACTCATCAGCCAATTTAACATACTTGGCATCACGATCAGCTTCGGAATAAATAACTACTGACTTGATACCAAGCTCACGACAAGCCCGCTGAACGCGTAGCGCAATTTCGCCACGGTTGGCAATTAAAACTTTTTCAAACATAGCTCTTTCCTTGTGATCCAAGTTTAAGCAATTACAAACAATGGTTGACCATATTCAACTGGGCTACCGTCGCTAACCAATATCTCTTTAATAACTCCTGTTTTGTCAGCTTGGATCTGATTCATTAATTTCATTGCTTCAATAATGCATAATGGCTGGCCTTCTTTAACTTCTTGGCCAACTTCGACAAATGGGTTACTAGTAGGTGATGATGCACGGTAGAATGTACCTACCATTGGAGAATCAATAGTAGTACGGGCAATAGGAGCTTCGGCTTTAGTTTCAACTGGTGCTTGGGCAACAGGAGCAGCCTGAACCACAGGAGCAGGTGCAAAAGCTTGAGTTGAAGCAACGTATTGAACTTGAGGAGCATTAGGATTAACACAAGTTACACATAACTTATCTTCTCCTTCTGTAATTTCAAGCGAAGCAATCCCTGATTCTTTAATCATGTCAACTATTGCTTTAATTTTTTTAATATCCATTATTTATTTCCTTCCTGTAAATAATTCAGTGCATAATCTAATGCAAAACTATAACCGATACTTCCAAGCCCACAAATTACGCCAAGCGCCACATCAGACAAATATGAGTGATGACGAAATTTTTCTCGGGCATGGATATTAGATAAGTGAACTTCGACAAACGGCACTTTAACTGCCAACAACGCATCACGAATTGCGATGCTTGTATGGGTATAAGCAGCCGGATTAATAATTATAAAATCAACTGGATTAGTGATGTTTTGTTGAATTTTATCAACCAGCGCGCCTTCATGGTTGCTTTGGAAAAATTCAAGCAAGCAACCTTGAACACTAGCTTTGGCCTGAAGACCATCATGGATTTGTTGTAATGTTACAACACCATAAAGTCCTGGTTCACGAAGACCTAGAAGATTTAAATTTGGACCATTTAGGACCAGTATTTTTTTCATACTGTTAGCTAGCCTTGGCACGAATTTTAAAGTTGGCACAATCTGTCACAACCAGATTGTTATCTTTGGCAAATTGCATAAGAAAATCAAAAACACTAGGACTTTTAGTCTCTAACTCACGTTTAACCGCAACGCATTGCATACCTTTAAACATCATCGGCCTTAGATATGGCGAATACGATACTTTCTGCCGCTCAAATTGAGCTAACATACCACATAATCTATCTACCCAGTCGCTTGGGCGAAATTTTTTACCTTCAGCAGTTTGTCCCTCGATTATCACCTCATCCAAGTAGCACAATTCAAAATTATCACTCATAAACTCTCTCTTAAGCGCTGCATATTATTCTACTTTGCCAGACCTAGCTATCCGATTGCTTTATTTCAACATAAAGAAACCCGCATTATTAATTTTGGCATTTAAAGTAGAAGCTTTATCAATATTATATTATTGACAAAATATTTTTTTCATTAATTTTCATTAGGGCTTTATTTTACCGTATTATGGGATTAGATTTTATTCTTTTATAGTTTTGACTAAAAAATAATCTGAATTTTATTTGACGGGAACTGTTTTTTTCTATTATTATACTGACTTATCAGTTGACGTTTTCTGTACGCAAGCGTTATGGCGTCACAGCACAGTTAGCATTTTTTTGAAAGGTCTACACATGGAAAATATTGAAGCTAGAGTAAAAAAAGTTGTTGCCGATAAATTAGGTATCGACGAAGCAACTATTAAAGATGAAGCTTCTTTTATTGAGGATTTAGGTGCTGATTCATTGGATACAGTTGAATTAGTTATGGCTTTGGAAGAAGAATTTGGCTGTGAAATTCCAGATGAAGAAGCTGAGAAAATCACTACAGTTCAAAAAGCTATTGATTACGTAAAAGCACACTCTGCTTAAGAACGCAATTTAAAAAAGCATACGGAGACTTCCGTATGTTTTTTCATTTCTGACAACCAAAGGCCTTCCATGATAAAAACAGATAATCTTTTAGTGGAAGAGCGAATAGCTACTCCCGTTAAGTTGAATTCCAATGAGGATATTTTAGAGCGTGCCCTACGCCCTAAGGAACTATCTGATTACATTGGACAACAAAAAATAAAAGAACAACTAGAAATTTTTATCCAAGCCTCCAAAAAACGTAATGAATCCTTGGATCATGTTTTACTATTTGGCCCTCCTGGGTTAGGCAAAACAACTTTAGCGCATATTATTGCACGTGAGATGGGGGTTAATCTTCGCCAGACATCCGGGCCGGTACTTGAAAAGCCAGGTGACCTTGCTGCATTACTTACCAATTTGGAAGCGCATGATGTATTATTCATTGATGAAATTCATCGGATGTCGCCAATTATCGAGGAAGTACTCTACCCAGCATTAGAAGATTTCCAACTCGACATTATGATTGGTGAAGGACCATCTGCACGTTGTATAAAAATTGATTTACCACCATTCACTTTAATTGGCGCAACAACGCGCGCAGGAATGCTTACTAACCCACTGCGCGACCGCTTTGGGATAATTTCGCGACTGGAATTTTATACTCCGGAAGAATTGGCGATTGTTGTCAAACGTTCTGCACGGTTATTAAATATGCAGATTACCGACGATGGTGCATATGAAATAGCCTACCGGTCACGCGGCACACCAAGGATTGCAAACCGGCTACTACGCCGGGTACGTGATTTCGCTGAAGTAAAGAGCGATGGGGTCGTTAATAAAGATGTTGCCGACAAAGCACTGATGATGCTTGATGTTGACAGGCTTGGGCTTGATATAATGGATCGCAAGCTGCTTGGGGCCATTATTGAGAAATTCAACTGCGGCCCAGTTGGACTAGAAAATCTATCGGCAACGATAGGTGAATCTACCGATACTATAGAAGATGTAATCGAACCCTACTTAATGCAAAATGGTTTACTTCAACGCACTCCTCGTGGTAGAATAGTCACCAATCAAACTTTGGAACATTTTGGTTACGTAACAGACAATAATTAATTTTGTTATTTTATGAGACATAGTAAATTAATGAAAAAGATCAGTAAAAAATTAAGTGTAATTCTACTTTCAAGCGCAATTATTTTTTCACAGAATGCATTTGCAGCACGTTTAGGCAAGCAAAGAAGCCTTGGGATGCAGCGTAGCACTTCTAGCTATAAATCGAATGGCACGACTAGTAATAACACGAATTCAAATACCGGTTACAGCCAACCTGGCTATGCCGGACAATCTAATACTCAACAACCGCAACAGCAAAGAGGACCTGGAGTCGGAGCTGTTGTAGCGGGGGCCGCAGCTGGAGCAGTTGGCGGTTATATGCTTGGTAAGGCTATGAATTCATCAGATAAAGCAGCAATGGATAAAGCCAATAGCTCGCAAGTGGCCCAGGAAGCCGCTCAAAGACAAACTATTAATGACAACCATATACCTTGGGGTATTATTACTATTTTAGGTTTATTGTTAGTAATCGGTTTAATGATATTTAGACGTAAAACCATGCCGCAAGTAAGCAGTACCCCTACCAATAGTATGGCCGGCATGGAAAATAACAGTTTTGAAATTCCAAATATCCGCCGCGAAAATACCGCATATAACCAGGGAAATACGGCGCAACAGCCACAACAACCGGTAGTTGCCGCTCCGGAAGTTATTACTAAAGTTGCAGACGGAGTCGAAACACAATATTTTTTACGGCAAGCTAAAGGCATGTTTTTGCATATTCAAAGCATGAATACACCGGAAAATGTTTCAGAAGTTGCAAAATATATGACACCGGAATTATATGCTGAAATAAAAACCATGATTAGCGAAAATGATTATGTTGCTGACTTTAGCCAACTTGACTGCAATTTATTAGATACTGCCACAGAAAATGGCAACTATATTGCATCAGTGAGATTTTTTGGCCTAGTTAGTGATTCACCAAATTCGCCTCAGGTTAAATTTAGTGAAATTTGGCATTTCGTTAAACCTGTTGGCACTGATAGTGCTAAATGGTTAGTTGCAGGAATTCAACAAGAATCTATTAACTAAGCATACTGGCATTACAAAAAATTTTAAATCGGGACGAACATGCTAAATGCATATTGCGTCCTTTTTTTATAGATACACCATATGGAAAAAACAATTTTATTAATTGATGGGTCTTCTTTTATATTTAGAGCTTTTTATGCCATCCGCGAGCTAACTTCACCCAACGGGACGCCAACCAATGCGACCTATGGCATAGTAAACATGCTAAAGCAGATGCAGAAGAAATATTCGACACCCCACTGGGTCTGTGTATTTGATAGTTCCGGTAAAACGTTCCGCGATGATATTTACCCTGAATATAAGGCTAATCGGCGCGAGACTCCTCCTGAACTAAAAATCCAATTTCCTTATATTTATAAAATAATCGATAAGTTAGGCATTCCGGTAGTTATTGAAGAAGGCGTAGAAGCTGACGATGTAATTGCAACTATTGCTAAAAAATATTCGGCAGAGGGCTATAAAATACTAATTGCAACCGGGGATAAAGATTTTGCCCAGGTAGTCGATGAACAAATTACATTAGTCAACACCATGACTAATGAAATCTTGGATATTAATGGAGTAATCAATAAGTTTGGCGTACGGCCTGATCAAATTATTGATTATTTATCATTAATTGGGGATAATGTTGATAATGTTCCCGGTGTAACCAAATGCGGACCCAAAACTGCCCAAAAGTGGTTAAGCGAGTATGAGACAATTGACAACCTGGTTATCAATAAAGACAAACTAAGCGGCGTTGTTGGTGAAAATTTTCGGAATGCCATAGAATGGTTAAAGACAGCCCGAGAATTAATTAAAATTGACACCAATGTAAATATAACCCAGCTAGATGTTAAAAATATAGCTAATCTTACCCTACGCAATCCAGAGCATGAAGAATTAATCCCGATCTTCCAGGAATTGAATTTCAGAACTTGGTTAAAAGAATGCCAAATCGCCCTCCAACAAGGTAAAGAGCAAGACTTACTCGATAAGGGGCCATTAATTGAAGCCAACGCTTTGGAAACCTATATCCCCCTGAAAAGTAAGCAGTTAATCAACCTTAACGACCCAATGCTGATTGATCAAGCAGTTAAAGAAATTATCCACAACAATCTAATAACTTCTTTTTATATATTTAGCCGCGACTATACCAATCCCCTATCGGCAATTGAAGTAGTAGCAATTAGTGATAACGATAAAACCTACGCAATCCACCTGCACCAGAAAAAACAAGATGAGCTATTTAGTGAAGATAGCCATAGCCCGCAAATAATGCTTTATTTAAGTAATTACTTTAATAGTTCAGTGCCAAAAATCTGCTCAAATCTTAAATATTCGTTACGTGCATTAAGTGCACATGGGATAATTCCAGCCCATATTAGCGGCGATATTACTCTTGCAAGTTATATCAAATGTTCCGCTGACAATCATAGCCTTGCAGCAATTATTAATCGGAATATACCCAATGCTAACCTTTTAAGTGAAGAGGAATATTTTGGTAAAGGTGCCAAAAAAATCGCTTGGGATTATCTTGATGATGAACAAAAGCAACAGTTAATTCATAGTTATAATGAACATCTATTATCTGTGCATACCCTTATAGTTAAATCACTTGACAAACAGGAGCAGCTATTATATCGGGATGTTGAACTACCGCTTGCCTTAATGCTGTTTCAAATGGAACAGCATGGCATGCTGATTAATCCACAACGATTTAAAGCTTTAAATGATGAGCTTAAACAGAAATTGCAGAGCCTGGAGGACCAAATTTATATTGAAGCCAAGGTAGCATTCAATATTAATTCTCCTAAGCAATTGCAGGATATCTTATTTAACCAGCTAAAACTGCCGACTGATGGAATCAAAGCCAATACTACTGGTTATTCTACCGATGAAGAGTCACTAAGCATTCTTGCTGATTTAGGCATCCCTATTGCCAATTTATTGCTTGAGTACCGAACTTTGAGTAAACTTTTAAATACCTATGTTGATAAACTTCCCTTGGCGGCAGATAAGGATTCTCGCTTGCATACTTCGCTCGAGCAAACCGTCGTTACTTCCGGCCGTTTATCGTCCAAAGACCCGAATTTGCAAAACATCCCGGTTCGCAATGAATACGGCCAAAAAATCCGCCAATGTTTTGTGGCTGAACCCGGCTGCAAACTTGTATGTGCTGATTACTCGCAAATTGAATTACGGATTCTGGCGCATATCAGCAATGATAGTAACCTCATCGAAGCTTTTAAACAAGGGCTGGATATTCATGCCTCAACAGCCAGCCAAATCTTTAATAAGCCATTAAATGAAGTAACCAAGGATGAACGGCGCTATGCTAAAACCATCAATTTTGGCCTAATTTATGGCAAATCAGTTTTTGGGCTGGCAAAAGAACTTAAAATTGAACGCTCCGAAGCAAAACTGTATATCGATAACTATTTTGCCCAGTTCCCTAAAGTAAAAGCCTATATGGAAGCAATCAAGCAAAATGCCCATAAAGATGGCTATGTCAGCACAATTTATGGGCGTAAAATCTTTTTGCCAAGCATTAATAGCGGCAACAATATCCTGCGCCAAGCCGAAGAACGCTTGGCACTTAATGCTCCAATGCAAGGCAGCGCTGCCGATATAATCAAGATTGCAATGTTAAATGTAGCAGGCTGGATTGAAGCGAATAAGTTAAAGAGCAAACTAATAATGCAGGTTCACGATGAATTAATCTTTCAAGTCCCCGAAAATGAACTTGAGTTATTAATGAATAACCTAGCTCGCCTGATGACTGAAAGCATTAAGTTAATCGTTCCCTTGGAAGTAGATATTAATGCTGCGGAAAATTGGGCCGCTGCGCATTAAATATTCAGTAGAGAATTTGACTTTAACTAAAAGCTATTGCAATAAATTGGATAGATTTATGTCTTAGCAAAGTAAAGTTAAATTCTTTTCATTGACAATACTTACGAATATATATATATATATATTCCGCAAAAATTATAATGAATTTTTTATATTTTAGCAAAATGAAAATAATTCGCTTAAATAAAAAATATCAGCAATAACCAAGCTTAACTTATTAGTACTATTCATTATTTAGCCTAAGAGAAGATATATTAATTTTCGACATTAACCCCTCTATTGGATAACACCAGTAAACCCTCATAACTCCGTAACGTGAGCCATAATATAATTTATATTTTATATCTTACCTTAATTTCGTATTTAAGTAATTGACAGTATCTTTCTTCGTAAACTCAAACACGCTTCTTCTTCAATAACTGATGTAAAATGCCGCCAATCTGATAATAACATTAAGGTAAATAGTAAATGATGAAGAAAAATCAAATTCTAAAATTATTGGCAGCATTATCAATAAGCACCGTTACATTAAAGGTATATGCAAGTGAAAATGGTGTACCGGTAAATAAGTTTTGTTTTGCAGGAAAAGAGCGTGATGCAGTAGCTTTGTTACGCTACCCTACAGATGAAGATAATATCTATTCGATTACCAAGGGTGAAATTTTTAATGGAGTTGATGATAGTAATGATAATTGTTTATATATAAAAGCACAACAAAAGCTTGACAGTACAAATCATGAAAATATTGATTGGATCAAAAAATATTTCTCTGATAATGATATACAATGGCAAGCAAGCTCTTTTGGCTCAACGGAAAATAGCCAAAATGATACTCCTAACGCACTCAATTTTGCAGTTAGGGTAGATATAGTATATGATTTTAAAGATAATAATGGAGATGATAAAGAGTATACTTGTGATAACATTATTATCGCTCAAGGCTATAATTCTTGGGATGGATTTAACTGGTGGGTAGCAAGCAATTCTTCCGATAAGCCGCACGCAATACAATGTTCTGATCAAAATGAAAACCTGGCTTATTTATATATGCTTGGAGGCCAAAATACTAGTACTTTGAAGATTTCTACTACCCAACCTAAAAATATTAATGCAGCTGCCGGAGCCAGGTTCTGGTAACCGATAATTATACTTTGTGTTGGATAAAATTAAAAGGGATTAGCTAACCTTCGACGTCACCCAGTTAAAACTGCAAAGAATCACACCACTTATGACAATTGGGCCGCTGCGCATTAGCTAATCTATCTTACTATCAGTAAAGAATTTAGCTAAACTTTTAATCCGAATAAAATCACTTCAGAAAATTTATAATTAACTAGCTAAATTTTTTCCCTCTACACTCATATCTAATCTTTGCTACTCCCGGCAAATCAATCTTTTACTCATTTTGCAAATATTGATTCTTGCTTATTAAATTGAAGCTAATATTAATTTTTTACTTCATGTTTAAATTATAAAAGAATAATTACTTTAGATAATTATCCACGAAATTGGAGATAATTAATTAATACTGATTTTATTCGTATAGCCCAATTTACTAAATCAACAATACTTAATATAAAATACTTCCGTTCTATTTTAACTTAATACTCAAGTTAAGTGATTTAAGCTTTCACAATTGCCGGGAAACTTTATTAGACATGGAGAAAAGGAGCAATTCCAAGTACTTGATTAACTCGGTAAATAACTCAATAAATTTAACTTCTAGAGAAGCCCAGGAGATACTGAAAATGGTAAACAAAAAAAATATTTTAAAACTATCAATGGCAATTGGTGTAAGTGTCACTTCATTAAACGCGTACAGTGTTCCAACTAATCAATTCTGCCTGCAAGGTGATAATAAGAACGATAAAATTTTTTATAGACTAAGAGTTGGTGATTATTATCCCCATTCAATTACAGCGGGTAAAAAGTATTTAGAAACATTCGATGGCGGCGATAATTGTTTGTATATCGACGCTGAGCGACAATTAGACTCTAAAAACCATGAAAATATTAATTGGATTAAAGCTAACATGGCTGAAGGTTTAGCTTGGCAAGATGCTTTCTTTAGTACAACAGATGGAGCATCTAAAGGCACTCCACAAGCGCTAAATTTTGCTGTTAAAGCCAACCTGGTTTTCTTAGTAAAAGGTAATTTTGATGACGAGTATGATTGCTATAATGTTATTATTGCTCAAGGCAGCACCTCTACTAGAAATAACTGGTGGATGGTTAGCAACAACAATGATAAACCACATACACTAAAATGTTATGATTACTTAACTGATCAGCCGGTTTACTTCTACATGGCAAAAGGTAGCGATATTCATACGCTAAAATTAACTCGTTCCCAAAATAACAGCATCTCAGCTGCAGGCACAAGATTTTGGTAGAAGGTTTATTTAGTCAATAAAATTTCCTATACACTAAAACAGAATAAATTCTTGACTTTTATTCTTTAAGTTTCTTATGCTTAAATAGAAACAAAAGGACACACTGAGATTTTGAAGCTAATTTAGTAGAAAACGTGAATTGTTAATAAATCAAAGGAACATTAATAAATAGCATCAGCTTGGGATAGATAGGTTAATTTCTTTTTAGCAGAGCTGATATTATTAGATAAAGTTCATAAACAGAATTACTCGATTTTCAATAGCATGGATTCAGTAATTATTATTTTTTAAATTAAGGAAGCTTACTAAATGGCAAGCAAAAAAGCTATTCTAAAACTATTGATGACTCTTAGCATGAGCTCTATTGCATTAAATGCATATGCAAGTGATGAGAATCTTCCTGAGAATAAATTTTGTATACATCCTCAAGGTGATATAAAAGGAAGAGTATTATATAATTATGAAGATAGTGATGATTCGCATACAATAACTACGGGTGAATCTTTCGGTAAGGTATCACGAGAAAAGAAACACTGCATAGTGATCCAAGCAGAACGTCAGCTAGATTCAAAAAATCATGAAAATATTAATTGGGTAAAACAGCATATGCCAGATAATTTACCATGGAAAGGAAGCTCATTTGGGTCCTCAGCAAATCGTTCAACTGATACACCAAACGCACTTAATTTTGCAATTCACCTAACAAGTATTGTTTATATTTCAAATATTTCTAACAATGTTTACACCTGTGAAAACGTTATCCTGGCACAAGGCTCTAAGGGTATAAGAAATAACTGGTGGATAGTTAGCAACTCCCCAGATAAACCAAATGCATTAAAATGCACCGATCAAAATGGAAATATTCAATATTTGTATATGACGAATGGAGATAATCCAGATGATACATATATAATTAATATGTCACTTACTCCACCTAAAACTACTAACGCAGCTGCAGCTTACAAATTCTGGTAGGAAGTTCTATCATTGAGTAATGCTTAGACGAATTGGAAAACCACATAAAGTGCTAAAAATAATACATTAACCTACATAAAGGAAAAATTTAAATGGCAAGCAAAAAAATTATTATAAAATTACTATTTGCATTATCAGGCTGTATCATGTCAATTAATGCGTTTGCGGCAGAAAACTATATACCAGTTAGTAAGTTTTGTTTAGAACCCTACAAAGATGCCGGTAGTATATTCTTTAATTATGATAGCGAGCAACATACAATTACCAAGGGCAAAGCATTTGAAGGAGTGGATGACACAAATTATAAAAACTGCATGACTGTCACGGCAGAACAGCAGTTAGATTCAAAAAACCATGAGAATATCAATTGGATTAAACAACATATGCTGCAAGGGCTAGAATGGAATGGTAATGCTTTCGGTTCCTCAACAAACGCTTCTAAAGACACACCAAATGCATTAAATTTTGCAGTGTTACTTGATACTATAAATTATATGGATGATGCTGGTAATACTTATATATGCAATAATGTTATTGTTGCTCAAGGTTTTAATTATTGGAGTGGATACAACTGGTGGATGGTAAGTAATAATACTGATATAGCCCATACATTAAAATGTTATGATAAAAACAATAAAGCCACTTATTTCAAGATGTTCAATGGCGGCAATAGCTACACAATAATCATAGAGCCAGTAACAAAAGGCACAGTTACCCCAGCGGCAGCCTCCAGGTTCTGGTAGCAAAAAGAAGGCGGTACATATTGTGACCGCCTTCTTCATCTTAATTTAATAGCTAATTTTTGAAAACCACAGTATATAAACTCCTGGTAGTACCGGAATTATGTAGCTGCCAGGTTTTACCTTTAGCGGATGTCGCCACTATCCCCTGCGAACCTACAGTTATAAACTGCTCATCGGCATAAATTACCGAACGTAAAGTCGCGCTTTGCAAGCTATCGACAGTAGTCCAGCTAATCCTATCATCAGAATTTAGAATAACTCCATTTTCACCCACTGCTACGTATTTATCATTGCCATAAGCTATACTATATAACCATTTATTGGTAGAAGAACTAATCGGCTGCCAAGTCTTGCCATCTAGCGAACTCAAGATTGTACCATGCTCACCAACAGCAATAAATTTGTTATTAAGATAGCGTACCTCGCTCAACCAGTTTTTAGTGGTAGAGCTCTCAGCTTGCCAGATCCTGCCGTCTTGAGAATCAAGGATAGCACCTTGGGCTCCCACTGCTACAAATTTATGGTTACCGCTACAGACACTACTTAGCCAGGCATTGGTAGGAGAACTAACCTTATTCCATTTAAAACTATCATTGGAAACTAATATGGTGCCAGCCATACCAACAGCAATATAGCTACCGTCGGCATAAGTAACATCATATAACCAGGCACTGCTATCTGGATTGCTGGCAGTTTGCCAGTTAATGGCATTATCTGAAACCGCAATCCGTCCATTAACCCCTACTCCAATAAATTTACCATTGGCAATAGACACAGCGTTAAACACATTACTTTCATTAACTTTGTCGCTAGTCCAAAAGACTCCGGTATCAGAAATTTTAACAATACCATTATCGCCAACTGCAACGTATTTAGTAGAGCTCGTAGATTGGATTATCGCTGTTGTCGTAAACCACGAGCACCCAGATAACAAAAGTGCGAGACAACCCGCACTCACTATGTTTCTGATTTTAAACATAATAGATAAACCAGTAATTAGGCATGGTCTAAATAGCGCTCAACATCCAAAGCTGCCATACACCCTGAGGCAGCCGAAGTTACCGCTTGCTTATAAATCATATCCTGCACATCACCAGCTGCAAATACACCTTCAATAGATGTAGCTGTAGCAAAACCATTTCTACCTGATCTTGTCACGATATAGCCATGGTCTAGTTCAAGCTGGCCTTCAAAGATATCGGTATTTGGCTTATGGCCAATAGCGATAAACACACCTTTTAGGCTAATATCTTCAGTAGATTCGCCACTAGTTGATTTAATGCGAATACCCGTTACGCCTTTATCGTCACCCAATACTTCATCCAAAGTAGAATTTAACTTTAATTCAATTTTGCCATCAGCGACTTTTTGCATTAAACGGTCAATCAGGATTTTTTCTGATTTAAATGTTTCACGGCGGTGAACCAATGTCACTTTGCTGCAAATATTTGCTAGATAAAGCGCCTCTTCTACAGCAGTATTTCCACCACCGATTACAGCTACTTCTTGGTTTTTATAAAAAAAGCCGTCACAGGTTGCACAACCAGATACACCCTTACCCATAAATTTAGCTTCAGATTCCAAACCTAAGTATTTAGCAGAAGCACCAGTTGCAATAATAAGAGCGTCACACGAATATTCACCCATGTCACCAATTAACTTAAATGGTTTAGTCGTTAATTGTGCAGTATGAATCTGGTCAAAAATAATTTCAGTACCAAATTTGGTTGCATGGTCTAAAAAGCGCTGCATTAAATCTGGCCCCTGAACTTCACCATGTAATTCTGCTGGCCAGTTTTCAACTTCAGTTGTAGTCATCAGTTGGCCACCTTGCTGCATTCCAGTAATAATAACTGGTTTTAAATTAGCTCGCGCAGCATAAATTGCCGCCGTATATCCAGCAGGGCCTGAACCTAGGATTATTAGCGGATGGTGTTGTAAACTCATTATTTCTCTTCCTTTTCTGGTAATGTTACATTAATTTCTAATAGTTCTAAATTATCACGTTTTTCTAAATTCACTGACAAAGCGTCCTGCTCAATTTTGATGTATTTGGCAATAACAGCAACCAATTCTTTCTGTAACGCCGGTAGCCATTCCGGTGTTTTGCTTTCTTCACCATTATCATTAAGAGTTACACGTTCATGGGCCAATATAATCTGTAGCCGTTCTTTGGCAACCGATGCCGTAGATTTTTTCTTGCCGAATAAAATATCTAACAAAGACATCTTAGTTACCTCCAAAAATCCGCTTTAATAATCCTTTTTTCTCAGGTGCAGTAAATCGCATTGGTTTTTCCTCACCGAGGAACCTGGCAACTAAATCAGAATATGCATCTGATACCGTTGTACCTTTAAGATTAATCGCCGGTACGCCGGTATTTGATGCCTGTAGTACATCTTTAGATTCAGGAATTACCCCTAATACAGGTATACGTAATATATCCTGAATATCTTGAATAGAAAGCATATCGCCACTTTCTACTCGCTCAGGATTATATCTTGTTATTACTAAATGCTCTTTAATCTTTTCGCTACCCTCAACTGCACGTTTAGACTTTGAAGACAATATCCCTAAAATACGATCAGAATCACGTACTGATGAAACTTCAGGGTTGGTAACTACCAAGGCTTCGTCGGCAAAATATAAGGCCATAAAAGCACCCTTTTCAATTCCAGCAGGCGAATCACAAACGATATAGTCAAAGTCTTTGGCTAAATCCTGTAAAACTTTAGCCACTCCTTCTTCAGTTAATGCATCTTTATCTTTAGTTTGCGATGCAGCAAGGATATACAGGTTGTCGCAGTTTTTATCTTTAATCAAAGCCTGATGCAATGTTGCATCTCCGCTTATAACATTTACAAAGTCATACACTACCCGCCGTTCACAGCCCATGATTAGGTCTAGGTTACGTAAACCGATATCAAAATCGATAACAACTGTTTTAAAACCACGTAGTGCTAGCCCGGTAGCAAAACTTGCGGAAGTAGTTGTCTTTCCTACCCCACCTTTACCCGATGTAACCACAACAACTTTAGCCATAAATGCTCCTACAAAGAATTCTCTCTTTAATTTTTTTACTTTTTTTGCGGTTGCTTATGCAGCCAAGCCAAAAGTAGATCTAACTTTTTTATAGCGGAATTATATTTAACCGCTCTTTATCATCCAAAAAAACTTGGACTGCTTTATTATGTAAATTTTGCGGCAATTTATCTTCTAAAACACGAAATATTCCAGCAATTGAAATTAATTCTGCGTTAAATTTTTGCACAAATATCCGCGCTGTTTTATCACCATTTCTACCAGCTATCAGGCGGCCTCTGGCATCACCATAAATATGGATATTACCTCCAGCTATTATTTCCGCATTATTTGACACAAGATTAACTATTATAATGTCGCCTTCATGCTCAACTTTAATTCCGCTTCGGATGGGATCGCTAATTAAGACTGGTGGCGCAATAAACTCTTTGGTATTAAAGGTTGGGTTAACCGCTAATACAGGCAAATCTGCTATATTTCCAGAAGTTACAAACTTATTTGCAAGGATAAACTTTAACTCAAACTTATATTTATCAGTGATTGATTTTAGGCTAATTAATATATTAGTCAAGGCATCAATTGGAAATTGCGTCAGTATTTCGACAGCAATATATCGGCCATTTTCATCAAATTGGCGTAAACTTGCTAATTTATTTTCGACTTGTTCTAGTTTGATTTCTGGATTAATTTTAAGTAAATAATAATCAAATGAAGCCAAATTCAGTTTTGCTGTATGTTTTGTCATATTTTCACGAATCCTACGCATTTGGTAGAAGTTAAGGGCATCACACCTATAAGTTAAATGTTATAATATTGCTAAATATTATAAATTATAACTTAGTTTGAATTATCGTAATTTTAACATACAACCTTGTCTCTTCAATAGAAATTAATAGTGCAAAACAACCATTTTGATGTAATTATTATCGGTGCCGGCGCTGCCGGCCTCATGTGCGCCCAGCTAGCGGGACAGTTTGGCCAAAAAGTACTAATCTTGGATCATAGTAAACGTTTAGCTGAAAAAATAAGAATTTCCGGTGGCGGACGCTGTAATTTTACTAATATTTACGCAAATCCAGAGTGCTATATCTCCCAAAACAGGCACTACGTTACATCTGCATTATCCAGATATACTCCTCGTCATTTTATCGAGTTGCTTGATTACTACAATTTAGGTTACCATGAAAAGACTTTAGGTCAGCTTTTTTGTGATGAAAAATCTCAAGCTATTATTGATTTACTCGATTTTCTATGTCGGGAAAATAATGTCAAACGGCTAATGGAGACTAGGGTTTTAAATGTTGAACATTCAAATCCTGGTTTTATAGTAGACACTTCAAATGGTAAATATCGTTCGTCTAAATTAGTTATTGCCACTGGCGGCTTATCTATTCCGCAAATAGGAGCAACCGATTTCGGCTATCAAATTGGCCGTAATTTCGGTATGCAAATCATACCTCCTACCCCAGCACTAGTGCCATTAACTTTATCGGCACAAGACTTAACCCGCTTTAATTCCCTTGCGGGAATTTCGTTTTTAAGTGAAACGAATATAGATAAAGTAAAATTCTTAGAAAATAGCCTATTTACTCACCGTGGCTTGAGCGGCCCGGCGATATTGCAAATTTCTTCTTACTGGAATAATGGAGTCCCATTAAAAATTAATATGCTCCCGCATACAGATATTCGCCAGGAGATCTTAGTAAAACGTAGCTCGAATAAACTAATAAGTAATTTCTTGGCGAGCTTTTTTTCTCAGCGCCTTGCCGATAGTATATGTAAACTGGTCCAGTATGACAAACCCTTAAGCCAGCTTACCAACAAAGAAATTGATCTGCTAGCTAATTTAATCCATAATTTCAAGATAACCCCAAACGGCAGCGAAGGATTTAAAAAAGCTGAAGTAACTCGGGGTGGCATAGATACTACAGGCTTAAACTCCAAGACCATGATGGCGAAAAATATCGATGGTTTATACTTCATTGGTGAAGTTGTAGATGTAACAGGTTGGCTTGGCGGGTATAATTTCCAATGGGCGTGGTCGTCTGCTTATGCTGCAGCTACCAGCTTTTAGAAAGGTATAATTTATGAAAATCATAACGGCAAATGTAAATGGGATACGTTCAGCTTATTCCAAAGGTTTTTTTAGCTGGTTAACCAGCCAAAATGCCGACATAGTATGCTTACAGGAAATTAAAGCTGATTTAACCGTTATTCCCAGTGAATTATTAAATTTCAATGGATATCATTGCGAATTCCATCCTGCTGAAAAAAAAGGCTACAGTGGAGTCGCAATATTTGCCAAGACTAAACCAGATTCAGTAATAGTAGGACTCAATAATCCCGAAATTGATAATGAAGGCCGTTACCTAGAATTCCAATATGGAAATCTTAGTATAATCTCGCTATACCTTCCTTCTGGTTCTAGCGGCGAAGATAAACAACAAAAAAAGTTCCGCTTTATGGAATATTATCTGCCAATCCTAATGGCACAAGCAAATTCTGAACGCCAATACATTATCTGCGGCGACTGGAATATTGCCCATAGTGAAATCGATCTAAAAAACTGGAAAGGTAACCTGAAAAACTCTGGGTTTCTTCCTGAAGAGCGTGCTTGGCTTAGCCAAATTTTCAACTTAGGCTATACTGATACCTGGCGTTACCTCTACCCGGAAAACCCAGGCTATACCTGGTGGTCTAACCGGGGCCAGGCCTATCTTAAAGACGTTGGATGGCGAATTGATTATCAGATTATAAGTAATTCGTTAAAAGACAAACTTAAACATGCATCTATTTATAAAAATGAGAAATTTTCTGATCATGCACCTTTAATCGTGGAGTTTGATTTACCATGCCAATAAAAGCTGTAATTATGGATGGTGATGGTTCTACTATTACCCATGATGGAATCCTACCAGATAATTTACGTAATTTGATTATAAATAATCCGCATATCAAATGGATTATGGCAACAGGTCGAAGCCTTGATTTATTAAGACGTCTACCTATTATTGACTTTCTTAGCCGAGATGTTCCGCATATTGTTGATGGCGGTGGCAGGCTAGTAATGCACAGTGGTAGTTCAGTTGTTGATTATTATTTAACAGAAGAAGAAATTGATTGCTTTTTTAACCAACTTGATACACAGAAAGTTGATTTCTTATATTACTTTTTGGATGAAAAAAGGAGTTATATATTTAGTGACAATATTAGCCGGTGGCATAATCTGCCGCAATTTATAGCTGCAAATGCTACCAATAGCATTACTAAATACCGGCAATGGGCAATGCAAAATCGCCCAACTAAGCTCTTTATTCGAATCAATTCGCCAATTAATTTCGTTGGATTAAACTGGCATCAAAATGAGCAAAATATAGATTTAACCACAAAGGGCATTACCAAAGGCAGTACTTGCGTTGAATTATTGAAGACTCTCAACCTTCTCCCAAGAGAAACTGCTTTCGTTTTTAATGACAAAAATGACCTACCCCTAGTTACTCATCCGTTATTACAGGATATAATTAAAATTAAAGTAGGTAGTTACATGCCTGAAATTAAGGCTGACTACGAAGTAGTGAGTCCATATGAGGTAGCTAATATTTTAATTGATTTAATTTCTTGAATGAAGAGCAAAGCTATTCTAAGCTTGGTTAACCTACCACGGCCAAGTCAAGCGGAGAATAGCAAATCTACCAACTTAAATTTTCTCGGCAATTTACCACTTCCTAAAAAATCAGAACTTTTCCTAAATATTTAGTATAAAAGCGAAATTTTTCCTATAAATAAATATTAATTTTTTACTCTATTTTTGGAGTAAAATTTTTAAGCTTTAAAATATATTAGCTTTTTATGCAAGTTTAATGTATTTCCTATTTAATCATCTTAGGAGAGAACATATCATGCCGTATTATTCAACACCTACATTGATAGTGTCGATGAATGGTTCTAAACAGCATACTCAACTTAATCCCAATGCAATTTCAGAAAACAAAATTAACAAATCTAACAATAATATTGAATTTCAAAATAAGGATGAAACAATTCCAGCCTTTCTTGAAAAAAATATTTTGCATGATACTGCAAAAAGATTTTTTTTCTTTAAATTAATTGTTCTTAGCAATATAGAACACTTAGCTAAGAAAAAGCTTAGCTATGCTTCTTTTTTTACTTCATGTCTTTCGGAAGAACCTCCGGCTTTAACAGCGCTAGTTTCTCAAGTTCAATTATTAAGTCATTTTTCAACAAGTAAGTTTTTTAATTTCGGAGATGATAATACATTTAAGTCAATAGTTAAATCAGTAGAACACCTCCATTTGAACAATAAAATTGATATTTTATGGAATAAAAATACCACGGAGACTTGTTCCGGACTAACCCTAGAGCTTACAAAATTACATAAAAATTTAACGGAAATAATAAGCAATTATCTCCCAAAGACATATAAAGAAATAGATTTGTTAAACTATACAATTACCGTAGCTCTAAATACTTTATTAGTTAATAATACCAATATAGCAAGCATAAAAGAAATTTGCTCTTTTATAGCCGACAATGATAACTTTATTACAGGTATCAATTATTTAAATTTTGACAAATATTTGAATTTTATCGATTCAGAAAATGAAATATTTGAAAGAAGGGATCTGTTTGAATACGGCATACAACTGACAAATATCAATATACTAATTAAAATATTTCACGTTAAAACTGAACAGTTAAATAAATCGATAAAACCTGAAGGAATTCCATATTCATATGAGTACTTAAGGCAAGAATGTATAGTTTTAGTCCGAAAAGTATTAAAAAGCCGCGAAGGTATTGAAGAGAACCAGACAGGCTTAACAAATAATGAATTGAACAAATTTTTAGCTGCTCTTGAAGTTATAAATACCCCTGAGGAGCTGATAGCCAAATCAGGCGAAATTAGAAACCATATTACTGAAAACGACTTAAAAGAAGGCTTGATTGTAAGTTTAAAAGAACTATTAACTGAAATTAAGTATTATTCTATAAGTCTACAATTAGAAGAAAACTTCAGGCAATTTAAAAAAAAATTTGTTATATTTGCTCAAAAACTATTAAATACCTTCCTAAAAAGTTTATCTAAATATCCCGTTCAAAAAAATGATAAACTAATTGTCAGCGCAGGAAAACTACGAAACCTCATTAAAGAAAAAGCTCTTAGCGAGGAATCAAAGCAAAATTTAACTAAAATACTTAAATCATTAAGCACGCTCGATACTACCTTGCTAGATAGTAACTATGAAGTGGTTCACCAATTTATGATTAACTTCGGGGATGATGCCGAATTATATTCACCTGATTATTATAAGGAAGTCATATATAAATTGCTATTTATACCTGGTAAAAATCTAGAAAAGTTCAAGTTATTATTTATTAACCAGTCAATTCTCAAGGAATTAGTTACAAAGGTAAGACTACTTTTACAGCCAGAAATTAATAATAAACTCAATGAAATTGAAAATATAGAATCATTCCCTTTTGGGAGTTTTCTTATATTACTTTATTTCAATGCAATTGATAGTTTAAGTGAACACAGACTACAAAAACCCAGATCAGTAATTGAAAACGCAAGTTTCAGCCAAATAGGTGAATGGTTACTTAACATATTCAAAACTGCTATTATCAATGCTGATTTCGAGGCATGCTTTCATTTATCTTTATCATTAACTCCACAACTAGAGAAATATCCGTTTTCTGCGAATAATTCAACTTACCATAAACTTATTCCCCAAAAGCTTAGTAGTGATAAACTGTTACACTTAATGAATAATTCAAAAAATGAACTAATCACATTAGCTATTTTAAATTACATTTTAATTTATAAGCTTGATGATAATAATTTAAGGATTGATCATTTCTTGGTAAGACTAGTAACCCTATATGAGAATAAACTTTTTCCGGAAGAACCGTTTTATAATTTCATAAAAAAGCGGCTCAATTATTTGATGGGAAACCCAAACCTTAGTTTTGATTTCCTATATGAATTATATACTAAGGTTAGTATTGAAGATTTAAAACTAGACATTTTACATACCTTGATAGCAATAAAATTGAACCTGACAGGTAATGAACTCAATAAATGTCTTGATCTAATCATGGCTGCCTTTAAATCCGATAAACACCAGCAACGAAATAATTATATAAGATTAGTTCATCATGCGATAGATTATATCTTTAATTATAATCATCCATCACTTATAAATGCTATAAGTAAGAATAATATTGACTTAATGTGGAAACATTTAGACTCCTTTAGCAATACCAGCTTTAAATATCAGGACAATTTAGAAATGGTAAATTTTGAAACATTTCTTAATATCTTTGGTAGCCGCTTAGATGAGGGCCAATTTGTCCAAAAAATTTTAATTTTTCAAGCTAAAATTATTTCAGTAAGTAAACAAATTATAGATTATCTTTTTGGGCTAGCCAACATATGTGATCTAATTAAGATTCTTAATACACTAGGAAAACTATACACACGAGGTAGTTTATCAGTTAATCTCTATGCTCATGCACTTACCCTAAATTATAAAAGAATTTATAACTTAGATAAAACCTTAGCATTAACACAATATCAGTCTGCACTTATTGATATATACAAAAATGCTAATACAAATGTACGAATTGATATTATTGAAGCACTGCAGTTTGGAAAAAGCGCAAATAGGGAACTAGCTATAAATTTTTTAGCAAATGTCGTTAAAAACTTAACCTGGATACGTCAGTCTTCAGCTATCAAGAATGCTATTTTATGCCTGCTCGAAGCTAATACTCCTGAATTAGTATTTACCCTAGCGATGGAAGCGCTGATGGGATATAATATTTCTACTACCAACTACTTTGAAACCATATCACAACTTGCCGGAAAAGACGAAAATGTTCTGGAAAAAGCCTATAAATATCTTTATTTATCTGGTAAGTATAAGCTTTCTGCTATAGTCAATACTTTAAAGACACTTCGCGCATACCTGGATTTCTATCGTATAGGCAATAAATATTTTCACCCAGAATACTTTGATCTTTATCATATTGGCAATCAATTCATGTTTAATAATTCTAGCAAATTTATTAAATCGGAAATGTCAGATCAGGAAAGTGTTAAATATGATATTGATGATATCACGTCCCAAAACACTTTTAATCACGATTATTGGTATAAAACTTATCAATCTACTTATCAAAAAAACTTGGCCGCTGACTGGGAAAAAGGAAATAACATTAGAATAAGCGATATCACATACTTAGCTAGACGTGCACGGAACAATCTAACAAATAAACATAACTTATACTTAAAAAAATTTTTCTTAATGAATCATAACGAGCAGATTGAGTTTATGAAAGAACTGGTTACCAGTGGGGTTAAACGCGGTTTCAATCTGGGTTACTGGATAAATGCAGTTAATAACGCAATGAGCACGCAAATTAAGCAAGCCAAAAAATGTACTAATGTAACTAGTCAACGCAATTTAATTGCACAGATAATTAGTAATTATGCCGAGTTCATTGATGTCTGTAGAGAATTAGTTTTTCATAACCATTTCTGGTTTGAAATTAATTCCGTATTCCCAATACACGAAAAACATATAAGAAGCCATAATAAATATTATTATAAAACAAATTATAAAAAACAAGTAAGTAAGTATGAATTAGTCTATAATTTGTTAACAATGTGGTATCTTATTAAAAAAATTTCTACATTAAACAAAGACGACTATCAATCACTTGCAATTGCTAAACTAAAAGATAAAGCTAGGGATTTGATGCAGACTGTGTTTCAATATGTTCCTAATTCAATTGATTGCTCATTTACTTTATATAGCATATACCCTCAAGTTGCATTATTTTCTAAACATTCTTTTATTCACAATGATACGCAAATCTACTTTAACATACTTACAGAAGACATCAAAAAGAAAATTGATAATAAAAATCCAAAAGATTGTTTTATGTGGCAGCTACGAAGCAGTGTTTTTAGGAATATATTAGAACACCACCATTTTCAAAGCGTCTATTATATCACCTTATATCCAGTTTCCCCACATCAAAAAGATGGAAAATATTGTGAGTTAGAAGACTTTTATGCTATTAGTTTTCCTCTTCTTTTTAAATCTCTTGAAAGTGATATGCAAGGACAAAATAAACCGCTTTACAGGTTACCTAATGTAATTGAAGAATTTCAACTGCTTCACGATCCAGAATATTTTGAATCTTATGTAAAATCAGCACCAAGAAGCGGAGTCTACAAAGATCTAATAAACCCAATTACAATTGATGATAAAACTGAATTTTTTAAAAAGTTATGGGATCGCTATCGTTTACTGGCGAGAATAGAACAAGTTTGTAAGATCATGGAATCTGAAATACGTTTTACAAATTTAAGTTAAATAATAATATTAATTTAAAAATATAAGGGAGACTTTTGTTTGCTCCCTTATATGTATTTCTCTCATAAAAATAGCTTATTTACTGAATAATGCTAATTGATCAATTAACCAATCTTTAGTTTGCTTGTCGGAAATAAGCGGAAATACTTGCTCCTCAATTTTCTTGTAATAAGTTTTGATTTGCATTACATCATCTTTATCCAGCAATGTAATATCAATCAATTTTTTACAGTATGGCACTAATGTTAAATCTTCAAACTCATAAAAAGGCCCATATTCTGAATTTTTAGCTTTATCATTATTAGCGTTTACTACAAGACATAAATTTTCAATCCGAATACCGTAAACTCCATCCAAATATAATCCAGGTTCATTACTAACGATCATTCCTGGAACTAATGGCACGCCTGAAGGTGCTTGAGAGATTTTCTGTGGCCCTTCATGCACGCATAAAAAACTGCCTACTCCATGTCCTGTCCCATGTCGATAATTTAAATATTCGTTCCATAAAGGTGTACGGGCTAGTATATCTAAATGCTCACCACAGGTCCCATGTGGGAATTTGGCCCGAGACAAGGCAAGATGCCCTTTTAATACTAAAGTATAGTGTCTTACTTGTTCTGCCGTAGGTTCGCCCAAGTGAACGGTACGGGTGATATCAGTAGTACCCTCAAGATATTGCCCTCCTGAGTCAATTAAATATAAGCTACTTGCATCAATAACCTTATTAGTCTCACTGTTGGCACGGTAATGAATAATTGCCCCATTGCTTGCAAAGCCGCTAATTGTAGCAAAACTGGCGCCTTTGATATTTTCACCTTTGGACCGGAATTCGGCTAGCTTATCGCTTGCAGATAATTCATCTACACCTGCTTGCCAATTATTATCAAGCCAACTTAGAAAACTGGTAACTGCAACTGCATCTTTTAGATGGGCAACCCTTGCTCCTTGTGCCTCAACATGGTTTTTAGCAGCTTTATTTGCAACTATCGGTGAACGGGCCAAAATTACTTTTCCTAAAGTAGAAGCTTTCGATAACATCCAATAAGTAGCAGTTTTATCATCTAGCCAAATAGAACCAGTCAGGCTACTTAATACACTACCAAACTCAGCATAATCGGCAAGTGTTATTCCCGCATTTGTTAACACACTTAGTAACTCTGGGTTAATCTTTGAACTATCAACAAATAACCAGGCATTTTTTTCGCCAATTAGCGCATAACTAATTACAAGTGGGTTAAACTCAATATCTTCGCCACGAATATTGAAAAACCAGGCAATTTCATCCAATACATTAAGTGCAATGTAATTTGCCTCTTTATTCTTAAGTTTGCCTCTTAACCATGCTAAGCGTTCAGTTAAACTAACCCCGGTATATTTTTCAGTTAAAGCAAATACCGGTTTAACAGGCAGGCTCGCCTGTTCATTTAACACCTTCTTACAGTTATCTATTAAATTTTCCTCAATAACAACCATTTCACCGGAAATACTTTCCATAATTTTAGCTAGTTGCTGTGCACGCCCAATACCAACCAGCTGCGGGTCAATCCCTAATCGTTTGCCTTTAGCATTGTCTTTCAACCATTGTTCAGTTTCTGGAACAAACCCCATTTGCTTCATTAAGGTATAATGATTAGGGTCTAATTGTTGTGAAGCTTGTAAAAAATATCGCCCGTCCGTCCATAAATACGCATGCTCTTTGGTTACCATAACTTCACCGGCAGAACCATCAAAGCCGCTTATCCACGGCCGCCGAAGCCAACATTCAGGAACATATTCACTATTATGGGCATCAATTGACGGTACCAAATAAATATCGATATTATGCTGATCCATTTGGCTTCGCAATAAATTTAAACGCTGACTTACATTAATCATTACTTATTCCTTAAAAATAATAATAGTTATCCTAGTTTACCCCAAGACTAGGAAAAGCAATATTTAGTCCTAATATAATGAATTGAACACCTAAAGCCAGGGTAAATAGCCCTACAACTTTAACTAAGACATTCATTCCCAATTTACCAAGAACTTTTAATAGATTAGTAGAATATTTGAATATAATATATATAATTGCAGTTGTTAGTAAAATCGCTGAAACCAGCATAGCTAGCTCATACCAGTTACGCCCTATTTCATCCATAAATATAACAATGGTCGAAAAAGTACCAGCTCCTGTAGTAAGCGGTATTGCAACTGGAATTACTGCTAGCGATATTACTTGCGTGTAAGAATTAGGGTGCTCGGATAATTCGTTATCATCTGATTTGGCATTTAGCATACTCATTCCTGATGCGCCTAATAGCAGCCCACCAGCAATCCTAAATGCCCCAATAGAAATACCAAAAAAAGTCAGTATTTCCTTCCCAGCCAGTAACGCTACTATCATCACGATGAAAGAGGTCATGGTTGCTGTTTTACATAGCCTTAACTGATCTTTCCGGGATAATCCTTGGCATATTTGAAGAAAAGTACCTAATGCAGGCAGGTTATTGGCAACAGCAAAAATCCCTATAAAGAAATGCGGGAATCCAAGTGATAAATGCATAGAACTTCTATCTAAAATTAATATTTTTACGTAACTCAGAAATAGTAGATTGATAGTTGCCAGAATTAAAAATAGCACTTCCGGCTACGAAGGCATTGGCTCCTGCATTTGCAATTCCGCGTATATTATCAATTTTGACCCCACCATCAACTTCTAGGATAATGTCACGGCCGGTTTTATCTATAAGCTTACGGGTTTCCTCTATTTTTTTTAGCACAGAGGGAATAAATGACTGGCCGCCAAAACCTGGATTAACTGACATAAGTAAGACTACGTCAATTTTTTCAAGTACATATTCTAAATAGTTTAACGGCGTTGCTGGATTAAGTACTAAACCTGATTTTAGCCCATGACTCTTGATCAAATTTAAACTGCGATCAACATGTAAGCTAGCCTCAGGGTGGAATGTAATTATATCAGCCCCGGCTTTAGCGAATTCCTCAATCATTGCATCAACTGGACTCACCATTAAGTGAACATCAATTGGAGTATTACCACAATATGACTTGATCGCTTTACAAACCATAGGTCCTATAGTTAAATTAGGTACATAATGATTATCCATTACATCAAAATGAATCCAGTCAGCCCCTGCACTAATTACGTTGGTAACTTCCTCACCAAGCCTTGCAAAATCGGCAGAAAGTATACTTGGGGCAATAATTGATCGTTGCATATATTCTTCGTCCTAGTTATTAATAATTGAGAAAATACTTCTTAAATGATTCAGCAAATTTATAGAGTATATGTGCAGTTAACCCCCAAATAAACTCTCCATCATATGTCAAACACTTATTGTGCTTAATAGTGGGGTATTGCGGGTTTATAATAAACTTGTCAGGAGATAGCTCGTTTAGCGGCATAAAAAATAGCCGGCCAACTTCTTCTAGGTTAAAACCTTTTATTTCACCGTCAAGGTTGGCAACTATTGGATAGACCTCTTGTTTGGATACGATGCTTGTTTCCGGAAGCATACATAAAATAGGTTCAATACTTCCATTGAAATAAACTTCTTCGTTAAATTCTCGAATAGCAGTATTGAGTATGTCGCTATCAAAGGAATCCTGTTGTCCGCCAGGTAGGCAGACATGGCCAGTAAAGGTGCGTAACCCAGCTGCACGTCTAGTTAAGACTACTCGATTATCAAGAATCCCTAATAAAACCGCAGCTGGATTACGGTTCATTATTTAGCCTTTTTGGCGTTTACTGCTTGGTCAGCTGGGATTGGCTTTCCTTCCAAGATATTTAATGCCCAAGTAAGCTGAAAATCATCATTCAAATCGACTTGTGCCTGCTTTTGATCAACAACTTTAGGTACTTTATTAACTTTAGCTGCCATTTTAGCTTTAAGTTCGCTCTTAGTTTCAATTTGGCGCGGTGGCTTAATTATTGGTACTGAAGAAGCAATTTTTCCTGCTTTTGCCTTTTGATTATTGGTAGGATTATCTAGATGATTATCCAGATTCGCTTCACTCATATCCCAACTATCTAAAAGATCACTATATTCACTTTGAATAATGACATCAGGGCTAATCCCCTGCGCCTGGATAGAACGTCCTTTAGGAGTATAATATAGTGCAGTTGTCAATTTAACTGCCGTATCACTAGATAATGGAATTACTGTCTGCACAGAACCTTTGCCAAATGTTTTCGTACCAAGTATCTTTGCTCTCTTATAATCCTGTAAAGCACCAGATACGATTTCAGAGGCTGAAGCAGTTCCCTGGTTAACTAACACAACCATCGGCAAGGTTTTGAATATTGGCGGAATTGCATTTAAATTTGCTTGCTGAGTACCGTCAATATCATAGTCTCCAGGCTTAGCATAAAACTTTTGTTTAGAACTAGGAATACGTCCATCAGTATAAACAATCAAGCTATCTTTAGGCAAAAATGCACCGGCTACACCTACCGCTGACTGTAATAAACCTCCAGGATCGTCGCGTAAATCAAGAACGATACCTTTAAGGCCTGGATTTTGTTTATACATAGTTACTAGCGTATTCGCTAAATCATTACTTGTGTCAGCTTGAAAGTTAGTAATTCTGACATAGCCATAATTTGGTGCAAGCATGGCACTTTTAACACTATGAATTTGGATTTTGGCGCGAGTAATCGTAAAGGTCAAGGGCTTCAACTCACTAGCTCGCATCACAGTTAAAACTACCTTAGTACCCTCTTTGCCACGCATGCGCTTAATAGCTTCATCCAATGACATGCCTGAAACAGGTACATTATCAATTTTTACGATTAAATCACCACTTTTAATGCCCGCAATATATGCAGGAGTACCATAGATGGGTGCAACAACTTTTACGCCATCGCCTTTTTCACGACTAACTTCGATTCCCAGTCCAGCAAATGAACCTGAGGTCATCTCGGATAACTGCTTAAAATCTTCGGCATCAAGATAATCTGAATGAGGATCTAGATTATTAAGCATTCCATTGATTGCGCCTTTCATCAATTTACTATCAGTCACGCTCTCTTCATAATAGTTTTTTGTAATCGCGTATACTTTAGCAAATGTATTCACCTCATCAATAGGAATAGTACTAGATACTGTAACGTCTTGTTTAGTCATGTTATCTGTATTATCAGCTGTGGCATAAATGCTCAATGTCAATAAAGAGCCACATGCCATTCCCAAAATAAATTTACTAATTGTCTTTAATTTCATAACGCCTTATTCTCTTAAATAAATTATAGTAATTCCAAATCTTCATTTAACTTATCAAGTAATTCATAAGTTTTCTCACGACTGTCTGTCCGCAAAATTTTATTAACAAGTGGGGTTATCTCTTCAATATTAGAATTTAGAATTACATTCTTAACACTTAATATATTAGATGAATACATCGAAAATTTACGTAGGCCAAGCCCGAGTAATAATCTGGTTAATTTCACATTGCCAGCCATCTCGCCGCAAATCGAAACAGGAATGTTAGCCTTATTTGCCGATCGGATAACATTACTTACCAACTCAAGTACTGCAGGGTGAAGAGGGTCATATAAGTAACTTACCGACTCATCATTTCTGTCAATCGCTAAAACATATTGGATGAGGTCATTGGTACCGATTGAAATAAAGTCCACAACATTCAAGATACTTTTAATTGCAATGGCTGCAGCAGGTATTTCTATCATTGCCCCAATTTTGATATTTTCATCAAATGGAATATTCTCATCTCTAAGCTCATCTTTAGCATGGTCAAGCTGGTTAATAGCCTGTTTTAATTCCCAAACAGAAGATATCATTGGGAACATAATTTGAATTTTACCATAGATTGAAGCACGTAAGATAGCACGCAGTTGAGCTCGGAAAAAACCTTGTTCAGCCAGAGATAATCTGATGCCGGTTAGTCCTAATGCAGGATTCTCTGATTCACCATGTGCCGCATTCCAAAGCGGGTTCTTGTCAGCACCCAAATCAGCAGTGCGAATTGTCACTACTTTCTTTTTCATTTCCTTGACTACTTTATAATAAGCGTCAAACTGTTCATCTTCACTAGCTAAATGATTCTCTCTACTTAAAAATAGAAACTCACTGCGGAATAAACCTATTCCCTTGGCATTATTATATTTAACTTCTTCAACATCTTCATGAACCTCAATATTAGCCAATAGCTCTATTTCAATACCATCTTGGGTGATTGCTTCAACTTTACGGATTAATCTTAATTTTTGCCTAGACTCCTGCCATTCCTTTTTTAATTTCTTATATTCATTAAGCACCAAATTGTCAGGGTTTATAATAACTACACCCTGTATCCCATCAATAATAATTGTTTCTTCATCACGAACCAATTGACGGGCATTGCTAGCTCCTACTACCGAAGGAATATCTAAATTCCGGCCAATAATTGCAGTATGGGAGGTTAAACTTCCAGCATCAGTAATAAAACCGGCAAAATTTGACTCTTTAAATTGGACCAAGTCGGCAGGTGACAAGTCGCGCGTAACTAAAATACCACGTTCTAGTTTGCCTTCATCATTCCAGTCAAATTGATTACCTTCAAGATTTTTAAAAATTCTCTCTAAAACCTGAACCACATCAGCTTTACGTTCTTTTAGATACTCATCTTCCATCTCTTCGAACTGGCGCGACAAATAGTCAGCTTGTAGCTTGATTGCCCATTCAGCGTTGCACGATTCCTGCTTTATCAATTCTATCGGCGCTTGTGATATCTGGGAATCGCTTAGCATCATTATATTCAGAGAAAGAAATGCTCCAAGTTCAGCTGGAGCACCAGAAGGTATGGTTCCACGCAGATATTCTAGCTCTTTTCGCGTATCTTTAACTGCTTGTTCAAAGCGTGTAACTTCAGCTGCAATCTCAGAATCTTCTAAAGTATACTGCGTGGCATCGTCCAAATCTTTATCTAAAATATAGGCCTTACCAATGGCAATACCACCACCTAAACCGATACCATGCAAAGAAATACTCATTTGTTACCTTTTAGGAAATTGATTTTAATTACAACAATTGGCGACAATGCTAACTTGACTATTCGCTCTCATCAAAACGATCTGCAAATAGTTTTGCTATAGCATTACTTGCAAGTTCTTCATCTTCGCCTTCACAAGTAAGAATAATCTGGCTACCTCGAGCGGCGGCTAGCATCATCAATGACATTATACTTTTGGCATTTGCCTTACGACCGTTTTTTTCGATAAAAATTTCTGACTTAAAGCTATTTGCCAATTGTACCAGTTTCGATGAAGCCCGGGCATGTAACCCTAATTTGTTGATAATTTCAATTTGTTTAGTCAACATATATTATGTTCCTGAAATATGAATAATGCCGTTTAATCCACCATCTAGTGATTTTTTTACACATGTATCAAGGCTATTATTAGAATAAGAAATCGCCCTAATTAGCATCGGCAAATTTAGTCCAGTGATTAATTCAACCTTTCCTGGAATTGCTAACTTACTTGCAATATTGCTTGGAGTTGCACCAAAAATATCTGAAAGGATCAAAACTCCTGATGCAGATTTTAATTGTAACTCGATCATCTCTTTAGCCCGAGTTAAGATCGAATCAGGAGATTCTGCTTTCTTTACGGGTAGAATAACCAAGTTATCTACCCTTTTATTCATGATATGTTCCAAACAATAAGCAAAACTGTTCGCAATTTCAGAATGCGAAATTATGAATATACTTATCATTTATTTAACTTCCAACCTAAGGTTCATTTTAATAATATTTTCAGACCTTCAGATAAACTTCCTGCCTTAGTGCCTATATATAATTGCAAAATGTTCGAACTAACCGGAATTACTTCTAAAACCCCATTATCTTTCAATTTGGATTTATCAACCTGGCTTAGGCTCTTAACGTCTACTCTTACTCGGGTAAGCGCAACAAGTCCTAATGAACGAATGTTGCCTTGCCCGCCTAGCGCCTCAAGTATTGAATTACATTGAAAATTAGATTCAGCATTCTCGACTTTAGGCATTTGAGATACGTGCTCAGTA
Organism: uncultured Neisseria sp.; assembly: GCA_964386295.1. GTDB lineage: Bacteria > Pseudomonadota > Gammaproteobacteria > Burkholderiales > UBA11063 > Aquella. Next base: position 74,431 of record CAYLRR010000005.1, read on the forward strand.
ATAACAGGTTGTGGACTTGCTAAAGTATGTGTTTCACCCATTGAAGCTATTGTCTCACGCATGGCGCTGGCTACAATTTCTGCTTGAGGCCCCAAAATTACCTGCACGGATTCTGGGGTTGGGGTAACTATTCCTTTTGCACCTAGAGCTTTCAAAGTAGCTTTATTAACTTTAGCTGAATCAATAACTATCAAGCGCAACCTAGTTGTACACGCATCAATACTTTTTAAATTAGCTCTTCCACCTAGGGCATTAATATACTGCATTTCAATACTATCTGCAGAAACTTCTATTTGTTTTAATGCATTTTTTTCTTCTATGCTTTCACGGCCAATTGTTTGCAAGTTAAATTTTCTTATAAAGAAAACAGCTAACAAATAGTATAAGACAAACATTATTGCACCTATAACCAGCGCAAATAATGGATTGGTGGCTAACTTATAGAATAGCACATAGTCTATAGCACCTGCCGAGAACGAGAACCCCAAATGCACATGCAGATAATACATTAGTGCCATTGACACACCAGTTAAGACCGCATGAATTACATATAAAACCGGCGCAAGAAACACAAAAGAATATTCAATTGGCTCAGTCACCCCGGTTAGAAATGAAGTTAATGCCATTGATAACAATAGCCCTGCTACTTCTTTACGATTTTCCTTAAACGCAGTAGTATACATAGCTAAACAAATCGCAGGTAAGCCAAACATCATAATAGGGAAATATCCGGCCATAAAATAGCCTGCCGTTGGATCACCTGCCATAAACCTAGCTATGTCTCCATGCACAACCACACCTTGCGTATTGGTAAAATTACCCAGTTGAAACCAGAATAAGCTGTTTAATACATGATGAAGTCCGGTTACTAGTAATACCCGGTTTAGAAAACCATAAAGAAATAGACCAATTCCGCCAGACTCAGACATCCATAGGCTAAAGTCATGTAACCCTGTTTGAATCGGTGGCCAGATTATCCCTAATATTGCGCCAAGCAAAACAGCCAATACACCAGTAATAATCGGGATAAAGCGCTTGCCGCCGAAAAAAGCCAAAAATTCAGGAAGTTTGATATCTTTATATTTATTGTACATTAAACCGGCAACCGAACCAATCAATATTCCGCCGAGAACACCGGTATCAATGTCTTTATTGATATTTTTTAGCATTGCAGTTAATATTAAAAAACCAACTGCACCAGCCAAGCCCGCCGCCCCGTGGTTATCCTTGGCAAAACCAACTGCAACTCCTATTGCAAATAAAAGTGGCAGGTTTGCAAAAATTGCGTTACCCGCATCAGCAACCGCTACAATATTCAATAAATCTGGTTGGCCAAAACGGAGCAATAATCCTGCTACCGGTAACATTGCAATTGGCAGCATTAGCGCCCGACCAAGCGATTGAATAGAACTAAATTTAAACGCCATTATGTTATTCCCTTAAAGCAAACTAATTAAACTGACTTTTAAGATATTCACGGACCTCTATTGCCGTAGCTAAACTTAAACAGTGCTCAGCAACTTTGCGGCACTTGGCATAATCTAAAGTCCGTATAAAAGCTTTGTTTTCCGGAATTGTGCTAACCGTCATAGATAAATTCTTAATACCTAAACCAATTAATACCGGAATAGCCAGTTTCTCAGATGCCATCAACCCACATACAGACAGGCTAACATCATGCTTATTGGCGCCTTTTGCCGTTGCGGAAATAGCTGCTAATACAGCTGGATGAAGGTGATCCACTTCTTTTGCCAATTCTGTATGCTCACGATCAACGGCCATAACATACTGCGTAAGATCATTGGTACCAATTGACATAAAATCGACTTCTTTGGCAAATGCTTCACTTAAAAACGCAACTGAGGGCACTTCTACCATAATACCCAGCTGAATATTAGTAGTAACACCCAATTCTGATTTTAATTCTTCAAAGATTTGTTTAACTGCGCGATATTCAGTTAATTTCGAAATCATAGGGATCATGATTTTTATATTATCTGACTTAGTTCGCAATATAGCTCTTAGCTGTGTTTTAAAAACTTCACGGTTAGCAAGACATAAGCGAACTCCACGCACCCCTAACATCGGGTTTTCTTCATGGGTTTGTGTTAGATAAGGGATTTTTTTGTCGCCACCAGCATCTAGAGTACGAATAACAAAACTCTTGTTTCCTAAGAGTTTATTTATTTCATAATACTCTTTTAGTTGAGTTTCTTCACAAGGCGCCACTTTAGATTCTAAAAACATAAATTCAGTTCTAAATAACCCGACTCCTTCAGCGCCATTCGCAGTTGCAATTTTCGCCTCTTCCAAATTACCGATATTTGCCAAACAGTTTATTTGAAAACCATCAAGAGTGGTAGCCGGCATACTTGACGCCGCCAAGGCAATTTTTAGTTGTTCTTCTCGATTATTTACCTCATTTCTAGCGGCACTTAACTCCTCATTAGTTGGGTTAGTATTTAATATTGCACTATTTACCGTATCTAAAATAACTAATTTATTTTCCTCTTGAAGCACTTCTTTGGCAACTCCAACCAATAAAGGTATACCCCTAGTCCGCGCCAGAATCGATACATGAGATGTAACCCCACCAAGAACGCTTACTAAGCCACGCACTTTTTCATTCATGGCTATTACTTGCGAAGGAGTAAAATCTTCTGCTACTAAAATTACGTCCTCAGTATATACTTGGCTGATTTTATTAGCATCACCACAAATTAGCGAGAGCACACGGTCACGCACATCTATTAGATCACTCTGCCGTTCAATTAACAGTGCGTTTTTAGTTTCTTGTAGAGCTTTACACGAGTCGTTTGTTGCTTTATCCCATGCAAAAGCGGCTGACTGTCCACGGGTTATAAGATTTTTTGCCTGAGATATTAATTCAGGATCAGTCAAGATCATTAGATGCGCAGAAAGTATATTTTTGTGAGCAACCTCAAATTCACTTAAACTTTTTATTTCATTTTCCAGTTCAGCGACTAACGCCTTTATTGCCTTGTCAAGTTTAGTAAGCTCTTCTTCACTATCTGGCGCAAAACGTTCATATTTAAACTGGATACCAGTTTGTTTAACTAATTTAGCAACTGCAAGACCACTGGAAGCGACTACGCCATGATATTTACCATTTTCAACACGGGAATCCTCTTCGCCTGACGTTGGCGAAGAAACAACTGGATTCTCGCTTTCATCATCATGCATAGCGGCTATTTCAGCGCGTAATTCATCTATTATTTGGCTACCATTACTACCTTTAACTAAAATCTGAATTTGGTCTTGGTATTGCACTGATAAACTCAACAAAGAGACAACACTTTTTACATTTCCAGACTGCTCCCCCTTTAGGATGATTATCTCATTCTCCGGATATTTACGGGCAATTGCATTTAACTGTGCTGCCGGACGAGCATGGATCCCATGAACATTTGGAATGGTTATTAGTTCAGACTCAATTGATTCAACATAAGTATTTTTTTGCGTATTCCCAACATTATGTATTGCATCACTTGAGTTGAGAATTTTTATAGATGGATTGCCGACATCTACTTCATTAGTCATATGCACCCTAATGATAGGAGAATCAAAATCTAATACCTCACCATGAGGCAGCACTTCAACTTTGAGGTTTTTCTCTTCAATATCTGTAACAAGCACAGGAGTCATCAGGGCAACAACTTTACCAGCAATAAAATCAATATCAAATTCGCTGATGATGTCACCTCGTTTTATTCTATCCCCTTCATTCACTCTAAGTTTAAAGCCCTCACCACCTAAACTTACGGTCTCTAACCCTACATGGATTAGGACATCAAAGCCAAAATCTGACTCTAAAGTAACAGCGTGTTTGGCGCGATGAATCGATTTCACTTTTCCATTTAATGGAGAACATAGAACATTATCTAGTGGATCAATTGCTATTCCATCGCCAACCATCTTTTCTGCGAATACCGGGTCAGGAACATTTGCCAAATCTATAAACACACCTTTTAATGGTGGATATAATTCAACTTGTTGTTGTGCCATAACAAATATTTACCTTTAATAATTTATTTTCAATATATAGTATAGCATATAAGCACATTTTAATTGCGGCTAAGATAGTTGCGCCGCAGCATAATGCATCTATTCTTAAACTCAATAGATACTATAAAGCATAGATTGGTATATAATACTGAGTAATGATTTAAAAATTAACTGAGGTTACAAGATTATGCTGGAAAAATTAAATTGCTTTGACATGGTTTTATTCGGTGGAACTGGGGATTTAGTAAAAAGAAAGCTAATGCCAGCTCTACATAATGCTTTTGTAAATGGCAACATAAACCCAGATGCCCGTTTTTTTTGTATTGGCCGTTCATCTCTTTCAACCCAAGAATACACTGACATGTTATTTGAGTTTGCCGCTAATACTGATAGCAAGATACTTGCTGACACATGGCATCAATTTGCCCGGCACATTAATTATATCCAAATGGACGCTACTGATGAAAAATCTTACTCAAGCCTGGTAGCAAAATTAAATCAAGACATTACCAATATTTACTATTTATCTACGGCCCCTGAATTATTTAAACCAATTTGCTCAAATTTATCCAAAGCAAATTTAAACCACCAAAAATCAAGAATCGTCCTAGAAAAACCTCTTGGTATCGACCTTGAATCATCAAATGACATCAATGATTATGTTGCACAATTTTTCAAAGAAGAACAAATTTATCGGATAGACCACTACCTAGGAAAAGAATCAGTTCAAAATCTGATGGCAATCCGCTTTGGTAATACCCTATTTGAAGCACTCTGGCGCCGCCAATGGGTAAATAGTGTCCAAATCACTATTGCCGAAGACTTAGGTGTAGGCTCACGCGCCGAATTTTATGAACAAACTGGAGCGCTTCGTGACATGCTTCAAAATCACTTATTACAATTATTGTGTATAGTGGCAATGGAGCCTCCTGCATCGTTGGAAGACGATGTTATTCGTGATGAGAAACTTAAAGTTTTGCGCTCATTAAAACCATTAACTGAAGAAATGGTTTTAAAAGATGTCATTAAAGGTCAGTATAAGGCCGGCGCGGTAAACGGCGTACCGGTCAAGGGATACTTAGATGAAGACGATGTTGCGGCAAATAGCCTAACTGAAACTTTCGTAGCAATTAAAACTGAGATTCAGAATTGGCGTTGGGCTGGCGTTCCATTTTATTTGCGTACCGGCAAAAGAATGCAGGAAAAAGTCGCTGAAATTGTTATTCAATTTAAAGATATCCCAGTCAAAATATTTCCTACAAGCGGCGGAACATTTGCCAATCGGTTGATAATCAGGATCCAACCAGAAGAAACAATTAAACTATTTTTCCTGGCAAAACAACCGGGAGACACCAATCGCCTCAAGCCGGTTTATTTAGACCTAGATTTTAATGAAATGTTCCATAGTAGAAGAACAGATGGCTATGAACGTTTATTACTAGATGTAATTCGCGGCAAATTAACCCTGTTTGTCCGCCGCGACGAACAAATTGCTGCCTGGAAATGGGTTGAACCTATTTTAAAAACCTGGGACGAGCTCAAAGTAGCCCCCAAGCAATACCCAGCCGGCACTTGGGGGCCAGCAAGCTCATCGGCTTTATTAGCTCGTGATGGCTTATTTTGGCATGAGGAAATAGCCTAACAAAAATTATTGTACTTAGGAAATGAAATGATTAACCAAAACTCTAACTCTAAATTGCTAATTATACTCGCAGCAATTGTATTGAATCTTGCTGGCTGTTCCATATTTGGCAAAAACCAACCCGAGACGATTCCTTTGCCGCCAAAGAACCTGGACAGTAGCCAACCCCTGGTATTACCCCAAATAGGTAATTCCAAGCAATCAGTAATTACTGAGAGTGAGGCAGCCATGAATAATGAGTCGCAAGTAAGTAATAAGCAAAGAAAAATTATTGAAGATCGCGGCCCTGGTGGAGCAGTCAATAAAATCACTGTAGATAATCCAGGCAAGATACCTGATTACTACATCTATCCGTCTTCACAGCAGGATTTGAATATTAATGATAATCCTAATCGTGTTTCCCCACCTAGTTGGCAATACAGTTGGTAATATAACCATGAATCGTCGCGATTTTTTAAAATTTGGCGTAGGTGCTGGAGTTGGCTTTGCTGGAGCTAAATTATTCAACAATAATTTAGATAGTAATTTGGTAAATAAAATCATAGATTCTGCTTATGCAAACTATTCCTCCAACACTTACTATAAAGACACCCAAAATAGCTTTGTTGATTTACCGAAGTTATCACAGGATTTGAATTGTGATGTTTGCATTATTGGTGGTGGCCTAACCGGTATTTCTAGCGCATTTCGCCTTGCTTTAGCAGGTTATAAAGTAATACTCTTAGAAGCCAAGCAAATTGCAAGTGAGGCAAGCGGTATGAATGGCGGGCAAGTCCTCACCGGCTATGAATGCGGCATGGAATATCTCGAAAATAAATTTGGTGATGAAGTTGCCCGGAGGCTCTGGAACCTTTCTCTCGATGCTGTGCAAATAGTCAAATCAAATATTTCGAAATATCACCTTGATTGTGAATGGCAAACCGGGACTGGTATTACTGCATTTTTGCCTAAACATATAGCTACTCTTGAAGAAGAGTATGAAATCATGACCAAAAAATACAACTATCGGCATGTTAAATTATTTGATAAAGAAGAAACCAGAAAATTAATTGATTCAGATTTATATCATGGCTGTTTATACGATGATTTTGCCGGTCATATCCACCCGCTAAATTATGCGCTTGGTATGGTAAAAGTAGTAGCCGGCAATCAAAATGCCAGCATATTTGAGAATAGTAAAGTTACCGCAATCAAATTTAACCAAAATGGCGGGCATTGCATTAAGGTTAATGACAAATATCAGGTTAACGCTAAATTTATAGTATTAGCCTGCAATTATCAAAATAGCTTATTCGTACCTGAACTTGCGTATAAGGTTACAAAATTTGATACTTATGTAATCGCAACAGCTCCCCTAGCGCCGCAATTGGCAAATAAGTTAATTACAAACCGAATGTCAGTTTTTGATAGCCGCAATGTAATGAACTATTATCGCTTGACAAAGGCAAATAGCCTTATTTTCGGCGGTGGCGATACTTTTGGTAAAGCAGACACAAGCAAAGTTAAAAATACTCTTTATAATGAGATGATAAAAACTTTTCCTGAGCTAGCTGGAATCAAAGTTAAAAATTTCTGGTATGGTGCAGACAGTATGACTTTGAATTTAGCTCCGAATTTTGGAAGGTTATATGACACTGTGTATTATGCTCAAGGATACTCCGGTCAAGGCTTGGCCTTAAGCAATTTAGCCGGAGTAATTATAGCTGAAGCAATTAAAGGTCAATCTGAGAAATTTGATATCTTTGCCCAAATTAAGCCACTTGAGATTACCAATATTGCGGCAATTCAAAGTGGATTAATCAAGCTTGGCACTTACTATTATCGTTTAAAAGATTATTTTGGCTTATAATAAAAAGACCCTTACAAATAAATGTAAGGGTTTTCTTTGATTGAGCTGGTATTAATAATTAGACTCGTATCCGTGCGAATAATCCTGGCTAAATGAATATTCTGTAAATCCATCTTCAGCATTTTCACTCTCTACCCCACTGTTCCGATTAGCCAGAATATGGACTTCATTTGCAACGATTTCAGTAGTAAAACGGTTATTGTTTTGTTGATCCATCCACTTTCGAGTTCTAAGCCTACCTTCAACATACATGTGGCTACCTTTTTTAGCAAACTTGCCGATTATTTCAGCTAGCTTACCATAAACTACTACACGATGCCATTCTGTTTGCTCTTTCTTCTCACCACTAACTTTATCGCGCCACGCTTCAGTAGTTGCTAAGCTAAAACTAGTAACTGGTTCATTATTCGTCATGTAACGAACTTCAGGATCGCCGCCCAAATTACCAATTAATATTACTTTATTCACTGATCCTCTTGCCATAGTGTGACTCCCATACAAATAGTAAAAAATCCCTATCAATTTATAAAAATTACCTACACGCTACTTTAACATAACAACAAAATTAGCTCAAGTGTGAGATCTTTTGCTACGAAAACTAAATTCTAATTACACATCAATATGATATTATTATATTTTAGTATTTTTCGAATATAAAATAAAACAATACAACATACTTTAACTGTAGTAATTTACCACAATCTTAATATTTTAAATTCATTTTTCGAAGCCATCTAGTACGCTAACAGGAAACTTGCAGGGTAAGGTCTTTTGCATGGAGTTAGGTACAGATGCTATAATATATGACCTATTTTGCAAGTAATGAGTTAAGAGATGACAGATAATAACTTTCAAGGTTTTGATGAAATCATTATTCGTGGGGCTAAAACCCATAATCTAAAAAATATTGACTTAGACATTCCTAAAAATAAACTAGTTGTAATAACCGGTTTATCTGGTTCTGGTAAATCTTCTTTGGCATTTGATACTCTTTATGCTGAAGGGCAGCGTCGCTATGTTGAATCGCTCTCAGCGTATGCTCGCCAGTTTTTACAACAAATGGACAAACCTGAAGTTGATTTAATTGAAGGGCTTTCGCCCGCAATTTCAATTGAGCAAAAAGCGACTTCGCATAATCCACGTTCAACGGTTGGAACTGTTACCGAAATCTATGATTATCTACGGCTCCTCTTTGCCCGGGCAGGTACGCCTTTTTGCCCGACACATAAGACTTCTTTACAAACACAATCAGTCGGCCAGATGGTAGATATCATTCTTACTCTACCTGAAGATAACAAGATAATGTTACTTGCACCACTTATAGTAAACCGCAAAGGCGAACATATTGATTTACTTAATCATATTCAGGCACTAGGCTTTACCAAAGTCAGAATAGATAATGAAATTTATAATTTAGGTGAAACTCCCCAATTAGATAAAAATAAAAAACATACCGTTGAAATTGTAATTGACCGTTTGAAAGTACGTGAAGATATCAAAGCAAGGCTAACTGACTCGGTAGAAACAGGTCTAAACCATGGTGATGGAAAAATCAAACTTATAAACCTAGAAGATAACAGTGAAAAATGGTTTTCAAGCAAATTTGCCTGCCCTGAATGCGATTACTCCATTCCAGAGTTAGAACCAAGAATATTTTCTTTCAATAATCCAATTGGAGCTTGTAGCAAATGTGACGGCCTTGGTCATATAACCTATTTTGACCCGCATAAAATCGTAGCTAGCCCAGATATTTCAATTGCCGATGGAGCAATTAAAGGTTGGGATAAACGTAATCAATATACTTACCAGATGCTAATTTCCCTCGCAAAACACTATAAATTTGACCTAGAAACTCCATTTAATGAGCTTGATCCGAACATCCAGCAAGTTCTCCTATATGGATCTAAAGGTGAATTAGTTAGTTTTAATATTTTAAATGAACGAGGCGGTTATCGAAGTATAAAACAATCTTTTGAAGGCATAGTTAACACGCTTGAGCGGAGGTATTTTGAGACCGACAGCGCTCATGTGAAAGAAGAGCTGACTAAATATCAAAATAACAAAGCATGCCCGGATTGCCAAGGCTCTCGCTTACGCAAAGAAGCTCAATGTGTAACAGTCGGAGAATATAATTTAACCGCAATTAGTAGCTGGCAGTTGAAAAAGTGTGCAGAATATTTTAGTCAGTTAAAACTTGATGGCCATAAACAGGAAATCGCGAGTAAGATAATAAAAGAGATAACCAGCCGCCTTGGCTTTTTAATTGATGTAGGACTTGATTATCTGACACTTAATCGTTCTGCAGATACCCTTTCAGGGGGTGAAGCACAGCGTATTCGGCTAGCTAGCCAGATTGGTTCAGGATTAACCGGTGTAATGTATGTACTTGATGAACCCTCAATCGGCTTACATCAACGTGATAATGACCGCTTAATCGCAACACTTACCAAGTTACGCAATTTAGGGAATACGGTAATTGTGGTAGAGCATGACGAAGATGCCATTTTGCATGCTGATTATCTGGTTGACATAGGCCCCGGTGCCGGGGAACATGGCGGCGAAGTAATTTTCGCGGGCACTCCTAAAGAAATCATTAACTGTGAACGCTCAATAACTGGCCAGTACCTCTCTGGCAAGAAACAAATTATTATACCTAAAAAACGGAGAAGCCAGGACAAGGGATATTTGACTTTAACCGAAGCCAGTGGCAATAATTTAAAAAAAGTAAATCTGGCAATCCCAGTTGGCAATTTGGTTTGTATAACTGGAGTTTCAGGTTCCGGCAAATCTACTTTGATCAATGATACACTATATCGTGCCCTGGCACAGCATATTTATAATAGCACAGAGAATCCTGAAACCTTTAAATCGATTGACGGATTAGAACACTTTGATAAAGTTATTAATGTTGATCAAAGCCCGATTGGCAGAACTCCACGCTCGAACCCAGCCACTTATACCGGTGTTTTTACCCCGATTCGCGAATTATTTACCCAAGTAAACCTTGCTAGGGAGCGGGGGTATGGTCCAGGCCGATTCTCTTTCAATGTTAAAGGTGGGCGCTGCGAAACATGCCAGGGAGATGGCCTAATCAAAGTTGAAATGCACTTTTTGCCAGATATATATGTTATGTGTGATACCTGCAAAGGCAAACGCTATAATCGTGAAACCTTAGAAATCTTGTATAAGGGCAAAAACATCCATGAAGTACTGGAAATGACAGTCGAAGACGCCTTGGACTTTTTTAAAGCAGTACCTTCAATTGCCAGAAAACTGCAAACGCTTATCGATGTTGGCTTAGGTTATATCCGGCTTGGGCAATCAGCAACTACTTTATCGGGTGGAGAAGCGCAACGAGTTAAACTTGCATTAGAATTATCCAAACGCGATACCGGCAGAACAATGTATATCCTCGATGAACCCACTACAGGCTTACACTTCCATGACATTGACCTATTGTTAAAGGTATTACATAAGTTTGCAGACCATGGGAATACAGTAGTCGTAATAGAACATAATCTTGATGTAATAAAAACCGCTGACTGGATAATCGACTTAGGCCCGGAAGGTGGCGAAGGTGGCGGTAAAATAATTGCATCAGGTACTCCAGAACAGATCGTCAAATTGAATAAAGGATATACTGGAAAATATTTGGCTCACACTTTAAATAAAAATTGATTTTTGACAAAAGATTGACAAAAGAACGGGCTTCTTAATGACAAATGTTACACATTATAAAAAATTTTAAATAATAATATGCAGATTAGATAAATAGATGATAAAAAACTTAATAAATCGCCAGAAAATAAAGAACTTATTTAATAATGGACATTGGCAAACAATAATTCCATTATATCTGACCAACTATCTAATCAGAATAAATTATTCACGCCAAAGGATTTACACCCCAGATGGCGACTTTATTGATCTTGATTGGGTAAACCCAGGAGTTACTGAAGCCCCTACTTTAATCTTATTCCATGGAATGGAAGGTAATTCGCAAAGCCATTATGCAAAACGAATTATGTGTTATATTCAATCAATAGGCTGGCGTGGCGTTGTAGCGCATGCGCGAGGCTGTAGTGGAGAATTAAATAATACTTTAAGCTTTTATCATGGCGGATTTACTGATGATATCCAGTTAATTGTTGAAACTGTCAAGAAAATCACGCCCAATGAATTATTTATTGCTGGAGTCTCTTTAGGTGGAAATGCAATGCTTAAATTTCTTGGTGAAAATAATCCGCGAGCGAATATGGTAGATGCGGCAATTGCCATATCGGTACCCTTTGATCTTGAAAAAAGTTCGCATAACCTAAATATTGGGTTGAATAAGCGATTATATATCCCCTACTTCATGAATTCTTTATTGCCTAAAATGCGTAAATATGCCGAAAAATTTCCCGAGTTTAAGCTTAATCCTGATATCAAAACAATACATGATTTTAATGACCAATATATTACTCAAATGTATAAATTTAAAAGCGCGTTGGAATACTATCAAAAATCCAGTTCCAAATTTTATTTAAAAACTATAACTACTCCGACAATGATTATCCAAGCCGCAAATGATCCAATGGTAGCGCCTGAAACCTGGCCCATTAAATCTGATTTAAGTGATAACATACATTTTGCCGGGCTAAAATTGGGCGGACATGCTGGTTTTGTGAGTAATAACCGCAATTTAAAAAAGGCCTTACTTAAATTACCGGAAACTATGGTACAATATTATCGCAAATTTTTATGATAGGATTCCCAATGTCGCTAAAAAATATCGCCAAACAAACCCTAGGACTTATAGATTTAACAACTTTAAATGATAATGATACTGATAAAGTAGTAATAGAACTTTGTAAAAAAACTACCACTGAATTTGGATCGGTTCCAGCCATTTGCATTTTTCGCCAGTTTATTCCTGCTGCTAAACAATATTTTTCCGATAATAATTTAAATATAAAAATAGCAACAGTTACCAACTTCCCGCATGGGAACGATGATTTGCAGCTTGCTTTAAAGGAAACTGAAGAAGCGATAGTGCTTGGTGCTGATGAGGTTGATATTGTATTTCCCTATCGTGCGTTAATATCCGGCAATCAGACTATTGGTGCTAATATGATACATGACGCCAAAAGAATTTGTGGCAATAAAGTTTTAAAAGTAATTATTGAAAGCGGTGAATTAGTTAAGCCTGAACTAATTAGATTAGCTAGTGAAATTGCTATTGCAAATGGTGCTGACTTTATTAAGACATCTACTGGCAAGGTTAAAGTCAATGCAACATTACAGGCAGCCGAAATCATGTTAAATGTAATTAAAGAAACCAATAGCAATTGCGGATTTAAAGCCGCGGGCGGAATCCGCCTGGTTAGTGAAGCCAAAGAATATCTCGAACTTACAGCTAAGATTATGGGCGAGGATTGGATAAATGCTAGTAAATTCCGCTTTGGGGCATCTAGTTTACTAAGTGATGTAATTAATGTATTAACCGATAAAAAAAGCGAAATAAATGCCAGTCAATATTAATTAGCGAATAAAGTAAAGGTATACTGACTATTTAATTTTTTTAACCGATGTTGCTTTAATTCATGTAGATTATTTGATTTATAACTCAAATCTTCCGCATAAAAGATTTTGTAATGCTCGTTTGCTATTTGTTGATAAACTCACAATAGTTCAAACAAATCAACAAATTATGCAAACTTCGCAAACAAAATCTAATATGCTTCATAATTCGTATAAATCAAATAATATATCTATAAATCTTATATTTCTACAGAAATGCACAATGTATAGTTATATGAAGCATAACCTTAGATTTCAAATAATAAATTTATGAGTGTTAAAAAGCCAAAATATTGGTTTAACGCAAACCGTTATATAAAAAATTGGAGTTCCACATGCAAAAAAAAGTAATCGTAGTCGTCTTAGACTCATTTGGTATTGGGGCCTTGAGTGATGCTGATAAATTTGGTGACCAAGGAAGCGATACTTTAGGCCATATTGATAAATATTGCCATGATAATTCATTAAGCTTTAATATTCCACATATGCTTAATTTAGGTTTAGGAAAAGCTTATCAAACAGTTAATGGTAAAAAGCTTTATGCAGACAACCAAGAATATTCGATTATTGGTATCCATGGAGCATGTAAAGAAGTAAGCTCAGGAAAAGACACGACTAGCGGTCACTGGGAAATAGGTGGTTGTCCGGTTACCTTTGATTGGGGCTACTTTACTAGCCATGAAAACAGTTTCCCCCAAGAATTACTTGATAAGATTACCAAACGTTCAGGAATCCCTGGCTATTTAGGTAACTGCCATGCTTCTGGGACAACGATTATTGCTGAACTAGGCTTGGAACATTTGGCAACCGGCAAACCAATATTCTATACTTCTGCAGATTCGGTTTTCCAAATTGCATGCCACGAAGAAAAATTTGGCTTAGACAATCTGTATAAATTATGTGAAATTGTACGTGAAGAATTAGAACCATATAATATTGCCCGTGTTATTGCGCGCCCATTTAGCGGCGATAATAGCAGTAACTTCAGTAGAACTAAAAATCGCAAAGACTATTCGGTATTGCCTAGTTCAAAAACCGTATTAGATATCTGCAAAGAAAATAATGGCGAAGTAGTGGCTATAGGTAAAATTGGTGATATTTATGCACATCAAGGTTCTACAATAGAGATCAAAGCCAGTGGTTTAGCAGAGCTAACTGACAAAACTATAGAAGCGATTAAAAAATATAATGATAAACCGACTTTGATTATGACCAACTTAGTTGACTTCGATATGAATTTTGGGCACCGTCGGGATATAATAGGCTATAAAGACGCCTTAGAATATTTTGATAGTAGGATACCAGAATTAATTGCTAGTCTAAACAATGAAGATATTATTTTATTTACTGCAGACCATGGCTGTGACCCAACCTGGGCTGGCTCAGACCATACCCGTGAACATATTCCGGTATTTGGCTACTACCAAGGTAAAGAATTGGATATTGGAATAAGAGACACTTTTGCTGATATTGGCCAAACTGTTGCAAAGCACTTAAATTTGCCAAAATTGAACCATGGTACGGCTTTCATTTAGGAGTATGTGACCCTAGATAATAAGGGTTTTTAATAATCTTAAGCAAATAAAAATCCCCATGGAATTATCCAGGGGGTTTCTTCATTTTGTAAAGTAATTTTCTATTTTAATAATCTTGCTTTTAATTTAAAGCAGTAAACTTTGAATAAAAGAGCAAAAATTTAAGACTTACACTTTGCCGAATAAAAAATATAATTAACCATAGTAAGCAACTTTAACAATCCTAACCAGACTTAACAAGAAGCCGAAACTAAGAGTTGCACCTAAAATTGTCATTGTAGCGGCTGAAACAACTTGTTTAAATTTTTTCATCCCAAACCCCCAAATATATCTTTTTTTCATTAATAAATTGCTGGGGCAAGATTAAAACCTTGTATAAAATTAATCGGTTATTTTATCTTGCTAACAGTGTTATTCTTATTACGTAATTATATCCTAACCTTGTAAGCTTTGCAAGTTTATTGCATTATGCAACATAAATTTTTAATAGAATTTTATAAAATTACTTGTAATTTCAACCATCTTGCAAAAGAAATTCTTTTAAGTATAGCTATAAAATTATTCTATTACAGTAATTAAAGCATATTTTAGGATATTCTAAATAAATTTGGTGTTAATTTCAGATTACTCTAAAATAATAATTATTACGAAACATTTATTCCACTCAAGGAGCATATTATGGCTAGAGTAATCGAAATTAGTATTGAAGAGCTTAATACCGGACTAATTACAAAGTCTTCTATTCGGAATATTGAGTTATAAATTAAGCTTTCCTCATAATAAATCAACTATAAAAGATATGCATTTTTATAATACATCTATTAAAAGTGTCCGGTATTAAGATTGAAGAGCTAAATAAATTAGCTAAAATAAATACAATTTGCTTATGAGATATCCGAAAAACAGATAAATACAACCGTGTAAAGTAAAATTTAATAACCCTCAGTGTTAGGCTAAAAAGTCTAATACCGACTGCTTAGACTTTTAACTATCTAACCTGGAGTGAAGTCGTAGCTAGAATTTTGTCAAGCTCACGAGCAAATAATTGAGAATCAACTTTATTATATTTGGCAGGACCGCCCATAATAAGATTCTGGTCACGCAAATCAGCCATTAAATTGCGTAGGGCTAATTGCTGCTTAATATTTGCTTCATTATAAAGCATACCCCGAGGGTTAAGTACAAGGCAACCTTTACTGACGGCATGTGAAGCTAATGGTATATCTGCCGTAATTACCAAATCACCTTGATTTACATATGAAGTAATATAGTTGTCAGCCTCATCAATACCTGTTCCAACCACAATAATTGAGATATAGTCGGAGGCAGGTATTTTTGACAGATGATTGGCAACTAACACCAGCTTAGTTCGAGTACGCTCGCTTGCCCGAAATAAAATTTGCTTTACCGGTGCTGGACATGCATCGCCATCTACCCAAATTTGCATTCTCTTAAACTCTTATTCGACTATATAAACTTGTCCGGTATGCGCACCCTCTACGCTTTTGCTATAAGCTAAAGCTGCTTCATAGGCGGAGACAGGCTTAAATCCGCGGAAAAAAGGAGCATAACTTTCCATAGCTTCACTTATAACTGTAGGACTTACAATATTAATTCTAAGCCCGCGCGGAAGCTCAATTGCCGCGTGTTTGACAAAGCCATCCAATGCACCATTAACCATAGCAGCGCTACTGCCAAGAATAATTGGTTCACGATTAAGTATTCCGCTAGTTAAGGTAAATGAACCTTTATCATTTAAATGCTTAATACCTTCTTGTACAACATTTACCTGTCCCATTAATTTGTTATGCAGCCCAAAGCTATATAATTCAGGGGTCATCTCTGCTAAAGGCTTAAAATGTACTTTACCTGATGCTATAACAACAGCATCGAGATCGTTTACCTGCTCATACATTTTGCGAATTGAATCAATATTTTCAATATCTACTACCACATCTCCGCCTGATCTACCGGCAATAATTACTTCATGGCGAGAAGACAATTCTTTAACAATACTTTTGCCAATTGTACCATTGCCACCGATTACCAATACTTTCATAAACATTCCTTTTTCATTACCATTAGTTAGTTCAATATCTAAAAATATAAATTTGCCTATATTATAGCTTTTTTATCGCTAATACGGTTTTAATTTAGCTTCCATCATTAAGTGAATTAATAATTTTATAGCTTCAACTACTTACACTAAATAGTATATAGTCATTAAAAATCTCCGCCAAAGCGGAGATTTAAATAGAATTAATACATGATGGTCTAATAAAGAACCCTTGATTTAATAGTATTATTGATTTTTTTCAATTCCTTAACCAGCTCTTTATCATACTCTACATCAATATCACTAATTACATAGCCAACTTGCTCATTAGTTTTAAGATACTGTCCAAGTACATTCGCATTGTATTTAGCTAATACCTGGTTAATTTGGGCCAAAATACCCGGAACATTAGTGTGTAAATGTATCAAGCGATGTGCTTGTCGTAATTCTGGCAATTGAATATTTGGCAGATTAACGCTCTGTGTTGAGTCCCCAGCATTTACATAATTAATTATTCTTCGGGCCACAAACTCACCAATGTTTAATTGCGCTTCTTCAGTACTACCACCAATATGTGGAGTTAAAATTACATTATCAAACCCACGTAGTGGACTTACAAATTCTTCCTGGTTGTTTTTTGGCTCATAAGGAAAGACATCAACAGCAGCACCAAGAATCTTTCCATTTTGAAGGTTTGCTACCATAGCATCTATATCAACTACATGCCCACGGCTTAAATTAATAAAGATCACTTTATCTTTCATTTGATTAAATTCGTGGTGACTAATAATATTGGCATTTTGCTTACGGCCGTCAACATGTAAACTCACAATGTCAACAGTTGCTAATAGTTCATCCAAAGTATTGCATTTTCTAGCATTACCAAGTTGCAACTTTTCCATTAAATCATAATAGTAAACCTGCATCCCTAATGATTCAGCAATTACTGACAATTGGGAACCAATATTGCCATAGCCTACTATCCCCAATTTTTTACCGCGTACTTCATAACAGTAGTCAGCTGATTTATCCCACTTTCCTTGATGCAAGCCATTATTTTTTACTACGGCTTTACGCATCAACATAATCAAATTACCAATTACTAGCTCCACTACACTCCTGGTATTGCTATATGGAGCATTAAATACACAAACGCCTTTTTTGGTAGCTGCATCCAAATCAATTTGATTAGTTCCAATACAAAATGCGCCAATCGCAATCAAACGCTCAGCACAATCCAATACCCTTTTACTCACTGTTGTTTTAGAACGGATCCCCAAAATTGTCACGTCTTTAATTTTGGCGCATAATTCATCTTCATTTAGACTGCCTTTAAGCGTTTCAACCGAGTAGCCTTCTTCTTCAAGCAGCTTTATACCATTCGGATGAACATTTTCCAATAATAAAATCTTTATCCGATTTTTCGGATAAGAAATAGCGCGAGGAAAATCATATAGATATAAAAATTCATCAAAGCTCTTAATTACATGATCAGCTTTTTGAATGACATTTGGACGTTCCACGTTTTCAGTAAAAGCAAAAAATACTTGGGCTGCACCATATTCTTTTATTTCATAGTCTGTGAACCCATCGCCAATTGCCCAAACATCACCAGGCAGGTTTAAGTTTTTAACTACTTTAACCTTACCTTGATCTTGCGATAATGGATTGGAACTATCCAAGCCTGTTATATTGCCATTAGCATCAAAAGTAAAATTATTGGCAAAAATGTTATCTGGCCTTATCCCATATTCAGTTACAATTGGTTCAATATATTCCTTAAACCCACTTGACACGATATAAATTTGATCAGCAAACTGCTGTAAAAATTGAACGTTACGTTTGAATGAAGTACTTACTTTATTATGTAGCCGGCCTACTAACTGTTCAATATGCTGTTTATTTGCTTGTAATAATTTCAAGCGACTAGATAAGCTTTCACTAAGTGAGATACTGCCATCCATTCCTTTAGCGGTTATTGCTTTTATTGTATTGACTATCTCCTCTTTATTCGGATGATTATGTAAAGCAATTGCTGCTAGTTCATCTAATGCTTCGACAGTTACAAATGTGCTATCAAAATCTAAAATAATATGTTTATTTTTCACGCTTTAGTCGCTCCTGGTCATGTTAATTATTTCTAATAATAAAACAGATTAGCTGAATGAGATTTTATGATGTAGTGAAATATCAATCAAAAATCATGTTTTAACTAATCAAGTGTGGCGTTCATTTTATTCTGAGAAACAAATGGCCGGCCACCCTTGCGGCTTTAACTGCTGTTGCCTTTTTTATTAACTCACAAATTGGCTAATGATCTGGATTGGATGCATAATTGCTTTGTCAATTTGCTTTTCACTTTGGGTGCGGCATGAATAACCTGTCGCAAGAGCTACTTTACCCTTATCTGCTAAATCAGCATGCCAATGCATTTTGAATAGTTCGCTTGAGTTAGCCTGATGCTCTTTTAAGTGTCCATAAGTTCCAGCCATACCACAGCAGCCAACGTTTTTAACTTCAAGTGATAACCCGAATAAGCCAAATATTTTCTGCCACGCTTGTGCTTCACTTGGCAAAAGTGCTTGTTCAGTACAATGCGGTAATAATCGATAGCTAAGTGTATCATTTATATTTTTGATAGCGATTAACTCTTGGATCTCTTTAGTATAACTAGTTATTAGTTCAGCTATTGTTAGTACCTTGCCAGCAAAAGGTTTAGCAAATTTAGGAATTTCATCCCTAAACATTAATGTAATAGTATTTTCAAGACCAACTACTGGTATACCTTTAGTTAATAGAGGATTAAAAAGCTCAGCCAAACGCTCACTATTTTGTTTAAATTCTTTGATATAGCCACCTACAATCAAGGCTTTACCGCTAACCCGCGGCAAAATAACATAAGGTGATTTATTTAAAGATTTTAGTACGGTTATTGTAGCTATTAAAACATCACGATTCAATAAACCAGTAAAAACATCTACAAAAATTACTACCGGATTTGGTTTAAACCGATCAATCTCCTCAGCTGAAGAATAAAATTCTACCCCACCTAGTTGAGATAATTCAGTTAATAGTGGTTTTGTCGATTTGAAAGTAGGAATATTAGTAACCCCAAAGCTTGGCAAAAACCGCTTGGTTTGGACAAAATTCCATAAGCGCGGGAATTTTGCGGCAATTGGTAATAGACGTTCAATATGCCCTAAAGCCCGCTCCCTTAAGTTCCGCTTAGGGTAATCTTGATAATAACTATTTATAAATTTTGTACGTAAATCAGGAATACTTACTTGAGTTGGGCACTTGCCGGCACAACCTTTACAACCTAAACAACCATTCATCGCCTTTAGTGCATTATCTGCTGCTAACCTGGTTTTATTACTATCCTTGGCTTTAGCTTTTTCGCGCAACCACTCCTTAACCAGCATAGCCCGCCCTTTAGGCGAATGAATACGGTTTTTGGTTACTTTATATGATGGGCACATTACATTATTTGGTTCTTGATTAAAGCACGCACCATTGCCATTACAAAGCATCGCTTCGCTAAATATCGACTGTTGATCAATATTGATAACTTGATCTAGTTCTCCACGCATTGGTACTAGTTCAATTCTTTTTAATGGACTTCCATCAGGTGAAGTAAGCTTGCCCGGATTAAAGCGATTATTCGGGTCGAATAATGCCTTAATCTTACAAAGCACAGGATACAATATCGGGCCAAAAACATCGGGAACAAATTCACCCCGAAACCCCTTGCCATGCTCACCCCAAAGTATTCCTTGATATTTGTTTAATAATCCGATTAACATTTCGGTAATTGGCCTAATTAGCCCCCGATCGTTTTCATCAAGCATATTGAGTGCAGGCCGAACATGAATACAACCAACATCCACATGCCCATACATTGCATAATTTAAATTTTGATTATCCAATTGCTCTTGAAGATCGGTAACTAGGCTCGCTAAGTTCTCAGGTGGTACGATTGCATCTTCGACAAATGCTACCGGCTTCTTTTTGCCAGGCATTTTGCCAGCTAAACCAACAGCTAGAGATCGAATCGACCATAATTGATTAATCTGGGTATTATCCGTAATTGTCACAAAATTGGCATTTTTGGCTTCCAATGCAGCAGTGACACTCTCAATTTTACTATTAAGTTCGGCTTCACTTTCAGCGACAAACTCTACAAAATTAGAAATATAGGTTTTGCCTTCAGAATTGAGCCATTTAGCAAGTGTCGGCCAGTTTGGTAAGGTTTGGGCGCTTTTTTGGACTTTTTCATCAATAGCTTCAATTGCCAAGGGCGCAAATTGAATCAAGAATTGGGCGTCAGTCAAGGCATTAATAAAGCTATCGTAATGCACAACTATTAATGTTTTAAATTTCGGGATTGGCAGTAATTTTAATTTTGCAGCGCCAACTACGCCTAAAGTTCCTTCAGAACCGGCAATTAAGCGATTTAGGTTAAATTCACCATTTTGGTAACATTGCTTGATATTATAGCCAGATAACGGGCGCTTAAGCGGGGGAAATCTGGCGCTAATTTCCTCTTGGACTGGGTCAAGTATTTCACCGATCGTTTTGGCAAGAGTGGCATCCCCTATGGCATTAGGAGTTGAAATAGTATCAATTACTCTTCCATCAGCTAATAATAGCTTAATACCCAGTAAATGATCAGCGGTCTTTCCATAAATAAGCGAGCCCTTGCCAGCTGCATCAGTTGCAATCATCCCGCCAATAGTTGCCCGATCCGCGGTAGAAACATTTGGTGCAAAGAATAATCCATGTGGCTGTAAAAAACGGTTAAGATTACTTAGTATCACGCCAGGTTCAACCGTAATTGTCATTTCAACCGGATCAAAAGCAATGATATTGGTCATATAGCGGCTAAAGTCAATGACAATTCCATCAGTTAACGCTTGGCCATTGGTTCCAGTTCCTCCACCTCGGGCGCAAAAATGAAACTTAGTAAATGGCTCTTCATTAGCTAATTTGATAAGTATAACCAAATCATTAAAGTCTTTAGGTTGGGCTACTGCTACCGGTAGTACTTCATAAATACTATTATCGGTTGCATTAAGTATCCGATTAGCCTCCTCTATATAAAATTCGCCACTAAAACCATTTTTCTTTAAAATAGTCTGAAATAATCCTGATAGTTCGCCACTTGAATTATGCATCTTAGATTAACCTTGATACTTTGCGGCAAATGAATTCATAAAGCTCACTAACTCATCTACTCCTGGTTCTGGCATCGCGTTATATACACTAGCACGCGCACCACCTACTAGTTTATGGCCATTAAGATATTTCAAGCCATGTTGCCCAGCTTCCACTAGGAAATGCTGTAGTAATTCTTCATCTGGTAAGTTAAATGGTACATTTATCAATGAGCGATATTTGGTTTCGATTGGGTTAGTATAAAACCCATTACTATTATCTATGCAATTATAAATTTTGTTTATTTTACGTAAATTCGCTTCGGCTACTTTATCGAGCCCACCTTGTTCTTCAATAATCCAGTCAACCATAAGATCCATAATGTAAGTAGGAACGGTTGGAATAGTATTTAATAGCGAACCCTGTAAAGCCTGTTCTTTATAACTAAAAACTTCAGGAACAATATCTTGCGCAAGATCAAGCAAATCTTCACGGACAATTACTAAAGTAATACCAGCAATTCCAAGATTTTTCTGCGCTGATGCAAAAATTAGACCAAATTTGCTAACATCAACATGGTCAGAAAGAATAGAAGAAGTCATATCTGCTACAAGTGGCACACTACCAGTATCAGGAATTTCATGAAACTGGATACCATTAATAGTCTCATTTGGGCAATAATAGGCATAAGCTGCTTTAGGATTTAAGTTCCAAGTTGACTTATCAGGGATACTAGTCAAGGTTGCTTTAGTTACAATATTGACATTAGCATATCTAGCTGCATATTTCGCGGCGCGCTCAGACCAGATGCCTGTTACAAAGTAATCAACATCACGGTTATATTTAGTTAAATTCATTGGCACTAGACTAAACTGTCCTTGTCCACCACCTGTCATAAACAACACTTTATAATTAGCTGGAATCTTGATTAACTTGCGAAGTTTACCCTCCAAACGCAATAACATATCCTGGAAGGTAGAAGTCCGATGTCCAATTTCCATGATAGAAACCCCAGTATCTTGCCAATTTAACAAAGACTCCTGCGCACGCTTTAATACTGATTCAGGTAACATCGCCGGACCGGCAGCAAAATTATATACCCTAAACATAAATGACTTTCCTTTAGAAGAATTCTACTCGATAACCCGCTATTTTAACATAAGGTATTCGATAATTTGTAATTCGTTTCGGATAGCCGGTGCGCCAAATTGGCTAATCACTTGTCTACATATAAATATGCTACACCTAAAATATGCTGCAATGCAAAATTTCAGTTAGAGTATCCCAATATTTTCGAAGAAAATGATATAATAAATGGTTTATGAATATTAACTATAGGTTGGAATATTGTGGAATTAGCACATCGTTTTTATACTGCCCATAAATTTGGTGGTTCTAGCATGGCCGATGCAAATCGGTTTACAGAAGTAAAAAAAATATTAACTGGCTCAAAAGAGGTAATTGTCGTATCAGCCACTAAAGGTACAACCTCAAAACTCCAAAGTCTCTTAGATGCTGCAAGATCAGGCATTTCCTGGGAAAAAGAGCTATCAGCAATCAAGAATTCACATTTAACCATTATTGAATCACTATTGCCCGAAAGTAAACGTGGTGAACTAATTACTGTATTAGACCATGACTTCAATACAATTAGTAACATATTCAATACTGTTGGTCAAATTGGTACTTATTCTAGTGAGATTCAAGATTTTGTGTTAGGATATGGCGAGCAATGGTCTGCACAAATTTTAGCTCAATATCTAGCATTAACCAATAACGCTTTATACTTAGATGCAAGCAAAGTGTTGTATTCTTACAAAAAGGATAATGTGGTTTGCATAGATTGGGATCGCAGCGAGCAAGCTTTAATTGAATACTTTAAAGATAAAAAATTTGACCAATTAGTAATAACTGGATTTATAGCCTCAACCTTAGATGGCAAGCGTACAACGCTTGGCCGCAATGGCAGTGATTTCTCAGGTGCAATATTTGCTAGACTATTTCACGCTATTGAATTATATATCTGGACCGATGTCGATGGCATTTATACTGCCCATCCAGCTAAAGTTAAATCTGCTTTTTGCATAGACAATTTATCTTATAAAGAAGCTCTTGAATTAGCATATTTTGGTGCAAGTGTACTTCATCCAATGACTATTGCACCTGCTCAAGAAGAAAATATTCCGATTTATATAAAAAACAGTTATAACCCTAGTGCGCCAGGAACATATATTTCCCATAAATCAACCAAATCAACCCATCTGATTAAAGGTTTGACCTATGTTGATGATATTGCTTTAATTAATATCGAAGGTGCCGGCATGGCTGGGGTATCTGGTATTGCTGCACGAATTTTCCAAATTATGCAACAATGCAACATCTCAATCATTTTAATTTCACAAGCTAGTTCCGAACATTCATTATGTTTTGCAATTGCCAATAAATTTGTAAGTGCAGCAATTGAAGCACTTAATACTAACCTTCAGTTTGAAATTGAAACAGGCCAATTAAATAAAGTTTCAGCAGACTCAACTTGTGCTATTTTGGCAGCAGTTGGTGATGACATGGTAGGAGAACCTGGTGTTGCAGGAAAATTCTTTGACACTTTAGCTAAAGCCAATATCAATATCCGTGCTATTGCCCAAGGTTCATCTGAAAGAAATATCTCAGTGGTAATTGATAGTAAAGATATTAACAAAGCACTTCAAGCAGCACATGCCGGATTCTATCTATCAGACCAAGTAATCTCAGTTGGGCTGATTGGTCCGGGAGGCATTGGTGCAACCTTTCTCGATCAGGTCGAGAAAGCACGCGAATCAATTAAAGCGCGCTATAAAGTTGACATCTGCGTCCGCGGCATTATGAGCAGCAAAAAAATGCTGTTAAGCTCTGATGCACTTAGTGGCAGCTGGCGTGAAAATATTGAGCAAGGCTCAATAGAACCAGATTTAGATAAATTTACCGAACACTTATTAAGTGACGATGTCCCACATGCAGTAATAATTGATTGTACCGCAAGTTCTGGATTAGCTAAAGAATACTTAAGCTTCTTCAATAAAGGGATAAATATTATTACACCGAATAAGCACGCTAATGCTGGAGATCTAGGCTACTATCATCAAATTAAGGCAGCTGCAGCTAAAAAGGGGTGCCATTATTTGTATGAAGCTACAGTATGCGCAGGCTTACCGGTTATAAATACCTTACAAGACTTAATTAAAACCGGAGATGAAGTAGTAACTATTGAAGGGGTGGTATCGGGTACTCTTAGCTATATATTCAACGAACTTGGTAAAGGCAGGGTCTTTTCTGAAATCGTAAAAGAAGCTAAACAGTTAGGATATACCGAGCCAGATCCACGTGAAGATTTATCTGGGCAGGATGTAGCACGAAAACTCGTATGCCTAGCACGTGAGAGCGGTTATCAAGTTTCGCTAGCAGATATAAAAGTACATAACTTAGTTCCGGAAGAGCTAAAGAGTTGTACAGTCGATGAATTCTTAGCTAGACTACCAGAATTTGATCAACCAATTATGGATATGGCCGCCAAAGCTTCGGCTAAAAATGAAAAACTATGTTATGCTGGTAAGATTCATGAAGACGGCACGGTTAGTGTTGCCATCCAGTCGGTATCTCAAAGTCACCCTCTGGCGCGCTTGAATGGCAGCGATAATATCATGATTTTCCAAACTAAACGTTACGATAAAAATCGCCCGATGATTATTCAAGGTCCGGGAGCTGGTGCTGAAGTAACTGCGGCAGGAGTATTCGCTGACCTTCTACGCTTAACCTCATTCTTATATTGATATCCTAGACAAGATTCAAACTCTTTCATTTAGAGTTTGAATTTTGCTAGCTATAAGAGTTATAAAGATTGTAAACCTGAGAATTTAATCAGTATTATATATACTTGATTAGATTCATATTCGAAATGAATTGGTTTTGAATCTGACTAAGTATAAGGATTTATACGCAATGAAGAACAGCTGGCTTCATTCTATTTTGGCATATAGGAATTTTTGAATGAGTTTATTAAAAGATAATTTATTTACCGTTACAGCTTTTGCGCCGGCAACAAGTGCTAATCTAGGTGTAGGTTTTGATATTCTAGGATTAGCGTTAGATGCCGTTGGCGATAAAGTTACCTTAACTAGGCGGAATGATGGCCAAATTGTAATCGAAAAAATTAATTCTGTTACTGGTTTACCATTAGAGCCCAATCAGAATACTGCCTCTTATGCAGTTCAAAAAATGTGTGAAGACTTGGGCATAGATTGTGGTTTTTCGCTGCAAATCGATAAAGGCATCGCAATGGGGTCAGGTATGGGTGGTTCGGCAGCCTCTGCAGTTGCAGCTGTGGTTGCGCTAAACGGCTTTCTAAACCAACCCTTAAGTAAAGCTAGATTAGTAGATTATGCGCTTTATGGTGAAGAGATCGCTTCAGGCGGCCGCCATGCTGATAACGTTGCACCATCTGTATTTGGTGGCGTAACACTAATTAGAAGCATCAATCCAATGGACGTCATTAATTTACCCTTCCCTGAGCTATTTTGCGTAATCGTGCATCCTCACTTGCAAGTTGAAACCAAAAGCGCACGAAAAATCCTAAGCCCGACAGTTGAAATGAAAAAATATGTTGAGCAGTCAGCAAACCTAGCCGCTGCAATATGTGCATTTTACCAGAAAGACATCGAACTACTACGAAGATCAATGCAAGACTTGATAATTGAACCGCAACGTGCAAGCCTAGTAACAGGATATTATGATGTAAAAAATGCCGCGTTAAAAAGTGGTGCTATAACAGCTACCTTCTCAGGATCAGGCCCGAGCATGTTAGCCTTTAGCGACAAAAAAGAAGATGCCAATAAAATTGCAGATTCAATGCTTTTTGCCTTTAAGCAACATAATATCGAGGCTGATCATTGGATTTCACCTATTAATCCAAACGGAGCATATGTAATATAAGCTTTGATTTGAAAAACCCTAAACCCTTTCAAATTAAGGAAAACAGTTAAGGAAAAAATATGTATTTTTATAGTACTCGAGATAAAAACAATCATAAAACCGTAAGTAAGGCAATCTTACAGGGACTTGCTGAAGATGGTGGGCTATTTGTTCCAGAATATTTTCCACAGATAAATATTGGCGAACTTGATCCTAATCTAAGCTACCCGGAATTCGCATCAATAATACTAGCTGATTACTTTAAAGATGATGAATTAGCTCCTCAATTAGCTGAAATTTGTAAAAATGCATTTAACTTTGCATTACCAGTTCGGCAAATTAATGATAATACTTTTATTATGGAATTATTCCACGGCCCTACCTTATCATTTAAAGATTTTGGAGCTCGTTTTTTAGCTGAATGCATGAGCCGCTTATCGAAACAAAGAAAAACGACTATCGTCGTTGCCACCTCAGGCGATACCGGTTCGGCTGTTGCTAGTGCTTTCCATCAAAAACCAAATGTTGAAGTAGTTGTAATGTTCCCTAAAGGCCAGATTTCCAAACGCCAAGAACAGCAAATCACATGCTGGGGAGATAACATCCTGGCTCTTGCAGTAGAAGGCACTTTTGATGATTGTCAAAAAATTGTCAAACAAGCATTTAGTGAAGAATGGTGGAAGTCACGCGCTCATTTAAGTAGTGCTAATAGCATTAATATTGCAAGGCTGTTACCGCAACTAACTTACTACGCATATACAAGCTGGCAATTCTATTTAAAACACGGTATTAAAGCTGGTTATATTATCCCAACAGGCAATGTAGGCAATTCTACCGCTGCGTATTGGGCAAAAGCTATGGGCTTCCCAATTCGTGAAATTGTCTTAGCTACTAATGCTAATAGAGTAATTTCTGATTATATCGAAACAGGCAAATTCGCAGCAAAACCTAGCATTGCAACTATTGCTAATGCGATGGACGTTGGCAATCCAAGCAACTTTGAACGCTTAAGCTATTTATATGATAATTTAGATAGCTTTAAAGCCAATGTTAAAGCATTTAGCGTGTCAGACGATTTAATTCGCGAGATTATCAAAGAAGTGAATAACAGTTTTGACTATGTAGTTTGCCCGCATACAGCTACCGGATACTATGCCCGTAAAAAACTTGATAGCTCACCTTGGATAATTGCAGCAACTGCTGATCCATGTAAATTTGAGACCATTATCGAAACAATTACGCAAACCAGCTTACCAATTGCTTCGCAGCTTCAAGAAATATTAGCTAAACCAACCAAAGCGGTTGAAGTAAAAGCAGATATAAAAGAAGTCCAAAAAGCATTGGAGAGCAACATTAACTAATACTTAGCCGGTAAATATTCATAAATAAATAATAATACCAAGAATTACCCTTGGTATTATTTTTTATTCTTGATTATTTGCGGGTCTTTTTTATCTAAGCAGTTAAAGTTGTCGCCAATTAGGGATTTTAAATCCAGGATTAATTGACCTAGTTCGCATTTATTCTTATTTTTACGTTCTTTTTCTATTGACCTTTGTAAGCTGCCATAGCGATCTTTAACAAATTTGCAATTTCCTTCTGTTTTGAAAACATAGTCTTTGCTATCAAGATTAAACTGTTTATGCTGTTTAAAACAGGCTTTGTGCTTGGTTTTTAGAGAACTAATAGCTAACTCATCCTTACCTACTTGGCATCTGTCTTTGGCGTTAATCGCCTCTGACTGACTAGTTATAACTTTTAGAAGCTGTTGACCAACTCTCTTACACTCAGCTAAATTATCGGCATATATCAAATTACTGATTAAGCAAGAAGCAATTAATAGTTGCCAATTCCTTACAAAATTTCGCATAATAGCCTCCTTAAAAACTACAATATGCAGTTGCAAGTTTAACAAAAATATTAAGGCATAATTAACTAGCTAAAAGCCAGCAATTATGCCCGCATCATTTTTCTATTAAATAGCAACTTAATTCAAATTAATTTTAACAAATTTTTCTTTTCCGGGATTGCCATTTAATTGAAGATGAATCGAATGTCCTTTTTGCGCTGTTCCATTTGCAGCAATTGTAAAGTTGCATGCATAATGCGTACCCGGCGCGGCAGGAGACTGTTCGCAGCCCTCGCCAGTTGCAGCAATGTTTAAACCATAGGTTTTACCTTCAGGTGGCATAATTACATAAGCACCATCAGCATTGTCAGGTATATCAAAACTGATTTTATAGAGACCGCCAAAGGTACCTTTACTATCACAATCAATAGTCTTGTCATCAGTTAATGAACAATTACCTGTTTGCGTAGCTTCAAGTTTATAGTTTGCAAGACTATATTTGGATGATTCAGGAAGAGAAATCTGATGATAGCTTTGATTTGCAGTTCCATCTGGCGAAGTTGTACCACTATTACAAGCAGAAAGCACTAAGGCAAGCCCAGCTAATAGTCCAATTAATTGTTTCTTCATAGTCACATTCCTTCAAATACGGTTAATAGTTTTACTCATAAAACATGCGAATTGATAATAATTTATGTTTATCACTTCTTTTCTCTCATTACCGGCGGAAGTTTAACTTATTACACTTAAGCACTTTTAGTGCTAAATTTAGCCCTAAATTTTATCCTTAGAATTGGAAATAACAAAGCAAATGTAAATTGGGATTTTTTTGATGGTATTAATAACTAATGAAATTTCAGGAAAGATAATGGAAAAGCATTTAGGTCAGCATTCATTGATAGCATATTCCACACATCTAAAACTACCTGGTTTTTGCGATTATCTGCGTGTACGTGTCCACAAACTGAACATTTTTACGATGTATAATGTGGATTGACTTCAATTAATTCTGCTCCGGAATATTTTTTTATCTATATTACATCTAATCTTAATCCAATCGCTTTACTAACTTACTAATAAATCAATTTGAGTTATGTTCAAAATACGCTTATGCACTATCTCTATATTTTGGGTGTCAATAGAATCAGAATTATAGAGACCTATAACATCACTTAATAATCTAGGATTTTGGTAAAATGTTTTAAACTGATTGATATTAAACTCTTTTACATACTGTTAGGCAATCAATATCTCATCAACAATAATTGGACGGCATTCAATTACACTGATAATATCTTCCATATCATGACTAACCAAGAATTCTCTATTCTCTTAGTTATTAAAAGCTTCTAGTTAAGTTGCAATAGCTTAATTTATTATAGTTTTATGCAGACTTATATTCAATCTGAAAATTAGTAGCTTTAACAATCGGCCTAACAAATCTATTTTCCTTTCTAAGTTCAATAATACCATAACGCTCAAAAGTTTTTAGCGTTCGACTTAAATTGCCAGATGTTCTACCTGAAATTTGAGCAAGTTCTTTTATACTTGTTGGCTTAATCTTTTCAATAAGAGCAAGAAGTCTGGTATTATTTTCATCCAATACTTCAGCTAATGATCTTAAAGATGCAAACCAAATTTTTGGTTCATCAGGAGTAGGTTTATATTTACCGGAGGCAATATCCAAAATACGTTGCTTATATTTTTCGTAAGGCATTATGCCCACTTTTAGTGTTTTCATTTTTTATCTTTCTCTATTATTTCTTCTACTTTATCGAAAAAATCTTTTAACAATTGATTAGCACTAGTAAACTCATACGAAATTCCTTTATCAGATAAGCTTCTATGCATATGGTCATATTCTACAATTCTGCCTTTAAATTTTTTACCCGGCTTTATACCATGTGCATTATCAAAACCAAATACTCGCTTATTGTATCTGTCATGCAACGTGAGAGAATACCTTATACCATGAGGTCGCTCTGGAGTAACGTCTGTTAAGCACGCTTCGAGTTTTACCCAGTAACCATTTACCAAAGTAAATTCTTCACCATCCAATTCAAGCAAATATTCTAAATCATGCACTAATGTTCCCTTTAACTATTAACTGTTAATAATTATAGCATATCGAAATCTTTGAAATAAAAATTTGATCTTGTGATTGTTTAGCTATCGCTACTCCTTAGATAAACTATTAGCAGATTTTAGGCACGCTACCGGATACAATAAGAATAAACACCTTATTCCACTACTCAATAACAGAAGTGTAATAAAAAAACAAACTGGGCAGATCACAATATATTGTACATTTAACTTATGTGACACATATGTCTGTTATTAACTATTTTTATATTATTTATCGAATAATGAAGAAAATTAGATGGCAGTTCCCGGGTTGAAAGTTAGAATAATTATGTCAGTAATAGATTAGTTTTTATAAAAATTATAACTGTAAGTAATAAGCGCTAAATATACGCACTTATTTAAATTTGCGTAATAAAAGCCAACGCACTTATATAATAAAAGGAATTTCAGTATTTGAAATTCCTTTTTTGCTTGTAGCAATGGTGCAAGTCAATTTTAATGACTAGGCTAGTTATTCTGCCTTAGCAATTTCCCTGATTAATTGTAACTCATCGATTATTTCATCAACATTATCATTCTCGGTTAAACTTGATTTTACAATTTTTTTAAATAACGTAGGGGTAATGCCATAGGTCTCTTTAATAAAAGTTTCAATTTCTTTGCTATCACGCTTTAATTGTTCCATTGAACGCAGATTAAGCGTATACTCATCTACTGACTTTTTAAGTTTTTTCAAAACCTCTTTATCATTATAAATTGCACGTAAAATTTCAACTGACTTCATAAATTTCTTTCCTATCTTAATTTCCAGCATATTAAATCTTATTTTAGGCCATAATTATTACATAGAATTAAATACTTACGCCTTGCCTTTTATCCATAAAAAAAGCACCTTAAAAAGGTGCTTTTAGCTTAACATAACTATTGATTATGCTTCAGATACTACACTAACAGTAATTTCAGAAATCACATCGTGGTGTAAACGTACCTTAATTGGAAATTCGCCAATTGTTTTTAATGGGCCTTCTGGCAATAAAACTTCAGAGCGTTTAACTTCAACGCTAGCTGAACTTACAGCATCAGCAATATCCATAGCCGTTACCGAACCAAATAACTTACCATCAACACCTGCTTTAGCATTAACAGTAAATACCACACCGTTAATTTTAGCGTGGCGAGCTTCTGCATCAGCCAAAATTTGAGATTGTTTACGCACGTATTCTGCGCGGTTAGCTTCAAATTTAGCTTTATTTTCTTGAGTTGCACGAGCTGCCATGCCTTGAGGAATTAAAAAATTACGAGCATAACCGTTTTTAACACTAACGATATCACCAAGGTCGCCCAAATTAGCTACACGTTCTAATAAAATAATTTCCATAATCTAACTATCCTTTATTCGAATTAATGTTGATCGCTATATGGCAATAAAGCTAAGAAACGTGCACGTTTAATTGCTTCAGATAACATACGTTGAAATTTTGCAGATGTACCAGTAATACGTGAAGGGATAATCTTGCCGGTTTCAGTAATATAGTTTTTTAATAATTCAACATCTTTATAATCGATTTCAGTGTAACCTTCAACTGTAAAACGACAAAACTTTTTCTTTCTTAAAATTTGACGTGACATTTTATGTATTCCTTTAATCCCAATTTTGTATATTGGTTATATTTAATATTAGTTTATTTTGTGCATTTACGCTCAAAAATCCATTAACGTTAACTTGGTAACCTGACATAGACTCGCAAATTTCATTTGCAATTGCAACGCAAAAG
The DNA here is from genome assembly GCA_964386295.1 of uncultured Neisseria sp. Classification (GTDB taxonomy): domain Bacteria; phylum Pseudomonadota; class Gammaproteobacteria; order Burkholderiales; family UBA11063; genus Aquella. The sequence continues at coordinate 106,908 of CAYLRR010000005.1, forward strand.
ATTTTACAGTTTACCCTGCGCTTTTGCCCATTTTCTAATTGCTCAGATTTATGCTCTAAAAAAAACCTTGAAACTTTTACTCCACCAGGTGTTGTAAAAATTGGATAGATCTTAGTTATAACTCCTGTTAAGTTTACCTCGTTAATAGCGTGCATCTTAGATTAATGATTTACTTTTTTCATCTTTCATGAAGCAAGATGGTTCAGTCACAGCTGTTTTTTTGCTGATGATAGAATTACGTAAAATAGCATCATTGAATTTGAATGCGTGATTTAATTCATCTAATACAGTATTATTACATTCAACATTCATACATACATAATGAGCTTTAGCTAATTTTTGGATAGGATACGCTAAATGACGACGACCCCAGTCTTCCAAGCGATGAATTTTACCGCCGTTATCAGCGATAATTTTTTTATATCTGTCAACCATATTTACAACTTGTTCGCTTTGATCTGGGTGAACAAGGAAAATAATTTCGTAATGACGCATGAAAACTCCTTACGGTTTAAAAAGCATCCCCCGCCCATGCTGTGGCGTGGAGAAAGGTTAGTATAACTTTTGTACCTTTACAAAAGTCCAATATTATATCAAAATCTTAAATCCATATGCAATTTATTTCTTATTTCACTTATTTAAATCATTTTAGCTTATGTTGCAATAAAATATTTACCCAATATTAAGCATCAATAATAATTTCTTTTGCATAACCGAAAAATGCCAATTATCCTCATTAAGCTTGGAAAAAACCTACATCTTTCAAGCCTTTTCAAAGCTATTTATCCACACCTTAGGCATTATTTTGCTGTCAAGCACAATTTTGAAAATATTTTTTGCTTGACAAATCATATCGTACTGTTTTATTTATATTTATTAATTTACATTGAAACCCTCACAGCCTTGTAAAACTATGCTATTTCAAGCCTTTGCAACGAATTTTAGAAACTTATCCACCAAGTTATCCACAGGATTTGTGGATAAACCAAAAATCCCTATAAATTACGTAACTTAGTCATTTTATAGTTTAGTTTTCATTCTAGCCAATTTATATCTCATTAATTAAATTTTTGCAACAATCAAAAAAATTTTTAATCAGTTATTTTAATTTTATGTTAATAACCCAAAAACAAAGCCCCCATCATTTGATGGGGGGCAAAAACTCGTACAGATTAAAGCAATCGAACAATTAGATTTCCTTATCTAGTTTAGGTAGTTGGGAATTTGGGGCAATGATTTGATGTCTTTATCATCATGTTGAACAATCAAACGGCCTTTATTGATTGCCAGTATTCCTTCTATCCGTTTCATTGAAGCTAACGTATCAGCTCGATTATAATTATATGAAGGCACCAGCTCGTGTTGAAAAGCTTGTCGCGTATGGTACAAATCTCCTGGTAAAATTATTACTCCTGATTTTGGTAGTGTTATCTTTAATGATTGATGGCCTATTGTGTGCCCAGGAGTATATAGTATTACTAGTGTGCCATCTCCATATACATCATAATCCCCATTCAAAAGTAACTTGTGAACTCTATCAGATTGGATAACAGAGGCAAAAGAATCATTTTGCTCTTTTGATAGGGGATATTTATTCTGTAAATCTGTATATTCGCTACGTTGTAAAAGCCAAGTAGTTGGCCCCTGAAATAAATTTGCATTTCCGGTATGGTCCCAATGGGTATGAGATAAGCCTAAATATCGGATATCATTAGGTTCTAACCCTAATTCATGTAATTGCGAAATAAAAGTTTTTGGCTCATTAAGTATATAACCATGGGAATTATCATTTAATGGGTGTTGATAGTACTTATCCCCTATTCCGGTATCCCATAACATCCAGCCTTTAGGATGTTTTATCAAAAAACAAGGATCTGAAAAATATAGTGTTTTATGTTGGTAATAGCCGATATCTGAAAAATCATATCCATCTCTCATGGTGATATTTCCACAATCAAGTGTATATAAACGAATATCCGGTTTTTGGGAAATGGTAGCTGCACTTGATATACCCATGCCAAAAAAGGCAATAAAAAGTAATATAAATTTTCTCATGTTAAGACCTTAAACTAGTTTAGATTATACTCAATAGCTTTTGCGTATTGCTTAAGCATTTTGCAGAGCTTTCTCAAAGCAAATTTCTGATTATTATTGAAACCATGAATTCCTTATTGCCCGAAAAGTGGTGACTGACGCTTAATAATAGGTATTTAATACCGGGACCTTTTACCAAATGAATTTTTGCACGTGGTATAAGATCAAAAATGTCCGGCATTGAGTAATATGTAGAAAATAGAAGAGCAAATTTTATAATAGGTAGAGAAATTTATTCAATTTACAAATTACCGAATATATTGCTAATTAGATATAGTTTGCATACTATATTTAATTTTAACGACTAAGCGGAACCTTTTGATTGTTGACACAGGAAACAAGATTTTGTGTTAAGATCAAGGTTATTTACACGCTAATTTAGAAACAAGGAAAATCATGCTTGAAATAGAACAAATTAATGAAATTGCCCTACTTGGATCAACCTTAAGTCAGCAGTTAGATGAATTACGGGGGTTTCTTTAACTACAATGAGAAAAAGGCCAAGCTAGAGGCAGTTGAAAAAGAACTTGAAGATCCAGAAATTTGGAATACCCCAGAACGAGCGCAAGAATTAAGTAAGCAAAAAAAGCAGCTGGAAAACGTTGTTAGTACACTTGATAATCTAGCCAAAAATATCTCATCTTCTGTAGAACTCTTTGAAATGGCCAGTGAGGAAAAAGATCATGAAACAATTTTAGCAGTTAAAAATGATCTGGAACTAGCTAAAGCTGAACTTGACAAACTCGAATTTAGACGTATGTTTTCACATCCCATGGACCCAAATAACTGTTTTATTGACATCCAATCAGGAAGCGGAGGAACCGAAGCTCAAGATTGGGCAGACATGCTCTTTAGGATGTATCTACGCTATTGCGACCGCAAAGGGTTTAGCGCTGAAATTCTCGAAGAACAATCAGGTGAAGTAGCCGGAATCAAAAATGCAACTATAAAAGTTTCTGGAGAATATGCATTTGGTTATTTAAGAACTGAGACCGGTGTTCACCGCCTTGTACGTAATTCCCCATTTGATGCAAATAATAAACGTCATACCTCTTTTGCTAGTGTATTTGTTTATCCTGAAGTAGACGACAATATTCAAATTGAAATAAACCCGGCTGAATTGCGTATTGATACTTACCGTGCATCTGGTGCGGGCGGGCAGCATATCAATAAAACCGATTCAGCGGTGCGGATTACCCATCTTCCAACAAATACTGTAGTTCAATGCCAGAATGATCGAAGCCAGCATAAAAACCGCGATGAAGCGATGAAAATGCTCAAGGCCAAACTTTATGAGCTGGAATTACGCAAGAAGGAAGCTGAAAAGCAAAAACTTGAAGATAGTAAAACTGATATAGGCTGGGGGCATCAAATTCGCTCATATGTCTTTGATCAATCAAGGATTAAAGATTTGCGCACTGGTGTTGAAATAGGAAATATACGTGGGGTAATGGATGGAGACTTGGATCCATTTATCGAAGCCAGCTTAAAGCAAGGTGTATAACATTTCTTTTTTAAATTAATATCAAGGATTCACTATGAGCTCTAGTAATCAGAGAAACAGATATATATCAATGCCTGATACTCTTGTAATTCTTTTTGCAGTCGTATTTGTAGTTTATATATTGAGTTTTTTTGTACCAGCTGGAAAATTTGCCACTAAACAAGTGACATATCAATCACACGGTGTTAGCAAAACTAGAAATGTTCTTGTAGCTAGTAGTTACCAAGTGCAAAAAGATGCCCTTGGTAACATAGTTTATAATCCGCCTAAAGTATTCGCTACTAATGGCGAACCAGGATTCCTTAATTTTGTATATGATGGCATAACCTCAGGAGACCGTAATGGCGGAGCTGTAGGAGTAATGGCATTTATATTAATCATTGGTGGTGCTTTTGGGGTCATAATGCGAACAGGAGTGATTGAGGCGGGGATGATGAAAATGATTTCCCGCTTAAGTAATCACAAAATCTTAATCTTGCCGGTTATGGCTCTAATTTTTTCGCTCGGGGGAGCAATTTTTGGGATGGGTGAAGAGGCGATTGCTTTTGCCTTGATTTTAGCCCCAATGATGGTAGCGATGGGTTATGATGCCTTAACTGGAGTATTAGTTACTTATTTAGCAACCCAAGTTGGATTTGCAACTTCTTGGATGAACCCATTCTCTGTTGCCATTGCCCAAGGTATAGCAAATGTACCAGTGCTATCAGGTTCGCTCTATAGAATCACGATGTGGGCGGTATTTACTTTGGCAATTATGATTTATAGCGTTATTTACGCAAAAAGGCTCCAGAAAAACCCAAAACGCTCTTTAAGCTATGAAAGCGATAATTATTTCCGTGAACAATTATCTGAAATAGACATTAATAAGCAGTTTGGATTCGCATCCTGGCTAATTCTTGCTATCTTAGTAGGTGGGATGGTGTGGGTTATTTATGGCGTTATTGAAAAAGCATATTACATTCCAGAAATTGCCACACAGTTTTTCACTATGGGCCTCTTAATAGGCCTAATTAGCGCTATTGCCAAAATCAATGGTATGAATATAAATACAATTGCTAAATCCTTCAAGTCGGGAGCAGGAGATCTGCTACCTGCAGCTTTAATTGTAGGGATGGCACATGGTATAGTCTTAATGATGGGTGGCTCGGATCCTACTCAGTTTACCATGCTTAATACGGTTTTACACTCTTCTGCCAACTTGGTCCATGGCCTTAATGAATATGCATCTGCATTAGCAATGTTTTTATTTCAAGCCATTTTCAATATATTTGTAACCTCAGGTTCAGGTCAAGCAGCGCTTACCATGCCATTAATGGCTCCTTTATCCGATTTAGTTGGAGTTGGAAGGCAAATAGCAGTATTGGCATTTCAATTAGGTGATGGTTGGACACACTGTATAATGCCCACTTCAGCAGCTTTAATGGGAACATTGGGCGTTGCCAGGGTAGATTATGGCGTATGGGTAAAATTCATTTTGAAATTTTATCTATTCTTGATGGCACTTAGTGCATTATTTATACTATTTGCTGTCATGATAAACTATCAGTAATTAATGATTACTTAATTAGCAAGCACTGAGTCCCACAAATGTGGGACTTTTCTTATATAATATCGGAAATAATAACACTAGTCTAGCTGATTGAATAGTTAAAAGAAACCTAACAAAACTCTATTTTGCTTTCATTGGTATAGATTAAAGTATAGAAATATTTTATATATAGGAATAAATAACTATGGACTTTACCCTACCTATTACAACTGGCGGTGAATTTAGCTTAAGTTCTCTAGATAAACCATTAGTTTTATTTTTCTATCCGCGTGACAATACTCCTGGCTGTACTATCGAGAATCAGGATTTTAGTCGGCTTTACCCCGAATTTAGCAAATTAGGTTATGAAGTGCTTGGGATTTCACGTGACAAGCATTCGACCCACTGTAATTTCCAAAAAAAATATGCACTTAGCCATCAACTGCTGGCTGACCCTGATGAGGCTGTTTGCAACATGTTTGGTGTAATGAAAGATAAAATAATGTATGGCAAACCGGTAAGAGGCATAGAAAGAAGCACCTTTATTCTAGATAAACATAAAAACATCATAAAAGAGTGGCGAAAAGTAACAGTGGAAAATCACGCTGAAGAAGTATTGAATTACATCAGATCATTATAATTCATTCTTGATTAAATGGAGGGAAACTCGAAGAGTTTCCCTTTTCCTTTATATGAGATTGCAATGTATTCATCCTGATGAGCTTTATTAAATATTAATAACTTTGGGTAAAAATAACACTAGCGTACTCTATCGCTTAATTCATATACGATAATTTATTATCGATAATCTTTTACTTGAAAATTCAAATATATCTTACCTTAGATATTATAATAACCACAGATAAAAGGCTTGCTAGCTCAATACCGGACACTTTTAATAGATCTAATAAAATTAACTATTGCTCGTAGTAGCAAATTTAAAAGTTTAGATGCAGAAGATTTGAGTCATAAATCTATTAGCTTTTTAATAAATCAGATTAGACCACTATAAGTTTAATTGGCGTGCGTAACATCACTTAGAGTAATGAAATTAAGCTTTTGTTAAAGTATATTCAGGAAAATATTAAATAAACTTGAAATAGGAGTAAATAACATGGATGCATTCTTGGCTGAAACCGATTTCTGTGATATAAACTCATCATTAATTCAAAAATGGATAAATAATATACAACATCTCGATAAAATAAGTATTGCGATTAAAATTCATGAGTTAATTGCAAGTATGCCTTATCACTTTCGTCCATGGAATACTAAAGCTTCAGATATATTAAGACTTGGATCCGGTATGTGCGGCAATAAAGCTAATTTACAAGTTGCATTATTGCGCGCCTCAGGCATCCCTGCCGGATACGGATTTATGGATATAAGTAAAGAAACATTTAAAAAATTTTGTCCCGAGGAATTTTACCAGCAAATAAACGAGGTAACTCAACATGTATTTTGCTATATCTATTTGGATGACCGCTGGATAGCCTGCGATGCGACGCCAGACCCTCGTCTTGCAGACATTCATAAAGGAATGGATATTCGCCACAATAACTGGGACGGCCAAACCGATTTTAAAATGCCAGCAATCTATATCCTTCATGAATATGCGATTGCCAGCAATTTAGACGACTTTTTTAGAAGCAAAACTCGGTTTAGCCAGGAGAAACTTGATGAAATAAATAGCAAAATCTCTTTAATGCTCGCAAATTTAATTAACTGCAAGAGCTAAAAGTACTGGATATAAATTACCCTCCGACGACTAATCCACCGTCCAAACGCATTGTCGGCTGGCCAACACCAACGGGAACTGACTGGCCATCTTTGCCACAGACACCTACTCCGCTATCTAAGGATAAGTCATTACCGATCATCGTAACATGACGTAAACATTCGGGTCCACTACCGGCTAATGCACAACCTTTAACCGGATATGATAATTTACCTTTTTCAATTACCCAGGCAACTGAAGCATTAAAAACAAACTGCCCTGAAGTAATATCAACCTGTCCACCTTCAAAATTTTCGGCAAATAATCCAAATTCAACGCTCTTAATAATCTCCTCATGATCATATTGGCCACCAAGCATGTAAGTGTTGGTCATTCTTGGTAACGGTATACTTGAAAATGATTCACGGCGGCCATTACCGGTTGACTCAGTATTCATTAACCTAGCATTCAATTCATCGAACATATAACCTTTTAAAACCCCGTCTTCAATCAGTACATTTTTCTTGGTTGGATTTCCTTCATCATCTACATTAAGTGAGCCACGCCGGTTAGCAATACATCCTTCATCAATTACAGTTACACCTTTACTTGCTACTTGTTCACCGATCTTACCACTAAATGCCGAGCTACCCTTACGGTTAAAGTCACCTTCAAGCCCATGACCTACAGCTTCATGTAAAATTACTCCTGCCCAACCATTGCCAAGCACTACCGGCATTTGCCCGCTAGGTCCTTCTTTGGCATCTACTTTTAAAATTGCCTGGGTATATGCTTTATCTATAAAACCATCGATAATTTCATGAGTAAAATAAGTTAAATCATAGCGTCCACCGCCTCCAGCTGAGGCTCGCTCCATCTTTCCATTCTTATTAATAATAATACTAATACTCATATGTATCAGCGGGCGGATATCAGCAAAATGCTTACCGTCATTACGACATAAGTATATTTGATCATATTCAAGATTTAAACTTGCAATTACATTCGAAACATTGGGTAATTTGCGTGCTGTATGGTTAATCTTTTGCAAAAGTGCAATCTTCTCTTGGTTTGCCAAGCTGGTTAAAGGGCTTAAATCTGTATATAATTTTTGATTAAAAGTTGTATTTATATTTGTATATGGCTTAGCTGACCCACCGTTGCTGCTTTCAATGAATAAACTGTCTACCAGATTACTTATTACTTTTGGATTTAAGGCATTAGCATAACTGAAAAATGTTTTCTCTCCACTAACTGCACGCACCCCGATTCCTTTATTCTCGGCATAGCTACCAGATTTAATTATCCCTTCGTCTAATACCCAAGATTCAGTTGTAGTATCCTGAAGGTATAGGTCCGCAAAATCAATGCCTCGTACCGATATTTTATTTAGTTGTAAATCCAAAAATTTCTGGTCAAACTCATTTGCGTATAATAGATTTGAACTAACTGCTTCTAACATTTTATACTTACCTAAACAAAAAAGCCACGCAAGAGTGGCTTATAATTAATTACTATTGGAGCCGGCAGCGCCATTGTCTTTTATTCTATCAAGTTTATAGCTTACACTATAGCGACTTCTTAATGAACCAACGTAGGCATTTAAAGTCATAAGAGAATACTGGCTTGAAAGCTGCTCAATTACTCTTCTATTTTGTGCATCAAGCTTATTATCTGTTGATTGACTATTTATCCGATAGATTACATAAGCGCCATTTTGGCTTATAGCACCAGTATATGCAGGAAAACTAGGCGTTTGAGTAGCAAAAATCTGGCGAACCGTCATTGGATCAATATCTTTACTTTGCCCAAGCAAGGTTACATCCTCATTATCGCTAAAGTTTAACTTGATTTTGCCTTGCTGAAGGTTAAGAATATCCTGCTGCCCGGCTTGAGACGCCATTAAGGCTGCTTGTTGGGCTTTTAGTCCCTCAACAATTTGGGCTTTAACTTCAGCAATTGGTTTCTGGCGGGATGGCTGATAATCTGTTGCATGCACAACAATAAACGAACCGTCACCTAAATCTATAACTTCACTATTGTGGTGTGCCTGAATAACGTCATTGCTAAAAATTGCCTGTTGTAATTTCGGATTAGCAAATATCCCTTCTTTACTACCTTTACTTACCCAGTCTGTTGTTTTAACCGTAAGATTTAACTTCTGGGCGGCGGGATCCAAGCTATCGGGTTTATTATAGGTTATATCATTCAGCTGATCGACAATTGACTGTAATTGTTGTTGTGCCTTTTGTTTTCTGACTTGCATTTCAGCCAGTTTACGTTGTGAACTGATATCATTATTCTTGATATCATTCATTTTTAGAATATGATAACCATATTGCGTCTCAACTAAACCGCTAATTTGCCCTTTATGCATGTTAAAAGCAACATCTTCAAAAGGTTTTACCATTACCCCTTTACCAAAGAAGCCAAGATCACCACCTTTCTGAGCCGAACCTGGATCTTCAGAATACTTCTTAGCAAGTTCAGAAAACTTGGCAGGGTTAGCTTTAACTTGGGCTAAAACCTGTAACGCCTTGGCCTTTATTTGCTCTTTCTGCTGGTTTGAAGCATTTGCTGGCACAGTAAATAAGATATGTGATACATCAATTTGTTCATTATTTGCAGAATTCGGGTGATCCTGCATATACTTGGTAACATCGGCATCGGTAAACTTAATCGTATTTAGCAAACTATCGCTAGAAACTTGAATATAATTTAGTTTAACTTGATCAGGAACCGTAAAACTAGCAAGGTTTTGCTGATAATATGCTTTGATATCGCTTTCAGAAATATTTATCTTGGCATAAAACTGTTTTGGGTCAATAACGTATTTTGATACGTTGCGTTCACGGCTAAGTAAGGCCGCAAACTTGTCTTTAAACGTTTCTGAGCTAAAGTAAGAATTTTTGTAAAAATCTAAAATTGAACTAATGGCCAATTGTTGGGAAACATCCTGCTCGAATTTAGCTGAAGTAGTATAACGCTGCTTTAAAAAATCCTGGTATTTATTTACATCAAAGCTACCATCAGTTTGGAACATCGGAATTGCTGCGATAGCATCTTGCAATTGTTTGGTTGTTACAGTTAAGTGATTATCTTCGATTGAGTTTAATAGTAACTGGCGATTTATTAATCCAAATAAAATTTGCATTTTATCTTGAGATTGATTGGGATTTTGGTCTATTGCACGATCAATGTCCTGTGAATAGATTTTATTACTACCCACTTTAGCAATATACCCATCATCACTTCCCATTCCTAAATAACCGCCAATCCCCCACACAACAAAGGTAGCAGTTATTGCGATCATTATACCTTTTACAACCTTCTGATGTTTTTCTACGACGTTAAACATTGGTTTATAACCTTTAAAAAATTCAGATTCAAGCTAATTCAGATTAATTGTAGGTTAGCCTAAATTATAGTTTGGAGCTTCTTTGACAATTTGCACATCATGAACATGCGACTCTTTTATGCCTGCTGAGGTAATCTCAACAAATTCAGCATATTTATACATTTCTTCGATAGTTGCACAGCCAAGATAACCCATTGAGGCCCTTAACCCACCTAATAATTGGTGAACCACATGATTTAAAGTACCTTTATGCGGTACACGACCTTCGATTCCTTCTGGCACTAGTTTATCATTACCAGCCTCTTTTTCTTGGAAGTAGCGATCTGCAGAACCTTTACTCATTGCACCTAATGACCCCATACCTCGGTAAGATTTATAGCTACGTCCTTGGTATAGTTCTAATTCACCAGGTGCTTCATCCGTGCCAGCCAGCAAGCTTCCTAGCATAACACTTGAAGCACCGGCAGCAATTGCTTTAGCAATATCACCTGAGAAACGAATACCACCATCACCTATTACCGGGATTCCCGTACCAGCAAGATAATCTGCAACATTTGCAATTGCTGATAACTGAGGAACACCAACTCCGGCAACAATCCGGGTAGTACATATTGAACCAGGCCCAATCCCTACTTTAACAGCGTCAACACCAGCATCGACTAATGCACGAGCAGCACTAGGCGTAGCAATATTTCCAGCAATAATTTCCAGATCTGGATAATTTTTCTTAACCCAGCGAACCCGCTCAATAACTCCTGCTGAATGGCCATGGGCGGTGTCAATAATGATTACGTCAACCCCAGCTTTATACAATAATTCGATCCGCTCTTCAGTATCTCCACCGACACCAACAGCAGCACCAACACGTAAACGGCCTTGATCATCTTTATTTGCCATTGGAAATGCGACATTTTTAGTAATATCTTTGACAGTTACCAAACCACGCAATTCGAAACTATCATTAACTACCAATACGCGCTCAATTCGATGTTTATGCATCAAAGCTTTAGCATCTGTTATGTTATCACCCTCTTGGATAGTAACCAAACGTTCCTGCGGTGTCATGATATTGCGTATAGGCTGATCTAAACGAGACTCAAAACGAACATCTCGGTTAGTAATAATCCCAACAACTTTGCCATTTTCAACAACTGGCACTCCAGATATTTTCCGCTTACTGGTTATTTCCAGAAGTTCACGGACTGAGATATCAGGGTTAACAGTAATTGGGTCTTTAACCACTCCTGATTCATGTCTTTTTACCGTTGCCACTCTTGAAGCTTGGTGCTCGGGCGTCATATTTTTATGAATAATTCCAATCCCGCCTTCTTGGGCTAACGCAATGGACATCCGCGCTTCAGTAACAGTATCCATTGCCGCAGACACGATAGGAATATTCAGCGATAAATTCCTTGAAAGCTTTGTAGCAAGGCTTACATCCTTAGGTAAAACTTGGGAGTGAGCTGGAACTAATAATACATCATCAAAAGCATAAGCTTTTTGCAAAATTTTCAACATTAAATTTACTCCATTTTATGCTGATTGATTATTTAATACTAAAATTCAATTTGATCAATCAGCCTTATTTTTTATCGTCAACTTGTCTAATTATATTGGTAAAATCTGTTACATCTTGAAAACTTCGATAAATCGAGGCAAATCGTATATACGCTACCTTATCTAATTTTGCAAGCTGGCTCATTACCCAGTCTCCAATTACCCTACTAGCAATTTCACGATCCCCATACATTAAAACTTGTTGGCGAATGGTTTCAATAGCGCTATCCACAGCTTGAGTAGCAACTGGCCGCTTATGCAAGGCTTTCATAAAACTAGATCGGATTTTCTCGATATTAAATTCCTGCCGAGAACCATCAGATTTAACTATGACAGGCAATTGCAGTTCAATATTTTCATAAGTGTTAAAGCGCCGGTCACAACTAACACAACGGCGGCGACGCTTAACAGACATTTTATCTTCACTAAGCCTAGTATCAATTACCTGTGTATCTTCACAGTTACAAAACGGACATTTCATTTTTTACCAATCAGTTTAATTGTATTATTTTATCAACGGGAACCCTAGTTGCTCACGTGATATATAGTATTTTTCTGCTACCATTTTTGCTAAATTGCGTATCCGTCCAATATAGGTTGCCCGTTCAGTAACTGAAATTGCTCCCCGCGCATCAAGCATATTAAAAGTATGCGCTGCATTCAAAATCATTTCATAGCCAGGCAACACTAGTTCAAGGCCTAATAGTCGCTTAGCTTCACTTTCAAAATTGTTAAAATTATTAAATAATAATTCAGCATTACTATGTTCAAAATTATACTTCGACTGCTCTACCTCATTTTGATGGTAAACATCACCATAAGTAACGTTATTACCATCTAAAGTGCGCGCCCATATTAAATCATAAACACTGTCAACACCCTGCAAATACATAGCCAAACGCTCTAAACCATATGTAATCTCACCTAAAACTGGTTTACAGTCTAAGCCGCCTACTTGCTGAAAATAGGTAAACTGGGTAACTTCCATTCCATCTAGCCAAACTTCCCAACCAAGCCCCCATGCCCCTAATGTCGGATTTTCCCAGTTATCTTCTACAAAACGAATATCATGGGCATTGGTATCAACCCCAAGTTCGCGGAGAGATTCAAGATATAGTTCCTGAATATTACTTGGTGAAGGTTTTAGAACAACTTGAAATTGGTAATAATGCTGTAGGCGGTTTGGGCTCTCACCGTAACGGCCATCTTTAGGACGGCGTGAAGGTTGAACATATGCGGCAAACCAAGGCTCAGGGCCAATGCTTCGCAAAAATGTTGCAGTGTGCGAAGTTCCCGCACCCATTTCTTTGTCATAAGGCTGTAAAATTACGCAACCAGCCTTTGCCCAATAGTTCTGTAATTTTAAAATGATGTCTTGAAAAGTCAAAATATTAGCAGTTGCAGCCATGTCCGAAGCTAATCCTTAGCAAAATTTTTATATTAACTGATTATTGTAACAAATTACGCTACCTGATCGCAAAAATTCTGTCGACGTGAGTAAGATGGGTAGAGAAAAATAATGTTAATTTTATCCCACATTTTTTATGTAATGAGATTTTGAAGGTACATGAAATGTTCAAATTATTCTAAAACAATTACAATTCAACAGAAAGTTACTAGGTATCATATTACGTAGTTATCATTTAACATTAACTATTTAGTCTAGTATTATGTCAATAATTAATAATAATATCAAACAGCGTCAGTCATTTTTTAGCGCTCTCCGCTAGTTCGTGTAGTAATAACAAATTTAGAAGTACAGAGTTGTAATAATGATAAAAATTTTCCTTTAGAATTAAAAAACTCGGTCATGCTAATATAAAATAATATAAGTAAGTATAAATAGGCGTTTTCATACTTACTTATAATATGAAATTAGAAGCTCTTCCAATTATTTATTAAATTTTTGTTACCATTTTTGTGAAAGCCTCCATTTATGGTTAGGATGATCGTAAATATATACCTCCCCATAATTTGTGCCTGCAATGATATATGGAATTTCATCTAAATATGCTGTTTTATCATTGTTAACTGGCCATAAGACTTTCATGGTAGTAACAGCATTATTAGCACCCCAATCCCCATTTCCAGTAGTGACACCTAAATTGTCCCATTTGCTGCCATCATAATAATATACCTCTGCTCCATTATATCCAGAATTATTGGTTCCAATTACTATACGTGGGTCATGCCCATCTATCCAGGCCACTGCCATTTGTGAGATATTCAGGTCGAAGAAATAATGCCCTCTATAAGTATCATCTCGAATCCATGTATTGCCCTTGTTATCAGGCCGAACCATTTCAAACCAGCTGTCACGGGCAGGATCGAAATATTTAACTTGACCAACACTTGTGCCCGCAACAATAGATGGCTTACCGCTGTCGTACCAATTAACACTTAATGTAGTCGCAGCACCATACCAGTTATTTAGTTGATCCCCAGTATAACCAATAGCATCCCATTTAGAACCATTATAATAGTAGATTTCAGCAGAATTATCCCCAGACCGACTAGTACCAATCACAACTTGTGGGTCTCCTGAAAATTGCCAATTTACGTCCAAGGCTCCAATAGAAGTACCATGAATTGACTTACCGTTAGCTAGATCAGCGATAGTACCTTTATTATTATCAGTGATCAGGTCAACCCACTGCATTTGGCTGGGATTATAATACTTAACTTCACCGTAATTTGTAGCGGCGACAATGGAAGGTGTTCCGCTATCTGGCCATAAAACCCGCATAACTGTTACGCCATTATCAGACCCCCAATCCCCGTTTTTGGTTTTCACCCCAAAATTAGTCCATTTAGTCCCATCGTAATAATATACCTCTGCACCATTAGCTTTAGCATTATTAGTACCAATTACAATTTTAGGATCCCCATTATCCTGCCATTGAACATCCAGCTGGCTAATAGCCAGGCCATCAAGCCCACCCGCGGATCTTACAGTCTCCAAATCACCCTTATTATCCGGCCTTAATAACTCAAACCATGAGTTGCGCGATGGATCATAATATCTTACTTCACCATAATTAGTGGTAACAACTGTGTAAGGATAAGCGGCTTTTAGACCAGTTGCTGCTTCCCATTTCTGAGTCTTATCCCAATTTACAGAAATATTTGTAATTTTATTATCATCCCCGAAATTTGAGCCTTGTACCTGCTGCCACTGATTCCCATTAAAATAATGAGCTTCCTCCCAAACCTTATCAGTATTAGACCCGCCAGTAAACATCATAGGGTCGCCCGTAGAGGTTAATTGTGGACCAACTGCAATGGCATTTATATATTGTTTAGGATTCACGCGCCATAATATATTTTGAACAAGTTTATAGCCGCCAAATAGTGCAATTTCCGGAATAAATAACGAACCGCCAATAAGGCCAGAATACATCATCCGTTCAGCTAAACTAAAATATTTAGGCATAACCATATATGACCTGACCCCTACAGCAAATGCGGTCAAAACGTTTGTTGAACCTGCGGCTGTCCAGTATATATCTTCTCCTGACATTTGTAAAGGCGCAGCTGAAACTTTAGGATTACCTGACTGAGAGTCAGAATAGGATTTACTTGTCACGTTAGAAGAATTAGCGTTAATTTGGCCTGAATTACAGGCAGCCAAAGACATACTTAAAGCGGTTAAAATACATATTTTTTTCGGATTTTCACTTTCACTATTTCCTAGAATAATTTTTCCTTAATTGAGGTCACAAATATACGTCAAACCAACGAATTATGAAACCGACCAAAATTGTTACTTATATTCACAGCTAAGAATAAATCAAATTATACTTATAAACTTCTAAGAGACAAATTTTTTATCATATTTATTTAAATAAGAGCTTTTTTAAATTGTTTCTTGCTACCTGAAATAGTGCTAAGCGCTAGAAAATGACTGATGTGACGCACTCTTACAAATTCCGGTAAAATATAAGATTTATTAAACAGGTTAATTAATTTATACGAACTATGGAGCTTATTAGATTTCGTATTCGAAGTTTGCTTTAGTAAGCATCTATACCCAATAATTAATCGTTATGATAAAATAGGTATTTGTGTAGTATATAATTTAGCGTCAAATGAAAGTGTAACCATGATTAATTGATAGCAAGCAATATAATAATAAATAGATTAAGTAATTTTAGGTAAGCAAAACAATTATGAGTATTATTAATAATAAAAAAGCCTATCATGATTTCCTCATTGAAGAAAAGTTTGAAGCTGGAATCGTTTTGGAAGGCTGGGAAGTAAAAGCAATTCGCGAAGGCAAAGGACAACTAAAAGATTGTTATGTTAAGATTAAAAACGGTGAAGTTTGGCTTTTGGGTTTTAATGTCACCCCAATGCTAAGTGCCAGTACCCATGTACGCCCGGACGCCATGCGCTTAAAAAAGCTCCTTCTCCATCGCCGGGAGATTAATCGCTTGATCGGCAAAGTAGAACAAAAGGGATTTACTTTGATCGCCCTTGATTTACATTATAAAAAAGGCAAAGTAAAAGCAGAAATTGCCCTGGCTAAGGGTAAAAAGCTGCACGACAAACGCGCAGCTGAAAAAGAACGCGAAGGTAAAAAAGAAACTGCCCGGGCAATTAAAGAATTTAAACGGCTCTAAAAAAGGTTAACCATGACGGCAAAATTCAAGCTCTATGCTACTCCAATATCGCCCTTTGCCTACCTGATCCAGGCAGCATTAATCTATAAGAAGATTGATTTTGAGTATATCTATATTGACCTTGGCACAGGAAAGCAAAAAACTCCGGAATACTTGGCGCTCAACCCATTTGGTCAAGTACCGTTATTGGTTACCCCTGAAGGTGTAAATTTATATGAATCATGGGCTATCTTTGAATATCTCGAAGAAGCATACCCAGAATTTTCGCTGTTACCCCTAAATAGCATTGAACGAGCAAAATTACGTAGTTTATGCATGTGCCTCGGAGATTACATAATTCCGCTGGGCCGTGAACTTATGTGGGAGAAGCTTGGGTTAATTACCCTCGCGCCTGAGGCATTAGCGACAAAGCAAGGACTGTTACTTGCCAGATTAACAATTATCGAACAAAATATGCAAGCTGCAAATATCTCGATTAATTTCAGTGCATTTGATGCTATGCTATATCAAGTTTGGAATAATCTTAACTTGGTATATCCAGAGGTAAATAATCAATTAACCACCCTAAAAGATTATGTAGTGCAATTGGCTAATCACCCGGTAATTGCAACCATTGAAGACACAGACATTATAAAAACTGTCCGAAAAATATTTAAAAATAAATTTAAGCGCATATCTGACTAGTAATACTAAATCAACCTCAATATCTCGTTCATCTTGTATTACTACCAAAAGTTTAAGTATTACGACAAGATAGTATATCAAGTATGTGGCATCTCAAACCACTCTCCAGCGCCTCCACTAGCTACCCCCAATCTTTTAAACGAACTTAACTTCTCTCATTTTGACGTTATTATGGCTAGCTGACCAAATCTTCTATAAAACCTAACATCTTTCGACTATTAAGCTTATAAATTAAGTAGTTTAACTGATATTAATGCTCATCAATAACCACTAAAATAATTACTGATGAGCTTTAACGAGTCATTTACGCTGCTTATGTTGAATTGAAATAATAATTCAGTTCTTCTTTAGTGTTGCGTAACATTGATTAATAAAATAGCTCAATCATTATTCAAAAAAGTACTATTAATAAGGTATTAAAATGCAACAAAAATTATTATCCATCATGACTTGTGCAATATTAGGATTAGGATTCACCAATTCTACTTTTGCTGATACAGCAAATAGCAATAATTTAAATGAACCTCCGGCAATCAACCTTAAATTATATATTTTAGGTAATTATGTTACGGGTTTACCGGAAAATAAAATCACCCCAACAGATAGCTTTTGTAGCGGCCCTTGCGGCAATAAAATTGATTTAAGCCTGGCACATGAAACTACAGATGACGTCCTGAATCTTACAACTTATGCAGATCTTTACTACCGATCTTCGCAAGTTGTAGAGTGGGTAGAAAATCAGCAAAAAGGGCTACCTAAATCGCCTTTCCCAACTTTCAAACCCAAAGAGTTATCTTATGCATATAAGTTCGATTTAAAATTGCATGGGAATTTTTCTACTAAAGAGGAAGACCTTATCTGCCCAAATCTAGTACTGGCTCAAGGACATAATGAAAAATACGGTAACAATCTTTACTTATTTAGCAATTACCAAAAAGGGTTCGCAGTGCAAAATGGCCATACTTATTATCAAACTTATATAGTTTGCCACCCGATTAATGACCCAACTAAAAATGAGATATTTAATGCAATGGGGGATGAATATGATTATGGGGCATTAGAATTAATCTATTTTCCAGGACAAAAATAAGCTTTAATGAAAAAATTTACGCATATTATTATGTTGAATTGAAATAATAATTTCATTCTTCTTTATTGTTGTGTAACATTGATCATTAAAATAGCTCAATCATTATTCAAAAAAGTACTATTAATAAGGTATTAAAATGCAACAAAAATTATTATCCATCATGACTTGTGCAATATTAGGCTTAGGGTTGACAAATACAGCATTTGCTGACTCAGCAAATAGCAGAAATTTAAATGAACCTCCAGCGATCAACCTCAAGTTATATTTTGAAACTCATGGAATTACAAGTATACCGGAAAAAAGAATCACCCCAACAGATAGCTTCTGCAGCGGCCCTTGCAGCAATAAAATCGATTTAAGCTTGAATCTTGAAGATCCAAATAACATATTTATTAATATAACAACCTATGCAGATCTTTACTATCGATCTTCACAAGTTATAGAGTGGGTAGAAAACCAGCAAAAAGGGCTCCCCAAATCATCTTACCCAACCTTCAAACCCAAAGAGTTAGTTTATGCATATAAGTTTGATCTAAAATTTCATTGGGATTATTATCATTCTGAAGATTTTATCTGCCCAAATCTAATTCTGGCTCAAGGATATAATGAGAAATACGGTAATAATGTATATTTATTTAGTAATTATGAAAAAGGTGTAGCAGTACAAAATGGCAATACCATGTATGAAACCGATATAGTTTGCCACCCGGTTAATGACCCAACTAGAAATGAAATATTCGGGGTATCGGGTAATAAGTATGATTATGGTTCATTAGAATTAATGTATGCTCCAGAAGGATAATTAGCTAAAATCTATAGTAAATTACCTCAATTTTCATTACCTTCTTTAAACATGACTTAGTAATAAAATTGAGGATTTAATGCAAATTTACACCTCTTTAAATAGTATATCTTATAGAGGTGTAGTTTCGCGTGAATTAGATACAAGAAGTGACTTAAATCAAGATTAGTATCCAACCCCCTAATTATAAAAACAAAATCACCAGCTATTAAGCCTCTCAATGTTTGAAGTTAACTCCAATATACCAGATAGTTTTATATCTATATATTGCACATAATTGGGATTTAGACAGTCTCAATTTTGTCTTATAACACGCTTTACTAGTCTGCAGTAATAAATCATCCGGCAATATGAGTTAAACTCTTTATATTTGAACCTTAGTTAGATAAATATTTCATTTTTACCATTAAATTTTTAGTATCAGACATTTAGCTGGTATATAATTTACTCCTGAAAATATTTTTTAGGTAAAGTTATCTTATGACAGGTGAAATTAAGAAACAAGCTGAAAGCAAGATGGTTAAATCGGTAGAAAACTATAAAGCTACTTTAACCAAAATAAGAACAGGTCGAGCTCATCCAGGCTTATTAGATCATATCCAAGTTGATTATTATGGCTCGATGATGCCACTTAATCAAGTAGCAAATGTAACAGCTGATGCAAGCAGCTTAACAGTACAGCCATATGAAGCCAGCTTGGCAGCAAAAATTGAAAAAGCAATCCGTGAATCTGACATGGGCCTAAATCCAGCTACCAATGGCAGCACCGTTCGGGTACCGATGCCACCTTTGACTGAAGAGCGCCGTAAAGAGCTTATAAAGGTTGTCCGTGGGGAAGCTGAAGACTCAAAAGTTGCAATTCGGAATTTACGTCGCGATGCCAATAACGAATTAAAAGCAAAATTAAAAGATAAAGAAATCACTGAAGATGATGATAAACGCGGCCAGGATGATATTCAAAAATTGACTGACAAATATATTGCTGAGATAGATAAATTAACTTCAGCAAAAGAAAAAGAACTTTTAACTGTTTAAAAGTAGCAAGTCAATCATGATTTTTTTTAAATGCAATGCTTTTTGGCATTGCATTTTAATTATGCATGGACCAACCAGAGTGAAGTACTTGGGTCTTATGCAGTTTAATTTTTATTAATTTGACTCTCTGCTAGATTGGACAAATTAAGCCAACAAAATTAAAATATAGTTATTAACAAATAACTATATAATCCAGTCCTGGAAATGGCTTAATATGGAGTTAAATTAACATTTTAAAATCAAATATAATGAATAACATCCCTCAACATATTGCAATTATAATGGATGGCAATGGCCGTTGGGCCAAGAAAAAGTTTTTGCCGCGAGTAGCGGGCCATGTAAAAGGTGCTGCCACCCTAAAAAAAATCGTTACTCACTGCGATAGCCTCGGAGTCAAGCATCTAACAGTATTTGCATTTGGTCGTGAAAACTGGAATCGCCCACAATCTGAAGTAAGTTTTCTGATGCGCCTTATGTTAAAACGGCTTGAAAAAGAGCTAAATGAATTACATGAAAGAAACGGCGTTATCCGCTTTATAGGTGATAGGTCTAGAATTTCTGCTGAATTACTAGCTAAAATTAATCAAGCTGAACAAAAAACCCTAAATAACACCGGCATAAATTTTAATATTTGCGTTGACTATAGCGGGCAATACGACATTATCCAAGCAGTTAATCAATTAATATTATCTGGGCGCACGCAACCTATAACAAAAGAAGAGTTTGCTAAACTTTTATTAACCAAAGATATGCCAAACCCGGAACTAATGATACGGACCAGCGGAGAGAGTAGAATTAGTAATTTCATGTTATGGCAAGTTGCATATAGTGAACTATATTTTAGTGACTGCTTTTGGCCTGATTTTGGCCCGGCTGAACTTGATAAAGCCATTGCATGGTATAATGCTCGTGAACGAAGATTTGGTAAAATTTCCGAACAGTTAAAAGGATAGAAAATGCTAATACAAAGAACGATAACAGCTCTGGTTTTATTTGTAATTGTCGGAATAGTATTTTTTGCAACCCCACCGGCAGCGTTCGCCGCTGCTTCGTGGTTAATGTGCATGATAGCCATGTATGAAATGGCTAAAATGTACAAATTTAACTTCGTTCAAATACTAGCATTACTGGTTATTAATACCCTATTGGTTATTGGCATAAATAAAGTAAACCAAGATTTTAGCCAAATAGTCAGGATTACGGCAGTAATTACCTGGTGCTTTGTGGTACCCCTGGTGCTTATTTTCACACCGCAGAGATTTCCTAAACCAGTAATTGCTGTTTTTGGCACAATTTTATTTATTCCAGCTTATTATTCATTAGTGGTATTACATGCACTCTTTGGCCCATGGCAATTAATTAGCATTATGGCTATTGCTTGGGTAGCTGATACTGGGGCTTACTTCGTAGGTAGAAGCATAGGCAAGCATAAACTCGCTGTTAAAATAAGCCCAGGCAAAAGCATTGAGGGTGCTATTGGCGGTAGCGTGCTGGTAATAATATATTTACTTGTCCTTAACCATTTTAATTTAGCATTATATTTACCAAATGCGGGTACCGCAGTTAAATTTGCTTTAATCCTTACTACCGTTAGCATTATTGGTGACTTATTTGAGTCTTGGCTAAAACGAGTTGCTAAAGTTAAAGATAGCAGCAATATCCTACCAGGCCATGGCGGCATATTTGATCGTATTGATAGCTTAATAGCAGTTTTGGCAATTGCTTTTGCCTTAATTAGAGGTATGATTTAATGCAAAAAATCGCAATTTTTGGTTCTACTGGTAGCATTGGGACTTCGACTCTTGATGTAATTAGACTTCATAAAGATGCTTATCAAGTATTTGCATTAACTGCTTATCGAAACTGCAAATTACTTCTTGAACAATGTATAGAGTTTAAACCGTCTTATGCATATATTGAAGATAGCAGACTTGCCAAAGAGTTAACCCACCAGCTATCATGTCATAATTCTAAGACACAGGTATTATCCAGCATTGAAGATCTAGGCTATTTAGCTAGCCACCCTGAGGTAGACATTATCATGTCAGCAATAGTTGGAAGTGCAGGACTAATTCCTACTTATCAAGCGGCTTTAAGCGGCAAACGGATCTTACTTGCCAATAAAGAATCGTTAGTTGCCGGTGGTAGTATTATTACTGATGCGGTTAAAAAAGGTAAAGCTAAGTTAATCCCTGTGGATAGCGAGCATAGTGCGATTTTCCAAGCACTACCTTTTGAATATGAGAGTTTGGCATCATCTGGCGTAAACAAGATAATCCTAACCGCCTCAGGAGGGCCGTTTCTTAATACCTCGTATCAGGAACTCAAATCAGTTACCGCAAAAGAAGCGATCAAACATCCAAATTGGAGTATGGGACATAAAATCTCGGTTGATAGCGCAACTTTAATGAATAAAGGCTTGGAAGTAATCGAAGCCTATTGGCTCTTTAATGCCAAGCTGGACCAATTAGAAGTTGTAGTTCATCCACAAAGCATTATTCATTCAATGGTGGAATACATCGATGGATCAATATTAGCGCAACTTGGTACACCTGACATGAAAACCCCTATTGCATATGCATTAAGCGCGCCTAATCGAATCTACTCAGGCAGTGACAAGCTGAACTTTTTAACGCTAAAAGAATTAACTTTTAAAGCTCCTGACCTAGCAAGGTTCCCCTGTCTTGGGCTTGCTTTGGAGGGATTAAAACTGGGTGGCAGCATGCCTGCTGTAATTAATGCAAGCAATGAAGTAGCCGTAGCCAAGTTTTTAAAAGATGAAATTGGTTTTTATGATATTCCTAAAATGATTGAAAGTGCAATGAATAAGTTTGCTAGTATAAATGTAAACGATTTAGATTCCCTACTTAACTTAGACAAGGAAACCAGAGCATTCTGCCAAAATTAGCTTTGGCACAATCCCAAATTATAAGACCACAAAAATTTATAACCTTTTAGTGAGATGTCTCTGATGTCAGAATTCAATAAAAAGAATAACAAAATTGGAATCCGTGCAGTAATTTTACTCATGATTGCCTCGTGCCTTGGCATCCGCTGGATACCAATTGCTGGTGCAATAGGGACGCCTGCCCTCACTTTTTGGTTTTTGGGAATATTGCTCTTTTTTATACCTCTTGGCTTGATAATCATTGAATTATCGCTAAACTATGCCAAGGATGGCGGAGTTTACCTATGGGTAAAAGAAGGGCTTGGCCCGTTAGGCGGCTTTTTTAGTGCCTGGTTTTATTGGACCAATAATCTGTTTTATTACCCTGGTCTTTTGACATTTATGGCAGCTAATTTAGCTTACCTAATAGGTAATAAAGATTTAGCTACAAATCACCATTTCATTGTATCGGTAGTAATTATCAGTTTTTGGCTGGCAATCATTATGAACATACTAGGAATGCAGAAAATCGCCAAAATTGCAGGCCTGGCTGGTAGCATAAATATTGGATTGGTTATCTTTATTATAGTTGCCGGCTTTAGTTATCTGATATATAATCACACCCCAGCAACACCATTTCTATTGTCAAACCTTTTACCGCATGGTAATGCATTTGATAACCTGTCAAATCTTGCGCTACTAATGTTTGCTTTAGGCGGCTTAGAACTCATACCTACATTGGCACAATCTATTGACAAACCGGAACGTAGCTTGCCATTTGGTGTTTTTTTAAGTGGTAGCGCTTTAATCATACTTTATATGGCTGGTACGATATCAATCAATTTCATTCTATCACCACATGAACTTTCCAATACAACCGGATTAGTAGATGCTTTTATTGCTGTTACCAATAAATTAAATATCGCATGGCTGGTTAAAATACTGATTGCTTCTATAGTAATTGTTGAATTTGGCGCAATTATTCTTTGGTTAATCGCACCAAGTATTATGTTTTTTGAATGCAGTGAACCTGGGATATTACCTTCTTGGCTCCAAAAACTAAACCAAAACAATGTCCCGGCAAATGCACTAATATTTCAAGGGATAATTGTAACTGGAATAATCTTGCTTACTCAGTACCTGCCAACAGTTAATTCAATGTATCTGGTATTGGTATTAATGGCTGCGATAATTTATTTCCTGCCTTATCTATTTTTGGCTGTGGCCTATTTTAGGTTAAGAAGTAAAAGATTATTAGCTAAAACTATATTAAATGATTTTTTCAGCAAATGTATTGCTATTATAGTTTTTTTAGCTGTAATGTTTGGAATTGGCTTGACCTTTGTTCCTACTAGCGATCTTAAAACTCCCCATGATATTTTAATTTATGAGTTAGAACTAATCGGTGGACCATTAATTTTTATAATTGTAGGAATAATAATTTATTCAAGAAGAAAGTGATGCAAAACTTCGCTTTTTAGATTTTTATGATGAGCCTTAAAAAAATCAGCGCAAAACGCTGATTTTTTTCTATTTTGATTATTTACAATCGTCGCTATCCAGATTCGGTGAACAAATTACAACTCTAAATTCTTTTGCGGAAATTTTTTGTGCATTAGATAAAGTAACTTTATCGCCATTATCAGCTATAGCATTATTGCCTGAAGCATAATGCGAATATGAGCGGTCAGCGGCAAAAAGGAAACCTTTATTACCAATCCAGTAGCCTGAAGAATTCTTTAGATCAACCCGCGTAGTTACTTGGCCTGTTCTATGGTACAAACTATTACATTTTTTTCCACCTCGTACTTGAGTAACTTGGCGCGTAGGATCTACTGTAATCCATCCTTCTTTAGTTAAGCCATCACCATCATCTAAGAAATAACCTTGTAAAGTTACAGGTTCATGTGATTTATTAACAAAAGTAAAACTACAATCAGCAAAAACAACATTAGCTGCAGTTAAGGCTAAAAGAGATAACAACAACTTAGACTTCATGGATTTACTTCCCTTGTAAAAAGTTTTCCCTACCAGAAGCGATAGTAGAAAAAAATACCGATATTCATATTATAAAATTACTTCCTAGTTAATTTGAATGCATCCTTGAAACTTTCATTTCATAAGTGATGAACGTAGGACTTACAATTTTATAATACGAATAATCCGGCTGTTTCTTTAAAAAAGTTTTGATATTGGCAATTATTAAGTTCACAAAAATTTAAAACAGCGTTTAAACCATTTGGCTGTCTAAAAATTTACGCTTAAAAATGCTTATTCATATTGATTAAAGTGAATAGATTATATTTTATCAAATAGAATCTGATCAAGAAATAATTTTTTACCTAAAAAATAAATTAATTAATGAGGCCTAACATTAGCATTTATCGATAAATGAAGTTTGTTATAATTACGTCTAATAGATTAAAAGTCAAGAAAGGCAATGATTATGATTAGTATTATCCTACTTGGCGCACCTGGCGCTGGTAAGGGAACACAAGCAAAATTTATTACTGAAAAATATAATATCCCCCAAATTTCTACTGGAGATATGTTGCGAAATGCAATAAAAGCCGGAACTGAATTAGGATTGAAAGCTAAGGAAGTTATGGATAAAGGCCAATTAGTTTCTGATGAAATTGTTATTGGGTTGGTAAAAGAACGGATTAAGGAACCAGATTGTAGGAATGGTTATTTATTTGATGGTTTTCCAAGAACAACAGCTCAGGCTGATGCGTTAAAATCAGCAGGGGTCCAAATTGACTATGTAATTGAAATAGCTGTACCGGATGAAGCAATTATTTCGCGCTTATCAGGCAGAAGAGTACACTTAGCTTCCGGAAGAACATATCATATTGATTTTAACCCGCCTAAAACTTCTGGCAAAGACGATGTAACCGGCGAAGATTTAATCCAACGTGATGACGATAAAGAAGAAACTATTAAAAAACGCCTTGAAGTATATCATGCTCAAACTGCAGTATTGAGTAATTATTATTCAAAAGACAGCAAAGTAAAATTTATCACTGTTAATGGTACGCAAAGTGTTGATCAAGTAACGGCACAAATTTTTGCTTCCATCAATATATAACAGCCTAACAACTAACTAGGAATACATTATGCGCGCCTTTATGGATGAAAATTTTCTCTTGGAGACTCCTACAGCGGTTAATTTATATCATAAATACGCTAAAAATTTGCCGGTTATTGATTATCATTGCCATATTAATCAGAACGAAATATTAAGTAACCGCCAGTTTAGCAACCTAACTCAGGTATGGCTTGAGGGAGATCATTATAAATGGCGTGCAATGCGAAGCGTCGGTATTGAAGAGCGGTTCATCACCGGAGATGCCAGCGACTATCAGAAATTCCAAGCATGGGCAAGAACCGTTCCACAATTAATCGGTAACCCACTATATCATTGGACTCATCTAGAGCTTAGACGTTACTTTGCTATTGATGATATCTTGAATGAAGATAACGCCAAGAAAATTTGGCTTAAAGCAAATGATATTTTACAAAACGGGAAATTAAATGTTCGTGATATTATTGCCAAATCAAATGTTGAACTAATTTGTACCACAGATGACCCGACTGATGATCTACTGGTTCACCGTGAATTAAAAACCAGCTATCCATCAGTAGCAGTCTTGCCAGCTTTTAGACCAGATCGGGCTCTGAGTATAACTAATGCAGGTTATCTCGACTGGTTAAAAAAACTGGAATTAGCTTCCGATATAAAAATTACTGACTACCAAGCATTCCAAACCGCTCTTGAATCCAGGATTAAATATTTCAATGCTAATGGTTGTACTGTATCCGATCATGGCTTAAATTACCTTCCCTATGCACCAGCTAGCTTTGAAGAAGTTACGCAAATCTTTGCAAATGTACTATCTCATCAATCTATTACGGCAAATGAGGAAATCAAATTTAGAAGCCATACCCTAATCTACCTTGGCAAAATGTACCATAAATATGATTGGACCATGCAATATCATATGAATGTTACACGCAATAATAATAGTAAGATGCTAAGAAAAATTGGCCCTGATAGCGGATTTGACGCTATTAATGACAGCGATATTGCTTATCCACTTAGTCGTTTATTAGATGAAATCAATGAGACCGGCTTGCCAAGGACTATACTATACAGTCTAAACCCTAAGGACAACCATGTATTGGGCACCATAATGGGGGCATTCCAGGATTCATCTGTGCGCGGGAAAATCCAATTAGGTTCTGCCTGGTGGTTTAATGACCAACGCGATGGAATGGTTGAACAAATGAAAACTCTTGCCAACTTGGGGGCGTTTGCTAGTTTTATCGGAATGCTTACAGATTCAAGAAGCTTCCTTTCCTATACCCGCCACGAATATTTCCGAAGGATATTATGCAACCTGATTGCAACATGGGTAGAAAATGGCGAATACCCCAATGATGAGTCAGCGCTTGCCAAAATTGTCCAAGATATTTGCTATTATAATGCAAAAAGATATTTTAAATTTGGTTAGGACCCTCTAATGGATGTAGTTACCCTTGGCGAAGCATTAGTAGTATTTAGCCCGGAAATTGCTGGGCCGTTACGGTTTGTTAATAATTTTTCAAAGTCGATAGGTGGAGCTGAAGCTAATGTTGCGATTGCTCTGTCTAGGCTTGGTCTTAAAACAGGCTGGATATCAAAACTTGGCAACGATGAATTTGGTCGCTATATCGCTTTTTCGTTACAAGGTGAAGGAATTGATATTAGCCAAGTGACGTATAGCCAAGACTATCCAACCGGAATCTTATTTAAAGAACAATATCATAACCCTAACCCTAATGTGTATTATTATCGTAAAAATTCCGCTTTTACCCAACTAAGTAGATCAGATATTAATAAAAATTATATAAAAGAAGCAAAGATCTTACATATTACCGGAATCTCTCCTGCATTATCTGAATCATGCCGTGATGCAGTATTTGAAGCAATTAAAATAGCCAAAGATGCAGGCCTAACGATATCATTTGACCCTAATTTGCGCTTAAAATTATGGGATAAGGCAACAGCTAAAGAGACCCTACTCCAAATTGCCAAAGAAGCAGATATAATCTTTCCTGGCATTGATGAAGCTGAATTTTTGCTAGGTACAAGCGACATAGAGACTATTTTTACTAAGTTCCATGGTTTTGGCGCCAAAATCGTTGCACTTAAACTAGGTGCGAAGGGCTGTGAAATAAGCCATCAAATAACCGACAAAACAAAAAATATTAGCCATGAAAAACTTTTTGTAGCCGGTTACCCTGTCTCAAGACTAATTGATACAGTTGGTGCCGGAGATGGCTTTGCGGCTGGATTTCTAGCTGGGGTCCTATTAAATAAAAGTATCAAAGAATGTGCCGAATTTGCAAATGGGGTTGGCGCTATGGCTACTTTAGTACGTGGCGATAGTGAAGGATATCCGGTAATGTCTCAGCTACTGGAGTTTATTGGGAAAAATCAAGCAATTGAACGCTAATTTTTAAAAGGTTAATTTGATGCCAGCTACAATAAAAGATATTGCCATCCTGGCTGGAGTCTCGCACATGACAGTTTCGCGAGCTTTAAATAATAGTAAGCTGGTCTCCACTGAAACTCGGCAATTAATTCTTGAGATTGCAAAGCAGTTAAACTATCAGATAAATTATAATGCTAAAAGTTTGGTACTAAATAAAAGCTATAACATAGGCGTTTTTTTTACCTCACTTGCTGCAGATACCTCAGACAGCTTTCTCTCTAGTTGTTTACGGGCAATTGCCGGTGAATTACCAGATGAATATAATCTTGTTGTTAAGCAAATGCAGCCATTTAACGCTGAGACGATTAATTTACAGCGCTATGATGGGATCATCATAATCAGCCAGCGTGAAGAAGATGAAGAAATTATCAATAAAGTAGCAAATTCTAATTTTCCATTAGTTGTCATGAACCGCAAGACTTTATCGGATACCGTAAATATCTATGCCGATGAAGTTTCAGGTGTCAAACTTGCTACCAGCTACTTGATTGAAAAAGGCCACCGTGAACTATTAATTTTAAATGGCCCTGAAAATATCCAATCAAGTCGCGACCGCTATGAAGGATTTTGCCAAGCAATCAAAGAAGCCAGTCACACGATTAAAACAGCAAATCACAACTGTAACGAATTTAGTTTAAATAGTGGTTATTTAAGCCTTAAGGAATACCTTACACTTAATAGCTGCCCAAGTGCCATTTTCGCAGCTAATGATGAAATTGCGATTGGAGCAATTAAAGCTTTATTAGAACGAAATATCTCAGTTCCAGAAAAATGCGCCGTTATAGGTTTTAACAATATCAGCTTATCTAATTTTTTTAGCCCAACCTTAACCACCGTCAATAAACCAATTGTAGAAATGGCACAAAAGGCCTGTAATTTACTGTTGCAACAAATTGAAGGAACCGACTGCCCTAAAGAGACCAAGCTTGAGACCAGCTTAGTCATTCGCGAAAGCGCCTAGAAGCGTCAACTTGCGCTAATTGCTTTAGTAACAGAACAATTAAAAACTGATGTTACATTTTTTCACCAACTCTTTCTAAAATAAAAGATTTTTTAACCTTATTAATCAGATAACTTATTTCCAAATAACTGCTAATCGGTTATCACGGAATTTTTGTGAGCCACAAAGTTTGCTACACTTATATATTAGCTATGGCATAGCTGCAGCAAGATTATGGCAAACATCCAGCTAGCTGCTATCAATAAATTCAATCCCGGCTGAGTAATGACGATTTTGATAAACTAAATAATTCAGCTGCCGATACAAAACCGCCAAGCAACTAGGCATTAATTCGATTAAGCGGTTATAGCTAGGCAGCATTATTAAGTATTTACGATATTCAGTTTGTACTTCATTGACGCAATAGCATTTAAAACAAGCATAACCACAATTCAGATATTTCTTTTTTATTTTCCTAAATCCTTTTCCCAAATTGGCGTTTTTATATATTATCTGCAAATAATGTAGGTATTGATATTAGGGAAATTTTACTATAATTTTTGCTTATAAGAATCTATTTAAGGTATATAATTCATGAATAATAATATCTCCCCTTTTTTAAGAGGGGCACGTCGTACACATGATAGAATTAGTGAAGGCAACCCAGAACAGCAAAGTTTAAAGTCGCTAAAATCTGTTCTTGATGAGTATAAAGCGACCATTGGTGTTGCAAGATCTAGTGCAGAAGCAACTTTTATCTCTAAGGTAGAAAAATTAAAAAGCCGGGACCCAATACTACAAAATTTATTTGAGGAAGCGTCAGAACCTCAGAATAAATGGTTCAAAACTTCTAATGGTAATGCACAAACTACCAATACAGCCAGAGCCGAAGAATTGCAGAAATGTTCTGAGCGCATCCTAGTCAAGTTTGAAAATATTATTGATCAATCTACTTTGTTTAAAGATGAACAATCATTGTCAATTGTAACTAATAAGCAAAAAACTCCTAAGGAAGTTTTAAACGACTGGGTTGCCAAGAATGGTAATAAAGAAAATTATAGCACTGCAGCAAACAAAATATTAGAGTGTATTCAGAAGAAACATACATCCCTTGATTTAGGAAATCTTGATTTAGAAAATCTTCCTCCTCCGCAGATATTTAAGGAGTTGGATTTCTTACAAACGCTTAAATTCAACTATAACCCATTTACTATGATCGAAGCAGGCATATTTAGTAATCTAAGAAATTTGAAAACCCTTAGCTTACGCGGGTGTGAGTTGGCCACAATAACAATAGAAACATTTAGTAAGTTAAATGCATTAGAAGAACTTGATTTAAGTGATTGTAACCTAGAGGAGATTAAAACGAATGTATTTAATAGCCTTACTAATTTGAAAATGCTTGATTTAAGCTTAAATAAACTAGCCACGATAATAACAGGTGCATTTAATGGTTTGGCTAATCTAAGAAACCTTTCTATAGACTGTAACGAGCTAAATACCCTAAACACAAATATATTTAATGGGCTAGGCAGGTTAGAAACTCTTGATTTAGCCAGCAATAAGCTAACTAAAATTGAAGCAAACGCTTTTTATGATTTGGCTAATTTAAGAGAACTTTCCTTGTGCGATAACCAGTTAACTACCTTAGCCATAGATACGTTTAATAGCCTTGCTAATTTAGAACAACTTGACTTAAGCTATAATTTGCTAACCAGGCTAGCCCCAACTACATTAAATAACCTTACTAATTTAGAACAACTTAATTTAAGCCATAACCAGTTAGCTACATTAGCCATAGATACGTTTGATAGCCTTGCTAATTTAGAACAACTTGACTTAAGCCATAATGAATTAGCTTCGATAGAAACAGGTACGTTTAATTCATTGGATAATTTAAAATTATTACATTTAAATAATAACGAACTAATCACAATATCAAACTATACATTTGATAACATGGCTATATTAGAATTCTTGGACTTACGTAATAATAACTTCAACTCGCTAGCGGAAGATGCGTTTAATGGTTTAGAGGAATGCGTTATACACTGTCCTGAGCGAGAGAAATTTAAATCCGGGGATTTTAAAGCTCAGTTAATGGATATACTACGCAGAGGCAAGAATAGCTATCAATTAACACAAGATTGGAATAATATGCCGGCATATAATAATGAGGCTTTTAAAACTTTCTTCTCAAGAATTGGTGAAATAGCCGATATCAAATTTGGCAATCGCGAAACCAGACAGACGGTATGGAAAATATTAGCTGATATTATAGTTAAAATAGATAGTAATGAGGAGATAAGAGAGCAATGTATGGAAGCTGCGCTAGTCAGTATAGAGAATTGTGGAGATGCAGTGCATTTCGGTTTTCTACGTATGCAGCTTATTGCCAATAAACTCAATTATAACGATGAGAAGGTAGACACATTATTTGATAATCAAAAAAAATTATTGGCTTTTGAATATGTAATAAAAGATATTACTCGCAACAAAATAGAATTCTTACGTTCGCAAATCCCCCGAATAGAACCCGATAATCTTGAAGTAGGGCTAGCCTATCTAAAAGGATTAAAGGATTTGTTAGGTATAGAGATATCTAGTATGTTATATGAAAGCATGTCTCACGTCACCAAAGTGGATATAGAGGCAGCCAGGGAACTTTTAACAGGCTATATGAATGAGGATGATAACATATACTTATCACTAATTGAAACAAGCATAATTAAACGTAAATTTAGCAAAGAGTTTGAAATAATAGATGAGCAATATGAATCTGCTGATGATAGTGAGGAGATGAGGAAAACTAATATTGAACTCCGGGATAATGCGAAAATGGATGTCCTGAGGCAGCAAATACGTTTAGAATTTGACCAGGAAGTTGAATGGGTGTAATTGTGTAGTCAATTAGTTCTAATTGTAGTCCAAATAATACACGCATTAATACCCCGTGAACATACAGAGCTAAAGCTAACTCACCAATATAGCGAACATGTGAGTAATCTGGCGAAATGGGGCCGCCGGATTACTCACCTATTAAACTCCAGAATAGGCAGCAAACCCACCATCAACAGGTACTACAATACCATTAACAAAGCCAGAAGCTTTCTCATCGGCTAGCCATAGTAAGGTACCGACTAATTCATGAGCTTCACCAAAGCGTGACATCGGAGTATGCTCGATAATTTTTTGCGCTCGGGTAGTCCAGCTTCCATTTTCCTGCTTCAATAGTTTATAGTTTTGTTCCGTCAGGAAAAATCCCGGAGCAATTGCATTTACCCTGATGTTAGTCTTGGCAAAATGAACAGCCAGCCATTGCGTAAAATTGTTAACAGCCGCTTTTGCAGCACTATATGCAGGAATTTTGGTTAATGGGCATAGCGCACTCATTGAGGAAATATTTATAATAGCTGCATGCGGCTTAGTTAACATATGACGCGCAAAGACCTGGCTAGGCAATAAGGTACCCATAAAATTTAACCTAAATACAAAATCAACACCCGCTGCATCTAAATCAAAGAAGCTGGTCTTGGCAATATCGCCTTCGCAAGCACGTGAATAATATTCTTCGCTGCTAGTTCCTTTAGGATGATTACCACCAGCGCCATTAACCAATAAGTCACATAATCCTAATTTATCTTCAATTAATTTAGCTGCACTTTCCAGACTCTCCAAATTAGTTACATCCGCACTAAGCGCTAATGCTACGCCACCAGATTGCTCAATTTCAAGCGCAAGTTTTTGCGCTTTAGCCAAATCGCGACCAAGGATTGCCACTTTATAACCATTTTCAGCCAATGCTTTGCAAAAGCTGCTGCCCAATACTCCGCTTCCCCCGGTAACAACTGCTACTTTTAAATTATTGCTCATTCAGGTACCTCTAAAAATATTTACGTATAATTGTGAGTGACTATTTTTTCTTAGATAAATTATCTTTCAATTATTCACTGATGTTGTTACTGACTCTAAGAAAATTTAAAACGCTCTATCTGATTTATTAAAATGTTTATTGATTTGTAACTCAAAACTTTCGCATCTAAGATTTTGTAATACTCGTTTGCTATTTGTTGATAAACTCGCTTTACTCAAAAAAATCAACAAATGAAGCAAACTCATAAATTGCTTTACATTGATTATGGGTTTATTTTGGTTCGGTTATTCAATATGGCATATGGTAAAATTAAAATCAGTAAAACGGCTAATGGTAATAACACACTGACACTGATTGCAGTTATTCCGCCATAGCTACCAAATAAATCGCCCACAACCCGCGCTGAACTGCTATCAACTATTGCAACTACAATCATTAACATACTCATAATGATAGAATGGTCATGGGCTGGAATTTTACTAAGTAACGTTGAAGTAATTGTCGGATAGACTGGCCCTATAAATAGTCCCAGAAGCGGTAAGGCAAAAGCTATTATTGGGGCATTGAAAATAGATGTTGAATGAGCGCCTAAGCCGGTCTTCATGCCATGAATCGCATAACCAATTAAAATAAAAGCCAGGATAAAATTAACTGCCAGGACTCTTTGATATTTGATCTTTTTAAAGAGCAAACCACCAATAATTCTGCCTATCGCAATAGACATTACAAAAAAACTGCCGATTTGAATACTCAAATATTTTGGCAGCTCAAGAACTTCATGATTAAAATTATGTAGCCATGGCCCCATCCCCTGCTCCATTAGTTCGTAACAAGCAAGCATGAGGACGGCAATTCCTACGCGTAACGTAAAAACATATTGCGGGAGCTTGCGAAATTCTCTAATTAAGGGCTTATTCGGTTCTAGTTCCATCTTGCTTTCATCTATGGTACTTAATAGGAATAGTAAAGCCATGACTATGCAAACAGAAGCAATTACCCAAAAAGTATAAAGCCAGTTACGCCCGCCTGATTCGGCAAAAAAGGAAAACAGCCACATACCGGCCATGCTTGAAAACATGTGGAGGCCTTCCATCAAATTAATAAAACTGGCATGTTCATCGCTATTTTTAGTAACTAAACTAACCATGGAATAACAGCCGATATTAATTGTTACATAGGCTATGCCCATAAGAAATAAATAGCCGCGAATCATCCAGATTGAGTCTACAAATGGCTGCAAAATGCATAATAATGCCACAGCAAGAAATGCCAGGCCAATTGGCTTACGATAGCCAACTTTCAAAAATAGCGAGAAAATTAAAAAAGTAGCGCTTACCCTAGTGATATTAAAGTATGACTCTAAATTTCCCGCAGAAGCATGACTAATATGATAATAGGAAACTGCTTGCATTATGAAAATTGGAAAACCGCAGGTTAAGAAGCTCAATGAAAAAAAAGCTAAAATTATCTTGATTTTATTAAAATTCATCTTTCGATCCTAAGATTAAGCTAAGGTTTTTATAAAGTCAGCCAGTAATGACAATTTCCAAATCCTGATTTTTATCAGCATTTATAAGCAAATAAAACGCACTTTTATTCAGTGAAGGAATTAGTTCAATGGGTTGTAAGTTAAGCATAGCCGTTGGCTTATGCCAAGTATCTGGAAGACAAACCAAGATGCTCTCAGATTTATTGGCAAAGGTTTTAATCCTTAATACTAAGCGCTCTTTTAATATAGCACAACTCACAAGAGCACAATCGAATCCGACGTTTATCCTACCTGATTTGAAATAGGCATGGTACCAATTAATAATCGGGCATGACAAGCCGCTAAAACTAGACCAGCCGGCTCCCCGACTTGATTCAATCACAAAGTGTTCAAGACTTCGATAAGAGCTCCGACATTCACGTTCCCAGATATCTAATGCTGTTTGGGCAATTTTGTCGGCAAATTCGGTTTCACCCAGATCAAGCATGAACTTCCAGAAAAACCACTGATGAGCAAACCAGATTGTGCCATTCCAATAGCCATCATTGCGGTAATAACTTGCTGACTGGGATACTGCGCTTATCCCTATTGGTGAAAATAGTTCTTGTGGAGACTTTAAATGCCGCAAAAGCCGCTTAGTTTGTAAGCTATCGCATACATTGGCAATTAAAGGATAAATACCATCTAAACCTTGGTTAAAATTTGATCCATCTGAAGCTTTTAGGATTCTTGCAGCTATACCAGCCTCATGAATCACATAAGAAAAATAGCCGCTCTCTTCATCCCAACTATACTGCTGTAATGCATTAAATAGCCTAGAGCGATCTTCAGCAAAAAGTGAAACCTCGGCATAACCATAACCCAGCAGGGACGCAAAATTAGCTAAGATCGCTCCACAGCGCATTACATGTGCTGTGGTAATAACAGGAGTAACATTGTGAACTATGCCACTATCATGGCAATATTTCTGGGCCGGATAGTCATCCCAACCACCTGAATTATAAAAGTAACTCCAGGTCTGTAATAAACCGCTTGTGAAGCGGTTGGTATCGCTACTACCATAGCGGCCAACTAAAAATTCGTAATACCGTTTCAAGCAAGGATAGACCTTGGCGGCAAAATCGAGGTCCTGCGTGAGGTTAAATATTTCCCAAGCCAAATAAAATTGAACCGGCACCGGTGAACCGTGGTGTATAAATGCATTTTGCGATTTCTCATCAGTTAAGTAAACTAATAAATTTTCGATTGCCCGGCCTTCATCTAATTCAAGTAACCCTAGTCCAATAAAACCGGAATCCCAAGTATAAAGGCAGTCCCACCAGCGTCCAGGAGTACTATGACGTATAAATTCCCCACTGGTATAAACCGGAAATACGACATTAGTCAATGTTGTGGCATTGATTATTTGTTGGCCAAAGTGATATTTTGATGCACTTTGAGCAATCGGAAGCTTAGTTAAGCTTTCAGCAGTTAGCCTATTAAAATCAGAAACTAACTGCTCCGTAAATTCGTATATATTTAGCAGTTTTTCAACCTGTTCCAAGCTACCATTGGCAACCAAACCATATATTTCTTCACTTGAATTAGGCGCCAAGTTTAGTGGACGTATAAACCAATTAGTATAGTGCCGCTGTGAATTTTGGTCGACTAAGCGCAGATTAACATGTTCGTTAGCATTTTTAGCAAAAAATGGATCCAGGTTATCACTTATAAATTCACGCTTTTCACATTTCGCGTCAGTAAAAAACTTTATTGCATAGAAGTAATCAAGCGATGGGTATTTAAGAATATAGCCCCCGGCAAAAGCATGAACTTGAGGTGTATACTCTAGCTCTAGGGGTACAAAACTACTTAATTCGACATCGGCAAGTGGACCATAAAGGAAACCATCCAAATAGGTCCCATTAGCACTATCTTGGGAATACAATTCTATTTCAGTAGATGAATTTTGCGCCTTAAAAATAATATCAGTAACCGCAGGATGCTCAGATTTTTTAAGTTCAATAACACCTGCTTCAACCCCACTGGCAAAAAACTTAAATAATCGGTCATCACTTGAAGTATAGCGAATTGCCACTTTAATATCCTGGCCTGGAATAGTATTTAACTGATATTTTATTTTGTCATTTGGGCTAAGGCCAAATTCAATGCCATGACCAAAGACAAATCCATCAATAGCATTCTCGCATTTGAATTTTCCATCTGGTGCTAAATTATCCGTTGCGAATTCAGTGGTAGTTATATATTTACTAAACTGATTACTGTTTAACCACTTGGCATCCCCTACAACTAGAGCTTTAGCTTGCACTAAGGTATTATCAGGTTCATATTCCCGCTTGCCAGGAAAATGTATGGAGGCAAGTAAATGGAGGCACAGACTTTGTGCTAAATCGGTATTATTAACAAGCCGCGCTTTAAATAATTGGCAATCAACAGATTTCAGTTGGTAGGAAATATCACAAAATACTTGATCTTTCCATTCTAGCATATGACGAAACTCATAGAAGTTTAAGTCTGGAGTAGCTTGCCATGGATAGTAGGAAGTTTCAAATAAGACATTTGGCAGTTCGCTTCTTCGGCGGTATATTCCCGAAAAAATACTTAGATCAAATCGAATCCCATGAGCTTTATCAGCAATATGTGAAGTACCGCTATATTTTTTAGTATAAGGCCCCCACTGAGGCAACAAGTCCAAATCGTGATTGGTTTTATCTAATAACTGCTGATCCATACAATCTCAATTCTAAATAATTAACTAGTGTTACTTACTATAATAAATTTTAAGTAGTTTATCTGATTTATTAAAAAGTTAATTGATTTATAACTCAAATTTTCCGCATATAAGATTTTGTATTACTCGTTTGCTATTTGTTGATAAACTCGCTTCGCTCAAACAAATCAACAAATGAAGCAACCACGTAAACAAAATCTAATATGCTACATAATTCGCATAAATCAATTAACCATTTTAATAAATCTTATTATCTTGCCAAAAAAGTGAAAGTATATCAGTAATTAATTCATGTTATATATTTTCGTAATTACTAGTAAATATAATAATCTTTAAGATCAAGTTTATTGATTTATGCTGAAACACGCGCCTTCCTTCTCTCGTAAAGATCAGAAACAATCTGGTTACAGCGCTCATCTGTCAATTCATAGTAAAAGTAAACAATCAAAGCTGCGATTAATAAGGTAACTGCCGGGTAAAGTAAAAGTAATCCTTTAATCCCAATTAAGACATGATGGGATTGCTGTTGATTAGGTACATAATTGATAAGCGTTAGGCCAAGGCCGGCACAAAAACCAGCTAAAGATTGCGCGAGTTTGCGGGCGAAACTAAATGCTGCATAAGTTACCCCAGCTGTGCGTTTCCCGTTCCTCCATTCGCCATAATCAATAACATCGGAAATAAGCGCCCAGACGATGCCATTGGGAAAACAGATCGCAACAAATGCGATACAGGCCAATATAGTGAAGCTAATCGGATTTGCCGGAATTAAAAAATTGATAATATCAGCTGTAATGCTAATAGCAAACCCCAAGAGCATGGTATTCTTTTTGCCAAATATTTTTACGGCCTTAGGAATCCCAAAGATTGCAATTACCGAGCTACCAATAATTAAAAAATTGATAATTGCCATTAATTTAACATTACCTAAATTGTACTCACAAAAATAAACCAGCATCGCTATTTTAATGTTGTAAGCAGAAATAGTAAACAGTGACATTAAAATTAAAATTCCTAATGGCCGGTTTTTGAAAATAGTCTTAAATATTTCGCCAAATGCCAATTCTTCACTGATAATCTCTGATACCTCTTCTTTGGTATTTTTATAACAGTAACGATGAGAAATTACTCCACAAATTGCCATTATTAAAGCCGCTACCGGATAACCTATCTTAGGGTTATTGAAAAAGAGTACAATCGGCATAAATATCACGCCGGTAATTAATAAAGCCAACAAAGAACCCGCCTGCCTAAAGGAGGCCAGTTGCGTACGGTCATATAGATTTTGGGTCATAGCTGCGGCAAGAGAGCCATATGGGATATTAGTTAAAGAATAACATAGTCCCCAGATCATGTAACTGGCATAAGCATAAATCAGTTTACCTTGAAGGGAAATATCAGGAGCTATAAACGTAACAATAGTTAAAAATGCCAATACAATTGCTGAACTATACATTACCGGACGATATTTACCATTTTTAGAAGGACTGCGCTTATCAATAAATGAACCAGCCAGCAAATCCATAAAAGCATCAAAAATCTTGGTAAATAAAAATACCCCTCCGGCAGCAACCGCACTAATACCGCATACATCGGTATAAAATTTAAGTAGATACGCCTGACCTAAATCAAAGGTAAAACCATTTCCCAAATCACCAACGCCATATGCGGCTTTTTCTTTAAGTGTGAGTTTGCGTGTCATAGTCCTACATTCCGATCAGGTCAAAATGAGCAAAGCTAATTATTACTTCGCACTCGTTAATAGGAAAGTCTAATTTTATTTCAACCGCACCTTTTTGATTACTATAATACCAGCCTTCATGGCTTTGGCTAAATTTATCACGGTGGAGATACTGCTTCAACCTCCGGCCAGCGACACTTACCCAATAAGGACCCTTCGCTTTATTTATTAACTCAATTTCAAATTTATCAGTGAGAGGTTCCAGTTTGCCACTATTTACAATATGTATAATTTTTTGTTCGCCTTGGGTTTTTAGGCTAACCTTACTGGCACAATATTCACTAGCCAAATAACCTTGGCTTATCCCGTCATCCTGGTAAAGATCAACAGTGGCAGCTTCTCCGCCAAATATAAGTTTAAGATGGTTAAAAAATCCATCATTTAAGCGTGCTTCATCTTGAGTTAGAGCGATTATTCCATCTGAACGGATAAAGAGCGGAATTGATGAGAGATCAACATTTAACGAAATAGTGCTACCACCGGTATATTCTTGATAACTATAAAAGTCAAACCAGGTAGTGCCTTTAGGTAAATATATTTCACGAAGAGTTGCACCTTTTTCAACTATATTGGCAACCAGCAAACTTTTACCTACCATAAAGTCTACCCCCTGGTTATAGCAATTACTATCTTCCTGGAATTCATAGAATAGCGGGCGCATCATTGGTGTACCAAGCAAATTGGCTTCACGCAGCAAAGCATACCAATAAGGCATTAACTGGTAGCGTAATTTAATTGCATCGCGAATATATGAAGTATAATCTTGATACATCCAAGGTTCGGTAACCGTATTGTCGGTATTGCAAGAATGGATTGAAAAACGTGGCTGAAATACGCCATTTTGTACCCAGCGGACAAATAGCTCAGGCTCTGGATGCGGCCCCCAGAAACCGCCAATATCACAACCGTTATTGGCAACTCCAGATAACCCCATCCCCAAAATCGTCGCAATATTAAATTTGAGTGTTTTCCAAGATGTAAAATTATCACCAGCCCATGTCTGCGAATAGCGCTGGATACCGGCATAACCACCACGATTAACCGAATACGGACGTATTGATGGGTTACACGCAAGCATTGCCTGACGACCGGTAAAAGCCATTAAGTTAGGTAAGATAGCTTTCATGCCGGCAAAGGCAACACCTTTACCGTCAAAATTACAATAGGCGTCCTTATCGGCTAGCGAATCGTACTCACAGTTATCATTCCATAATGAAGTTACTCCATACTTAAATAATGTTTCATTTAAGTATTCTGTCCAAGATCCGCGAGCCTTAGGATTAGTAAAATCAACAAATGAGCCAAGCCCTCCCCACCAGTAGTCAACATAAGGGCTACCTTTATCATCATGCTTGCCAATAAATATGCCATTTGCCGCCATAGATGAATAATTCGGGTTCGTCAATAATACTCCCGGTTTAATATTAGGGGTAGTCGGCACTCCTTCTTGCTGCATATTTGAAAAAAATTCACCTGGATTGGGAAATTTGTTAACGTTCCAGGTAAATAACTGGCGCTTATTTGATTCATCGACGGTATAGCCAGAAGATAAATGAAAATTATCAATCGGGATATCTTCGCTACGACACTTTCTGGCAAAATCTATTATTTCGTTATCGCAATTTTCCGGCAATTCAACATAATACATGGTAGAACCAAGATAGCCTAATGAGTAAATCGGCTGCATCGCGGTTTTACCGGTAAGGTCAGTATAACGTTCAACTACTTTGGCGATAGTTGGGCCATTACAGATAAATAAATCAATATCGCCACCATCGGCTTGAAAGGAACAATAGCGGTGATGATAGTTACTATGCTCTACTCCCATATCAAATACTGACTCAAAAGTATTATGATAGAAAAAGCCAATAGCATGCTTAGTTTGTTGGTTAAGTTTTATATAAAACGGGATATGTTTATATAATGGATCAGTATATTCCGGATCATAAGCTAATGTATCTTTAGGGCTTTGAACCATTCTCCGCCTAAGTTTATTAATAGTTCCAGTTTTTTCGCCAAAGCCATAAAAATAATCATTATCAATATCTATCTCGCTATAATGAGATACCCGATTTAGTTGGTCCAAAACATATGGTTTAGACTTTAGATCCGAGTAGATTAGCTGATCATTTTCATTAAATAATTGAATATAAAATGGAGACTTGTTAATTACCAGCTTGAGGCTCGCAGTTTTTAATGATAAACAATTATGCTCCTCTGATACATTTAGTTTTAGAGGAGTAACCCGCTGCCTTTC
Organism: uncultured Neisseria sp.; assembly: GCA_964386295.1. Classification (GTDB taxonomy): domain Bacteria; phylum Pseudomonadota; class Gammaproteobacteria; order Burkholderiales; family UBA11063; genus Aquella. The sequence goes on from CAYLRR010000005.1 coordinate 148,355, forward strand.
ATTTTTTAATAGCTCATCAAAGCGATCCGGCCAGGCAGTCATGGTTAACACATATGACTCTTCCACAAATTCCTTGGTAAATGAAGTACGAATACGAATAATATCATCACTTAATACAAAAATTTTTGCGGATGATTCATCGCAGTTAAGAGTAATACTATGATCATTATTGGTATGCCAGCTAACAAGCTGTTTGGTAATTTTCAAAACACTATCTCCACAAATCTTGTTTATCTTTTAAACGTTGAATGTCCGTAAGGCTAATTCCATACCTTTAAGTTCAGCTATACCTTTCATCCTGCCAATACAGGAATATCCTGGGTTAGTTTTCTTGCGTAAATCATCAAGCATCTGATGACCATGATCTGGGCGAATAATAATCTCGTTACCAGTTACTTTTTCTACGTCCAAAATTGCCTTGATAAGTTTAGCCAAGTTGGTACTGCCAGAAATATGTTCATCTTCATAGAAGCTACCATCAATTTCACGCTTGACGCTGCGTAGGTGGACAAAAGGTATCCGATCGCCCCAGGTACGGATAAATTTTTCAAGATCATTATCGGCGCGAACACCTAGTGATCCGGCACAGATGTTGACTCCACAATTAGCTGAGTGAACGCTATCCATCAAAGCTTTAATATCGTCTTCGGTGCTTAATATTCTTGGTAAGCCAAACATTGGACGTGGAGGATCATCCGGATGAATTGCGATGCGAACGCCACATTCCTCAGCAACAGGCACAATTTCTTTGAGAAACTCGAATAAATTGCTGCGTAGCTTATTCGCATCAATATCCTTATATTCATTAAGAGCGGCCTTAAACTGCTCCAAAGTAAAACTTTCCTCGGCACCAGGCAATCCGGCAATAATATTTTTAATAAGGCGGTTTTTAGTTTCATCACTCATTGTCGTAAACACTTCTTGCGCTTTGGTGATTTGTTCATCAGTATAGTCAAGCTTTGCATTTTCACGTTTTAATATAAAAAGATCAAATGCGGCAAATTCATTAAAATCGAAGCGTAGCGCGCGCATACCATTAGGCAAACGGTATGACAGGTCAGTACGAGTCCAGTCAATAATTGGCATAAAGTTATAAATTACTATTTTTAAACCGCAAGCGGCCAAATTACGTATGCTCTTTTTATAATTTTCGATATATTGCTGGTATTTCCCGGTACGTTTTTTGATATCTTCATGTACCGGAACACTTTCAACAATGCTCCATTTCAAGTTAGTAGCTTCATTATTAATCGAGTCCCACTCAACTTCATGCTGGCGTTTTTTTATTTCTTCAATGCTCCATACTTCCCCATTTGGAATATGATGAAGGGCACTAACAATATCGGTTGCACCAGTTTGGCGAACATCTTGTATTGGAACCGGGTCATTTGGACCAAACCATCTCCAGCTATAGCGCATTGCTCTCTCCTTTTACTTTTAGCATAAATATTTTTATATAACAGGTTATTGTTATTGAGTAACGTTACACACAATAATAAAATTTTAAGTATTCTATCTTTTGCATTAATAGTTTAATTGATTTATAGCTTAAATCTTCCGCATAGAAAATTACTAAGATGCTGCCTAGTTCGTATAAATCGATTAACCATTTTAATAAATAATATTATTTTGTCGAAAAAACGAAAGTGAATAACATCACTTATTCGCTGATATTAATACACTATCTTACTTAACTTAGCGCTAAAAAGCAATAATATTCTCATATTCATCGATAGTGCATTGCAACAATCAAAACCGGCAATATCGCATTCAAAATAAACCATTGTAAATCAATATTGTTAACGTTAACAATATATAGCAGACAATCTCCTATTTATTAATCAAATTAATGGATAAAAGGCCATAAAGTATGAATAATAAGATTAAGCAGGCTTAAAACAAATGGTTAGCTGTAGAAATCCAGATTATTACAATTTTGTAATTTTTTACTACAGTTGATAGTCAATTTTTTCTATGCTAGACATTTTTACATTAAAAAAGCAGAAACTAGATTGTTTCTGCTTTTTTATTTTTTTGCTATAACCAAATTTTAGATATTAGCTCGGAATTGGATATTATAGAGGTTTGAATATACTCCATTATGCGCAAGTAACTCATCATGCTTACCTACTTCAACTACTTTACCCTGCTCCATTACTACAATTTTATCAGCATGCTGGATGGTAGATAGGCGGTGAGCAATAACTATTGTCGTCCGATTGGCCATTAACCGGTCAAGTGCCTCTTGGACTAGTTTCTCTGATTGGTTATCTAAGGCTGAGGTTGCCTCGTCAAGAACCAAAATTGGCGCATTTTTTAAGATTGCCCTGGCAATGGCTAAGCGTTGCTTTTGCCCCCCAGATAAGCGCGTTCCATTTTCTCCGATATCGGTTTCGAAGCCTTGCGGTAGCTTCTCAATAAATTCAAGAGCATTGGCAAGTTTAGCGGCGTTATATACATCTTCCTTGCTAAATTTAGTATTACTGCCATATGATATATTATTGTAAACGCTATCGTTGAATAAGACAACTTCCTGGCTAACTAATGCAATCTGACTGCGAAGATCGTTTAACTTAATTTCATTTAAGTCCACGCCATCCAAGGTGATATCCCCTGTGCTTGGGATATAAAACCGCGGAATTAAATTCGCTAATGTGGTCTTGCCGCTACCGGAACTACCAACCAACGCGACAGTCTCTCCCGACTTAATCTCCATATTAATTTGATCAAGAACATTTTTTTCTGATGTTGGATATTTAAATGATAAATTATTGATTTTGATATTGCCAATAACTTCATTTATACCAACAGTACCGGCATCAACTTCTTCTTCCTCATCCAGAAATTCAAAAACTGACTCGGCTGAAGCCAAACCACGCTGTAATGACTGAGTTACATTGGTAATACGCTTCATTGGCTGCAGGATCATAATCATTGCAGTGATAAATGAAATAAAGTCACCGGCAGTAAATCCATTGGCTTTAGAACGGGTTGTCGCAAAGTATAATATGCAAGATAATGCAACTGAAACTAAAAATTGGCTTAGGCCAGAATTAAGCGATGAAGTACCTGATTGGCGTACACTGTTTTCTTTGATGGACGCCACACTTTCAGAGAAGCGGTTTGTTTCATAGTCTATCCCTGAAAACAACTTAACTACCTTTTGTCCTTGCACCGCTTCGGTAACTACTTGCGTCATTAAACCATATTGTTCCTGATTGTTCTTATTTAATTTACGCAATTTCTTGGCAAGTACTCTTACTAGGACCAACACAAACGGTAAAGTGAAAAAACAAAATAAAGTCAATTGCCAATTAGTATAAAATAATAGACCCAATAAGCCGATAATGGTTAGGCCATCTTTTACCGTTACGGTAATTACGTTAAATCCTGCCTCAGTAATCTGGGTTACATCAAATAGTATTCGCGATATCATCCGGCCTGAATTATTGGTATCATAATATTGAACCGGCATTGATAACAGTTTACGAAACATCTGCTTGCGCATTTTTTCGACTATAGTTCCAGATAACCAGGTTGAAGTGGTCTCATTAATGTATGAAGCGATTGCCCGAATTAAGAAGATGCCCATAACGGCTAAAGGAGTTAAAATCATGGCTCGATGATCTTGGTCGGTAAAGCCTTTATCAATTAGCGGTTTCATCAAGCGTGCGAATGCCGGTTCGGTTGCTGCGGCTATCGCCATTGCTACCAATGAAATTACAAATTTTCCCCAAAATTCTGACATATAGGTTGTAAAAATACGCTTATATAAATGATAAGACTCACCAAGTTTGATTTTTGCCATTACTTAACCCTCGCGGCAGTGAAAAATTGTTATTTTGTTGTGGATTATAACATAAAATAATGGCTATCAGATTATGCTTATTTTCTACGATAAAATACCATGTGGCAAAAACAATTAAAAGATTTAAAAAAACAAGTGCTTACTCAACATAGCCAGGCTAAAGACCCCAAACCAAAGGCAGTAGAACCAACGCAAGACATAGATTTTGCTACATATTGCGAAGCGCTAAAAGTTGCACCGATAAAGCAAGACACCAAAGCTTTCGTAGCAGCGCCCAAAATGGTTAAGAGTAACACCCACAATCAAGCATTTTCATCATCAAATGATGGTTCTTTAATAGATTTTTTTGATTCTGCAAACGCAAAGCCTGAATTTTACCGCCATGGTCAGCGCAATATGCCACGAGACCTCCGAAATGGTAAATATCCCATAGCTAAATCTTTGGATTTGCACAATTATACCCGTACGCATGCTATAGATTTATTAGAGCGCTTTATTGAAGCTAACACTCAAGCCAAATGTGTAAAGATAATTCATGGGGTGGGCCTCAACTCAGCAAATAACCAGCCTGTGCTATTAGGTGTCGTGCGTAAATTTCTTGAACATCACCCATTAGTCCTGGCATACTCATATGGTTCCTCTCACCAGGGCGACCAAGGTGTTACCATCGTCAAGTTCACGAATAGTTAAATTGCAGATTCTATCTTATCTAAATAGCCAATTCCCAAACTACCGTGGTATTTCGAATTTAGCCACTCACATCTTTACTAACTTCTTTACTATAAATTTCAGCAACACGAATTAAAGCATAAAAAACATAAAAAAGCGAATTAAGAGATTCGCTTTTTTATGTTAGGGTTTTGTAAAGTAGCATATCTAGGCAATTATTGGCGATACATAAACCCGTTGGAGAATAAGCCTCAGTATAATTCTTAATCTGCTAATTTTTAGATATTATTACCCATATCCCCTTTAAGGCGGGCTGTATGTCAAAAACCGCTTTCAATTAGCAATTTTAGCTTTCTTGCCTATGAGATTTTGTCCGTCATAAGGCTTTAACTGGTTGATTAAAAACTGGCATGACAGGTTTAATAGCCCAAGTAAGATAAAAGTATTATGAAAAGTAGCCAAGCTAAATTTGCTACCGGATAATTCATTAAATAGATGAAGGATACTTGCAGCTACAATCACGCCAAGCGAGATGCCTAGCTGCTGCCAGGTGGCAGCTAGGCTGACAGCCGAACCATAATCTACACTATCGACTTCGGCATAATAAAGTACATTCATACTCATAAATTGGGCTGAGGCAAAAACGCCATTTAAGAATAACGTTATATACAGGTATGGACCAAGTTCGTGGACCCACACGAACATCAATAAAGCAACGAAATTCCCGATATTAGCATAGGTAAGCGCACGCTTAAACCCAAATTTTTCGAGCATTTTACGCATTAAACTTCGTGAAGACAGTATCCCAAATGAGAGATACATAAAAAAGAAACCGGCATTAAATGCGCTTAGGTGAAAGGTAACTTCTAAAAAAATTGCAATTAAAAATGCCCTACCACCTAATGCCGCCCGGACAATAATAGTTGAAAAAAAACAAGTCCTAAAGGTGCGTAATTTAAATAAACGATAGCGAATAACCGGAAAGCTCGAATTACTTTCAATTAAATAATAGATAGTGCCAAATATAATTGCAGCAAAGAATAACCAAACTTTATATTCCCGGCTAACTGTCTTTAGTAAATAGATGTCAAACCAAAAACAGACTGCGGCCAAGGCCAGTGCCAGAAAAACATAACTTAGCAAATTAAATTTATCTTGTTCTTGCCGAAAGTTCTCAATATATTTGATTGTCGCAATTAAGGCTAATATTCCAAGCGGGATATTTACCCAAAAAATAAATCGCCACGATAAATAAGTAACCAAGTAGCCGCCAATAATTGGTGCCAGGATTGGCCCAAGCAAAACGGGTAGCCCCATCAAGGTATAGGCTTTTACCATTTCTTGCTTGGTGAAAATCTTTAAAAGCAATAACCGTCCAACCGGAACCATAAAAGCGCCAGCTGCCCCTTGCAGTAAGCGACAGATAATCAGCCAGTTTAATGAATTAGTCAGCCCACATTGAATTGACATTAGCGTGAAGAGAATAATCGAAAAAATCAAGGTGTTTCTAGTGCCAAAGCGGTCAGAAATCCAACCGCTCATCGGTATAAATAAGGATAATCCAATCAGATAACTTGTAACTGCCAACTTTAAAGTAAACACGGTAGTCGCAAAAGTTTGTGCCATTTGCGGAATTGCCACATTAAGGATATTGGCATCAATATTCTCCATTAATAATAATGAAGAGATAACAAGTAACCCGATAATCTGAGGAATTGAATAACTAATTTTAATTTTTTTTAACATTATGCCAAGTTATTCCTACTTATCATGATCACAATTTTCGGTACTATTTTGCTCAATCTGGAATTTTTCAGATAAGCGTTTAAAAAACTTTAGCCGGTTTAATGACAAAATTGCCAAAATTAAAAAAGTGGTAACTAGAGGTAACGCAATCATTTCAAAAGCTACTGCCAACCCTATTGACGCCGTTACCCAAATATTTGCAGCAGTTGTAAGGCCGGTTATTTTATTATGGTCTTTAAAAATAATGCCAGCGCCAAGAAAGCCTATACCACTAACAATCTGCGCTGCAATCCTGGTTGGATCAGCTACACTTTGATAATATGCTGCTCCATTCGCATGTGTAGATACTATACCAAATAAACAAGAACCTATACAAACTAGGCTATAAGTTCTTACACCAGCTTGGGAACCATGAATCTGGCGTTCCAAACCAATTAATGTTCCGCAAAAAGCAGAAAGTAAAATTTGGCCAATTTCCATCCAAGGCATTTATACCCTCCTGAACTTAGACTATCTTTACATAAAAAGATTAACTAAAAGATTAAAAGTGTCCTGTATTGGATCATAGTATTAATAGCGGTCACTTTTTTCTAATGCTACGCTTAATTGGGATTTAAACAGTTTCAATTTATGCGTAAGAGTACTTTATTTATATGAATTATGAAGGGTATTAGGCTTTGTTTATGAGATTGGCGTTATTTGTTGAACTGTTTGAGACTTGCGAGGTATCAACAAATAGCCAATGAATAATACAAAGCCTTATATCCGTAATATTTGAATATAAATAAAGTAATATTATGAATAAATTGTCTTATAATAAAATTCGATTTACTAAATTTGCAGCGATAAAAGTGTCCGTTACTGAGCATCACAATCAAATTATAGTATTCATTGTAACATATCTTTAAGGAACGAATTCTCTTACTTATGATTGATGCCGTTTCTTTAATCAAGGCTTGAGTGAACTAGGGTTATTTGCGGATACCAGCCATAGCTGTGAACTTGCAGATGAAATTAGCTATTATGCAAAAGTCCCCACAATTTATATTTTGATAAAAAGAAGAGGACTTAAGAATTAGTGTATTTAACTTTTACGAAAAATCAATAATATTTAGTTAATTGCCGTACATTTAGCTAATGTGATATTACCAACATTGTCAACTTTGCAGTCGACTAGTTTATGCGAATTATCGTCATTGAAAACTATATCAGTTTTTTTATCTTGATAATCTGTACAACGCATACCTTTTACTTGCTTTTTATTGATACCATCTTCAATATGATGTTTACCACATTTCATTTTACTACTATCAAAAGTAACAACTGTAGTTTTTTCAGCAAATGCTGGCAAGGCTAGTGTGACCATAGTTAAAGCAACTAATAGCTTTTTCATTAAATGCTCCTAGAAAATTATAATGATAAAAATTTAGCTAAGCAGCCATTTTATCATTATAAAAATTTTATTGTACCGTCCAAATTGGTCGGTATATTACCTCTTGAAACTTTTAAATCCAACCCTAAATAATAGTTGGCAAATGCATGCTCTTCACTTGGAATGCCCAGTATTAATAGAATCTTAACCATAAAAAGTCTAGAAAACTTCAAATAAAAGTGACGGTTTGCATTACATTTAAAGTAATTAAATTTATAAGAAACATCGATAAATGTGTCGATATTTTACAACTTTCATAAATTAACATTATTTTTGATTTCTGGCTAAGGAGGATTTATGACCGTTCGGGACCAGTTTTTACACCTACAGGACTATTTAGACTCGCGAATAGTTGGGCAAAATGAATTAACTAGAAAATTGATTATTGCCCTACTTAGTTCCGGCCACCTATTGGTTGAGGGAGCACCAGGACTTGCCAAAACCACAGCAATAAAAACCTTATCAAGTACAATTGACTGTTCCTTTCACCGCATCCAGTTTACACCAGATTTATTGCCGGCAGATTTAACTGGTACCGACATTTATATCCCTGAAGAGCACACCTTTCAGTTTCAGCCAGGCCCGTTATTTCATAATTTCCTTTTGGCAGATGAAATCAATCGTGCTCCTGCCAAAGTTCAATCAGCATTACTCGAGGCAATGGGTGAAAAGCAAATTACGATTGGCAAGACTACCTATCCGCTGCCATCTTTGTTTATGGTAATGGCAACGCAAAACCCTATTGAGCAGGAAGGCACTTACCCGTTACCAGAAGCGCAGCTTGACCGCTTTATGCTATATGTAAAGATTGATTATCCGAAAGCTGAAGCCGAAGCAAAAATCTTGCAGCTAAGCCGCGAAGACATTACGCTAGAGGTAGCTGACAAACCTCATGTTAGCCAAGAGACAATTTTTAAGGCTCAAGCCGAGCTAAAACAAATCCACATAAGTAAACCAATTGAGGATTACCTAATCCAGCTGGTAATCGCCACCCGTACGCCGCAAAAATATTCGCATGAACTTGCTAAGTGGATCCGCTTTGGCGCCAGCCCGCGCGCCACTATTGCTTTAGAAAAAGCAGCCAGGGCGAATGCATGGTTAGAAGGCCGCGATTATATTACGCCGCATGATGTCCATGCGCATATTTTTGAAGTATTGCGCCACCGCATATTACTTAGCTATGAGGCAGAGATTGTCGAAATAGACAGCGATAAAATCATAGCTGAAATTTTGAATTTTGTACCAATTCCATAATTTAGCCATGAATGCGAACATTATTCCTCAGATTAATGAGCTGTTGGCCTTACGCCATTTTGCTCCAAAGCTGCGGCTCTATTCTAAAAACAAAGTTGATGCTGTCACAACTGGTAGTCGTTTATCTTTTGCCCGTGGGCGCGGTATGGACTTTGAAGAAGTGCGCGGTTACCAGTCTGGAGATGACATGCGACTGATCCACTGGCCTTTAACCGCACGTTTAGGTAAACCATTCACCAAAATCTATCGAGAAGAGAAAGAGCGTGCAGTATATTTGCTAATAGATCAGTCTATGTCAATGCGTTTTGGGACTAAGGTATGTTTTAAATCAGTACTTGCCGCTAAAATAGCTGCAGTTATCGGCTTCGCTTCGCTTGCTAATAGTGAGCAAGTTGGAGGAATTGTCTTTAATGAACATCATGCAGAATTTATTAAAGCCAAACGTAGCACGCAAACATTAATGACTATTTTCTCATATTTAAATAAGCCTGAAACTGTGACTAGGCTGCCTGGCAATCTAAATGCCTCTTTAGATTTTCTCTCGAGAAGGCTAGCGACCGGGAGCATTGTGATAGTTATTAGTGATTTCTATCATGCAGATGCCGCAACAATCAATTTATTGCAGCAAATCGCCAAAAAGAATAAAGTAATTAACTATTTTATTTATGACCCAATCGAACAAAGCTTGCCCGAAAAGGGTTTTTTCCCTTTTACCGATGAGAGAAACCAGCGCCTTGAAATAGCTGCAAATAGCAGAAACAAGGCTAGATACCAGGAAAATTTTAACGAACGCCTACAAAAAATAAAAAGCTTTTCACAAATGCAAAAAATCCAATTTGCAGCTATAGCAACTCATAAAGATATAGTAGCGCAAATAAATCACGGAGAAAACCGCCATGGATAATAATTTGCTAAACGAATTAAAACCAATCCACCTACCAAATGCAGTATCAATTTTCCCGCTTGCTCCTGGCTGGTATTTTGTAAGCGCTGTTGTAGTGATGGTGGGAATTATTATTGCGATTTATATTGGTAAAATGCGGCAGAAAAAGCGCCTCCTAAAAAATGAAATTTTTCAGCTCCTCGCGGAAATTGAGGAAAAAAGTAAAGATGATTCTAATCAACTAATTTTGGGCGATATAACTATTCTCCTCAAACGAGTGGCAATCTTACGTTTCCCAGAGGTAAAACCGCAAAGCCTTTATGGAGAAGACTGGCTGAAATTCCTTGATAAATCAGGTAAAACGGATGACTTTACCCAAGGTGAAGGTAAAGTCCTGGCAAATATTTATTCCCGTTATACCCTAGTTGATAACAGTAATTTAATTTTTGTTGTAAAACGCTGGCTAAGGAAAGTAATATGATAAAAGTAGCCTATCCTTGGACTTTATTAGTATTTGCTTTACCATTCCTGATTTACTATTTTTTCCCCAAAGCTAAGCAAATAAAAGACCCCGCATTAAAAGTGCCGTTTTTTAGTGATTTAAGCAAAGCCTTTAGCTGTGTGGATAATGCTTTTAGTGAGTCTAAACTAGGTAATTTAAAATATATTCTATTAATTATTTGGGGGCTTGTTGTAGTTTCTGCTTCGGGAATTGAGTGGCTTGGCGCACCATTACCGGTACAACAATCAGGCCGCGACCTGATGCTTGCTATTGACTTATCAGGTAGCATGCAAACCCCGGATATGCTGGCAAATGGCAAGTACATTAGCCGCATAGATATTGTGAAAAAAGTGGCAAACCAGTTTATAAAAGAACGCAGCGGGGACCGGCTCGGTTTAATTTTATTTGGAACCAGGCCTTATTTACAAACTCCGCTTACCTTTGACCGTAGAACCGTTGCCGATATGCTAAATGATGCGACAATTGGGATTGCTGGGGAACAAACTGCAATTGGAGACGCCCTAGGTCTGGCAGTTAAGCAGTTATTAAATTATCCAAATCAAAGTAAAGCATTGATATTATTGACAGATGGTGGTAATAATGCGGGGAATTACTCGCCATTAGAAGTAGCCAAGCTCGCCAAAGAATCCAATATAAAAATATACACAATTGGCCTTGGGGCTAAAGTTATGCAAGTACAAACACTATTTGGAACACAAACGATAAACCCATCTAGTGACTTGGACATTGAAACTTTGCAACAAATTGCCACTATTACTGGCGGTGAATTTTTTCGCGCTGAAGATGGGCAGAGTCTTGCACAAGTTTATGCAGCTATCAATAAGTTAGAGCCTGTCCAGACAGATAAAGTAATAGTCAGACCGATTACCCCTCTTTTCCCTTGGACTCTAGGCTTGGCGCTGCTATTAAGTTTTTCTGTAGTTTTTATTAATATTCTGCGAGGGTAAAATGTCTGTTAATAGCTTACACTTTATTCGGCCTTATTGGTTTTTAGCTGTTATACCGGCTTTGATTTTAATAATAATGTATATACGTAATAACAATGCTAAAAAAAATGCCTGGGCTAACCATTGTGATCCGGACTTATTGCCATATATTACAGATCAAAGTAGCCAACAGAAAAATTACACATTAGCCATCCTAGTTGGTTTGGCGTGGCTAATTATGATAATTGCTCTAGCAGGCCCTAGCTGGACAAAATATCAAGAACCGGTATATCAAAAGAAAATTGGCCGGGTAATTGCCCTTGACCTGTCACCGGTCATGAATGCTACCGACGTCAGTCCTAGCCGGCTTGAGCGCGCCAAATTCAAAATCTTGGATTTACTAAAAACCTTGCAGGAAGGCCAAACCGGCATGATCGTATTTACCAGCCTCCCATTTGTAGTTTCACCATTAACAAATGACAGTAATACCATAGCCGCCATGGTTCCGACAATCGATAGCAGTATCGTCCCGGTTCAAGGAACTGATATTGCAAAAGCTCTTTTGAAATCACAACAACTACTTGCCCAAGCAGGATTTAATCGCGGCGAAATCTTACTAATAACTGCAAGTAGCCCAAATAACCAGGATATCGCGATGGCAGCCAAATTAGCAGCTAATGGATATACTACCTCAGTCCTGGCGATAGGTAGCGCAGATGGTGGGCCTATAAAGAACAAAGATGGCGGACTGATTACAGATGCAAAAGGGAATATAATCGTTGCCAATTTAGATAGTAGCAGCCTAGCTAAACTTGCCAATTCAGGTAATGGAACATTTATCCCTTACTCTAACGATAATAGTGATATAAATAAATTCAATGCAATATATCGACGAGAGCAAATAGCTGATACTCCTTCAAAAATAATGGAATCGCAAAATTTGTGGCAAGAATATGGTTACTGGTTTATCTGGGGTTTAATCCCTATCTTAGCATTATTGGCTAGAAAAGGATGGATAGATAAATTATGTTAAAAAAATTCAGCGCAAAAGCAAAAATCGGAGTAATGATTGGAATACTACAATTACCAACCTTTAGCCAAGCATTAACCTGGGAAGATCTGTGGCTAAACCCTAACCAGCAAGGGGCTGACTTATTAAAGCACAACAAAAACCAAGAAGCAGCCGCTAAGTTTACAGATACGAAGTGGAAAGGCATTGCTTATTATCAAGATAAACAATATGAGCGTGCATATGAGCAATTTAAAAGTGACCATTCTGCCTTAGGCTTTTATAACCAAGGTAATTCGCTCGCCTATATGCATAAGTATCAGGAAGCTATAAATGCCTATCAAGAAGCGCTTAAGTTAGATAAAAACTATCCTGATGCCAAGTATAATATCGAGGTATTGGAAAAGTTACTTAAAGACCAAACGAAAAACAATTCACAAAATTCAAGCCAAGCGAAAAATAACCAGGCGAAAAATGATCAATCTAAAGCTGATAATAAGTCGGCGGACAATAGCAACAATCACTCAGGCACGAATAACTCGAAGCAGGATAATACCCAGAATAAGCAAACAAACCAAGCTAGCAATAATAATAGCTCAAGTGATAACTCTAAAAACCCAGCTAATCAATATAATCCTCAAGATTACAGCAAAAATAATCAGGCAAATGGCCACAAGGAGCAAAAGTTAAATAATGAACCAGCAGCTGGCAAGGAGAATAGTCAGCAAAAGGATAATTTACCGGGACAGATAAATAAGCGAGATGGCGCACAAAACTCAACTAATCAAGCGGCAATAGCCAATAGCCAAGCAAGTAAGGAACAACTAAAGCAACAAGAAATACAAGCTAAACTATCCCAAGTACCGGATGATCCGGGCGGCTTACTCCGCAATAAATTTTTACGTGATTATCAAAGACAACAACAGGAAGGTAATAATGAATAATAAGATTACATTAAGTACAGTATTGTTAATTTGTCTAAATGTGGCTAACGCAGTAGTTCCCGCAAGCGTAGACAGAACAGAAATTGAATTTGGACAAAGTTTAACCCTAACCATTAAATTAAATGATTCAAATCAAACGCCTGACCTATCAGCATTGCAACAAAACTTTGATATCGTTAATACCGGTACCAGCAGTCAAACGAGTATTATCAATGGCAGCACCAGCTCACAAGTTGAGTTTAATGCTCAGTTGATACCCAAAACTGAAGGAAAACTAGTTATCCCGGCACTAAAAGTAGCTAATGACGTTACTGCGCCGATCCAAATTCAAGTAAATAAACCTTCCGCTACGCAAGAAGGATTAGCAGATAGTAAGGTTACTGTTGAAGCCAATATTGCCGATTCAAACCCATACCAAAATACCCCAACCGTATTAAGTGTTAAGATTCTGTATAGTGTACCAATTAATAATGTGAATATGGCACCAATAAATTTACCTAATTCACATATCGAGCCAATTGATAAATCACTACAGTATCAAGTTACCAATCATGGTAAAGTTTATCAGGTTATTGAACAAAAATTTTTATTAACCGCAAATCAGCCAGGTAAACTAGTCATACCGCCGGTGCGAATTAGCGGTTCAATGGCAGATGAACAAAGTAATGATATTTTTGGCCTAGCCATGAGTAAGCCATTTATGGCCCTATCTAAACCGCTTACTGTTAATATAAAAGCTATTCCAGCAGGAGTTGACCCAAAATCCTGGTTGCCGGCTCGTAATGTTGAATTAACTGATACATGGTCGACAAATACCACTAATTTCAAAGTTGGAGAAGCAGTCACCCGCACTATTAATGTGACTGCGGTGGGTATAAGCGGAGAACTAATTCCTGAAATTAATATTTTAAACCCAAATACAGTTAATGCGTACCCGGACAAAGCAACAGCAAGCACCAATACCAAAGGCAGTCAATTAATCGGGAGTAAAAGTTTTAAAATCGCATATATACCAACAAGTTCTGGTGAAATTGAGCTTCCCCAAGTTAGCGTTTCTTGGTGGGATACTTCAGCAAATAAATTAAAAACAGCTCTAATCCCAGCCAAGAAATTTATGGTTAAGGGCAGTATTGCCCCAATTTCAAGCCAAACCGTAACTCCAGCTACCCCGCCCCGGCAAACAGCAGTTTCTACATCAACACCACAAAAAAGTAATACGTATTCTGGCTTTAACCGAATTTGGCAATATTTAACTTTTGTCTTTGCTCTATTATGGATTATTACACTAAGCTTTACTTTTAGGCTTTATAAACATAAGCCCAAAACTAAAAGTAAACTGCACAATGAAATAAATGACTCAGGCCAAGACCGGGAAACACTTCCGGCTGATAAATTGTCGGCAATAAAGACTGCCTGTCAGGAACGCAGCATCCAGGGTTTGAATCAAGCATTAATTAACTGGGCTGAAGGCAGATGGCAAACCCGAATATATACAATTTCGGATATTAAAAAACATGCAAATAACCCATATTTATCGGAATTAATTGATAAAATGAATCTAAGTTTATATAAAAACCAGGAATTCGATAAATTTGCTGAAATTTGGACATTAATCGATGAATTATCTGTGACAAGAGAACAGAAATCAAAACATTATTTGCAGGATTTTTATCCGAATTAACATGCTTAGCTATTTAGTCTTAATTGTCGAGGTCAACTATGCCAATAAGTTTGCTGTTTCCATACGATTGGAGCCACTAACCTATTGGCTAATCATAACTCTAACTTTGATTCGTTAAAAAATAGTATCCAACTTCAAAACCGGACACTTTTTCATTGCATACTTCAAAAAAAATATTAATAGCGTCAATCAATTAAATCCGAATACAAGCCTTTCGGTTATAAATTACACATTTTTTACGATTATTATTTATTGAATAGACTTTTAAATAAAATAAGCTTTTATATTGCATTTTGCAAATATTATAAAATAGTTAATACTGTTCTTTTAATCTTAATACCGGATACTTTTTCTGATACAGAGCTCAATTGAGATTTTGAACAGTTTCAATTTATCCGTATGAGTACTTTATTGCTTTTAAAAGGATAATTCATTATGCCGGTAATTTCTTTTCCACGCAGGAAACAACCTACCCTCAAAATTCAAACACCACAAGGAAATTTGCAATCAACACTCTTTACTAACATAAACTATGCGACTAAAACCGAGAAAATGGAGCTATTAAGGGAACTACTTCAGATTAACTTTAACGGAAAAAGCTTAGACCAAATAAAGCTTTTTTGCCAACGAGAATTAAAGGCAATCAGCTGTATTGTAGATGCAGCTGGCAATGAAGATAAGGCATATAGTAATTTAATAGATTTTTTTAACGAAAAAGACAATGTAACACCAACAGAACATATAGGCCGCCTGCTAAGTTTATTCAAAAACCGCAATAGTGGTTTTATTATCGGGCAGCAAAACTTGAATAGATCAGCAGCCATCTATTTTGAAATTTTATGTGCAATAGTTGAAATAGATAATTCTGAATTTAGTCCTCATGAACGTGAGAATATAAATATAGCACAAAAAGAAAGCAATAAGTGGTATCGAGAAAATTATGCCAAAAATATACGTGTTAAAAAAAACTTTGCCCTAAACAAACTTGTAATTGATTTAAATTCAGCAGATAAAATCACAAGGAACAACCTTATAATATTCGAAGCTCTCCAAAATTCAGCTAACCCACAAAATTTTGAAGAAGTAGCGGCTCCTTTGTATTATAGGCGTTATATAAGCAGCAAACTTTACACTTCTTACAATTCTAAGCAAGAAAACCTAACATTTTCAGATAGTCAATATTTTGAAACATTCGTAGAACATAAGCTTTCAGTTTTCTTTCCATTTATAAAAGAACTTACAGTTACCAATATCACAATTCAAAAGATACCCAATAATGCATTTAGAGGCATGTTTAGTTTGCTAAAAATCAATTTTTCGCAGACCAATCTTACCAATCTTACCAAGAACACATTTTGTGGATTAGAAGGTTTAGAAGAGATTGACTTGTCGCATAACAGGTTAGTAAAAATTGAGGCAAATACTTTTGTGGGTCTTCAAAGGTTACGAAAACTTAACTTATCAATGAATCAGATTAGTGAAATCAATGACGATGAATTTAAGGGATTAGGTAATTTACAAGTACTTAATTTATCCCACAACAAGTTAATAAACATTAAGGCAAATATTTTTTTGGATCTAGGTAAATTACGCAAACTTAATTTATACGCAAATCAGATTAGTGAAATCAATGATGAGGGATTTAAGGGATTAGATAGTTTAGAAGTACTTATTTTAAGGATGAATAAATTAACTACAGTATCTAAAGAGCTTAATAAATTAACCAGACTCTTAAAGCTTGACCTAAGCAGAAACGAAATAAAAGAAATCTATAAGAACTCTTTTTATGGCTTAAGAAATTTAAGGCTGCTTGACTTATCATCTGAAACGGCATTAAACGTTATTTATAAAAAAGCATTTAACGGGTTAGATAATTTGTTAATACTTTGGTTAGGGATGGAGCCCCAGCTAACTTTTGAAGATCCATTATATCGGTTAGCCAATTTACAAATTCTTAAATCTACTTATATTCACACCAGAAATAGCAAAATCAGTGAGCTTGTTGAGAGTGCACAAGGGTTTTATGCTAGATATATTGAGGGTGAGAGGTTCATAAGATACTTGCAAAAGATAGTTATAAAAACCAATTATTTTGACTATATAAAAGAGTCCAGTAACATGCTTAATGACCGTAACTATGATAGTTTGATGGAGGCTTTAAATCGAACTGATTATTCAGAAAAAGCAAAACAAAAAATACTTGATGTATATAATAGTCAGAGTCTAGAGCTGGATCTTTCAAATTGCCAGTTGACTGAACCTCCTAACCCGCAAATTTTATCTTTTCTACCCTTTATTCAAACACTTATCCTAGCTAATAATAAGATTAAGGAATTAAAGACAAAGTGCTTTAGTAAACTATGCAACTTGCAAAAACTTGATTTAAGGTTAAATATTATTAGAGCTATCCCAAAAGCGGCATTCTATGGTTTAGCTAATTTGAAAATTCTTTGGTTAGATAATAATTGTATTATTACCATTAGCAAAAATGGGTTTAATGGGCTTAATTGCCTAGAAATCCTTAATTTGGAACGGAATTGTTTAACATGTATCCAAGCAAATACGTTTAGCCCCTTAATCAATTTACGCGAGCTTTATTTAATAGATAATAGTCTAAGAGTAATAAGCGAGAATGCTTTTAATCGACTTATTAATTTACAACAACTTTATTTGCAAGGTAGTTTTAAAAATCTACGCGGGCTCCCACTAAAAGTATTTAGTAGCCTCATTTCACTGCGCAAACTTAATTTATCGTATAATAATTTTACGAGTATCAAGCCAAACACATTTAACGGTTTAGGCAATTTAGAGGATCTGGAACTATACTTTAGCAAAATAGAAAAAATAGAAAAAGGGGCATTTAATGGTTTAGATAATTTGTTATATCTAAACTTATCTGGTAACGAACTCACAAAAGTTGATAAGGATTGTTTTAGCGGGCTTTTAAATTTAAAGCAGCTCTTCCTGACTAGTAACAGTAATCTGGTATTTGAAAAAGACATATTTAACAGTTTAGCCAGCTTAAGATACATTAAATTTAATCAAGAGCAAAAGGAGAAAATCCAAAAAACTATTTTAAATACTCGTTACTATAAATGGAAATTTCCTGACCGTGATTTTGCCATTGTTCAACATGATAAATTAATTAAGTTTAATCGATCCTAAACTGCCGGGTAAGGCGATTAGATACACACCCTAGTTGAAGGGATAATTGCTTTAAAATCACCAAATAGAGGCTCTTTTCTCTGGCTCGAGATACATCTTGTCGCCAGGCTTTAATTTAAATGTATCATAAAAGCCTGCTTGATTGCTTAATGCGCCATTACATCTAAATTCTGCGGGGGAATGCGGATCAACTTTAATCCGTTTGATGATTTGCTCCGGTCTTACTTTTGCCCGCCAAACTTGCGCCCAACCTAGATAAAACCTTTGTTCCCCAGTCAAATTATCAATAATGACTGCTCGCCTGTGGTTTAAGGATAGCTCATATGCCCTAAAGGCAATAGCTAACCCTGAATTATCCGCAATATTCTCACCTAAGGTTAGTTCGCCATTTACATGATAACCAGCTAAGGGACTATATGCATTATATTGCTCGATTAACTTGGCAGTTTTGGCATTAAACATTTCCCGATCATTTTTGGTCCACCAATTATGTAAATTCCCAGACTCATCATACTGGCTACCCTGGTCATCAAATGCATGACTTATCTCGTGGCCAATCACCGCACCTATTCCGCCATAATTTACCGCATCATCAGCTTTAACATTAAAAAATGGAGGCTGCAAAATGGCTGCAGGAAAAGTTATTTCATTTAACTCGGGACTATAATAGGCATTGACCGTTTGCGGAGTCATAAACCATTCATCGCGGTCAACCGGTTTGCCTAGTTTGGATATATTCCGGTTATATTCAAATTCTGCAGCGCGCATCAAGTTACCTACCAGGTCATCAGACTTAATCTCTAACCTAGTATAATCACGCCATCTATTCGGATATCCGATCTTAAGTTTCATTGCATTTAATTTCTTTAAGGCCGCAATCTTGGTTTGCGGGCCCATCCAATTAAGTGACTCAATACTTTGTTGGTAGGCAATTTTCAGATTATTAACAATTGCTTCCATGCGCACTTTATTTTGTGGAGGAAAATATTTTTCTACATAAAATTTACCAAGCGCTTCACCCATTGTAGCTTCAACTAAATAGATACCACGTTTGTAACGAGGCTCATCGTTTGGCACACCACTCAAGGTAGTACCATAAAACTTGAAGTTTTCCCGAACAAACCTGTTTGATAGATATGGCGCAAAGTTACTTAATAAATGCCATTTAAAATATATCTTCCACTCCTCTAAGGGAATTGTATTAAATAAATTATTAAGTCCTTGCAAATAGCTTGGCTGACTGACTATTACATAGGTAAATTTATTGTGAAGATTAGCTTGAGTAAAAAACTTATCCCACTCAAAATCAGGCATTAAGCTTGCAAGCTTATTTAATTCAACTTTATTATAGGTTTTTACCGGGTCCCGGTTTTGTACGTTTGACCATTCGATTGAAGCAATTTGAGATTCAATATTAATAATTTGCCTAGCATGGTTTTGGCTATCGGTGTCGCCGGCCATTCTTAGCATAGTAGCTATATGAACTAGGTATTGCTGCCGGATTTTGCTAAAAGCTGGATCATTTTTTAGATAATAGTCACGATCAGGCAGACCCAAACCATTTTGGTTGATATCAACTATTTCCTTGGCGGAATCCTTGGCATCTTGATGTACTGACAAGGCAATAGGGGCGGTTACACCTATTTGATTAAAATGGGCAACTAGGTCAGGAAATTCATTTTTTGATTTTATTGACTCAATTTTATAAAATTCTGGAGTAAGTGGAGCCAAGCCCAATTGATTCAGCTTCTGCTCATTCATATAGCTTCGATAAATTGCCGCAATCTTCTGTTGGTCCGGATTAGTTAAATCCCTTCTATGCGTGTAACCATTTATTATTCCATATAAGTCTTCTACTATATTGTCCTGAAGTTGGTAAAAAGTCCCCCATGCAGATTTATCCTCAGGTATTTGTGTTTTAGCCAGCCATTTTCCATTGGTATATTTATAAAAATCATCCACAGGGCGGACACTTGTATCTATATACTTACTATCGATTCCGCTTTGTGGGCTAATGGCTTTACCATTGATTAACTTTTGGTTATAAAGTAAAGAATTTTGTGCTAATACTGGCTTAGCTATAACTAGTAGTATGGCAACAAATGAGATATATTGTTTCTTCATGATAATTTTTACCTATTTCTAATTTCCACCTAGATTAACCACATACAAAATAATTTTTGGGCGATTTATTCCACTACCATCTTATACTAAGTACCCCCTTGAAGTTGGGGATTTCTCGCATGTTAAGCTAAATTTTTTAAGCATCTCTTCCTAATCAATCATGTGGAAATTAATTAATGCCCATAGTAGCAGTTAAGAAGTGTCCGGAATTTAAAAAAGAATTATGCAGTATATGAGGCAAATTTAACAACTTTAAATCTTCAACCATATTTTATTAGTTACTAAATTTTAAGCTTATTCGAATTTTAGATAAATAGTAATGCGTTCTTACAAGGCAAGGCCGGGATCGACACCCGGCCTTAGGCTAGCAAAGCAACTGATTGTTACGCACTTGCATTAATCCTGGAAAAATATAGGATTTATTAGACCAGTGTATAACAAGACTAATTAATTTCTTTTATGCTCCTTAGTGGCCTTATTTGAATATATTTTATGGCCAATATAAATTAGAGCAAATAAAATCACAGAGGAATAGATCATTACAAAATCCAATATCCCGTAATGTTCGCCAAGAGTAATGAATTGGGCAGCTACAATAAATGCTATTACTACCATTGATATTATCTGTGCCCAAGGGTAGAATTTGGCTCGGTATTTCAAAACTTCAATTCCACCATGGGCAGCTAAGTATTTGCGGCGGAATTCAAAATGGCTCAAAGCTATACCAAACCAGGCAATAAATCCACATAATGAGGAAATCTGTACAATATAGTTAAAGAAAGTACCATTCCCAATAAATGAAGAAAGAAATACTAAAGAACCAATCAAGGCGGTAACGATTAAAGCCGGAATTGGCACTCCTTTAGAATTAAATTTTTTGAAAACTGCCGGAGTCTGGCCATGCTGCCCCATATACCATAAAATACGGCTTGAAGAATACATGCTGGCATTGGCAGCCGATACCAAAGCGACTAATATGATCAAATTCATGGCATCCGCAGCATAGTGACCGGCAAATTTAAAGAAAATCAAGGTATATGGGCTAGTAGTAATATTATTCTGGTTGGCCAAATTCGGATCATTAAATGGTAGTAATAGGCTAATTACCGCAATAGATAAAACATAAAATAAGGTTAACCGCCAAAATACTAGTCGAATTGAGTTTGGGATACTTTTTTCAGGGTCTTTTGTTTCGCCTGAAGCTACTCCAACTAGCTCTGTCCCCTGAAAGGAGAATCCGGCAAACAGGAATACCGAAATAAATCCATACCAGCCTTGGTGAAATGGCGCATCACCTATATGCCAATTTCCTGCACCTAAATGAGGCTGCTCAAATATAGTAACGCCGCCTAAAATAATAAAAACTATGATAACTGCTACTTTAACAAAAGAAAGCCAGTATTCAATTTCCCCATAAACTTTAACTGAGAAAACATTGGCAATGAAGACTGCAGCAAAGATCACAACTGAAAAGTAAACAGGATTAACATGCGGAAACCAGTAACTCATAACTAATGCTGCAGCAGAAATTTCTGCAGCAATGGTAATTGCCCAGTTAAACCAATAGTTATAGCTCATCGCAAAGCCAAAAGATTTGCCAACGTATAAGCTTGAATAGTCACAAAATGAGCCTGAACTAGGTTTATAAGTGCTCATTTCACCAAGGCTTGTCATTAAAAAATATACAATAACTGCCATCAACCCATAGGCAAACAACGCTCCCCCAGGCCCCCCAACAAATATTGAGTAACCACTTGCTAAAAAAATCCCGGTACCGATCGAACCACCAATTGCGATCATATTAATATGGCGAGCTTCTAATTTTTTTTCTAAATGTGCCATTATAAATTCCTAAATTGTTTATACAATATAAAATTACTATTACAAGAATAAATTAAATTACTAATAAATAGCCAGGACTTCAAGCTAAGAAAGAAAAACAGTTGTAGACTTATGGTTCTTGATAAACAGTTTCTGATGAGAAAGAGAAATGGAATAAGTATATGACATAATATTTGTTCCTTAAGATCAAAAGTTCCAGATTTCAGACATAAACATGCCTTTTAAGGCACCGTATTTACGAGTTAAATTGGCAAAACTCATAGGTTTGTTCCAAACATAAAAAGAATAAATCCAATTGTAGCATACATTTTACCCCAACAATAAATTATCTTTAGGCGTTGCCGCGGCCCTCAATAGTATATAAGCTCTGCAAAATTATCGTATCTATTTTATTCTAACAACACCCAAGGTACAATTACGCTTTGCGCTTCAATAGAGGCTGCAATCAATCCTGCCGACAAATAACAACTACATAGTTTATGTTGCAAAATAGCATTAGTAATTAATTGAATAGGAAGTGGAGCAATGTTAAAGACGATTAAACAGAAATTAATAATAGGGATTACATTGGCATGTTTTACCTTACTGACTGGCTGTGGAACAATTTTTTACCCTGAGCGTAGAGGAAATTCAACTCATTTAGACCCAGGCGTGGCCGTTTTAGATGGTATTGGACTATTATTCTTCCTAATCCCTGGGGTGATTGCTTATGCAGTTGATTTCACGACGGGTTGTATTTATATGTCTGGTTCAGGCGCTGGCAGCAGACAGGCAATGGTGGTACCACTTGACAAAGATAAAGAGATACAAAGCCAAGTCAATCAAGCACTATATTCTAATTATGGAGTAAGTTCAGATAATGCAATTTTAGTGAATGGAGTGGTTGGTCTTAATAATTGGTATCAAATCTCTCCGATAAATTCTAACAGCATGCCTAAAAGTCTGAGCTAACCAGGTCGTGGCTAAAGAATTTTTGTACAAAATAGTATGATAGCATGTTAGAATTGTGGCTTAATCACCGGGGGTGCCTGAACTAATTTTTAGCAGGCTGAGAAATACCCTTTAAACCTGATCAGGTTAGTACCTGCGCAAGGGAGAGTGTGCAAACAAAAAGCTTTCATGCTTTTACAATTCAAAGCCACCTCCCCTATCATTTACTCCCGGAAAATTGACTTGGTTTATTCTGGGAAAAATAATGAAACAAAAATTAACCTTAAGTGAAATAGTGTTTATAGCAATCATGTCAACTGCCCTTGGCATTAGCTGGTGGGCATATTCATTTATTTACGATATATTTGCGCCATTTCTAAAAAGCATCGGCCCTAGCGGATTACTTGAAGGCTTCTGGCATATGGGCGGAATCTTTTTTGCTTATATCATACGAAAACCTGGCAGTGCAATCTTGGGCGAAACTATTGCTGCAACAGTAGAAGGATTAATTTCTCAGTGGGGCTTTTCAGCAGTTGTTTCAGGATTTTGCCAGGGATTGCCGGTAGAGCTTCTTTTTTTAGCTTGCCGCTATAAAAGCTGGGGTAAGACTTCCTGTGCCTTGGGGGGTGCGTTATCTGCACTAGGCGGTTATATTGTTACGTATTACTGGTATGGCTACTCCCAATTTTCCCTTAAATTTAATCTACTTAATTTAAGCTGCAATTTGATTTCCGGCGCAATTTTAGGCGGGTTATTGGCTAGATTTCTTGCTAATCGCTTGAATCAGGCGGGAGTTCTTAACCAATTCCGGATTAGCAATGAATAATTACCAAGTTTATGAGATTGATAATTTTGGCTTTAGCTACCCTAAAGCGAGTCAAACTATCCAATTTAGGGGGACAATAGCCATTAACCGCAGGGACTGCATCTTGCTGCAGGGAACTTCAGGCAGTGGTAAATCGACTTTAATTACGGCTTTAAAAGGGCTGATTCCACATTTGATAAACGGCAAAATCAGTGGCAAAATTCATTTTAATGGCAAAAATATTGCAACCTTAAACGAAAATGATTTACTTAAGATTGGCTACCTACAGCAAAACCCGGATAGCCAGCTTGTCTGCCAAGATGTATTTAGCGAACTTGCTTTTGGCTTGGAAAACCAGGGTTTAGCTCCGTCAATAATCTTCAAAAAAATAACTGATTTTGTCAATCAGTTTAAGGTTGCACACTTGCTTGACAGAAAAGTTCAAGAGCTCTCAGGCGGCGAAAAGCAAAAAATTAATCTACTTGCGATTCTCTTACTCGAGCCGGAGGTATTACTTTTAGATGAACCGACTGCTTTTTTAGATCCTGAATCAGCAATTGAAGTTATGTCGCTTATCAAACAACACCTACAAGATAAAACTGTAATAATTGTTGAGCATAACTTACATTTTGTTAAAGATATCATTAATAGATACTTGGTTATTGATGACAGTGGCAAAATCGAAGAAAAGCCTCTTGCTTTACTTGGCTGCAACCCTAAATTAATTGACTTGAAATCAACGATCGAAAAAAATAATAATCAGATATTAAATATCCAAAACCTTAACTTTAGTTACCCTAACTCGAACCCACTCTTAAAAGATATCAATATACGCTTGAATGCTGGCGAAATCATTGCTATCACCGGCAAAAATGGCTCTGGCAAATCAAGTTTGCTAAAACTGATTAGTGGCGTATACTCGCAAAAGACTGAAATTACTTTTCTTGGCCGAAACCTAGATAAAATAAGCAAAAAAGATCTTTGGCGGCAATTAGGCCTGCTATGGCAAAATCCTGAGGCGCATTTCTTATTCAATACAGTTAGTGAAGAAGTGGCAATACGGCCGGAATTATTGGATATGGTTCAATTGAACATTCAAAAGCAGCAAAACCCCTTTTCATTATCAGAAGGACAAAAACGCAGATTGTCTTTGGCAATTACCATAGCCAAGCCCAAAAAGCTACTGCTTCTTGATGAACCTACTTTTGGCCAGGATCAGCATAATAAGCAGGAACTAGCGAAATTAATTGCTAGAATAGCAAACGAAGGTACAGGGTTTATAATTGTAAGTC
The DNA here is from genome assembly GCA_964386295.1 of uncultured Neisseria sp. Classification (GTDB taxonomy): domain Bacteria; phylum Pseudomonadota; class Gammaproteobacteria; order Burkholderiales; family UBA11063; genus Aquella. Next base: position 173,388 of record CAYLRR010000005.1, read on the forward strand.
ATGATCTTGAGTTTATTGATAGTTTAACTACAGACAAATACCGTCTAGATATGGGTTCATTAATCAAATGTTAAATAGCAAATTGCACTGTCTAAATTTTGTCCTGATACCTCTAATTTGGCTAATTAGTATTTTTATAAATAATAACTGCTATAGTTATTTACTCATTTTATCAGCCAGCAGCATTAGCTTAATCTTATTATGTTCGCAAATCCATTGGCGGAGCTTATTTTGGTTTAGCTTGGGCCTATTACCCGCTTTAATTGCCATGTTTATCAGTAGCTATTTATTTATCGATCCAAACAAGGCCACTCATGACAGCTTAATACTTAATAGTATTACGCTAACTATCCGCTTGTATTCATTATCGGTAATATCATTCGCATTTATCTACCACATGCCAAAAGACACGCTTATCTTAAGTTTGGCTCAACGCAAAATTTTGCCAGTTAAATTGGCCTTTGCTCTTTTAGCGGTTTTCAATGCCTTTAGTTATCTTAAAGGGGAATTTAAGCGTATCCTTATAGCATATCAAATGCGCTTCCAAAAGTCTGGATTTTCACCTAAGCTACTGCTACCGCTATTAGTTTCAGCTGCCCGTTACGCACACACTTTAAGTATCAGTATGTATAACCGTGGTCTTAACCAAAAGCGTAGCTATTTTCAAAAAGAAAAGCCCTTCAGTTTTTATGATTATGTATTTATTGCCATAAATGCAATAGCTAGCTTTATAATATTCTATAGTTTATCTCAAAACAGTTTAAATTCATGACGAAGACTATCAGCTTAGTAGTCAAAGAGTAATCCCCTATCAGTTACCTTTAGATATTTGAGAATAAAGCTATATAAATAATCATAACAAAATGATATAATCACGTTAGGAGTAATTACCATGATTAATGAAAATAACCACCCAGTAGAAATTAAAATCACGCAAGATAAGCTTGTTGATTTATTATTACATGCTGCTACTAGAGAAGATATAGCTAAATTAGATGGCAAGATTGATGCGCTTGAATCAAAAATAAATAGTTCAATGGTTGCGCTTGAGGCGAGACTAACCGCTAATGCTAACAACTCTGAAACTAGAGTTAATAGTCAGTTTAAATGGATTCTTGGCACAACGCTTGGTGTTGGAGTGTCTTTGATTGGCGTTATGATTGGGTTAGCCAGTTTCCTTACGCACTATTTACATTAGAGCCAAATTAAAAAAGCCACCGTTTAGGTGGTTTTTTTATTAGTTGGCTTATTATAGTAAATTAGTGGCACATGGCGCAGATAACAGCCATCGAGGCAGTTATCTTATCTAATGCAGGGCTAAATAAAATGACTAAACTATTAAGTTTATTAATCTTCATCAATGAAGTTAATGCACGCGGTTGGCATCCTTACCCAAGTAAACACTTTTCATTTGCTGGTCAAGTATTATTATTAATTTTTAGCGATTTGCCTGCTGGCCAACCTCTAATTTTGCGTCTGCATTTTAAAAATTTTTTAATGACGTTTAACCCTGTGGGTGTCCCAAAATCAAAAAACTTATGCTAGAACAGCAAAAAATCGGCCTGTGATTAGGTCGATTTTCCTCAACAATTCTCTATTAGTCTCATAGTAGTACCAATCTCTATAATGCCTGTGCAATTGCCAGTCTCTCTTCCTGCATTTTCTCCCTACAAATCTGATTGAGGAACTTTGAAACTGCCCCATGCATCTTTAACCAAGCAATCACATCTTTATCAAGTTTGGCACTAATTGGTGCTTTTATAGGTTTGAAAAATGGGTTAGGTTCCCAGCCTATAAAATTAGTAATTTCAGGAATATCAGAGAAATCTATATCTTCATCTTTTATATTCTCCAATATTTTAAGTTCTTCAAGCATTCTTTTATCTTGATTCATTATAAAAATTCCTTTCTTTTTTACTTGCTAGCCGCGCAGAAATTATCCGAATATTTCCATTACGTTCAGCATATACGACGAATACAACAACAAAAAATGAGGAAGGAGCTGCTATTAAGATATTAAGTGCAATCTTACTTATTCATAAAAATGGCGGTAATAAATACCGCCTTTAATCTTTTGTTATTTTGCTACAGCCAGTGAAATCCTTTAGCTAAAACACCTAAGAAGAAAACACTTATTGTTCCCATAATTCCACTTACCCAAATAATCGTATTCACGCCTGTTTGTGCAACTTCTTTTCTAACAATTTCAATCTCTTTTTGTAAGCGAAGTTCCGATTCCCTTAAATCTCCTTTGGAACATAATTCTTGTAACTTTAGAGCTTCAATTTGGTGGCGCTGATCTTGCATACGCTGCTCCATTGCTTCGGCTAATTGTTCAATATGACGAGCATTAAGCTCTGCTACTTTCTCATCAACTCCAAGCTCTTTAGATTTATTTACAAATTCAAGAATATCAAACATTATTGTTGTCATGGTATTCATACCTCACGCTCCTAATAGTTGATTATAACATAGAAGGTGGCTATTTAAAACCACCTTTTTAATATATCCACCTGTAAATATTTAGTATTCTGTTGGTAACATAATTATATTTGCCGATCTGGAGTCATCAATATCAATAGCACTACATTAAGCAAATAAATCAAGAATTCTATTTTGTTCATTTTGCCAATTTATTCGCAACTTTAAAAAAAATTAGACTGAAGGCTTTTTCGATTTTGATATGGTACTTTTATATCATAAGTTAAAGTTTAAGTATAATATAAATACTGCTGGGCAAGCGGAAATTAGCGTCTAGGGAGCCTCCTCAGTTTTGTTTAATACGGGAAACGGTACTAACTAGATATGGAGCCTTGAACTTGCATCCCGCACTTTAGTAAGTAGTGGGAGAATGTTAAAGGCTGATTAATTTAGCGTATGATTGCTAAAAATCCATTACAATAGCTGTTATTGACTTAACTAGTTTGAAAGTATCACTGTGAATAACAATTTTAGCCATCAATTTACTGAATATGATGAATCAATGCTACAACAGAAAGTAGCAAGTATTAAACAACGCTTAAGCCAAACTATTCCAGTATCTGGCTTAACCTATGAAGAACTTTGTGACATGCTGGAACAACTAGCTAAAATAGACATTGGTAAATTTTTTCTAATTAATGGCGGCGCCAATGGCTACTGGACTGATTATTTTATAAATTTCCCCAGAGATAAAATTGCTTCGTTACCCTACATTGAACAAATAATATTCAATTCGGAAGTAATGACTGCAACCTATCAACGCCAACAAATTTTTAAACAACAAAATCAGGAAAAACTTCAGAATGGAGTTCACTTAGCTGCTATTCCCAGTGGATTGATGAGTGAGCTACTTGATTTAGATTATTCTTCTATCAAAAACATCGAAATCACTGCGATAGACCTTGATCAACAATCTCTTGAATATTCCAAACAAAAATACCCTGATCTATATGCTAAATACACAATTAGCCAAACCTGTCAGGATGCCTTTGAAATGAATTTGCATAACCGGTTTGATTTAATTTCTTCGAATGGTTTAACTATTTATATACCTGATGATGAATTGGTAGCCAAACTATTTAGCAGTTTCTATCAAGCCTTAAAACCTGGCGGAAAATTGGTTACCAGCTTTTTGACTTATCCAGCAAGTTTTCCCGATAAAACAGAACAAATTTATCCTAAAAATCAACTAAAAGAACAAATAGAAATAGGGTTATTCGTAGATATATTACAAGTAAAATGGAATACCTTCCGGACAACCGAGCAGTTTAGCCAGCTAATTTCCTCGGTAGGTTTTAGCAATTTAAAGATAATTCCGGATGAAAAAAATATTTTCCCGACAGTAGTTGCATATAAAAATTGACTCGAGTTTACTTTACAGTTGGGAGAATTTTATTCTCCCAACATCTTAAATAGCTCGCGAGTAAAATTATCGTTATAACTTTTAATTAAATTGTCTATAATCTCAGGATCACATTCCTTTTCAACTATATCTCCACCTTTCACTTTCTCCATATATTTCCTGGAATCTATACAGATAATATTTCCGGATTTCAACTTGGCTGAATTTATTCTGGCAGTATGAAATTGCATACTGCCATTATAAAGTAGACAAAGCCCTACCTCATAGTTAGTTGGATCAATATTTTGATAAACCATTATGTATCTTTGCAGAAGCCCTGATTCCTTATTTTTATTACTAGATGAGTTAACTTGTGAAAAAATATTTGGACCAAAAAATTCAAGATAGTCAAGAATCGTTATCAATTTATCATTGCTATTTTTTTCAGCGAACATGGCAGCATGCCAAATATCATTTTCTTGACTTTTGTATGCAACATAACTTTTTGCCCCGTTTATAACTTTACAAACTGAATATAATCCATTATTTTTATCTTGATTGCTTATTTTCAATATTTCGTATACAGAATTAGGAAGTATCTTATAATCAGGAAAGGAAATTCTATAATTACTACCCATAGTACCGTTTGGCTTTCCCAACGTTACGCGAAGATAGCCGCCTAAATCAATTGTTACGTCTACATTTTTAATATAATTACCACGATACCATTTATTTGCCTCAGTTAATATACTCTCAATATTAGCTTTATTTATTTGATTTTTGCTAAATAGTTGTGCTAGTTCGTCTTGTGAATAGAAAACGCACAAAGTTTTAATCAATACTGCTGTATATTTGGCTCCGGTACGGGTAACATTCTGTTCACCAAAATATTTACTACGTCTATTCTGAAATAGCAATAATATATCATTCCACTGTTTTAATTCATCTGCATTTGCAAATTCTTGACTTAATTTGCCCTCCAAAAGCAAACTATCCCAGTCTCCGTTAGCATTAACTATTTTACTTACTATCTGCAAGTGCTTTAGGCAATTATTCTTTAATTCCTCTCTATCACAGTTGAAATATTCATTAAGCATATTTAATAAATGATTATTTTTATTATCCCGTGACTCTAAAGAATCTTCTAGGGAGCAAATTGAAAAATCATTCTCACTCTCAATCGCGTTTTCTTGCACGGCTTGATCAGCCGTATACTGGTTTGCAAAAACTTGATTACACCATTTGGATATCTGCGCATTTCGCGAAAAAGCAACTTTAGACATTACAAATTAACCTCAAAATAAATTATTTCACTGAGACAAGTTAATTTTAATAGCTTAGATTGCACACGTCATTTGACAAAGTAATGCAAGATCATTGTGCAGAAGATTAGAGCTATAAATCAATTAACTTTTTGAATGCATAAGATAGTCTGCTTTAAAATTAAATATTACTAGTGCGTAATAACAGCCATTTTCTAGCGCTTTGCACTAGTTCTGGTAGCAAGAAACAATTTAAAAAAGCTCTTCATTTAAATATGATTAAAAATTTGTTTCTCAGAAGTTAATAAATTTAGATGCTCTAAAAAATAATAAAAATAACTTTAAATTGGGATATTCACAGATGTCATTAAGACTAAGCTTTCACATAAAGCCGATCATGAAGCATATTAACGAATATAAAAATATTATTATAAAATTTTACAATAATTATAATATTTAACTACTAATATTACTCACTTTTACTTTTTTGACAAAAGCTTTAAATTTGATTAGCGGGCGTAACATCACTTACTTTTTGCAGCGGTTTTATAAGTCTATCTTATTTTTTGCGAAAGGTAAATTCGACATCGACAACTTTTCGGTTAACTTTATGTTCAACCAGATCAATTAAAATATCTGATTTTACATTAATCTCATTAATTGCTATACTCAAAACCTTGCGTTTAAAATTGCTATATATTTCATATGTCCCTAGCTCTATTCCCAATAGCTCTTTGATTTCGGCAAGGGTGAATTTTATACTCTGAGTATTTTTGTCAAAATTAGTTAATATGATATCGTAAATCAACGTAGAATAGCTTGATGTAAAACTGGCTGAATATTTCCAGCGGCCGCCAATATATTGCTGTTTGATGTAAAGGATAAATGGAATTAAACGATAGCTAACTTCTATAGTTACCAGTTTAGTAGCACGATTAAAAGAATATGCTGAAATGAAGGTTGTAGCTTCACGATCGTCTATTTCACCATCAGGCGTTAGGCGCTCAGTAGTTAAAGTACGGTTGCAAAAATCTTCAAGCAGGTTTAATAATTCCAGTTTAGAAATGTTGGGAATAAACCTGGTTAATACCGCAAAGTTACTTTGAATCATTTTGTTTTGTTTATTTATAAAATTTGTCTGGTCGCTACTTTTAATATGCTTCATTATAAAAGCCATCAAGGTAATATGGGCTGGAGTTGGCAAATACTTGTAGCGAGAAGTTGTAATACCGTCTGGATGGGTAACAATGCGGATTGCAGCTATCATGGATTACTCCAACTAAAAGATTAAAGCGGTAATAAGATATATTTTGTAGGTAGAAAATAGCTCGGCTTCCAACCTAGATTAAATTGTCCCAAATCATAAAAAATTATAGTAAAAAGTCTCATCCTGAAAAGATACTTATTGTATAATTTTGGTATCCGATACTTATTAATGGTAGTTAGTACTCGTTATTTAAACGATTGAAATCTTTGGCAAAAAATACCAGGTAGTTAATAGTTATAGTTAGTATTATATCACGCTTAAAAGAATCAGATAATTTATTCATAACATTTTGAATTAAAACCGATTTAAGTTATTTATTTTTATACAGTATCCGTAACCATATAGCTAGTATTCGATACTCAGTGCCAAATGATACTCTAGGAAAGGCATACAATGCTAAAAGAAACCTTATTAAAATTATTTTCATTTATGGTTGCTTCTCGTGAATCAGACACGGTAGAAGCCGAATTAGTTAATAGTGGGGAAGCTAATTTTCTTGCATCAAGCAAGGGTCACGAAGGTAGTGTTATAGTAACCCCATTTTTACAAAAATCAGACTATCTACATTGTCATTACCGAGATAAGGCGTTAATGCTTGCACGCGGAATTAGTAATGAAATGTTTATTTATAGTGCACTATGTAAAGCTGAATCACATTCTGCCGGCCGCCAAATGGTATCGCACATGAGTGCTCCAGAATTAAATGTATTAAGCATGGTTGGCCCTGTTGGCAATAATGCGCTTCAAGCAGTCGGAGTTGCGGAAGCAATTAAAAACCAGGAAGACAAGCCGATTGTATATTGTTCAGTAGGTGATGGCACTTCACAACAAGGCGAAGTTTTAGAGGCAATTGCCGAAGCTAAACGCTCACGGTCACCTGTTTTATTCTTTATCCACAATAATAATCTAGCCATTTCTACCCGAACTGAAGGAAAAACCTTTTTCTCTCGACCAAACGGCCTAGTTGATTCTTACTATGATATTCCGATAACATATATAAATGGTTCCAATGCCCTAAAAGAAATTGAAAAAGTTGGTAACGTAATTAACAACATGCGGACTGACCGTGAGCCACGCATCATTGTTTTTAATGTTGATCGATTAGATAATCATTCAAATGCTGACGATCAGCGTTTATACCGTGATGACAGCGAAATTATATTGAGCTATGAACAAGATCCGTTAAATTTGGCTGTTAAGTATCTAGAAGAGCAAGGAATTAGCATAGCTGAAATCGAGGCCGCTAAACAAGAAGCCATCAGTTTAGTAAGGCAATCTGTCGATGTTGCTCGAAATGGTAGTGACCCAGCTTCTGAATTTAGCGCGGAAGCACCATTACCAGAAGAGTTAATTAACCCAAAACATGAGTATCGTGGCGATTTTGACGCAAGCGAGCGCTTAACGATGCTGGAAGCTATGCGCGGGGTTTTTAATCACCAACTGGCACAAAATAAGGATGTTGTGTTATTGGGTGAAGACATTGAAGACGGTAAAGGAGATGTTTTTGGTATAACGCGCGGCCTATCAACTAAATATCCAGGAAGAGTAATTAATTCTGCCTTAAGTGAATCGACCATTGCCGGAATTGCTACAGGAATGGCGCTTGCTGGCAAACGGCCAGTTGCTTTTATTCAGTTTGCAGACTTCTTGCCGCTTTCATATAATCAGATTATGGCCGAAATGGCTACTATGTATTGGCGGACTAATGGTGGTTGGCAAGCCCCAGTGATTGTTTTTGCTGCCTGTGGTGCATACCGCCCCGGCCTTGGCCCGTTCCATTCGCAAACTAATGAAGCAACATTTGCCCATATCCCTGGATTAGATGTTTATATGCCGTCAAATGCTAGTGATGCTGCAGGAATGCTAAATGCTGCTTTCAAGTCACCACGGCCTAGCTTGTTTTTATATCCTAAAAAACTTTTAAATAATGGTAGCGTTGACGATACAACTTCTAAAGATGTGGATAAACAGCTGGTAAACGTAGGAAAAGCACGGATAGCTAAATCAGGTAGCGATATTACTTTAGTTGGCTGGGGCAATACATTATCATTATGCTTGCAAGTTTCCGAATCATTAGAACAAGTTGGTGTAGAAGCAGAAGTAATTGATTTAAGGACGATTAAACCTTATGATGCCCACAGTGTCATTCTTTCAGCAGAAAAAACTGGTAACTTAATCGTTACCCATGAAGATAGCTTAACTTGCGGAGTTGGTGGAGATATTTTGGCAACTGTTGCCGAAAAAGCAAAAAAACCGGTTAAAATGCGAAGGGTCACGCGTAGTGATACCTATGTACCTTGTAATTTTGCTAATCAGCTGGACGTGTTACCCTCATTTGAAAAAATATTAACAGCTGCGGCTGAATTGCTTGACCTGGAACTTAACTGGGAAGATCAAGCTGAAGCTGACAAATCATTATTGACGATAGATGTAATTGGTACTAGCCCGTCTGATGAGAGTGTGCAAATTAATGATATCCATGTAGCGGTTGGCCAAACGGTTATGCCCGGAGATGTATTAGTTGATGTCGAAGCAAGTAAATCTGCTGGGGAAATACTAGCTCCATGCAAAGGAATTATTGAAGAGATCTGTGTGGAAGTAGGCGAAAAAGCCATGGTTGGAAACCCACTATTAAAAATGCGTATCAGCGAGGGAACTGTAAAAGCAGCTATTAAACCCAAAATCCCACATTTGAAGCGTAAGCCAAAAACAACTGAGAGCTTGTCATATGAAAAAACTTCGCGCAAACAGACTAGCCTGGTTGGTATGTCAAAACCATATTTTAAAACTGGCTCACGAATTGTAAAAAATGAAGAAATTTTACCTAAATTCCCTGAATTTACCAATGAGGATATAATTCAACGGACAGGGATTCATCAGCGTTGCTACCTTGCTGAGGGTGAAACCATAGTAAGTTTAGCCACTGAAGCAGCCAAAGAAGCCCTAAGCGCGCAAAAACTAGGCTTACATGACATTGATTTAGTAATTTGTGCAACATGTAGCCCTGAAAACTTACAGTCTCCATCTGTTTCATGTCTAGTTTTAAATGAATTAAGCACTACTTTTGGGGAAAGAAATATCCCTGCATATGATTTGAATGCAGCGTGTAGCGGTTATATATATGCATTACAAACTGCCCAAGATTTCCTAAGGACACGACCGTATTCAAGAGTACTCTTACTAACGGCTGAGGCACTCTCTAGACGAATTAGGCCTGACGATTTTGAAACCGCCTTTTTATTTGCGGATGCTGCAACTGCAACTATTTTATGTGGGGAAGATCATATTGATGAATGTGTCGCTGAATTAAAACAAATCTATTTAGGTTCTGATGCCGAAGATGGCACAATTTTAAATATACCATCTGATATTAATGCCGGTATTACAATGCAGGGTAAAAAACTATTTAGTGTTGCGGTTAAAACCATGTCTATGGCTATACATAAATGTTGCCAGCAAGCTGAAGTAGATGTTAGCAGCATAGACCTTGCGGTTCCACATCAAGCCAATCAAAGGATACTGACCGCGGTTGAAAACAGGCTTAAATTACCAAATGGCATTATGTTTAGTAATATAGCTAATTATGGTAATACTTCTTCATGTACCATTCCAATCGCGCTTAGTGAAGCATTAGCCGAAGATAAAAAGCAAAAACAGATTGCCCTTTGTGCATTTGGTGCCGGCTTTACCACCGGTGCAGCCTTGCTAACCCAACGGCAATAAAAAATACGGAGCAATTGCTCCGTTTTTTTTACAGATTAACTAGAATTAGCAATTTCAGATTGATGCATTATATGTTTCAATCTATGTCTAAATAATTACCAAAATCTTACTGCTGTTGCAGACATTACTTGCGCTTTAGCAGCTTGAACATCACAAACGTTAGCCGCTTGGTTGTTATCGAATTTTCTCCAAACGCCTTGAGAGTCCTTTTGATAAGATTGCGAAGGTGATATAGACTTATTTGTCGGGTCGATTGCCCAACAAGCAGCATAGGTTTGACCATTGTCGTTAACTTCAGGATAAACCATGGCATTAACGTCATTACTCCAGAATGGTTGATAAATAGTTCCACTTACCCAGTTTCCATATTCAGCAACGAACATACCAGAATTAGTTTTAACCGGTGTTGGGCCAGGTGTTGGCGCCGGCGTTGGTACAAAGTCGCTTTGTGCCGTAATATGTAAATTACTTAGGTTATCCCCTGTAGAAAGCGGACAGGTTACTCCACCAAAATCAGATTTGCAATTACCAGTATATACAAAACCACCTTGCGAATTCATAAAATTATCAACTGCACCTGAATAGTTACCTCCAGTATAACTTGCTTGATAAGTCACTAAATAATTGGCTAATGCGGCAGTTGGGGTAACTGGGTTTGTCGGTAAAACCTGCTGCGAATATTTTTGCAGTGTAAATAGCCCTTGTTCAGAACTTGAATTTAATTTATAATTTACTGCATAAGTAGTATCTGCCCTCTCAATACCGGACACTTTTATCCAATTAAGGGATAAAAATTAATAGATCTTTAA